>CAWEXN010000009.1:0-182129 GCA_963813015.1 uncultured Acidobacteriaceae bacterium
GACGGCGGCGGCTGCGCCGTCGGAGGTTTGCGAGGAATTCCCGGCGGTGACGGTACCGTCCGCTTGGAAGACGGGCTTGAGCGCGGCGAGGGCTGCGGCGGAGGTGTCGCTGCGCGGGCCTTCGTCGACAGAGAATTCCTTTTCCTTGATGTGGGGTTCCTTCGGCGGCACGTCCGGCGTTGCGGTTGTGATTTTGACCGGAACGAGTTCATCGGTGAAACGGCCGGCGGCTTGCGCGGCGAGAGCCTTCTGGTGGCTCGAAAGGGCAAATGCATCTTGATCGTCGCGCGAGATGGAGTAGTGGCGTGCGACTCGCTCGGCGGTGAGGCCCATGGTGAGCAAGGAAGCCGGATAGTTGTCCGCGAGCCAGGGATTGGGACTGGGCTTGTTGCCGCCCATGGGGATCAGGCTCATGGATTCCGCGCCGCCCGCGACGACAACCCTTGGGGAACCGGAGCGGATCCGTTGATCGGCGATGGCGATTGCTTCGAGACCCGAAGCGCAAAGGCGATTGACGGTTGCGCCGGGAATTTCGACAGGAAGCCCTGCGCGAAGAGCAGCCATGCGCGCGATGTTCCAGCCCTGCTCACCTTCAGGCTGCGCGCAGCCGAGGATCACGTCGTCGATTGCGGATTTGTCGAGGGCTGGGACGCGGGCCAGCGCGCCGGTGATTGCCGTTGCGGCCAGATCGTCGGGGCGCGTGGTGGAGAGCGCGCCTTTGGGGGCGCGACCAACGGGAGTGCGGACGGCGGCGACGAGAACGGCTTCAGGCATGGAACGCTCCTGCGGAGCAGTGGTTAGTGATCAGTGAACAGCGATCAGAACAACAACCCGTTGGCTCATTGTTAGATGGCGAGGCGGATGATGGTCAAGCCGGAGGATTGCATAAGGTGGCGATCAGTCCTGCGTGTCGATAAGGGTCCAGGAGTTGCTCAAATAAAAGTGATAGTCGGTCCGCCGGTCAACGACGGAGTCGGCGAGGGCGTCGTGGTCAAGGCGAGGTGGCGGACGGCGCATTCCGAGCTGTGCTTCGTGAACATTCTGAGACGATGCGGGATCGATTGCCCAGTTGAATCCAAGGACTCCGGCTGATCCGTGAGACTGAAGGCGCTCAGTTTCAGGCGCCGAGGCGAGCGTGAAAGGCTGTCTTGAACCGCTGCCAAAAAAGACGAGAAGGGAGACCGTTCCCTGCGCGGAACAGAGGACGGCCCAATCGGAGGAGCCGGAGCGTTCCAGGCTGGCGTGAACGACGTTTTCCGGCTGCCGCGCTTCATAGGATTGCGGGATAAGGCAGCCGCGGTGGTCGAGCTGCTGCTGTACGGCAGGCGGCAGATCAGGAAACGAGCTGACTGGAAGATGACGGATGAGATAGGGAGTGGGGTGGCCGTCGATCACGATCGAGCCAGACGCATTGAGGGGCACAGAAACCGAATCCTGCGGCAGCGCCGTTAAGGAACAGCAAAGAAGAGGCAGCGACGCAACCGCAAGCCCCGATTTGATTAAAGCGCGAACCATCGAAGACTCTCACGAGCACTCTATGCCCAGCGCGAACGAACCGCAACTGAAAGCGCTCGATGAGAATCAGTTACGCAACGGTTTGCCGGTTTTGAGGGTGAAGGCGATACGCTCCTGTGTTTTACGCTCACCAGAGAGAGAGAAAAGCCTCGCGCTCGAGGTCGAGAAAATGCTGTTCGCTGACAAGAGTGCCTGGAGTGATGCGGCCTCCGGCGAGAATGTGTGCGGCCCAGCGGGCGACCTTCTGGTCGTGTTCGGATGCGTAGCCGGCTTCGCCCATCAAATAGATACCCAGTTCAAGGGTGGCGAGCACTGCAAGGCCCGGAGCGGGGATTTGCGTGCGCGGTTGCGGCGGAGAGTAACCGGACTCGGCGAGCGCGGCGGCCTGAGCCTTTGCGTCGAAAAGCAGGCGGTCGCGGTTCATGGTGATGCGATCGGCGGGAGCGAGCAGGCCGAGGGAACGGGCCTCAGCGGCGGAGGTTGATGCCTTGGCCATGGCGATGGTTTCGAGCGAGCGCTTGAGGGCTGTGGCCAGTTCGGCGGATTGTGCAAAGCGCGACGGCGGATCGCGAGGGTCGGGCGGAGCGAGCGCGATTGCCGCGTCGAATGCGCGGAGGAACATTTCCTTTGTGCCGCCGCCGGCAGGGATGAGGCCGACGCCGGCTTCGACCAGTCCCATGTAGGTTTCAGCATGAGGCTGGCGGCGTGCAGCGTGGAGGCAGATTTCGGCGCCGCCACCGAGAGTCAGGCCAAAAGGCGCGGCAACGACAGGGCGCGGACAGAATTTGATGGCCGCCGTCATCTGCTGGAAGTTGTGGATGAGGCTCGCGAGCTCGTCCCATTCGCCCTCTTGTGCAGCGAGGAGGAGCTGCATCAGATTGGCGCCGACGGAGAAATTGTCGCGGTCTCCAGAGATGACGAAACCGGAGAAATCGCGGATCGCGTCGGAAGACGGGTTGAGGACGGCGGAGATGAAAGCGAGAACGTCGCCGCCGATGGCGTTCTTGAGCGAGTGCAGCTCGATGCAGCCGATGCCATCGCCGAGATCGACCAGCGATGCGCCGGAGTTGGATCGAATGGGCGCGCTTGAACTGCGGAAATCCGCAACGCGGGCGTGGCCGAGTATGGCGGGAATTTGAACGAGCTGGCCAGTCGCAGGCTGGAAGCAGGCGTCGCGGCCGGGCGAGTACCAAGAAGTGCGCGAGGCGGCCAGAAGTTTTTCAACCGGAGCAGCGACGGGAAGGCCGAAAGCCTTCATGCGGGAGACGGTTTCGGGGACGCCGGCCGCGTCCCACATTTCGAAGGGGCCCATTTCCCAGTTGAAGCCGGTGCGCATGGCGGCGTCGATGGAAGGGGCTTCGTCGGCGACTTCGCCGATGCGATCGGCGGCGAAGTTCCAGAGCGATGAGAGAAATGGCCAGAGGAAGGCGGCAGCTTTGTCTTTGGCAGGACTGTTCGCGAGCAGAAGACGCAAGCGCTCGGGAAGCGTGCCGGCATTTTTCGCCATTTCGAGCGAAGGCAGAGCAGGCTTTACAGAAGGACGGTAATCAAAAGTCGAGAGATCGAGGACGAGGCGCTCTTCTTTGCCATCGGCACCGCGAATTTTTTTGTAGAAACCTTGAGATGATTTGTCGCCAAGCCACCCGCGCTTGAGGAGCTCTTCGAGAATTGGGGGAAACTTGCCGCCAGTGACGCCCTGCGGGAAGTTTGCGGCCACGTGAGCAAGGATGTCGATGCCGACGAGATCGGCCAAGCGAAAGGTTCCCGTGCGCGGCCAGCCGATTGCCGGGCCAGTAAGCGCGTCGACTTCCTCGATGGAGAGCCCCTGCTCGAGCATGAGGTTGGCAGCGCTGAACAAGACCGCGATGCCGATGCGATTGGCGATGAAGTTGGGCGTATCGTGCGCAAAAACGACCTGCTTGCCAAGAACGAGATCGGCAAATGCAGAGAAAGCCGAGACCACTGCGGGATCAGAATCGGCGGTGGGAATCACTTCAAGGAGACGCATGTAGCGCGGGGGATTGAAGAAATGCGTACCGAAGAATCTTCCCTGGATTTGGACGGGCAATACAGAGGCGATTTGAGATATGGGCAGGCCGGAGGTATTGGTGGTGAGGAGCGTGTGCGCAGCGAGATAAGGGAGGACGCGGGTGAGCAGCGAGGTTTTGATTTCGAGATTTTCGGCGACTGCTTCAATGATCCAGTCGCAGCTTGCGAGCTTGGGCAGATCTTTGTCGAACGTGCCGGGAGTGATGAGCGCGGCGCGGGATGGCTCAAAGAAGGCGGCTGGTTTGGATTTTGAGAGCGCGTCGAGAGACCGCTGCGCGAATTGATCTTTGGGAGGAAGGTCGAGGAGAAGAACCGGGATTCCGGCGTTGGCCAGATGAGCGGCGATGCGGGAGCCCATGGTCCCAGCGCCAAGGACGGCGGCGCGACGCACGAGAAGCGGCTTCGAGGCAATTTGGGGAGCGGGAGTTGCGACCGTGGCGGCGCTCATGCGGGCTCTCCCTGGCGGCGTTGACTCAAGTGCTCTGCGCCATGCTTAAACGCTCGCAGCATACGCAAGGCGGCGGCACCGGGTCAAGGATCGTGGCGCGCCGTCATCGGAGGTTCATTGAAGTTGAGCGGACGGCCCTGTTCCTGCTTCGCGCGGGCTGAATTCTGTCACTTGACACCGGAAGTCATCTATGCCTACATTGTAGACATGGCTGACCTGCTCGGAACGTTCGAACAAGCGGTAATGCTGGCAATCCTCCGTCTGGGCGACGGCGCCTACGGCCGGGCGGTCTTGCATCAGGTTCAGGAGTCGCTGGCGAGAAGCGTTGCGGCGGGGGCCGTCTACACAACCCTGGACCGTCTGGAACAACGCGGGCTCATCAATTCCCGGCTGGCGAAAGGCACCGCAATTCGCGGAGGACGAGCTCGACGCTATTACGTGGTCGGGGCCGTGGGAAATCGAGCGCTTGCGGATGCGCAAAGGACTCTGGCGAAGATGTGGCAAGGAGTGAAAGTACCGATGGCGGCGAAGTCATGAACCATCCTGGGCCATCGCGATGGGCAGAGATGCTCCTGGGCCGGTTGCTGGCGGCGCGCGACCAGGAGACCGTAGTGGGCGACCTGCGGGAAGAGTACGCCGAATCTGTCGAGCCACGCTCGGGCCGTCTGCGGGCCGATTTTTGGTATCTCCGCCAATGTCTGAGCCTCGCGCGGCGGAGTGTTCGGGAGGGAGGGGCGATGGGGAAGCTTTTGATTTTCAATTCGCTCGTGACTTTGATTTGCGGCTGCTGGCTCGCACTTATGGAATTACTGCTGCGGCATGAGGGATTCGCGTCGCGGGCCGCTATTGCACTGCTGATTGCAGCCACTTGCGTGGCCACGCTGCTGGCGCGGATGCTCCACCTGGACATGCGCCACGAACGGTGGTTCTGGCCGGCAGCACTCGCGCTCATCTGGTTCGGTGGCTCGAGTTTCCTGCGCAACGCGCGGTCCGCGCATTTTGAGGGCTTCGTTTTTGTTATTTCACTGGTCCTTGTTCTGCAGGGATTCTTGATGCTTGGAACGATGGGCAGAACGAGCGGCCGAGGCCGGCTGACGATTGACGCCGGCGCTCCCGCTGCGCGAAGAGGCTGACTCCGCCCGCTCCGACCGCGGAGAAACTCACTTTGAATCAGTACTCGATCTTGTTGGGTGAAGCGATCCAGGCCGCAAAGCTGGCCCATGCTTCGTCGGCGAGCAACTGCGTCGCACTGAGTTTGCGTTCGCTCACGCTTTTGCGAAGCTCGGCGTAAAGAAAAGCGTCGTCGAAACCGGCGCGGGCCGCGTCGGCGGCGCTGGCTCCGAAGTAGACGGCATCAAGGCGCGCCCAGTAGGCGGCGGCAAGGCACATGGGGCAAGGCTCGCAACTGGTATAGAGATCGCAACCGGCAAGCGTGAAGGTCCGCAGTGCTTTGGCCGCGGAGCGGATGGCGTTGATCTCGGCGTGGGCGGTAGGGTCGTTCGTCGAGGTAACGGAGTTGGCGCCTTCGCCAACGATTTTGCCCTCGTGCACCACCACTGCTGCGAATGGGCCGCCCGCCGCGGTGATCACGTTCCGCGTTGCGAGCGCGATGGCGCGGCGCAGGAACTCCGGGTTGGGTTGGCCAGCCATGAGAAGTGAATGCAATTTCCGCGGAAGGCGAAGACAGATTCAGTATGGCACAGAGCCTTTCCGAAAATCCGCGGAGGTGGATAATGCATTGACGGCACTTAACGACTCGCCCACCGGGCCTTATGGCAGCGCCTACAGCGTCAACAAACACAAGCCGAAAGCCATTATTAATGGTAGCCGTGTTTCGGATCGTAGTCGAACTTAACGAGGCCGTCGCGGTAGTCGATGTGGATGGTCAAGAGGTCGAGCGTGGTTGCGCCGAGGAATCCGGAGATCTCCATCCCCTCGTCCTTCGAAATCTTCGAAGTGTCGAAAGCCAACACACCGTTCACCTCTTGCGAAAGATTTGCGAATCGGAAGACGATTCTGTTGGCCAAGTAGGTCTTGCCCACCTCGCCGTTGATCCCTTCTACCCTGAAAGAACTATCGCCATAAACCTTTGTCACTTCGCGGGCAGCCTGCGGTGAGATGGTGGTCGTCCATGAGCCGGTATCCAGAATAAAAAGTTTGATCTTGGAAGCATTGAGCGAGGCTGGCAAAATCAACTGATTCCCCACTCGAAAGACCTTCGTGTAATCCTTCATTTCGGGGGCAATATACCGATCGTAAGGACCGTGGGACGGCGGCTTCTCTGCCGCCGCGTTTGCAGGCGGGGCGGCTGGTCCAGATTGCTCCGATTTCTCCATTGATTGGCTATCGTTTTCCTCGTCATCGTTGTCAGTTTTCAATTTGTCAGCGGAACCAGGGTCCTCTCCAGGCCGAGGCGGCAACTGGCCGAGGGATAGCTTGCGCATCGGGTAATCAAGTGTGACAAGAAACTGCGAAAAGACATCCATGCCGATCAGCCCGTCGATGTCCCCGGGAATATAGCGACCGTCTATTACCTGGACCGCGCAATTCTGAAACTCAAGGTCACCGATGCGGATCGAGTCGACGTAGGCGGTAAAGCCTTTCCTTTCGCCTTCGTCACCGATGCCGCCAATCTGGTTCTGCGAGAAAGCCAGCAGCCCTGCATGTTTCGCAGTCGAGCTGCTGACCACTAGACCACCCGCGCCAGTATCAATTTCGAGGCGCGCATTGCGGTTATTCAGCTTCACGTCAAGGCCAAAGCCGTCAACGTGTGTCGCATCGCGCATCAGGTAGACAAACGGCATTTGGGTGGCCGTAATCTGCGAAACCAACTTACAAGGTTTCCTCGGCTCGGTTGATAGCTTCTGGATGTGTTCCAGGTAATCTCTCAGGTGCCGCACTTCCTCGGCGTCATCGCCTCGCGGTTCATCCAAGTAGGCATCGATCTCCTGAACGCGCTGCTTGAGTGGCAACGTCATCATCCACTCTCCGCGGATTTCCGGGTCATCGGGATCGAGCTGATGCGCTGTCAGAATGTGAGAACGAGCTGAAGCGTAAAACGAACTAAGCCGGAACAAGTCCGCGAAGAGTAATTGC
Source organism: uncultured Acidobacteriaceae bacterium (assembly GCA_963813015.1). GTDB lineage: Bacteria > Acidobacteriota > Terriglobia > Terriglobales > Acidobacteriaceae > Telmatobacter. Next base: position 7,109 of record CAWEXN010000009.1, read on the forward strand.
GTACGGGGATTACACGGATCTAGCTTGAATGACTGGTCGGCAGACTGAGCCGCAATCCAAGGCTCGCCTTGCCGAAACTCGACTTCACCGCGTAGCGTGATCAGCGCTGCCAATCCCGGCGCCGAGGCCAAAGCGGCTTTAACCGTATCGGCAGCCTCCTGAACCTTCTGGTCGCGGAGCAGCGCATGGACGAGGCCGACGGTCAGCGCGGCGCTCGAGGAATCTGCTGCAAGTGCCGCGCGATAGAGGGTCTCCGCTTTTGCGTAGTCGGCGGCCAGCAGGGCTTTTTCAGCGTCGGTGGGCGGGCCGTGGTGAAGAACAGGGCATTGATCTGCGAATGCGCCTCGCCCAGACCAGCAAAGGATTGCGGAAGCGAGAAGAATGCGCTGAAGCCTCCGCTTCGCAGGGTTCGCAGCATTTCTTATCGCCACCATAAGGGCCCCTCTTGTATTAATGCCGAACAGATTATCAGCACGCCATGCGAAAAGCGATCCAGTGGGAGGGCGCGGATTTTGGCGATTCAGGCGGCTGAATGGGCCTCAAGAACCTCAAGGAACTTGGCAAGCCAAGCCGGGTGTGCGGGCCAGGCAGGACCGGTGACGAAGTTGCCATCAACGACGGCGCTCATCATGTCGACCGTGACGTAGGTTCCACCAGCTAGTTCGACCTCGGGCGCGCAAGCGGGATAGGCGTTGAGCTTGCGGCCCTTGATGACGCCCGCAGCGGCCAGGAGTTGCGGGCCGTGGCAGAGCGCGGCAATAGGTTTGTTGGCTTTGGCAAAGTGGCGAATTGTATCGAGAACCTTGGGGTTGAGGCGCAGATACTCGGGCGCGCGGCCGCCGGGAATGACGAGGCCGTCGTAGCGAGCGGGATCGATCTCGTCAAAGGTGGCGTTGAGGGTGAAGTTGTGGCCGCGCTTTTCGGTGTAGGTCTGATCGCCCTCGAAGTCGTGGATCGCGGTTCGAATCTGATCGCCTTTCTTCTTGCCGGGGCAGACGGCGTGAACAGTGTGGCCAACCATTTGCAGCGCCTGAAAAGGAACCATGATCTCGTAGTCCTCGACAAAATCGCCGGCGAGAAGCAAAAGCCTTGCATGTTTCATCGTGCGAACTCCTCCGCACCAAGTTTGCCATAAGCTCGCGGTGCTGCGACGTAGAATTCCTTCATGGCCGGAGCGACGACTCTTGCGGCGTTGAATGCGCAGATTGTTGCGTGCGAGCTTTGCCCGCGATTGCGCGCGCATTGCGCGGAAGTGGCGCGCAAGCGCCGGCGGGCCTATTTGGACTGGGAGTATTGGGGACGGCCGGTTCCATCGTTTGGCGATCCGAAAGCGCGCGTTATGGCGCTGGGGCTTGCTCCGGGAGCGCACGGGTCCAATCGAACAGGACGGCCGTTCACGGGCGACGGGTCGGGCGACTTCTTGTACTCGGTGCTACAGGAGGCTGGATTTGCCTCGCATGCGAAAGCAGTGTCGCGCGACGATGGGATGAAGCTGACTGGGCTTTGGATAACGGCAGTGGCCCGCTGCGCGCCGCCGGGCAACAAGCCAACACCGGAAGAGCTGCGCAACTGCGCGCCTTGGCTCGACGAGGAGATGAGGCTGCTGACAGATTTGCGCGTGGTGGTCTGTCTGGGTCGGATTGCGTTTGATGGCTTGCTGGCCCATGGGATGAGAACAGGAATGTTGCGGTCGCGTGGAGAGTTTGCCTTTGCGCACGGAGCGGAATACAAGCTGCCGGGCGGCCTGATCGCGATAGCTTGTTATCATCCTTCGCTGCAAAACACGAACACCGGAAAGCTTACGCGAGCGATGCTGCTGAAAGTTTTCAAGCGGGCGAGGATACTGGCGCAGCGGTGAAGGGCGAATCGCGGCTGGATGTTTGAGGAGGCAAAGGAGTCGACATGGATTTGCTGTCGAATGCGATCTTGAAGGATGTGGATCTGGATGAAGTAAGCCCAAAGGCAGGCGCGCCGAAAAACCCGGTGGATCATTGGTCGCTTGCAGTTCTGCTGGAGCGCGCGGCGTACCTGCGCAAGCTGGCCAAGCATGGAGATGGTTCGGCGTCGGAGACGCTGAAGGAATATCCCCAGCACTATGCGATGCTTTCGTTTCGTAGCCGCGACGGCGAGGTGGAGGTACATGAGAAGTTTGCTGACCTGTTCTGCGTGCTGGCGGGCAAGGCAACACTGGTTACAGGCGGAGTGGTGAATGGAGCGCGGTCGATTGCGCCGGGTGAAACGCGCGGCGTGTCGATCGACGGAGGGGCGCGGCAGACGCTGCGAGCGGGGGATGTGGCGCACGTGCCGGCGGGAACGCCTCATCAGATGCTGGTGAAGGCAGAGGACACGTTCACAGCACTCGTGATGAAGGTTGAGGAAGTTTCGTAAGTGCGGCGAAAACGGCTTGACGAGCCTGAGGAAGAATTGGAGCGGGAGACCGGGATCGAACCGGCGACATTCAGCTTGGGAAGCTGACGTTCTGCCACTGAACTACTCCCGCCCTTTATCATCAATCTTTACAAGATTGATTCGCGCTTCCTGTCACTTTTACTGTCATCTGAGCCGCAATTTCCTCAATACTTCCGACGAGTTTCGGCGCTCGAAAAACACGCCGCACAGTGGTTCGAGGAAAAAAGAACGTGGAACAGCTTGACAGTATGGATGACAGGAACGCCACCCGAAAAGCTCGCCTGACACAGTATCGCAAGAACGCCGGACGCTGGCAATTCTATGCAGTCGGCCGCAACCACGACGGCAAGCCAAACCCCGAGACTATTGTCATCGCAGGAAAGCAGGTGAACTGGCAGAGCCCCGGCACCAAGTTCTATCTTGACTGGCTCGATCCAGTAGGCGGCAAGCGTGTTCGCGAAATTGCCGGTATCGCTCCGCGAAGCCAAAAACGCATGGTTCTGGAAGAGCAAATTCCTTGCCAGAGAGATCGAGGAAGATGCGCAGGGCCAACCTCGGCCCGAGAATCGCACCATCGATGACGCCATCGAAAGATTCCTCGTTGAGGTGAAGGCCACCAAGGGAGCGGCAACTCTCAAAGCCTACAACCGCGACTTGCGGTGGTTTCGCAAGCACTGCTCCAAGCACTACGTCTCGCGCCTCTTCCGCGACGATGCGATGGCTCTGTTTGCCGCAGGCCGCGAACAGCGCTTGAACCAAAAGACCATCAACAGACATGTGATCGTCATGCTCAGCGCGATGCGGGGAGCCGGCGCGACTGGGCAACTTCCACGTACGGGGCACGAGCCCGGTCTTACTGACAGCGGGGCAGACCGAAAGCATGATGCGCTGCGTGCACTGCTGTCTGGTTCACAATACGCTCACGCCGTCGCCGGAGATCAACATTGATATTGCTGCCGGTGTGCTGCGGTAACTTCTCGATCAAGGCAGCGTGGTAAACTACGGCTATGTCGGGATGGTTCGCCGCTTCCCTGTCTTATCGGCGCGCTCCGCTTGCCTTGGGGCTCTGTCTGCTGGCATTTCTCTTTGCAATTGAAGCCAAGACAGCCTGGTACGGTCCGTCGGCCGGTTTCGGCGGCACTGTTCGCGCCGCGAAGGCGCAACCCGTGGCCTCACCCGAAGTCGTGGAACATGGTGTGCCAAAGCCGGATCCGACGCATCCCAGCGCCGCATTTGCATTCCTCTCTCAAACTGCGACCCCGATGTTGTTGGGCCTTTCTTCTCGAGCACTGGGAGAGGTTCTTCCTGGCCGGCGTCCGCGCCCCTTTAATGCGGGTTTTTCGTATTCAAATCTCTTCCGCCCTCCGCCGACTTCTTAACTTTTTATTCATTGCGTTTTATTTTCTTGGTCCTTTTCCCGCAATGATCGGTGCAGGATCTGTCTGCCCGGCCCCCCACGTTGCAGGATGTCGCCGTGAAGAACCTTGCGCGGCGTGCTCGAATTGCGAAGGCCAAGGGAGCTAACTCGCGGTCAACCTGCTTTCAGCGGGCTGCATCCAACCGAATGCTACCCGCCCTCACTCGGCCCAGTTCCCATTTGCTTCCATGCACCGCGGCGGTAGACGGTGTTGGGAATCAGGAGTAGTTCGACATGCGTAAAACAATTTTTCTTTTGACGGCTGCAGCGTGTTCAGCCATCGGCATCAATTCCTGCCATTCCGGCGGAGCCGGTCCCGCGGCCAGCGCCGCCACCATTCCTTCGGCACGTGTCGCGGTCGCGCAGCGCGGCGACATTTCTCATATGCTCACGCTGGCCGGACAGTTTCAGGCCTATCAAGTGGTCGATGTTCATCCCAAGGTGAGCGGCTACATGAAGCGCATCAATGTCGACATCGGCGACATTGTGCACGAAGGAGAGACGCTCGCGGTTCTCGATGTTCCGGAACTGAAAGCTCAACTTGAAGAGAGTGCCTTCGAACTCAAGCAAAGCCAGGAAGAAATTTTGCGCGCGCAGCACGAACTCAAGAGCGCTGAAGCCATGTACTCCGCCGTGCACGCGCAGTGCGTGCGCCTGCAGCAGGCAGCCGCGACGCGTCCCGGTCTCATCGCCCAGCAGGAGTTGGACGACGCGCAGGCCAAAGATCTGAGCTCGCAGGCGCAGGTGGATGCCGCGAAGTCCGCAATGGCCGCCGCACAGCAGCACGCTGAAGCAGCCCGCAGCGACAATCAGCGCGTGCAGGCACTCGAAGACTACACCACCGTGACGGCGCCCATCGCCGGTGTTGTCGTGTGGCGCTATGCCGACACAGGCGCGCTCATCCAGGGCGGTACGGGTTCCAATGACCAGTCGCTTCCTATTGTCCGGCTTTCGCAGAGCAGCCTGCTCCGCTTGCGGATTCCCGTGCCCGAAGACGACGTCAAATTCGTTCACGAGGGCGACCAGTTGAAGGTTCGCGTCGACGCCATCAACCGTTCCTTCACCGGTAAAATCGTCCGCTTCACTCGCGACGTAAATTTCGAGACGCGCACCATGGAGACGGAAGTCGATGTGGACAACGAGAATCTATCGATCGCTCCCGGAATGTACGCCAACACAGCGCTCGAGCTTGGCAGCGTCAGGAATGTGGTGACGATTCCTGTTGAAGCTCTGGTTCTGAATGAGCAAAAGCAGGAGACGGTTTACGTGCTCGGAGAGAACAACCACATTCACATCCGCGCCGTTCAGGTTGGTTTGCAGGGATCAAAGTTGGCCGAGGTTACGAGCGGACTGGAGCTCGGGGACCGGGTTCTGATAGGCGGGCAAGAGAAATATCACGATGATGAAGAAGTCAACCCGATCCTCGCTCCCACCCCCGCCTCTGAAACCTATCAGGAGTCGGGCGGCATGATCGACCTCAAATCCGGGGCCAACGGAGGAAGCCAATAATGCCCAAGTTTGCCCTTCGTTTTCCGTTCTTCATCCTCATGCTCTGTCTCGTCGTGCTGCTCGTGGGAACGGTGACTGTAGCGCGTATGCCCGTTGACCTCTTTCCGCCGATTGATATGCCCGTGGTGGTCGTGGCGACGTTCTACAACGGCATGCCTCCGGAGCAGATCGAAGCCGACATCACCAATACTTTTGAGCGGTTTTTCACGCTGGCCGCGAATGTGGATCACAGTGAATCGCGCTCGCTCACCGGCGTGAGTCTGATCAAGATCTACTTCAAGCCGGGCACCGATCCCAATGCGGCTCTGAGCAATATTGCCAATCTTGCCATGGCCGACTTGCGCCGACTGCCTCCCGGGACGTTGCCGCCCGTGGTGCTGGGGATGACCGCATCGACGCAGCCGGTCTGCCTGGTCACGCTCAAGGGCGAGGGCCTGAACGAGACTCGCCTGAAAGACCTTGCGCAATTCCAGGTGCGCAACCAAATCTCGAACGTGCAGGGGGCCTCAGTTCCGCAGCCATACGGAGGAACTTATCGCCAGATCCAGATTTACGTTGACCCGCTCAAACTTGAAGCGCGCAACCTGAGCCTGAACGATGTAGTAACGGCAGTGAACAACTCGAACCTGATCCTCCCTGCCGGCGACGTGCGCATCGGCTCCAAAGACTTCAATATTTACGCCAATAGCCAATTCCCCGACGCAAACGCGATGAACGATATGCCGCTCAAATCGGTCGGGAACTCTTCCGTTCTTGTGGGCGACGTGGGCAAGGCGGTCGATTCCGGAGCCTTGCAGTACAACATTGTCCGCATCGACGGCCAGCGTTCTGTCTACGTTCCTATCTTCAAACAGGGCGGCGACAGCAACACGATCGAGATCGTGAATGGCATCAAGGCTGCGGTGAAGAAGCTCGTCGATATTCCCGACACTCTTAAAACCGCCGTGGTCTTCGATCAGTCGGTTTTCGTCAAGCTGGCCATCGCCAACGTCACGCGAGAGGCGGTCATCGGGCTGATCATGACCGGCATGATGATCCTCATTTTTCTGGGTAGCCCGCGCGCGACCGTTGCGGTCTTACTCGCCGTTCCGCTTTCCATGCTGGTCTGCCTGCTGATTGTCAACTTCATGGGTGGTTCCATCAACACCATGATCCTGGGGGGACTCGCGCTTGTCTTCTCGCGCCTCATCGATAACGGCGTCATCGTGCTCGAAAACATCTTCCGGCACATGGAGCTGGGCAAATCGCCTTACCAGGCGTCGGAGGAGGGCGGCACAGAAGTGTCCATGGCGGTGTTGGCCGCCACATTTACAACTGCGATCGTTTTTTTCCCGGTGACCGGGTTCACCGGCGTCAGCAAGTACATTTTTACTCCGCTTGCTCTCGGCGTTGTGTTCTCGATCTTCGCATCCTATTTCTTCGCCATGACGGTAGTGCCTCTCTTTTGCGCGAAGTTCGTCCGCCAGGACCCGTTGGGCAAGGAGCACGAAGGCGACGTCGATGCCGTTGAAGGGACCAAGCCGAATTTCTTCAGGCGCTTTCTGATCGTTTTTAATACGCGCTTTCAGCGCCTTCTCGACAGCTATGAGAAATTTGCCTACAAGGTGCTGCGCAGGCCGGGATTTGCCACTGCCGTCATGCTCGGCGGGCTGGCACTGCTCCTGACTGTTAGCTTCCCGTTCCTTGGCCGCGCCTACTTTCCGCGGACTGATCCGGGCCAGTTCATCATCAATGTGCACATGCCGAGCGGCACACGGCTTGAGGTGAGTAACGACTATATCGCCAAGGTCGAAAACGTGATTCGGAGCGTCGTGAGACCAAAAGACATGGGCATGATTGTCTCGAACATCGGCGTCTATCCCGACCTTTCTGCGATCTACACCACGAATGCGTCGATGGACACGGCCTTCGTTCAGACCAGCCTCAAGGAAGACCACAGCATCGGCAGCTATGAGTACATGCGGCGCGTGCAAGCCGCACTGGCGCGGCAGATGCCAGAGCTCTCTACCTATCTTCAGGCGGGCGGACTGGTTGACGGCGTGATCAATCAAGGACTTCCTGCGCCTATCGACATTCAGATCAAGTCGAACGACATGGATCATGCTTACGAAATGGCTCGCCAACTTGCCGCGAAGATCCAGGCCATACCCAACGTGAGCAGCGTCTATATTCCGCAAAGCGTGAACTACCCCGGTCTCGCGCTGAACATCGATCGCGAGCGCGCCAGCCTGATTGGCTTGTCGACGCGCGACGTGGTCGATGACGTGATCACAGCGCTCACTTCAGACGGCATGGTGGCGCCGAGCTACTGGATCGATCCGCGCACCGGAAACAACTACATGGTCACCGTGCAATATGCCAACCAGTGGATTGACAACATGTCGCTCGAAGACATGAAGAACATTCCGCTGCGCGGCGTGCGGCCTGCCGGCTACGCTCCGGCACAGGAAAGCCAAGCGGCCGATCCTGATTCGCCAGCACTCATGGCTGGCGATCATGCCTCCGGCTACGTGCCTTTGGGCGAGGTAGCCGATATTTCCCAGATCAACACGCCCACTGAAGTCGATCACTACCAGATTCGTCGCGTAATCGACATCTTTGTATCCACCAAGAGCGAGGCTCTTCAAGGCGTGGGAGCCCGGATCAATCAAATGCTGGCCGACACCAAGCACGACCGCAACACGGTGATCGATGTGCGCGGAGCGGTCGTGAATATGAACGAGGCCTTCCATGACTTCAGCGTCGGCCTGATTATCGCCGTTCTGCTTGTCTACCTGATCCTGATGGCACAGTTCAAGTCATTCGTCGATCCATTCATCATCCTTATGGCGATCCCTCCCGGTCTGGTCGGCGTGGTTCTGATTCTTCTCTTTACTGGCAGCACGCTGAATATCATGTCGCTGATGGGCGTGATCATGATGGCCGGCATTGTGGTTTCGAACAGCATTCTGATTGTCGAATTCGCCGGAATCCTGCACAAGGAAGGCGAGTCGCTCCTGCAAGCGACCGTGACGGCATGTCGCGTTCGTTTGCGGCCGATCCTGATGACTTCGCTGGCCACGCTTTTGGGAATGATTCCATTGGCGCTCGGCCTGGAAGCAGGCAGCGAGCAGTATGCGCCGCTGGCCCGCGCCATCATCGGCGGACTCGCCTTTTCGGTGGTCGTCACCGTTTTTCTGGTTCCAGCCGTGTATCTCGTCATCCACGGACGGCGCAGCGAAGATGCCGCCGCAGAGGGAATCGATCATGCCTAAGCCAACTGAGAATGTCCTTCACTTTGCAATCTGCACCGCTCTTCTTGCTGCAATGCCCGCAGCAGCGCCTGCGCAAAGGCCTTCGCTTCCTGACGCGCCGACAGGACAACTCGCTGCAAGTTTGTCACAGGCTTCAGCCTCAACCATGGCCACGGAACCGCTGACGCAGCCCGGTACACAGCCGGCCATGCAGCCTAGAGGGCCTTCGCTGACCATCGCGCAGGCTGAGCAGATGGCAATCCGCAACAATCCAAACATCAGCGTGGCGCGGCTGCTCGCGCTGGCGCAGGCCCAGGTCACGCGCGAAGTGCGTTCGGCAGAAATGCCGATGGCAAGCGGCAATCTGACAGCCGTCGACTCGCACGAAAACAGCCGGATTACAGCGGGGCTGCTCAACAATCCCACGGTTTACAATCGCGCGGCCGGCGGCCTTGCCGTCAGCCAATTGATCACCGACTTTGGGCGCACGCACAATCTCGTGCTCAGCGCCGAATCCACGGCGAAGGCACAGCTAGAGAGCGAGCGGGCCACGGAACTCGACATTATGCTGACCGTCGATCAGGCTTTTTATCAGGCGCTCACAGCGCAGGCAGTGCTCAAAGTGGCACAGGAAACACTCACCGAGCGCCAAGCGACGGCCGACCAGGTTGGCGCACTCACCAAAGCGAAGATTCGCTCTGATCTCGATAAGAGCTTTGCCGACGTTCAGGTCTCGCAGTCCCAACTTTTGCTGCTCGACGCGCAGAACAGCGAGCAGGCTGCTATGGCCACCCTGAATGACGTGCTCGGCTCGGAGCAGGACCAGCAGTACACTCTCGTCGACGAGACGAGCGGGAATCCGCCGCCTGCGCCCACCGATTCGGAAGCGCTCGTCAGCACCGCATTCACTGCGCGCCCCGACCTCGCCGCGATGAACGACAACTTTGCCGCGGCCCGCCAGTTCAGTACAGCGGAGCACGATCTTTGGCTTCCCACGCTCTCCGCCATGGCCGCCGTGGGTGGAACGCCGGTGCGCGCCGACCAGATACAGTCTTCCTGGTACGGCGCCGCAGGAGCCAACCTAAGCATTCCGGTCTTCAACGGCTTTCTCTTCAATGCTGAGGCCAGGGACGCGAAGCTGCGCGCTCAAGCTGCTCAGGAAAACGTGCGCAATTTGCGCGACACGATTGCTCGAGACGTGCGTACAGCCGTGCTGAACGCACAAACTGCCTATCAGCGCATCGCTGTGACCAAGCAGTTACTCGATCAGGCCAACTTTGCGCTCGATCTGGCGTCTGCGCGCTACAAGATCGGCTTGAGCGGCATCGTCGAGATCAGCCAGGCGCAGCTCAACCAGACGCAGGCTGAAATCGACAACACCAATGCCCGCTATGCCTATCAAACAGCGCTGGCTGTCATGCGTTACGAAATCGGCCAGTAGGGCGTCGCAAGCTGCGACTATACACCTGGAACTCGCCGCGCCCAGCCGGTTCAGCTCGTCGAGCGGCTCGAGCAAGTGTCGGGTCGAGCGGGCGATGCGATCACAGGCCCAGGTCAAGACCACATCGAAGCGGCGTGGCGGGCGTCGGTCATCATCTGGTCGAGGCCCGGCCGCTTTGCTTTGACGCCGGAGATCCTGTCCGTATATTCCTGCACGATCTCGAGATTGCGCTGGGCGGCCATCTGGCGCAGGTCGTGCAACCGACATTCCGGGTGTTGATCGACGGTGCTTACCCTCATATACAGAGCGGCACGTTTCATTTGCGCCGCCCCTTCGGCGAGTGCTTTGCGATGTAGCTCTTAATGAACTTCAGCAACACGTCGGTCATGTTCTGCCCCTGGGCGGCGGTAACCGACTTGAAGTTGTTGTGGAGCCCGATGGGAACGTTCAAGTTCATTCTTTTCACCTTCTCGGCTTTCTTGATCTTCCTCACCCCCTCTCAGGGGTGAGGATATCCGATTATGAGTATGGGGCGCCAGCGGCGGCGGCATGCCGGCGCCAAGCTCAGTTGGTTAGAACGCTTCCTTGAGACGGAAAAGGTCGTTGGCGTGAATCCAATCGCGCCTACCATTCTTTTCGATTCCTTAGATGGACGGCCTGATCTTTCTCAACTGCAAAACCTCACCTGCTTCTGTTTTTGGGTCCTCAAAACGACCACGATTCAACAATTGGCGGGTTTCCGCACACTAGCCGACTTCAGGGGAGTAATCCTGGAAAAACTGCGACGAGCATGTCCGGTAGGGCGCAAGTAGTAATTGAAGAGTGGACGGTAATCCAAGCGCTATCGGCGGGAGAGACCCACTCGCGCCATTCTTTTTGGATTCGGTCGCGGGTGGGCAGCGTTGAGAGTTGCGATTACAGAGTCAGTTCCCGTGAAAAACAGGCGCGCGTTTCTCAAGAAAGGCGCGGATGCCTTCCTGGTAATCGTGGCTGTCATAGACGTCGCGGCGGAGGGCCTGGAGGCGCTCAAAGGATTCGGCGTTGAGAGGATGGGCGTTGGCGAGGGCACGCATTTCTTCTTTCATCACGCTGAGGACGAGAGGTGAAGTGCGGGCCATCTGGCGAGCGAGGTTGAGGGTGAACTCCTCGAGTTCATCGCGCGGGACGGCGTGATTGATGACGCCGGAGGCGGCGAGGCGGGTGACGGAGACGGGCTCGGCGGTAAAGAGCAGCTCTTTGAGCAGATGCATGCCTGCGACCTTGATGAGATTGAGGGTTCCGTGGATGTCGTAGGGGACACCGAGCTTGGCGGGTGTGATGGCGAACGTGGAGTCGTCCGCGGCGACAATCACGTCGCAGCCGAAAACCAGCTCGCAGGCGCCGCCCCAGACGGAGCCTTCAACCATGGCGATGACGGGTTGGGGGCTGTGGTCAATTTTGCGCGTGACTAGGCGCAGAGGATCGTTGTAGGTGAGCGGATCGCGGCCATTGATGGGCAGTTCGCGAACATCATGGCCGGCGGAAAAGACTTTGACTCCTTTCGCGGCGCGGAGGACGATCACGCGGACGGGAACTGCTTGGAGGGCGTCGAGGGCGAGAACGACGTCGTCGAGAAGGACTTTGCTGAGTGCATTGACCTTGCCGTGATTCAAGATGATGATGCCGATATTGCCGTCAAGAATGGAATAGGGGGCGCGGGTGGAAGGCGAGGCTTTCACGTGCAGACTCCTGAGCTCAGATTGGTCGCGGACCCATTTTCCGCGCACGGCGCGGGGTGCGCAGTGATTCCTGGCACGATCGGAGTCAGTCCCGCTGCTGGTGGGCGCGCAGACATCCAAGCCAAAAGCGTGACGAAATGCGTACCGAAAGGCAACTTCCGTATAGCCGGTGATACAGGAGTTATGAGTCGGGGTAACGCCCAGACCTTCATCTCTATGCGACTGCTCGACCGCGCAGGATTACTTCACGGTAAGGGGGTTTACCAACAATTGATTCGAGGTCCGAATTGGTGACCGTCCATGTGCAGGTTGACGGGTAGCGGGTGACCCAATGCGCACGCCGTCGCACTGGGGTCAGGAGTTTGCCGAGGCTATCTCCTCGAGCAGCGGTTTGTCCCCCCTCAGTCCAGCCACCAACCGCCTTAGCTTCGCATTCTTCCGCTCAAGCTCTTTCACGGGAAGGAGCCGTTCACACACCTACACATTCGCAGAAAACGCAAATGTGTGGGACACGCGTTTGCAAGACCTTACTCCAACACAAAAATATTCTTCTCCGCGCACATCTCTTTCAGTACCCTTGGCCACACCGTGACGCTTACCTCTCCAAGATGAGCTTTGCGGAGCAGCAGCATCAAGGTGCGCGATTGGCCGATTCCTCCGCCGATCGAGAGCGGGATCTGGTCGTTCAGGATCGCCCGGTGATAAGGCAGTTGCATGAAGTCCAACTGCTTAGCCATCGCAAGCTGTTTCTTCAGGGTCTCGGCCGTGACTCGGATGCCCATTGAGGTCAGTTCATGGCGACGCTTGGTGACCGGGTTCCAGACGAGAATGTCGCCATTCAGCCCGTGCGTGTCTTTGCCCGTCTCTTCGCTGGTGTCGGTCACCCAGTCGTCGTAATCGGCGGCGCGCATCTCGTGCGGATAGCCGTCCCGCAACGGCCAACCTATCCCAATAATGAAGATGGCGGGATACTCCTGCAGCACCGCCGTCTCGCGCTGCTTGCGCGGCAGCGTGGGATACATGTCGAGAATCTCCTCGGCGTGCAGGAAGGCCAGCTTCTCGGGCAGGTTCGAATAGCGCGGGTCTTTTAATTGAGGAAATAGGGATTGGGCAAACTTTTCCGCGCCAACGATCACCGTCCATATCTTGCCGACAACATCCTTCAGGAAGTCCAAGTGGCGGTGATCGGCGGTCATGACGCGCTCCCAGTCCCACTGATCGACGTAGGCGGAATGGTCGTGATCGAGGAAATAGTCCTTGCGAACGGCCCGCATATCGGTGCAGATGCCCTCGCCCACCCGGCAATCGAATTGCTTGAGCGCAGCGCGTTTCCATTTGGTCGCGGCTTGCACAACCTGCGCGTCAATGGGATGAAGGTCGCGATCATTCGAGATATGGAACTGGATCGGCGTGCGCGACCCGTCGCGATCGAGCATGTCGTTGACCCCGCTCTCCACATCCACGATGAGCGGCACTTCGACCATCATCAGATTGAGTTCCTTGCACAGGTTGTCTTCGATATAGCGTTTCACCTGGAAGATGGCCTGTTGCGTCTCTTTCGGAGTCAGCAGCGAACGGTAGTCGCGCGGCAGGATTTGTTCCAATTCTTTGTAATCGCCGATTCCCGGCCCTGCCAGATCGGCTTTCTTATCGAGAACGGTAGCCATGAAATCTCTCCTTTGCGGACGGATACCGCGCCGCCGCTACGCGATTCATCGAGGTACGGGTCAAGGGAATTGCCAGCGCCGGAAATCACAGCGGTGGCCACAGTGGTCGTCATGGGATCTGCGGCGTTGCGTCGTTACGTTTCGCCGCGTGCGCGTGCGCGTTCCACGTTCACCACTGTTGTCAGCACTTTCCCGATAGCGCCAAATGCCGTCAACGCTGACAGAGCCATCATGAAAAGCGGCTCAGCCGCATCTCAATGCCGCCATCGATGGTTCCTCCGGGTTGCGGGTTACGCTGTGATTGCAGTCACTGATCAATCTCACCGTGATCTAAATCCGCCAGGACCGGCCCGAGGGGCAGCGGCCTGGCTCGACAAATGCTCCACCGTAGCCCATATTTGTTTCTAGTGGCCACAAAAATCAAGCGCATCGGCATTCTCACCGCTGGCGGCGACAGCCCCGGGCTGAACGCAGCCATCCGCGGCGTCGGCAAAGCCGCGCTTGGCTATTACGGCTGGGAGGTCGTAGGTTTTCGCGACGGTTTTCGTGGCTTGGTCGAGAACCGACGGATCAATCTGGATCGCGCCGCTCTTTCCGGCATTCTGACGATCGGCGGCACGATTCTCGGCACCAGCCGCGACAAGCCACATCGCATGGTGATTGAACGGCCGAACGAAGGACATGACCGGCGTCATCCGGGACAATCTGAAGAAGTGGGGAATCGATTGCGTCGTATGCCTCGGCGGAGGCGGCACGGCGAAGAGCGCCTTGCGCTTGCACCGGGCCGGCATCAATGTCATTACGTTGCCTAAGACCATTGACAACGATGTGGCGATGACCGACGCCACTTTTGGCTACGCCACCGCTTTGGACATTGCCACCGAGGCAATTGATCGCCTGCACAGCACCGCCCACAGCCACCACCGCATCATCGTGGCCGAGATCATGGGTCACCGCGCTGGCTGGCTTACGCTCGGCGCTGGACTGGCGGGCGGCGCGGACGTGATCCTCATTCCGGAAATCCCTTACGACATGGAGAAGATCGCCGAGGCCATCCGCCAACGCAGCAAGCGGGGGAGCAATTTCAGCATTGTGGCCGTAGCCGAGGGCGCGATGAGCCTCGACGACGCGCGCATCTTTTTGAGCGCCGAGAAGAAACTGGAACGCGCCAAGACCTTGAACGAAAAGCTCGAGGCCAAGCGCGAAATCGCCGCGCTTGATATTCGGCATCAGGGCAACACGATGCGCCTGGCCCAACAGCTCGAGGAACTCACACACCTCGAATCCCGTGTGACGATTCTTGGCCATGTCCAGCGCGGCGGCACGCCGTGCGCGGCGGATCGCATCCTCGCCACGCGCCTCGGCAGCGCTTGCACCGATCTGATCAACGAGGGGAAGTTTGGCGTGATGGTGGCGGCCCGCGGCGACAACACGGAGCCGGTGCCGCTGGAAAAAGTCGCAGGCAAGCGAAAGTCAGTTCCGCTCGATCATTCATGGGTAGTGACAGCCCGCCGGGTGGGAACGTGCCTTGGCGATTAAGACAATCAACCTGTACTTGCGGCGGGCGGATGGCCCGCATCCCAGGAACCTCAGCTAACCGCGATCTGGGGTGCCCAAGGTCTCGCCCGCCGCGGCGGGAGACCTGGGATCGCGCGAACCCCCACAGCTGCGAATTACTCCCCGGGAACGCCGATGCGTCCACTGAGTGATTTGTGCCCCGATTGTCGCCAATTCGGAAATTACAACTATGACAACACTTCGCCGCAGGTGTTGATCAAAAAGTAATTTCCGAGTAGCCGGTCATCCGATCGGAGCACAAACCACTCACCTATCCAATCATTCCGAGCGGATCATTTCGCATCCACTGCCGCCCCGCCGTAGCTCGACAGCGTCACTCCCTTGCGATCCAGCAGCAGCACCGCGCCTCGCTGCGCCTGCATTTTGAAGTGAATGTGCGCGCCGGTGAGCGCATCCACGATGTTCACCGTCTGTGGATCGAGCGACTCGTTGCTGAAGCTGTAGATTTCTGCGTCGTCCAGAACAGTAGGAAACGCCAGCACCGCTGGCGACAGCCTCTCCACTTCACGGAACGTCGGTTTCACCCCGGCTTCCTCCAGCGCCCAGCGATACAGCGCCGCGACCGCCGTATATCCCTCGGCAAACTCGACCGGATCTGCGGCCCACAAAATCCGGCCTTTGCCATGAGGAACCATCTCCACGGATTTTCCATCGGCGAAGCGCATAGTCCATGTTGCCGCCTGCTGCACGCTGGCTGGGAATCCGAGCGAATACGTATTCCCATTCGGCAACGTCAGCTCCGACCCGCGCACCGCTAGTGGAGCAACTGTTGCCATAACACCCAGCTCCGCCGCTCGATTCACCGGCTGCCAATGCTCGTCGCGATCGACCGGGCCGGTCACCAGCAGCGTTCCGCCGCTTGCGGCGTAATCCAGCAGCTCGCCCCAGGCTTTGTCCGTCAGACCCTGCGCCGACGGCAGAAACACCAGCTTCGGCATACCCAGTTCCGCCAGCCGATTCTCCGGCAACATGCGCAGCGGCGTGTGATCGAAATACGCCATTGCGCGCAGTGCATGCTTCTGTGTATCCAGCGCCAGGCCGCCGAGTGTCGAATACAGCAGCGCTTGCGACGTCACCATCGTCACTGCCGGCGGCTCAATCTTCGTGAAGCTCTGCGGACTTTTATTCACGAACGCGGCGTAACCGGCCAGAACCTCTGCTTCCGGCTTCTCGGTTCTGTCCGGGCGCACGGCGCCGATCGTGATTTCATTGTCGTTGGCCATGTTCGCATTCACGTTCCACACCCACTCCAGCGCGCCGGCTCCCTGTGCAAATGCGATGGCAATCTTGCGCTCCAGTTGCCACGCCTCCAACTGCACACTGAAGCGCAATTGGTCGTCGAGCGTGAGCCTGCGCTGCTCACCCGTCTCCTGGATCAGCATCGGCTTGCCTGGAAATTTCGGCGCCAGCGAAGCCCACAGGATCGCGTCATAGTCCCACCATGTGTGGTCCGCCGTAAAGTCGATCTGCGGCGAATAGAACGCGGGCGATACGCGTCCCGCTACGCCACCTTCATCTTGGCCAACAGTAATCAATTGCTCCGAGCCGGTGCTGCGAATCAGGGTTCGCATCCTGCTTGACCCAATCGGCGAACACCGACTGTGTGAAGAGCGCGTAGTCGTAATCCTTGAGCGGATCGAAACCGCTCGTCGCCGCATCCGATGAAAACGCTCCAGCCTTGGGGAGCGCCAGTGGATCTTCGGCCGTTATCTCTGCGCCCAGGGCCGTCGGATGCGCCTGCAAATCGCGCCCAATTCCCAGCGAGGGTTCAGCCCAGGCCTGCAGCAGCTTCGCGCGATCGGGATAGCGATCCGCAATCCAATTGCGCCACGCCGCTTTCTCGAAAGGATCGTAATCGGGTTGGGTGCGCCACAGGTTCTTGTTTGCGCTGGGTTCGTTGATCAGGTCCCAGGCCAGGAACGGCACTGCGTGAAAGCGCTCCACTAACGCCTGAGCGTAGAGCGATTCCGCGTTGAGCGCGGCCGGATCGAGGTAGCCATTCTCTCCGCCAAACTCGCCCGGGTAGAACGCAAACATATTAAACTGCACCGGCAGATCGTTGTGCCGCGCGCACATCAGAAACGCCTCCACCGCTCGCATCGCCGGCTCGCTCATTTGCCCGCCGGGAGCCAACGCGTGTTGCCAGGTCGTCCACAGTCCTGTGCGGATCATGTTGAGTCCCGCCCCATGAATTTGCGCCATGTCGCGGTCCCACACGTATGCGTTCGGCAGCATGAGGTAGAGCCGCGACACATCCCCGGACATGTACGTCGTCCCAACCACCGGGAGCGGCTTGCCGTTCAACTTGAAATAGTCACTGCCCACGGTCAGCTTCGGCCCGGACAGCAGATACTGCCAGTCCCGCATCCAGAATCCGGACCGGTACGTCCGCAGCGGCTTCCCGTCGCGGAGTAGCGTGGCTTCGACACTGTGCAAACCCTTGCCTTCGGCCGCGCTCTCGGGCAATGTCATCACGTGATCCACCGGATCAATGTGGTCGTAATGCGCCTCGCCGTCTTCTGAGGTCACGCGAACGTGCAGTTGCACGTCTGTCGGCTGTGCCGCCAGCGGATCGGAGGAAGTGTAATCGAACTCCAACGCTTCACCCGGCACGAAAAGCGGCACCCGCGGCCGGAAGGCGAAGCGGTCGCTTTTTCTCACCGCCAGTTCCGCAAGGGTCACCAACAGTTCCCCGTTGCTGAAGAAATCCGCATCCGGCTCGCACGCCACCAGAATCCACCGCCCACCAACGAACCGATACGCGTTGTGGTCGAGCTCAAGCACCGGGGCCGCCAGCTTGTGCCCGCTGCGTTCGCCCCAGGCGAGCGTGGTCAGATCCATGTCCTCGCCGCCGGTCGCGCCACCGGTCGCATCGTAATTAATCACCGAGAGCCGCACTACGGGGCTGAACGCCCGACGCCATCCAAATGAAGCCAGCTGCGGAAACACGTCGCCGTTGGGCATGAATTGGAGCCCATCGGATCCCGGCGTCTCCTGGTACCCGTCGATGAATAGTTCCAGCGTCTGCGCCGTGCTCTCCGTGCGCAGATGCCATCCGCTCGCGTCCTCGTAGGCCGCGCGCGTGAACGGTTTGCCGCCCAGAGCGAGCAGGTTCCCTCCATGGTCCAGATACTTCAGAATTGCGTCCCAATCCGCCTCCGGCCACGCCGATCCATAGGGCAGCACCAGCAGGTCCGTGTCCGCAGCGGCCAAAGCAACGGGCAGACCGGCCGCATCCTCAAACTCTGCGCCGGCAAAGGCTGCGCGCAATTCCGCTTCATTCGGTGCAGGAGAATCCGCCGACGGAAATCCGGACTGCCAGAACACGACCGTCCTTGCAAACGAGCACGCTGGCAAGAGCGAGAAAACTACCGGAACGAGAAAACGAATTACGCAGCGTTGCGCCATTCGAACCTCCACTGCAGCGGGTCAACCATAGCACGACGTGCTGCGAAACGTCCGCAGTGCAGTTTACCGAGGCACAGCCTCCGCAGGCGCCCAGACCGCCCGATCTGAGCAGCTTCCATGCGCTTACGCTGACAAATCTGGATGACCACACCTACACCTGCGATGCCGCCTGCAGCCGTTAAGCCGGCAATGAGCATGATTTCCGGATTACGACACAGTGGATATTGAGCGGTCAAATGCCGAGAATAAACCAGTGCACTCAGCGAGCTATCCATTTGCAACCGCGAGTTTTGAAATCCAAATGCCCTTGCCAGCCAACCAGGTCCGCGATGGCATTCCCGATTTCCGTCGATGTCGTCCTCTCCGACGAGCTTGTCACAGGAGATTCAATCGCGCTGCGCAAAAGGGCGATGAAAAGCTGTCGGCACGCGACTCGTGACGCTTGTCACTTTCCAGAGCCGTCCTCGTCACCGATCCTTTTTACGCACAATGTTCGCGGACAGAGCAGGAAGGAGCCGCGTGTCCCATTCCCGATTGCCGCTGTTGCGCAGAATCTCGCAGGCCTTTTTCCTGCTGCTTTTTTTTGCGCTGCTTGTCTTCACCTCGCTGCGTGCCATGCCTGGCGGAACGGGCGAAATGCATCTGCATGTGCCCGCCCGGCTCTTTTTCGATCTCGACCCGCTGGTTGCAATCTGCAATGCGCTTGCAGGTCACGCACTTTATCGGGGTCTTATCCTGAGCCTGGTCATCTTGCTGCCCACGCTGTTTGTGGGCCGGTTTTTCTGCGGATGGATCTGTCCCATGGGAACGCTGCAGCATTTCGTGGGCAATCTGCCCTCGGAGTCTAAGCGCGGCAAGCGGCACATTGAATCCAACCGCTATAAGCGCTGGCAGACGATCAAGTATGTCGTCTTGATCGCCGGCCTCGTGGCCGCGTTCTTTGGGTCCATGGTCATTGGATGGCTCGATCCGTTTAGCCTGCTGGTGCGCTCCGTTGGTCTCGCTCTTTTGCCCGCTTTCAACTTCACAGTGCGCGCGGTGCTTGAACCGCTTGAGCATAGTCACATCGCCTTCGTGAAAGCAACCGGCGAGGGCCTTCATGCCGTTTTGCAGGCGACAGTGCTCGATTTCCGCTCGGCCCACTTCTCACAAGGTCTGGTGCTTGGCATTCTGTTTCTGATCATTCTCTGGGCCAGCCTGCGCGTCACTCGCTTCTGGTGCCGCTCCGTCTGTCCGCTGGGCGCGCTGCTGGGTGCAGTCTCGCGGTGGTCGATCCTGGGCCTGCACAAGGATCAGGAAAGCTGCAATCGTTGCAACCGCTGCCTGCTCCATTGCCAGGGGGGAGACGATCCAATCGGCGGGTCGCCATGGCGTAAGTCCGAGTGCCTGATGTGTATGAACTGCATCGGAAGCTGCCCGGAACATAGCCTCGAGTTCCGATTCTTCCGCAAAGAAAATGAAGTCGCTTCACCCGATCTCAGCCGCCGCCGAACGGTGACGGGGCTGGTTGCAGGCGCCGCAATCGTGCCCCTCATGCGTATCGATACGAGCTTGGGCAAGGACCGCAACGACAGGCTGTTACGGCCCCCCGGCGCGCTCGATGAGTCCGATTTTCTTTCCCGCTGCATCCGCTGCGGTGAATGCATGAAGGTCTGCCCAAACAACTCGTTGCATCCGACCCTCCAGGAAGCGGGGATCGAAGGCCTGTGGACGCCCACCCTCGTTCCTCGGATCGGTTACTGCGAGCCAAGCTGCGTGCTCTGTTCCGAGGTGTGTCCCACGGGCGCCATCTGGCAGATCACGGCGAGAGAAAAAGGCTGGGTTGTGGGAGTGGGAGCGCATGCTGGAGACGCGCATCAGCCCGTGCGCCTGGGTACGGCCTTCTACGATCGTGGCCGCTGCCTGCCATGGGCCATGGCCACCGAGTGCATCGTATGCGAGGAGTGGTGCCCAGTTTCGCCGAAAGCAATCTACCTTGAAGACGCGCAGGTCGTCGACTCGGCCGGCAATCTCAAGACCCTCAAGCAGCCCCGCGTCGATCCTAGACGGTGCGTGGGCTGCGGCGCGTGTGAGTACGCCTGTCCGCTCCAGGAACACCCGGCCGTATACGTCACCAGCATCGGCGAGAGCCGATCCCCCAGCAGCCAGGTACTTCTAACGCGGTGATAAGGAGAGATCCCTTGATTTTCGCAAAGCATCGGAAGGCGGCGACAGCAGTATTGGCCCTCGCCACGGTCGTGGCAGGCATAGGTTGCAGGAAAGCTCAACTCGATCCTTTTCCTCAGTCAGGCGCAGTTGCCGGCTGGCAGAAGACAAGCGATACCCGCGCCTATGCGGCCAAGAATCTTTGGCAATACATCGATGGCGATGCCGATCGTTACATCAGTGCAGGCGTGATTTCCGTCGCTACCTCTGAGTACAAGTACCGCGACGAGGTGGAGGCAGTTGTCGATGTCTACAAGATGAGCGATTCCGCGGGAGCGCACAAGATTTTCGCAGGTGAACAATCCAAAGACGGCAAAAGCGTTGTGCTTGGCGACGAAGCCCTCTGCTACGAGCAAAGCGTAATTGTTCGCAAAGGCGCGTATCTGGTCCGCATCGTTGCCTATGAATCGACACCGGATACCGGGCAAGCATTGTTGGGCCTGGCGCGCGGCGTTGCGTCGAAGCTTTAAGTTGCGCAACTGCAGGGCTGCAAATACGAAGGAGGACCAAAATGAAGAGTCGGCGTGAATTTCTGAAGGAAGCCGCGGCGGGCGCCGTGCTTGTCGGGTCAACTGGAACAGCAAACAGACTTGCCTTTGCAGCAATCGCCGATCTACACGCAGCAGGCACAAAGTCCAAAGTTGTCATCGCCCGCGATCCCGCGCTCCACGGAACGGCTGGGGGTGCGGGCACAAGCGCGCAACCTGACGAGCAGCGCGTCCAGAATCTGCTCGATCGCGCGATTACGGCCTACACCGGCCATGCCAAGCCGGTCAGTGCATGGAAGTCACTGGTGCCGATGGACAAGGTGATCGGGCTGAAGGTGAATGGCCTCGGCAGCAAGGGTATTGCAACGCACCCGGCCCTGATCATGGCCGTGGCCGAGCGGCTGCAGCAGGCCGGCGTCAAGCCCGGCAATATTGTGGTCTGGGACCAGAACGCACACTTCGTCGAGTCCTGCGGCATGACCATCAACACGGATCCTAGCCGCATCCGCGCCTATTCCTCTGACGTGGCCGGATTCGAAGACGAGGAGTCGACGTGGGGCGTAGCGCGTATTCGGATTACTAAAATTCTTACCCGCGAGTGCGCCATGGTCATCAACATGCCCATCCTTAAGGATCACGAAGGAGCCGGAGTGACGTTTGCCATGAAGAACATGTACGGGGTGGTGGACAAGCCGTACACGCTACACGGAAACCACTGCAATCCGGGCGTGGCCGATCTGAACTGCATCCCCGTCATTCGTTCGAAAGTGCGGCTGACGATCGGCGACGCAATCTCATCGGTCTATGACGGCGGTCCCGGTTTCCATCCCGAGCGGCTCTGGTACCCAAATGCGCTGCTTATCGGAGAAGATCGCGTTGCCCTCGACACGATTGCCTGGGAGATGATCGACCGCAAACGCACGGAGATGGGCCTGCCCACGCTGGAAGCCGCGGGTCGTCCGCCGTTCTACATTGCCACCGCCGCTGACGCCGCACACAGCCTGGGGACAAATGATCCGCATCGCATCAACCGGGTGGAGATCTGAAGGGGAGAAAGGGCATGAGCGGAGAAGCCGACCAGCCAATGAAATCGGAGCGGGAGCCGCGCCAAGCGCAGATGACGCGACGCGAGGCGCTACTGCAACTGCTGCGCGTTGGCGGCATAGCGGCCGGCGCGGCCGGCGCAGGCGTCTGGCTGAGCGAGCAGAGCGCCCGTCCGGTTCCTGCGCAGCCAGAACAGGCGCGCCGCGACCATCGCACTGCGGACGATCCGCGACTACCTTCTATGACGATTGTCCGGAATGGTGAGCCGCGCGAACTCGTCCGGCAGGCTCTTGAAAACCTGGGGGGCATCCGCCGCTTCGTCAGCCATCAGGATGTCGTTGTCATCAAGCCCAACATCGCATGGGACCGCGTGCCGGAACAGGCCGCCAACACCAATCCTGATGTTGTGGCCGAGGCGGTTCGACAGTGCTGGCAGGCTGGCGCCAAACGCGTTGTCGTCACCGACGTGAGCTGCAACGATCCGCGGCGGTGCTTTCATCGTTCGGGCATTCAGGAGGCAGCGCGCGCCGAGGGAGCCGAGGTCATCCTGCCCGATCCCTCGCTTTTCCGCGAGGTGGACATCAAGGGCGTGATGTTGAAGAGCTGGCCGGTCTTTGCGCCGTTCCTTGAGGCGGACAAGATTTTTAACCTGCCCATTGCAAAGCAGCACAGTTTGGTTGGAGTAACCCTGGGCATGAAGAACTGGTACGGCATTCTGGGCGGAGAACGCAACCGGCTTCATCAGCAGATTCACCAGAGCCTCGTCGATCTCGCCAACTTTATGTTGCCCACCGTCACGCTGATGGATTGCTACCGGATTCTGCTGCGCAACGGCCCGACTGGCGGCGACCTGGAAGATGTCGCGCTCATGAAAACCATGGTGGCCGGCACCGACCCGGTGGCCATCGATGCCTACGTGGCAAAAGCCTACTGGAATTTAGACTCCAGCCAGCTTCCTTATCTCCAGATGGCGGCTGCCCGCGGCCTGGGAACCGTAGATTTTGAGAAGCTAGCCGTGAAGGTGAGTGTGCTGGCTTGAGCAGCGGCCACTCGATGCGGCCGCCAGCGTATCGTGCTCTGCATCACTGCAAGCTTTTGCTGGTCGCGTTAGGTATGAGAAATAGCGGTGTGTGTGGCTGTGGTCGCCGAGGATTCATCCCGGGGCAACTCACGTTGTTTGAGCAGCTTCATCTGAACCGCCCAAGCCATCCCGCCTTCCGCGCCGGTCCTTGCGGCTGACCCAAAATCCAGGCGCAAGCGCACCGGATCAGAACGCACTGAACCTCGGCGTGCCGGAGCATTTGTATGACGGACCTTAGCAACCGGAGCCGGCGGAACTTTCTCGCGCAATGCCTCGCGGGTGCCGTGGCCTGCGGTGCAGGCGCCGCGTTGCATACGCCGGCGCAGCCCGCACTCGCTACCAAATCCCGCGTTGCCATCGCCCGCGATCCCGATCTTCGCGGTACCGGTGCGACGATCGATCCGAAGCGTCTGGGGGTTCTGCTCGACCGCGTCATGCTTGCGCTCTTCGGTGGCGTCCATGCCACGGCGGCATCGAATGAGAGCAGCCTCGCCGTGTGGCGCCGCATTGCAGGACCTGATGATACGGTCAGCCTGAAAGTAAACACTCTCGGCGGCCGCGGTATCTCGACGGATGTCGATCTCGTCGCCGCCGTCTGTGATCGCCTGCAGCGAGCCGGCGTCCATCCAGCCAACATGATCGTTTGGGATCGCGATACGGAGGAGATGGAGCGGGGCGGCTTTCGCATCGCCATTGGCGGCGACCGCGTGCAGTGCTACGGAACCGACCGAGCAGGTTACGAGGATGAGCTTTCGGAGTGGGGCAGCATCGGCAGTCGGCTGTCGAAAATCCTCACGCGATCTTCTACCGTCCTGATCAATTTGCCTGTCCTCAAGGACCATGACGGCGCCGGCGTCACCATCGCACTCAAGAACATGTACGGCGCCATTCACAACCCCAACAAGTACCACCCCAATGGCTGCGATCCTTACGTCGCTGACCTGAACATGCTGCCCGAGATTCGCTCGCGGCTGAAGCTCGTGATCTGCGACGCGACCACCGCTATGTACGAGGGCGGTCCCGGATTCAAGCCTGAACACAGTTGGAAGGCGAACAGTCTGCTCGTTTCTCGGGACCTGGTCGCGCTCGACTCGACGGGCTGGCAAATGATCGAGCGCAAGCGCGCGGAGATGGGGCTGAAGACGCTCGATGCCGAGCAGCGCGCGCCGCACTACATTGCCACCGCGGCTGACGGCGAGCACCGACTGGGCCACTCTGATCCCAGCCGCATTGCGTTGGTGGAGGCGTGACCGGCCCTGCCGGGAGGTGCATGATGAAAAGCAAATCGGCTAATGCAGAAAGCCCAGCGCGCACGCCCATTGATCGCCGCTCCTTTTTGATGTGCGCCCTGGCTTCGGGAGCGGCGCTTGGCGCCGGCGAACTGGCTGCGCCCGCCGCTGCCGTCCCGCGTGCCAGCGGTGTGGAATCGCCGAGCGACACGCAATTCACCTTCGAAGCGCGTTTCTACGAGAAGCTGGCCAACCGCAAGATCCGCTGCAAGCTGTGCCCGCGCGAGTGCATCGTAGGCGACAAGGAGCGCGGCTACTGCGGTGTGCGCGAGAATCGCGGCGGCATCTACTACACTCTGGTTCACTCCCGCGTCTGCGCCGCACACATCGATCCCATTGAGAAGAAGCCTCTGTTCCACTACCTGCCCGGCACAATGGCCTTCTCCATCGCCACCGCCGGCTGCAACGTAAACTGCAAGTTTTGCCAGAACTGGGACATTTCGCAGTCCCGTCCCGAGGAGATTCCCGCCGAGTACATCTCTCCGCACCAGGCAGCATCCGTTGCCCTGCAATACAGTTGCCCCACCATTGCTTACACCTACAGCGAGCCAGTGGTCTTTGCCGAGTACCTGATGGACACGGCCGATGCCGGCCACGCGGCAGGCGTGCGCAGCATCGTCGTGTCCAACGGCTACATGCAGCACGACTCGCTGGTCGAGGCCTACGGCAAGATGGACGCGGTCAAGATCGACCTGAAGGCCTTCACGGAGTCCTACTACGCGAAGGTCGTCACAGGGCAGTTGAAGCCGGTCCTCGAAACCCTCGTGACGCTGTCGAAGATGGGAAAATGGACCGAAATTGTGTATCTGGTTGTGCCCACGCTCAACGACGATGACGCCGAGTTCCGCGGCCTCGCGCAGTGGGTCAAGACCAATCTCGGCCCCGATGTTCCCCTCCACTTCACGCAGTTTCATCCCGAGTACCTGCTCAAGAACCTGCCAATTACGCCCGTGCCCACGCTGGAGCGCGCCAAAGCCATCGCCGATGCCGAGGGCTTGCACTATGTCTACATCGGTAACGTGCCCGGCCATCCCGCGCAGAACACTTACTGCCCGCAGTGCCGCAAAATGCTGGTCGAGCGCGTCGGCTTCACCGCCAGCCAGATGCTCATCCGCAAGGACTCAACATGCCCGTTCTGCAGGCACAAAATCCCCGGAATCTGGCACGCTTGAGCGTGCCCGGGAGGTCTTGATCCATGAAGATCGCAAGGAGTTCCACC
The DNA here is from genome assembly GCA_963813015.1 of uncultured Acidobacteriaceae bacterium. Classification (GTDB taxonomy): domain Bacteria; phylum Acidobacteriota; class Terriglobia; order Terriglobales; family Acidobacteriaceae; genus Telmatobacter. Next base: position 32,815 of record CAWEXN010000009.1, read on the forward strand.
ATGGCTTGGCTGATGACGCAATGCATCGCACTCCTGGTGACTGCGCCCATCCTGCATGTTCGCGCAGCGCAAGATTCGACCGGGCATCAAAAGATCCGACCGGCAGCCGTCGCCGGAGCATTCTATCCGGCCGACCCCAAAGAGCTCACGCAGATGATCGACGAGTTGCTGGCCAAAGCCACGCCGCCGCCAGTCGACGGTGAAATTCTCGCCGCGGTCGCGCCCCATGCCGGTTATCCCTACTCAGGCCCGGTGGCCGCATGGACCTACGCGGCGCTCAGGGACCACAAGTACTCGCGCGTGGTGGTCATCGCGCCTTCGCATTACGTGGGCTTCGACTTCACCTCCGTCTACGACGGCGACGCCTATACCACGCCGCTTGGCCAAGTTCCCGTCGACAAGGAATTCGCGCGCCGCCTGGCGAAGATGAGCTCCACTATCCAGCTTTCCGACAAGGGCCACCAGGCAACACGGGACGCGCCGGAACATTCAGTCGAGGTCGAACTGCCCTGGCTGCAAACGATCCTCGGCAACTTCGAGCTGGTGCCGATCGTAATGGGCGACCAAAGCTATGAGAGCAGTCGCGCACTGGGCGTGGCCCTGGCGAAGATGCTCCGCAACGATCACGACACTTTGATTTTGGCCAGCTCCGATCTCTCCCACTACCACACCTACGACGACGCCGAGACCATCGACCACAAAACACTGCACGCGCTCGATGCATGGGACTACCTGAGCATGTCGCGCAATTTCGAGACGCGCCTGTGGGAGGCCTGTGGCGGCGCGCCGATCGTCGCCGCCATGATCTACGCCGAGCGCATGGGCGCAAACAAGGCCGAAGTGCTCAAGTACGCGAACTCGGGCGACGTGACCAGCGACCACTCGCGTGTCGTCGGTTACAGCGCCGATCTGTTCGTCAAGTCCGCGCACGCGGCCGACGCGGTCCCCGCCTTCTCGCTCACTGACGCGGAAAAGGCGGAGCTGCTGGCCGTGGCGCGCAAGTCGGTCGAGTACATGATCCAAAGGAATGAGCCGTACACGCCATCGCCGAGCCCGAGCGAAACGCTCGACCGGGAGTACGGCGCCTTCGTCACGCTCACTGAGGGCGGCGCATTGCGTGGCTGCATCGGCTACACCGCGCCCATCGAGCCACTCTACATGACGGTGCGCGATACGGCCACGCTGGCCGCTGTGCGCGACCCGCGCTTCCCGCCCGTCACTGCTTCAGAGCTGCCGAAGCTCGCCTACGAAATCTCCGTGCTCTCGCCGCTGCGCCACGTGACTGACATCGAGCAGATCAAGGTGGGCCGCGACGGATTGCTGATGAAGAACGGCGATTCCGAAGGCCTTTTGCTGCCGCAGGTTCCCGTGGAGCAGAAGTGGGACAGACAAACTTTCCTCGAGCAGACCTGCCGCAAAGCGGGCATGGACCTGAACTGCTGGAAAGACGAGAACACCGACATCTTCAGCTTTACGGCGGTGGTGTTTAACGAGCGCAGGCCATAGCAGAGGCACGAATCAGGGTGGAGGGATCAGAGCAAGGCTGCGCGATCGGCTGTGCAGTTTCGTCGCGGCAAGGTCGGGCACGGCCTACAATTGGACTGCTTTTGTCGCCAAGTTCACCCGTGCTGCCAAGAGTACGGCCGCTGCATTGATCGCTACGGCTAACCAGGCTGTTCGCCAGAATCCAAAGAGTGGAATCAGGAAAGTGCTCAACGCCAGCGCGCCCAAGCATCCGCCCAGAAGATCGATGGCGTAGAGCACGCCCAGCCTTGAATGCTCGCCACGGCCGCGCAGAAAAATTCCCGCAGCGACGACGAATTGGTACCCGCCCAGCATGCCGGCCAGCGCAGCCAACGCAGGAAAGATGATCTGGGCCGCAATCCACGTGGCTGCTGCTGAGGCAAAACTCCCAATCAGGCTGACGACGATCAGCAGCGCCGGAGCGGCGAACGCTAGCAGAAGCTGAGCCTCCGTGAGTCTCCAGCGGTGTTCCGCGCCGGCATCGCTGGAATTGTTGCTGCGCATCGCCAGCCAGCTCCCCAGCGCGATGCCCGCCATGAACAAGCCGATCAGAATGGCCAGCTCGGTGTAGACGTACCCGTACACCGCCTGAAACCCGAGAAGAAGAAAGATTTGGAGGGCCATCAACGTGAACCCCGTTGTCGCTACGCACGCTCCCGCCGATGCTTTCTGGCGGCGCTCCGGGCCGGGCAAAAACGCCAGTAGGCCCACCCCGATGAGCAGCACAACTGCCAGAGTGACCGCGACCCGGCTGAATCTCACGTGCTCCACCGCGCGAAACCACGCCGCGTAACCCGAGCGGAACTGCGCGCTCCACAGCACCACGTCAAATTCGTAAGCGATGGGCGCGAAGTCGCGGTTTACTGGCGTCGAAGCAACCGGGGCCAGCTCGGTCTCCACCTGCTCCATGCGATCCGGCATCATCCGGTAGGGAATGAAGTACTGGCTCACGTACTGCGGGGCGAGACGGCGCTCGCGCAGCCGCGCGACAAGCACCTGCGGGTCGCTCGTCAACACATCCGGTTGCATGGCGCCGAAGAAGTGAATCATTTCTCCGGGAATCGCCGCCTGGTAAGGGAACACCTCGCCGAGCGTGCGCCGGATGGAGCGCAGAAACTCCGCAAGATCCGGGCTAATCGTCTCCTCAGCGGAGCGCAGCTCGATGGCCAGCAGCCCCTGCGGCAGGAGATGCGCGCACGCCAGGCGGAAGAATTCGACAGTGTAGAAGCGGTTCAACTGCGCCGTTTGTGGATCCGGCACATCCACGATGATCACGTCGAATTTGTCGCTCGTTGTGGTTAGGAATCTTCGCCCATCCACGAGGTGCAGATGCACGCGAGGATCGAAGTTGAAGACCGCCGTCTGCGCAGGGAAGAACTGCCGGGCCATCGCGATCAGCGCGGGGTCGAGCTCGACGTAGTCGAGGCTGGCGACGGTTGGATCTTTGAGCGCCTCAACGAGCGCGCCGTTGACGCCGCCCCCAATGAGTAGCACGCGCTTGGGCGCGCGTGTTCGAGCAGGGCGTAATCGACTGCCTCTTCGGCCGCGGCGGGATCGGGCGCATTGGCCAGGATCGTGCCGTTCTCGTACAGGCTGCGGATTGTGCCGGTCTCGCTCGTGCCGGTTTCGGTTACGATCAGACTGCCGTAGATAGACTCGCGTGCACCGACCACGTTAAAGCCGCGCCACAGGCGCGCCCGCGCCGCTGCGTCCCAGTGCGGAGCTGCCCAGAGCAGGAGCGGAATCGCGGCCAACGCAGCCGCCGCGGCCAGCAGCGCAACCTGCTCTCGGCGCAATCGCAGTACAAGCACCGCCGCCACACAGAGGTTGAGCAGGACCACAATAGCCGCAATCTGAAAGGCATCGCAGAAGCGCACGAGCACGATGCTGGCGAGGATTCCGCCCAGCGCCGAACCCGCCGCCTCCAGCAGATAGGCTGAGCTCGCGGCCGCGCGTGCGGAGAGCGAGCACTCCAGTTCGGCCATGCGGGCCGCTTCGACAAACAGCGCGCCTGACGCCGCGCAAAACACACTGAGGCACACAAGCGAGGTGAGCAGCATGGGCACGAGACCCACTAGCTCTCCCGGCACGGTTTGGAAGAATGCCTTCGCATCGCGCAGCGCCCAAATGGTTGGGGGAAAGCTCGCGGCAACGACACATTCGAGCGCAGCGACGGCGAGGCGTGGCCGATTCCTTCCAAGGCCAGCGCCGCTAGTGAGCGCGCTTCCGATAGCCGTCCAGAGAAGCCACGTGGCGAGGAGCATTCCCAAAGCGATCTCGTTGCCGTTGAAGACCTGAATCAACTCGCGCATGAGCACGATCTGGCCGACCACGGCGGAGAACCCGCAAAGCGCAAGCGCCGCTTGCGGTCCAAGCGAGGACGCGCCCGCTGGGTCAGGCGAAGAATTTGGATTTGGCGCTTTCACTGCTACGGAATTAAAGGAGCACAGCGAGGGAATTGCAAGGATGACCAGCACACAAGTGAAGCGGCCGGTTTCGGGGAGTGAACAGAAAGCGGTGATCAGTGATCGGTGGTCAGTGAACAGAGAGCCGCTAACAGCCATCACCTGTCAGCTTTTGGCCGCGAATCGTCGCGCTGAAGACGCGTGCGAAATGCTCGATCCCGCAAGAACCTGGAATTCGGGAAGAATTAAGGACGATCGAAAACGGAATTGTGAATCCGTGCAGGCACTTGCCTCATGCTATTAATTCCGCTCGGGCTCAAAACACTTGGGATGTCCGGCACCTTTTGTCCCAGTTGCTGCGAGAGAAATTGGAATGAAAACAGCTTGGATCAGCCCCAGCCACTTATCGAGCGAAATGGGTTCGATTTGACGGATGCCTGGGGAATTGTCGCCAATCCTTCTCTAACGTGATCTAGCTCACGTTGCTACCGAGTGGCCGGCGATCCGACCGGAACAACGGCAACGCATCGAACAATTACTTCTCACAACCCAACTTTCGAGGTCGTGCCTCTGTAAGTGCATTAGCGATCATGGCGATTTCGCATCAACCGACGCTGCTTCCATTGTATTCATTTTCCGATTTGCCGACGGCTCACGCGGTATGCACCGCTGCGGCGACACTTGACGGGTTGCAAGTGAGGCGCTCGATCGCTTACCTTTCCGCCCGGGACTCTTCGGCGTCGTCCGCAGCCGGGTCTTCACTTGCGTGCCATCCGCTCAAGAGGAAAGAAGCGGCCTGGTTAGCCGCTGTTGAAAGGTCAGGATGAATCACTCAGCGCCGCTTTTGCTCTCAGGGCAGAACCTCAGCCTCGATGAAATTCATCAAGTAGCTCGCGGAGGGCGACAAGCGGGCCTCGCGCCATCCGCTCTGCCACGGGTGGACGCATCCCGCCAGCTAATCGAGAGAATTCTCACGAAAGAAGTAGCCGTCTACGGCGTCAACACCGGCTTCGGCAAGCTCTCTGACGTTCGCATCCCGGGCAACCATCTTTCTGAATTGCAGGTAAATCTCTTGCGGAGCCATGCTTGCGGACTGGGCAGACCTTTGTCAGAGGCCGAAGTTCGGGCCATGCTTTTGCTGCGTGCAAATGTCCTTGCGAAGGGCTTCAGCGGAGTTCGTTCAGCGGTCATCGAGATGCTGACGAGCTTTCTCGATCGAGGAATTCACCCAGTCGTGCCGGAAAAGGGTTCCGTGGGTGCGAGCGGCGATCTTGCCCCACTGGCGCATCTCGCGTTGGTTCTCATTGGCGAAGGAGAAGCTTTTTATCAGGGGCAGCGCATAAGCGGCAGTGAGGCATTGCGGCAGGCTGAACTGACTTCGCTGCGGCTCGAAGCGAAAGAAGGTCTCGCGCTGCTGAACGGCACGCAAGGAATGACTGCCGTTGCTTCACTCGCGCTTTACGATGCACAGCGCCTCGTCCGGATCGCCGACGTTGCCGGCGCAATGTCTCTAGAGGCGCTGCGTGGCACTCCTTCTGCCTTCGATCCCCGGATCCAGGAGGCAAGACCTCATCGAGGACAGGCAGCCGCGGCCCGGCATCTGACGGTATTGCTCGACCGCAGCGAGATTCGGGAATCGCACCGGACTAACGATCCGCGAATTCAGGACGCTTACTGCTTGCGCTGTATGCCGCAGGTGCATGGGGCGGTTCGCGACGCGCTCGACCACGTTACGTCGATTGTGGAGATTGAAACAGGCTCCGCAACCGACAACCCACTCGTTTTCGCAGCGAGCGGCGACGTATTCTCCGGCGGCAACTTCCACGGTGCGCCGCTCTCCTATGGCTTCGACTATGCAGCCATCGCGCTAACCGATCTCGCCAGCATATGTGAACGCCGGATCGACCGCCTTATCAACCCTGACATCAACGAGGGATTGCCTCCGTTTCTGTCGAGCCAGGCCGGCTTGTCGTCGGGTTACATGATGGCGCACGTCGCCGCGGCTGCGCTCCTGAATGAATGCAAGGTGTTGGCGCATCCGGCTAGTGTTGACAGCGTGCCGACATCCGGCGGGAAAGAAGACCACGTTTCGATGGGGATGAACGCCGCGCTCAAGATGAGGCAGATTGTTGAGAACGTAGAGCAGATTCTTGCCATCGAACTCCTGTGCGCTGCCCAGGGCTTGGACTACCGGAAACCTTTGAAGCCAGGCAAGCAGATTGAGCGAGTACTCGCCGCGATTCGCAAGATCGTTCCCCGCCTTGAAGCGGACCGGCCTCCTGCAACCGATATCAACCAACTGGTACAGGCGATTCGCGGAGATCTATTCGGCGCAGTCTCCGACTAGCACAAAACATCACGCCAGGGCGGTCGCGCACAGCATTCCCGCGAGAGGAAAGGCAACGATTCATTACCAGGAATCATTAGCCCGGAGTTACGTCCCGACCTGCGATAAAGACGCGAGGAAGCTCTGCGGCAGCGATGAAATAGGCGATCTCGCGGAAATCGGTGAACTCGTGGATAAGAAAGTCAGCCTGTTTGCCGGGTTCGAGGGAGCCAATGCTGCCGCCAAGGTTAAGGCTCCATGCAGCATTGACGGTCGCAGCGGCGAGCGCTTCAGCTGGTGTGAGCCCCATGCAGAGGCAGGCGAGCGAGACGATAAACGGCATGGAGGGAATCGGAGATGAACCGGGGTTAAAATCGCTGGCCAGCACGATGGCCAGACCGTGCTCGACCATGGCGCGGGCGGGCGGATAGGCTGTGCGCCCCAGGGCAAAGACCGAGCCGGGAAGCAAGACCGGTTGCACCGCGGCCGCACGCAATGCATTGAGAGTGTCCTCGGTGGCAGTTTCGAGATGGTCTGCGGTGCGGGCGCGGAGTTCGGCGGCCAAGAGGGCTCCCGTGCCGGGGCGGAATTGCTCGGCGTGCACGCGCAGCTCCAGGCCATGGGCCCGCGCGGCGGTGAGCACCTGACGTGCTTCCTCAACCGTGAAGGCATGGTCGTCGCAAAAAGCATCACAGAAGCGCGCGAGGTTCTGAGCGGCAACCTCGGGGATCAGATTCTCCACGACCCAGCGGACATATTCTTCGCGGCGGTCGGCGAACTCCGGCGGAACGGTGTGCGCTGCCAGCAGAGTGGGCACGATGCGCATGGGCCCCTCGTCGTTGAGGCGGGCTATGACGCGCAACATACGCAGCTCGGTCACGCGGTCGAGGCCGTAGCCAGATTTGGCTTCGGCGGTCGTCGTGCCGGTACGAAGCATCCAATCGCAGTGCCGGTGCGATTCGGCCAGCAGATCGTCTTCCGAGGCGGCGCGGGTGGCTTTCACGGTGTTCAGAATGCCGCCTCCGGCGGCGGCAATCTTCTGATAGCTGGCTCCGGCAATGCGCTGCTCGAATTCGGCAGCGCGGTTGCCCGCGAAAACCAGGTGCGTATGCGCGTCAACAAAACCCGGCGTAACACAGCGGCCTTGCGCATCGATAACGAGGGCCTCGACGGGAATGCGAGTACGCAACTCTGCGTAAGGTCCAGCTGCGGCGACGCGGCCATCTTCAATCAGAAGTGCCGCGTTTGGAATCAGACCCAGCTCGCAGAGCTCCAGGCCCACGCGCGGGCGTGCGGGCCCCGCAAGCGTGACGAGCTGCCCGATATTGACGACTGCTAGCGATCTGGACACAGTCATTTTTCCGTCATTGGAATGGCAATCCCGCGTTGACGCGCGGTTTGTTGTGCCAGCTCGTAACCCGCATCGGCATGGCGAGCTACGCCGAGGCCCGGGTCGTTGTTGAGGACGCGCTCGATCTTGCGCGAAGCCATTTCCGTGCCGTCGGCCACAGTCACCTGCCCGGCGTGCAGCGAGTAGCCCATCCCTACGCCGCCGCCATGATGGAAGCTGACCCATGTTGCCCCGGATGCGGTGTTGAGCAGCGCATTCAGGATCGGCCAGTCCGCAACCGCATCCGACCCGTCGAGCATTTTTTCTGTCTCGCGATAGGGGCTGGCCACCGAGCCAGCGTCGAGATGGTCGCGGCCCATGGCGATGGGGGCCGAGATTTCGCCTTTGCGTACAAGATCGTTGATCGCTTCTCCCATGCGAACGCGCTCTCCATAACCGAGCCAACAGATTCGCGCCGGCAATCCCTGGAAAGCGAAACGGCCGCGCGCCAGCTTGAGCCAACGAGTAAGAATCTCGTTTTCCGGGAACAGCTCCAGCGCCAGCTCGTCGGTTCGATCGATGTCTTTGGGATCACCCGACAGCGCCACCCATCGAAACGGTCCCTGGCCCGTACAAAAGAGCGGACGGATGTACTCCGGCACAAATCCGGGAATGAGAAACGCGTCCGTGCAACCGGCGTCGAATGCGAAGCGCCGGATGTTATTGCCGTAGTCAAAGGTCACAGCGCCGGTGCGCTGCAACGCAAGCATCGCGTTTACATGAACAACCATGGTCGCCGTCGAGCGGCGCACATACTCCTCCGGATCGCGGCGGCGCAACTCCGCAGCCTGATCCAGAGTGAATCCCTGCGGGATGTAGCCGTTGAGGGGATCGTGGGCGCTGGTCTGGTCGGTTACAACGTCCACTTGAACGCCGCGGCGAACCATCTCCGGAAGCACGTCGCCGCAGTTGCCGACGAGGCCGACGGAGAGCGCGCGGCCTTCGCGGCGAGCCTCGTCGCAGAGGCGCAGAGCTTCGTCGAGGTCTCCGGCGACGAGGTCGCAATATCGCGTCGCAACCCGGCGCTCGATCCGGCTGCGGTCAGCTTCGACAACCAGCACCACGCCGCCGTTGAGGGTGACGGCAAGCGGCTGAGCGCCACCCATGCCGCCCATTCCGCCGGTGACCACAAGTTTGCCTTTGAGCGACCCGCCGAAATGCCGCTCCGCGAGTGCAGCGAGGGTCTGGAAGGTGCCTTGCAGGATACCCTGCGTGCCGATGTAGATCCAACTCCCCGCCGTCATCTGGCCGTACATCATCAGGCCTCTGCGATCGAGTTCGTTGAAGTGCTCCCAAGTGGCCCATTTGCCCACCAGGTTGGAGTTCGCAATGAGAACACGCGGCGCCATTTCGTGCGTAGGAAACACCGCGACCGGCTTACCCGACTGCACCAGCAGCGTTTCGTCGCCCTCCAGCCGCTCTAGCTCGTGCACGATGGCGTGGTAGCACTCCCAATTGCGTGCCGCCTTGCCGATGCCGCCGTAGACGACCAGATCCGCGGGGCGCTCGGCGTTTTCGGGATCCAGGTTGTTCATCAGGCAGCGCAGCGCCGCTTCCTGCTGCCATCCCTTGCAGTGCAACTCTGTTCCGCGCGGCGCGCGAATGATGGGAGCTGCAGTCGTTGCCATAGACTCCTCCCGATGAGATACCACAAAAGCGGCGAAAGGGCGCGTTTCGTCGCAGTCGCGAAGACTGATCCACAGGATACTCCCGCGGAAAGAAACGTGTTGTGACTGGACGCCGCTCAGCGCATGTAACTGGGCCGGGCGCGGTAGGAAAAGGAGAAGAAGTCTCCGATGCCTCAGTGCTGGTTGCCGGATTGAGCCGCGAATCGTATCCTTTCTGCCGTGGCCACTACCTTGATTGAATGTGTACCGAACTTCTCAGAGGGCCGCGATCCTGCGAAGGTCGATGCCATCGTCGAAGCCATGAACCTGCCCGGCGTCTTTCTGCTCGACCGGGAGATGGATGCCGATCACAACCGCTGCGTCATCACGCTCGCCGGTGACCGCGAGGCAATTCAGGAAGCCGCGATTCGCGGCGCCGGCAAGGCCGCCGAATTGATCGACCTTACGCGGCACCAGGGCGTTCATCCGCGACTCGGTGCGGCCGATGTGATTCCTTTCATTCCCATCGAAGGCGTCACACTCGAAGATTGCGTGGCCATGGCGCGTCACGTTGGAGCGGAAATCTGGAAGCGCTACCAGATTCCGGTCTATCTGTACGAAGCGGCTGCCTCAACGCCCGAGCGCAAGAATCTCGAGAACATCCGCCGCGGCCAGTTTGAAGGGGTCCGCGACGAGATCGCTACCAACCCGGCACGCAAACCTGACTTCGGCGAGGCGCGATTGCATCCGACGGCCGGAGCGACTGTAGTGGGTGCGCGGAAGTTTTTGATCGCTTACAACATCTTTCTGAACACACCGAATGTCGACATCGCCAAGAGCATCGCCAAGGCAGTGCGCTTTTCCTCGGGCGGGATGCGCTTCGTAAAGGCATCGGGCTTTCTGGTACGCGGTCTGGCGCAGGTTTCCATGAATCTGACCGATTTTGAGCAGACGCCGCTCCATCGCGTGTTTGAGTTTGTGAAGCGCGAAGCTGAGCGCTATGGTGTCTTGCCCATTTCCAGCGAAATTGTTGGCCTGATCCCGAAGCGGGCCATCGAGCAGGCCGCCGAGTGGTTTCTTCAGTTGGAGAACTTCGACTCCTCGCTGATCCTTGAGAACCGGCTGGCTGCGATCGTAAGCGGCAAAGTGGCTGTTGGGGGCTTGCGTTCAGGAATCGAGCCGTTTATTGAGCAACTGGCCGCGCCTACGTCGGTGCCGGGAGGAGGCAGTGCTGCCGCTGCGAGCGGCGCGATGGCTGCCGGTTTGGCTTGCATGGTTGCCTCCATGTCCCGTGGCAAGAAACGCTTATGCGCAATATGAATCTCAGCTGAGCGAGGCGCTCGGGCGGCTTTCGCATCTGCGTGAAAAGTTGAAATCGGCGATCGACGAGGACGCCGAGGCGTACCGCGCGGTCGCGAAGGCATACAAATCGGCAAAGGAGGCTGCCGACGGTCAGCGCCTTATTAACTCTGCGTTGCAGCAGGCAGCAGCAGTGCCACTAAGCGTGGCCGAAAAATCCGCTGAAGTAGAGCGGATCGCCGAGACCTTGAAACCGATTACCAATCCGAACATGGCTTCGGACCTGACGACCGCGATGGCCTTGGCCAGAGCTGCTGTGACTGGGGCAATCGCCAATGTGGAAATCAATCTCGAGTCGATCAAATCCGAGCCGGCCGGAACCGAAGAGTTCGTTGACCTGGCGCGAAGGCGGGCACAAGCGCTGAAGGCCAGTGCTGCATCAACCCCTGGCTCGTGACTGTTCAGCAAGCTCAAATCCCGCCTTGGTGGGGACGAGGCCTAGCCTATAAGTTTGCGCAGAGATAGGGCGGCAAGTCCTTTGGCACTGGCTGACCACTGAAGTTTGGCAGCCGGAGTGGTTCTTGGCTGGTTTACTGCCAGTGGAGCAAGTAAACGGTTTCTCGGAAGTGCTTCTCAGCCGTAGCGCACAGTCCAATGCGCTCATCGAACTCGGCTTACGCGGCTACAACGGGATAGGTATCGGTAAACGTCCGAGCGTCCGACCATCGGCGGAGGCTGCGTTGCGGCCACTGATCCGGCATCAGCCTGCCCGAGTCGTCCGATTGCGAGTTTCCGCGATGTCCGAGTTGCCGGTGTGCACAAAGTGTGCCGAGAGAATGGCGGACGACTCCGGCGGAAAACGATTATTCCACTGCTCGTAGAGGCAATCAGAGTCTGCTTCCTCGACAATCAAATGCCGCGTTCTTCTGGAATACTCCTGCCTCAACGAATGCGGCGGCGCTGCATTGCGCCGACGAGTGCAGAGCGGCCTGAGACGAGAACGCTTGCCTTTTCGCGCTGACCCGATGCTGCTAAACTATGTTCTACCGCACTGCAGGCGCGTAGCTCAGTTGGTTAGAGCGCTTCCTTGACACGGAAGAGGTCGTTGGTTCGAATCCAATCGTGCCTACCATTTATTTTCAATGACTTGCGCCCGTCTTCAATGGAAGGCTGATCGATTCTCGCCTGTAAAATCTCACCTGCTTCTGTTTTCGAGCCCTCTATACCCTATTGAACGGTCCGCGATTTGGGCTGCAAAGCCCGCATCATCGCGCTATTTGCCGATGAGTAACTGACGGATTGGCGACCATATACCCGGAACCGGAAAATGTCTATGCTCTAGCTCGGTGACTTCGTCGGATGATTATCGACAACTGATCGTGTCCGTGGTGAAAACCTTCTGTCGCTTGGAGGTTTACTCGGCAGCGATCGTGACTAGTGGACGACTAGGGGAGCCATATCGTTCGGGAGGACGTTGATGACCCCCTGAGCCTCTTGCAGCGATTCTAAGTAGTAGCGATTCTGTGGATTTCGTTTCACCAGTTCTTCGAGCAGCTTCTCGGCTTGCACCGCGCTCTTGCGGGCGAGTTCCGGACGATGCAGATCGGATTCAACTCGCGCCAGATAGAGCAGCAACTCGGAGCGGTCAGGGCGAGCTCCCGCCTATTTGAGGCGTTCGCGTAACGCCACGGCCTGCTTCAGCAGAGGCAGGTTGGGGTCGGCATCCTTCCACAATTCGAGAAGTGGATCCAGAGCTTCTTTCGATTTTGTGGAATCCCCCAAGGCCAGATCATCGGCGGCGAGAGCGTAACGCGCGGTGATCGATCGCTGTTGCGGGTCCCACAGAAGGCCGTAATTCGCGCTGGCGAGGAATTTCTCATACTGCTTTACTGCCTGCTCGATGTTCCCTGACTGCTGGTAAGCGCGCGCTAATCCTTCTGAGCTGAAAGGCGTGCTCTTCTCCTGATCCGAAACGATGAATAGCTGAATTGCCTTATCGTTTTCACCGTGCAGCAGCGCGATCTCTCCTTGCAAATAGTGGCCATAGGCCACTTGTTCCGGATCCTTTTCGTCGACAAGCGGCTCTATTGTCTTTTCAATCTGCTCGGCTTGGCGCGCCAAGCCAACCCGCGCATATTCCCCTCCGATCCACGCGCCAAGAATGACCTTCGGCGAGATCGCTTTGAAGTTTGCCATCGCGGAATCGAGCTGGCGTTGCACCGTGCGGGTGTCGCCCTCACCCTCCGCCAGAATTGCCAATTGCAAATGCTCCTGCGCCACACTGATGGGTTCAGTTTTCAAACTCTCGTCGTAGGCCAGAGCCTCTTCAAGCAATGGGCGGGCGCTCGCGTACTTCCCGCGATAGAGGTCAAGAAAAGCCGACGATACCAGCCCGCTCTCTCGGGTCGCAGGATTTCCGAGCAGCGACGTGAAAAGCGCTTCAGCCCTTGGCATCTCTCCATTCTGGATCAGCGCCATGCCATACTCGCGGCTCACATCGCCCGCAGTCAGAAAGCCGGGATCGACCTGAAACGCACTCGTGTAGGCGTCGATCGCTTCCTGAAAGTGGCCAAGGGTCTTGTACGCCGTAGCCAGCTCCACTTCCGTCCTGGCGTCATTGGGAACCACACGCAGCATTTCTTTGTATTGGACGACCGCCTCATCGGCATGCCCGTGAGTGCGCAGCAGGCGCGCATAGCTTCCGAGCATCACCCAATCGTCCGGGTAACGATTCAAATATTCCCGATAGAGCCCTTCTGCTTCGTCGAAATGCCCCTCGCTGTCAACATAGTTGACCTGGATATTCATCCGTTCGCGTTCGGTGGTTCTGGATCCCAGCGCCAGCGCCTTTTGGTATTCCTCTTCCCCTCTTTGCGAATCGTAGTAGATAAAGCTGTAGTACGCGTTTCCCAGGGCCTCATGGGCCATGGCGAAGTTGGGGTCGGTCTGAATCGCATCGCGAAACAGCGTAACAGCGTCCTTGTATCTCCCCTGATGCCACAACGCGACGCCGTCCGCATACTCCCGCAGTGCATCCAGCGAAGAGGTGGTGACTTGCGGCAGCGGCTTCGAATTCTCGTGGATCTCGTAAAGCGACTCGCCCAGATCGCGGCGGACATCGCCGGCGATCACATCGAGAGCGTCAAGGATGTGGCCCTCGCCATAAGAACGTTCTGAGTAGGAGCGCACCGTGTCACCCGATTGCGGATCGATCAATTCAGCCGAAAGAGCATACTCCTCGCCGGTGCGCGTGATGCTGGAAGTAATCAGCCCGCGAATATTCTCCCGCTGGCAGATTTCGCGGCCCAGTGCCGGCGTAATTCTTTCGTCCGGAGCCTTGCCCATCAGCGCTAGCACCGAGGCAAGTCTGGCTCTGGGAAAAACGTTGGCATGGCGCGATTGCTCCATGCTGACGGTGAAAGCAGTTTCTAAAGCCTGATCGAACCTTGGATCACCAGTCTGATTCTCAAAATCGGCAATCAGGACCGAATCGCGCGAGTTGAAGGAGTAAACAGGCCGGCTGTAGGTAAGCCACGCGACAACTCCGCTCACGGTGATCAGCATAGCCGCGACCAGAAGAGCGATCCGCCCCATCCAGCGGGGCAAGCTGTGGGCGCGGGCGCCGATTCCCGGCGCAATTGCTCCCGCTGCTGCGGCTTCTGCGCGTGCCGTAGTCACTGGGTGCGATGGCGAGCTCTGCAGGAGGACGGCGGGTGTGCCAGCTGCCCCGTTTACAAATTCCACCGGCGCCAGAAAGCGATAGCCGCGCTTGGGGAATGTCTCAATGTAGTGCGGCGATTCCGATTCGTCCCCAAGGGCTGAACGCAGTTTGCGCACAGCGGTATTCAGCCCGGTGTCAAAGTCGACGAAGGTTTCGCCCTGCCACAAATGCTGATGCAGCTCGGTCCGCGTGACCAAATCTCCCTGGCGCTCCGCGAGAGCCGTGAGCACGCGCAGAGGCTTTTCCTGGATTGGGATGCGGACGCCGTTTTTGCGCAGCTCACCTAGAGAGGGATCTACCTCAAACGGTCCGAACTTGAGAATCGAACGGGTTTGCATGGGACCCATTCTTCGTCGGGGAAACTGAGATAAAGGATAACGACTCAGTTATTTACCTACAGCCTACACCGGAGATGGCCGCGCCGCAATTAGGAACAGTACAGAAGAAGTGCAGACACGTTTCAGGCCCGGCCTATTGCCGCTACTCCGTTCATGGCGCACACTTTGCGCAAGTTGCCGCCTGCGTCACGGAATTGGCCTGAGTTAAGCCCATTCCCGCAGCCTGCGGCGCGCACAGGGAGGTCGTATGAAAGATCGTGTCCTCGAAACCCTCGTCCGTCACGGAGTCCGTCTCGCGGTTATGTTCGTTTTCCTGGCCGACATGGCCGGTCTCTCCCGTGCCCAGGTGCCCGCCGCTTCTCAGCCCTCCCCCAAGGCCGCTGCTTCTGCTGCGTCCGCGCGGACGACATCAACCGAACCCCAGGCGCTCTCGCCGGCAGTACCCACTCGCGCCCTGCAGATGTACGAGGCGCTGCCCATGTCGTTCGAGGCCAACGCAGGCCAGTCCGATCCGCGCGTGAAATTCCTGGCGCACGCGCCCGGCTACTCGCTCTTTCTCACCAATGAAGCGGCGGTTCTTTCGCTTTCTGAGCCGTCGCCCGCCCTGAAACCAATCCGCACCGGCGACCCCACTGACGATCGGAATGCACCTCAGCCTCAGAGAGTTGCCCACGCCGTCCAGGTGAAATTTGTCGGCGCCAGCGCGGCTGCCGTCGTTGCTGGGAGTCAAGAACTGCCGTCGAAGTCCAACTACTTCATCGGCAATGACCCAAAGCAGTGGCATACCAAAGTGCCCAACTACTCCTCGGTCAAATACAACGGCATCTATCCCGGCGTCGACGCGGTCTTCCACGGCGACAACCGGCGGTTTGAATTCGACTTCGACATCGCGGCGGGAGCCGATCCACACAGCATCGCGCTGGAGGTCGATGGAGCGCGCAGGATGCGCTTAAATCGGGCGGGCGATTTGGTGCTTGCCATGGACGCGGCGCACCAGTTGGTCATGAATAAGCCGCATATCTACCAGGAGTCGTCCGACGGCCGCCGCGAAATCGCGGGGCGTTATGTGCTCGCCGCCGGCAACCGAATTGCGTTCAAGATTGGCCCATACGACCACACTCAGCCACTGGTCATCGACCCTACGCTCGTCTATTCCACGTACCTGGATGCGGGGGGGACCACGCAAGCGGGCGGGACTCTTGGCAATGCTGTTGCCGTCGACAACGCGAGCCTGAGCACGGCGTCCCACGGCGATCCCATTGATTGTTCAGCAGGCTGCGCCGTTGTGACGGGAATGGTTGGGACCAGCACACTGCCTTTTCCCACCACTTCCGGGTCTTACGATCCTGGTTCTCCCCCGGAGACCGAAGGGTGGTGTAATTTCGTTAGCAAGCTCAATCCCGACGGCTCAGCTCTGGTGTACTCGACTTACTTCTGCGGGGAATACGAGGGCGATGGCGCCGATGAGATCTTTGCCATAGCCGTCGATAGCACGGGCGCAGCCTATTTCGGAGGCGTCTCGGAATCCTATGACAACACGCCCACCACGCCGGGCAGCTATGAGCCTGTCCGGCCTTCAGATTACCCCGCGCCGTTCGTAACCAAGTTGAGCCCGGACGGATCCACGTTGGTATACTCCACCTTTCTGGATGGACCGACGACAGAGTCCGATGATAGCGTGAGCGGAATTGCGGTGGACTCATCGTTCAGCGCGTATGTCACCGGCTTCACATCGTCCGCGAGCTTCCCCACGACGGCTGGCGCATTCGAAACGGTGTACCCGGCCGGCTATGGCCAGGGGAGCGCATTCGTCACCAAACTTTCCGCCGATGGTTCATCCCTGGTCTATTCCACCTTCCTGGGCGGCAGCGGTATAGAGGACATATCGGGAGGTCGCGCGCTTGGCGCGATCGGAGGGATTGCGCTCGACAGCTCGAATGATGCCTACGTAACAGGCGATACATCTTCCAGCAATTTTCCCACGAAGAATCCCTATATCGCGACCTGCAGCAGTCCCTGCACCGAAGCCTTCGTCAGCGAACTGAACCCGACGGGAACCGGGCTGGTTTTCTCCACCTTCCTCGGCGGCTCCAAAGCGAATCAATACAGTTACGGCTTAGGAATCGCCGTGGACCCTTCCAACTGTACATCGCTCTCGGCGGGCGAATCATGCGCGGTCTTCGTGGGCGGCGAGACTTCGTATACCGACTTTCCTGTGACCGCGAACGCGGTTCAAAGCAGCCCCGGAGAAGGCTTCATTACCAAACTCGCCCCCGGCGGCACGGGGCTGGTTTATTCAAGCTACTTTAACGGCGACGTGGAATCGGTCGCGGTGGGCCCGGACGACAGCGCTGTTCTCTTCGGTCTCAGCAGTACGGATTTACCGTTCGAATCCACGGCGGGTGCGCTTACGCTGCCGACCTGCGCTCCGGAGACTGGCGAATCCGGCTGCTTCTTTGATTTCATCTCCAAGCTGACTGTCGATGGCACGGGGCTGATCTTCTCGACGCCCATTGGCGCCAACCAGGAGTGCTGCGGCGCCTACGGCGCGTTGGATTCGACCGGAGATGCGTACATCGTCGGATCGACGTCATCGACGCAGCTTCCCACGACAGCCGGCTCGTTCGAGCCCACGCTGCCCAGCGGTTCTACTGCTTCGGCCTACTTTTACGTAGCTAAAATTGCATTTTCGTCGTCAACCTCGTCGATAACGATCTCGCCGTCGACGCTTTCTAATGGCTTTGAGGGACGAGAGCTATTTTGAAAACTTTACCGCAACTGGCGGCAGTGGTACCGGATACACTTGGAGCGTGACCTCCGGAACGGCACTTTCTGCCGTCGGCTTGAGTTTGACTTCCGGAGGCGTAATCTCCGGCTATCCCAACGCCACTGAAACTGCGGCTCCCTTCACGGTCCAGGTCACCGATTCGCAGGGCAATTCGGCAACGCAAGACTATGCGCTCACCATCTATTCGGGCTTCTCGATCTCACCGGCTACGCTGCCTGACGGCACAGTGGGAACGCCGTATTCTCAGCTGCTGACCTCCAGCGGCGGCGCCGGCGGCCCGTTCACTTTTTCCGTAGTTTCGGGAACAGCACTTTCTGCCGTGAGCCTCAGTCTGTCGCCCGCAGGTCTTATTTCAGGCACGCCCAGCGCCACCGAGAGCGCGGCGCCATTAGATCCTTCAGGTCGCGGATTCGCAGGGCGACTTTACACATCAAAACTTCACGCTCACCATCAACGCGGCAGGCGCGCCGCTGACGATATCGCCAACCACGCTGCCCGCCGCGACAGCAGGAACGCCTTACTCGCAAACGCTAACAGCCTCCGGCGGGAGCGGGACCGGGTACACATGGTCGATCATCGCGGGAGCAGCGAACCTTCAAAGTAATTATGGCCTGATCCTGTCACCGACGCCGCCGACGGCTGTGATCGTCGGGATACCGTCGGCCGCTGGCCAGGTCACTTTCACTGTGCAGGTCACCGACTCCCTGGGCGACAACGCAATGCAAACCTACACGCTCACCATCGGGCCCATCCTAAGCCCCGCTTCTCTAATCTTCCTGCCGCAGGCATCGGGCACGACTTCCGCGCCACAGACCGTCACGCTGTCCAACCCCGGAAGCAACGCACTCAGCATCTCCGGTATTAGTATTTCGGGAGCGAATGCCGCGGACTTCTTGCAAACCAATACCTGCGGCACGGGCGTAGCACCAACCAGCAACTGCACGATCAGCGTCACGTTCGCCCCCAGCCTCTCGGCCGGGTCGGAGACAGCGACGTTGAATGCGTCGGACAACGCCGGCACGCAGCAGGTGGGACTCACGGGAATCGCGCTTCCGCCGCCCAGTGTGAGCTGCAACATCCCAACCATCGCCCTGTCCGGGGATTCTGGAACAGCGCAGATTACATGCACTGCAACGGACTTCACCGGAACCATCGCACTTGAATGCAACCTTCCAGCAAGCCTGTCGCAATACATCACATGCAGCTTTAGCCCCAGCAGCCTGAACTTCGCGTCCAGCAGCACAGCCAGCACGACCCTCACCATCCAGCAGGTCCAGGGCGCATCTCTTGAGCGGAAATCCTGGCCGTGGGCTGCGCCGACTGGAGGAGTGGCCTTCGGCACTGTGCTGTGGCTGCCGGCCTGGGCGTTTGTCATGCGCCGGAAGAAGGGAAGATCGAAGCGAGGACTCTTTTTGATGCTGATTCTGCTCTGCGGCTTGCCAATGATTTCCTCCTGCGGCGGCAAATCCAAAGGGCCGGCGACGCCACCTGCCGGAACGTATCAGGCCTCGGTCGTGCTGACGGGACCCGGGCTGAACGAAACCATTACGTTCACAATCCAGGAACCGTAGGAGTTTGCGCAAACATTTTCAGCGTGGCTCGCCGTTTCAATTCCTTCTCCCCGGTCACCGCATGATCGACCCGGGGAGAAGCCGCGACGAGGCGGTTTATTGAGAGGAAAAATGAGTTCTCATTTGCAATTGACATTGTTCGGCGGAGCCGGTGCGCTTTCCTTGCTGGCGACGGCGCTCATAGTCGGAGCGCAGACGAGCCCAAACCTGGTGATAAACGGCGACTTCGAAAGCGGTAACACCGGGTTTACCACGGGTTACTCAATCGGTGATGTTTCGAATCCAGGCGGGTACGCAATCGGCGCGAACCCGTCGACGGCGCCCGGAGCCTTTGGGGATTGGTGTAACTGCGGCGATCATACGTCGGGAACCGGAAAGATGATGATCGTGAATGGGGCCACCAACGCGTCATTGCCGGTTTGGGAGGAGAAAGTATCCGTCACGCCTGCGACAAACTACACCTTCTCCTACTGGGGCGCCGAAGTGGATCACGACAGTTCGTCGTTGCCGCACTTGGAGCTGAAGATCAATGGCGCCGTCATTGGAAGCAGTACGTTTCCGGAGTTCGCTCCCGACAACGGAGGACCGTGGCAAAACTACAAGTTCACTTGGAATTCAGGTTCGAGTAAAAGCGCGGATCTGGTGCTTGTCGACTTGAACACGGACGCGTCCTGGAATGATTTCTCGCTCGACGATATCAGCTTTAGCGCTGTCCCGGATCCCGCAGTCGGGGCGGGAGCACCGGTCCGTTTCAGCGGCGTCGCGGCTTAGCGTGCGATCCCTTCCCCCAAACCGGATTCCTCTTTTCAAGAAACGCAGTGATCCCTTCGCGAAAGTCCGCGGTCTCCCGAGCGAGTGCGTTGGCCTCGAGTGCTTGAGCAATCGCCGAATCGAGCCACGCTTTGTTCTGCTGCGCCAGGAGTAGCTTGGTCGCTTTCAATGATTGGGGACTATTTGCGATCAGCACATCCGAAAGCGTCCGCACGCGACACGCGAGTTCTTCTGGCGCCACGATCTCGTTGACCAGACCGAGACGATGCGCCTCTTCGGCATCGAATAGCCGGCCGGTCAAGAGCAGATCGCGGCTCCGTTTGTCCCCAATCTGAAGGGCGAGAAAGGCCGACACCAGCGCGGGCACAAAGCCAATGCGAACTTCGGTGAATCCGAACTTCGCTTCGGGGGTAGCAAGGGTAAAGTCGCAGAGGAAGGCCAGGCACGCTCCGCCCGCGATTGCCGCGCCGCGCACTGCGGCAATGGTCGGAACCGGCAGTTCGTATAAGGAAAGGAAGAGCCGGGCAATCCGTTCGGCGTCATCGCGGTAATCGGCCGCGCTCTTCTCTTTCGCGGAATGGAGCGCCGATAAATCCAGCCCTGAACAGAACGTCTCGCCAGCCCCAGTCAACACCACCACGCGGCAACCTCTTGAGGCAGCTTCCTCCAGCGCGGAAGTCAATTCGGTCTGCATCTCGGGCGTCATCGCATTGCGCCGCTCGGGACGGTTGAGCGTAATCGTCCTGATCGACGCGCTCTCTTCAACCAGAATCGTCTTGTAGCTCAATCGGTTCCCCCTCACCGCGACCGTTCCGCCCTTCCCCTGGAAACTTCGCCCACTATCGCACCGGATTCCCGCAGCTCGCGCCGATTTCCTCGCTGGCGCGGATCAAGCCGTCGATTGGACCCAGCTTCGGAAGCGTAGCGCCGCACTCTGTCAATACCTCGATCAATGTCTCAGTGGGCAGGTTCCCCACAAGAGCATCCTGCGCGAACGGGCATCCGCCGAGGCCGCCGATGGCCGCGTCAAACCTTCTGCAACCGGCGTGGTAGGCCGCGCGAACGCGGACAGCCGCTTCGTCTCGTTTCGCATGAAGATGTACTCCCAACTCGATCCCACGATGCGCCTCGAGCACCGCTGCCACGGTATCGTCGATTTGCTCCGGCTCCGCCAATCCTACCGTATCGGCTAGCGAAATCTGCTTCGCGCCTGCGTCAATCAGCAGGGCGCACGCGTTGACTACTGCCCCGATGCTCCATTCGTCGCCATAAGGATTTCCGAATGCCATGGAAAGATAGGCGACCATGCCCAATTCCGCGCCTTCAGCCAACGCCTTCGCAGCTCTTAGCTCATGCAGCGATTCTTGTGGCGTCTGATGTTGATTGCGACGGAGAAACTCTGCGGAGACCGAGTAAGGAAAGCCCAAAGTCCGAACTGCACCCGTACGAATTGCCCGTTCCGCGCCTTTGCGGTTGACAACGATCCCGATAATCTCAACGCCTTCAGGAGGATTCAGCAATTCGAGCACTCGCTCGGAATCTGCCATCTGCGGAACGGCCCGGGGCGAGACAAAGCTGACAGCGTCAATATGCACGAAGCCCGTCTCAATCAGGCTGCGCAGATAGGCGGCTTTCTTTTCGGACGGGATCTGTTGCGGCAGGCCTTGCCAGGCGTCCCGCGGACACTCCACGATTTTGACCACGTCAGCCATCTTTCGTTCAGTTTGGAGCGGCCGATCCCTTCGCGGCACTCCCGCCCCCAAGCCTTCACCCGCGCGAAGGGTAAACCTTGAGGATTTCCCTGGCAATCACCATACGCTGAATCTCGCTAGTACCCTCGCCGATGGTGCAGAGCTTAACATCGCGGTAAAACTTCTCCACCGGATAATCCTTGATGAAGCCATAGCCACCGAATAGTTGCACTGCTTCGTCGCAGATTCGCACTGCCACTTCGCTGGCAAATAGCTTGGCCATTGACGACTCACGCGTTACCTTGCGACCGGCGTCTTTGAGCACCGCTGCGCGTTGCGTAAGAAGCCGCGCCGCATCCAGTTCCGTCGCCATGTCTGCGAGCTTCCATTGGATGCCCTGGAACTCTGCGATCGCCTTGCCGAACTGACGACGCTCTTTCACGTACTTCAACGCCGCGTCCAGCGCGCCGCGCGCTATGCCAAGTGCCAGAGCCGCGATCGAGATTCTGCCGCCATCCAGGACTCGCATCGCGTCGATAAATCCTTCACCTTCCGTGCCGAGCAGGTTCTCTTCGGGAATCTCGCAATCCTCGAAGATCAGCTCGCTGGTATCGCTGGCTCTCAGTCCAAGCTTGTTTTCCTTCTTGCCGGGCCGGAATCCTTTCGTTCCCTTTTCCACCACGAAGGCTGATAGCCCGTGCGTGCCTTTGGCTCTTGTCGGTCACAGCGATCACGACCGCCAAATCGGCATAGCGCCCGTTGGTAATGAATGTCTTGCTCCCGTTCAAGACGTACCGGTCGCCGTGCTTTGCCGCCGTGGTGCGCGCGTTGCTCGCATCCGAGCCGGAGCCTGGCTCTGTAAGTGCCCACGCAGCGAGCCACTCACCGCTCGCCAGCCGTGGCA
Organism: uncultured Acidobacteriaceae bacterium; assembly: GCA_963813015.1. Taxonomy (GTDB): domain Bacteria; phylum Acidobacteriota; class Terriglobia; order Terriglobales; family Acidobacteriaceae; genus Telmatobacter. The sequence goes on from CAWEXN010000009.1 coordinate 55,150, forward strand.
CATATTTCCTCTTCTGCGCCTCGTTGCCGGCCAGAAAGATATGATTTGTCCCCAGCGAATTGTGTGCCGCGAGGGTGAGTCCCAGCGACCCGTCAACCGAGGAGAGTTCCTCGATGGCTAGCACGTAGTCCACATAGCCCAGCCCGGCGCCGCCGTACTCTGCGGGAACAATCACGCCCAGTAGCCCCATGGCGCCAAGCTTCTTCACCACGTCCAGGGGAAACTCGCTCGCCTCGTCCCACGCCGCTACATGGGGTGCGATCTCTCGCAGGGCAAACTCGCGTATCTCTCGGCGCAGATGCTCCTGCTGTTCCGTTAGAACAAACGGATACAAAGTGTCGATCGGTTCCAACTCAACTTGCATACTCAGGCTCCTTCGCGGGGATTTCGAATGCCTTGTTCTCTTGCCTCACGGTATGATGCCCTTGCCTACGGCGCGGACCGCACAGCGCCTCACGAAAAACGTGCTCAAGTTTGCAGGACTCCAGGATTGAAACGGGGAACCTCCGGATTCAGCGCACACGCCTCCAGCGCCTGGATCAGTACGTCTCTGGTTCGGGCCGGATCGATAATCGCGTCGATCCAAAGCCGCGCTGCACCGTAGCGAGGGTCGGCCTGCGCGTCGTATGCGGCGCGAATCTCGTCGTAAATCGCGGTCTTTTCCGCCTCCGTCAGTGACTTGCCGTCACGCTCTAACTGCCGGGCGCGCACCTCAGCCAACGTCGCCGCAGCCGAGGCTCCGCTCATTACCGCATACCGCGCGGTGGGCCACGCAAACAAGAAGCGTGGATCGTACGCCTTGCCGCACATTGCATAGTGTCCGGCGCCAAAGCTTCCGCCCACAATGACCGAAATCTTCGGCACTATGCTTGTACTCACGGCCGAAACCATCTTCGCCCCGGCGCGAATGATTCCCGACCACTCAGCCTCCTTGCCCACCATGAATCCATTTACATCGTGCAGAAAAATGAGCGGCACGACGTTCTGATTGCAATCCATGATGAAGCGCGCGGCCTTCTGCGCACCCTCGGTGTAGATAACGCCGCCGACCTCTATCTGCGCCATCCCTGCGGCAGGCCCCACGGAGACAGTCTGGTTTTGGTTGATTTTCTGGTTGGCCACGATGCCCACGGCGCGCCCGCCAATCCACGCGTACCCGCAAAGCACCGTACGGCCAAACTCCGCTTTGTATTCGTCGAACTCGCTGCGGTCCACGATCCGCGCAATCACCTCGCGCATATCGTATGCATTGCTTGACCCGGGTTGCGGATTCAGCAATCCATAAACATCCTCGGCAGCAAACCTTGGAGCATCCCGCACCGCATCGAATTCACGGCGCCGGAAGACGTCGGCCTCCGGAGCTGTTCCTCTTCGTTCGCCCATCTTCGCAACCAGCGATCGCAACCGCGCCAGGCAGAGATGATCGTTCGGCTCCTTGAAGTCAACGGTCCCTGAAATCGCCGCGTGCATCGCTGCACCGCCTAGCTCCTCGGGGTCAGTTTTCTGTCCGATCGCCGCCTGCACCAACGAGGGCCCAGCAAGAAACAAACCCGATCCTTCGGTCATCAAAACGGTATCCGTCATCACTGGCAGGTACGCCCCACCCGCCACGCACATGCCCATGATGGCCGTGATCTGTGGGATTCCCAGCGAGCTCATCACTGCGTTGTTGCGAAAGATGCGCCCGAAATCGTCGGTATCGGGGAATACATCCTCCTGCAGCGGCAGAAAAACGCCCGACGAATCCACCAGGTAGATCGTGGGAATGCGGTTTTCCATGGCGATGGTCTGTGCGCGCAGCACTTTCTTCGCCGTCATTGGGAAAAACGCGCCCGCCTTCACAGTGGCGTCGTTGGCCACAATCATGCATAATCGTCCCGCCACACGTCCCAATCCTGTCACTACCCCCGCGCACGGCGCGCCACCGTACTCCGCGTACATACCGTGCGCCGCCCATAGGCCTAGCTCCAGGAACTCCGAACCCTCATCCAGAAGCAGCTTCAGCCGCTCGCGCACCGTCAGCCGGCCCTTGGCGTGCTGCGCCTCGGCGGCCTTCGCGCCACCTCCCTGCTTTATCGCCTCTTCTTCGGCGCGCATCTCTGCCAGCAGAGCCGTTAGCGCCGCGCGGTTCGCCTTCATGCGCGCATGTTCCGGATCGAGTGCTGATCCCAACCGGTTATCGAGGGTCACATTCTCAGCCATTTGTTTGCTCGCCGCGGCCCGTCCGTTCGCGCTTGCTCTACTCACGTGCCGCACAGCGCAATACTAATCCCAGAGCGTCTTTACTCGCCTATCGCTGACCGCGCTGCACCCACCACCATGCCCGTGCACTCGCCGAATCCGATCCGCGGCAGCCCTGCCTTCTGGCAATAGCCGCGCATCGTCACGCGGTCTCCGTCTTCTAAAAATGTCCTGACCTCTCCACTCGGCAGGTTGATCGGCTGGGGATTGTGCCGCTTCTCCAGCAGGCAGCCTTCCGATCCCTCGTCGCGGCCTGATACCGTGCCTGTGGCCAGCAAATCACCGGGGCGCAGATTGCATCCATTGCTCGTGTGGTGCGCGAGAAGTTGCGCCGGCGTCCAATAAAGCTCGCTCAGATTCGCTTCGCTCAGCCGCATCGCCGGTGTGCCGGTTTGGCGCATCAGCCGCGATTCGAAATACACCTCTAGCGTCACATCAATCGCGCCTCGATGCCCCTCGAGCTCGCGCAGATACTCGAGCGGCTCCGGATCGCCCTGCGGCCGATTCTCTGCCTTCACGCGGTAAGGTTCCAGCGCTTCCATCGGAACCACCCACGCCGAGATCGTCGTCGCGAAGCTCTTCCCCAGGAACGGGCCTAACGGCTGATACTCCCAGGTCTGCACGTCGCGTGCAGACCAGTCGTTCACCAGGCACGCCCCAAAGATGTGTCGTTCGGCTTCGGCAATCGGGATGGGTTCTCCGAGCCGATTGCCTTGGCCCACAAAAAAGCCAACCTCCAGCTCGTAATCCAGTTTGCCCGTCGGTCCAAACTCGGGCGCGCCTGTCGCACTTCGAGTCTGCCCGCACGGCCGCTTGATCTCCGTTCCGCTCACCACAATCGACGAAGCCCGCCCGTGATAGCCGATCGGCAGATGCTTGTAGTTCGGCAGCAAGGGATTGTCGGGCCGCAACAACGCTCCCACTCGCGCAGCGTGATGAATGGACGCGTAGAAATCTGTGTAGTCGCCAATCTCCGCTGGAAGATCCATCTCAACTTCCTGCATGGGCACCAGGTGCGGCCGTACACTGTCCTGCGTTTCTGGGCTGGCCTCGTTTATGTCAAGCATCGCGGCGAGACGGCGCCGCAGGGTCCGCCATGCTGCCGGACCGAGCCGCATCAGATCGTTAAGGCGGTCCGCGCGGCATGCGGCTGTGATCTCCTCTGAGAGTCCCGTGAGCAGTTTGTGATTCGCGCAAGCGTGCAGATCGAGAATATGGTCGCCGATGGCGGCGCCAACATGGAACCCGTCCGCTGAACGGAATACTCCGTAGGGCAGGTTCTGTATCGGAAAGTCGGAGCCGGGATCATTCGCCGATGCGAGCCAGCTTTTCAGCCCCATCCCAGCTCCTCCCAGTCAAAAGGGTTCATGCTCTGGCCGGCTCTTCGACGTGATTTGGTGCGGTAAAACGCTTCTTCAATCCCTGCCAGCACTCGAAGTATTCATGCTGCAGGATGCGCGTGTTCATGGCAAACTCCGTGGGCCGCACCGCAAGCTGCGTCTCGAACATGAAGGCCAGCGTGTTGTCCAGGTATTGTGGTTTCAGCTCGGCGCCGCTGGCGCGCTCAAACGTCTCGGCGTCCGGCCCATGTCCGGCCATGCAGTTGTGCAGGCTTGCTCCACCCGGCAAAAAGCCTTCCGCCTTCGCGTCGTACGCGCCAAACACCAGTCCCATGAATTCGTTCATCAGGTTGCGGTGGAACCAGGGCGGCCTGAAGCTGTGCTCGGCGACCAGCCACCGCGGTGGAAAAATCGCAAAGTCGCAATTGGCTGTTCCCGCAATTGCGGAGGGCGCACTCAACACCGTGTAGATCGATGGGTCAGGATGGTCGAACGAAACCGTGTTGATGCAGTTGAATCGCGCGAGGTCATATTTGTACGGCGCGTAGTTCCCGTGCCACGCGACCACGTCAAGCGGCGAGTGGTCGATGGCCGCTCGCCACATCCGCCCCAGAAACTTGGTGAAGATTTGGAACTCGCCCTCGCGGTCCTCAAACGCCGCCACTGGCGCCTTGAAATCGCGCGGATTCGCCAGCCCGTTGGCGCCGATCGGTCCCAGTTCAGGCAGCCTGAAACTCAGTCCATAGTTCTCGCAGATGTAGCCGCGCGCCTGTTTCTCCACGAGTTCCACGCGAAACTTCACCCCGCGCGGAATCACGCAGATTTCGCCCGGCGTCGTCTCCACAACCCCAAGCTCGGTATGGAATCGCACCGCGCCCATCTGTGGAACCACCAGCATCTCCCCATCGGCATTGGCAAAGAACCGGTCATGCATCGAGGCGTTCGCGCCATACAGATGAATCGCCACTCCCGTCTGCATCGCCGGGTCGCCGTTGCCGCCAAGCGTCACCATCCCGTCCAGAAAATCCGTCTCCTTCTCCGGCAGGGGCAGCGGGTCCCAGCGCAACTGATTCGGCGTTGTAGGTGTCTCGTTGAACGGCCCGCTGCGCACCAATCCCAAGGGCGCTTCTTCGTAAGGCCGGTGCGTCACCGACGGCCGGATCCGGTAGGTCCATGTCCTCCGATTCACGGCCCGGGGCGCGGTAAACGGCGTCCCGCTGAACTGCTCCGTATAAAGCCCCAGCGGATGCACCTGTGGCGCGTTCTGGCCGATTGGCAGCGCTCCCGCTGCTGCCTCTGTCGCAAACTCGTTTCCAAATCCTGATTGATAATCCATTTTCGTCATCATCCTCGGCGCCCTCACAATCTCCCTTGCATCGCTCTGCGCTCGGCCTCATGCATTGCATCGAAAATCTCGTCAATGCTGCTGACCGCAAAGAGCAGCTTGTGCAGCTCGTCCACCTTCACCTTTGTATTCAGCACCTCGTCGAGGTCAAAATCGTGGATTGCGCAGTGCCCGTCGATCACGTTCTTGCACTCACCGTGCGAGCTGATCAATCCGCTCCCGTACACCTTGATCGTTCCGTTCTGCCGGATCACCCCGAACTCCACCGTGTACCAAAAGAGCCGCCCCAGTTTTTCCAGGGCCGCCGCATCGTCCTTCGCCGCGCATACCCGCCCGTAATGCTCAAGAAAATCCGCGAACACCTTGTGGGCATGCATGGGCACATGTCCGAACACATCGTGAAAGATGTCCGGCTCCGGCGTGTATTCAAGGGACTCGCGACTGCGCAGCCATGTTGTCGTCGGGAAGTTGCGCGTTGAAAGCATCTCGAAAAATGCCGCCGCAGGCAAGAATCCGCTCACCGGGGTTGAGCTCCATCCTGTCCTCGGCGCCAGCCTCGCGCTGATCGCGGCCAGATTCGGTAGTCTATCCCGTTTGAGCCCGATGATCTCGAAGCCGTCGAGATACTCCTTCGCCGCGTGTTTTTCCAGCTCCGGCAGAGCACGCCCCACCAGTTCCGCCCACACCGCATGCTGTTCATCCGTGTAGGCCGCGTAATCCTGCTCGAGGATGTACGGCGCGGCCGCTGAAAGAGTCTCGGTCTTCATCCCATCTCCAAAAGCGCGCTACAGATTCCCACGGGCCTGCTGCTCTCGCTCAATCGCCTCGAACAACGCCTTGAAGTTACCTTTGCCAAAGCTGCGGCTGCCCTTGCGTTGGATGATCTCGTAGAACAGCGTTGGCCGGTCTTCCACCGGCCGCGTGAAGATCTGCAGCATGTAGCCTTCGTCGTCGCGATCGGCCAGGATGCCCAGCTCTTCCAATTGATCGACCGGCTCATCGATCTTGCCTACGCGACTCTGCAACTCGGCGTAGTAGGTGTGGGGAACGCGAAGGAACTCGATGCCATGTTCGCGCAGCTTGTTCACCGTGTGCACGATGTCATCAGTGGCCAGGGCAATGTGTTGCACGCCAGGGCCGGGATAAAAATCAAGATACTCTTCGACCTGCGACTTTTTCTTGCCTTCGGCCGGTTCATTGATGGGAAACTTCACGCGTCCGTTGCCATTCGCCATCACCTTTGACATGAGCGCGGAATACTCGGTGGAAATGTCTTTGTCATCGAAGTGCTGATAAAGTGAAAACCCCATGACGTTGGCGTAGAAGTCGACCCACTGATTCATCTCGTGCCAGCCCACATTGCCAACCATGTGGTCGATGTGGAGAAGGCCGACTGGACGGGCAATCGGGTCATGGTCGATGGAACGGAAGCCGGGGAGGAAGGGGCCGACGTAGCCGCTTCGCTCGACAAAAGTGTGAATCGTGTCACCATAGGTGCGAATGCTGGCAAGCACGGCAGTCCCATGCTCGTCGGAGGCGATATGCGGCTCCTCCACACTGACCGCGCCTCGGCTTGTGGTTTCATACCATGCCTGCCGCGCATCATCAACCCAAAGAGCGACGACGCGAACCGCGTCTCCGTGGAGATGAATGTGTTGGGCAATGGGGTGCTGGCTGCGCAGAGGAGTTGTGAGGACGAAACGAATCTTTCCCTGACGCACCACGTACGAGGCCCGATCCCGCTGACCGGTTTCCGGACCCGCGTAAGCCACAAGCCGCATTCCAAAAGCGGCTCGATAGAAATACGCCGCTTGGCGCGCGTTGCCCACGTAAAACTCCACGTGGTCGGTTCCATTGAGGGGCAGAAAATCCGCGCCGGGAAGAGGCGCTGCGGTGGGCAAAGTTATGACCTGCCCGGAGGCCGAACGGGGGAATGCGTTCATAGCCACCTTCTTGTCAACAAAGCGCGTCAAAAGCGTACGCCCGCGCGCTTGGACCACCACTAGCATAGGTCCGGGAACAAAGTCAGAAAATGGCGATTGAATCGAAGAAAGGATGGCTCTGCTTAACAGGATTAAGCATAATAGATTTGTTACTTAAGGATTGCAGGCCCATGCCGCACCGGACCGTTCCCAATAGTTTCGAGCTTGATGCTGTCGCATGGAAGATCCTCGACGCGCTGCAACAGAATGCCCGAAAGTCTTTTGCAGAGATTGGCAGGCAGGTTGGACTCTCTACACCGGCGGTCGCCGAGCGTGTCCATCGGCTTGAAGATGCAGGCGTCATCACCGGCTACCATGTCGCGCTCGATATAGCCAAACTTGGCCTTCCCATCCGCGTTCTCTTGCGCCTCACCATCCATGGCGGCGATTTGCAGGTGAGCCGCTCAGTGGCTGCTATCAAGGAGCTGACCGAGATTTGCAGATGCTATCGGATAACCGGCGACGAATCTTTTGTCATCGAGGCCAATGTCGTCTCCATCCGGCATTTGGAAGTCCTGATTGACAAGCTGTCGACGTTTGGGGCCACATCAACCTCGACGGTCTTATCTTCGCCGGTTCAGCGGCGGGAATATCATGCAAGACAGATCGAGGCCTTCGAAAAGTACATTTAGATACGGCTCTTGATCATGCGGGCATCTGCCAGCCCTGATCCTCTGACTGCGAGCTTCTGAGGTCGCTCGTCGCTAGGTGATGTGCAAGAAGTGTGCTGAGAGAGTGGACGACCAAATCGGCAGAAAGCGGCCCGAAACCTTGCCGTGATGTCCCTCGATTGCAGCGGTTGAATCGGTCCAGCACTTGTGCCAGGCAAGACCGTAGCATGAATGCAACGCATGCTGCTTCGCCAGCAGTCGGTTGCGCTGTGCCTTGGCCAGCGCACGCCGCGCAAATGAGGGTGTCTACGTGAGGCGCAGTCCTTTTCTCTCGCTATTTAGGAAGAGCTTCGATGCGATTCTCTCCTGGTTCGAGCTTCCAGATCCGTCCTCCGTACTCAAAGCTTCCTGTAAGAGTTCCCGGCAGCTTGATTTTGGCTTCGAGCGCCGCGCCTTTCTTCACGTATTCAACCGCGATGGTGCCCTCAGGATGCGGATACATCGCCTGCAGCCGAGGCAGCGAACCCAGATGCGGTGCAATCCGAACAGTCTTGAAGCCTGGGCTTGCCGGCTCAATGCCCGCCACCAGCGTCAGGAGATCGTAGATCGGATGCGCACTCCACGCATGCGAATCGGAGCGTGTGTCGCCCGGAGTTTCAGGCCATGTAGAAAAGTGCCGCGGAAGCAAGTCGCGCCACGGCTTGAGCGAGTCCAGGTACCTGTCGCCCATTCCAGCATGTTCCAGCGCCCGCGCCAGGTAGTAGCGGAAGTAGTACGACGCGCTAAGCACATCGTCGAGCTTCGCGCCCGGCTCGATCTTCAGCACGTTCTCCATCACCGCATGCTGGCTCTCCTTCGGCACCACGTCGAAAAGTACGCCCAGGATGCTCGCTTGTTGGCTGAAGCCCTTGTGCTCCGGCGTCTCTGCCATCAGATTCCGTTTGGCATCCCAGCACTTCGCCGTCAGCGAGGAGCGCGCATGCGCGGCCCTCTTCAAGTACCGCTCGGCTAACAGCGGATCGCCCAATCCCTTTTCCAGCGCGGCCGCATCTTCGAGCGCGCCAAGATACTGAAGCGTCGTCGTGCACGACTCTCCGTTCGCATCGTATGTCGGAATCTCGCCCTTCGGCACCCAATCGATAAAGCTCCACCACGGCAGCTTCCGAAGCAACCCATCAGGCTGTTCGTAGCGCGCAAACCAGTCGAGCACGGTCCGTGTACCGGGCAACGCAGCGCGTGCCGGCTCCGGATCGGGGCGATAGTTCCACCAGTCCCGCACCATGCCGATCCACAGCAGGGAGAAGGTCGGGATGGTCTGGGCCAACGAACTTGGGTAACGGCTGCGTGTAAGCCCGGCGGGGAAACGCGAGGCATCGAAAGCTTCCAGCGCCTGCCTCGCCAGACGGTCGTCGTTGGCCACGGCATAGGAGATCAGCGCCTGGATGCGCGTATCGCCTACATACTGCAACTGTTCGTAGTAAGGCGTGTCCATGTAGGTTTCGTGCGCATCCAGCCGCGCCGTACGCCAGCTGATATCCCAAATCTGCTTCAAGTCATTGTCGGGCGAGATGAAGTTCGCTTTCTCTTCCAAGGGATACGCCGTGAAGGCCGCTGTCAGCGATTCAAGCGTCAGCGGCGCATCCGCGGTTTCGATATCGAGCTCGAGGTAGCGCCAGGTGCGCCACCAGAGCGGCTCAAAGGTTCGATGTTGACCGCCGTCGGGCAGAAAGTTGTCCTTTAGTCCGTGTGCCTGGCGATTCCCCACTTCGTCGCGGTCACCCTTGTGCATCTGCTTGTCGTAGAGGGCCTCGGAGTACGTCAACCAGATCTTCGCTCCTTTTCCGCCGGAAACGGTAAGGATGGGATAGGCTGTCGTCAGCGTTTTCCGATCGAGGAGAAGGTGAAGACTGGTTCCCGGCGGCAGCGTCAAGGGCGTCTCGGGAAACGTACTCAAACCCGGTTGTTCCTCGGCCGGAGTGCCGACTCGCACAGCTTCTCCCGCGCTGGTGGGCACGTATTCCATGTGCGGCAGCGCATCCGGAACCAGACCCCAGTTATTGTCTCCGGTCGTGTCGGCAGAGTGAGCCTGATTCGCCGAGGAATTCATATCGTCGCGCATGGGTGAAGCCACTGCGACCCAGTTCGGATTTGTGTCGGTCGCCGATTGCCAATTCCAATCGTAAAGCTCTGCATCAATCTGCTCCCCTGGGCCGGAAGCGAAATATGTGTGGATGTCCACCGAGGTGCGATCAAGCGCGCGATGCCCCGGTTCGATCTCGACTTGCCATCCATCAGGAGTCGAGATCCCATCCAGCGCCGGTGGCTTCGCTCTCCAGCAAGAATGCCGTTCGATCACTGATCTGAGCGATGGGCGCAAAAATGCCCCAGTTCCACACCGTTGCCGTGATCAGGTTACTGCCGGTGTGCAGCAGAGGAGCCAGATCGAGGCGCTCGTAGCGCCAGTGGCTGAGGTCGCCGCGTGCTGGTCCGTCACCCACCCTGCGGCCATTTACGTAGAGAATGAACCGGTTGTCGGCACTGACGCGCACCGGATAGCTGATGGGAACGGAGGCAAGCTCAAGCGAACGCCGGAAGTGCAGGACCACGGGCTCGCGCAGTGCGGCATTCGGATGTGTCACCCAGGCGGCGTGCCAAGTGCGGTGCGCTGGATCCGGCTGCTCCGGCATTGCTGCCGGATAGGTTCCAGACGAATCTGGCGTTTGGGAGTAAATAAGAATAGCAGTCGCACAACCAATGGCAACGAAAAGAAGGCATAAGGTGCGGCGCATAACTAACCTCGTTTGTTACTACATTATTCCCGGGGCGCAGAGTCGGCAGTTCCAAATTGCCTAAGAGACCCCCCAATGCTTGAATCCAGCGCACCCTCCACGGCTCAAGTCCATCGCTTGTCGGCAATTCGTCGTTTACGGGTATGAACCCAGCGTGTACCGCCGAAGCCGGACATTGGATACCATTGCAGCTGGATCGATGTCCCGGCACTTTCGTTACGGCAATTGAAAGGAATGTGGCCCGTGTTGATTTTCGCTGCCATCGTCGCCATTTTTGTTTATGGAATGATTGCCGCCATGCTGGGCACCATTCTGCCCGACCTATCCGATCGTTTCCATCTCACGCTGACCCAGAATGGCACCATCGCATTTGCGCAGGCGCTGGGACTGATCATCGCCTCGGTCGGGGTGGGTCCGCTACTGGATAGCGAAGGCAAGAAGATCGGACTCATCCTTGGGCTGGCGTTCATAGCTATTGCACTTTACGCGCTACCTCGCTCGCAAGGTTACCGGAGCATCCTGGTCCTCTTGTTTCTGCTCGGTGTCGGCGGTGGAATCGTGGTGACCGGCGCGAATGCACTGGTCAGCGACGTAAGCGAGGCGCACCGCGGAATCGCGCTGAACCTGGTCAACCTGTTCTTCGGCCTCGGCGGATTGGCCACCCCGTTTCTCTCGGCCAATCTCTTTGGGCGAAACTGGGTCCGCCTCTGCTACACCGTCGCATCGCTGACTGTCGTCACGCTGGTCATTCAGGCTGTTACGAAAATACCACCGCCCACGAGCGCCGGGCGCTTCGTACTTGCGGATGCGGCCCCGGTCCTCGACCGGCCACTCCTTTTCATGCTCGGTCTCTTTCTTTTCCTCTATGTGTCCTGCGAAGTCGGAATATGGAATTGGCTTCCCCGACATCTAATCGCCCAGGGCGTTCCGGAATCGCGCGCGCTCAATATTCTTTCGCTTGGTTTTGCGCTCGGCTTGCTCATCGGCCGCGTCGGCGTCTCGCCCATTCTTATTCGCGTACAACCCATCACCGTTACTCTCGTCGCATCTGCCGCAATGGCTGTTACGACTTTCCTGATGCTGCGAACGGTTCGACCGGCAGCTGCATTCGCGCTTGTCTTCCTGGCCGGACTTTCGATGGCGCCTGTTTTTCCGACAACGCTGGCCATCGTCGGCGACGCCTTCCCGCGCATGACCGGCACTGCGCTCGGCTTCGTCATCACCTGCGGATGGATTGGCCTCGCCGTAAGCTCGCGCGTCATCGGCGCGATCGCCGGCGGCGACCCGCTGCGGCTGAAGAAAGCACTGTTAGTGATCCCTGTCTCAGCTGTCTTGATGGTGAGTTTGAACTTGGCCATCCGATCCACTTTGCCTTAGAGCGCTACAATTGCGTGAAATCGTTTTCGATAAGGACATTCCGGTGAAGACACCAGCATTTACGAGGCGGGAATTTGTGCGGCTCGGCGCAGGTGCGGCAGTCGCAGGCGCGGCAGCGAAGGCGACCATGCTCCAACCACCAGCGCTTGAAGCCCAGACGATCACAAGCGGGCGCAAGATCCGCTTTGCCTCCATCGGGACCGGGATTCGCGGATGCGACCTGCTGCGCTCCGCGCGCAAGGTTTCCACTGGCGAACTGGTGGCCACCGCCGACCTTTATGACATGCACCGGAAAGCTGGTCTTGAGGCGTACGGCGCAGACGTACCTACCAGCGGCGACTATCGTCCGCTCCTCGACCGCAAAGATATTGATGCAGTGATCGTCGCGGTCTCCGATCATCTGCACAGGGCCATCGTTGTCGACTGCTTCGCGGCCGGCAAGGATGTCTATTGCGAAAAACCGATGTCGCACAACGTGGCCGACGGCTTCGCCATGGTAGAAGCAGTGAAGGCAAACAAGCGCATCTTCCAAGCCGGCAGCCAACGCGTCAGCAACATCGTCTACAAAAAAGCGCAGGAGATTTACGCGTCGGGCCGGCTGGGCCCGGTCACCTACATTGAAGGTCATTCCGATCGCAACTCGCCCTCAGGCGCATGGGTCTATCCCATTCCGCCTGACGCGAGCGAGCAGAACATTGATTGGAAGGCTTTCCTGCGAGACGCCCCGGAGCGTCCATTCGACGCGGTGCGGTTCTTTCGCTGGCGGTGTTTCGCGGATTACGGCGAAGGCGTGGCCGGCGATCTTTATGTGCATTTGCTGTCGGGAATCCAGTGCGTGAGCGGGATCAACGCAGCCCCGCAACGTGCGCAGTCAATCGGCAGCCTCACCTATTTCAAGGACGGGCGCGACTTCCCCGACCTGCTGGCGACGCTCTACGAATACGACGGCGTAACCCTCAACCTGCACTGCAACCAGAACAGCGCGCAGGGCGAGCCGATCATCTTCTACGGCAAGGAAGCCACCATGACCATCAACGGCAACACGCTCACCGTCGCGCCGCAGGATACGCGTCCGCAACCTGAGGGCTATTCGTTGAACGGATGGACTGCCGCGGCAAAGAAACAGTATCTGGATGAATGGAACAACGCGCATCCAGCGCCGCCGGCCGCACTCGCGGAGGTGGAAACCTATTCCGCTACGCCGGGCTATGACGATACCGCTGACCATCTCGCAAACTTCTTCAGCGCCGTAGACACGCGCCAGCCCGTGGTGGAAGACGAAATCTTCGGGAACCATGCAGCCATCGCCTGCCACATGGCCAACTACTCTTACTTCCATCGCCGCACGGCATCCTGGGACGCTGATACCAAAACCATCAAAGGCTGAGACTCGATTCTCACGGGGAGACTGCAAATGAGCACGTCACGCAGAAGTTTCCTGAAAGCAACTGGAGCGGTTGCGGCATGTGCCGCCGCCTCGCGCCTCGAGGCCAGGCGGCTGAGGCTGCCCATCGGCCTGCAACTCTATAGCGTGCGCAACCTGCTGCCCAAGGATTTCGACGGCACGCTGGCACAGGTGCGCTCGGCTGGGTACACGGTGGTTGAGGCAGCGGGCTACTTCGATCGCTCGGCTGCGGATTTTCGCCATGCCATGGACTCGGCCGGCCTGCGCTGCGTCAGCACTCACCATCCGCTCAACGTGCTTGAGACGCAGCTCGACCAATGGCTTGACTACGGCCACACCATTGGGCTCGAGTACATGGTCTGCTCGTCATCGGGAGGTATGCATCGCGATCCAGCGGCAAAAGGGCCCACAACGCTCGACGATTGGCGCTGGATTGCGGGCGAGTTCAATCGCATCGGCGAGAAAATCAAGTCGGCGGGAATCACTTTCGGCGTGCACAATCACGTGCCTGAGTTTGCCGTGATCGATGGCGTGCTGGTGTACGACGAACTGCTGCGGCTTACCGATCCCAAATTCGTCGCCTTCGAAATGGATTGCGGCTGGGTCTACGCGTCAGGGCACAATCCAGTCGACTACCTGAGCAAGACTCCCGAGCGCTTCCCGCTGATGCATGTGAAAGATATGATCCCGGGCGCCAACGGACAAATGCATTCCATTGAAATGGGGCGCGGCAAGATTGACTACCGGCCTATCCTGCGAGCTGCCACAGGGCTCAAGCAGTACTTCGTCGAGCAGGAAGAGTTTGACATCGATCCCATGCAGGCGCTGCGCATCGACGCCGCGTATCTCCGCAATCTTCGACTGTAAACCTTTCCGCTTTGCATTGCGAAACGCTCAACATTCAATCGGCGATTCCCTTTGACCCACTCTTCTAGATTTCCGCCCGCCTTCGGTTGGAAGCCTCTGCGGTTTAGGCGGGGAAAGTCTGCGACAGGCGATGCTGAGCTGGCCAGCCAAATGTCTCGCTGGTCACTTGCGTTGACGACAGTTTTCCAGGCGCACAGGTCGTTTGGCTGTTGCACGGATAGCTGATATGTGATCGAGCTGCTGGGCCCGGGGCCAGCCCCCGAACCCCGTCAGCAATTCATGATGGATGCTTGCTTGGGAGCTACTTCAGCGAGTTACTGACGTTGCTGAACACGGTGTTTACGGCAGTTGCCACGCCCTTAACGCCGGTGATGACCGCAAGTGAAATCAAGGCGATGAGCAATGCATATTCGACCAGATCCTGGCCGCGTTCGTTCTTCGCCAGATTCTGGAAATTGACATACAGCCTCAGAAATAGGTTATTCATTTTGACTTCTCTCCTCGTTGAAATCTACGGATAAGTTAGTGACGCAGCCCTTGATTCATGGAACGTACTATGCATCGTGAATTGTTATAAGGCGCCTGTCAACGTGGCTACGGTGACGTTGAAGGCGGTTACTTTTGCCGACCAAATAAAACTTTAGCGTCACTTACCCGCGCCTCAGTCCGCTATGTGGTCGATTTTCAAAATTGGCGTATCCGCAACAGCACTCGCCTACCGCATTCTGGAATCGGTGACGAATCGCCGTTTGTGCGGGATGAAGAGCAAGAAATGCTGGCAAAATGTGCGGCGCTGAAGGAGATCGGTAGGATTGCCGCCCGTTTAAATATGGAAGCTCATAGGTAGCGAGGGCTCAGGCGAACGTCAGAAGTCTGGTTACGATTTGCCGGGTTTTTTGAATCGAAACCTGAATCAGTTTCAGCAAAAGTTAAGGAAACAGAATAAGCGCGAAGGCGCGAAGCCCTGAATAACCGATGATCCTTCAATACCGAGGGCGGTGATCGGGTTGCGAATTATTCATTTAGAAGGCGCTTCGGGCATACTTCTGGTGTGCAAGGAATCGTTCGATTGATGGCCTTAGCGGCGACGTGTGGAGCGCTGAGCGCCTATGGCCAGGTCGCCGCTTCGGACTGGCAGAGCGCGGTTGAGCGTGCGACACGCGAGGCTCCCGAAGCGAGAATTGTCGTCCTCGATATCGCCAGCGGACGCTTGCTGGCAGCGCACCGGCTGAAGGATACGGCTCGAACGCTGGCCGCGCCGGGATCGACGCTGAAGCCGCTGGTTCTGTATGGGCTCGTGAGCGCTGGCAGGTGGAACCCTGCGAGCCGCATCGCCTGCAAGCGGCAACTCGTGGTTGCCGGCCATCGGTTGGCGTGCACGCATCCGCTCGCTCCTCCTTTCGATGCCCGCGAGGCGTTGACGTGGTCGTGCAACACCTATTTTGCCGCGGTGGCGCGCACGCTGCGTCCGGGTGAGCTGGGACGGCTGCTGCGGCCGACCGGTTTGCTCAGCTCGACGGGTCTTGCGCGCGATGAAGCGGCGGCTGAGTTTCGCGAGCCGGATTCCGACGAAGCGGAGCAACTGACACTGCTGGGAGTGGAGGGCGTGCGCGTGACCCCGTTGGAGCTGGCCACAGCGTATCGCTGGCTGGCGATGGAGATGGCCGCGCATCCAGATTCCCATGCGACACAAGTTGTGCGCGAAGGGCTTGAGGATTCCGCCAGCTTTGGCATGGCCGGACAGGCGAGCTTGGGCGGCGTTGTGCTGATGGGAAAAACGGGCACGGCCGAGGGCGAGCAATCCAGCCGAACACACGGATGGTTTGTCGGCCTCGCGCCGGCGGAGAAGCCAAGAGTCGTGATAGCCGTATTTTTGCCCGCGGGCCGGGGCGCAGATGCGGCGCACCTGGCCGGAGAGATTTTGGCGAACGCACCATTGGAGCGCCCGTGACAGGAGCAGCCGTAACCCGACAGCAGGTGACGCGATCGCTTCTGAGCCTGCTGGCTGCGGCCGGCGTTGCGTGGACCGGCATGCAATCGTCGCCGCAAGCTGCCGGGAGCGCTGCCGCAACGCCGCGCGAAACCCCGGCTGCTGCACGCGAAACGCTTCGCGTTGGAATGTGGAGTCTGTGGCACGATCGCGAAGTCGCGCTGACGTCTGCCGGGCCGGATCACAAAATCACCCTGCGAAGTTGCACCGAATGCGCCACGACCACATTCACTGAAAAAGCCACTGTTCGCGCAGATGGAAACGCGCTAACGCTGACGGTCGCGGGCAAAACTGCCAACGCGCCGCGCATCTTGTTGGCCGCGCCGGTGACGCTCACGGCCCACGGCGAAACCGTGACGCTCCATGATCCCGTCACGATCACGGCGCGGAACGGAGCGCTGATCATCGCGGTAACTCTGCCCGTGGAAAGATATGTGGAATGGGTGGTTGCCAGCGAGAGCGGCGCGGCCGACAGTGCGGAATCAATGAAGGCGCTGGCGATTGTGGTGCGCAGCTTTGCGTTGCATGAGGCGCATGGCCATACGGATTACGACCTGTGCGACTCGACCCATTGCCAGCTTTTGCATTGGGGCAACAATGGCGGGCGCGCGGCGGCAGCGCACGCGGCCACGCTCTCGACTGCGGGCGAGACATTGTGGTTCCACGGTCAACGTGCGTTGGCCTACTTTGGAAAGGACTGCGGTGGACGGACTGCTTCGCCAACCGAGATTTGGCCTCATGCCAGAGCGGTTTCCTATCTGCCCTCGCAGCCCGATCGATACTGCACGGCGGATGGCGGCAGGGAGTGGGCGTCGCAGATCACGCAGGCGGAGCTATCTGCTGCGCTCGCCGCGCATGGGCTCGCCAGACCCGGATGGCAGAACATCAGCGTCGCGCGGCGTGGCGAGTCTGGCCGCGCTGTCACTCTCAAAATCGACGGGGCTGAGATCGGCGCCGACGAGTTCCGGTTGGCTGTAGGCGAGTCACTGGGATGGAGCCGAATTCCAAGCACCTGGTTTGAAGTGAACCGGCAAGGCGATGGATTCGCATTTCACGGGCGCGGATGGGGCCACGGCGTCGGTCTTTGCCAGAAGGGCGCGGCGGCGATGGCGCAACAGGGACGGTCGACGCAGGAAATTCTGGAGCAGTATTTTCCGGGAACGCGGGTGGCCGATGAAGCAACCGGGCGCACATGGAGCAAGTTTGCCGGCGACGGATTTGTTCTCGAATCGCTCGATGCGAACGATGACGCGAAATACCTGACCGATTTGAACCACGCACGCGCCGAGGCAACGGAACGATCGGGATTGCATGCGACCGCGCCGTTTACGGTGCGCGTTTTCTCGACCACACCGGCCTTTCGCGTGGCTACGCTCGCGCCCGGCTGGGTGGCAGCGTTCACGGAAGGCGATTGGATTGGAACACAGCCGTTGCGGACACTGGCGAGTCGACAGTTGTTGGCAGACACGATGCGTCACGAGTTCCTGCATGCGCTCGTTGAGCAACAGGCAGGACGACGCGCGCCGCTGTGGCTGCGCGAAGGGCTGGTGGAGTTTTGGAGCGATCCAAGCAGTGGCAAGGGTCGGGGCAGATTCGAGCAACCGTGGAATTTCAACTCCCGGGCTGACCGTCGACGCTACCGATGCCGCATTGGCACATTCGACAAACGAAGCGCAATCGGAGACCGCTCATCGGGCGGCCGAGTGGTACGCCGCGCAACTGCTCGCACGCTATGGGCGCGCGCAAGTGCTCGAATGGCTCAAATCAGGCGTTCCCGCCGGAGTCGTCGCTACTATCGGGCAGCGGTAGCTTGACGGAATCTTCGCCGAGCGGGGCCGAGCCAACGGGGGCAGGAACGAGGGACTCGTCAGCCGGCTCCACTTTGCTGGGTCTGGGCCGGCTCAACAACACTGCGCACCATGCCAGGAGTAGAACCCAGCAAACCACCGCCAGCAAATACACTCCTGCGAGCTTGAGCATGATGGACCATACCTGATGCGACACGGTCCCCTGCGGCTCGCCGGTGAAGAAATGACTGGGCCACTCGACGGCGACAAGAGCCGCAATGATGACCGCCAACCACCAGCGCCAGTTGAACAGGAGATGAATGATTTTTCGCCCCGGCAAACGCCAGCCCCATTGCGCAGAAGCCATAGACCAGGGAATTATCTTTGCGGGCAACGCGATCCAGCGAAAGATCCAGACAAGAAACGTGAGCCAGCTTCGAATGTGGTCGTAGGTAAAGAGCGTGGCGCGTAAGTGAGCCGAGGCGCGCGAGTTCAGATAGCCAGCCCATTCGGGAATCTGATCGCTGCACCAATCCAAAAGCGCCCACGCGGCCCATGCGATCGCGGCCCAGACCAAAAGCGTGAGCACGCCCAGACCCAAGGGCACGCGCCGCTGCTCATTATGGAAAAGCTTGCGCATGGTCCCCGCCTCGAGGAGCAAAGCCGCGGCAAGCAGCACGAGCGGCACAAACAAGGTGAGCCCCACTTGCCACGCGTAACTATCGGGCAGGCGCGTCCAGGCGACGCCCGCGAGAATGAGCAGGAGCGTGGCCCAAAATTGGGCTGCAACCCAGGCGACGCTCAGGCGGAGGCGATGAAATCAGGTCGTTCAAAGGGTTGGCGGCGGCAACTTCACTCACGGCTGCACCTCCAGCGTGGCGGGATCGGTAGTGGTCTGGATGTTCGATTGGTACATCGGTCCGGCCTGTGCGGGGCTGATCTGGAATAGCCCCGAATTATCGGCCTGGATCAGGTAAACGTACGCGATCCGTTGCGGGAAATCCGAGTTAAAGAACGCTGCCCGGTCGTCGCGAAATTCCTTGCTCGTAAAGTATTCGGCCCACCAATCTGGCTTATTGTTCAGCGTGTAAAGCCCGGGATCTGAGAGGAACTCCGTCCCAGCGGGGATGGGGTCCTGTGCCTGCAGGTACTTCCAATCGGTTCCGTTGAGCGCGAGCTTCACGGCAATGATGTCTCCGATATGGACCGGGCCTTTGAGCGGAACCAGATCGTAGGTGATGGGATCGGTGGGCTTGTCCTGTTTCTTCTGCAGCAGGTAATAATCGCGCGTGATGTTGAGCGTGAGCTGACCCTGCTGGAAGGATTTGCGATCGGCGGAGTACCAGCTGCTTGCCGCGGACCAGTAGGTGATGCCGTTCCCGCTCTTGCTGATGGTGACCTTGCCGCCACTGGCAGCCTGCGCGGCGGGAACCTTGATCTGCCAGGCCGCGGCAAAAGCGTCATCGGAACCGAAGTGATGCTTGCCCACGCTTGTGCCATTCACAAGAACCTCTACGTCGGAGGTGTTGGCGAGCTCGCCGCTGAGGGCGAGGTAATCGGTGAGCCCCTGGATCACCATCGACGTTTGCTTGGTCGAGTACCAGTAGTCGCCATCGCGACGTGAAGCGAGCCAACTTGCGGCTTTGGGCATCAGGCCGCTCGAGCGATCCTGCCGGATGAGAAGCTTCAGCGCGAAGGCCGTGGTCTCCGGCGAAGTGTCATCCCAGAAATCCATCATGCCGTCGTACGTGCCCTGCCAGTAAGCATCGACATCGGTGGTGTGCGCCTTCTTTTCGAGAAGCACCGCGGCCTGATGCGCTCGCGCATCGCCAGCCGCGTCGAGAGCCAGCCCGGTCAGCGCGAGGCCTTCGTCGCTGAGTTTGTCCTGACTGCTCCACGCTTTGTCGAGCGCGTCTTCTGGCGCGCCGCCCGTGGTGGCCAAAGCGTAAACCGTGTAGGCGCGCAGGTCGGGGATCATGTCAGGGTGCGCGGCCAGCGTCGAGACCAGCCAATTGCGCGCATTGTTGAGCCGGTCATCGTCGATCGTGTAGCCGGCCTGTTTCGCCTGGCCCAAACCGCTAACCACATAGGCGGTCATGAAGACAAGGCTGGGATCGTCCTGCCACCAGCCCCAGCCGCCGTCGTCGTGCTGATAACTGTAGAGCCGCTCCAAGCCGGCGCTGACTTCGTCATTCAGTGTCTTTCGATCAATCGGCGACTTGATATGAAGCTTATCGACGGCTTGAGCCACGATCAGGTCGGGCAGGAAGCTCGACATCGTTTGCTCGGTGCAACCCCATGGATAGCCGGTGAGGTAGTCGAGCGCATCGAAAACGGTTCCCGCGACGGATGGGGCGACGGTAACGGTGAGCGCGCGCGAGCCCGGATCCGATGTGGCAGGGTAGCTGAACGCCCACTGATTTTGCCCCGTGCCCGAATAGACCACGCCCGCGCCGGTTGCGCTCTGCTGAACGCCGAACGGAAGAATCGGCAGCGTCATCTGGAGCGCGTCCGATTCTTCATTCGTGAGCGCTTTGGCAGTAAGAGTCGCGTTGCCGATCACTCGCGCCTTCACTCGCCAATCCACGTAGCTTTCGGCATTGGCGGGGATAGTAATCTTCTGCGTCTGGCCGCTGAGCACGTCCACTCCACTAACATCGAGAGCGAAAGTTACGTCTTTGGCTGTCGCAAGGTAGTTGTGCGCGATGACGCGCAGCACCGTCTCGTCGCCCTGCCTGAAGAACCGCGGCGCGGCCAGGCGCACAATGAGGTTTTTGCGCACCAACACACGCGTGACCACGCCACCGGCTTTTCCGTCGTCGGTCATTGCACGGATGGTTGTGCGCCACGTGGTGAGCGCATCCGGGAAGTTGAATGCGACGTGCGCGTGCCCGTCTGCGCCTGTCTCTACGCTGGGGTTCCAGTACGCCGTATCGGGAAATGCTTTCCGTATCTTTGGAACGACCAGATCGGAGCCCGGTTTTACCTGGGCCATGCGCGGATGGTAAAGTCCGTTGGCCAGGTTCGCCAGCAGCGGGCTCTTGGCGCCTGCCTGACCAGTGAAGAAGAAATCGAAGGAAGTCTGTGGATCGAGGTAGACATTTCGCGCGGGATAGAACGACCCGACGATATCGGGCGTCGTATCGGGCCGCACTGAGTAGAGAGCCTCATCGACCATACCAAAGCTCAAGTCGGCTTGGACTGGCTTGCCCGCGGAATCGACTGCAAGCACATCGAAGCTGGCTGCTTCCTCCGGCTCGTATTGGCTCTTGTTGGGCGTGGCCGTGATGGTAAGCGTGCGCTCGACGAGCGGGACCTTGAGGCTCTTCTGCGCCGTCATCAACTGATCATCGTGGACGATGACGGCAGTGACGATAAGGTTCGGCTGAGCCTTCTGCGTGATGGGAACATCGAATGGAGCGCTCGCGCCAGTTAGATGGATGAGTTGGCGCGATTGCACGCTATCGCCCTCGGTTGTTACCACGGCCCACGATTCTTGCAAGCCCGTTACGAGAAGCAGATGCGCCGTATCGCCCACGCTGTAAGATTTTTTGTCGGCGACGATTTGCGCCTGGGCGTTGGTTTGGTACCACGAGCCTGAGCCATTCCATACCCAAACGTAGGTGGAATCTTCGACAGTGCGATTTTCCGGTGTTTGGGCGGTGACTTTCACTTCGAAGTCGCCGCTGCCGCTAAGGGCCAGGTCGACCAGGACTGTTCCGTCGGCGCCGGTGGCGGCATCTTTGCTGCCGGCATCGGTGTCAGTGCGCTCGTGAGTCACGGAATCCCATTTCTCAAGTGCCGCAGCGATGTGGACTTTCGTCTGCACGGGTTTGCCGTCGTAATTCTGCGCCGTCACTTTGACTCGCGTGGGCTGGCCAGCCTGTACGACATAGTTTGTCGGCTCAACGCTCAGTCGAAAAGACCCGTAGGTGGCCAGCACGGTGGAGTGTCCGGCGACCTCACGATTCGCTGCGTCCGTTACACGCGCCTCGATCCGATAGTCCTGGTCCGTGTGCTTGGGATCGATTCGAGTAGGCAGCGTGACTGTAAGCTGACCGTTTGCGTCGAGAATGCCCTGGTGCTCCTGTTGTTCGGTCTCGCCGTAGGTGTCGTCGGCGTCGTCGGAACTGTCCGAGTCATTTGAATCGGCGTCTGCGTCATTGCTGTTATCGTCTCCCTCGTCCTGATCCCACCAGTAATGAGTCGACGTGTGCACGACGTAAGTGACCTTGGCGCCTGCAACGGGCTCGCCAAAGAAGTAGCGCGCGTTAATCGTGGCTTGAATTGAATTGCCTTGCAGGACGCGCGGCACGGCCGGTTTCACAGTCACTTGGTATTCGGGCTTCTTGTAGTCCTCAACGTAGAAACTGCCGCTCCCGCCAATGTTCTGCTCCGCGAATTCGACGTAGTAGTAACCCAGCGCCGCGTCAGATCCGAGGTTGCAGTCAACCGCGACTGTCCCGTGCGGCGAAAGCGTCAACTGTTTTCGCAGGACCTCCTTGTTATCGGGGCCACGGACGGTGAGCGTGACCGTTTGTGGTCCGGGAAGCGAAAGGGCGTCGTTCTGTTCCTGGCGCAAAATGCCTTTAATGTGCACGGCGTCGCCAGGCCGGTAGACGGGTCTGTCGGTGTAGAGATAGGAACGCTCCGTTTGCGATCCGTTCTCTTGAAAGCTGTAGCCCCAGGGCGTGACCAACGCAGAGTCGGCTCCCTTGCGCGCGAGAATCCAAACGTTTTCGGGCTCCGCTCCCTGCGCGCCGCCGCGAATCGTCATCGTAAGCGAGGCCATTCCGTCGCTGCCGGTCTTGCCAGACGATTGAAGCTGCCCGTTCGCCCACAGGAAGACGTCTGCATCCGCGATGGGCGCCCCGGATTTGCGATCTGCGACGTAGAGATCGGCTCGCGCACCCGCCGTACGCTCCACTACCGCAACGGAAGTAACGATGGCAACGGTGTAGGCCTTGTAAGTGCCATCGGTGGCCTCGATAAGGTAAACGCCTGCGCCCAGCCCGTCGATGGGCAATTGCTGGGTTTCGCTGACGAGCACCGGCGGAGTCTCAAGTTTCCAGCGAGCCACCAGTTGGCTCGCGTTGAGCAGCGGAATCTGCGCGAACTGCGCCGCGCCCACAACCTGGCTGCGCTTGCCTAGCTTTGCCTGCTGCTCACGGAAGCTGTCGCGCGCCTCGTCGGTAAACTGGCCCCGGAAGAAGTGCCGGATGACGAACCACAGATGCGCTTTGAAATCGTGCAGCCGTTCGACGAACGTCTCCTGATCGATTTGTTCTTGCGGCGCATAGTTCTGCACGCCGAAGCTATGTACATCCTTGAGGCCGGCGAAGAACTTTTCCGCATCGCGTACCTTGTAGACGCGGAATTCAAGTTCCGGAACGTTGTGAGCGATGAGCTGGATTTTGACGCTCTCGCCGGGCGCGAATGTGCGCGTAGTTGAAAGCGAAAAAGAGCGCGGGGCGTCAGTGGCCCACGCTGGGATTGCGGCTGCAGCCGAGATCAACAGAAGTAGGGCGGCCAAGAGCGGCTTACGCAACGTCGTTTTCCGGCAAGTTGAATTCCGGTCAATCATGGAGTTCCTCGCAGAATGTTCCAGCGGTAGACGCCGAGAAAGTTGGGATTACCGGCGAGCGGCCGCCATTGCGGCTGGGGATGGTCAAGGAGTTCGGAGAGGAGAACGCGGCGCAGTTCTCCGGGCTGACTATGATCGGGCCCGGTGTCGTAAACGACCTCAGCATTGGCGCCTGAGCGGATCACGATCATCGAATGCCACGGCGATGACTGGCCAAACTGGCGATAAAACAGCAGGTCGCCTGGCAGGGCCTCGCGCACGTCGCGGCTGACAAAAAACGCGTTCCGCTGAACCAGCGTTTTGGCGTCGGCAAACTGTGCGAAGGCTCCGTTCGAAAGGTCGCCGGGCTCAAAAGCGCCCGGCACGCACGCGGAAGAGTGCCGTGCCAAGGGGCGAATGGGGATAGTTCCAGGCGCGAATCTCTCCGGGAGGGGCCGCAACTTCGATTCCGCTAGCCATCAACCAGTTTTCATCGTGGCGTTTGAGCGCTTCGCGATAGGAATAACGAAGCAGGCTGGCACAGTCGGCGATCTCGGGAGGTACTAGGGACGCGGGGCGCGCGGCCTGATACTCGGCGATAAGCGTGAACCAGCGGCGGAATGCGGCCTGATCCGCCGGATCGGTCAGGCGGAGAAAGTCCGGTGTGCCATCGCCGAATCGATCCCCCCAGTCTGGCGCCTGCCGTGAGCGAGCCAGCAGCGGCAGGAATGGTCTGAACCCGATTCTGGAGCCCAAAATGATGGGTGTGGCGACCAGCCAGGCCCGCTCGATTAAGACACAAAATGGCCGCGCCGAGAGTAGCCAGAGTCAAAAGCACAATGAGCGCTCCGCTTCGGCGGGTCATGGCCGCCGGGCTGCCACCGGGTGGTCTGCCGTTCGCGTTCACTTGAGGGCAAGAGAGTGAGACGCCCCTATCCTACGTCAATCCAGCGAAATGTGCGTACTTTTCGCTTCGAAGCCCGGTGCGTCACTTGTCCCCGGAAGCGGGTTTTGTTACCATCGCTTTACACATGGTTTGCGTCTTACCAAGCCGCTCCTGTTGTCGCCTGTCGAACATCTTCGACGGGTGTCCCCGCTAGTCTCTGATCTCCTGAGCACAATCGATCCAGAAGACACACCCGTTGCTGAATGCCGGGTTTGTTTTTTTGCGCGCACCGGTTTCCAGCATTCCCACTGAAACCGAGAGGTCTTGAATGCCCGTCACCGAAACCGAACCAGCGAGAAAATCGCCGCAAATGCCTCCCGTCACATCGCCGCGGTTGAACCATCTGCGCCTGCTTGAGGCGGAGAGCATTCATATTCTGCGCGAAGTGGCCTCGGAGTTCGAGCGACCGGTGATGCTCTACTCCATCGGCAAGGACTCCTCGGTGATGCTTAGGCTGGCGCAGAAAGCCTTTTACCCCGGCCCGATTCCCTTCCCTCTTCTACATATTGATACCGGATTCAAGTTTGCGGAGATGCTTGCCTTCCGCGACGAAATGGCGCGGCAAGTGGGCGCAGAGCTTGCTGGTGTGGCGGAATGAGCCCGCCATCGCCGCGGGAACGAATCCTATCGTGCTCGACACCAAGCGCTGCTGCGGGCTGCTCAAGACGCAGGCGCTGCTGGATGCGCTGCGCCATTACAACTTTGATGCGGCCTTCGGCGGCGCACGGCGCGACGAAGAAAAGTCGCGGGCAAAAGAACGGATTTACTCCTTCCGAGATGGCGCGGGGCAGTGGGACCCGAAGAACCAGCGGCCTGAGCTGTGGAATCTTTACAACGCTCGGATCCATCCCGGCGAAAGCATTCGTGTGTTTCCGCTTTCGAACTGGACGGAGATGGACGTGTGGCAGTACATCCACGAGGAAAAGATTCCAGTAGTCGATTTGTACTTCGCCAAGGAACGGCCGATGTTTGTGCGCGGCGACGCTCTGCTGCCCATTGAGCAGGCTTTTGTGGCGCGCCTCGGCGAGAAGCCGCAAATGGTGAAGAGCCGGCTGCGCTCGCTGGGCTGCAGCCCGTGCACGGGCGCTATTCGCTCCGATGCCGATACTCTTCCCGCGATTATTGCGGAGCTGATCGGGTTCCATTCATCAGAGCGGGCCAATCGGGTAATCGATCACGACCAGGAAGGCTCAATGGAAATCAAGAAGCGGGAGGGCTACTTCTAAGTGGCAACCCTGACCGCTCCCGCATTTTCGATCGAGGAATTTCTGCTCGCCGAGCGCGAGAAAGATTTGCTGCGTTTTTCGACGGCCGGCAGCGTGGACGATGGCAAATCGACGCTCATCGGGCGGCTGCTTTACGACACGCAATCGGTCTACGAAGACCAGGTGAAATCGATCGAGGGCAAGGGGACGACTGCGCCGGGACAGATCGACTTCGCGCTGCTGACCGACGGGCTGCGCGCCGAGCGCGAACAAGGCATCACCATTGATGTGGCCTATCGCTATTTTTCGACGGCGCGGCGCAAGTTCATCATTGCCGATACGCCGGGTCACGAGCAGTACACGCGCAACATGGCCACGGGCGCGTCGACCGCAGACGCAGCGATCGTGCTCATCGACGCCAGCAAGGGCGTGCAGATCCAGTCCCGGCGGCACGCCTACATTGCTTCGCTTCTGCGCGTGCGCCATGTGCTTGTCGCTGTCAACAAGATGGATTTGATCGGCTACGATGAGCGAACTTTCCGCGCGATCGAGTCCGACTTCACAAATGTTCTTGGCCAGATTGCCACTGATACCGGCTCGCCTGTTGAGGCGCACTTCGTTCCAGTGAGCGCGCTGAAGGGCGACAACGTAGTTCACCTGACCGCCGCGATGCCATGGTACGCAGGCCCATCACTGCTGGAACTGCTGGAGGCGCTGCCTTCAGCGCGCGAGACGCGCAATGAACCATTCCGCTTTCCCGTGCAGCGCGTGCTGAGGCCCGACCACACTTTCCGCGGATTTGCGGGCCAGATTGCGTCAGGAACGGTGCGCCGTGGCGACGAGATTGCGGTTTTCCCGTCAGGACGAAGCGCGAAGATCGGACGCATCGTCACATTCGATGGCGATCTTGAAGAGGCGATTGCACCGCTCTCCGTCACATTAGTGCTCGATCACGAAGTTGACATCAGCAGGGGCGACTTGATCGCCAGCGCCAATGCGGCGCCCGTGGTGGCAAGCAGTCTGAAGGCATCGCTGGTGTGGATGGATCAGCGGCCGCTGGATGTGAATCGCCGCTATCTGCTGAAGCACACCAGCCACACCGTCCCTGCAATTGTTTCTTTGATTGATCACCGCGTTGATCTGAGCGCTCTCAAGCACGAACCTGCGGTAACACTGCGCATGAACGACATCGGCGGAGTCTCGCTGCATCTGCTGCGGCCAATGGCTGTCGATCTTTATCGCGACAATCGCGGAACCGGCGCGCTGATCTTGATCGATCCCGAAACGAACGCTACTGTGGCGGCCGGCATGATCACCGAAGCACAAGGCCAGACCGCGACGATCGAGGAAGACGAAGCTGCTGCATGGGGCCGAGTGACCGCAGGCGAACGCGAAGCTCGCTGGAGACACCGCGGCGGCGTGCTTGAGCTTGCGGGTCCGACGGAGCTGATCGATGCCGTTGAACGGTCGTTGTTTGCCGTTGGAGCAGCGACGTGCCGCATTGATGCCGGCGAGCTGGCCTCTCTCGAACATCTGGGAATGCTTGACATTGTCACCGATCTCGGAACGCGATCGGGTTTCCTAACTATTTTGGCGCGCCCCGGCAACGAAAGTGTGTTGACCGCAAATGCCGGTGGCTTCGAAATCACCAGCGACGCGGAAAATCGGATGCATGCTGTGGCCGCGATACATCAATTGCTGCAGCGCGCTGGAATCTTCATTTCTCCAGAAGGGGCGGATTTGTAATGGGCGTTGCGGAGATCGCTGCCGAAGTGAACGCCAGGCTGGATGCGGTGCGGGCCACGCTGGCGCGCGAAGTGACGGGCAAGGGTGACGTGTGCCTCACGTGCAGCTTTCAGGCTGAAGACGTGCTGCTTACCAAGCTGGCAATCGCGCTCGATCCGCGAATTCCGATTCTTTTTCTCGATACGGGCTACCACTTCGCAGAGACCTATGAATATCGCGACCGCATTGCGCGCGAGTGGAATTTGAACCTGATCAATCTGCTGCCGGAGAAAACGGTAGCCGAGCAGGAGGCGGAATTCGGCCTGCTGTATCAGACCGCGCCCGACCGCTGCTGCGGCCTGCGCAAAGTTGAACCGCTGTTCAAAGCTGTGGCGGGGTATCGCGTGTGGCTGACCGGCCTGCGCCGCGAGCAGGCAAGGAGCCGCGCCGCGCTTGAAGAGTCGGCGATGTTTTCGCTGCCCGGCGGCAAGCAGGTGCTGAAGCTGGCGCCGCTGACGGAGTGGTCGACGCGGGACGTATGGTACGCATGCGAGCAGCTTGCGATTCCTTTGTTGCCGCTTTATGAGCGAGGCTACACCTCCATCGGTTGCGAGCCATGCACTTCGCTTCCGCTCGATCCCAACGATCCGCGATCGGGGCGGTGGGCTGGCCGCAAGGTGGAGTGCGGAATTCACATTCAAGCAGCGCCGGCGAAGTAACGCGCACGAAGAGGAACTGAGGGCCACAAGATGCAGTACGTTATCGGATTCTTCATCGCACTCTTCATCGCGCTCACCGGCGTGGGTGCGGGAACTGTTACCGTGCCCGTCCTGGTGCTGTTTCTCGGCGTACCGGCTCCGGTTGCGGTGGGCATTGGACTGATGTTTTCGGCGGCGGTGAAGTTGATCCTGGTTCCGGCGCAGATCGCGCGACGCAATGTTGCCTGGCGCACATTGGGCTACATGCTGCTGGGCGGAGCGCCAGGTGTTCTCGTCGGATCGCTTTTCCTCAAGCATTTAATCAATGCGGGCTCGGCGAATCTGCTCAATGCAATCCTCGGAGCGATTCTGGTCACCACGGCGATTTGGCAGATCCTCTTTTCGTTCCGCAACATGGAAGACAACCGGAATGCGCGCGACCGCAGTCCGCTGCTCTCGTGGCTGATGTTTCCCGTAGGCGCGGAGGTGGGTTTTTCTTCAGCGGGAGCGGGAGCGCTTGGCAGTGCCGCACTGCTGAGCATGACCTCGCTGGCGCCGGCGCAAGTCGTGGGAACCGATATTGTCTTTGGCTTTGTGGTATCGCTGATTGGCAGCGGCGCGCACTGGTTCACGCATGCCACCAACCCCGAGTTGTTGTTGCAGCTTGTCATTGGCGGTGTGGTCGGGGCAGTTTGCGGGACCATGCTGAGCACGCGGGTTCCGCGCCGGCCGTTGCGCTTTGCGCTATGGGTCTGGCTGCTGATTCTAGGCGGCCAGTTTCTCTTCAACAGCTATCACGTTTGGGCGGCCACGCGCTCGAGCAAGCCTGCTGCCGAGACTTCCCTGAGCGCTCATGGGCCAAGTAGCAGCAGTGGCGTGAATAAACAATGAGCCGGGCTCGCTAGCCTGGAAAGTGAGCGCTCTCGGGCGGCCCCAGATAACTTGGCCGCAGTGCACCGTGACTCACCACGATGCGTTCCAGCACGACGCCTGGATCAATTGCCCAAATCCGCAGCGTGTGATATCCAGGTTTCGCAATCGTGAGCGGAAGCGTGACTCGGCGTACTCCATCGCTCACGGCCTGCTCCCAGTCCTGCTGGGTGTTGTGCTCCAACTCATCCACGACCGTCCGCTTTCCATCGTCAACCGAAACCGCAAATCGCAGCCCGCGACCCGGAACAAAGTTCAGTGTCGGCGCCAACGAGGCCTGTAACTGGAAATCGCCCTCATCGTAAAGGTACATTGTGTATTCGAGCGCTGCCTTCGAGTCCGTGTTGCTCTCCGCCGTCACCGGAAACACAGTCATCGCCGAATGCGTCTCGCCGTAGCCGGGCAATTCCTCCCAATGTGTTTCGCCATCCGCCGTGCGGTTTGACGTATCGGCCGCTTCGATGGCGACGTAGCCATCGCCCTCGATGGTTCCATGTACTGTTTCGGGCATGAGATTCACGCGCTGCGCGCGCAGCGTGTATGTCATCGGCCGCGCATCGCCTGAACTCACCCTCACGGTTCCCTCCGCGCTGTCACTATCTGCGGGCACTTTGCTCCAGTCGACATGCAGAACCACCTTCTGTTCCGCTGCTCCAACCGTTCCGCTGGTTGCGCTCGCCACAATCCACGGCGCACTCGTCTCGACCTTGTACTCCACGGGACTCTTGCCGCGGTCGAAGAGTGTGAGGGTTCGCGTTGGGTTTGAGAAGGTACTAATCGTCCCCAGCGAAAACCCAAACCGCCCTCCCGCTCGCGAGAAAGTTGCATCTTCCGCGCTTACGCCGAGCGCGCCCGAATCAGGAACCTGGATCCAGCTCACCGCAGGCATTACATTCGCGGGCGGATCGTTCCACGCGGTGTAACCGATATGCGTCTGGTCCATCATGTGGTCCCACTTGCCGTCCAGCAGCTTGTGGTTGTACTCGTCGCTCAAAGCCGCATCTTTGGCAAACATCGCCCGCACCTTGTCGGCTTCGACATTCGCCTGCGGATTTCCAACCTTCGCATCCGCCGCATTTCGCGCCGCCGCAATGGTCATCTCGGTCAAATTCGCGCACGCATCCACCGGATATTGAATCAGCTCAAAATACGAAGCGAGCTCATCTTGAGGCAAAGCGCCTGCCAGCTTGTCCACCCGATCGGTGAGCGTCCTCCACTCCGCGTCAACGCGGTCGGCCTCGTGATAGTTCGTCAGGCTGAAAGTCGAAGGATCGATGAGTTCCGGTTTCCGCCGCCCGTTGTACCTGGAGTATTCCTCCATCGCCGTCGCAATCTCATCGGCATGCTCCGGTCCAAACTCCCGAGTTGCCCACAGCTTCGTAAACTCGTCCAAGTGGTCTTTGTTCCAGCGCTCAGGCGTCCGCGCATAATCAAGAAAGAACTCGATCGGAAACTCCATCGGCTTTCCATCGCCGACGTTCACCACCCAGAGCCGATCCGCTCCGTATGCGAGCGCCAGATGCATCTGTTCCTGAATTTTGGGAATCGGATTCGTGTTCAGCCATTTGTACGATCGTGGGCCGCCCACATAATCGAAGTGGTAGTAGATTCCCGCTCCGCCCGATCGCTTGCGTTCCTCAGCCGTGGGCAGCCGCCGCAAATCGCCCCAGTTGTCGTCGCTCCACAGCAAGGTCACATCGTCCGGCACGCGCATGCCTTTTTCGTAGTAGCCCTGCACCTCTTTATAGAGCGCCCACACCTGCGGAACCTTCTCGAGGTCGGGGTTCACCGTCTCCTTCAGAATCTCTCTCTGGTCCGCGACGATCCGCTCCAGCAGTTCCGTATTTGCGCTGGCCGACATCGGCGTGTCGCCCTCGCCGCGCATCCCCAGCGTCACCACCTGTTCGTAATTCTTGTCGCGCTCCATCCCTTGGCGCCAGAATTCGTCGATCTCTTTTTGATTCGTCGTGTAATCCCACGCGCCGTGATGTCCCGCCGTCCACTCTTTTTCCGCGCGCATCATCGGCTCTTCGTGCGAGGTCCCCATTACGATCCCGTATTCGTCAGCGAGATCTGCGTTCTCGGGATCGTCCGCCGCGAACGCATTGTTCCACATGGCCGGCCAAAGAAAATTTGCCTTCAACCGCAGGAGCAGCTCAAATACTTTCGTGTAAAACTCGTGATTCATCCCTCCGAATTTCTCGCTCGTCCATCCCGACAGCGCCGGGGCCTCATCGTTGAAAAAGATCCCGCGATACTTGACCGCCGGCACCGGCTGCACATAGCGTCCCGGCTGCACGTACAAGGCATCCGAGTGCGGCACCCGCACATCGGCCCACCAGTACCACGGCGAAACGCCAATCTGTTCCGAAAGGTCGTAGATCCCGTAGATTGTGCCGCGTTTATCCGCGCCGGCGATCACCAGCGCCCGAGTTACCCCCTTCATCGGGTGATCCACCACCGTCGTCACGGCCGACTCCCACTGGCCTGCAATCCCGCTTACGTCCAGCTTGTGCCTCTTGATGAGCGAGTCAATCAGCGGGCTCTTACCGATGGTTCCGATCAGCACCACTTCACCCATTGCCGGGGCGTCACTTTTGATGACCGGTGCATTGTGCCCCGTCACCCGACCCACGTCCTCGCTCAAGTCGCCCACAGCCCTGACCACTCCCGGCCAATCTGAGTCGCTCACCACGAGCGAAACTGCCTTGCCGTTTTCTGCCAGCACAAAGTCTGCTGGCGCCGGCGATGTGCTCACGTACTTCTGTTCCCCCAGGGCATTGGCCAACGCGGGCATTAACGCAATGACAAGTAGGGTGAGAACTGCAGTTCCAGCGATTGTGAAACGTGACATCGATAGACTCCAAACGTGAAACCTGGCCCGCATGGGCTTCGTGGAAACAAGACCGCATCGTCGGGCTGCACGACGTACCCCGCACGAACCAGACTACTCTGACATGAGACTACCGGGCGTGACTCGGAGGAATCCCAACCCCGGCAGCCACCTTTCCGTCAACATTCCCCCGCGCCTGCAGCGTGGCTGATGCTCCTTCCGTTGCCATCTCATTCAGTTACGTGACTCGGTCGAACCGGGAGGCGGCATAACCGTGTAGAAACCTCCGGCATAACAAGGTGTCAAGTGGCGGAATCGAGCGTATTTAGCACCGCTAGTGCACAAATCTCCTCTGATCCTACTTTTGGCGGATACATGAGCCATTTGGGGCGGCGTAAAGTTCGACACGGCTCAGGACCGTCGTTTTTTGATAATTGGGAAACGACCGCATGGGTGATCTGCAACACAGGTGCTTGGCACCAAGGAGTTCTAGATTTCGAAATGAAAGCGGTTTCATTCGCCTACCGGCAGTGCTAGTTGGCGAGCATTTCGATCTCCGCGACTCCCGCTCGACCCACTTCAGGAGGTGGTTATGCAAACGATCAGCGCAAAGAGCCTGCAAGCTCTGGTGCTTATGGCGGTGGTTTTCCTCGTCGGCTCTGGCGCGCTCGCCATCGCACAAGGCACGAGCGGCAGTTTGACCGGACAGGTTACTGATCCGACCGGCGCAGCCGTCGTGGGCGCGACCGTGACGCTCACCAACGTCGATACCAACCTGATTCAGAAGGAAACTTCTGATAATACGGGGAGTTACCTGCTGAAACCTGTGATGCCGGGTCAATACTCGCTGACCATTAATGCAAAGGGCTTTGCTGTGTATGTTCAGCGCGGCATCGTCATCACGGCGAACCAGTATGCAACCCAGGACGTGCACCTCAGAATCGCCTCCGCTTCGAACGAGGTCGTCACCGTGACCGCCGACGCAGAGCTGATTAACACCACCTCGGCGGAGTTGGGATCGACGGTCAATGAAGCTGCCATCTCCGGGCTGCCGCTCGACGGACGCGATCCTTCGAGCCTGGTTCTGCTGGCGCCCGGCACCGTCAACGTATTGAATCACGGCGGCGAAGGTATTCAGACCGGCTTCTCCTTCCCGACCGAGACTGGGGCCAGCGCCTCCGGCGGCCGCCAGGGCAGCACTTTCTACATGCTCGACGGCGTCACCAACATGGACAACTACAACCTGCTGACCTCGACCTTCCCAAACGCCGACGCCACCCAGGAGTTCAAGGTCATCACCAGCAACTACGGCGCGCAGTACGGCTTTGCGCCCGGCGCGGTCGTCTCCGTCGCCACCAAGAGCGGCTCAAACGAGTTTCACGGCGGCGCCTTCTGGTACGTCCGCAACAACGCCATGAATGCCACTGACTGGTTCAGCCACTCGGTCGATACGCTGCGGCGTAACCAGTACGGCTTTTTTGCCGGCGGCCCTATCAAGAAGGACAAGCTCTTCTTCTTCGGCAACTACCAGGGCACCAAGATCATCTGGAACTCGACCAACACGCTGACCACTACACCGACCGCCGCCATGCTGACGGGCGACTTCAGCGGTCTGTCTCCCGATGGCGTAACGACGAACCTGATCGGCCCCTTCAAAACCATCGGCGGCAAGCCCAACCAACTCGACACCAGCATTGCCAGCTTGTCTCCTGCCGCGCTTTACTTTGCTAAAAATGGCATGATCCGCGCTGCCACGACGGCAGCCAACGGAACGCCTCTGAAGCCCGGAGTGCAATTGGCCGACGGCGATATGATGTACACCTATCCCACCGTCCACAACACTTACGACGAGGGCACGCTCAGGCTGGACTACAACCTCTCGCCGTCGCAAACTCTCACCCTGCGTTCCTTTACCAACGACTTCTCGGCTCCGTCGACCGACCAACCCGGCAACATGGAGAGCGCATACAACCACGGGTCCTGGACTGCCACCTTCTGGCAGCAGATGTATTACTTCAACAACATGGTGCAGCACAACTGGACGATCAATCCAAGCACCGTCAACACCCTCTCAGTGTTCATGAACCAGAACAGCGCGCACAGCGCCGCCCAGGAGCTGGGCAGCGATGGAAAGGCACTGTGCTTCTCCAACAACAGCGGGGATTCCAGCGGGGTAAATATTGGGGTCAACGAGCCAGCGGGCAGCTGCTACATGGGCGCTCTCCGCATCAACTCGAACTACGGTTTTGAGAGCGGCTGGGATGAGCCCTCGGCGGAAGTCCGCAACACCCTTGGCTTAACGGATACGCTCAACAAAACCCTGGGCAAGCACTCCTTCACCGCAGGCATCGACCTCCTGCATCAGCACGCGGTCGAGAATACGGCGTATCCGAC
This sequence comes from uncultured Acidobacteriaceae bacterium, assembly GCA_963813015.1. Lineage (GTDB taxonomy): Bacteria > Acidobacteriota > Terriglobia > Terriglobales > Acidobacteriaceae > Telmatobacter. The sequence goes on from CAWEXN010000009.1 coordinate 89,178, forward strand.
GCAGCCATTGATCGGATTTGGAAGAAGCGGAACAGGCGGGGGCACGAGTTCCTTTACCGGCGGATACCTCGCCGATTATTTATTGGGCGCCGCATCAGGGTACATGCAAGGCGCCGGCGAGATTGCTGATGTGGCCGGCTGGCAGTTTGGCCCCTTCGTCCAGGACGACTGGAGGATTCGTCCCAACCTGACCGTCAACCTCGGTCTGCGCTGGGATCCGAACACGCCTCCCGTCTCCCAAGGCGGCCGTGGCGCGGCCTGGGTCCCCGGCACGAACACCATCACCGGTTTTGCGAATAGCACCCCCGGCAAGCAGAGCAGCGTGTTTGCCAATGCCCCCGCGGGGCTCCTCTTCCCCGGCGACCCCGGCGTGCCCGATACCTTGATGAACAGCGACTATGGTTACTGGGAGCCTCGCATCGGCGTAGCCTACCAGCCCAAGGCTCTGACGCACACCGTCTTCCACGCCGGCTTCGGTATATTCACCGGTCCGCTGCAGTACTCGGAGTACAACCACGCCGCCGACGTCGCGCCCTTCAGCCCCACCTTCAACTTCTCGGGATGGTGCTGGCCCTGCAGCGCCGATGCTCCCCTGGCAGGCGGGATTATCCCCTTTGATAACCCCTGGTCCGCCAGCGGTGCTGGCTCTCCCTATGCGACAAGTCCTTTCCCGGGGACATTCCCCTGGGCGACGATTTCGTATAAGCCTGCGAAAAACGTTGCCATACCGAAGGGCCAGGTGGGCCAGGAATTCGCGCGCAACTTCAAGCTGCCTACAACCTATGCCTGGAACCTCTCGATCGAGCAGCAGTTGACCTCGACGACGGCCTTCCGCGTGGCGTACGTGGGCAATGAAACCGATCACCTGTCGGTGGCCATCGACATGAACCCGCCGTACGCTTCAAAATTGCCTGTGAACTCGAGCTTGGGAGACATTTTCGAGGACCAAAGCTGGGCGACAGCAAGCTACAACTCGCTGCAGATGAGCCTGGACCAACACATTTGGCACGGCCTCCAGGTGCAGTCCAGCTTCACGTGGTCGCATACCCTGGACATCGCCAGCAGCAGCAACATCTCCTTCGGCAATCCGGCGCTGGGCAATCCGATCAGCGCCGCGTGGAACCGCGGCAATGCCAACCAGGATATGCCGTGGAACTGGATCAGCAACTTTGTCTACCAGGCCCCGTCGTTCAGAGACAAGGGCAGGTTGATGGAAGAGACGGTTGGCGGCTGGCAGTTGAGCAGCATCATCACCGCGCAGAAAGGCACCCCGTTCTCGATTGGCCAATGGAACACGGACCCCGGAGTCGGCATGTGGAATAACCGAGCCGATTTGGTTTCGGGCGTAGCCCCCAACGTGGGTAAGGGCAGCCGCTCGGATTGGGCTAACCCGAACAAGGGCTACTTCAACCAGGCAGCCTTCACCCTTCCGGTCTCCTGTAACGACAAAACGCCGGGATGGTGCGGCTTCGGCGACACGAACAGAAACGCGTACTTTGGGCCGGGCGTCTTTGGCATCGATTCATCGATCATGAAGAACTGGACGCTGACCGAAGGAAAGACCTTCCAGTTCCGCTGGGATGCCTTCAACGCCACCAACCATCCGAACTTTGGCAACCCGGCATCCACCGTGAATCAGGCCCAGGGTGTTTTTGGCGTGATCAGCGGCGTGAACGGGCATCCTCGTATCTTCCAGGGCGCCCTTCGCTTGACCTTCTGATTGAGCGCCTTCAAGAGGAGGCCCGGGCGCAATGCCCGGGCCTTTTCTTCTCTTCGCCCGGATTGATCGACTGCTGTGCCTCGCCAGATATTCAAACGATAGAAGAATCAAGATCTCATTTCAGAGAGCGGTCGAACTGATAAGCCTTCGGAAGTCGATACCAGTGCGACTTGTGACAAGACATAGCTCGCGGTTGGGCGAGGGGAAGGCTGGGCTTTGTGTTTCGCGGGTTCGCTCAAAACGCATTGATGGCAGTCGTAAATTGCAGCACTTTTCCCGATCCCTCGGTGACAGCGCCCATCGTGTAACCGCCGGTTGAGGCGTCATCCGGGGCGTCCGGCTCCCAATAGATCACTCCCAGCCCCTTATTGTCGGGCACGGCATTCATCGCCTGGATGGCACCCTGCACATCGCTGTAGGCATCGGTGGGATCACTATACAGGTAGCCGATCTCGCAGATCATCACCGGCTTGTTATAGCGGGTGGCCAGCGTCTGCATGTTGGCGGCAACCGTAGCGATGTTTCCCGGCCCGTCGTAATAGGAGCCTCCAATCACATCGAAGTTTCCGCCGGCGGCCGTCAGCCCGTCAAAGAACCACTCAAAGTCACTGAGATTGCTGATACTGGCCAGGTGGATCACGACCTGCGAGGAGCCACTGACCGCTTTCACCGCGTTGTAGCCGCTGTTGATCAGGCCGGTGATCTGGGTGAAGTTGTTGCCGTTTGAGGTTGTGGCGCCAACCGAGCCGACGGGCCAGAGCATTCCGGAGTTGATCTCGTTGCCCACCTGCACATATTGCGGATAGATTCCATCGGCCGCCAGCGCCGTCATGAAGTTAAAGGTGTAGTTATAGACGCTGGTTTGCAAGTCAGCGTAGCTTTCATTTGCCCACGCGGCGGGAGTGGTTTGATGCCCGGGGTCGGCCCAGGTATCGCTGTAATGGAAGTCGATCATGATCTTGAAGCCCATTGAGTTAGCCAGTTGGGCGAGCGCGATGCTGCCTGCCTGATCGTTGTCGCCTACGCCCAGAGTGCCGGAAACGATGGAGGGATTGACGAAAGTGCGGATGCGGATGGTGTTCACGCCATGACTCTTGAGAATCTGCAGCGCGCTTCCGGTTGCGCCGGTGGGATCGGTCCAGGTATACCCCATGCTCTCCAGTTGGGTCAGCCATCCGACATCCGCTCCAACGACGGTGGCCGATGCCGGGGGCAAGACCATCGTATAAACGGCGGATGCGACCGGGGAGTTCGCATAGCCCGCGGCCACAGCGATAGCCTGGATGGTCTCGGTCGCCGGAGTCGCAGGAATGGCGATCGCGCCGGAGTAGATACTTGAGGCAGTGGTGGGCGTCGTTCCGTTGGTGGTGTAGTAGATCGTCGCACCGACGATGGCGTCAGAGATGGTGACGGTTTGCGCCGTCGTGTAGGTTCCGGCGGCAGGCGAGAAAGTGGGTGCCGTTGCCGTTGTTGTCGTCGTCGAGCTGGACGCGGCGGAACTCCCGCAACCGCTGAGCATGACTGCCCCGATTGCCAGGATGAAAACGCGGATGGCGCGCGTTTTGCACTTTGCTGTCATGAAGGGATCCTCAAATCCGTCTTCATCTTAAGCAGGAGAATCCTGTACGCACATCCGACTCAAGGAGGAGCAGGCCGATTTGCTTGGACGAGTTACGTCCAGAAATGAAACGGCCATCCTCGCATCTTCCAGGGCGCCCTTCGCTTAACCTTCTGATGTCGTGCTTTCACCGGAGGCCCTGGCGCAATGCCCGGGCCTCCGTTTTGTGTCGGATGATTCCATCCATCCCTGGAATCCGGACGCCGCAGGTGCTGTTGCCTGTTCGCTGTTCTCTACGCCCGATTCCCGATTTTCCGGGGCACCGCAACCTCGATGTGAACGCCCTTCCCCGGTGCGCTGGTTAAGCGAAATCTTCCGCCCGAGCGTTCAATTCTCTCCCTCATTCCCTTGAGCCCGAAGTGATGACCGTTCTCGCCCTCCGTCCGCTCTGGGCCGAATCCGCAACCGTCGTCGTCCAAGTCCAGGATCAACTCGCTGCTTTTGTAGGTCAACGCCACTTTCACGTGCTCCGGATGACCATGCAACATCGCGTTGTACACGCCCTCGCGAGCAACCATCAACAGATCGTGTGCGACGGGTTCAGTCACCGCGAAGGGTGTTCCATTCATTGACCAGGCAATCGGCAGCTGAAACTCGCTGCTCACCTGCCGCGTCATGCTTTCGAGCTTTTCGCCCAGGCTGCCGGCGTCGCTTTCCCGGCGAAGGTTCCAGATGGCCTCGCGGGCTTCATCGATCGTCGAGCGCAACTGCAGTCGCGCAACATCCATCAGGCCCGTCTCGGCGCCATCTTTCAAGTCGTTCATCGAGAGAGCCTCCAGCAGCGCGGAAACTCCCGTGCAGCCCTGAATCACGGTGTCGTGCATCTCGCGCGCCAGCCTGCTGCGCTCCTCAAGAACTGCCTCGTAACGCGCGCGCACATGTCTCACGCGATTCTGGTAGGTGGCGTAGATCAGCAAGGCAATCAGCGCCAGGCATGCGGCCATAAACCACCAGGTGCGGTAGAAAAATGGCCGCTGCACGATAAGAATCGATGCCTCGCTCACTGCGCCCGGATCGTTCGCCTCGAAGGTCTGTACGCGAAACCTGTAGCTGCCCGCGGCCAGGTTCGTGTAGTCGGCCGTATGCGCCGCGGTTGGGCGGCTCCAGCTCTTCTCAAAGCCCTCGAGCATGTAGCGGAAACGCAACCCGTCTTGCGAGCGAAGCCGAATCGGCGTGAAATCGAACTCCAGGCGCCCACTGCCTGGCCTCAGCACCACAGGGCTTTCCATTGCCACCAGCCGCCCATCGGCAAGCACCGCGTCAATATGCAGCGGAGGGGGCGGCAACGGCATGCGCCGCTGTGGAAGGATGTGAATCGGGCCGAGATTACTTGGGAACCAGACGTCGCCCGCTGCAGTGATGCTGCCGGAGGACTGCGTCCCGCCGTAAATCTCGGTGTTGGCCGCCACTTCGGCGGCGGAATAAAACGCAAGTGCGAGATGACGGGGTGATGAATCGGCTTGATTGTCCAACTCGCGGCGGCTCACCTCGGCGACGCCGTTCGGCCCGCTCATCCAAAGGTGGCCGGCGCCATCCTCGAGAATCTGATAAATGGCGTTTCCGGGCAGACCGTCCGCGGACGAGAAGTGCGCCATCTTTCCGTCACGGTAACGGAACAGGCCGTTGTTGCGCGTGCCGAACCAGAGACCGCCGTCCGCGTCCTCGTGGATGGCCCAAACCTTCATCTGGGCCAGGCTGCCTGTCGCCGCATCGCTGAGGAAGTGGCCGTCGTGCAGGTGGCTCACGCCACGGTCGGTTCCGATCCAGAGATCGCCATTTCGATCTTCGAGCAGTGCTCGCGTGCTGAAGTAGGCCAGCCCGTCGCGCATCTGATAACTGATCAGACGCGGACGCGCGCCCTCCACAAAAATGTGATTGAGGCCCTCGTCGGCGGCCACCCACATGCTCCCGTCGCGGTCCTGTGTCATGGCGCGAACGAAGTTGTTCGACAGCCCATCCCGCGTTGTTAAGTGTGTAATGCGACCTTCCGCGATCCGATAAACGCCGTCGCCATCGGTTCCCACCCAAAGCGCTCCGGAGCGGTCGCGGTATACGTTACGCGCGTGCGCATTGCCTATTCCCGGCAAGTTCTCGCGCTCTACTGCGCCATCCTTCATATGGAATAACAGCGTGGAGCCGATCCAGAAACTGCCGTCGCGGTCCTGATAAATGGTTCCAAAGTCGGAATCGTTGGCCTTCGGCAATGCAACGATACTCACCTGAGCCTGCGTGAGCCGTAACATGCCTGACTGGGTCCCAATCCAGAAATTCCTCTCATCATCCTCAAAGAAATTCAGCACCGTGTTGCTCGGCAATGATGCGGGCGCCGTGATCTGCGTCATGTTTCCTGCTCGGTATTCGTAGACCCCCTGCCCGATGGTTCCAATCCAAAGCACGCCATCCGCGGTTTCGCGCAACACGCGCACTGTCCCTGTGATTCCATTGACGCGCTCGAATTCCTTCCCGCCCCCCACCATGCGGTTGAGACCGGAAACCGTGCCCACCCACATCGTTCCATCCGCGGTCTGGACAATCGATTTCACGCGGTTCTGGCTGGCTTCCCCGCGCATCGTGAATTCGGTCACATTACCGCCGTTGAGCCGAATCAGCTTCGATCCTCCCACCCACAGGTTCCCGTTGCGATCAAGGTAAATGGCATGCACGGCCAGGGGGGGCACGTTTCCTGTCCCGTCAACACGTTCAAATCGATCACTTTTCAGCCGCAGCAAGCCGTTATCCGTTCCCGCCCAGATGTCGCCTTCCGCGTCCTGGGCCAACGTGCGCACAAAGTCATTGCTGAGGCCATCGCGGCTGGTCCAGGAACGGAACTCGCCGTGAACATATCGAGTCAGCCCGCCGCCTTCGGTGCCAATCCAGAGCGCGCCATCGCGGGAAACCATGAGGCAAAAGACGCTGTTCTCATGCAATGCAGGCGTGTTCTGGCGGTCGAAGACGACGAAGTGCAACCCATCGAAACGTACCAGCCCGCCTGTGGTTCCAATCCAGAGATAGCCGTCCGGAGTTTGCGCAAAGGCCTGCACAGTCTGTTCCGGCAACCCGTCGGAGGATTGCCACACATGACGCGTGTATCCGGCAACTGCGCCGGACTGAGCCAATACACAACCCGCCGCGCCCAGGAGGAGCCCGGCGGCAATCACGCAAGCTCTTTGCATAGCGGCGCCCAGTATACCGCGATGAAACCTTATCCGCTGGATGCAGACCGGTCCGAAATCCGCCTCGAATCCGACTTTCGACGGATTCACAAAACGACGCATGGGAATAAAGTGATCTTTCTTGAAAGCGATGGATCACAACGCTTGCAGGAACAGGCGGGTACGGAGCCTATCGCAATGTATTCCTATATTCGATCCAGCTCGAAGGGTCCATGGTTGTTGGTAACGAAGACGCTGTTTTTGACAGCCTCCGTTCTGCTTGTCGCCGCTTCTGCCTCTCTACTATCTCTCGCACAATCGGTTGGCACATCCATCCGCATCGATGCCAGCCAGCCCGGTCGCGCTCCTGCCCCTGCGCAATACGATGGCGGTGCCTCAACTACGCCTGCCGGGGACACGCTCGGCTTGAACAGCCGCTTTCTGACGCACAACGGTGAGCCCTGGCTTCCGGTCATGGGCGAGTTTCATTTCTCCCGCTATCCGCGAGCGCAGTGGGAAGAAGAAATCCTCAAGATGAAAGCCGCCGGCGTGAACATTGTCTCCACCTACGTGATCTGGATTCATCACGAGGAAGTCAGGGGCCAATTCGACTGGACCGGCCAGCGCGACCTGCGCGCCTTTACCCAACTCTGCGCCAAACATGGGCTTTACGTGGTGGCACGCATCGGCCCCTGGGATCATGGCGAGGTGCGCAATGGAGGCCTGCCGGATTGGGTCATCCAGCAGGGTCCGACGCGCATCAACGATCCCGTTTATCTCGCCAGCGTGCGCGACTGGTACGGCCAAATCGGCGCTCAGCTCAAAGGGCTGTTGTGGAAAGATGGCGGCCCGGTGGTCGGCATTCAACTGGAGAACGAATACTCCCTGCGCGGCCCGGGCTCAGGCGAAGCGCACATCCTCGAACTGAAAAAGATCGCCGTCGCCAGCGGCCTTGACGTACCGCTTTATCTCATCACCGGTTGGGACAATGCCGTGGTGCCGCCGCGCGCGGTCATTCCTGTCTATGGTGGTTATTCCGCTGCGCCGTGGGACAGCTCCATTGCCAAGCTCCCTCCGGCGGAAGTCTATGCCTTCAGGTTTCAAAGCCGCGTTGCAGCCAATGTGAATGCTGACAGCGCGCGTGGCGAACCGGATCGATCCAGATTCGACTCCGACAATTTGCCTTACCTGACCGCCGAGATCGGCGGCGGCATTGAGGACACTTACCACCGCCGCCCGGTGATTGCTCCCGATGACATTGCTTCCATGGTTCCCGTGATGCTCGGCTCCGGGGTGAACCTTTACGGAATTTACATGTTCCACGGAGGCGAGAATCCCGACGGAGCGCGCACCACGCTCCAGGAGTCGCAGGCGACCGGCTATCCCAACGACCTGCCCATCAAGTCCTATGACTTTCAGGCCCCATTGGGCGAATTCGGCGAGGAGCGCCTATCCCTGCGCCGGCTTAAAGTTTTTCAGTACTTCCTCAACGGTTTCGGTGCGGAGCTTGCGCCGATGACGGTGCACGCTCCAGAATTGCTGCCCCGCGATTCCACCGATCTCTCGGTTCCCCGCGCCTCCGTGCGCTCCAATGGCGATGCGGGATTCATCTTCTTCAACAACTACGTGCGTAATTACGCAATGGCCACACGGCGGTCGGCACAGTTTTTCGTCCGCTTGCTCCACGGCACGCTGGCTGTGCCGCGCCACCCCGTCGATCTTCCCTCAGGCGCTTACTTCATCTGGCCCTTCAACCTGCGCATGAACGGTGTCACGCTTCGTTACAGCACCGCGCAACCGTTTACACGCATCGAAAACTCCGGTGTAGAAACTGTCTACTTTGAAGCGCTCCCGGGAATCCCGCCCGAGTTCGCCTTCGACAATTCCACTTTGCGCAGCGTGAAACGCTCAAGCGGACAATCGGCAGTGGACTCCGGGGTTTACTACGTGACAGGGATTAAGCCCGGCGTCGACTCCTCAATCGACGTGGTTTCCTCCGAAGGCAAGTCGCTGCGGCTCGTCGTGCTCACGTCGAGCGAAGCTGAAGATGCCTGGAAGGTGCACATCGGCGGCAACGATCATTTGCTCATCACTAGCCAGGACTTTCTCGCTGACCCCGATGTTCGTCCCGCGCGCATCGTGCTGCGCTCCCTCGCCAATCCCCACTTCGAATTCTCCATCACGCCACCCGCATCGGCTCGGCTCCAGGGCAACGTGCCGCTCACCGCCGTCGCCACCACCGAGCAAACTGCCGCCTTCACAGCCGATGCGCCGCAGTGGGACGACCCCGTGGATTGCCGCCTGACTCAGTCTGAGGGAATCGCGCCGCCGGTCAAGCTCGGCCCCGCTCTGGACTGGCGTCCGCATGGCGTAGCCCAGGCGCCTGCAGCCGGAGACCTTCCGCAGTCTGCCAAATGGTCGATCGCGATTCCTGCCGGCTCACTCAACGGGCTCAACGAGCTGTTCCTTGAAGTCAATTACCAGGGCGACGTAGCGCGTCTCTCAATGGGGAATCAACTGCTGGACGACAACTTCTTCAATGGCAAGCCGTGGTCGGTTGGTCTGAAGCGTTTTCTTGCGCCCGACAGGCCCAGCACCTTCGAGCTGAGCATCCTCCCGCTGCGCAACGATGCCCCGGTCTACTTTGAGCTTGCCCACTCACCACAATTCGCTCCGAATGGCCAAATCGACAAGCTGGACGACATCCGCCTGGTCCCCGAGTACCAGATTGAGATTCAGGCAGGAAGCGAATAAAGAACCGGGCAGAATTTGGCCCGTTCGGCTCCCTATGTATCTTGGGATTACGGCCTTCGGCTTACTTGCCCCGCTGTGATCCCACCTTTACATCGAGAGTCGAAAAGGAGCAAGGTGGAGGCATCCGGTGGAAGAATTGAACGGCATGAAGGAAACGACAAAGATCAAAGTGCTCATTGTCGACGATCACCCGATCATGCGGGTTGGCATTGCGGCCATCATCGGAGCCACGCCGGATATGAGTGTCGTCGCCCAGGCGGGAAGCGGCGAGGAGGCCATCGAGCTCTTTGAGAAGCACCTTCCCGATATCACGCTGATGGACTTGCGCCTTCCCGGGATCAGCGGCGTTGAAGCGATTCGCACCGTGATGGCCCGGCACCGCAATGCTAAATTCATCGTCCTCACCACCTACGAAGGAGACGAAGACATCCATCAGGCGCTGCAGGCAGGGGCACGCAGCTACATCATCAAGGGAATGCCACACGATGCGCTGGTCAGCGCCCTGCGCCGCGTTCATTCCGGCGGCCGCTTTCTACCCCAACCTGTCTCGCGCGCCCTCAATTCGCGCATCCCCAATTCCGACCTCAGCGCACGCGAGCGCGAAGTTCTCGATCTCCTTGTCAGGGGCAAGAGCAATAAGGAGATTGCGGCAGACCTCGGCATCACTGAATCCACGGTTAAATGCCACGTCAGCGTCATTCTCATGCGCCTGAATGTGGACGACCGCACACAAGCCGTTGTCTCGGCGTTGCAACGCGGACTTGTCCATCTTTGAACCCAGCCAAACTCGCATTCCGGGCGCATCTCCGGCAACCCGGAACTGATGGGTTGACCAACCTAATCTTATTATTTTATTCGGTTTAATTGGCTGCCCCCCAGGGATTCGAACCCCGATATGCTGATCCAGAGTCAGCTGTCCTACCATTGAACGAGGGGGCAACAAGCGCGAGTGGCGGCGCATCTTGCAGCCGGTTGGCGTGGCTCCCCAGGCAGGGCGCGCAAAGCCAACTTCTTCATGGTACGGACATTCCCTCGCGCGGTCAATTTCGCTTTGCGGGACAATTCAACGGCAAAACGTCAGCGGATTCGTCACCGTTTCCTGTCCTAAGTTCCCATTCAGGGCCCACTATTCCTCGCGGAGCACTTCAAGCGGGCGCAGTCCGAGAATCCGGTAGCTGGCAATCCATCCGGTGGCTGTTGCCAGCGCAGCGGTTCCAACAAGCGCGGTGGCTGTAGCGCCCCATGCGATCTGAAACCCTATATCGAGCCGGTGCAGGAGCACGCGCGTGAGTAGATTTGCGAATACGACGCCAACCGCGCCGGCCAGCAAACCCAGAACGCTGAATTCCACGCTGAAGGTACGCACGATGCGCATCCGTGTGGCTCCGAGTGTTTTGAGGACAACCGCTTCCTGCATACGGCGGAAGCGCGTACTGGCGATGCTCGAGGCAAGAATCGTGAGCCCCGCAAGAATGGAGAACCCGGCAAGCAGGCGCACGACGAACGTGATCTGATCGACGACATTCTCGATACGTTCGAGCACGTCGGCAACATTGATGATGGTAATGGTTGGATAGGCGGTGAAGAATGCGCGCTCCATCGCGGGCACCTGTCTGGGATCGATGTGCGCTCCGCCGTACCACGTGGCCGGTTGATCGGAAATCAATCCCGAAGGCAGAACGAACGGCACACGCGCGCCCAGGTGCTGGCCATCGGCTCGATAAATGGCGGCAACTTTGAGCGTGCGCGTTGTTCCACCCGTCTCGAGTTCCACTGAAGACCCCACGCCGACGTGGAGTCGCTGCGCCACGCCATCGCCGATGGCGATCTCGGCAACGCTGCTGTTCGTCCACCATGCTCCCGCGCTCACTTTGTCGCCCTCGGGCGGCGTATCGGCCCATGTAAGCTCTGCGCTCTGCAGCATCCGAACCGGGTAGTGCTGGCCTTTCATTTGATCCACCTGCTGTCCGTTGATGGAGATAAATCGTCCCATCACCACTGGAATCAGGCTAAGCTGCTCGCTGACGCCCTGTTGATGCGCGAAGAATGCTTTCACGCCGTCGACCTCTGCGCTTCGCACGTCGACGAGAAAAACATTGGGCAGCTTGGGTGAAGCAGTTTCGCGCAGATCGAGCAGCAGATCCTTCTGCATGAGGTACACCGCGAGAATGAGCATCACTCCCGTGCCCAGCGCCGCCAGCACCGCAGCCGATTGATTGCCGGGGCGATAGAGATTTGCCAGCCCCTGGCGCAAAAACGAAGGCAGGTGCAGACGTGTGCGGTTGAGCACGAAGCGCAAGGTGGCGAGCGTCACGGCCGCCAGGACAAGCAGCACAAGCAGCGTCACAGTAAAGAGGAACGCAAACCACGCGCCCACTTTGGGCGAATCGGAAAGCGCCCATGCGATGCCTGCCAAACCGGCAATCACTGCAGCTGCAATGGCGAGTTGCAGGCGGCGCGCCCACCATCGCGCAAACCAGCCGGCTATACCGGAAGGGCCTTGCTCAACCATCCGGCGCAACACCAGCACCGGCCGCACCGCGCGCACATCCAGCAGCGGCGGCAGGCAGAACAGCAGTGTCGTCAGCAGGCCTGTTCCCAATCCCGCCAGCGCTGACTGCCACGGAAATTGAAGAATCACGTGCACCGGAAGCAACTGGCCGAATGCTGCGGGCAGCGCGGCCATGACAGCCACACCCGCAACCACGCCGAGCAACCCGCCTGCAAGACCAAGACCCAGCGTCTGCAGAAGAAAAATGCGCAGCAGGTCGGAAGAATCCGCGCCGATGGCCTTCAAGATTGCCAGCATGTCCATGCGTTGTTCGAGATGCGCGTGCATGGCCATGGCCACGCCGATCGCGCCCAGAACCATCGCTACAAGGCAAATGAGGCTCAGGATGGAAGTCGCATTGTCGAGGCCGCGCGTGAGCGCAGGATTGCCTTCTCGATAGTCCATCACCTGCGCATCGGGCAGCGCCGCTTCCAGTTGCGCGCGAATCGCAGCGGTTTCGGCGTCCACGGTGACGCCTTTCGGCGGGTTATCCGGGAGCTTGACGAGCAAACGCCGGCTCGCGCGGCTGCCTGGCGCCAGCAATCCGGTCTCTGCCAGAGCCGCTTCAGAAATCATGACCCGCGGTCCCAGGCCCATGCCTGCCGTTATGCGATCGGGCTCCTGCTTCAGGACCGCTGTGATGCGGAAGTCTCTTCCACCAAGGCCGCAATGTATCGCCCACATGAGCATTGAGGCGAACAAGAAACTCATCCGCCACGACCGCCGAATCGCCCCGCAGCGCTTGCCGCAGCGGCATCGCCGGATCCAGCTCCGCCGTTCCATAAAAAGGATATTCAGCGGGATCCACAGCTTTGAGCGAGACGAGCAAAGGCACGGAGCTCGTTGACACCGACACCATCGAAACGGTCTCCGTCCACCCATGTCGACCGGATCGTCCCGCCGCTCCGTGCCTCAATCGCCGCAATCTTGCTGAGCTCATCGGGAGCGGGTGCACGAAAAAGTCGCGCGCTCAGATCGCCTGCCAGCAGCGATCGCGCCTCAGAGTTGAGTGTTTGGCGAAAACTATCGCTGAGCCCGCGCACGCCAACCAGCGCTGCCACGCCAATGGCGACCGACAACACGACAAATCCGAATTTGCCGGGAGCCGACTTCAGATCGCGCCAGCCGATCGCTGCGGCCCGCTTCCAGCTCAATGCGCGTTTGGCCATTGTTCTCCCTGCGCAGATTGCCCGTTTGGCGCGGCCGGCCCCGGCCTCGAATCTTCGACAATCAGACCATCCTTGAGCACGATTTTGCGGTCTGCGCGGCTGGCAACTTCAGGGTCGTGCGTCACCAGCACCAATGTCGTTCCCGCCTTGCGATTGCGGTCCAGCAGCAGATCGAGTACCAGCCGCCCGTTCGTCGAGTCAAGGTTTCCAGTCGGCTCGTCCGCCATCACAATGGGCGGTTCAACCACAAAGGCACGCGCCAGCGCGACACGTTGCTGTTCACCACCGGAAAGCTGCACCGGATAATGATCCACGCGCTCCTTCAGGCCCACTTCATCGAGCAGCCGCCGCGCCCGCTCCACGCCATTCCCTTCCAGGTTGAGTTCGTAAGGCAGCAACACATTTTCGAGAGCGGTAAGCGTTTGTATCAATTGGTACGACTGAAAGACAAAGCCGATTTTGCGCCCGCGAACCGCCGCCAACTCCGTCTCCGCCAAATTATGGATCGGCACGCCATCCAGCCAGATTTCGCCTTCGCTCGGCGAATCCAGTCCGGCAAGCAGCCCAAGCAGCGTGCTCTTGCCGCTGCCGCTCGCTCCAACAATGGCCACAAACTGCCCGGCAGGAATGTCAATGGATATGCCCTGCAGAATCTCCACGCGCCGCGCGCCGTTTTGGATCCACTTCTTCGCGCCTTTTACCTGAATCAACTCGTTCTCCCATCACTCGAAGTGTACATGCCCGGTCATCGCGGCTTCAGTGCGTGTCGCCCTTTCGCACCCCAACACACTTGGTACGTGCGCGAAGCTACACTTGATACGTGATCGCCCGGAAATTCGTTCTCGTCGCATTTTGTTTCATGTTGCTCCCGGCCGGGCCGCTCTCTGCCTCTGGTCCGCCAAATTCCAATCGGCCAATTCTTGTCTGCTTCGGCGACAGCATTACCGCCGGGCTACGGCCTTCAGGAGGGCCAGGCTTATCCTGACTTTCTTCAGAAGATGCTCGATGCGCAGGGATATGCGTACAAAGTGGTCAACCAGGGCACGAGCGGCGCCACAACGAAGGATGCGCTCGCAACCCTACCCGATGTATTGCGCCTTCACCCCGCCATCGTGATTGTCGAATTCGGCGGCAACGACGGCCTGCGCGGCCTGCCTGTCGCCCAGACGCGCGCGAATCTCGACCAGGTACTCACCGCGCTCGAGAAAGCTCATGTCAAGATCCTGCTCGCCGGCATCACGCTGCCGCCCGATTACGGACCCGACTATATCCGCTCATTCGATCAGATCTTTCGCGATCTCGCGGCCAAGCACCACGTCGCGTTTCGTGCCCATGCTCTATAAGGATCTGGTCCATGTCCCCGGAACCATCCAGGGCGACGGCATCCATCCGACGGTGAAAGGCTCCGCCATCATCGCCGGCACACTCTTTCCGGTGCTCAAGCCACTACTGCGCGAACGGCCGTAGCTTTGTCGCTGCACGACGATTGGGTGTCCTAGGTCCCGGGTCCCCACGGACAGGTCTTGGTCCGTGGGGTGGAGGTCCCTTGCAACTGGGGACCTGGGATAGCTCAATCTGTCATCCTGAGCGAGTTCCGCTTCAGCGGGACGAGTCGAAGGACCTGCATTTGCGATTTCGGCCCCTGCAAAAAAGCTCATACCCGCCGCCCCACGCCAACCGCCCCAAAATCAAAGAGCCGGGATCGCTCCCGGCTCCTGCTATTCCATGATTGAACTGCTCAGTCTTACTTTGCCTTGGCGGTGGCCAGCGTCTTCAGGCGCGCATTCAAGCGGCTCTTGTAGCGAGAAACGGTATTCGAATGCAGAACGCCCTTTTGCACGCTCTTGTCGAGAGCCGAAACCGTGGCGCGATACTGCGCCTGTGCCTCTTTCGCGTTGCCCTTGGCCAGAGCCTCGCGCAGCGAGCGCAGGCTCGAGCGCACGCGGCTGCGGTTCGCGCGATTCACTTCAGTGCGGGTTACGGTCTGGCGGGCGCGCTTCAGCGCGGATACGTGGTTTGCCATGGTTGTGCTTTCATCTCCAAAGCCTGAATTCGAGGGGGTGGTCCTGCCTTCAGGAAAAGTCATGCGGGGTAGAGGGCGGCTCAGGCCGCATCCCTCGCAAACTTCTAGTCTACGGGAATATCCGAGGTGGGTCAAACGCCGGCAGCGCGCGCGCCAGAGCCCAGATTCCGCGTCGCGGCCTGACCGGAAATTCAATGGATAAAAGCAGTTCTAAACCAAACGCGCCTGTTTGACCCGCTTTCTTCAGCCCGGTATACTCAAGGTTGCGTTAAGCGGGAGTAGCTCAGTGGTAGAGCATCGCCTTGCCAAGGCGAGGGTCGCGAGTTCAAGTCTCGTCTCCCGCTCCATTCCGCATTTCGTCGGCGGCAATGTGCCGGGCGGACAGTGGTCTGGAACGATCCGCAAACTGTGAGGCAGGCAGCCCAAGGCGCGGTACCCAAGTGGTAAGGGAGAGGTCTGCAAAACCTTTATGCGCCGGTTCGATCCCGGCCCGCGCCTCCAACTTCTTCTCGTGCGGCTAGCTCATTTCCTTCTTTTCATGCCAGCCTCCATCCTTTATTGTCCACCCACGTAAAAGGGCCAGAAGGCCCTGTTTTGCGCTCCGACACCATGACCAACAGTGCAAGAACCTTCCGCACACAGCCGACAGGTCGCACCTCTGTTACCACCATCGAGTTGATATAGTCCGATCATGCTCGACCTCTTTATTCAAAGTGCTTCAAAGTCTCCGAGCCGCAGCGTAACGTCGATGTTCCTCCACCTGGGAGCATTAGGACTCTTCTTTGTCGCCATCATTGATAGTTCTCCTCTGCCAACATTTGGCGGGCCCGACATTCTGACGGCAATTCTCGCCGCCCAGCAACGCAATCCGTGGTACGAATATGCGGCTTTCGCAACCGCAGGGTCGGTGCTTGGCGCCTACTTCACGTTCAGATTCGCCAGGAAAGCCGGCGAAGCGTACCTGCACAGCAAGTTCAAAAGCCGGAAGATGAATTCCATGCTCCGTCTGTTCAAGAAATGGGGCACAGGTGCTCTTGTCGCCTCGACGGCGATTCCGTTTCCGTTTCCTACAAGCTTGTTTTTCGCGTCGGCCGGAGCTTCGAATTATCGCCTTGGGAAGTTCCTGACAGTCGTGGCCATCTGCCGGGCCGCGCGTTACTCACTCATCGCCATCATCGCCGATCATTATGGCCGCCATTTTGTCCGTGTTCTGCGCCATCCCACCGAATACTGGGGATGGTTGCTCGCGTTCGCCGCGCTCATCCTCATCGTGATCATGGCTGGAATTGTGATGAACAAACGACTCGCGGCTGCAGCAGTGGCCTGAAGCAGGAGACGCACCGCGTCCTGAATGAGCGAGAATTGTGCTATGGCCGAAATTGAAAACAACGACATGCACCAACAGTTTGGCAGCGACAACTACGCGGGAATCTGCCCTGAGGCTTGGGCTGCGATGGAGGCGGCCAATCACGGCCACGCCACTTCGTACGGCGACGATCCCTGGACTGCCAAGGCAGCCAACGAGTTCCGCACCCTTTTTGAAACCGAATGCGAGGTGTACTTCGTTTTCAACGGCACCGCGGCCAACTCGCTGGCCCTGGCCTCGCTCTGCCAGTCCTATCACAGCGTGATCTGCTCCGATCAGTCGCATGTAGAAACGGACGAGTGCGGCGCGCCCGAGTTTTTTTCGAACGGCTCCAAACTTCTGGTGGCTTCGAGCCCCGAAGGCAAGCTCACGCCGCACGCAATTCGCGAGCTGGCGACCAAGCGCAGCGACATTCACTATCCCAAGCCGCGCGTTGTGTCGATCACGCAATCCACTGAAACCGGCCGCGTCTACACGCTCGTCGAGGTGCGCGCCATTTCAGAAGAATGCCGTTCGCGCGGGCTCTCGCTGCACATGGACGGCGCGCGCTTTGCCAATGCCTGCGCCAGCCTCGGCTGCTCGCCGGCGGAGATGAGCTGGAAGGCTGGCGTGGACGTTCTCTGCTTTGGCGGAGCCAAAAACGGCATGGCCATGGGAGAAGCGGTACTGTTCTTTGATCGCTCTTTGGCCACGGATTTCGACTACCGATGCAAGCAAGCGGGTCAACTCGCATCCAAGATGCGGTTTCTTTCGGCACCGTGGGTCGGAATGCTCGAGAGCGGAGCCTGGCTGCGCAACGCCGAACACGCCAATCGCTGCGCCCGCCAGTTCGCGGAGCAGATTGCCGGAATTCCCGGCGTGCGCCTGGCGCAGCCCGTCGAAGCCAATGCCGTTTTTCTTCTGGCTTCGGAAGAAATCCTCGATAAGCTGAGGGGCTGCGGATGGAGCTTCTACACCTTCATCGGCGGAGCTGCGCGCTTCATGTTCGCCTGGGACAGCGATCCCAGCCGCATCGAAGCGCTCACTCACGACCTGGGCAAGTGCGCCGCCTGACGGCCCATAAGCACACAAGTCATTTGTTTTCAATCGCTTGAGTTTATTGGAGCGTTCGTGATGAATCCGCCCTCGCCCGCGTTGATTCCAGGGTAGTTATTGGTCATAAATTCGGCGAAATTCGCGGTAATCTGTCGATGGTTTCCGGATCTTTTTGTTGATTCTAAACGAGTTAAGTGGCGAAAATTAGGCGAAACATCTCAAATTTTTTCTTAATTATTTTTAGCTCTCTCCAGTGCGAAGTGTTTTCCGCGCGTCGGAGCAGAGGACGGATGGTGTCCGCGCGCCGAAACGTGTGCGACTAGATCCCCTATTTTCTGTGTGAGATCGCAGGTTGGCCGCTTGCGCGAGTTGGCGAGTTGGCGGGTTGGCTGCATATAGGACAAGTGTAGCGATTCCGAGGAAATAATCGGCAAACTTCGAGGGACAGGGACCAGGGGCGTAGGGACCATGAAAAGAATGACTTACGGGAAGCTGCCAAATTTATTTTGGCCCAGGGGGCTTGACATCACTTGGACGTGCACCCGGTGTTGAACGGGAGAAAGGCCACGCAAGCCAAGAGGGCGGGTGCCCGCAAGGGTCTAACTCCGCCAACCCCGCCAGCGCCGCTGACTCCGCTGCTTTTACCCCTCCACAGTCTCCCACTGTCCCGTTTTACCGGACCGGAAGATGGCTTCAATGACGGCCATGTTGCCGATCGAGTCTTCAAGCGGCACGGGGACTTCGGTGTTGTCGCGCACGGCCCGTGCAAATGCATCGCCCTGCAGGGTGTATTGATCTGACGTTGGGAAACTCTCCATGGTGACTCCGCTGAACGTGAGATCGCCGGTCGAGTCGATGAAGAGCCGCGTGGGACGGTCGTTCGGCGCATTGAAGGGAATCTCAAGTTCAATGCGACCGCGCGAGCCGAGAAAATGAATTTTCTGGCAGGGAATCTGCTGCGTGCTGCAAGTAAAAACGGCGTGTCCGGCGCCGAAGTCAAGAAGCGCCGAAGTCAGCCGGTCGGTTCCCGTTTGTGCATCGCGATCGACGAGCGCAACCACGCGCTGCGGCTCGCTTTTGAAAGCGTATCGCGAGGCCTGCACCAGATAGCAGCCGATGTCGTAGAGTGCGCCGCCACCGGTTTCGATCTGGTTGCGGATGTTGGCGGGATTGATATTGAAGTAGCTGTAAACGCCGGAGACCGTGCGCAGTTCGCCGATGCGGCCCTCGTCGATGAGCTGGCGCACGCGCAGCCACTGCGGAGCGCTGCGGATCATGAAGGCTTCGCAGATCTTGACGCCGGTGCGGGCGCGAACGTCGAGCAGCGTTTTGGCCTCGGCAACGGTCATGCTCAGCGGTTTCTCGCAGAGCACGTGCTTGCCGGCTTCTGCGGCCTTTGTGGTCCACGGGACATGGAGCTGATTGGGCAGAGGATTGTAGACGGCGTCGATGTTAGGATCGGCGATCAGATCCTCGTATGCGCCATAGGCCTTGGGAATGCCGAGTTTCGTGGCCGTCTCTCGGGCCCTATCAAAGTCACGCGACGCGATGGCGGTGACGATGGTCAGCTCACCCTGCTGCATCGCAGGGATCACTTTTTTCACGCCGATGTTGGCGGTGCTCAGCACCCCGAAACGAAGCTTCGTCGACATAACCGCATGATAACGCCGGGAAGCGAGGGCGCAGATTAAGCGTTGTTGACAGCCATGGCGAGCGCATCGGCAGCGTTTGCTGCCACTTGAACCAGGGCGCGATTCTTCGATTCGATGAATCCAGCTGCAACAGCGGTGTCAATGAAAGCCAGCAGGCCGTTCCAATAGTTCAGCGTGTTGATCAGGATGCACGGCTTCGCATGCAGGCCGATTTGCGCCCATGTGATCGCCTCGAGCAATTCGTCGAGCGTTCCATAGCCGCCCGGTAGCGCGAGAATGGCGTCGGAGAGCTCGTGAATGCGGGCCTTGCGCTCGTGCATCGTGGAAACGAGTTCAAGCGAGGTGAGACCGTTGTGCGCAATCTCCCGGCCACTGAGAGCCTCGGGCAGCACACCAATCACTTCTCCGCCTGCTGCCAGCGCCGCATCCGCCACCGCACCCATCAGGCCACGGCAGGCTCCGCCATAAACCAATCCGATGCCGGCTTTGGCGATCGCAGTACCGAGAGCCGTCGCCTCGGCGCGAAAAACAGGATTGTTTCCGAATGCCGATCCACAGAAGACGGCGACGCGGCGAAGAGGTGTGGCTGAGCTGGTCATGGTTCTTTCAGAATAACGGGCAGGGGCGGCTATTTGCGGGCGATGGCGCAGACGGGATCGAATTGCACCGGCTGAGGGTCCGGAAAATATCGGCGTTGGAAGAACAGAGCCACGTTGACCAGAGCAATCATCACGGGTACCTCAACCAGGGGACCGATGACAGCGGCAAAAGCGGCGCCCGAATTGATGCCGAACACAGAGACCGCAACGGCAATTGCCAGCTCGAAGTTGTTTGAAGCTGCCGTGAAAGAGAGCGTTGTTGTTTTGGAGTAGTCCGCGCCGAGCTTGCGGCCCATGTAGAACGAGACCAGGAACATGACGACGAAATAGACCAGAAGCGGCGCGGCAATCCTGAGGACGTCGAGTGGGAGGCGAACGATGTAAGCCCCCTTGAGCGAAAACATGACGACGATGGTGAAGAGCAGAGCTACGAGAGTGACCGGGCCGACGCGCGGAACAAAGTTGCGGTCGTACCAATGGCGGCCCTTGGCGCGGACAAGGATGGTGCGCGTGAGAAATCCGGCGAGACAAGGAATGCCCAGGTAGACGAAAACGCTCTGCGCGATTTGACTGATCGAGACATGGATGACCGCGCCCTGCAGCCCCAGCTTCGCTGGCAGAACGGTAATGAAGATCCACGCATAAATCGAATAGAAGAAGACCTGAAAGAGAGAGTTGAAGGCCACCAGCCCGGCCGCGTATTCGGTGTCGCCTTTGGCCAGTTCGTTCCATACGATGACCATTGCGATGCAACGCGCCAGGCCGATCATGATGAGGCCGGCCATGTACTCCGGGTAGCCGCGCAGGAATACGACGGCCAGAACAAACATAAGGATCGGCCCGATCACCCAGTTTTGCACCAGCGAAAGTCCAAGCACTTTCTTGTTGCGAAAGACTTCGTGCAGCTCCTCGTAGCGCACCTTGGTGAAGGGCGGGTACATCATCACGATCAGTCCCACGGCGATGGGAATCGACGTTGTGCCGATGCTGAAGCGGTTGAGGAATGGAACCACGCCCGGGACGAGCCACCCGAGCGCAACTCCAAGCGCCATGGCCGCGAAAATCCATGCGGTGAGATAGCGATCGAGAAAAGAGAGCCGGCCGGTCACGTTCATGTGCAAACCTCAGACAAATAAATGTGCGTGCTCCCTTGCGGCGGGCGCCGCTCAGGATCGGCCGATTTTGTCGATCTCGCGCTGGATCGCGAGCTGCTCGAGCGACCCGAGCGGCAACGAAAGGAGCAGACTGATGCGCCGGTCGAGGATTGAAAACGCGTCGCGAAACGCGCGTTCAATTTGCTCAGGCGTGCCCGTCACCGCGGCAGGATCGGGAACTCCCCAATGCGCGGTCATAGGCTGACCGGGCCAGTACGGACACTGCTCCTTTGCCGCGTTGTCGCAAACGGTGAAAACGAAGTCCATCTTTGGCGCGGAGGGCGATGAAAACTCGTCCCACGACTTGCTGCGCAGGCCCGTGGTGGGTATGTGCGCAAGGTCAAGCTGCCTCAGTGCTTCAGGGCGGACCGTGCCAGAGGGTTGGCTGCCTGCACTGAAGGCTGCGAAAACGCCTTTGCCCTTACGATTCAAGATGGCCTCGGCAAGAATCGACCGGGCGGAGTTCCCTGTGCAGAGAAAGAGAACGTTGTAGTGGCTGGGCATGGCGTGGCTCCTATGCCGCGGCGCCGCAGCATCCGGGCGCGCAACAGGTTGATTGTGGCTTTACGGCGCGAATGAAGGCGCTGAGAAATTTGCCATCGACCTCGGGGGCGATGGCATCCACATCGACACCCGCCTCGGTGAGAAACTGGCGTGCGTCCTCGACGTTGTAGATACGCGTGGGCTCGAAGGAAACATCGGCAAATCCGGCAGCGACAAGCCGCGCGCGATAGTCCTGCTCTTCGAGCGCGCCCGCCATGCAACCGACCCATAGCAACATGCTCTGGCGAATGGCGTCTGGCACAGCGCCGCGCACGACTACGTCGGAGACGGCGAAACGGCCGCCCGGCTTGAGCACACGAAACGCCTCGCGCAACACGCGGTCCTTGTCGGCGGAGAGGTTGATGACGCAGTTCGAAATGATGACGTCAACCGAGTTGTCGCCGAGTGGAATGTTTTCGATCTCGCCTTTGAGAAACTCAACGTTTTCAACGCCCGCTTTGCGCTGATTCTCGCGAGCCAGGGCAAGCATGTCGTCGGTCATATCGAGGCCGTATGCCTTGCCGCCCGGAGCCACACGGCGTGCGGAAAGCAGCACGTCGATTCCGCCGCCCGAGCCAAGGTCGAGCACAACCTCGCCGGGCTTGAGCTCAATGAGCGCAGTGGGATTGCCGCAGCCAAGCGACGCCAGCACGGCCTTCTCAGGGATAAGGCCCTTTTCACCGTCGCTATAGAGATTTGTCGTGATCGGGTCGCAACAGCGAAGGCCGGGATCGCAACAGGCCTGCAAGCTGCCCGATTCGGATACGGCACGCGCAGCGCTGCCGTACTTCTGCTTCACTTGTTCTTTCACTTCCGCCGGGACTGCCATTTGAACCTTCTTTCGTATACGCCTATGCAAATATATTGCTGGCATTCATATTTGTCAAGGCGTATATTTAGAGAGATGGGACGCGGCCCCAAATCCGTTGATTTGCCTCGCCTGTTTGCCGCCCTTGCGGACCGCACGCGCCTGCGCCTGCTGAATTTAATGAACGGGCGCGAGGTATGCGTCTGCTACTTCGTGGAGATTTTGAGGCAAAGCCAGCCAAAGGTATCTCGGCATCTGGCGTACCTGCGCCGGGCCGGGAATTGTGCGCGCGCGGCGCGAGGGAAAGTGGATGCACTACAGCATGGAGCGCCCGGCCGACGCGGCGGCCGCGGCAATATTGAATGCGGCCCTTGAATCATTCGGCGCTGACCGGGAGATGCAGGCCGATCGCGCGCAGCTGGACCGCGCCTGCTGCCGGCCTGAACGATTCGTGACTCTTGTAGGAGCTCCGATCCCGGCACCTCTCAAATCAGACGCCGCTTGACGCACGGCGATCGCGTCCAACCGCACGATCTTCCTGACGGCGGGCGAGTTCCAGCTGATTTGACTCTTTTCAGAAGCAGACGTTCTGTGTCATGCTTGCTTGCATGGGAAACAAAGACAGAGGTAAGAAAGAAACGAAGAAGGCTCCCAAGCCGAAGCCGAAACCAGAACCTGGCCGCAAGCGCGAGATCTTCACGCCACCGCCGCCGAAGTAGCCGAGGCTCAGAGATTCGAATCGCGCTCCGGCTCAAGAGCCGGCCCGGGAAGGTGTCTCAACTCCAAACCCACTTGGACTCTAGAATCCATGCGGGCCGGCGCAGAGCAGCGTAGTCCCTCAACCTGATTCAAAAGCGAAAGGCCATCCCGATGGGATGGCCTTTTTGTCTAGATGAAAGCTGCGAAGCTCGCTCAGGGCCGCGTGGCGACTGCCGGATTACCGTCGGCGCGCGCCTGCGCCTTTTCTGCCAGAACCTTGTGCACGTTGTTTTCAAGAGCCTGGGCCTCGGGCATGTACGTGAGCGCCTTCTGGACCGTCGGATCCCAATCGGCGATGACGCGCAGGCCCGTGAGTTGACCGAATTGAATGGTATAAATGTCCCTCTTGATTTGCGCCTTTACCCAGTCGGAAACGCCGTTGATGTCGGCGTCTGTCCAGCCGACATCCTGGCTGGTGAGGTATTTCTTGAAGTCGCTGAGAACGGCATCGTCGACCTGGAAGTTTTTGTCCACGGTGTGGGTAGCCACGTAGACCGGCGCAAAGTGGAAGAACACGTCTTTATAGACCAGTTCGTCCTGGAAGCGGTTGGTTGTGGGCGACTCGATTTTTTCGTCGGGTGTAATACCGCCGCCGCCATAAACCGTGCGGCCGGAGTCAGTGAGCTTGACCTCGCGGCTGGTGGAGTCCGAACTGGGCCCAGAGCCCGCATGGTTGTAATAGTCGTAGAGCGAGACACCCGCATAGTTGCGCTGGATGAGGCGGCCGGAAGGCGTGTAGTAGTGATAGGTGGTTAGCGCAAGGCCGGAGTCTTCGCTGAGGTTGTAGACGGTCTGCACGAGGCCCTTGCCAAAGGTGGTTTCACCCACGATGAGGGCACGATCGTGGTCCTGCAGCGCTCCGGAAACAATCTCGGCGGCGGAGGCGGTATCGCGGTTCACCAGCACGACAATGGGGAACGTCTTGCCGTCGTTGCCGTGCGTCGCCACGTAGTTCTGATCGGAGTAGGCGCGGCCGCGCTGGGAAACAATGGTCTGGCCCTTGGCGAGCAGGTGATCGCAGACATCGACTGCCTGGCTCAAGAGGCCGCCGGGATTCTCGCGCAGATCGAGAACCAGTCCCTTCAGATCGCCAAAGCCATTGATGGCGTCTTCCATCTCCTGGCCGGTGGTCTCCTGGAACTGCGTCAAATGGATATAGCCGATGCCGGGACGGATCTCGAACTTCAGATCGATGGAGGGATGGGGAATCTCATCGCGAACCAGGTCGAAAACCAGGGGCTTGGACTGGCCGTAACGAACCATGGTGACCTGAACGTGCGTGCCCTTCGGTCCTTTGAGCGCTTTCGCGACCTGGTCGGAGGACCAGCCGTCTGTCGATTTGCCGTCGACAGCGACCACCTTATCGCCCGGATGGATACCAGCGCGGAACGACGGTGTGTCCTCGTAAGGCGTGACAACGTAGACATTGCTCTTGCCATTCGGATCATTCTGCTGCTGGATGACCATGCCCACGCCGTAGTAATGGCCGGTCTGGTCTTCGCGCAGGCGGGCATACGCCTTGGGATCGTAGAAATGGGAGTGCGGATCAAGCACCTGCAACATGCCGGGGATGGCCCCGTCGTAGATGACGTCGTCGGCTTTGTCAGGGGTGATGGGCTCGGCGTAGTTCTGCTCGACAACCGCATAAACGTCGGTGAATGCCTTCAGGCTATCGCGGAGCTGGCTCTCATCTTGCGATGATTGGGCGCCGACGCGACGCTCGAGGACGGTGCCGGCCACTGCGCAAACAGTGAAGAAAAGGACTACGGCGAAAAAAGCGCGGCGGGCGCGGGGACTCATGGGCAAACCGAACCTCCAGACGGCGCGTGCGGCGGGCGCCTGGGAACGGCATCTCCATCACCTGCGAGCGAATCCGATCGTTGCTGGATATTCGCCCGATAAAAATTGACCTTGCCCGGTACTGGCAAGGCCAGGGAAATGGAAGAGCCGCTCGCACTGAGGCCGCGAGGCCGTCTTCGGCTAAAGTATAGCACTCAAGCATTTGACGCGGGCGGAACGGGGCTGGTAGCGGGGTTACCGCGGTGCCAGGGCTGATTGCCGCAATTTGAGGCGCTCGCCGCAGGCCAAATCCGAGCCTCCGTTTTCGGGTTTTGCTCTCCCGGGATTTACAATGACGTCTATGCATCAGGCAGCAGGAAAGCTCGCGCCAGCCACCCGGCCGGACGTCGACCCTATGAATTTGAGAATTTTTCGAGCAGTTGCGATGGTCGCATTTGGATCGTTGCTGGCAGCGTGGCCGACCCTGGCGATGAGCCAAGTCAATGAACCGGAAAGCCCCTATGGCGGGTCCGTGGTCGAGGACATTATCGCCCGCGTCAACGACGAAATCATCACCAAGTCGGACTACGACCGCGCGGAAACCGATCTGGATCAGGTAGGAAAGCAGAACGGCGCGTCGATGCAGGAGATGGCGACGCAAAGGAAAGAATTGCTGCGCAATCTTATCGACCAGCAACTATGGCTGTCGAAGGGCAAGGAACTGGATATCACCGGCGAAACGGAACTGGTGAAGCGCCTGGATGAGATCCGCAAGCAATACAACCTGGAGACGATCGAGGATCTGGAAAAAGCGGCAAAAGAGCAGGGTGTATCGTTCGAGGACTTCAAGGCTAACATCCGGAATCAGATCATCACCCAGGAGGTGATGAGGCAGGAAGTTGGTGAACATATCCAGATGACGCCCGGCGAGGTGGAACGGTACTACGAGCAGCACAAACAGGATTATGTGCAGCCGGAAAGCGAGCGACTGAGCGAGATTCTGCTTTCGACTGGGCCAGATGGAGCCAATGATCCAGCGAAGGTTGCGGCGGCCAAAGCGAAGGCCGACGACCTGGAAGCTCGACTCCATGCCGGCGGTGACTTTGCGCAGTTGGCGCGGAGCTTTAGCGACGGATCAACGGCGGCCTCGGGTGGCGACTTGGGCGCATACAAGCGGGGCCAGCTCGGTAAGGTGCTTGAAGACAAGACATTCGATTTGCAATCGGGCCAATACACGGACCCGATTCTGACGCGGCAGGGTTACATCATTTTGAAGGTTGTGCAGCATGTGCCAGGGGGACCACGGCCATACAAGGACGTGGAGGAGGACGTGGAACAGGCGTATTACATGAGCCTGATGGACCCCGCCATTCGCGACTATCTGAGCAAGATGCGCAACGAGGCCGCCATCTGGATCAAGCCGGGCTATGTAGACACAGCCGCTACCTACGCAGAATCGCATCCCAGCATAAGCTTCAGTGCGTATGTGCCGCCGGCGCCGAAGAAGAAAGCCAAGGTGGAAAGGACTCGTTTCCGCGAAAGCACTCACACGTTCCGCGATAAATCGGGTTCGCAGACGCCGCAGACCGACTCGGCCAACCATGCGCAGACCAGTGCACCGCCGTCAACACCCGCGACCACAAAGAAGAAGAAGAGTAGCAAGAAGGAAGAAGCCTCCACAGAGAAACCTGGCAAGAAGGAGAAAATCCGCTACGGTCAGGCGCCGCGTGAGACGCTTCCATCCGCGACGGTAAACTCGGCCACCGAGAATGCGGGTGCGCTGCCCGAGACGGCCTCGAACACTGACCAGCCTGCCAATCCACTGGAACCAACGGCCCCTACGCAGAAAACTCGTTTCAGTGCGCGAGCGCGCGAGGCGAAGACCCCGAAGCCACAGACCAACGGTGGAGCGACGGGTGCGGCCGGGCCGGCTCCGCCCAACGCTGCGGAGGTTGCCGACCAGCAAACGCAGTCGGCTCCCCTGGGTCTGTCGGGCGACACTTCGTCAAAAAAGAAGAAAAAGACGTCGACGGCAACAGGCGACAAAACTCGCCTCGCAAACAAGAAGAAGAGCGAGGAAGAGTCGCAGCCGAAGCCTGCGCCGCAACCAACGCCCATTGCCCCCGTGGCGGGCGCACCGGCTCCCTCGGACCATCCTGAGGCGCCGCAACCGCAGCAACAGAATCAGCAATAGCGCTTAAGTTCGGCGAGCCAATTGAGCGGGCCCGGGAAATCACACCTGGGCTCGCGTTGTTTTTTGGCACAAAGCGCTGTTCGTTGAAGCGGCGACTTTGGCAGAGCGGGAGAATTGCGTTAATCTTCTCGGCAGAATGAAAGACATCTATATTGCCGATCTGATGGGCTTTGACGAGGGCAAGGGCTTCGACAGCTTCTTCCTCGTGCTGGCCAAGCAGCAACGAACCACCAAGCAGAACAAGCCCTATCTGAGCCTGACGCTCGGCGACAAAACGGGACCGATTGAGGGTCGCGTGTGGGAGTTAGGTGATCCGCGCATCGCCAGGGATTTTGAGCGTGGCGACATCGTTAAGGTGCGCGGCAGCGTATCGCGCTACGATGACCGCGCTCAGGTGAAAGTCGATCAGCTTCGCAAGGCGCTTGACGGCGAAGCGGACAAGATGGACATGCTGCCCGCCACCACATGCGACGTAGCTGTGTTGTGGACCGCACTCGAAGCCGTCGTCGCAAGCGTAACCAATCCCGATCTGAAGCGACTGCTCGAAGCGCTGCTCGACGACCCGGCGATCGCGCAAGCGTACCGTCTGGCGCCCGCCGCTCGGCAACTGCATCACGCGTGGCTGGGCGGACTGCTGGAGCACGTGGTCAGCCTGCTCGGTCTTGCCGACCGCGTCGCCTCGCACTATCCCATGCTCGATCGCGACCTGCTCGTCACCGGCGTGATTCTGCACGACATCGGGAAAATCCGCGAGCTCAGCTGGGACACGGGATTCGATTACACAGTGGAAGGTGTGCTGCTGGGGCATATCCAGATGGGAGTGGACCTGGCAGAAAAAACCATTGCCGGCCTACCCAGGTTCCCTGACCGGCTGCGCACTCTGGTGCTGCACATGATTCTGTCCCACCATGGCAAGCTGGAATTCGGCTCACCAAAGCTACCCATGATCCCGGAAGCCCTGGTCCTGAACTTTGTCGACGATCTGGACGCAAAGATGCAGGCCATGGCCAGCGAATTCGAGCGATCGGCGCGCGAAGGCCGCGCCCCAGACGAGTTGACGGGCAAAGTGTGGGCGCTGGATCAGCGGCAATTGCTAAACACCAAGGCGTGGCTGGCAGGAGGAGACGGGAAATAGCGCCTCACTCTTCCCTGCGCCTTTATCCAACAAACCAATCCCACTGCTCTCTCGTCAGCGGGACCACTGACAGTCGTCCAATCAGCAGCAGTGGCGAGCGCGCAAAGAGTTTTTGGGCTTTGATCTCGGCGAGATTCTTGGGGTGCTTGAGGGGTTTGCCGGCCTTAACGCGCACGATGGGGACTTTGGGATCCGTCGCATCGACGCTGACGACCGTGCCTGTGCCCACGGCTGTGCGTTCGTCACCCGTGTGGTAGAAGATCCACTTCGTTCCCGGCTTCATCTCGCGCAGGTGCTTGACGGCGGCCGGCGCGGTCACGCCGTCCCATACCGTTTCGCTGTCGCGCACGAAATCGTCGAAGGAATAAACACCCGGCTCGGATTTGAAGAGGAAGTAAGGCATAGATAGTTCACAGTTCGTAGTTCATAGATGGCAGTTGTCAGATGTCAGAAATCGGCAAATTGTAGCCAACCAGGTCTTTCCCCAGTCCCTATTCCCTGTTCCCTGTCTTTCTACTCCCTGCCCTTTTTGCGAATCTCGATGTTCAACCGCTTGATCTTCTGATTGAGCGTGGAGAGTGGAATGCGGAACTGCTCGGCGGCATCGGTCTGGTTCCAGTTGCAACGCTCAAGCTTTTCGATGATGATGCGGCGCTCGATGACTTCGAGGATGTCGAAGAGCGAGGAGTTCGGGTTGTGCTCGAGGAGCGCGTCCTGGAAGCTGCGGCCGGTAATGTGCCCGGGGAGAAGTTCGGCGCCGATCATTGGACCGGACGAGAGCACGACACCACGTTCAATGGCGTTTTCAAGCTCGCGGACATTGCCCGGCCAGTCGTAATCGATAAGAGCGCGCATCGCGTCGGCGGAGAGCTTGCGCGGCCCGAAGTTGTTTTCATTGGCATAGAGATCGAGGAAGTGCTGGGCGAGAAGCGGAATGTCCTCGCGGCGCGCGCGCAGCGGCGGCAGGTCGACAGTGATGACGTTGAGGCGATAGAAGAGATCCTCGCGGAAGTGGCCGTCGCGCACCGCCTGGCGGAGATCGACGTTCGTCGCGGCGAGAATGCGCACATCCACCTGGATCTCCTGAATACCGCCGAGGTGCATGAAGCGCTTGTCCTGCAGCACGCGCAGAATCTTCGACTGCGTGTCCAGGCCCATGGTGGCGATTTCGTCGAGGAAAAGCGTACCGCCGTTGGCGACTTCGAAAAGACCTTTCTTGGATGCGACAGCGGAGGTAAACGCGCCCTTGACGTGCCCGAACAGCGTGGACTCAAGCAGCTCCGAGGGCATGGCGCCGGTATTGATGGGGACGAACGGCTTGTCCTTCCGGGGCGAGTTCGCGTGAATGGCCTTGGCGATGATCTCCTTGCCGGTGCCGCTTTCGCCCTGAATCAGAACCGTGGAGCGGCTGGGAGCAACCTGTGCCACCAGATCGAAGACGCGGAGCATGGAATCGCTTTTGCCCACGATGTTGGCGAAGTTGTAGCGCTGCTTCAAGGTGCGCTTGAGCTGAAGATTCTCTTCCTCGGCGCGATGCCGGGCAACGGCAGAGCGGATGTCGGCGAGCAGCTTTTCATTGTCCCAGGGCTTCTGGACGAAATTCTCCGCGCCGGCGCGAATGGCCTCGACAACGTTATCGACGGTGCCATACGCGGTGATCATGATGATCGGGACGTCGGGCTGGCGCTCCTTGAATTGCGGCAGCAGCTCAAGACCGCTCTGGCCAGGCAAGGCAAGGTCGAGCAGAACGAGGTCGAAGCTCGACTGATCGAGCATCCGCAGACCTTCCTCGCCGTTGGCCGCGGTCTTCACAGCGTAATTCTCGAGGGAGAGCAACACCTCAAGCGATTCCTGGATTCCGGCCTCGTCGTCGACAACCAGAATCGAAGCGATGGGCGAGGTGCTTTCGAAAGTGGGCGCGGAAACAGTCGCATTCATGGGCGGTGCGTCCTCAGTGGTGGGCTCAGGCATGGACAGAATTCCTTAAGAGCGGAAACTCGAGATGAAAGGTTGTGCCGGAGCCGACCGCGCTTTCGACGTGAATTTTGCCGGCATGCTCCTGAATGATGCCGTAGGAAACAGAGAGGCCAAGGCCGGTGCCGCGACGGTCGCCGGGCATGTTCTTGGTGGTGAAAAAGGGATCGTAGATGCGCTTCAGGTTCTCGGGCGCGATGCCCGAGCCGGAATCGGAGATGACGGCCTCAACGTGGCCGTTGACCAGGGTAGCGACCGTCAGGCGCCCGCCGCCGGGCATGGCGTCCTTGGCGTTCAGCAGCAAGTTGAGGAAGACCTGCTGCAGTTTGCCGGGATTGCCGTGGATCGGCGGCAGCTCGTCGGCCAGATTGAGGTCAACCAGAATCTGCGCCGTCTTGAACTGGTGTTCAAGAAGCGAAAGCGTGTCGCGAACTACCTGATTGAGGTCTGTGGAACGGAATTCGGTTGTTGAAGTGCGGGAAAAATTGAGCAACCCGTTGGCGATTTCGGCGGCGCGGAAGCTCTGCTGCGTGATCTTGTCGAGCACTGGGCCCAGGCGCGCGTCTCCCCGCAGTTGCTTGGCCAGCATCTGCGCGTAGGAAGAGATAACGGCGAGGGGTGTGTTGATCTCGTGGGCAACGCCGGCAGCGAGCAGCCCGATGGAGCTGAGCTTGTCGGCCTGGGCAAGCTGCGTTTCGAGCGCGACACGCTCGGTGATGTCGTCGACCAGGATGATCCGGCCCACGGGAACAAAGTCGCGCGAGAGCAGCGGCGCAATGGCAATGTTGGCGGTGCGCAACTCGCCGGCGCGCGTGGTCAGGCGGAACTTGTAGAGGTGGTGCACTCCCTGGTCGTTGCGGAACCCTTCCAGCGCCTCGATGAACTCCAAAGGAAAGACGGAACGAAGTTCCTGGCCGAGCGCTTCGGCGCGGCTGAAAGCGTACATGGCCTCCATCTGCGCGTTCCAGCTTTCGATGCGATCGTTGAGGTCGATGGCGAAGATGCCGACGTTGATGGATTCGACGATGTTTTCGTTGAACTCCTTAAGCCGCTCAAACTCGACAATCTTTTCTTCCAGGCGCGCGTAGAGGCTTGCGTTCTGGATGGCGATGCCGATGTAGCCGGCCAGAGATTCGAGAAGTTCGACGTCTTCGCTCGACAGGAAGTCGCCGCCCAGCGTGCGGCCGAGACCGATGACTGCGATCGTGCGGCTGGCGGCTTCGCCACTTTCCAGCTGAACGGGGGCTACGCGGCAGGGCAGATAGTAGTTGAGGTCGAGCAAGGCGGCTGCGCGTTGCTGGTCGGGCGGCAGATGAAGGGCTGCCTGGGCGTTTTCAAAGAAGATGTGCGAGTGGTCCTTGGTGTGGTCGAAGTCGAGAAAGCCAAGCGCAAGATTGCTGTGACCTGCACTCACTTCGACCGGTAAGCCGTGCGAAGCGGCCAACCGTAAACGTCCACTGTCTTCCGCCAGGAAAATGGCAACGCGGGCAACCAGGAGGGTGCGCGGCAATTGCTCGACGATCGAATTGAGGAGGGCCTGAAGATCGGTCTGGGAGCCGAGCCCTCGGCCGAACTCGACCAGCGCCCTGCGATAGTCGTAGCGATGGCGGTCAAAGGCGCGGTCGACCCAACTCTGAATGCGGCGCTTGAGGGGATCAAAAACCGCAGCCGTCACCAGAATGGCGATGACCAGAGCCCATTCGCGCATAGCCTCAGGCAGGCGCTGATGAACCACGAGGGCGATGAGGGCGATGATGCCGAAATACCCGCCGCCAATAAGCGCCACCGAAAGTGTGTAGGCCACGCCGCGCTTGAAGATCAGGTCCGTATCCATCAAGCGGTAGCGGACAATCGCCCAGGCGAAAGTGAGTGGCAAAAACACCAGCGACAGGCCGGCCAGATTCGTCAATAATTGCGGGGGATTCAGGTGAAGAAGATAGGGAATGGCATAGAAGAACGTGAACGGAAGAACCGCAAGCAGAGTGCCGCGCGTAACCCACTTCAATTGCTGGCGCAGCAGCGGCGTAGTTGCGCGGCTATAGCTGCGCAGAAACAGAAGCGCGGCGCACATGTAGAAAATGGCGTCGTATGCCGTACCGATCTGATTCAGCCGGTCGAGCAACAGCTTGGTAGCTTCGCGGGTGCCGATTGACCAAAGCCACAATGCGAGCAGTCCAGCACCCGGCGCGTATACGAGTGGAAGCAGCCAGCGGCGGCGGAGATTCTTAAAGCGCTCTTCAGGGAAGCTGAGCGCAAAGTGCAGGAACAGCGCCGGCTGCAGCGCCAAGGCCACCACGTTCGTCCAAAAAACAGTCCAATCCAGCGCGTCGAATTTACCGGTGAAGATGAGGGCGTAGAACGCGAATGAAACCAGGCAGAAAAGGTAAAAATGCGTGGCGCGCGGGGCGCCCCAGCGGCGGAAGAGCACGTAGAGGCCAATGATCAGGTAGATGAGGCCGATAATGCGCAGGCCGAACTCGAGGCTGTGATCGATCGGGTCGGGAATAACTTTGATGGGAGCTTCGAGGGGAATGCCGTCGCGCGTTATGGTGTAGTAGACCTGCCCGTAAGGTCCTGTGGCATAGAGGGCGCGCTCCAAATTGGCGACCAGCGTCACCGGCGTTACATCAGCGGTGGGCGATTCACTGACCCCCGTCAGCAGGTCTCCCACCTGAATTCCCGCGCGCTCACCGGGCTTATTCGGGAGGACCTTTTCAGCTTGCAGGCCGCCGCGCGCTTCGCCCCACCATACGCCGTCGTCGGGCTGCGGATATTGCCTCTGCGCGAGAACATTAAACACCGCCAACACGAACAGCGCCGCTGTG
Source organism: uncultured Acidobacteriaceae bacterium (assembly GCA_963813015.1). Classification (GTDB taxonomy): domain Bacteria; phylum Acidobacteriota; class Terriglobia; order Terriglobales; family Acidobacteriaceae; genus Telmatobacter. The sequence goes on from CAWEXN010000009.1 coordinate 121,988, forward strand.
GCCAAGGCCAGAAGCGTAGCCTGTACGCGGTTAAGGAGGCTTGTCTCCATGAGAGGGGTTTTTTCTACACCAATCGCTTTACAAGCACGTCGGTTGCCATGCGGTGGGGATGCGGCTTTGCGCCAGAGTTGTCAGGTCAATCGTCTGAGAACAATCGTGATATGGACTTTTAAACCTCTGGAAAGGTCAACCTGAAGTGAAGTAAATCACAACGCCGGTGCAAAAAACAAGAGCACGCATCCGCAGAAACGAAGGGACCTATGAAAAATTGTAGACTAATGCACCCCACTTCGCCAATCGTCAACTGGCCTAAAACACAGGAGTTCCGACGACCCAGAGTGTGTCAATCTGACCACATCCTTCGCCCTGACGGCCTAGCGCAGACAGGAAACGGCCTTCGCAGGCTTTGGCTCTGGACTGGGGTCACCGCTGGCCGTAGGTCGCTTTCGCACCGTGCTTGCGAAGGTAATGATATTCCGAGACATGCTTAGGGATGCCGGCCTCCGGCGCCCCAAGCAGCACGCTGCGGTATGCCAGTCGGGCGATGTACTCAAGAACGTCCGCATGCTCGACGGCCTCCGCCGGGTCCTTGCCCCAGGCAAACGGGGCGTGACCAGCCACGAGAACTCCGGGAATGTCCGCCGGATCGAGTTTTGCGGATCGAAAGCAACGAACAATGACCGCGCCGGTCGACCGAACGTAGCCTGAGGCAACTTCTTCAGCGGTCAGCGGCGGAGTCACGGGAACCGGGCCGTGAAAGTAGTCGGCGTGTGTCGTGCCGAGGCAAGGAATTGGGCGGTTGGCCTGAGCCCAGGCCGTGGCAAATTCGGAGTGCGTATGAACAATGCCTCCAATCTGCGGAAACTCGCGGTAAAGCAGCGTGTGCGTATCGAGATCGCTCGACGGGCGCAGCGAGCCTTCGACAATCTTGCCATCGAGGTCCGTCACCACAAGGTCAGCGGGACCCAGGTCCGCATAATCGACTCCGCTTGGCTTGATCACCACGAGGGGTTTTGATCCCGACCGGTCGACGCCACTCGCATTTCCGAAGGTGTGCGGCGCAAGACCGCGCCGAGCGATCTCCTGATTGGCGCGAAGAACTTGTTGGCGAAGCGATTCGAGCAGCATGATCTGTCTCGAAATAGATTAAATCCTCAAGGAGAGCTAGGGACGAAGAATCGGCGGTTAGGGCGGGGCAGGAGCGCGGCTCATGCCTTCGCTAATGTGTGCGGCATGGCGCGTGAATTCGCTGTGCAGTAAACTGGGGCTAATCTTCGACCAGTTTTGCATATCGATTGATTAAGGCTTCCTCGCGCCGGACAGATGACGCGAGAGCGCAAAGGCTTGGCTGTGCGAGCACACTGCATTGCCGCCGTTCCTCCAGCTGACGGAATCAGTTCCTCGGCCGCCGCACCAGGCGTCCTGTCGCCCCTGTGGCAGACTGTGGCCAACCGTGGCTAACCTCATCACTCCCGGCCCGGCGGGCACCTCGTCGAGTCCCGGCTCACTCGCGACTGGCCACAGTCCTCACGTGAAGCCAGTTCCTCCCTCGTTCGACATCCAGACAATCTCCCCAAATCGCTGGATGACGGCCATCGCCGTCATGTCGTGCGCCGTAATGCAACTGCTCGACACATCGGTAGTGAACGTCAGCCTGCCGCACATCGCAGGCTCGCTCTCGTCGAGCGTGGATGAGGCCACCTGGGTGTTGACCTCCTACTTGGTAGCCAACGCCATTATTCTGCCCATCACTGGATGGTTGGCGGGCGTGTTTGGCCGCAAGCGGCTGCTGCTCCTTGCCGTTACAGGCTTCACGTTGTCGAGTTTGCTGTGCGGACTAGCGCCCAATCTGCCGATGCTGATTGTTTTTCGCGTTGTGCAGGGTTTAACCGGCGGCGGGTTGCAGCCGCTTTCGCAGGCTGTACTGCTCGAGGAGTTTCCGGGCCGGGAGCAGGGCAAGGCAATGGCCTTCTGGAGCATGGGGATTATCGCTGCTCCGATCCTTGGTCCCACGCTCGGCGGCTGGATCACGGACACGTGGACATGGCGCTGGGTCTTCTTCATCAACCTGCCGGTGGGTGTGCTCAGCCTCCTTTTGATCTCGCAATACGTCGTCGATCCAAGCTACCTGAGGCGCCGGTCCCTGGGCGTGGATGCATGGGGCATCGGCATGCTGGCAGTCGGCATGGGCGCGCTGCAGATCATGCTCGACAAAGGTCAGGAGAAAGACTGGTTCGGATCGAACCTGATTTGCACTCTGTGCGTAATTGCACTGATTTGCCTTGCGGCTTTCGTGTTCCGCGAGCTGCAGGCCAAGGATCCCATTGTGCACTTTGGTCTGCTGCGCTCGCGCACCTTTGCTTCGGGTGTCACATTGGCCACCATGATGGGCTTCATTCTCTACGGCAGCCTCGTGCTCCTGCCGCTGTTTATGCAAACCCTGCTGGGTTGGACGGCCACCACAGCTGGAATCTGGAACAGCCCCAGGGGAATCGGTACTGCGCTGTGCATGCCGCTCGTGGGATATCTGCTCGGCAAGGGATGGGATGCGCGCCGGCTACTGATCATCGGCTTCGCAGTCGCCGGACTTTGTTTCTTCCGTTACGCGCGGATGACGCTTGACTCGGGCACATGGGACATCTTCTGGATCCAGATCGTGCAGGGTTTTGGCCTCGGTTTCGTTTTCGTGCCGCTGACCACCTTGACCATGAGCCCGGTTCCAAAAGCGGAGACGAGTTATGGAACGAGCCTTTACAACACCATGCGCAACATCGGTTCGAGCATAGGCATTTCCTTTGTGACTACTTTTGTGGCGCGCCGATCGCAGTTTCACCAGCAAACGCTGGGCGACCATCTCACGGCGTCGAGTGCGGCCAGCCAGCAGGCCTTCGCGCAAATGGCGCCTTTCCTGGCCCGTCAAGGCGCCGACGCTGTCACGGCATCGCACGAGGCCGGCGGCCTTATCTACGGTGAACTCCAGAAGCAGGCCGCGTTGCTGAGCTACTCTGACGCGTTTTATCTGATGGGAATCTTCTTTCTCGCCAACATCCCGCTTGTGCTGTTGATGCGCGGGGCAGAGCACAACCGGCGTCATCGCAAAGAGCCATGATCTCCCCTCGCCGACGCGGCTCTTGCGCATTCGCTAAAGGCGAGTTGAAGGCGTTCTGCTGGGATTTGGGTTAGAATGGCTGCGAAATCCAGCCTTCGGGATTTGAAAGGAGTCTTTCGATGAGACGCGTCTTGATCTCCGGCTTCAGTGGGTTGGCCTTCTGCCTACTGGTGGCGACGCTGGCGTGGGCGAGTAAATGGACCGCTGCAGATTATCCGCTGAGGGTGCATATCTTTCAGTTCGATGCCCATTCGCATTACTACAATCGGGTGCTCGATGCAGTGGACGGCGAGGGTCGCGCCAATCTCTATGAAAACGGCCAGCCCAAGGGTTTCGATTTTAGCTACCAGTGTGGCGCCCGCCTCATGGTTTCGCCGGGTTTTGAAACCTATCTGGCGCGCTGGAAAAAGCCGGGTCGCGAACTGGCAATCCTCCTCCCTACGCTGGGAGGCAAGCCGGGAGAGATGAACGAATGCGATCTGGCGGTGACCCTAAAGGAAGATACGGTCTACTTCAAGCACAATGGTCTGATGGACGAGGAACCTGCCGCCAAGTTCAAGGATTGGATGGTCAGGCACCAGTACGATCCTGAACACGGCCTCGATCAGCCGGTGAATCCGCCTGCTGAGCCTGCGCAAAACGGCGCCCCTGCGCAACCTGCCGCTGCGCCCAGCGGATCACAGTAAATGAGTCGGCCGCGTTTTCTGCGTTATCCGCGAAGCCAGTAGGGCCTGGGAACAACTGAGGCAAGCTCCGCGAACTCAGCGTCGGTCAGCCGAAAGGCAGCCGCGCTGACGTTTTCTTCAAGGTGATTCACAGAGCTGGTTCCGGGAATCGGCAGAATGACTGGCGAGCGCCGCAGCAGCCACGCCAGCGAAACGACTGCCGTTGAAACCTTCCGCGCGCCAGCAATCCGTTCCACCGCTTCGCTGGCCTTGCGGCCTTGCGCCATCGGCCCCCAGGGCAAAAATGCTATGCCGTTGGCCTCGCAATAATCCACAACGAAATCCCATTCGCGATCCGAGAAGCTGTAGCGGTTCTGAACGCTGACGATGGGGACGATTTTCTGCGCGCGCTTGATGTGCTCGAGTGTGACGTTCGAGAGAGCTACGTGGCGAATCTTTCCTTGTTCTTTGAGCCGCGCCAGGGTTTCCATCGAGGCGTCAAAGGATACGGCCGGATCGGGAACGTGCAGCTGGTAGACGTCGATCCGCTCCAAGCGCAGGCGCTTGAGGCTGCCTTCAATAGCCTGTTTGAGGTGAGCTGGGCTGGCGTCGTGCTGCCAAATGCCGGGCCCGTGGCGCGTCCATCCCGCTTTGGTTGCGATGACGAGGCCGGCAGGATACGGATAGAGCGCCTGAGCAATCAGCTCTTCAGAGACATCGGGACCGTAGGAGTCTGCGGTATCAATGAAATTTACCCCGAGCTCGGCGGCGCGGCGAAGCGTGGCCAGCGCCGCGTCAACATCGGCTGGCGGACCCCAGATGCCTTGCCCGGTGATGCGCATGGCGCCGTACCCCATGCGGTTCACAATCAAATCTCCGCCCAAGGTAATGGTTCCGGCCTGGGCCGCAGGTAATGAAGAGACAGAGACGGGCATTCTTCACACTCCCACAAATTTTGATGCTCTCAGCCGAGCGGCGATTCTGCAATGCAGATCCTTCGACTCGGCCGCTGCGCGGCCTTCACTCAGGATGACGATTTAAGAGCCTGAGGCTCTTAAATCGTCACTTCCCAGCCCGGTTCATAAGTGCGAGCCCAGTACTTCATGGCCTCGGGATCATCGAGGATGTGCGCGGTTTGGCTGTCAACCCGCAAGAATCTGTCGACGAACCATGCGATGTTCGAGAGCAGCAGCATCGTCACAGTCACATTGGCAATCGTGACCGGCGAGTTAAGTTTTTGCTGACCGCGAATGGCCGCGAAGAAGTTGGCAAAGTGAGCGTCGGTCATGGAATCGGCTCCAACCAAGTCGCTGGTGGAAGTGGCGTGACCGGCGCGGAACGTGTCGATCTGCTTCCCTTTCCAATCAAACACGTCGTAGCCGTCGCGATCGATCACCACTGAGCCCTTGGTGCCCATGATGACCGAACCACGATCGCGATCATAGAGCCGCATGCCCTGGCAGGAACGGCCCTCCCACGAAATGAGCTTGTCAGGATATTCGAAGTTGGTGACGGTTGTGTCCGGAAACTGCCAGTCGTCTTTGTACTGGTAGCGTCCGCCGCTAGCGGTCACGGTGTGAGGAATCTCGGCCTGAAGAGCCCATCGGCAAATGTCCACCTCGTGCGTGCCGTTATTGAGCGTCTCCCCGGTGCCGTAACGGCGCAGCCAGTGCCAGTTGTACGGTTGAATGTTGTCTTTGTACTCGCTGCGCGGCGCCGGACCCTGCCACAAATCCCAATTGAGCGAAGAAGGCACCGGCGCGGGCTTGCCGATGCCCATCGAGCCGCGCGTATTGGCGTACCAGGACTTGGCCATGTATGCATCGCCGATGAGGCCGTCGTGAATCTTCTGGATCATCCGGATGGTGTAGTCGGAGGATCGCTGCTGATCGCCCACCTGCACGAGCTTTCCGTACTTCTTCTGCGCAGCCACGAGCAGCTCGCCCTCGCGCGGATTCTGGCTGGAGGGCTTTTCGACGTAAACGTGCTTGCCGGCCTTGAGGCCAAGCACCGCCATCGGTGTGTGCCAGTGGTCCGGTGTGGCAATCGTAATGGCGTCGACTTCTTTCGCTTCCAAAGCATGCCGGAAATCGGTTTCTGCTTTGGGAGCGTAGCCCAGCTTCTGCTCCGCTGCAGCCGCAAATTTGCCAAGGATGCCGGAATCGACGTCACAGATATAAGCCACTCGCGCGGCACTGCTGTTGGCGACCATCGCAGCGAGATGCGCGTAACCACGGCCGTTCAGACCGTTGATGGCAATGTTCAACCGATCGTTGGCGCCGAGGATCTGCGCGTAGCTCTTCGCAGTGGATGCGAAGGCTGAGGCCGCCGCTCCCGCGGCCAGACCATGGACAAAATTTCGACGGGAAATCATCTGTTTCTCCAAATAGGCGTCGTTCACAGTTTTCAGCGGCAGGCTGCGGCCTCTTGCAACATCGTTCACCGCGAACTGCCCACTCCGCCGCAACGAATTATACCTTTGAGCAGCGAGAACACCTTGCTGCGCGGAAACGGCGGCCAAGTTCGCGAGGCTGCGGCGCGGGGCAAACCAGCGGCCACGCCTCTGAACCGTCGACAGGAACAAAGGGCTAGCGGCCCTTTTACGGCCTCTCTGCCTTTGGGCTTTATGGCACTTTGGGGCGAAAATGGATGCAGGGGTTGTAAACTTGCGCCGCATGGTGACGTCTACCAAATCGATGGCAGCCGGAACAGTCGTTGAGCCGATGACCGCAGACGCCGCGGAGGAACTTGCCGCGCGCGAATTTGCGAGCATCGTCGAAAGCCACCGGCCGCAAATCTTCCGTTTCCTCCTGGCATCGCTTAGAGACGTGGATCTGGCGGAGACGCTGACGCAAGAATGTTTCCTGAAGGCGCACCGGAACTGGAAACACTTTCGCGGCGATTCGAGCGCGATGACGTGGCTGATGCGGATCGCCATCAATTTGCAGAAGGACCACTGGCGAAACCGGCGCCTCCAGTTTTGGCGGCATACACAGTCGAACTCGGTGGACGTGGACGAAGCCAGCGACTGGCTGCCGAACGGTGAACGAAGCGCGGAGCAGCAGATATTGGCGCGGGAACAGGTAGCGCATGTTTGGAAGGCTGTCGAGAGACTGAGCCAGCGGCAGCGGACGGTATTCTTGCTGCGCTATGTCGAAGACCAGGAGTTGAGCGAGATTGCGCGAGCAACGGGATTGAGCGAAGGCACGGTAAAAGCACACTTGTCGCGTGCGCTTGGCAGAGTGCGCGCGGAGCTGAGAGGAACACGATGAGAGGGAGAGATAAATTGGCGGGCAAAGTCTTGGCGGAAGAGTGCGATGATCCCGTCGTGGCGGGCGCGTTGAGGCACTTCAAGGCCAGTGTCGATGCTTGGAGCGGCGCCGCGTACGGTCAGCCGCGGACAGTGGTCATGAATCCACGGCACACCTGGCGCTTGGCCGCAACCTGGGCTCTGGGTTGCCTGCTGGCGGTGGGAAGCCTTGCGGGCACGTTGTACGAACGGCATGTACGGGAAGAGTCGGCGCGGATCGAAGCAACGAAAGCGGCAATCAAGGCCGCGCAGCAAAAGGCCGCGGTGGAGCGCCAGGCCGCCGTACAGCCTGTCACGGCCGCAATCGTAGCCAGGCGGCAATTGACCGCGGTAAAACGTGCAGCCAACGAAAATGAGGACCTGCTGGCAACGGTAGACAGCGATGTCTCGCGGCAGGTTCCGGCGGCCATGGAGCCGCTGGCGCAAATGATGGAAAGCACCGGAGCGAATTGAAGGACCCGTTGAAAGAACCAAAGAAATTCAGAAAAGAAGGCGAGAAAAGGTCCTTGGGGACCCAAGGCAGGAGAAATCGATGAGGACGTTGAAAACTGTGCGACTGGTTTTGGCGGTAGCGGGAGTTTTGATGGTAGGAGGTTGGGCGTGCGCGCAAGGCCCCGGCGGGCCAGGCGCGGGGCCCGGTTTCGGGCAGCATCGGCCTCCTATGGAGCGCTCGTTCGGATTCGCAAACGGGCAATTCTGGAACAATCCGGACGTCGCGAAGCAATTAAACCTGACTGACGATCAGCGCAAGGCGATGGATGGAATTCTGCAGGACCATCGCTTGAAGCTGATTGACTTGCAGGCCACCTTGAGCAAGGCGGAGTTGGCGATGGGCCCCCTGATGAAAGCCGACACTCCCGACCGAGCGGCAATCGAAGCGCAAATAGACAGAGTCGTGAGCGCGCGCGCGGATCTTGAAAAAGCGAATGCGCGTTTTCTTCTGGACATTCGGATGCAATTAAAGCCGGACCAATGGAAACAGCTTCAGATCATGCACCAGAATCGGATGCAGCAGGACGGAATGCGTGAGCATGGCCGTGGTCAGTGGGGACAAGACGGGCGCGGACCGGGTATGGGCGGCCCAGACAACCGGTTCCACGGGCCCGACGGACAGTTCCACAGGCCTCAGGCGCCGCAACCCCCACCGGATGGGGCTCCACAGGCAGCGCCGACTCCAACTCCAGCACCCGGATCGGGCCAGGAGCAATAACGGAGGGCCGCACCGCGATTTTCGCACGGCGCTGCTCGGGAGCGATCAGCACCTGGAACTAAACGCGGCAGAACACCGTGTTTCACCTTCCAGGCAACGATAGTTGACGGAAAATCTTGCGGCAGGGAGTGTTCCCCTTGCCGCCTTTTTTCGCGCGCGCGCCGAAGGATGGAATTCGAGCCGCCGAGACCCGAAGTTGCGTGCGACGCCGGAGTGCGGTCCGTGCGGATTCTGTACCATCAGGATGGAAGGAACGATTGTGCCCAATCTCGCCGCGGCTGATTCTCTGATCTTGCTGATCTACGCCTTCTTTATGCTGGCAGCGGGATTCTCGCTTAAGCCGGCGATGACAGGAAGCCGAGAGTTCATGCAGGCCGGGCGCACTTTACCCGGCTGGCTATGCGGCATGGCGATGCTGGGCGCTGGCCTCGGCTCCCAGGAAGTGCTCGGGATGGGCGCGGCCGGAGCACGCTACGGGCTGGTCAGTGTAGGATTTTTCGCGCTTGGCTCGATCCCTGCGATGCTCTTCGCGGGCCTGTATCTCATGCCCGTCTTCTACGGCTCGAATTCGCCTGCTGCGTCAAGCTCAAAAACTGCTCTGACTGCTCCGCGCTCGATTCCGGAATATCTTGGTCAGCGTTTCGACCGGAAGACACGCGTGTTGAATGCATTTGTTTTTGCCGCGATGTCCTCATTCAGCGCGGGGATCGCACTCTACGCCATGGCGCGCGTCCTGGTGGCGCTCCACGTCTTCGATCGAGTCGCAAGCACTTTGAACTTGCCGCCAAACGGCGTTCTGCTCCTCGCCATGGGGCTGCCCGCGGTCTTGGTACTGGCCTATGTTCTGCTGGGCGGACTTGGCGTCGCGATGTACAACCAGGCGATGCAGTTTTGCCTTGTCCTTGCCGGGCTGCTGCCTGTCGTACTTCTGGGGCTTAAGAGAATCGGCGGCTGGAGCGGGTTGAAGGCCGCGGCTTCGGCAGCCTCTTTGCACGGCCTTACACAGGCGTCGCCCGGCGCGGCTCACTCTGGGGCGCATCCCATGGGGGCCGGCGTCATCGTCCTTGTGCTCGGCGCGGGCCTTGTGCTGGGAGGCGGAACGTGGTGCACGGACTTCAGGTTGTTGCAGACCGCGATGGCGGCGAAGAATGTTGAGTCTGCACAAAGAAGTCCGATCATCGCCGCTGCGGTGCGCGTCTTTGTGCCTTTCGTCGTGGTCGTTCCGGGGCTGATTGCCATAGCGTTGCCTACGCCGCACACATCGATCGTGATTCACAATGACAACGGCGTGATTTACCACGAGATCACCGTGGTGCCGCCGGCCGTTGAAGCGGGGAGCGGCCTGGTTCCGGCAAAAGCCGGCGCGGACGGAAAACCGATCATGTCCAACGGCCACGCGGAACTCGATTATGCGATGGCCACTCCGAACGTACTCCTCGAATTCCTGCCCACGGGCCTATTGGGGCTGGGAGTAACCGCTCTGTTGGCCTGCCTGATGGGTGGCGTGGCAGCGAGCATAACTTCGTTTAGCACTGTCTTCACGTGCGACATCTTCCAGCTGCTGCTGGCCCGAAACGCTGCTGACAAGCGGCTGCTTTCCGTGGCCCGATGGGCGGTTCTGGGCGGCATGCTGCTTGCATTCGGCGTGGCATGCGCGGCAATGAGATTTGACAGTATGCTCGACGCCATGATGCTGGCCTTCGCGTTCGTCAACGCTCCGCTGTTTGCGGTGTTGTTGCTGGCGGCATTCTGGAGGCGCGCAACCGGGCATGGCGCATTCGCGGGATTGATTGCGGGAGCAGCTTCGGCTCTTCTGCATCATGGGCTCGCGCTACCTCGTGGCGAACAACCAGGTATCCATGGCGGCTGGATCGCCGTGCTGTTTCATCCTTCAAGTGAAATCGTGCTGGGCATGGAAACAGCGGTGCTGGCGTTCTTCGTGAGCCTCCTGGCGGCAGTGGCTGTGAGCGCATTCACAAAGGCGCGAGCGGAAAATGAACTCAAAGGACTTGTTCACTCGATGGTGGCGAAAGCATCGACGAACCCACAGTGGTGGAAGCGTCCCGAGGCAATGGCCGCGGCGATCCTGCTGGTTGCGATCGCCGTGAACCTGATCTTCGTTTGAGCGGAAGGGAAAACGATGTTCTACGATCCGCGCATCTCGATGGGTATGCTCTTCACGTTGATCGGGACGATTCTGACAGCCTTCGGCCTGTCTACGCGCTCGAATGTTGACGAGTATGCAAAGAGCATGGGCATTGACGCAAACCTATGGTGGGGGTTGGTTCTGCTCGTGTTTGGAATCGCCGCCCTCACGCTGGGCCGCCGCGGCCAAGCGGTCCTGGAAAAGGCTGCGGGTACGGGACAACCGACAGAGAATCGAAAGACCCTGCCCCAAAAGAAACGCAGTCGATGAAAGGCCTACTGCACAACGCCTGTTAGGTTCGTTGGTGCCGCGGGCTGTGGTGCCCCGCTGCCTGAGTAACATGCAGCCGGATTGAATCCGCCGCCCAGGCTGTTGATCGGTCCCGAGTTGTAGCAGATCTGGGCCGGAATCGGATTTACGATCGTGCTCGCTGCCGTGTTGATCGGTGGCCAGACCGCCCCCGTTGCCGCAAAGTAACTCGGCGCCGCTGAAAACACCAGCGAGTTTGGCATGGTTTGGGACGCTAGATATGACGACGCCAGGCTGCCCTTTGGCACGTTGTTACTCCACACCACCGACTTCGTGACACAGTCCCAGTTGCCTCCGCGCAGAACCGTCTGGCCGACCTTGGCCGACAACGTCAGATTCGGCGAGGCGCTTCCTCCGTCGTCGAAATACCCCAGCTGATAAATCACTCCATTCGTCTCTGAAGCATCCGCATCCGTCTCGTAGACGGTTGCGTTGCAGGCTGAGCCGTAGGGTCCGAAGGCGTTGCCCACGATATTTTCATAGTTGCTGTAATATGCGATGTTCAGGGCAATCAAGCCCCCGGTCATGGGTTTGCCGTTGTCCGGATCGAGATTCGTCAGGTTCACATAGTTTCGGAACATCGTGTTGTCGCTGCTACTGCCATGGGCATAGTCGAATTCCCAATTGGGCGTCACGTTGCCTTCCCACAGATTCATATACGGGTTCGCTCCGTGCGATTCGGTTTCAGGCAATGAACTGTGATATTCGCCCATGTAGCCGTTCAGCTCATAGTTGTATGCGTATACGTTTCCGGAGCCTCCGCTCTCCGGGGTGGCGTGGCGGCCCAATCGAATTATGTTGTTCTGAATTAAGTCTTCCGAGTTTCTGAATTCCAGCAGCATCATGTAACTTGCACCACTGTTGTGATTGAATCCCTGATAGAGATAGTTGTTGCTGATCTCGTTCTGGTAGGTATCCGAAAGATAGATACTGGCCTTGTCGACTGCCCAGTCCGACTCCACATTGTGCACCCAGCACTTGGCGCATGCCTCGATGTTGATGTTTTTGTAGACAAGTCCGGTCCCGGATGCCGCGGTGCCGACCACTCGCAGGCTCTCCAGGCCCACACTCTGGATCATCGGCAGCGAATAAATCTGCGGTGAATTTGTGTAGTCAAAATACAGCGGTCGTTCCAGGGTTATGACATTCCCGCTCACGGCAGTCACTCGATCCACCTGCTCCATCAACTTGGTCGGAAGATCGTGGCCGCAATAGTCGCATGCTCCCGTGTAACCCGTCGCTGAAACCAGCGCATTCCCGTCGGCCGGATCAGTTGGATTCGATTCAGTGATCGTAATGTAGCTATTTGCCGCAATCCCGGTGGCGCTTGCCAGAGTGAGCGATGTGGAGCCTTTTGTTGCTCCACTCGAAACGGTTATGTATTTGATGGAAGACGATGAGAGATATGTCTCCCCCATGCTGATGATGCTTGCCCCGTCTCCATAGTTCAAGACGGTACTATTTGGACCAGCTCCGCGCAGAACAATGGACTTGTCCGTCAGGCAGAGGCCGGCCTCGTAAACCCCTGATCCGTAGTCATCGCTCTTTCCCGAGCAAACGACGCCTGTCGTCCGATGGAGTGTGTAGGTTCCGGCAGTCAACACCACAACGGAACCCGCCGCGCAGGAGTTGATGGCATTTTGAATCGTCACACTGTCATCCGCACCGCCGCTTGGCGCAATCGTTTTGCAGATCGACCAGTTGGCATCCGGAATCCCGCCTGGAATACCTGCCTGGGTCCAATCGATCGATCGCGTTGAGGGAATGGGGCTCGGTGCAGTCTGCGCTTGCGCCGGCGCGCTGTCGCCAGCCAGCAAAAACAAGGGCATGACCGCCAGGAGTGTCGCTGCGCAGGAATGGGCTTTACGGCCGGTCGAGGCCTTCAGTCGAATCAATGGCATGATAAGTCCTCTTAATCTATCGCTCACACGGATTCCCGCACTTTGATCTCAGGATCTTCTTGTCCTGTTGGAACTTCGGTGCCCGCGAGCAATTCGTGGTGCACCCAAATTAGGTACACTCGCCATGCCAAGGCTCTCTTACGGCGTCTGCTGGACGTAAGTATACGTCGATCTCACCCCAAATTGACAGACGAATAGGCCGATAGGTTACCTCGGTGCCTGGTAAAAAATGCACACCTTGCGGATCAGCACGAGGTTTCGCGCTCGCGCGGACCAATGGACGCCGCCGCCGCCGGTGAAAAGACCTTACTGCTGGCGCGCGCTGAACCGCATGGTCCGGTAGTCGAAGGTGTAACTGTTCAGCTGGTCGAGTCCGTCAATGCCGATCACGCCATAAACGTCGTCGCGCGCGGCTGTGCCAAGCGGCTGGGTGAGGACCGGGATGTAATGAAGGTTGACTGTCTTATTTCCTACCGCCAGTGTTACATCCTCGGCGACATAGGCCGACCTCGGCCCGGAATCCATGCCGGGAAACGAGAAAGGTTCCATCTTTTTGCCATTAAACTCGGCAGCATGCTCGTCGAACCAGCGCGAGGTCAGATACGTCTGCTGGCCACCTGCGTCGATCGCGAACATCCGGTCGTCGCTTTCGCCTGAGCCGCCACGGCTGCCGCCTGAGACCTCTTGCAAAGTTGAACCTGCACCGGGGTCCGGCGTCCGCCCGAGAGCGACGATGATTTCATCACCATCGAGATAGAAACGGGCACCCGTGGTCAATCGATCCTGGTCAACGGCCGGATCGATCTCTTTCGCGGGATCCACCTGGATTGTGTTGTCGGAGACCGTGATTCTTCCCATTGCAGCGAGCGCGGGATACCCGAGGACGCCTTCGACCCGATAGCCAGAATCAGGAAACGCATAATCCGCGTCTTCGAATACAAAGGCCGTCACATTGTGCAGAGTCAGGCGGCCGCCAATCGTAAAGCGCGGGATTACGGTCGAGTGAACGTCGATCGGGCGCCCGGTGAGCGTGCGAATCGTGGCGGACTTCTCTGAGACCTCAAGGCCAATGTCTCGCGCAATCGACCGCGAGATCAGATTGAACGGCGCGGTCGGATCGAGCATCCAGCTGTGCGACCGAGCGTCGATAAAGACCGGCACATCGATGAGACCCAGAGGATCGTTGCTGACCTGAAGCCGGAAGGGTTCGCAGGGGTCCACCGTAATGGGCGGATTGTCCTTGGCCAGCGGCAGCATCCTGAGCGGCATTTCAATTTCGTCCTGCTCGCCCGAGCTTAGCTTGGCGTGAAGTCGATCATCGAGAGTTTGGTAAGCCTGACCGGCCTTGGTCCAATCGCCAAGGCGCAGGTAATCTTCAGCGAGCGTCATCCGCAACAACTTTTCGCGAACTGTGTCACCGCTCGCGCTCACATTGTCCACAAGGGGTTCGAGCAGCTTCACCGACTGTTCCAGCTGGTTTGAGCGGTTGGCCAGAATGCCGCGATAGAACTGTGCTTGATCCGGGGGTAGCTGATCGAGCTGTGCCTGAATGCGAAGGTACTGGTGATCGGCGAGAAGGTTCTGTAAGCGCGCATTGGTATCAAGGCCGCTGCTTGTCCCAGTGTGAAGTTGCGCGCCCGCGCCGGGCTGTTGCGTTGGCGAAGAAGGCTCGGTTTCCGGACCGGACGATGCAGGCGCAGCTAGTTGCGTCTCTGGCCGCGGCGGCTGCTCCGTGTTTTGCTGTGCAACGAGAGAAGAGAACGGCGCGGCAAGCGCCAAGGCGAACGCCAGCATTACCAGACGCGGCATCGCACCATCAGGGATCTGGGCCGGGCGTTCGTTGCTTTGTACTGCGAGTCTATTCCCATCGCTCATCGTCAATTCGACGTTAACAGATCGACAACCGGGCAGCGAAGAGCCTCATCTTGAGACAGTCTTTACGCGAAAACCACTAGACTTGAGATAAGCGATGAAGCGCAAGACAATTGCCCATTACGAGATCCTGCGGCGCCTTGGCGCCGGAGGCAGCGGGGTGGTGTACGCGGCCAATGACACCCTGCTGCAGCGTCCCGTCGTGCTCAAAATGCTCCACACCGGGCTGCTCACGGCCGAGCAGATGCGCTCGACGGTGTTGCGCGAGGCACGCCTGGCGTCTGCCATTGAGCATCCCAACGTTTGCGCGATCTATGAGGTCGGCGAGAGCGGCGACGAAGCTTATATCGCCATGCAATTTGTGCCCGGCCAGCCGCTGGATGAATTGATCGCCCACGGCCCGGCGACTCTGCAGCTTGTGCTCTCCGTAGGAATTCAGATTGCCGACGGATTGCAGGCTGCGCACGCTCTCGGTATTTTTCACCGCGATCTGAAGCCGCAGAACGTGATGCTGACCGATGGCGGCCTGGTCAAGATTCTGGATTTCGGCCTGGCCCGGCGAATTGCTCCCGAAGATACGCGCCTCGACCCGGCTAAGCCCGTTCTCGCCAAGGACACACCCGCCGTGTCAACCTACACAGCGCGCGGCGGAACCATCCGCTATATGGCGCCGGAGCAGTTTGTCACCGGGCATTCGAGCGTCCAGTCGGACGTATGGGCATTGGGTGTGATTCTCTATGAGTTGGCCGGCGGCCGCCACCCATTCGCCCGCGCCGACGCCGAAGATTTCCAGGCTATTCGCGCCATCCAGTTTCTTGAGCCGGACGACTTGAGTCTGATTGACCCGGATATTTCAATTGAGCTCAAGAGCGTAATTGCTGCCTGCCTTGAAAAAAACCCCGGCGCTCGTACAGCGTCGGCAGCCGACGTTCGTGAGGGACTCAAGACAATTATGAAAGCGCTGCGGATCGAAACGGGAATCCTTCCCGGCGACGCAGCAGCCAACTTGCCGGCTACCGGCCCCGAGGCGGAAAAGCGTACCACGGGTTTGCTTTCGATGCTTGCCGAGCGATTTCGCGAGTCGGCAGGAGACAAAAGAACGCAGAACTCTCTCGTTGTGCTCCCCTTCGCCAATTTGGGCGCAACGGAGGCAGCGCCGCTTTACGGATATGCGCTCGCTGATGCGATTGCCGCCCGACTGGCGCGAATTCCCTCGCTGGTTGTGCGGCCTTCGAGCGCGCTCATGCCGTTGGCCGGCGCCCAAGCCTGGGCACAGATGGATCCCCTTGCCGTGGGGCAAAAGCTACTGGTGAAATTCGTTCTCGCGGGAAGCTTTGTCCGCTCGGAAAGTGGATTCGACCTGAATTGGCAATTGCTCGACGTGGCCTCGCAGAGCGTGCGCACCGGTGGCTCGATTCGCGTCGCGTCGCTGGATCTGATCGCTGTGCAGTCTGAGATTTCAAACGAAGTCTTCGCCACGCTGCAGGGAATGGGGGCTGCGGAAGGAATCGAACTGTCGCGTACTGGGCAGAGCGCCGACCCGACCCGTGCTCCAGCGCGCGGCCCTGCCCGTGAGGGATCGCTGCGCGGACTAGTCAGCGAAAGATATTTGCAGGCCCGCGCCCTGCTGAGCTCCTTTATGGTTCGGACTGGTTCGCTCGCCGACCTCGAACGTGCTCATCAACTGTTTACGCGGGTCACTGAAACCGACCCGGACTTTGCCGCGGGATGGAGCGGGTTGGGCATCGCCGAACTGCAATATGCACGCCACGGTTTCGGCGGGCAAATCCACGTGATGCGAGCGCGTCGCGCCTTCGATGAGGCGCTAAAACTCGATCCGGCTTCGACGGAATCGAATCTCTACCGCATTTATATGTTGCTGTCGCGTGGTGAAAAGGAGTCCGCGCGGCACGGGATTGCCAACTTGCTCGCGAGCGCCGCAAATGACTGGAACGTCCACATGGTGGCTGGCCTGGCGCTACGCGGCGACGGAATGTACGACGAGGCACTGGGCGAATTCAGCTGCGCGCTCAAACTCAATCCGGCAAACGCGGCCATTCTCTACAACCATCGGGCCCGCGTGTACCACTACCAAAATCAAATTGAGCTGGCCGGCGACGAGCTTGAGAAGGGGCTGGCGCTGGAGCCGCGCCATCCGCTGCTCCGAACATCGTCGGGCTATCAGGAAATGCGACTAGGAAATCTCGAAAAGGCCATCGAGATTCTCGAAGGCGTGATCGCCGACGACTCCTCGCTGCGCATTGCGGTGCCTACGCTGGCCATCTGCTACGTGCAGGCGCATGCGCGGGAGCGTGGCGTCACTTTGCTCAAGGACGACACGCTGGCTGCCGCCGAGGCCGACAGCGAAATGGCTTACCGGCTCGCCACTTATTTCGCCGTCGATGGCGACTCCAGCGAAGCCCTTCACTGGCTGCGCCGCGCCATCTATCTCGGCAACGAAAACTATCCCTGGTTCCAGAAAAATCCCGCTTGGAACAACCTGCGCACCAACGCCGACTTCGATCGGATTCTCGAGGATCTGAAAAAAAGTTTCCGCAAAAACCAGAAGACGTGGAAGCGATTGCTGGAAGAAGTGCCGGCCGAGGAATAGCCGCAGCTAGCGAGAAATCATTACGCGCTCATATTGCTGGTATTCCGGCTCCCACACATAATCGCGAATTCTCTCAGCGAAAGCTGCTTCGTCGCATGTTTCGGCGACCCCCTCCGTCATTGCTTGCCGGCCGACGGCCGCAGCAACCGCCGCGCTCGTTTTCCGGGAGTCCGCAATCGGCGGCAGAAGCGGCGCACTCTTGTCTGTGCGTGCTGGCGAGAGCGAGGCTAGCGCTTTAGCCGCGGCCATTATCATGCCATCGGTCACGCGCCGAGCGCGACTGACGAGAATGCCGAGCGACAGGCCGGGGAAGATGTAGGAATTGTTCACCTGCGCGATGCGGACAAGTTTGCCATCGACTTCAACCGGCGCAAATGGAGAGCCCGTGCCGACGATTGCGCGGCCTCCAGTCCAGCGCAGCAGATCGGCGGGCGCGGCTTCGCATTGCGAGGTGGGGTTCGACAGCGGAAAGATCACTGGGCGCGGAGTGTGTCGCGCCATCTCGCGCACAATCTCCTCAGTGAACGCGCTAGGCTGAGCGCTCACGCCGGCCAGCACCGTGATGCCCGCGTTCCGCGTTACATCGAGCAGCGAGATTACACCTGTGCCTGGCGCTGACAGCTTCCATCCGGCTACATCCTCGCACTTGCGCACAAATGGTTGCTGGGCTGGGCGGATGCTCTCGCAACCTTCCACGAGAAGGCCAAGGCGGTTGAAAGCGTAGATCCGATGGCGCGCCTGCTCATCGCTCAGGCCCTCCTGCTTCATCTCTGCAATCAGAAGATCGAGAATCCCGGCGCCGGCCGATCCTGTGCCGAACATGGCAATCGTATGTTCGCGCAGCGGAATGTCCGTCACGTTGACAGCCGCGAGCAACGTGGCGGTTGTCACGGCCGCGGTTCCCTGGATGTCGTCGTTGAAGGTGCACAGCCGGCCGCGGTAGCGCTCCAGCAGGCGCGCCGCATTCGCTCCTGCAAAGTCCTCCCACTGCAAAAGAACGTGCGGCCATCGGCTCTCCACGGCAGTTACAAAGGCTTCGATAAAGTCGTCGTACTCCTGTCCGCGAACGCGCTTGTGTTCCCAACCTACGTAAATGGGGTCGTTGAGCCGCGCCTCGTTATCGGTCCCCACGTCGAGCAGCACCGGCAAGCAGTGCTCGGGCGGAATGCCGCCCAACGCCGTATAAAGCGCCATCTTGCCGATGGGTATGCCCATCCCTCCGGCGCCTTGATCGCCCAGCCCCAGAATGCGCTCCCCGTCGCTGACCACGATGCAGCGTATTGGATCGAAATGCGAGCTTGAAAAAATCTGTTCCATGCGGTTCATATTGGGATAGCTGAGGAAGAGGCCGCGTGGCTTGCGCCAGATCTCAGAAAAACGCTGGCAGCCCTCGCCCACAGCCGGCGTGTAGACAATCGGCAACAGTTCCTCAATGTTGTTGGCGATGAGCGAGTAGAACAGCGTCTCGTTGTTGTCCTGCAGGTCCCGCATGTAGCTGTATTTGTCAAACGCGGTTGGGTGGCTGTCTAGCACGCGCTTGCGGCGCTCGCGCTGGCTTTCGAGGGTTCCGATGTGTGGCGGCAGCAGGCCGTGCAGAGCGAACGTATCGCGCTCCGCTTCGGTAAATGCTGTTCCTTTGTTGAGACGCGGGCTCATCAGCAGATTGAATCCACTAAGGTGCGTGCGAATTACTGGCTGGCCGGGTGCAGTCGATCCAGACGCGGTCGATTTAGCGCTCAAAACGGAATCTCCATGCTTGCAGAATTGCGTCTCCAGAGAATGAAAGCCGCTAGATGAATTCGAGCAGAACGATCTCCGGCCGCGTCCCGACGCGCATCGGAGGGCCCCAGGTTCCGGCCCCTGTCGAAGTGTAGACCTCGAGCGAGCCAAAACTGTGCAGTCCACTTGTGAAGCGCCCGTAAACACGGCGTGTAATCCAGGTAAAAGGCAGGAACTGTCCACCGTGTGTATGCCCCGAGAGTTGCAGACTGAAGCCTGCCTGCTCCACGATGGGCAGACGCGTGGGAGCATGGTTCAGCAGAATGCCCGGATGGGGGCCGTCAGCTTCTGGACCAACAGGGCTCATGCTGCTGAGCGCGGCCTTCATGTGCAGCGGCGATGAAGAGTCGTGATACAGCACGCCGGCGATCCTGAGGTCATCCACCACAACCTGTTCGTTGGCCAGAACGCGAATGCCTGCCCGCGTAATGGCCTCGATGTAGTGTGTCGGTGAAGTGA
The DNA here is from genome assembly GCA_963813015.1 of uncultured Acidobacteriaceae bacterium. Taxonomy (GTDB): domain Bacteria; phylum Acidobacteriota; class Terriglobia; order Terriglobales; family Acidobacteriaceae; genus Telmatobacter. The sequence continues at coordinate 141,359 of CAWEXN010000009.1, forward strand.
ATTCCTCGTGATTACCTGTGGAGAAGAAGACGCCGAGCGGCGGCTTAAGTGCCTGGAACGGCCTGAGTGATTCATCGAGATCGCCCTTCGTTCCATCAAAAAGGTCGCCGGGAATGAAGACGATGTCGGGCTTGAGTTGCGAGGCCGCCGCGACCATGCGTCGGCAAAAACGGACACCGTTGATCGGCCCGAGATGCAAGTCGCTCATCAGAACGGCTCTGCGATCGCGCCAGGACGCAGGCAGATCAGGGATCTTTATCAGAATGCGCCGAATGCGAATGATGCGGGCATTGATGAGTCCGTAGATTCCGGTGAGTGCTGCAATGATGTAGATGGTGGCCGCCAGCGGCGTACGGAAAGCGCTGGGATGCATCGTCAAATTCGAAAACTTAATCGCCAGCCACCCCATCCGAATGACGATCGACCCCCAGAAAAAGAAATTGAGGAATCCGAGCCAAACAGCGGCGACCCAATAAATGACTCCGACGACGGGATTAGAAAAGCGGAAAGAGATCAACGAGGCGAAAACAAAACTGAATGCGAGAACGAAAAGTGCGACACGCAGCTCGGTCGCGGGAGCGAGGCCGGGACAGAACGCAATGAAAGTGGAATAAACGAACCAATGCCCCAGAAAAAGGATGGCCTGGATGACGAGGATGGCAACGACAGGCCAGGCTTTCAAATCTGGATCTCCTTCTATTCATGATTGCATGGGCCCCGTCAGAGATCTCCCGAGCAAACTAACTAAGGCGACGTGAAACAATCTTTTCATGACCGGTAACGCCGCCCACGCGCTCGGGATTTACATTTCCATTCCCTTTTGCCGGTCGAAGTGTACCTATTGCAATTTCGCTTCGGGCGTCTACCCGGCCGCGGACCACGAGCGCTACGTCGACCGGCTGATCGAGGACCTTTCTCAAGCGCCAATCTGGTCCAAGAGTATGGGCACGGAATGCCCGCGACGCGCGGACACGGTCTATCTCGGCGGTGGAACACCCAGCCTGTTGGCTCCCGATCTCCTCTTGCAGCTCTTTGATTCAATCCGAGCGGAATTCGATCTCGATGCCGATGCTGAGATCACCATGGAGTGCGCGCCGGGCCAAATAGCGGACTCAACTTTGGAAGCGATGGCAGCCGTTGGCGTGAACCGCGTGAGCCTCGGCGTGCAATCCTTTGTTGATTCCGAAGCGCACGCGAGCGGCCGTTTGCATGGCCGCGCAATTGTCGAGGAAGATTTGCGGCGGTTGCGCGCGGCGGGGATCGAGAACCTCAACGTGGATTTGATTGCGGGTCTGCCCGGACAGACGTTCGCCTCGTGGGAAGAGTCTCTGAACGCGCTCGTCGATTCAGGAGCGCCCCATGCCAGCATTTACATGCTTGAGGTCGACGAGGATTCTCGGCTGGGGCGCGAGATGCTCAAAGGTGGCGTGCGCTATCGAGCGGATTTGGTGCCGAGTGACGACCTGATTGCTCGCATGTATGAGCGCGCCATTGAACGGCTTGAAAGCGCCGGTGTCTCTCAGTACGAAATCTCGAACTTCGCGCGCCCCGGCTTCGAATCGAGACACAATTTGCGCTACTGGCAGCGGCGGCCATACTTGGGTGTCGGCCTGGATGCGTCGTCCATGGCATTCCATGCGGCAGCCTCTTTGAACGAGTCGGATGGCCAAGCAAGACTTTCCGATGTGCTTCGCTTCACGACCACCGACGATTTGAAAGAGTATCTCAACGGCCCCGCGGCTCCAGAAGTGACCCACGTCTCGCCGGCGCGGCAATTCGAGGAAGCGTGGTTTCTCGGGCTGCGTATGAATGAAGGCGTGGAACTCACCGCGCTCACGCAGGAATTCGGCTCTGAAATGCTCGTGCCAGCAATGCACACGGTCGAGCGCCTGGTCGACGTTGGCCTGTTGGTTGCCGATGGCACCCGCGTTCGCCTCACATCGCGCGGACGTCTGCTCTCCAATGACGTATTTCAGGAGTTTCTGGAATCGGAAGTCGCCGAGGCAGCACTTCAGGATTAGGGTGAATCGCGTCTTTTCCACCCGTTTTCGGCCGCGCCAGGCCCCGGACGAACACGCTGCGCAAGGAACGAAAACGGCGAGCTCGAAGAAACGACTGCTACCACGCCAGCAATTCGTCGCCCGAACTTTCGGAGAGAAATTTTACCGGCGACGGCGCGGGTTCCTGCGAACATCCGAAACACTGGATGGACTCTGGCCCGGCGGCCTTGGCCCATTCCAGTGCTTTCTCAGCCTCGCGCAAAACAACCACAGGTGACCGTCCCCGGCTGTTGGCGATGCCAAAGCAAGCGGAAAGCCGGATGGCCTCGCCTGCCACGCGAAATGGCACGGAGAACACGTCGACGCGAAGCCGTTCTGCGAGGATCATGGCGCTCGCCGGGCTGCACGCCGGCAACGCGATCAAAAACTCGTCCATTCCCGGCCGCCCAAGCAGGTCGTAGCTGCGCAGAAGCGCTCCACTACGGCTCGCCACCTGGCACAGCAATTCATCACATGCGTCCACCCCCAGGCGCGAATTCCAGTGGCCGAAGTCGTCAAGATCGAATAGCACCAGGCATAGAGAGCTGTTGATGCGCTGCGCGCGGTCGGTCTCGCGGAAAAGCATCGACAGCATCGTTTCGCGGTTGTAAACGCCGGTGAGGCGATCGAATTGAGCGTTGCGAATGGCGGCCTCGCGAAGAGTCTCAAGCTCTAGAGCCACGCGCTGGTTACGCAGCATCAGGTCGATCCGAAGCTGCCAGTAGGCGTATTCAGCTGGGCGCAGGATGAGATCATCGATCACGCCATCGGCGAGTCGATCGATCCATTCCTGGGTCACGGTGTCTGCGATTAGCAGAATTGGAACGTGTGGGCCGTCGCCAATGGCTCGCGCCGCCGCCAGCAACTGGCTGATCGGCATGTCAGGCAGCCTCGCATCAAGCACGAAGAGCGCAGGCGGATTCCCGCCAACGAGAAATGCGACCGCCGCCTCTGCCGATAGAACCACTTCGACGCGCGCCCCGGCCGTTAGAAGCAGTGGTTCAACAGCTCGAAGGAGAGCCGGATCGGGCGATGCAAGTAGTAGAGCGGGAGATTCGTGCGAGGTCATCCGGACAATGCTCCTGTTTGGAAGCATCGGCAGACATTAGAAAACATTTAGAATCGAGGCAAAAATGATTGGGACTGAACAATGACCTTAGGGCAGATTCGTGACCCCAACAGTACTGTTTCGCGCCGGAGCAAAAATATAATCCGCCTGCAGCAAAATCGACGCCCCCACCGGGGTCTCCCCGCTAATCCACAAAGTCCACTTGCGGAGCCATGGGGATGATGCCGCGCTCGTGGCCCATCGCGAGCAGTTTGCGGATCGCTTCGCGCCCGTCGGCGCCGTAGTCGAGCGTGCGCTCGTTTACATACATGCTCACAAACTGGCTGGTCATCGAGGTGTCGAGGTCGCGCGCGAACTGCATGGCGTACTCGAGGGCCGGCTCGCGGTGCTCCAGCGCATACCGGATCGAGTCGCGCAGCGCCTTGGAAAGGACCTTGTGTGTCTTTGCCCCCAGCGAGCGTCGAATGGCATTGCCGCCAAGCGGCAGCACCAGGCCGGTGGTTTCGCGCCACCAGGCTCCGAGGTCAATCACCCTGAAAAGGCCGCTCGTGGAATACGTGAGCTGGCCCTCGTGAATAATGAGCCCAGCTTCATATTTGCCCGCCAGAATTTCGGGAATGATGCGGTCAAACGGCACAGTAACCGTCTTGATCTCCGGATTCAGGATCTTGAGCGCAAGATAGGCCGTGGTCAGCGTACCCGGGACAGCAACCTGAATCCGGCCTAAATCGTTGACGTCGATCATACGATTCGAAACGACCATGGGCCCGTAGCCCTCGCCAACGCTGCCGCCGCAGCCCATCAACGCGTAATTCTCCTGCAAGTATGGATAGGCATGAAAACTAACTGCCGTGATATCGTAGAAAGCTTCTTCGCGGGCGCGGCGGTTGAGCGTCTCAATGTCGCTGAGCGTGTGGTTAAAGCGGTAACCGGGTACACGAATTTTCTGCGTCGCCAGCCCATAGAACATAAAGGCATCGTCGGAATCGGGGCTATGAGCGATGGAGATTTCAACTGGGGTCTTCGCGTTTGCGAGATCGGGGGTCTTGGTGCTCACGTCTGGGGAGATCCTTTCGGCAACAAATCGCTTAACGTACTTCAATCTTGCGGCAGTGCTTAGTGTATGACGACACGTTGAGATTGACTGTTTCCGGCGAAACCGGCGGTCAAATCATCTCATCACAATCTTATCTGGATTTCAGTTCGAGGTCCGGCTCCTCGGTCGGCTCAATGGCTGAGGACGGTTTGTTCCCTGGCTTGGCACGATGCCGCCAGACATGGCGGGCAGCCCCTGCGGCCGCTACCAGCAGCGCCCCGAGCGAGACAAGAAGAACAATGAAAAGCCAGCGCATAAGGTCAGACCCAAACAAGGATACCAGAGGGCCTGTTTGCGGCTATGACGTTCGTTTACACTTTGGTACTCCGCGGCGAGCCCAGATTAGCGCGCAGCCATTGAAGGTACGAACGACTCCCAGCTTCGATCCCAAGCACCAGAAACTCAGGGGTTTGATAACTGTGAAGCTCCTGGAGCCGTGCCTCGAGAGCGGGCAATTGGGAGAGGTCTGTCTTGAGCAGAAGCAGAGTCTCGGCTGACGATTCAATCTTTCCCTGCCAGCTGTAAATCGAATGAACCGGAGGAAGGAGTGTGGCGCACGCAGCCAGACGTTCCTCTACGAGCGTCCGGCCCAGGCGAGTGGCTTCCTCAGGGCCGACCACGGTGGTCATCACAATGCGGGCGGTGGAAGTAGCTTCGATCATTGGCCCTCCTGGTTGAAAATGGCTGCCTCCACTCTACGCCGGACCGTGCGCGGCGCGGCAGTCCCCACTCGAGAAGCGGCCATCGAATTTTCAATCGGAGAAGCCTTGCCTTAGCGGAACCCGGGAACGGCCCGGCTCCGCTTAGGCAGGGGCATACAGATTCGTCGAAGACTCTAGCGGACAGGCTCCGCCACCACTGCGATCTCCTGGCTCCGTGTGGTGCCTGGAAGATCCAGCGACCCGAGGATCATCGGCTTGCCTGACGAAAGCACAGACGAGTCATCCAGGACGGTCTGCCGAACCACCGGATCCTGTGCAGGGGCTAAGGGCTTTTCTTCCGCAAGGCTCGATTGCTCGATCTTTGTCTGCAAGTGGATCGCGTCCGGTGACCCGCCCACGCGCGCTTCAATCGACAATCCCACGTCTTCGTATTGCACTTGCGTGCCGTGGGGTTGGCCGTCGGTTGTTCCGGTCACGATGGGCACACGGCTACCTTGCTTGAACGTCGTTCTATCTCCCAGCCCAACAAGCAAAGTGAACTGTTGCGAACCTCTGCGCTTGCCGCCATCGAGATCTGTCATGGTGTACGTCAGCCGATAAATCTTCTTTGGCCGGTCGAGATCGGCGATCAGCTTTTGTGCCGTCGCGAGGTCTTCGGCCGTCCCTTTGAGCGTAATGGCGTTCTGCGAGGTGACTCCGTAAATCCTGGCCCTCGGCAATATGTTGCGGAGGTCTGTTTGAATGTCATTTAGGTCGTTTTGGCTGGCGGCATTCGTCAGAAAGATCGTCTGAACCGTGTCAGCCGCGGTCGGCGCCGCGGGCTTGGCTTCGCTCGGTTGTGACTCTTCTGATTTGGTTTGCGCGCCTGCGATTGGCGGCATGAACACCAAAGCCAGTGCAACAGCGACCATCGCAACGGCCGGGGTAAACCTGTGCGTACGGGCTGTGATTCTGTTCAACTGCATCGTCTCCTCCTCAAGGCTGTTCCAAAGAACAACACTGTCTGTTTCCCGATTCCGGTCTGGACATCTTCTATGCACACAGACGCCATGCCGAGGATTCCGCTCAACAATTTATCCAGTCGTGTGCGATGATCCAGACGTCTGGCGCCTCTCGTCAAAACCCTCATCGTCGGTAGTTCCTGCCTCCATATCTCGGTCCTCAGGTCAACCTCCGGTTAAAAATCGCGATGCGGCTTGCCCATCCCGCCCCGGTGTTGCAGTATGAACTTTGCGGCTCAAAGCCACATTTTGGAGAAACCAATGAGCACAGCAATCAAATTCGGCACCTCGGGCTGGCGGGCAATCGTGGCCGACGAGTTTACGGTGGCCAATATTCGGTTGGCGGTCGCAGGAATCGCCGATTACGTCAAAACCCTCCCGGCCCCGCATCGCGTGCTGGTCGGCCGGGATCCGCGTTTCCTCGGCGAGAGCTTTGTTTCCGAGGCGGCGCGCGTGCTAGCCGGCGCAGGCGTCACGCCCATTGTGATTCCCGACGCCGCTCCCACTCCGGCGATCGCTTACGCGGTGCGTACGCTCAAGACTTCAGGCTCCATCAACTTCACCGCCTCCCACAATCCGCCGGAGTACAACGGCATCAAATACTCCACGCCCGATGGCGCGCCGGCGCTGCCTGAAGCCACGAAGCAGATCGAAGCTGCGATCGACAAGATCGCAAGCGGCGGCGGCGGCCACGATGTACCCAGCCCGCTGGCGTCGACGGACCAATTCGAGACCGTGGACGTAAAACCGGCCTTTCTAAATCGCCTCGCCGAGCTAGTGGACCTGAAGGCCATCGCCAAGTCGGGCATCAAAGTGGTCTACGATCCGTTCTGGGGCGCGGGCCGCGGCTATCCCTGCCATCTGCTCCGCCAGGCCGGCGTCACCGTCGAAACTGTCCACGACTACCGTGACGTGCTCTTCGGCGGCCACGCTCCGGAACCCTCCGACGAGCTGCTCGGTGCTGCGAGGAAAAAGATGAAAGAGATTGGCGCGGCACTGGCCATCGCCACCGACGGCGACGCGGACCGTTTCGGCATCGTGGATGGCGACGGAACATTTATCCAGCCCAACTACATCATTGCGCTGCTGTTCGACTATCTTGTTGAGACGCGCGGCTGGAAAAATGGCGTGGCCAAGAGCGTCGCCACCACCAACCTGATCAATGCGCTGGCCGAACACTACAAAGTTCCGCTCTACGAAACGCCGGTCGGCTTCAAGTACATTGGCGCGCTCATCGATCAGGACAAAATCGCCATCGGCGGCGAGGAGTCTGCTGGGCTCACCATTCGTGGCCACGTTCCCGAGAAAGACGGGATCATCGCAGGCCTGCTCGTTGCAGAGATGGTGGCAATTCGAGGTACCAGCCTCGGCGTGCAATTGAAGGCGCTTTTTGCCAAGGTTGGTTCCTATTTTCCGGTTCGAGAGAACTTCCACTTGACCGCGGACCAGAAAGCCGCGTTCACTGAGAAGTTGAAGGCCGATCCAAAGGAGTTGAGTGGACGCAAAGTCGTCTCCGTCGTCAGGACTGACGGGCTCAAGCTGATTCTGGAAGATGGCTCGTGGGTTTGCTACCGCCTTTCGGGGACGGAACCGGTGGTTCGCGCCTACACTGAAGCGCGCAACGAGCAGGACACGAAGTCTCTGCGGTCGGCGGCCGAGAAGTTTGTGCTTAACTAGAACCGGTCTGCAGCACGGATTAGGATTCGATGCCGGAAAAGATTGTGCAAGGGAAGACAAAAGTACCTGCTGCCAAACGCGTGTCGCTGCGCGCGTGGGCACTTGACTCGACAGAACGGCTTTGGCGGCCGGCTGGCACCGTCATCGCCATCATGCTCGCTCTGCTGGTCACCTGGCACGTCGTCTACGGCAATCACGGTTTATCAATATGGCAGCAGAAACGCGCCGAAGACCGGGCCCTCCAGCAGGAAATCAAAGATCTGCAGCAGGAAAATGCGCAGATGCGCCAGCACATCGATCATCTGAATTCCGACCCCGACGCCATTGAGCGCGAGGCGCGCGAAAAACTCCACTACGCCAAGCCCGGCGAAGTCATCGTCAATTTATCCGATAAACCACCGGCGCAGCAGCAATCTCTGCCGGCCAAGTGAGCCTTTCGCTTCTTGCTCCTTGCTATCTCCAGTTCCAGTTCTCGTCACCGGGCCTTTGCTAAATCCTTGGGGTGGAGTGAATCATGTCACAAACAAGCACTGAGTTACCGGTTAGCGGCGTCATACCAATCGACCAGATCCTTGGCGACGACGCGGAAGATATCCGGCTTCTGCGAGAGATGGCTTCCAAAGCTCATCGTTACATTTCAAATTTCGCCTGGTGCCGATCGGTACGAGAAGCCTACTTCGGAGACGGCTATGGTGGAATCGTCGCCGTCTTCTTCTTCCACATCGAGCCGTCCCGGCCCGAAGTGGATGAGTGGCTGTGGGTGGTGGTAGGCGATCTGCCGTCCGCTTATCTCGTAACCGACAATTGCAAGACTCCCTCTCAGACGCTTGAGCGATACATCGACGTGATGTCGGAGTGGGTAGAGCTTGCGAAGGAGGGCCGCTCGTCAGAGGACGTAATTCCCGTAAACGCGCCGGCTACACCCGAATCCGCCAAGATGCTGGAAGGCAGGCTAACGGTTCTGCGCGAGAAGATCGTCCCTGCCTTTCGACTGAATGAGGTTGTGCGCGCTTAATTCCTGTTCCCTCTTCATTTAGAAGTCGATGTGCGTCCGCACCGTGGTTACATACACCGGGCCGCGATCGGTGTTATAGCCCGGATGAGCAATCTGCGTCCCGCCGATCATGCCGTAAAGTCCGTGCCAGATGTGGGCGTTGTAATACCACTCGATAATGTCCTCTCGTCCATAGCGCAGGTTGCCGTCGCCCAGCAGGAAGCCCAGCCCGCCGTAGTGAAGGTAATTCTGGTGATCGCGCTTGATGGCGTTCGAAACATAGGCCACGCCCACCTTGTCATTTGAACGATGCCAGCTCTGGCCGTTGTAGTCGGCGCCGAATTCAATCGTCTGCGCCACTTCGGTATATGCGAATGACTCGTTCCTGTCATCGTTCCAGCCAAACCGCCCAAAGAGCCGCAAGCTGTCCGTCACTTCCTGCTCGGTGTTCAGCCCAAAACCGTACTTCACTGTCCCATAGCGTTCCGTGTTGGTGATTTCGGGCGTCGACACCAGGCCGTCGAGATATTGGTCGACTGACTCCCGGTAGTTGCCCATATGCGCGTGATTCACGTAACTGAGCACGCGGACCGCGCCCTCCCGCTTCGGGTTGAGCCAGCTCGAGAACAGCCCCTTGCGCAGTTCGAACTCCCAGTTCTGCCCGCTGGCGCGTTTGAGTACCCAATCGAGATTGATGCCGTTCGCCACAGTTGGCATCGCAGCGATCGCGTAGCGCGCCGACCAGACCTTGTCGTCGTACTCCAGAATTCCGGCCACTGTGTAGCCGCGCGTGTCCGCCGCGTAATCCCATGCGCCATTGTTAACGATGGTCCAGTTGGTGAATTGCAGATGGCTGTCGGAGCCGACCGAGTTAACGTCGAAGCGTGTCGGGCAAGGCTCATCTTGCCGATGCGAATGTCGAAGCGCCGCGCGGGCACTTTCGTCGCCAGCGCGAGAGGACCTCGGTCCTGGTCGATCATCTCGTTGGTCAAGCCGAAAATCTGATGAATCTCGCCGCGCGCAAGATACGGCTTGATACTCAGGCTGGGGTTGCGTACCACGTCAACATTGGTTTCGCCCGCCAGCCCCAGTGCCTGGGAGATGCCGCGTCCGCCTGCGTTTTCAAAGTCGACGATCAGATCCGTGTTGAACCGGCTGTTCGGCCACAGTTGATAACCGAGGTAGAGTGTCCCTACTTCCGACGCCTTGGTCTCGAAATCGTCGATGAGGCTGTTCGGGCCCTCGTAAGGCGAGTGAAAATGCCCGTGCATCTGGAAGATGCTGTTGGCTTGCCCCGACACCCAGTAACGCGCGCTCTGAGAGTGAGGCGCCATGGAAACAATGGGTGCGGTCTCGGGTTGGCGGTCAGCGGCATCGGTTCCTGTGGCACTGGCGGCTCCGGTTGCTTCAGCGAGTCCAGCGGTTGAAGCGGAAGCAGTGCCTGGGTTGGCTCCCCTTCATCGCTTGCCGTTGGACGTTGTGGCTCGGGCGCGGGCAGGTTCGCCTGGAACCTGCGGCCGCCGTGAACGCGCCAGCCGATAGCAGGGCCCACACGAGGCAGCGAGCAATTGCGCCAACGGGTTGGAACGTCGGAGAGGCATAATATGGATGTTGGGTACTATACCCCCATTTGGCTCATACCATACCCAGGTTGTTATCGTCAGGCGAGGGAGGCAAAAAATGTCGCATCAGGAACGGGAAAAACTCAAGCTCGTGCAGCGGCTGAAAAAGGTACGCGGGCAACTCGACGCGGTCGAGCGTTCCCTGGTCGCCGATGAGGATTGCGGCGATCAATTGATGCTGTTCGCGGCCGTTCGCGGCGGCATCAACGGGTTGATGGGCGAGGTGCTTGAAACCCATCTCCGCTTTCACCTGGTGGACGGCGCCAAGGAACAGATCGCGCCGGAGCTGGCCGAGGATCTGATCGACCTCGTGCATGCGTATCTCAAGTGATCTCATTGGTAGCAATAGTTGCAGAAAGATGATGGCCGAGGGAAGAATCAGTCCCGCAAAGACCTGGACACTGATGATGACCAATTGCAAAGGCACATGCGGAATCAACACAAAAGCCGCCGCCGCTCCGACGCCGGCGATGTATGTCGCATAGAACCCCGGCGCCTGCCACACTTTCTTGTGGAGCGAGTGTTCCCACCCTTTGACCTCGCCATAAGCCCAGGAACTGGCGAGCGAGATAGCCGTCGTGCCCAGCACGGCGGCATTCACCATCAGCAGCAACACTCCGTTTCGGACGAAATGGCCCGCCATCGGGCCGATCGCGAGAGCCAACTGCGCCGGGTCTTCAAACGTGACTCCGCGTTGATCGCCATAGTTGCCAACCAGCATCATGGCGCCTGCTACCACGACGGTGAATATCGCGCCGATCAGCGTATCGAGCCTGGCCCATTTCAGATCAGAGAAACGCAGCCGCTTCTCTGCCACGCAACTCTGTTGAAAGAAGAGTTGCCAGGGCGCGATGGTTGTGCCTACGATGGCGATAACCAAAAAGACGAGGCTACTGGTAATGCCGCCTGCCGGCATCGTCGGTGCGATTGTCGCGCGGCCTACGGCGGCCCAGGCAGGATGCACAAGATAAGCCAGCACGAACCATGTCAGGTCTAACAGGCAAAGGGCGATGACGATGCGCTCCCAGCGAAGATAGCTGCCCGTCACGACGATCAGCGTAAGACCGAGCGCCGAAACAGGCACAGATATCAGCGGGCTGACTCCCATCGCGCTGAGCGCAAGGGCTATGGCGGCGAACTCGGTAATCAGCGTGAGAAAGTTGACAACCAGGAGATCGAAGAGCGAAAAGCGTCCCCACCATTTGCCGAAGCGCTCATAAATCATCGCCGCGTGGCCTTTGCCGGTTGCAATTCCAAGCCGCGCCACCATTTCCTGCACGAAGTAGCAAATAGGCAACAGGACGATCAGCGTCCAGAGCAAGTGCAGCCCGTACTGCCCGCCAGCCTGCATATAGGTCGAAACCGCACCGGCATCGTTGTCTGCTTCCATCACGATCAGGCCAGGTCCGAAGACCATAAGGAAGGTAAGCAGATGCTTCTGCCATGAGCGGCGAACCAAAACGCCCGGTACACGCACGCCCTCAACAGAGATAGCCTCGGTTTCGAGCTGAGGTTCGGCTACGCGCACAGGTGCATCCTCCCCGATTCATGCCCCGTGTTTTCCGTGAAAGATACGCTTGGCGCAGCTTTCGATCCCTTCCAAACACAGGCCAATGGCCTCTTCGCATCGCCCGTCGGCACCCAGAAGCAAGTGAGGCAAATGGGCTTGCGGATCAAAGAGAGTTGGTTCATCATGGTTCCTCCTCGGGACAGTCCAAGCGTGGTTTCGCGATCCGGGCGCGAAAGGGCGCAATTCGGGTGGCGAAATGGTGCCATCAACTGTTGGTTCGGGAGGGTGAGTCAGGCTTGATACTCCAGCGGCTCACACGCTCAATTCACATGTCGTATGTCGTGAAGAGCGATGTGGGAATCGCCGGCAGCCGTGCTACGGGCGGTTTCCAGAGCGCTCTAATCACGCCACAGGAAAGAACTCCGGATACTCGGGGGCTCTTGTGCGGATTCAATGTTCATAAACTGGTTTGCAGCTCCTGCGCGGGCTAACCCGCGCCTTTTTTCTTGTACCATACCCCCATAGGGTATTGTCAACAGAAAAAGGCGAACCCCGCACAAAGATCCAGAAGAATTGGCGAATCTCCGATGTCCCCTCTCATCGCATCGGCGCGTTGAAACTCCGCGCGATCATTCCATCGATTCGCCGCTCCACCTCGGCCCTGCATCCAACACAAAAGAGACACACGAAGGTTGGCGCGCGGGAGTGAACCATGAACCGATTGGCGCGAAAGGTCGCACCCGTTGCCGATGCGCCTTTGGTTGAGGATGGCACCTTGATGCACAGTTACTACGAGCAATAAAGACAAACGATGCCTTCAAAAATCGAAAACTATGCCCTCATCGGTGATTGCGAAACTGCCGCTTTGGTTGATAACGGCGGCTCCATTGATTGGCTCTGCTGGCCCGATTTCTCTTCCCAAGCGTGCTTTGCCGCGCTCCTTGGCACCGAAGAGAACGGCTTCTGGAAGATCGCGCCGCAGTCCGGCGCCTGCGCGGCCTCGCGCCGCTATCGCGATGGAACCCTGATTCTCGAAACAACCTTCGAAGACGCCACTGGAGCGGTGCGGTTGATTGACTTCATGCCAGTGCGCAAACACGACTCCGAAGTGGTGCGCGTCGTCGAGGGAATCCGCGGCAGCATGGATCTCTGCATGGAAATGGCGCTCCGTTTTGACTATGGGCGTACAGTTCCACGGGTCACGGCGATCGCCGACGGAGTGCGCGCAGTTGCTGGGCCGAGCGTTGCCGTTCTTCGCGCTTCCGTTCCCGTGCACGGAGAAAGCCTGACCACAGTGGCCGACTTCACCGTGAACGCGGGCGAGCGGGCCTGGTTCACGCTCACCCACGGTTCTTCGCATCACCCCGATCCCAAACCTATCGACTTCCAGCGCGCGCTCGAAGATACGGAAAGCTTCTGGCGGAAATGGGCCGGGCGCCTGAATTATGAAGGCAAATACCGCGATGCCGTCGAGCGGTCAATGGTCACGCTGAAGGCCATGACCTTCCGCCCCACGGGCGCCATCGTCGCCTCCGTCACCACCTCGCTGCCTGAGGCCATAGGTGGAGAGCGCAATTGGGATTATCGCTATTGCTGGTTGCGCGACACCGCTTTCACCCTCCGCGCGCTGATTAACTGCGGCTACTTCGATGAGGCGGCAGCGTGGCAGGATTGGTTGCTCCGCGCTTTGGCTGAAAGCCCGGACCAGGTCCAGATCATGTACGGGCTGATGGGAGAACGGCAGCTTATCGAGTGGGAGGTTGAATGGCTCCCAGGTTATGAAAACTCGCGCCCGGTGCGCGTCGGCAACGCCGCAGTGCTTCAGGTACAGCTCGATATTTATGGCGAGCTGCTGGACTATTTCTTCCATGCGCAGCACAGCATGGCGAGCCACGCTGAATTCGACTTCAGCGTGCTCGTGCTTTTGCTCGAGCACCTGGAAACGATCTGGCAGCAGCCGGATTCGGGCATCTGGGAAACGCGCGGGGATCCGCAACACTTCACTTATTCCAAAATGATGGCCTGGGTCGCCTTTGACCGCGCCGTGCTGATGGCTGAGCAAGCCAAATGCTCCGCGCCGGTGGAAAAGTGGCGCACGATCCGCGACAAAATCCATGACCAGATCTGCGCCCGGGCCTTCAGTAAAGAAAAGAACAGCTTCACGCAGGCCTATGGCTCTCAGGAACTGGATGCTGCGCTCCTGTTGATGCCTGCCGTCGGCTTTTTGCCTGGAAGCGACAGCCGCGTGAAAGGGACGGTGGAAGCGATCGAGCGCGACCTGATGCCGAATGGCCTGGTGCTGCGCTACGACACGTCGAAGGCAGCCGACGGGCTGCCCTCAGGGGAAGGCGTGTTTCTCGCCTGCAGTTTCTGGATGGTCAGCGCGCTCAAGGCCATCGGACGTCTCCATGACGCGCGGACTCTTTTTGAAAGGCTGCTGGCCTTGCGCAACGATCTTGGACTCCTCTCCGAAGAATTCGACCCCGAAGACAACCGATTCTTGGGAAATTTCCCCCAGGCCTTCTCACACATCGCCCTCGTTGACGCCGCTTTCGATTTGGAATCCGCTCCAATCGCGCGCCCGCGAGGGTACCGGCATGCGGAGCACAAGGCGGCGATCTCAACACGGCAATGACTCTGGTTTTTGCGAACATTTCCGCCCCTGATAGAATTAAATCTGCAAGGAAATAGAAAGCTGTCCCCATCCGTCAACCTGACCGCCCGGTCAGCCCCATCCCTAAGAAGGAAAGTTGCCCCCGTTTGAGCCAGACCATTCGTAATATCGCCATCATCGCCCACGTGGACCACGGCAAGACGACCCTCGTGGACGGCATGCTGCGCCAGGCCGGAACCTTTCGCGCCAATGAGCAGGTCGCCGAACGCGTGATGGATTCAAACGAGTTGGAGCGCGAGCGCGGCATCACGATTCTCGCCAAAAACACAGCGATTAATTTCGGCCTTGGAAAAATCAACATCGTCGACACCCCCGGCCACGCCGATTTTGGTGGCGAGGTTGAGCGCGCGCTCAAAATGGTTGACGGCGTCATGCTGCTGGTCGATGCCGCCGAGGGCCCGCTGCCGCAGACCCGCTATGTGCTCTCGAAAGCGCTCGAGGCCAAGCTGCCGCCCATCGTGGTCATCAACAAGATCGATCGCCCCGACGCGCGCCCGCAGGAAGTGCTGAACGAGATTTATGACTTGTTTATCGACCTCGACGCAGACGAATCGCAGTTGGACTTTCCGGTACTGTACGCCGTCGCCAAAGATGGCACCGCTACGATGGATCCGGCTAAGCCGGGAGTGGATCTGCAGCCGCTGTTCCAGGCGATCGTGGATACGATCCCTGAAGCGACGGGCGATCCCGAGGGCGCGCTGCAAATTCTGGTCGCGAATCTCGACTATTCCGATTACCTCGGCCGCATCGCCATCTGCCGCGTCTTTCAGGGCACGCTCCATGCCGGCGACGAGGTGAACATCTCCCGCCGCGACGGTTCGCTCTACAAAACGCGCATAACTAAACTGTTCACGTTTTCCGGCCTCAAGCGCATCGAGACCCAGGAAACCGCGACGGGCGACATTGTCGCCGTGGCCGGCGTTGAAGGCATCACCATCGGCGAGACCATCACCAGCGTGGAGAACCCTTCGCCGTTGCCGCTCATCGTCATCGACGAGCCGACAATTGCAATTCAATTCAGCGTGAACACCTCACCATTCGCCGGACGCGAAGGGCAATACGTCACCAGCCGCAACCTGCGCGAGCGCCTCGAAAAAGAGTTGCTCACCAATGTTTCGATTCGCGTGGAAGAAACGGGATCACCCGACAGCTTCAAGGTGCTGGGCCGCGGCGAATTGCAGCTTGCCATCCTCATCGAGATGATGCGCCGCGAAGGCTACGAGCTGATGGCCGGCCGCCCGGAAATTGTCACCAAGGTCGTTGACGGCGTGCGCATGGAGCCGGTCGAGCACCTCACTATCGACGTGCCCGAGCAATTCACCGGCACGGTCATCGAGAAACTCGGCCCGCGCAAGGGCGAGATGACCAAGATGCACAATCATGGCTCGGGGCGCGTCCGCCTTGAGTTTCGCGTGCCCAGCCGCGGCCTCATCGGCCTGCGTTCGGAAATGCTTACGGAAACGCGCGGAACCATCGTAATGAACACGCTCTTCGATGGCTACATTCCCTACCAGGGCGAGATTCCGCAGCGGCCCACGGGCGCGCTCATCGCCGACCGATTGGGGCCCACCACGACCTATGCGCTAAATGGCCTTCAGGAGCGTGGAATTCTCTTTGTTGGTGCTGGTGTGGAAGTTTACGAGGGCATGATCGTCGGCGAGCACTCGCGCGACAACGACCTCGACGTGAACGTAGTCCGCGAAAAGAAGATGACCAACATGCGCGCGTCCACCGCCGACGATGCCATTCGCTTGGTGCCCTACAAGACGCTCAACCTCGAACAGGCCATCGAGTTCATCGCCGACGACGAGTTCGTCGAGGTTACGCCCAAGTCGCTTCGCCTTCGCAAGAAGGTTTTGCAGCAGAACAAGCGCCCCAAGCGCTGGGAAAAAGCCGAACAAGCCGCGTCAGTCTAACTTCTTTGTCGCGCTGGGCGACCAGAGTTGCTTAACCTGAGGAGTGTCATCCTGAGCGAGGCCGCCGCGGCGACCGAGTCGAAGGACCTGCATTTAATCTTCAGGTTGTCATCTTGAGCGGCCCGATCCTCATGTTCTTGGAATTGTCATCCTGAGCGGAGAGCGCGCAGCGATCGAAGTCGAAGGATCTGCGGTTGCCTTTCTGCTTTTGTCAGGGCACGATCTTACGGCTTGCGGAAGAAATTCGTCTGCCAAGAAGCTCTGTATCAGGGCATGACTTTAGTCGTGCCGCAACGAGGATAGGATGAGAGTGGGGGCTTTAGCCCCTGAGATTGCGCTTTCCTTTTTGAACCTGGTTGCGCCTCGATGCAGAAATCCTTGCAAACCGACCGTCTTCTCCTTCGCCGTTGGCGCGACTCCGACCGCCTTCCGTTTCAAGCAATGAACTCCGATCCGAGGGTCATGGAGTTCATGCACGCTCTGCTTTCATCCGCGGAGTCCGACGCGCTCGTCGATCGCGCCCAGGCCCACTTCGACCGCCACGGCTATGGTCCGTTCGCCGTCGAGCTGATTGAGGATCATTCCTTCATCGGTTTTATCGGGTTGTCCATTCCGAATTTCGACGCACCTTTCATGCCCGCCGTCGAAGTTGGATGGAGGCTCGCGTTTGATTCCTGGGGCCGGGGTCTGGCCACCGAAGGCGCGCGCGCAGCCGCCCATTACGCATTCCGCGAGGTCGGCCTCGACAGTCTCGTCTCGTTCACAGTTCCTGGAAACGCGCGCTCGCGCCGCGTGATGGAAAAGCTCGGAATGACCCACGATCCGCGCGACGGCTTCGATCATCCGCGCTTGCCGGAAGGCCATCCGCTTCGCCGCCACGTGCTCTACCGGCTCAAACCCAAAAGCTTGTCATCCTGAGCGAAGATCGTCCGTGACCGCGGACGATCGGATTCGAAGGATCTGCGGTTGTTCTTATCCGTTTCGCACGACAGGTCCTTTGCTACAATTGCCGAGAATTATGGGCGGGTTGATACTCGACGTCGTGGTTGCGTGGGTCGTACGCTGGGCCATCATCCTCTGGCGAGGCGCGATGAGCCATGCCTGGCCGACTGTATCTGGCATGGTCGTTCGCTCTCACCTTGAGAAACCTGGCTTCGGCTGTATGTACGCAGCGATCGAGTACAAATACAAAGCAAATTGGGAGCGATATCAAGGCGTCTTCAATAAGCCCTATGCCTACGCTGACAATTATGCCGAGGCCTACGTGCGCCATCACCCTGCCGGCAGCGAACTGAAGGTTCGCGTCAGTCCGAAAAATCCGGCCCGGTCCTTCCCGATCCTCGACTAGAGTCTCTTTTTCGCCTCCAGCACCCGCTCCAGTGCCTCTTCTGCCGTCGCTCCGGTCGCCGACAAATGCCCCATCTTTCGTCCTGCGCGCGGCGTGTGCTTTTCATAGAGGTGCAATCGCACGCCGGGAACCGCGAGCGCTGCTCGGAAATTCGGCTCGCCCTTCAGCCACACGTCGCCGAGCAAGTTCACGATTGCTGCCGGAGAAATAAGCGATGTGTCGCCCAGCGGCAAATTGCAAACCGCCCTCACAAGCTGCTCGAACTGGCTGGTCACGCACCCGCGTTCGCTCTGGTGATAGCTGTTGTGCGGCCGCGGTGCCAGCTCATTCACGAAAAGCTCTCCCTGCCGCGTCACAAAGATCTCCGCGCAAAGCAACCCCTCGATGCCGAGCTTCGCGATCAAGTCTGCTGCCAAAGCCTCAGCGCGCGATTCGAGCTCGCCTGGCACCCCCGCGGGCAAAACGCTCCACGCCAGAATCTGATTCTCGTGGTGATTGCGCGCCGCTGGATACACGCGAACCTCGCCCGAAGGGCTCCGCGCAGCCATCACGCTGATCTCGCACTCAAGATCGAGCACCTGTTCGGCCACAGATGGTCGCTCCCCAATCGCTTTCCACGCCGCTACAACCGCCTCTCCCGTTGCCGGGGAATCCATTCCTATGCCCGCTTGGCCGCGGCCGTCGTAGCCGCCGTAGCCAATCTTCAAATACACTCGCCCGCCGAGTGCAGTGACTGCCTCATGCAGTTCCACTTCGCTTCGGACCACGCGAAACGGCCCCACGGGAAATCCATTCTCCGCCAGCCACACCTTTTGCAGTGTCTTGTCTTGAATAATCCTGACCGGCTCAAAGCCGGGCCGCAGCGGCGCAAGTTGCGCGACTTCGCGCAGCGCGTCTACGCCGATCTGCTCGATCTCCAGCGTCACAACGTCCGCACCTACTGCCAACCGCCGCGCCGCATCCACGTCGCTCCAGCGGCCCACAATCGTCTCATCCGCAACAAAGCTCGCCGGGCACTTCGCTTCGGGATCCATCACCCGCACCCGATAGCCCATAGTGCGTGCAGCCATTGCCGTCATGCGTCCCAATTGGCCGCCGCCGAGAATCGCGATCAGCCCTCCGGGCAGAATCTTCTCTGATTTTGGAGAGGCGGTGGAGCTCACCCGGGCTGCTCCTCTTCCAGCTTCTGGTCGAGCACTTCCTGCGTGCGCGCGGCGCGCCATGCGGCGAGCCGTTCGTAAAGGGCCGCATCGGTTCCGGCCAGAATCTCTGCGGCCAGCAAAGCAGCGTTTGCCGCCCCGGCCTTCCCGATCGCCAGCGTCCCCACCGGAACACCCTTCGGCATCTGCACGATGGAGAGCAGTGAGTCCAGGCCATTCAGTTGCGTTGCCGGAACCGGCACTCCAAGCACGGGAACAAGCGTTTTCGCAGCCAGCATTCCCGGCAGATGCGCCGCGCCGCCAGCGCCCGCGATAATCGCGCGCAGCCCGCGTTCGCGCGCCGTCTCGGCGTACTTGAAAAGCCAGTCCGGGGTGCGATGTGCGCTCACAATGCGCTCTTCATGAGGAATCTTGAGGGCGCGCAGAATCTCCACGGCCGCTGAGAGCACTTCGTAGTCGCTCTTGCTGCCCATCACGACGCCTACCAGCGGTTGTTCACTCATGGGCTCATTATACGAAGGCGCGCACACGGGGCCGCTTCACCGCCGGTGGCACTTAGTGCCGGTGCCATGCTTCCACGGCCACTTCGATCACGGCGAACACGACGCTCATAGCCGCAAGAAATCCTTTCGCGCGCTGCCAGTTCTGTTCGTGGCGATCCATGCGCCGCTCTAGATCCGCCAACCGGCCGCCGCTGCCGTCGCCCATCAGGCCGCTCATCTGCGATTTCAGCACACTCAGATCGCTGAGCACCTGGGCCTCGAATTCATTCATCATGCGCATCTCTTATCTCTGATCTCTTGTCTCTGATTCACTGCCCGTTTCCCAACGGCAGATTGATAAATAATGCCGTTGAAAACTCCGAGTAATTCGGCGGCGTCGAACCGTCGTACATCCGGATATAGAACCGGTCGCTCGCAGAAACGCGCGAAAACGTAAGATTCGGCTGCGAACCGCGCAGGACCAACGTTGGATCCTCACCGGGCATAAAGGCAAAATCCCGCCGCCGAATCTCGAAACCGCCCCCGCTCGGCGGAGTCACTCCCGTATTCACGGTCACCGTACTACCGTTCAGCGCGGTTACCGTCAGCCACTCAAGATTTGCCAATACTGTGGGAGCGATCGCAGCGGGCAACCAGGCATTCGCCGGGACTGTGGCGCTCGTCTTAATAGCCAGGTCATCGGCCCAGTCATTGGCAAACGCGATCTCGTATTCCACTGAGTCGGGATAACTGGCGCTGTAAGTCACCTTCACCGTTCGCACCACAACCTGGGCGTTCAGGTTGCTCGAGGGCGCATTGAGAAGCAGCGCGTCGCCCGGCCAAACATCCGAGGCGAAGCTCGTCCGATTTCCTTTGTAGGTCCCACTCCAAAGTGCGCTTGCGCTCGCGGCCGCCTGCTCCATCACTTGGGCAGCGCTGCGGCAATCCGCGGAGCAGCGCGCCGCTGGACGCGTGACCGAGCCAATCCACGCAGCCACGGCCGGCGATCCTGCTTGCGCCAGAGCCTGTTGGCTGGCGGAGTTGACCGCGCGCCCCACGGCCCGGCCGACCGTCCGGTAACTCACTGCAATCTGCTCGCCTGCTACCGGTGCGCATCCGGTGTAGAACGTCAGTTTTCCGGTGCGTTCGAGATGGCACTCGGCAGTTTCAGCCGTTGTGCCGACCCTTCGCGTATACGCGCCGCCATTCGGCGGAGTACTTACCACCCAGCCCGACCCCAGGTTTGTAAGATTCACCGCACGCATAGATCCGATCAAATTGATGCTGCTGGCAGGAACCACAAAGCAGATGCCGGGCAAGTAGGTAACTCCGCCGTCATACACAGTCACGGGAGTTGCTCCAACACCGTTGACAAATTCCTGGATCTCCATCTGTATCTTGCCCGGAGCGATCGGCCCTCCGCCACCGGCGGCGATAAGCCCCGAATCGCCAAAGGAGTAATAGACAGCACCCATGCGATTATTCTCCGGGCAGTGCACGCGGACGCGAAGCGTGTATTGATTGGCCGCGTTCAAGGTAAATGGCGTCCCCGCGGGCGTGCCCTGCACAATTGGCTGCAAAGTCACCGTTCCGGATCCTTGTTGCGCCGTAGCCTGTAGACCCGCGATACAATTCCCCGCCGTCAAGAGACTTGAAAAGAATCCCGCCATAATGCCGGTGCTGCCCGGAGCAAGCGTCACGCCCACTGCTTCAAGCAACAGCGTCCCGCCCAGCTCGATTGGATCGAGCCATTCCAGCAGCGTTTCACCATCGATTCCATTGCCGCCGTTCATTGTCAGGCCGCCTGCGCCGATCGTCATGTAACCCGAACCGGCGGCACCGCCCCACACGGTCTCATTGATCTGCGGCTCATTGAAGAGTTCGCTGATGATTGTGGTTTGTGACGCCGTTGGAAAGTACGGGTCGGCAGCCAGCGCGAATTCTGTCGTTGCTCCGTCACCCAGGAAATACTCCGTTACAAAGGCCACCGGCTCATTCTCGCCGCAGACGGTCACATCGTTTGCCAGCGCACGCTTCACGCTCGCTGTAAAAGCCAGGTTTCCCAGGTTCAGGCTGCCGTCGGTTTCGTTCAGAGGATGAACTGTTGACTGCACCGATGAAAGCGTAACGGCGCCGTTCAGCGCCCGATATCCCGCCCGGGCCATGCTTGCCGCTTGCCCTGCACTCTTACTCCAGCTCGCCCCAGGCTCTGGCGCAAAAGCTCCCATAATTCTGCTCAGCGAGGTCGTCCGCGCAGCAAGAGACGCGGATCCGGTATGAGCCACAAGGGAGGCGAGCAAAGTGCCGGCATTGTCTTCGGCGATGCCGGCGCTCGGTGGCATAAGTACCTGGTCAAGCAGAATTTCATCGCTGATTGCCTGCAGAGCAAGCCGGAAGCGAGGACCATCAATGCCCATCCCCGCGTACTCCGGAAGTGGACTTACTGCGACGTAACCCGTAAAGTAAGTTGTCCCGTCATCGCCTGTTACTGCGAGAGATTGAAAGCGGACCGGTGCTGCCATTCCTCCAACTGAAGGTAAGCTTAGGAATAATTCGCAGACAGATGGTTCATTCAGCTTGCGCTCGATGGTCAATGGGCGCGCGGCATCGAATGCGGCCGTGTAATCCTGCCCCTGGATTATGATCTTCATCGCATCTCTCTATCTGGTAACTTGAATTCTTTGTCGAGCCTCATATCAACGCGTTGGCCGCGGGCAGGAAGCTCCGGTAGCAAACCACTCGCTCTCCGTCCAGCGGGTCCGTGACCGGCAGTGCCCGAAACTGCCCCTTGAGCAGGACGCGAGAATGTCCGTCCTGACTCTTTTGGTTGAGCGGTTCCATGGATTCCTCCGCTCCCGTCATCGCTTGCAATCTCGGATAATGGAAAAAGATCCTCTCTCCCTGACTGCCCTCCATTACGAAGAGAGCCGACCATTCCTGATAGAAGCTTCCACCTTCTCGATCCACAAATCCGGTGACCGCCTGCGCCTTGGCGCCCGTCGCGGGCGCGCCGCCCGGCAGTGGCTCGGCAAGTATCAGTCCATTCGCAGTTACCTGCGATACCAGTGCAACGTTGAAAGTTACACGCCGCACGTAATCCACATCCGTGAGCGCCTGGCGCACGTACGCGCCCGCAACTGGCGATCCCACATAACCGCTCTGCCCCGTGTAATCCACGTCCACGGCCACGATCGCGCCGGGGGCGAACTTAGCCGCGTCTGCCAGCGCCAGCAGGATCGATGTCCTTGTCGAACCGGTTTGCGGCGTAACCGCCGGAATGGCCTGTGCGCCATCCGCCGCCGAAGCCGCGCCAACCGCGGGCGCAAGAATGTTCATATGTTGCGAGCCTGTCGCCAGCGCCATTGTTAACTTCGTCCAACTTAAGAATTGAAGACTTACCTCGGCTTCAAGGCTCTCGCGCACTTGTTCCAGCGGCGCTGCGGGAATTCCAGTCATCATCGTCGTCGACTTACTCCCTGACTTGCGCGCGAAATTCTGCACCCATCCCAGGCTGATCCAAGGCGCCGGTGGAGCATCGAAACTGAACCAGCCCTGTTCCGAAGGATCGAAGAGGACCGGCATCTGCGTTGCCCGGTTCACCGGCGCAAGGAAAGCTCGCACCCTTCGCGCCACCGGCGCCGGCGCGGAAAACCATGTTGCGGTCATTTACTCCCCCTGCTCCTGGTAGCTGTAAACCAACACTGTCGCGCTGCGGCTCAGTCGGTCACGCTGAGTAACGACCGGCGAGAACACCGGCTCGTCCCAGAAAACCTGCGTCAACATCGTCGACGGTGGCGTAGTTGCGTAATTCAGTTTCGCTGTATGGAAAGGCTGAATCATGGCCATTAGCTCTTCGGCCATCGCGCTCAATGCTCGGCCGCGATCCAATCCGCCGAAGCTCTGTGTTCCGCAGGTCTGGTAGAAGATTTCGCACTGCTCGCCTGCCATCGTCGACGCCAGGTCCATGTCGACAGCCAGGCCCGACCAGCGAAGCACGAATACATCATTGGGAAACTGGTTGAAAGGAGCTTCCGCTTCCTCCACCAGAATTCCCGGCCGTACCGTGCCGCGCACCAGGGTCGTCCGCTCCGGATTGATCGCCGTCAGCCGCGTGCGCAGCGCCATATAAAAGGAATCTTTCGCATTCTGCATGGGAGTTCTCGGTCTCAAGTTCTCGGTTCTTTGTTCGCATTTCTTAATCGCAGTTAGTAGCTCTTAGTTCGAGGTTGACGCTTCATACTGCGACATACTGCGAACTACGAACTTTGAACTGCCTTTTAGACGGCTTGCTGCCGCGCCTCGCGCAAAAGCAGGCGATAGAGATAAACCTGGCCGAACGCCTCATTGGAAGCGATCGACTCAATTAAATAGTCCTGGCCAGCTACCGTCACCGCCAGCGTCATCGCAAAGAGAGATTGCGCCGACGGCAAATCGAGCGTGTTCACCTGCTGCTGCACGCTCGTTGCCGAAACCAGCAATTCCCACTTCGACTCTCTGCCTTCTTGCCATGTCGGCCGCAACTTGCGCATCAAGGCCGGGCTCACCGGCACATCGGCGAATGTGGTGGCCACCAGCCCCACTTCCGACATGCTCGTATCCGCGTTCGTTCCGGTCACGCGCAGAAGGGCCGTCGTGCCCGCCGCGCTGCGTAGCAACGCGTCGGCTATCATCTGCGGCCCTCCTCTCGGGCTGCGCG
The DNA here is from genome assembly GCA_963813015.1 of uncultured Acidobacteriaceae bacterium. Classification (GTDB taxonomy): domain Bacteria; phylum Acidobacteriota; class Terriglobia; order Terriglobales; family Acidobacteriaceae; genus Telmatobacter. The sequence continues at coordinate 165,305 of CAWEXN010000009.1, forward strand.
ACGCTGTATCGCTCATCGCTCACCCCAGCCTGTTCGCAACGTACGGTCTCAACCACGCCTGCACCGTCTCGTCGATCAGCGAACTTGAGAAATACTTCATCTGCATGGTGTCGATCCTGCTCATGCTCGTGTTCAGCGACGGCGTCGCCTGCGCGTTGCGCACAATCTGCGCGCACGCCGACTTCACGTCGTCGCCAATCGTCGTCAAACCCGCCGTGTACGTGGCCTGAACTTCGTTGAATGGCAGGCCCAGCACATTCCACGGCAGAGTCAGTTCACCGGTTGTAAGATCGAAGTCGACAAGCGTGGGGTCCATCGTCGTCCACTGCCCAGGCAGCGCAAACGCCCACGCGATTTCGATCAGCTGCTCCTGCGGAATTTCCCCCCGCCTTGGCCTTGCGTACCTGCCCTCCAGGCTCATGATCGGCGTTGTCGCCGGCGCTAATGCCGCCAGCGGCAGATAACTCAGCCGCACGGTTTGCGCCCCTGTAGTTACGCGCAGACGCTCCGTGTACTGAATCACATTCAGATCGGGCCGCCTGCAGTAGCTGTTGATTAGCGCCGTCGCAGCCGTGATCCAGTCCGCAGTGGTTCCAGCCGGCAATCCGTAATTCGGGTAATCCGCTGGCTCGAGATATGCCATCGCATGTCCTTCCGTGCGAGTTCTTACTTCGCTGTTCGTAGTTGTCAGTTCTTAGTTCTAAGTTCGCAGTCCCCAGCCCCGCGCCCAAGGCAGTCGGCGGTTTTTCGGCGGCCCTGAACTACGAGCTGCGAACTGCGAACTGTGAACTGGTCTTCTTACCGATCCACCAGCACCTGATAGTGCGCAAAGTTCGCGCCCTTCACCACCGGGGCGCCGAACTTGACCGCCACATATTGGTAAGTCAGCGAGCTCGGCAACCCAAGCTGGAAGATGCGTGGCGTGGGATCGCCCAGCCAGTGATACTCGATCAGATCCTCGGTTACGATGTAAGCCGGAAGCACGGCGTTGCCGGTTCCCGGGGTGCCCGTATAAGGAAGACTCCAATCCGGAATCAACGGTAGGTCGCCGGCCTGCGTCGATAGCATCTTCACGCGGAATCCGCCGGTGATCTGATCGGTGTTCAGAACCACGTTGTACTCCGACTTCATCTCCTGGTCGATCAGGTCCAGCAGCACCGGATTGGCGTAGATCGCGGTGGGCCGCACATGATAGCCGTTGTTGGCCACCATCTGCGCTACCGTTGTTTTCATGGTGTCCACGATCTTCATCGCGGTGGTCACGGTCACCGAGTTTCCGCCCGCCGCGATCTGCGCTGCGCATCCCATGTACTGCGTGGTTGTCGGCGCGCTCAGGCTGGTGTCATTGCCGTTCCACAGAGCCACGTCGTGCGCCACCATCACGCCGCTCACCGTATCCACAAGGTCCTTGGCCTGTAGATAAGCGAACTGCTTCTGCTGGTCGCCCAGCTCGATGTCGAACAGGTTGTAGTTGATCTGCGCCACGATCGCCTTCAGCGGCACGCTCAGCTCGATCCGAGTCGGGCTCACCACAGTGGGATTGATGCTGCGCGGATTCACAAAACCGGCCGTGCCCGGATTGGGTATCGCCGTCTCTTCGAAGAAGCGCGACGGATGCCCGGTTGCGGGAACCTGCTTGATGCGCTGCCCAAAAGCGCTGGCTCGCCGGCAAATGTCGAAGATCTCCGTCTGGTACAGCGGAACTTCGACTGCGCCCGGCCCAATGTAGTCTGCTGCTGCGTGAATGTCTGCAAAGGTTGCGTTCATAGTTCTCTCCGCCCCCTCCCGGGGCCGTGTTCAGCTGCTAGCTGCTAGCTTCTAGCTCCTAGCTTGTTTCAGCCGGAATCCGGCTTGGTTACATGCTTCGGCAGGTAAGTTCCGATAACTTCTCATCGGAGCCGCTTTCCGGCCGCAATGGTTCCCCGTCGTCGCTGGGCCTTTAGCTAGAAGCTAGGAGCTAATAGCTAGAAGCTGCCTTTACGCGATTGCTCCTGCCCGCAGCAGTTGCGTCTTCACCGCGATGCGCTGCTCCAGGCTCAGTCCCGACAACGCCGCATCAAGTGCATGCACATCCACCGGACCCTCGCCAATCCCGTGCTTGGCCAGCATCTCGGCCGTGGCGGCAGGCATGGTGCGGCGCAGAGGGTTCAGCGCGCTTTGCGCCGAAGCCGCCTTCACCTCGGCCAGCTCCCGCTCTACCGCGGTCAGCTTCTCCGTCAGTTCCGTTTCGCGCCGGCTCTGTTCCACGGTCGCCGTGATTCTTTCCACCTCGCCGGATAGCGCGCCCTGCCGTTCTTCCAGCCAACTGAGCGTCTTTTCGAGCGCTATGGTCGCGGCTTCCAGCCGCTCAATGATGTTTGTCTCTCCTTGTTCCATGTCTTTCCTTTCCTGTTTCTCCGCATTACGTTCCGACATTCGATTTGAGCTCCAACAAAATAGGCTCCGTTCCCGGAGCCTCTCTGCCGCTCTTTCAACTTCCTAACTTCCAAACTCCGCAAGCTCCTCGGACTCAGCTGACTTTCTAACTCCGCCAGCTCCGCTAACGCTGCTAACTCCCCTGCCTCTTACTAACTCGCCATCCGGAAGCTCGTCGCCCGGTAAGCCGCCTTGTCCCGCAGCAGAATTGCCGCACCGGTAAAGGTCACCCGGGTCAATTTCCAAATCTCTGCCCGCATATCCTCGACGCGCGCATCGGCCAGCTCGTAACTCATGCCCAGTTTCTCCGGCGCGTGCGCCTCGATGGCCCGCGTTACCTCGGGAAAATCGCGCGCGTAAAGATACCCTCGCACCACCAGCCGCGGCCCGATCACATCGGCCTCGGTCAGCAGGCCGATCTTGCGTCGCGCGTCATGGCCATCCCATCCCGGCCTGTAGTCCACACCCATGCCGAGCAGCGAAGGCAGTGCCTTCTCCGCCGCCTCCCTCGTCAGCATCACGCGGTGCCCGCGCGCCCCGGCGGGCGCTTTGTCGCTGGCCGCGTTCACCAGCGTCAACACGCCCTCAAAAGGCACCCGGTTGGGATGCTTCTCCACATAAGGAATCTCCACCGCCATCGCTTCCATTCGCATATTCACTCCGTGAGCTTCTAGCTTCCAGCCACTCGCTTTCAGCTTTCTCTTCGCGCCGCGTGTCTCATCGCCTGCTGCCCGGCCACAGAAACTCGCAGCCGGTGTTTCGATCTGGTTTTCGTTGTGAGCTTGAGGCTAGGAGCTAGCAGCTAGCGGCTGCTTCTCTTGCGCCAGCGGCGCCAGCCCCCGCATCGCCCGCACCTCGTCGATCGTGAGCACCCCGGCCTGCAGCAGTTGCACCTGCACCTGCAGTTCGGTCTGCTCGTCCCGCGCGCTCAGTTCGTTAAATGCAAACTCGAACTCCCGCCAGCCGATGCATTTCGCGAAGAGGTCCCGCGTAATGTGCCCTGCCAGCAGCATGGCCAGCGGCGAGATCGCGCCGCGAAACGCTTCATCGGCCATCTCCGAGGCCGTCGACTGGTTCACGTCCGCCTCCAGGCCCAGCATCAGCGGCGGCAGGCCAAACGCGTTGGCCACCATGCGGATCAGAAACTCCTGCCACTGCAACCGCAGGTCCGCGTCCGTGCCCTGCGCAAAGCGCAACACCTCCGGCTTCTGCTCGGTCGAAATCAGCGGCACGCGCCCCGTTCCCTCGATTTCGTCCTGCCACCAGCGAATCAGCCGGTCGTGCTGCGCGGGCGTGGCTTCGTTCAGCCACAGCGCATACTGCGCCACGGAGTTCGCTGCGAGTTTTCCCGCGAACCGGTGCGCGCTCAGGAACTGGTTGACGGTCTCGAACGCTACCTCGAGCGGACCCAGCCCGAACGGCGTAAAGCTGCGCGGATTCGTCCGGATGTACATCAGTTGCCGATCGAGCAGCTCCACCGCGCTCGACTCCAGTTGCCCGGGCACGGCCTGCGCATAGCGCGGCGTCTCTTCGCTCCCGTCCCACCTGGCGTTGATGCGGATCGATGCCCCATCCACCGGCCATAGCATCGCCGGCCGCTCTGCATCGCCGGTCGGCTCCATCTCGATGGCCCCGAAGCCGCCGGTCAGCGCGTCTTCGATCACCTGCTCCATCAGGGTGCGGAAGCTGTCCGCCGGATTCGGTTCCTCCAGCATGCGCCGCAGCGCGCGCAGTTTGCGTCCTGCAAAAGCCACATCCTCCGGGCTTACGCCGCGCCGCACCCGTACCTGCCAGTCCATCGCCGCAATCCGATCCTTGATCACGTTGATCGCCCGCCGCACTACCGGCGTCTCAGCGAATCGGCGCAGGTTCATCGGCGTGGGCTTGGGCAGGTGCTTACCCGGGAACTGCACCGGACTCAGAATCGCCGGCAGCGCCAGCGTCTTGCGAGCCGCCTCGGCCTCTGCCTCGAGCTCCGCTGGCCGTGCCTGCCTGCCATGAACGGCCTGTCTGTCGTGCCGCGCCTGCCGCCACATCTCTCGTAATTGCTCGCCTACCTTCACGCGCACCTTCCTTTTGAGCGGCTCCACGATTGCTCTACCCAAAGCCGTGATCGCCAAGCGGCTTTTTCATCAAGAAAAAGCCGCCTTCGAGGGCGGCGGAATGGGCACGTGAATTGTGGAACCGCTCGAAAAACAAAAGGCATGGCCACGGGCCATGCCTTCATTCACTCGTCAAGATCTCGGTTTTCAGCTTTCAGCCTTGAGCCGATCCTGCTTCAATCGCTTCCGGCTGCGCCTCAGGAAACCCCTGAATTGCATCAACACGATTCATCGTACCGCGGAGCCCAATAATTATCGGCAAACTTCAAAAAAATATTTTCAGCGGCCCTGGCGATGACCTTACCCATTCTTGAAAATAGACTTAGAGACCTATCAAGGCTGTTTTTTTCGTGTCGAATTCCTCGCTCAGCTCTTTACACGTGCAGCTCGCGCCGCGCCGTCTCCGCCACACGGCCCATATCCGAGGTGGTCAGCACGCGGATCCGATGCTCCTCCATCGTCTCCACCCCGAACCGGTAAAGCTCCAGCCTCTCCGGCTCTTCGTCGGTCGCTCCCACCCGCGCCGCGGGCTCAATCACTGCCGTCAACTCCAGCTCGGCCTTCTCCACGCGTTCCACGCCGGCGCGCAAGGCGGCGGCTGAAAACGCCAGCACCTTGGCCGTATCCAGACCCGTGGCGATTCCCGGCTCCAGGCTCACCGCATGAAACATGCGCACGATCCCGTTGGGCCGGTACCCCATGTCGATGCGCAACGGATCGCCCGGCCGGGTGTACTCCGACGCCGCAATTCTCTTGCGCAACAGATCCCACACCCCCGCATGTTCGAACTCCGAGCGCATGCGCGAATGGATTGCAGCGCGGCCGCTCAGCCGCGGCGCCCGCTCCCGCGGCGGAGGCTCCACATAGAGCCGCATCAGCTCTTCCATTCCCGCGGGGAGGCTTTCAGCCAGATATGCCTTGGGCTCTGTCATCTGCACGTTGAGCGAGAGCGACTCCTCGAGAAGCCGCATCAGACGGCCGCCTGGTTCCGCCCCCAGACGCCGCCGCATCTCACCCTCCATGCCTTCGAGGAGCGCCGTGTCGGCATCCGGATCGAGGCAGCGCACCCGGCGCCAGTCCCGCGTGAAGCGCACTTCAATCCTTCCCGGCCCAACGCTTCCAGGCTCGGCTTCCCCAGTCCCACTCTTCCCCATGTCGTCCGGGGCGGCAGCCTCGCGCAGAATCACGCCGATGTGCACGCACTCGTTCCGCACCGCATCCGGCACATACTGGAGCAGCCGAAACTCGCACGCACGCCGCTGGTTCCCAATCCCCATACTCTTCAGTTTTCAATTCGTAGTTCTTCGTTCGCTGCGCCTAGCCTGCAGCATTCATCTTCAAGGCTTCAGGTGTCAGGAAGAATCCATCCGCTCCGCCCACTCCGCGAATGTTCCCCTATTCCCTATTCCCTGTTCCCTGAAACCTGACACCTGTCTTTCAATTCACCCTCATCCTATCCCCCCATCTACTCCCCTTCCAAGCACTATCCTCCACCTCCCCACCGCTTTCTCCCCATTTCGGAAAAGGCCTCCGATCCGAGTTCCCAAACGCCTCAACCAGCTCCCGGATCCGGCTCTGCCGTTTGAGCAGTTTCTCCACCAAAGCCTCCATTTCCCCCTGGTCGCCTCCGTACCATTCGGGCGGCACGGCATTCGCCATCTCCCATATCGTCTCCGCGGGCATCGTCTCCAGCCGCGTCAGCCAAGGCTCAAAGGATTCCCATCCTCTCACCTCTTGGTAAACATCATTCCGGTAGTACACGCCGCGCAGCGGAGCATCCTCAAAGCGCCACTCTCCGGCGTGGAAACAGTACCCGAAATCGATGAAGACTGCCTTGTACCGCCGTTCCCTCTGCTTCCGCGCGAACACCGCCTGCCGCCCGTTGGCATTTCCTGTCCACTTATCCAGCGCCAGAATGCCCGCGAACTCGCCCGGGTTCTTGATCTCCACCATCTGCTCCTCGGGCAAAAAATCCACCACCTGTCCGGGCATCGTCCCTCCGGCGAAACGCGACCCAAACTGCAGTCCCGCCTGGCAGCGCACGCACGTCGATCCCAAGTCGATCTCCAGCTCCGGCGTGTTTTCGATCAGCCAGCTCGACACCTCCACCAGTTCCGTCTCCGGCACCGTCAGTCCAGCCGCCGCCGCCAGCCGCGAAGCCATCAGCTCGTTGGCCAGCACGCGCACATGCTGCGGGTTGTTCTGGAATTTGACCACGTACACATGGCCGTCCGCGCCCAGCATCAACTGGCCCTGTGCGCCGCCCCGCATGCGCCGGATCTGCTGCACCGCCAGAACCGCCACCCTTTGCCCCCGTTGTCTCCGGATTCTCTCTCGAATTCTAATGCAGTGTTCGTTGTACAGTTGTCAGCGGACGTTGAACGGTGGCCGGTGGACAGTGGTCGGTATCCAGTGTGCGGTGTCTGCCAGTGCTCGATGTTAAGCGGTCCGGCGTCAGCTTCCAACTCGTGGCTTTGAATCCCGCCTCATAACCGGTGGCCACTCGCTTCTTCAATCGTTCATTTCTTCGCTTTTAGCCAGCCCTCGATTCGTTGCTCACTGTTCACTGCTCACTGTTCCCCGTCCACCGTCCACCGTCCCCATCCGCTTTGCCGCTTCCTCGCCGTCCAGCACGCGAAACACCCCTTCGGCGAGCGCCCGCAACTCGTCTTCGCCGGGATATACCGCGACTGGCGCAATCCACTCCACATAGCCGCCGAGCTTCCGTACCATCCGCTCCGAATGCGCCATGCCGCCGGTCACCAGCACGGCGTCCACCTTGCCTTCCAGCACCGCCGCCATCGCACCCGTTTCTTTTCCAATTTGGTAGGCCATGGCTTCAACCATCGCCGCGGCCCCGGCGTCGCCCGCGTCTATTCTTCGCTCCACTTCCATCAAGTCCCGCGTGCCCAGGTAGGCGAATAGACCTCCGTCGCCGAAGACATGACGGTCGAGTTCACTCTCCGTCATCTTCCCGCTGAAGCACAGCTTGATCAGCTCCCGCACCGGCAGCGAACCCGTGCGATCGGGGCCGAACGGCCCTTCTTCAATGGAATTGCTGTCGATCATGCGCCCGCCGCGATGTGCCGACACCGTAATCCCGCTGCCCATGTGCACCACGATCAGCCGCATCTCCTCGTAGCGCCGCCCCCGCCCGTTCGCATAACGCCGCGCCACCGCCTTCGTGTTCAGCGCATGGCCAATAAACGACCGCTTCACCAGCGGCGATCCGGAGAACCGTGCGCACTGCTGCCACTCATCCACCGTCACCGGATCCACGATGTACGCATTCACTCGGGCCGCCCGCGCAAAGCGCAACGCCAGCACCGCGCCAAGGTTCGACGCATGCTCCCCGCGCCGCGCCCGCCTCAGCTCCTCCACCATCGCGTCGTCCACCAGATACGTCCCGCATTCCATCGGCGGCAGCAGTCCGCCGCGTCCAGCCACCGCGGCCCAGCACTCCGTGCCTTTACCTTTTGGAGTGAATCCAGCCTCAGCCAGCGCTGCCTCGATCTTCGCCGCGCGATATTCCAGCCGGTCCAGCATCGGCTTCCCGCGGAACTGCTCAATCTCGTCGTCCCCGTGGTGAATGTTGCGCGACGCCTCCTCGCCCGCGCGCGTAAAGATTCCGAACTTCGTCGACGTCGTTCCGGGATTCAGGACCAGCACCCTCTCGTTCCCGCCGCTCAATCTCCACCTCGCAGTCGGCCCCACAGCGACATTGAGTGTACCCCGCCTTTCGGTCCGCGCGCTGTGTCCTCCGCCAGTCTCCCTAAGCCATTCAATTGATTCGCCTTGACCATTGAGTACCGACGATTCTCCTGCGCCTCAACCCAATCCGTGCTACACTGACTGTAATCGTAGAATTCGATTTGAAGTTCTTGCCTGTTCCGGTTACCGCCTGCACGCAACACTCCACATTGTATTCAGCGGTAATTCAGGTTTTTGAGGAGCAACACAATGGAACAAGGCACAGTCAAGTGGTTCAATGACGCAAAAGGTTTTGGGTTTTTGAGCCGTGAAAACGGCGAGGACGTCTTCGTCCATCACACCGCCATCAAGTCGACCGGCTTCCGGTCGCTGCAGGAAGGCCAGAAGGTCCAGTTCGACGTGACCAAGGGCCCCAAGGGATGGCAGGCCGAAAACGTTCAGGTCATCTAAGACAGACGCCTGAAACGGTCCGGAACTGAGCACAGATCCGGAACCAGAAAAGTTCGGAACCAGGAACAAGTTCGGAACCAAATAAAAAGAGGGACGGCGAAACTGCCGTCCCTCTTTTGCATTTCTATTCCCTTGCCACTGATTCCTCAGTCCCTGGTCCCTGGTCCCTATTCCCTGGCTTTATCACGCCGCCGGTTTCAGCTTCTCCAAATCCTTTGGATGCAGGCCTCCCTCGGGGAGCGCATGATCCCCCAGGTAGAGCAGGACGTTGTTGATGGAGTCTTCGAAGCGCGAACCCGATTTGTGCGTGATTCTTACGCCCTTCGAGACCAGTCGGCAGACTTCAAAGCGGTTCATTCCTCGCGCCAGCGCGCGGTGTACCTGATCAGATCGCATGACGAACTCCGGCGAACAAGGTGGTTGTTGCGTGGAGAAGCGAAGCTCGTCAGAAGCGCTTACAGAGGTTCCGAAGTTACCGCATCCCCAAGTCTCGAACGCCAAGTAAATTCTTCATCGAGAAGAATCCACCTGCATTGGAGATGGAAAAGGCCAAATGAACTGCGGAACCGATCAAGTCAGCCGGAGCCGAGCAGGCCAGGCACTATGTCGGTCTGTTTTCATTGTACGCTGCAATCGCTTGCTACGCGGCGCATCCGCGGGCCATTGCAGCGCAATGCGCGCCTTGCTTTCGTTCGCCCCGACCCGCCTGTTAACATTGATCTCTTGAAAGCCCGCGCTGCGGGCTTCCAGAACATATTCGATGGAAAGAGGTTAACGTGGCCGACACCACAAAAATCAAAGACAAGGCGGAACGCAAGAAACTCAAGCGCGCAGCCCGCAAAAAAGCTGCACCCAAGGCCAAGCGCACCGCCCCCCGCGGCTCGCTCAAGAAGAAGGTCAAGAAGATGGTCCGCGGCCAGTCGAAGCGTTAAGAACAGCCACCAGCCTTTAGCTGCTAGCTTCCAGCCACTGCGCGCTGGAATCGAAGTTCCATTTCGGCACGGATAGCTAGCAGCTAGAAGCTAGAGGCTAGAAGCTGCATTGAGGAGCCCCGCACTGCCCAGTCAGTTCTTCGCCCGCAAGTCGATTGACAAGCTCATCAGCGACTCGGAAGAGCCCGAGCACGCGCTGAAGAAGAGCCTTGGTCCATGGTCCCTCACCGCCCTTGGCATCGGAGCCGTGATCGGCTCGGGCATTTTCACAATCGTCGGCACCGCCATCTCCGGCGAGCGACTGCCCAACCCCACCGTCGCCGATACCCCGCTCATCCACTACGCCATCACCCATTCCATCCTTGCCGGCCGGCCAGGCGCCGGTCCCGCCATTGCGCTCTCCATGATTCTGGTGGCTTTCGTCTGCGCCCTCACCGGCCTCTGCTACGCCGAGCTCGCTTCCATGATCCCCATCGCGGGCTCCGCCTACACCTATACATACGCCACGCTCGGCGAGCTCATTGCCTGGATCATCGGCTGGGATCTCATTCTCGAGTACGCAGTCTCCAACATGAGCGTCAGTGTCGGCTTCGCCGCGCACGTCGTCGATCTCCTCGACTGGTTCGGCCTGCACCCGTCCGCCAGATGGATCTCGCCCGCCTATCTCCCCGAAGGCCTCCAGGATCTCGCCGGCAACGACATCTACTCACCCGGCTGGCACTTCGGCTTCAACATCCCGGCCTTCCTCATCGTCATGTTTCTCACCGTCATTCTGGTGCGCGGCATCCGCGAGTCTGCGTCCACCAACAACATGATGGTCGCCTTCAAGCTCGTCGCCATCCTCATTTTTGTCTTTGCCGCCATCGGCTTCATCCATCCCTCCAACTGGCATCCCTTCATGCCCAACGGCTGGTCGGGAGTCCTCACCGGCGGCTCCATCATCTTCTTCACCTACATCGGCTTCGACTCCGTCTCCACCGCGGCTGAAGAGTGCCGCAATCCCCAGCGCGATCTTCCCATCGGCATCATCGCTACGCTCGTTGTTTGCACCGTGCTCTATGTCGCCGTCGCCGTATGTTTAACGGGCCTCGTCCCCTGGCAGTCCATGGTGGGCGACGCTGCGCCCGTCGTCAACGCGCTCAAAAAACTTTCTCTTCTGCCCGGCGGCCACCCACTTTACTGGCTCCGCCTCATCGTTCTGCTCGGCGCGCTCATGGGCATGATCTCGTCCATCCTCGTCTACCAGATCGGCCAGTCGCGCGTTTGGTTCTCCATGTCGCGTGACGGCATGCTGCCGCGCGTCTTTTCCAACGTCCATCCCCTCTTCCGCACCCCCGCCTTCTCCACCTGGGTCGCTGGCATCGTCGTCGCCATCCCGTCCGGACTCTTTGACATCGGAACTCTCGCCGACCTCTCCAACATCGGCACCCTCTTTGCCTTTGTCCTCGTCTCCATCGGCGTCATCGTCTTGCGCTACCGCGAGCCCAACCGCCGCCGCGGATTCATCGTTCCCGGCGGCCCCGTCATCCCCGCTCTCTCCGTCCTTTTCTGTTTTTTGCTCATGACCGGTTTGCCGATTCGCACCTGGTACCGATTTATCGCCTGGCTCATCATCGGCCTGTTCATCTACTTTCTCTACAGCCGTCACCGCTCCGAGTTCGCGCCAAAAAATCAGAAGCAATCGTTGTCGTCCTGAGCGATCGGAGTCCTTGCGACGTCAAAATCTACCGCCGGCCTCCCGGCGGACCGCCGTGCGGACCTCTCTCTGTACCGCCGGCGTCCTCGCCGGCTGTCGTGCGGGCGTCCCCGCCCGCACTCGTTCGGCAATCACCATCGAAGAGGCCGGAGCACTAAACTGATACGGTAGCCCCATGAAGACCTGGCAAAAAGCTGGACTCATTACGCTCGTTACCATCGCCATCGGGGGCATCTATCTCTTCTCTGTCTTCGAGCACCGCAGCAATCCCGGCGTCCTTCCCGAAACTGCTCCCGAGCAGACCCTCACGCCCGACGACGTCGCCGTCGTGCGCATGAAGTTCATGACCTCCTTCGACGATGCCCTCAAGCTCCAAGGCACAACCGTCTGGATGAAGAACGGCTACACGATGCCCTATTTCTCCTACAAATCTGGTCATATCGACTTCACCAAAGACCAAGGAAAAATTCCATCCGCCCAGCAGCTCGACATCAAAAAAGTCATCAAGGCCGTGCCGCCCGATCAGGTTGACGACGGAATCTCCCACGGCACCCGCCAGACCTTCGCCATCTTCTCTCTGCCATCGAGCCCCGACCTTTACGCCACCGTCATCGGCGCTATCGACGGCAGCCAGGAAGAATACTTCTGCGATGTGCTCTTTTATTACGACGATCCGCATTCCATCTACGACAACTGGCCAAAAAACATCTGGGCTGCTGTCGACGCACATCAGGTCATTCCGGGAATGAACGAGTTGCAAACCCGCATGTCCATCGGCCAGGATCAGCATGTCGAAAGCGCCGGCGAAGGCACCCGCACCATCACCTACAATCAAGCCGGCAAAAAGTGGACCATCACCTTCGTCGGTAATCGTGCAACCGCGATTAAGTTGAACTAGCCGTAACGCGAATGCTGAGGCTGACTCGCTGACTTGCTGACCGGCTAAACTGAAGCTGTGACGGAAATTCAGGAATTCATCCGCCGCCTGCCCAAGGCCGAGCTGCATCTGCATCTCGAAGGCACCATCGCGCCCGCCACTCTGGTCGAGCTCAGCGCCCGTCACGACGTCGTGCCCCTCACGCACCACGACGCCGAGGCGCTCTACCGTTTTTCCGACTTTACCGAATTTATTGAGTCCTTCAAGGCCGTCACCCGCCGCCTTCGTGACCCCGAAGACTACGAGATAGTCGCGTGGCACATGATGGAACAACTCGCCGCCCAGGGTGTGGTCCACGCCGAGGTCTACATCTCGGTCGGCGTCATCTATATGTGGCGCAACTTCGATCCCCGCTGCTTCGAGCCCATCTTCGCCGCCCTCGAGCGCGCTCGCGAACGCGCCGCGCGCGAGCTTGGCCTCTCGCTCTTCTGGATCTTCGATGCCGTCCGCCACTTCACCGTCGAAGAAGCCGATCGCGTCTTCCGCAAAGCCGCCGAGATGCGCGAACATTACCCCTCCGTCGTCGCCATCGGTCTCGGCGGTGACGAGCGTCGCTGCGCCTCCGCGCCATTCCGCCACCTCTACGCGAGAGCCCAATCTGCCGGCCTCCGCCTCACCAACCACGCCGGTGAAACCACCGGCCCCGAGGCCATCTGGGAGGCACTCGCCATCGGCTCCGAACGAATCGGCCATGCCTTGTCTGCCATTCGCGACGAAAAACTTCTCCAAGACCTTAAGGCGCGGAGCGCGCCCCTTGAGCTCAATCCCAGCTCCAATGTCCGTACCGGCGTCTGTCCCTCCTTCGCCGCTCATCCCCTCCGCCGCTACTTTGATCGCGGCCTCCTGGTCACACTCAACTCCGACGATCCAGCCTTCTTTGCCTCCGACCTCGCCAACGAGTTCCTCCTCGCCCACACCCAGCAGGGGTTTACCCGCGACGAGCTCCGCCAGTTGGCCGCCAATTCCTTCCGTGCCAGCTTCCTTCCTGAATCGGAAAAAGCCGCATGGCTGGCCCAAATTAACACTTTCGCGTAAGGTACTTCCGTGTTTTCCGCACCGCTCCCCGCCTCGGTCCCGCCCCACCTGCGCTATCATGTGAGCGTGGGAGGCTTGAGTTCGATGTCCGCCGATCCTGAAACTGAATTGCTTGTTCCAGACTCCTCCGAACCGGAAAAATCCGGATCGACTGCCTTGCGTGTCATCACCTGGTTCTCTGTCGGTATTGCCGTTGCTGCCGTGGGCATCTACGTCGGCGCCGAACTGCGCAACCGCTACCGCTTCAAGAAGCGCACTCCCTACGACTTTTATTCCAACGCCGGCTCGCAACAGGCCAGCGAATTTGGCGTAGGCGTCTAGCGCCAGAGCCATCGCCCTTGCTCAACATGCCGCCTTCGGGCGGCATGTTTGCTTTCAGGCTGAGCACGCCTTAATCATTGCCCCAAAATCCGCACCAAAAATAAGCAGCGATCCTAACAGAATGCAGTCATCCTGAGCGAAGTCCGCCGTGGCGGACGGAGTCGAAGGACCTGCATTTGGGATGTGCGAAGTGCGGGACGAACCTTGGAGACACCACCCTACCGTCTCAGCCGCGACAGCAAATACAAAACCACCGACAGCACAACGCTGATCAGTATCGAAGTCCCCAGCGGAAAATAAAACGTAATATTTTTGCTCTTATACGAAAGATCGCCCGGCAATCGTCCCAGCGGGAGACCCATCCGCGCCGCCAGCAAAATCCCTCCGCCAATCAGCGCCAGCAGCAGCCCAAGTCCCAACAGCATTTTACCCAGATCTTGCATCGGCCCCACCATAGTCCCGCAGTCCCTTAGTCCCGCAGTCCCGTAGTCCCTTGTTCCCTCAGTCCCTCGGTCCCTGCCTTCTTCACTTCGTCCCAATCAGCCGGATCCGCGCCGTGAACGCCCGCCCCTGCAATTCGCTGAAGATTCCAAACTCCGGCGAATCAACCACATTATTCACCACCGCCGGATCCGCGCTGTTCGTCGCGTTCTGCATCACGCCGCGCAGTCCCCAGTACTGTCCGCGGAAATGAAACTTCCATTCGAGGCCTGGGCTGAAATTCACGAAATCCGGAAAGCGCTGGCCGCCTGCTGCGCCAACGACTTCCTGCGCCGCATTCACCGCCGTATACGGAAACCCCGTATGCTCGTCGATCAGATACACAAAATCCCACCGATTCCGCAGCCGTGCAAACGGCACCGGCAGCCATCCCCATGAAATCACCCGGTTCGGCACGTCCCACGGCAGCGGCCCACTCTGTTGCGGACCTAGCGCCGACGGCGTTGGGAAGTATTCGAGCGCCGCGTTCGTTCTCGCCGAAGAATGTGTGTACGACACATAGAACGTATAGTCATTCCCAAAGAGCTTTCGCGCGTCGAACTCCTCTGAGCTGTAGCGATCTTCCCGTCTGTTGGTCAGCAGATAATCCCCCGCCAACGCCGCCGTCCCGCTCTGATTCGCAAACGTGAACACATTTGTCGTGCGTTTTTCCATGAAATTCGCGCCCGCATTAATGGCCCACGGCAGCTTGCGCTCCACGCCCACACTCCAGTTCAGCGCCCGCGGCGCTTTCAGCAGGCCATCGTTCGCGGTAAACTCCGTCTCCTCCGCCGGTCCCGTTGGCGTCATTCCATCCACTTCGTAGTACGTGTCATAGCGAACACCCGCGTACGTCTGAGCCAGATCGTAGAGATAAGTGTGCTCGTAATAGAGCCCGATCCCCGCCGAAATCTTCGTCGTATTCTTGTCTCCCGGCGGCGCATACACCATCGCCACTCGCGGCGCAACAACCGCCTTCCGCACAATCTCGTCCCAGTCGAATCGCAGACCCGGCTCAAACATCCACCCCTTCGCCGGCTGCCACCGGTCCTGGATATAAGCGCCGATCTCGCCGTTATGCATCGTGAATGCCGGCGCCGGCGCAAAAACGCTCTGCCGTTCGAGCGCCCCATCCTCGCGCAAATAACTCACCGGCGTCCTTGTCTGCTTCTGGTCGTAGGCGATGTGATCCCCTTCCAGTCCCGCCTTCACATCGTGCCGTCCCATCCACTGCCGCGGCGGCAAATACAACGCCCCGGTCCCCTCCAATCTCTGCGATCTCCCGCTCAGGTTTTCAAAATAGCTGCCCTCCGTCTGTTCCGGCGTGTACTCGTACGGTGCGCTCCCGTGCGGCTCGTAACCATCGCGAATGCTCACCAACCCTACGCCAACATCCATCAACGCACCACCGGCGAAGCTCTGCTGATCCCGCACGTACGGCATCCACGCAATCGTGTTGCGCTTCACCGTGCTTTCTTGCGGCGTAAGCGATGAGATCCCGTCGTACGGCGAATGGTAGTTGTTGTAGAGCAGCCCCCCAGACAAGATGTTCGCTTGGGTCGCATTCACCTGCGCCTTGACCAGGTTGCTCCCGCGCACCAGCTCGTCGGTATTGGCGTTGGCCGGCAGCTCGGAGATATAAATGTTGTCCCACTCTGTTTCCACGCCGTCGTACCACCACGCATGGTCGCGCTTCAGCGGCCCACTGAACGTAAAGCGCGGAACAAACTTGTCAAAATGGAGTCCATTCAGCTCGCGGAAAGACGGGATAAAATCCGTCACGTTGAAGCGAAACTTGTTGTCGCCCATTCCCGTGTAGAACGCAATCACGCCGCCTGTCGCCCGCCCGAATTCCACCGGATACCGCGTCGTCTCTGAGTCAATCGTGCGCACCGCATCCGTGCTCACTCTCAAACTCAGCGAGCCGCCCACTGGCGAGCGGATGTCGAATCCATCCATCGTGTCCAGCGTCTCCCATGTCTCCGACCCGGCCACGTGTACCTGGCCCGTCTCATCCTGAACGACGCCGGGATTGAACGGCAGCACATTGCGGATGTCACGCGAAGTCGGATAAGGGATATTCACGATCTCCGGCGTATTCATCGCGCTCTGGTCGGAGACTTGTTGTGTGTCGATTCCCGGCGTCGACGCCGTCACATCCACCTGCTGGCGCACAATCTGCTCGTGCGCCAACACCACTCTCACGCCGCTCAAGCTCGGATCAACGCCGCTCTCATCGGCCTTATAGAATCCAGCCTTCTCAACGGTGATCCGGTACGGCTCGCCTTGCCGCAGCGCGTATTCGCAGTTTCCAGCGTAGTCGGTCCACAGTCGCGCCGGCTCCGTTCCCGGTTCGGCAATCGTCACCTGGGCGCCTTCGACCGCCTGGCCATTCTCGTCCACCACCATGACGGTTACCGAGGCGCGATTGGTTGAGGATTGGCCGCTTGCGATCACGGCGCAGACAAGGAATAGCAGACCACAGAAAGCCCACCCGGCGCATTCAAATCGCGGCATTGGTGACGAATCGGAACCTGCTCGACGTGTTCCGCCTTGCCGAAAGTATAGCGCCCCATGGAAGTGCAGCCGGGATTCTTGCCCGCAACATTGGTCCTGCGCGGCGAAGCACAATGGCTGCGGTTCGGGAGTGAGCGGGACTCCAATCATCTCCGATCCTCTTGCCCCATTGCCCCCCCTTTGCCATCCCCGGTGCTCCGGCAAGTTCCTGAAACCCTTTGGGTTACGC
>CAWEXN010000010.1:0-21330 GCA_963813015.1 uncultured Acidobacteriaceae bacterium
TTGGCTCCTCAGGTAGGACTCGAACCTACAACCCTTCGGTTAACAGCCGAATGCTCTGCCATTGAGCTACTGAGGAGTGTTTGGCAACAGGATTGTCCTCTCTTACGTTAGCAAACCTCGCGGAGCGCGTCAAAAGCGTCACCATTGCCTCCACCAGTGACAAAACCCATTGCGAAACCGGCGCGGGAATCGGCCCCAAACGGTACCATGAGAAAGGACCTAAAGGAGCCGCAATGTCCCGGATTTCCCGCGTCGACCGCAGCCAATTGGCCC
The DNA here is from genome assembly GCA_963813015.1 of uncultured Acidobacteriaceae bacterium. Classification (GTDB taxonomy): domain Bacteria; phylum Acidobacteriota; class Terriglobia; order Terriglobales; family Acidobacteriaceae; genus Telmatobacter. The sequence goes on from CAWEXN010000010.1 coordinate 274, forward strand.
CCGAAATCGCCGCTCTCTACGACAAGGCTTTTGCCCTGCGCGGCAACGTCCCCAACATGTTCCGCGTCATGGCCCACCGGCCCGAAATCTACGCCACCATGCAGGCTCATTTCGCCGCCGTCCTGAACACTGGCACCGTTTCGACCAAGCTCAAAGAGCTCATCATCGTCCGCACCAGCCAGGTGAACGAGACGCCCTACTGCCTTGCCAGCCACACCATTCTCGCCCGCAACCTCGGCTGGACCGATGACCAGCTTTCGCACCTCGCCGACTGGCCGCGCCGCGAAGACTTTACTCCCGCGGAAAAGGCCGCTTTGCGCCTCGCCGAAACCGTTACCCGCAACGCCAATGCAGTCACCGACGAGCAATTCGCCGAGCTTCGCGGCTTTTACTCTGAAGGTGAAATCGTCGAACTGCTTTGCGCCATCGGACTCTTCAATTACTTCAACCGCTTCAACAACGCGCTCCGAATGGAGCCAACCAGGCCAGGCGAGGGCGGCGCATCGCAGCCCGAGCCCGCCGCCGCGCGATAAACTCACCACGAATCCGGTTGCCCCATCCTAAAATCTCGACGTGAAGCGGAGACTCTTGGGGTGGGATAGTGCAAACCCTAACCTGATCTAAGAAAAACCACGGAGCCTGATGCGACTTCAAATTCCCCCCGGCGCTTTTCACGCCTATCTCTTCGACTGCGACGGCACCATCGTCGACTCCATGCCGCTACACTACATCGCGTGGAAGCAGGCGCTCGGCGAATGGGGTTGCACTCTCGACGAAGATCTCTTTTACTCCTGGGGCGGGAAGCCGCCGGTCGAAATCATCGCCTCGCTGAACCAGATGCGGGGCCTTAGCATGCCCGTCGAAGCCGTTGCCGAGCGCAAAGAGGACCTCTACTTCTCGCTTCTTCACGACCTCAAGCCCATTCCGGAGGTGCTCGAGCAGATCGTCGCCCAGCACGACCAGATTCCTTTTGCCGTCGTCTCCGGAAGCACCCGCGAATCCATCGTCAAGTCGCTCACCGCCGTCGGCCTGCTCGATCGCTTCCCCATCCTCGTCGGCTCCGAGGACTACGCGCGCTCCAAGCCTGCTCCCGACGCATTCCTCACCGCCGCCGCACGCCTCGGCGTCGCGCCCAAAGACTGCCTCGTCTTTGAAGACACCGACATGGGCATTCAGGCAGCAACCGCCGCAGGAATGGCTTCCGTCCGAATTCCCCAGCCCCGCGAGCGTAGCAACGGAACCGCGCCTAGCTCCACTGCGTAAACTTCTCTGAGCAAACATCAGGAGGAAGTTTTGTCCACAAGCGCTCTCGACCAGCCCACTCGCGACCGCGCTCGCAAGTCCGATCTCGCCATCCTCTTCGCCATCGCCGCGGCCTTCGCGCTCCTCCATCTCCTTACCAACAATCGTTACGGCTTTCATCGCGACGAGCTCCAGTTCCTCTCTGACGCGCGCCATCTCGACTGGGGATTCGTCGCCTATCCTCCCTTCACTCCATTCATCCAGCACATCGCCCTCGCTCTTTTCGGCGTCTCTATCGTTGGTCTCCGCCTGACCGCGGTCATCGCGCAGTTTGCGGTGGTCATCCTCGGCGGCCTCATGACCAAAGAACTCGGCGGCTCGCGCCTCGCGCAGGTCACTGCGGCCCTCGCCGTCGGCTTTTCCCCGCTTCCCATCTTTGAAGGCCATGAGTTTCAGTACACTTCATTCGATCTCCTCTGGTGGGTTCTCGCCGCTTACTTCGTCATCCGCCTCCTCAAGTCCGAAGACCCGCGCTGGTGGGTCGCCATCGGCGCTACGCTCGGCCTCGGTCTCGAAACCAAATACGCCATCGTTTTCTATATCGCCGGAATTCTTGCCGGCCTTGTCCTCACGCCCTCACGCCGCTTTTTCAAGTCCGGCTGGTTCTGGGCAGGCGTCGCTCTCGCACTCCTCATCTTCCTCCCCAATTTCATCTGGCTCGCCCATCACAACTGGATCTCCTACACCTTCCTCCAGCACATTCACCAGCGCGACGTCGGCGAAGGCCGCGCCGGCGGCTTCCTCTCCGGACAGTTCTTCATCTGCGCCAATCTCGCTGCCGCGCCGCTCTGGATCGCCGGCTTCATCGGCTACCTGCGCGATCGCCGCTACCGCATGATCGCCTTCATGTATCTCGTTCCGCTCGTAATTTTCTGGGCCAGCAAGGGCCGTCACTACTACGTCGCGCCTGCCTATCCCATGCTCCTCGCGATGGGCGCTGTGCGCGCCGAGGGTTGGCTGCGCACACTCCCGCGTTGGGGCCGAGTGACCATCGCCTCCGCCTATTTCGCTGGCTTCGCTTTTATCTCCGTTTTCGTATGCGCGCTGCTTCTGCCTCTCGCGACTAGCGGCCCGCTCAAGCAATACGCCCTCAGCCACAGCTACGATCTGCGCGAAGAAATCGGCTGGAACGATCTCGTCCGCACCGTCGCCCAAATCCGCGACTCCTTGCCGCCCGATCAGCAGGCGCACCTTGGTATCACTACCGGCAACTACGGCGAGTACGGCGCCATCGACGTCCTCGGTCGCGCCTACAACCTCCCCGAGCCCATCGGCACCACTAACTCTGAATACTTACGCGGCTTTCCAACCCCTGTGCCCACTACCTTCATCGTCATCGGGCTCACGCGCAAGCAGGCCGACTCAATCTTCACCGGCTGCCGCCTCGCCGCGCACAACGGAAACTCCGAGGGTGCGCAGAATGAAGAGAGCCAGTACCACCCCGACATCTTCGTCTGCGGCCCCACGCGTCTCCCCTTGCCCGAACTTTGGAAAAATCACCAGGAATTCGGATGAGGCCGTGATCGCCGACTGACACTTTCACTCCTTTACTCCTTCGCTTCTTCACTCTTTCACTCGTCAATACAGCACCACAGCCACCCGATACGCCGTAAACGAACCCTTCGACCCTTGCGCCGGGCAACTCCCCACAGATGCCTGGCGATAATTGCCTGACGCCAGCCGATCCACCAGCGCCTTCGGCAACTCGGTCAAATCCCCGGCCTGCCAACGCATCACGAAGCGCGGCGTCTCGCCGCTTTCCGCGCGCGGCATTCCTTCATCCGAAGCGCACGCCGCGCGCGCCACGCTCGGGTCTCGCAGTATCGCCACTCCGCTCACGCGAATGAGTGCGGCCACCCGCGCTTCCACTTGCGCCGCGCTCAACTGCTCCACGCCACGCGAATAATCGGCCACCGCGTACAGAACTCCGCGAGCGGCCACCACGGCCACACCCACTCGGTCCACATCCGGGCTCAGCAGGTTCGCGCGGTGCCCCGGCGAGTGCATCCACTCTTCGTGAATCGCATCTGCCGACGGCCCCACTGCCACATTCTCCTCAATCACACTAAAGTGCGCGCCCGCCTCCGCTGTCCGCGTGGTCAGATCCGCCTCGCCGCTGTACTGGTGCGCAATCGGCCCTTCCTCCGCCATGCGCTCGCAGTGCACCAGGGCTGCAGCCGCCAACGCCGGATCCCAATCCAGCCTTCCCACTCCCGCCTGTATTCGCGCTTGGTTGGCCAGCGCAAGAATCTGTCGCGCCTCCGCCTGCAGATTGCCTGAGCTTCCATCCGGCGCCTGCGAACTCAACTGCGTTGAGCCGCAGGCGACCCACGCCAACGCAGCAATCGCAAAAACTCCCCTCGCAAAAACTCTCATCTCCACTTAGACCCCATGCTCGCGCCCGTGTCGCTGTATTCTTTTCTTGAGTGCTGCTCAATAGCCCTGCCCTCCGCACGTTTTTGTTTTCTGCGGGGACAACGGCCGCGAAGTTCCGCATGGAAATGCGCCGGCCGGTCACACTTCTAAGATGGGACCGGATCTTCCGGCTCGGCCTCCGCGCTATCGAGAGCGAGCTTTCCCTGGTTGAGATCGTTACGCCGTGCGACCAAGGGGAAAAGAAGAAGTGCCGGCAGTCCCACGACGCTCGTCATCACAAAGAACCACGGCCAGCCCATCTTCTCTGACAACCATCCTCCTGACGAGGCCACCACGGTGCGCCCGAGCAATGTAATCGAGGAAAGCAGCGCGTACTGAGTCGCTGTCGCCGTGAACGCGGGCGAGCACAGGCTCGAAATATAAGTGATCAGCGCGGTCCCTGCCATTCCGCCGGTGATGTTCTCGGCGGTGACACATAAGGCAAGATAGCCGATGCGATGTCCACCCACAGCCTGCAGGACAAAAAACAGGTTCCCCGCCGACTGCAATATCCCACAAAGGATCAGCGAGCGGAGGATTCCGTACCGCGTCGTCACGACTCCGCCCAGCAAAACCCCGCCCACGATCGAGAAAAATCCGAACACTTTCGATGCGGCAGCGATCTCAGGGAGAGAGAATCGCAACGATATATAGAGAGGCGTCGACATCACTCCCGCCATCGCCTCGCCCAGCTTGTATCCGAAGATGGCGACAAGGATGACGGGCCAAAGCGGCCGCTGCATAAAATCGCGAAAGGGACTGATGACAGCCCTCGAAAGCGCGTGGCGAACCGCATGCCAGCCCGATTCCACCGCGCGCGACGTTTCCGCCGGCACCTTCGGTTCAGGAGCCAGCAAGAACACCACGAGTCCTGCCGCAACGAGCGCCGCCATGGTGGCATAGGCCGCGAACCACCCGGCATAATCCGCGATCAAAAGGCTGCCCGCCCCGGAAACCAGCATGCCGATACGGTAGCCGGCTTGAATCATGGAAGCCCCGGGAGACAGCTGATCCGCGTTCGTGCTCTCGACGCGCCACGCATCGATCACGATGTCCTGGCTCGCCGATAGAAATGCGACCACCAGCGCCAAGGCGGCCATCCGGGGCAAGTTGTGTTTCGGATCGCACGATCCCAGGCAGAGAATTGCGCCGATCAGAAGAATCTGCACGGTGATTCCCCAACCGCGCCGCCGTCCCAAAGGCAATGGCGGAGGCACGCGATCCATCACCGGCGCCCAAAGAAACTTGAATGCGTAAGGCGTACCAACCAGCGCGAAAGCGCCGATCGCTGCGCGACGCACGCCGACTGTGGAAAGCCACGCTGAAAGAGTTGAGTAAGTCAACAGCAGCGGCAGGCCGCTTGAAAAACCGAGTGCGAGCACCTGCAAGACACGCGGCTCGGTGTAAGCAGCCAGCGTTTGCCGCCAGTTGGTTCGGGTGTGTGCGTGCTTAGCTGCGGGGTTTTCGTTCATCTCAATTTGCGTGCGCACCTTCTCTCAGCCTACCTCCGCCGGCGCAGCTTATTCTGAAAACGTGAAGCTCGGAATCATCTCCGATACCCACGGCATCCTCCGCCCCGAAGTCTTGCCAGCCCTCGCCGGCGTCGACCGCATCCTCCATCTCGGCGACGTCGGCAGACCTCCGGTCCTTGAAGCTTTGGAGAAGATTGCGCCGGTAACTGCGATCCGCGGCAACGTCGACCGAGAAGGCCCCTGCGGCAAGCTGCCCGAGACCGACGTCGTCCTCATCGAGAACCCTCCCCACGCGAGCCTCTACCTCTACATGCTCCATGACCTCAAAACGCTGCACCTCGACCCCGCCGCAGCCAAATTTGCCGCGGTCCTCCACGGCCACACCCACGTCCCAAATTTCGTCACGAAAAAGGGCGTCCTCTACTTTAACCCCGGCTCCTGCGGCCCACGCCGATTCGACCTGCCGGTGACCGTAGGGCTTCTGACCGTAAATGCGCATGGAAAGTTGAAGGCGGAGATTGTGACGCTTTGCCTATGACCTCAAAACCCCATCTCGAATGGATGGGCCCATGACGTTGCCCGGCGGCGCTTGCTAGCGCCCGCCAGCCGAAGTCGCAAGGCCGCACATCTTGGCCTTTGTGTATCCCAATGCGATCATCTCGGCTGCCCGGTCGAACTCCAACGTTCGACACGCACTCCTGGCGATTTCTATGACGGTGTCCGGCGGATAGACGGCCAGCTTCTGGCGGGCTATGGCGCTCTGCATGGCGTCGAACGCCTGAATGGCGATTTCGTACCCTCCCCAATCCCGGCTTTCCCCGCTCGTCGCTGGTGGTTGAAGGCGGCCAATGAAGCGGTTGATCTTCTCGCGGAACGGGGACAAAGCGGTCTCCGAAGCAGTGATCACCTTATCCGGCTCTATCGAACTCTCAGCGGAACCGTTCAGGTTCACGGCGATCGTCATGTCTGTTCCATCGCAAGCCGTCGGCGCGATGGGCACGGGATTCAGAATTCCTCCATCGACAAGATCGACTCCCTTGTACTTGAATGGAGTGAAGAAGAGAGGGATCGCGAAGGAGGCGCGCATGGCATCAAAGAGGCTGCCCGACCGTATCCAAACCTCCTTTTGGCCTCTCAGGTCGGTGGCCACGGCCGTAAATGCGATCGGGAGTTCTTCAATCAGTTTCTCTCCCACCAGGCCAATCAGGGTGTTGACGAGTTTCTCGCCTCTCACCAGTCCGCTCTTCTCCCATGAAAGATCGAGCAGCGTGACGATATCGGCTTTCGTTAAAGTTCGCACCCATTTTTCATACACATCCAGTTTCCCGGCAGCATAGATGCCCCCGATCACTGCGCCGATTGAACAGCCAACTACCGACTTGATCTTGAAGTTATTCTCGTCGAGCCAATGAATGACGCCTATGTGCGCCAAACCTCGAGCACCACCGCTTCCCAGAACCAGAGAAACGGTCTTCCCGCTCGTCGTCGCCATCTTCTCACCGCATGCCTTTCACTCTGACGCCAGCATATGCCTTACGACCTCCCTCGCGCCTGTCCCCTCGAAAAGCGAATTTGTCCCGTCGAGAAGCAAACCGTCTGCACGGCCCTCACACAAATGAAGACTTCTTAACTGCCTGTGACCCCCTTTCTGTCTGCTGTCTGCTGTCTGCTGTCTGCTGTCTGCTGTCTGCCGTCTGCCGTCTGCTGTCTGCTGTCTGCCGCCTCACCCATAGACCGCCGGAATGAAGTTCTGCTCCTGGATCGGCGGCCTCACATACTTCGACTTCATGATCGGCGGCAGCTTCAGCGGCGCAGGCGTCAAATCGCGGTAAGGAATCATCGAGAGCAGGTGCCGGATCACGTTCAGCCGCGCCGATTTCTTGCTCTCGGCGTTCACCACGTACCACGGAACCTGCTTGGTGTCCGTCACCGCAAACATCTCGTCCTTGGCCCGCGAATAATCCGCCCAGTGCTTGCGCGACTCCAGATCCATCGGGCTTAGCTTCCATCGCTTCGTCGGCTTGTCCATCCGGTCATGAAACCGCCGCTCCTGCTCCTCGTCGCTCACGCTGAACCAGTATTTGATCAGCACGATCCCCGACCGCACCAGCATGCGCTCGAACTCCGGACAGCTCTGCATGAATTCCACATATTCCTTTTCCGTGCAGAATCCCATCACGTGTTCCACGCCCGCGCGGTTATACCAGCTCCGGTCGAACAGCACCATCTCGCCCGCTGCCGGCAAATGCGCCACGTAGCGCTGGAAGTACCATTGCGTTTTCTCGCGCTCCGTCGGCGTCGCCAGCGCAGCAATCCGGCACACCCTCGGATTCAGCGAGTCCGCGATCCGCTTAATCGCTCCGCCTTTGCCCGCAGCGTCGCGCCCCTCGAACAGCACCACCACGCGCAGCCCCTCGTGACGGATCCACTCCTGCAGCTTCACCAGCTCCACCTGCAACCGTCGCAATTCGCGCTCGTAATCGCAATCTTTGCCCAGCCGCAGCGCCGCCATGCTGCCATTTCCCTTGCCGTTTGCGCTTCCATTCGTCTGCTCACTCGTGCTCCCGTTTGCCTTAGCATTCGCGCACATTGTCCCGTTCGGCCTGAACACCCCATTCCCTTCGCCGTGCTTGTGCTTCTTGTCTTTCTTCGCCATGGTTCCCTCGCGCGGCTGCCTGTCCCGCCACATCCTCCCTATCGGCAAAACCCCATTCCACGATCACTTCTGCGCCCGCGCTCTTTCCTTCATTCCCTCGCTCGACTGCGCATTCGGATTGCCTATAACGAGGAGCTTGTGCGTCAGTAACGTGACGAACAAGGTTCGGCGGCACGTCCGTCCGACCATCCGCACCTTCAACGCGCCGATAATCGAATCTGTGAAGGCTAAAAACAATCTCGCTCTCTTAAAGGACTATGCCGCCTATCTTCGTGTGGAAAAAGGACTTCGCCCGCTCACTTGCGAGGCCTATCTCAGCGATTTGCGCATCTTTTCCGAGCTTCTCGAAGACCGCAACGCTGTCCTCATCTCCGCCGTTGAGTCCGACGTCTCAGCCTTCCTCGAACACCTGCGCACGCACAACATCGATTCCCGCTCCGCCGCGCGCAAGCTGAGCTGTCTCCGCGGCTTTTATAAGTGGCTTCTTCTCGATCGCCGCATTCATCACGACCCCACCGTCAACATCGAGTCGCCCAAGGCCTGGAAAGTTCTGCCCAAATCTCTCGCCGAGCCCGAAGTGACCGAAATGCTGGAACGCGCTGCACTCGCTGCCTCGCATCCCCAGGCCAAGGCCACTGCGCTGCGCGACCGCGCCATTCTCGAGCTGCTCTATGCCGGCGGCCTCCGCGTCTCCGAGGTCACCGGGCTTTCGGTCAGCGATCTCGGCCTCGATTCCGGACGCGCACAGGTTCGCGGCAAAGGCGATAAGGAGCGCATCGTGCCGCTCGGGCGATCCGCGCTTCAGGCCTTAGAGCAGTATTTGCGTGAAGGCAGGCCTCACCTCGAACGCATCAGTTCGGTTCGCAAGAAAAGACCGACAGCACAGGATCGCTCACGCCTTTTCCTCTCTCTGCGCGGCATGCCCCTCACGCGCCAATGGATCTGGAGCCTCGTCAAGCGCTCCAACCACTCCACCAGCCCTCACGGCCTGCGCCACAGTTGCGCCACGCACATGGTCGAGCACGGCGCCGACCTGCGCAGCGTGCAAATGATGCTCGGACACGCCGACATCTCCACCACGCAGGTTTACACACACCTGGCTCTCGGCCGCCTCAAGGCCGTGCATCGCATGCATCATCCGCGCGGCGCGCGTCGCGTGGCCGATCCCGCTTCCGAAGCCGTCCCGCGCCCCGGTCCGCAACTTGTCGAGCCCAGAATTGAGCCGCGCAGCTCCAGCGAGGAAACTCAATGAGCGCAACCGCCGCTCCGCCCCCACCCTCGCCCGCTGCTGCCTCAGTCTCTGCTGCCTCCCGAGCCGATTCCAAAACCAGCGCTTCCAAAATCGCAGAATTGGTCGACGCCTATCTCCACGTCCTCTCCGCCGAGCGCGGTTCATCGGCCCACACCCTCCGAGCGTATCGTCGCGAACTGCACGGCTTCGCCGCCTGGCTCGCCGGCCACCATCCCCGCCTCACAGTCGCCCGCATCGAGCACACCCACATCCGTTCCTATCTCGGCACGCTCTACGATCGCGGGCTCTCCAAGGCCTCCGCCGCCCGCGCGCTCGCTTCCATTCGCAGCTGGTTCAAATGGCTGGCTCGCAATCACTACATCGAGCAGAACGCCGCTTCGCTCGTCTCTACGCCGCGCCTGCCCAAGCATCTGCCCCGCGTGCCATCCATTGAACAAATGAACCGCGTGGTCGATTCCGTGCTCGACGACGCCGCGAGTTGGCCCGCGCGCGACAAGGCCATCCTGGAGATGCTCTACGGCTGCGGCATCCGCAATGCCGAGCTGACCGCCCTCAATCTCGACGACATTCACTGGGCCAATGAGGCTATCCTCGTGCGCGGCAAAGGCCAGAAGCAGCGTTACGTTCCACTCGGCGACTCAGCAGCAGAGGCACTCCGCGCCTACATCGCCGAGCGCTCCGCGCGGCTTGCAGCCGGCGACGAAAAGAAGGCTCTCAATACGCCCGCACTTTTCCTCAATCTGCAACTGCGCGGCCTCAAGAAAGGCGGCCAGGCTCGCCTCACCACGCGCAGCGTCGGCCGCATTGTGAAGCGCATCGCCATCCTGCGCGGGCTGCCGTCGGACGTTCATCCGCACACCCTGCGCCACGCATTTGGAACCCATCTGCTTGAAGAAGGCGCCGATCTCCGCGCCATTCAGGAACTCCTCGGCCACGAGCGCCTCTCCACTACCCAGCGCTACACCCAACTCACCACCGCACAGTTGACCGCCGTCTACGACCGCACCCATCCCCGCGCCCGCTAGCCGCAGTCTTCTCCACCCCCCTGAGTCACAACCGCGCGGCCACAACGCCGCTGGCGTCTATCGCCGCCACCCGGCAGGCTGTACTGCGGCGCGCCAGAGGGGGCGGGATGAAGGCGCGAAGAGGCGAAAACGCACCTTTTGCATTTGAGCAAGTCGCCTGTTGATTCCAGAGGCTTTATTGGTCATAAATGCGGCGCAATTGGATGCATATTTTCGACAATTCTGAAAACGGTTTGTTGATTCTAAATGAGTTAAGTGGCGAAGAGTAAGCGAAACATCCCAAATTTTTTCTTATTTATTTTTCTTCTTTTCGGATTTTGGCCGGTCGAGCTCGCGGATGTGGTTTGGATTGTGCTAGATGGTGGGCTGAGCGGTCCTGGCAGTGTCGATGGCCTCCTTGCCGGGATCGCCTGACGAGGTTTGAGGCGTGCGGGCGGCGGTGATGGTGGAAATGGTTGTGGTTGCCATGAAGAATCCCCTTTAATCTTCAAGGCTACCAATTCGCGCGAATTAATCGGCAAACTTGGGGAAATTCTTTTAGCTAATCTTTTCAAAGGGTTGGGGGGATTGGGAGGCTTGGGGAAGGTTGACATCTCTAACAGCTGCCCCTCAAGGCGAGGAAAGATCGATCACTTTCCACGGTTGTTCGTCGTGCGCTGGGTGCGCCGAGTTCTCTCGTATCCGGGGGACCTGAGATTGCACGGACTATGTTGAGTAGTCCGCGTTGATGTGTATATATTGTGCCGTCAGGTCGGTCGTCCAAAACACGCACGATCCCTGTCCCTGGTGCAAGTCAATCGAGATCGAGAACTCGCGCTGGCTGATGTACTCGTGGGCTGAGGCTTCGTCAAACTCGGCCGCTCGTCCGCCGTCACGGCAAATCTGCAGCTCACCAAAGCGAATGTCGATGCGCGCCGGATCGACTTGCGCGCCCGAGTAGCCGATCGCTGCCGCCAGCCGTCCCCAGTTCGGATCGCACCCGGCCCACGCCGTCTTCACCAGTGGCGAATGAGCAATTGCTTTCGCCACGCGCAGCGCGTCAGCGTCGCTTGCAGCCCCGTCGATTCTTATTTCAACCACGTGTGACGCACCTTCGCCGTCGGCCACCACTTGCTTGGCCAGCGAAGTGCACACATCGGTCAGCGCGGCCACAAACGCCGCGTCGCCTGCACCAATCTTCACGTCGCTGGCGCCCGACGCGAGAAGCAGGACAGTGTCGTTTGTCGACGTATCCCCGTCGACCGAAATGCGGTTGAAGCTGACCTCAATCGCGGCGCGCAGGTAGCCGTCGAGATCGGCAGGCTCGATCGCAGCGTCGGTCATCACGTAGACCAGCATTGTCGCGTGCGGCACAAGCTGCGGATGAATCATGCCTGAGCCTTTGCCGAAGGCCGCAATCCGCACCTCGCGCGCGGCTCCATCCCCGCCCTTCAAATCGAGCCGCGCAAAGGCCATCTTCGCAACCAGATCCGTTGTCAGTATCGCGTGCGCCGCGTCGGAAAAATCACTCGGCTCGCGGCCCAGCACTCGCAGCCAGCTCCGGCAGCGCGGCAATCAGCTTCTCCGCCGGCAGCGGCACGCCAATGATCCCGGTCGACGACGGAAAGACTTCTTCGGTCCGGCAACCAAAGGTCTGTGCAACAGCGGCGCAGGTCGCGCGCGCCGCGCGCATGCCCGCCTCGCCCGCGGCGCAGTTGGCGTTTCCCGCATTGATGGCGGCCACGCGCACGCGCCCGCCGGTCGCGCTCAAATGCTCCTTGTCGACAATCAGAGGCGCGGCAATCACGCGGTTCGACGTAAACGCAGCGACCGCGCTGGCCGGCAAATCCGCCACGATCAGGGCGAAGTCCGGCCGTCCGCTGGCCTTCAGGCCGGCTTTCACGGCGCCAAATCGGAATCCTTTTGGGAGGTCGTTGCTCGAGATGTCGCTCATTCGGTCAAACCCCATTTAATCCAGCCCATTTAATCTAGCAGGTGAGGGGCGCATCGGAACCGGTCAATGAGCGAGAACGAAATCAATTCGCAAACCTTTCTTGAGATACGCACGGTCAACGTCGCCCGCGGAGAGCGGGTTGTTCTGCACGACGTGAATCTCAGCATCCGCGCCGGTGAGCACGTCGCCATCCTCGGACCGAACGGCTGCGGCAAATCGACGCTCATTCTAGCCATGACCTGTCAGCTCTATCCCATCGTTCAACCAGGAATGCTGGTCCGCATCTTCGGCCGCGAGCGCTGGGATCTGACCGAGTTGCGCCGCCACTTCGGCATCGTGACCGCCGGACCTATGGGCGCCGATCTGCCCGGCGAGCGAACGGCCGTCACGTGCGGTCTCGACGCGGTGATCTCCGGTTTTTTTTCGGCCTCCACGCTGTGGCCCAATTTGCATGTAACCGATGAAATGCGCGAGCGAGCGCGTGAGGCATTGGCGCGGATGGAGGCGACGCATCTCTCCAAGCAACTCGTCGGCAGCATGTCGGCCGGAGAAAAGCGCCGCATCCTGATTGCCCGCGCCCTGGTTCACCGCCCGCAGCAACTCCTTCTCGACGAGCCCTCCAACGCGCTGGACCTGGCGGCGCAGCGCGAGCTGCGCGAAACCCTGCGCGGGCTCGCCCGGGAAGGCACTGGCCTGGTAATGGTCACGCATCATCTCGGCGACATTCTGCCGGAGATCGAGCGCATTATCCTCATGCGCGATGGCCGCATCGTCGCCGACGGTCCGCGCGAGGACCTTCTGACCGAACCGCGCCTGAGCGAACTCTTCCATGTACCGGTGCGCATCGGCCGCGACGCGGAGTGGCTGCACAGCTGGTGATACCGAACGAGAATTCCAGGGGAAACAAGAATTGGTCAAGGTGAGGCGATGGAAAGCGCGATAAAACCCGCTCGGTGGAAGCTGCTCTTCGCCTTCGCGATTATCTATTTTGTCTGGGGATCGACCTTCTTTGCAATCCGCGTTGGCGTCAGCCAGCTACCGCCGTTTCTCTTCTGCGCCATGCGGTTTCTGGCGGCAGGGCTGCTGGTTTATCTCTGGGCTATCGCGCACGGCGAGCGCGGGCCGACCATGCGCCAGTGGCTTTCCGCGTTCCTGCTTGCGTTTCTCATCTTTGTCGTCGACTACGGGCTCCTCTTCTGGGCGGAGCAGCGCGTTCCCTCGGGCATCGCGGCCGTCATTCTGGCTACGATTCCGGGCTTCATGGCACTGTGCGAGATTCTCATTCTCCGCACCCAACGCTTTTCCGCGCGGCTCGCTCTTTCGCTCCTTGCCGGGATTGCGGGCGTTGCTGTCCTCGTCAGCCCGCCACAATTGCTCGGCCATCTCGGCGGCGCCGCAATCGACAAAGCAGGCGCCATCGCGCTCGTCATCGGAGCCATCGGGTGGTCGGTCGCATCGGCGCTGTCACGCAAGTTGCCGCTTCCTCCGTCGAAGGTGATGAGTTCAGGCGCGCAGATGCTCGCCGGCGGAATCATGCTGGCTGCGGTCGCTGCGTTACAGGGAGAAGGTCGCGGGCTTCATCTCTCCACGATCTCCGGCTCCGCGTGGATCGCGTTGATCTATCTGGTTTTCGCAGGTTCGATTGCAGGATTCACCGCATATGTCTGGCTGCTGCACCACGAATCTCCCACCAAGGTGGGGACCTACGCATACGTCAATCCCGTCGTTGCTGTCGTGTTGGGCTATTGGCTGGGTGGCGAGCCGGTGGGCGTCCGAACGGTTGTCGGCGGATTATTTGTTCTGGCCAGCGTTGTGGCGATCACAAGTATGCGTCCAAAAACCAAGCCGCTCGTCGCGGAGAAATCCGGCTAGTTTAACGAGATTGCGTGTCCGGCGAACATGGCCGTGTTGACCCAAATTTTCCGGACTTATGCTACCATTCGGCCAATTGGTCGAGACCCCAGTTTTAGGGGCGGAGGTCACATCATCATGCCGGTTTCCAGACGAGATTTCATCAAAACAACGGTTGCTGCCGGTGCTGTTGCCAGCATAGGCGGCCTGCATCTGCACGCCGAGCGCGTGTCCGCGTCGAGCTTGGTCACGCTGGGTAAGTCGGGCGTGAAAGGCACCCGCCTCGCATTCGGCACTGGAAGCAACAACGGATACGTGCAAGCACAGCTCGGCCAGAAAGAGTTCTCCAGCCTCGTTGCTTATGCCTATGATCATGGGATCCGCTTCTTTGAAACCGCCGAAGCGTATGTAACGCCAGCCATGCTCGGTGAAGCGCTCAAGCCGTTCCCCCGCGAAAGTTACACCCTCATGACCAAGGTGACCACGGATCCCGGCGCCGATCCCCGGCAGCGCTTCGAGGACATGCTTCGCACCTCAAATACCGACTACTTCGACATCATGCTTCTCCACTGGCAGCACACGCCCGATTGGGTAGAGACCACAAAGCGCTGGCAGGAAGGCATTGACGAATTCCAGGCCCAGAAGTCCATCCTCTCGCGCGGCGCCAGCGTCCACGGCCTCCCGGCTCTGCGCCAGATGCCCGGCAATCCCTGGCTCGAAGTGGCCATGATCCGCATGAATCACAAGGGCACGCGCATGGACGGGCCAACAGGGTCAGATAATAACAATCCGCAGTGCGTTCCCGAGGTCGTCGAACACGTCCAACAGGTGAAGAAGGACGGCATGGGCGTCGTCAGTATGAAGCTGATTGGCAATGGCGCCTTCACACAGCACAGCGACCGAGTGGACGCCATGCGCTTTGCCTTCCGCAACGCCGGCGTGGATGCCGTGACTGTCGGCTTCAAAAGCCGCCAGGAGATCGACGAGGCCATCGACAACCTGAACCTGGCCTTTGCGTGATCAGCCGGCCCTTGCGGGCGAAGGCTGGTGGGCCCGGAGGGATTTGAACTTGAGCCGCAATGCGGGCGTGAGCCAAGCGTGAGACCGCAGGCGAAATCCTGAGTCACCTGGGCGACGAAGGACCTCCGTCTTTGGTGGGCCCGGAGGGATTTGAACCCCCAACCAAGGGATTATGAGTCCCCTGCTCTAACCGTTGAGCTACAGGCCCTTCTGTTTGTTAAGCCATGCAAATTGAGGGGCTTGCGGTCGGCAAAGAATCGCGCCCCTTAAGCGCAAAAAAGATCGGGTAGCCATTTATTAGCCAGTTTGTCACCCGTTCCACCACGGGGGCACGATCAACTCCACGGCCGCGCGCTTGTGATGTGCAGCCAAGTGGGCGTAGCGCGCTGTCATGACGATGGATTTGTGACCCAACAGCAGCTGCACAGTTTTTAAGTTTACACCGCGCATGACGAGCCTACTGGCAAAGGTGTGACGTAAGGTATGCCACGTAACGCCCTCAATCCCCGCCCTCTTTGCGGCAGGATCGAACCACTGCGATGGGTCCTTGATCCAGAAGATTGGACCGTCCGCAGCGTAACCCAGCCGATCATGCCGGTGCCTCAATTCAATAAAGGTAGACAAGGCACGCGTATTCAACCGAACGTACCGTGAACTGCCATTCTTCGTCTTATCTAGGTGGATGTTTTTATTAACCAAGTCAACCTGGTCCCAGGTCAGACTGAACTGTTCCCCCTTCCTCATGCCAGTGTCGAGAGCGATGCCCAGTTGCCAAAGGGCACCTTGCCAATCCCATAGTGAGGCAGGCGGAACGGGTGGTACAGCCGCACGCAGCCGCTCTTCTTCCTCCTCCTCTAGAAAGCGAACCCTAAGAAGCGCGCAGTCCTATGATTCGGGTCGACTGATGCCGGATCAGTCTTCGCAGTTCCGCACCACGTGCAAGAGAATATGCCGAAGCACTATGGCGTTCATTGGGATCTACCAAAACAGGTCTATTTCTCAACACATTTGCGATGCTGTTCGTGTGTTGAAAGGGGCACGCCGTGCTTGAGAGCAAGTTTGACCTTATGTTGCACATAGAGTGTACTGCGGAACGCTTGTTAACAAGCTTTTACCGAGTTCGGTCGCCGCGGTGAGGATCAGCCGAATGCCGCTGCCAATGCAAAGATTTGATCTGTCGCTTCAAGCTTATTCGTCGCAGAAATTCAACTGAGCACGCTGCCGCATGCGAGATTCCAAGCGACATGACTCGGCCAAAACCCTTTCGTCCAGTCGCAGTTGACAGCTCCCAGACTGATCAGATCATCTGTCCGTAGCGCGACACCTATGACGGAAGATACTGGTTCTATGCTTCGCGCTGGCAGTCAATAAGGAGGTCGGCGATGAACCAGAAGTGGGCAGTCCCCGGGACGGGTCTTTTGAAGCCATTCGCGACCAAATGGAGGGTAGCCGCGGTTTTTGCCGCGGCTTGCGCGCTTGTCGGAACTGGTCTCATGATCAGGGCATCGGCGCCGCAGGAGGACGCCGCAGCCTACGCACACGACCCAAGCGCCCTGATTGCCGCCTACAAGCATGTGGAGGTGGCCTCGGTCTCAGATGCAATCGAACAGCTCATGCACCAGAAGATGTATCTCTCCCGCAAAATGCAGGCGCTGTTTCCTTCCAGGTTTGCCGGGTATGCGCTGACGGTACGCCTCAAGAAAGAAGAAAACGACGATCCTCATGCGCTGGATGGGATGCTGGCTGCGATTGATCAGGGCGACAAGGATTCGGTGTACGTAATGTCGATCGAAGACGGCGCGGATATCGCAGGCATGGGAGGGCTGATGGGCACCGCGATGGAAGCGCGCGATTTCAGCGGTGCCGTGATTGACGGGAGCGTACGCGACACCGCCTACCTGCGCAAGATCGGGTTTCCGGTTTACGCAACCGGAATCACGCCCGCGACGGCTGTGGGGCACTATCGGTTCGCCGGATCGCAGATCACGGTTGTTTGCGATGGCGTCACGGTTCACTCCGGAGACATTGTGACCGCGGATAACGATGGTGTGGTTGTTGTGCCCCGCGAAAAAGCGGTGCAGGTGTTGTTGCTCGCGCAGCAACTCGACTTCAAAGAACACTCCATGTACCCGCTGATCGAGAAGATGAAGTCGATCGAAGCTGCAGTGAAGCAGTTTGGCAGGTTGTGAGTCGGGAATGGGCGCGGCGGCAGAAGCGGTGGCGCAACGCAAAATCCTGATGTCTCTTGAATGAACTTCAATCCCGCGGCGCTGCGGTCAAGCAGAGCCGCGGGGTATTTTAGTACGTACTTAGAACTGGTACTTGGCAGCGAGTTGCAACTGGCGCATGTTGCCTGTAACACCGGTGATGCGGCCGAAGGTGGAAAAACCAAGATTCATAGTTGGAAGGTTCCAATTCGGGTGATTGAGTGAGTTAAATGCCTCAAAGCGGATCGATAATTGGTGCTTCTCGTTGTACGGCATGTTGAACGCCTTGTGTAACGAAGCGTCGAGATTCGTAAAGCCGGGTCCTATAAAGCTGCCGCGCTGCAAGGTGCCGAAGAAACCTGCCGGCATACCTGTCGCCGGCGTTTGGTATGCAGCCTTGTTCACCCAGTCGTTCAGCGTTCTGGCACTGCCGCTGAGGTAGGGACTCTGTCCGGTTGGATTGGGCCGATCGAAGGCGCCGAACGGAGACGCGATACTGGAATTGTCAACACCGAGGATTGGAGTCCCGACCAAACCGGTCTGGTGGGTAAAGATACCTCCGATTTGCCAGCCGCCAATCAGGGCATTCAAGGCTCCCCTCACAGGTACTAATTTGCCGGGTCCGATGGGTAGCTCGTAAAGCGCAGAGCCAACGATGCGATTCTTCACATCGAACGCGGATCGGCCATATTCGCAGGAAATGCATTCGCTGTCCTGCGGATACAAGTTGTCATTCCCCTGGTTACGAATTCCGCTGGTATCGTCGAGCGACTTACCCCAGGTATAGGAGCCAATGACGCTAAGGCCTTTGCTAAACCGGCGTGTGGCCTTCAAATCAAGCGCGTTGTAACTGCCAGTGCCCTGGTCGTGCTGATATTGGAGGCCATATTGTGCAGGCTGGCCGTTTGAGCCCAGCCCCACATAGAAGGGCAGCCGCGACGCGACTGAAGTTGGCGCGCCGGTGCCAAGGTAGCCGTATGGAGTCGGCTGATTCGCATTTTTGAATCCATAAAGATGACGGCTCAAAGCGCCCTGGTATCCCACCTCGAATGACCAGTCCTGCCCAATCTGCTGCTGAATATTCAGCAGAAACTGCTGGGTGTAGCTGGTCTTATGGCTCGGCGCGTTCGCGTACTCAACGGTGGTTGGGCCGAGAAGTACGGTTGTGCCGCCGCTGGCGCCCGGCGCTGCGTTGGCCCAGGTCAGGTTGGAGTTACCGTAGATCCCCGTGGTCGTGTCCACGTTGACCGCAGTCGCGCGGCCGGCGATGTTACGCGCCATGTCGAAGTACGCGTTGCCAATATCCTGCGTGTAGAAAATGCCATAGCCGGTGCGAATCACCAACCTGGAGTTCGGTGAGTAAGAGATGCCCAATCGTGGTGCAAAGTTAAAGTACTTTGTGTCCATGAGTGGGCCATTTGGCAAAAGCCCGTTGCTGCACTGCGGCGACGGACCATAGGTGGAAGTCCATCGGATGTTGAGACCCTGATACACATTTGCTGGTGTACAACTGCCCTGGCGAACCTCCACCGGCCATCCGCTCATCGGGTAGGTGGCGCTCGTGTCGCCCCTCTTCGGCATATTCGGAACATACGCGTTGAAGTCATTCCCAAAAGTATCGTTCCAGGGAGGAGTCAGTTCATACCTCAGGCCCGCTGAGACGGTGAGCTTGGGCAGAACCTTGTAGGTGTCGTCGGCGTAAAAGGCCTCGACGTTGCGTACATAATTTGCATTCGCAACGGCCACCGCGACGGTCGCCTGGCTTAGATCGCCGAGCAGGAAGTCAGCGAGCGAGTCGCCTCCAGAAAGCGTTACGGCTCCAGTTGAAGGATTCTTCGTCTCCAAGGCCGTAGAAATGGGCTGCGCGAAGAACTGCCCGCGCGAGAACTGATTGCCAAGCTGGTTAAAGGTCTGCCGGTTGTACTCAAAGCCGAACCGGAAGGAATGTTTGCCCCTGACCCAGGAGAGGTTGTCGACAATTTGCCATGTGGGGTCGGTTACAACATAGGGGCCATCGCCGCCGATATCCCCAATTTCCTGCCAGATTGCCGGTGTAGTGCCTGCAGGTCCCTGACTGAATGCCATATCTGGAATGCCCCACGTTGAGGGGGCGCCGCCTTGCAGTCCGGGAATTCCAATCGCATCCACCACGTCGTTTGTGTATGCGGACAACAGGCCGAGAGAGTTAAAGAAATGGCTGTAGCCGAACCGCGCCTCGTTCACGACGGTGGGCGAGAAGGTCCACGTGTTCGATCCCATGTACTGGTAGTACTGGGTAAAGATCTTGCTGCCCGCTCCCATGAATGCTGTCTGTAGGATGTCTTCGTTCCCCGAGCTGTAGCGGAAGGCAAACTGCGACTTCTGCGACAGGATGTAATCTCCGCGGACTGCCAGGCCCTGGCGATCTTGCGGCCCCGAGGTAGTGTATGCGTAGTTCGCGACCACCTTCCCCCCGGAGTAGAACGGAGTTGTACTTGTTCCGAGGTATTTCAGCAATGCCTTGGACTGCGCGGTGATCTCGCCTGAAGGAATCATGTTGTTAAGAAAGGGCGTCTTGCCCAGGCCGTTGGCGTCTCCGGTGGCCGGATCGTAGATCGTCACCGGAGTTCCGGCGGCGGTGGTGAAACCCTGAAAATTGCCGCTCGCTATATCCGGCGAGGGAATGGTTGCAGAGCCCTGACCGATGGTGCGGATCTTTCTCCATTCGTCGTCGACCATGAAGAAGAACTTGTCTCGTCCATCGTAGAGTTTGGGAATTCTGATGGCCCCATCGAGTTCGAATCCGTAGTCGTTCCACTTGTAGGGGAATACTTTGGGAGGGGCGGCGTTGTACGGGAAATAATAGGGAGTTGCATCGGCGATGTTGTTGCGGATGAAATCGTACATACTGCCGTGATAGGTGTTGGTGCCGCTCTTGCTGACCACGTTGACCTGCGTTGCCTCGTGACCGAACTCAGCCGGATAGACACCCGTCTGCACCTTGAACTCCTGGATGCCGTCAAGGGAAGGCAGGCCGACATAGGTATTGAAGTCAGGATCGGTGTTGCTCACGCCGTCCAGCGTGTAGTAGTCGAACATGATGCGCTGGCCGCCGACCGAAATCGCCTGGCTGGCGCGATCGCCGCCGAGGCGGCTTCCTGCCTGGCCTGATGCCGTTGAAAGCGTGTTGGCATTGGACGAAAGAGCGACGAGCGACAGGTAGTTTCTGCCGTTCAGCGGCAGCTCGTTGATCGCTGCGTTCTGAATGACGGTGCCGAGCGTCGCATTCTCAACCTGAAGCAGCGCACCGGTCGCTTCAACCGTGACGGTTTGCGTGACCTGTCCTACCGCCATTGTGAAGTCCTGGCGCAGCGCTTGCTGCACCAGCAATTCAACGTTTTTGCTCTCTGCGGCCTTGAAGCCCTGGTGGGTGGCTTCAATGTTATAGACTCCTGGCGGAACGTCGGGGAAAAGGTAGTCGCCCGAGCCGGTGGTGGCTGTGGTACGAACTCCGCCGGTGCCGACATTCGTCAGCGTGACATTCGTATCCGGAATCACAGCACCCGTCGGGTCGGAGACGTGGCCCGAAACTGAACCGGAGGTCTGCGCGCAGAGGTAGGCGGCAGACATGGTTACGAACATCAGAGCCAACACAATGCGAGTGAACAAAGCGCGGGATCGCGGCGGGGAAGCGTTTACTCGACCGGCGTGACCTTGGCCATATGATTCATTTGTATCCGAGCAGTTTGTTACAACAAACGGCGCAACGCACGCGCCGCGGGATGCATGATGGACGCAATTGTTCGTCATGAGTGATTTACCTCCGCTGCCTGAAGCAGCCTCCTTCAAATTCGTTGACAACCCAACCCACACCATTCAACCAAGGAAGCTGAATCGCGTGGGCCGACGACTCCTTTAATTGACGGGGGGCAATTTGGGGTCCGT
>CAWEXN010000011.1:0-153186 GCA_963813015.1 uncultured Acidobacteriaceae bacterium
CAGCCGGCCCTTGCGGGCGAAGGCTGGTGGGCCCGGAGGGATTTGAACTTGAGCCGCCTTGCGGGCGCTGAGCCCGCAGGCGAAATCCTGAGCGCGGCGAAGGACCTCCGTCTATTGGTGGGCCCGGAGGGATTCGAACCCCCAACCAAGGGATTATGAGTCCCCTGCTCTAACCGTTGAGCTACAGGCCCTTCTGTTGTTAAGCCATGCAAATTGAGGGGCTTGCGGTCGGCAAAGAATCGCGCCCCTAAGCGCAAAAAAGATCGGGTAGCCGTCACTCGCCAGTTAGTCACTTCCACCCAGCGGGGGCACGATCAACTCCACGGCCGCGCGCTTGTGATGTGCAGCCAAGTGGGCGTAGCGCGCTGTCATGACGATGGATTTGTGACCCAACAGCAGCTGCACAGTTTTTAAGTTTACACCGCGCATGACGAGCCTACTGGCAAAGGTGTGACGTAAGGTATGCCACGTAACGCCCTCAATCCCCGCCCTCTTTGCGGCAGGATCGAACCACTGCGATGGGTCCTTGATCCAGAAGATTGGACCGTCCGCAGCGTAACCCAGCCGATCATGCCGGTGCCTCAATTCAATAAAGGTAGACAAGGCACGCGTATTCAACCGAACGTACCGTGAACTGCCATTCTTCGTCTTATCTAGGTGGATGTTTTTATTAACCAAGTCAACCTGGTCCTAGGTCAGACTGAACTGTTCCCCCTTCCTCATGCCAGTGTCGAGAGCGATGCCCAGTTGCCAAAGGGCACCTTGCCAATCCCATAGTGAGGCAGGCGGAACGGGTGGCACAGCCGCACGCAGCCGCTCTTCTTCCTCCTCTTCTAGAAAGCGAACCCTAAGAAGCGCGCAGTCCTATGATTCGGGTCGACTGATGCCGGATCAGTCTTCGCAGTTCCGCGCCACGTGCAAGAGAATATGCCGAAGCACTACGGCGTTCATTAGGATCTACCAAAACAGGTCTATTTCTCAACACATTTCCGATGCTGTTCGTGTGTTGAAAGGGGCACGCCGTGCTTGAGAGCAGGTTTGACCTTATGTTGCACAGAGAGTGTACTGCGGAACGCTTGTTAACAAGCTTTGACCGAGTTCGGTCGCCGCGGTGAGGATCAGCCGAATGCCGCTGCCAATGCAAAGATTTGATCTGTCGCTTCAAGCTTATTCGTCGCAGAAATTCAACTGAGCACGCTGCCGCATGCGAGATTCCAAGCGACATGACTCGGCCAAAACCCTTTCGCCCAGTCGCAGTTGACAGCTCCCAGACTGATCAGATCATCTGTCCGTAGCGCGACACCTATGACGGAAGATACTGGTTCTATGCTTCGCGCTGGCAGTCAATAAGGAGGTCGGCGATGAACCAGAAGTGGGCAGTCCTCGGGACGGGTCTTTTGAAGCCATTCGCGACCAAATGGAGGGTAGCCGCGGTTTTTGTCGCGGCATGCGCGCTTGTCGGAACTGGTCTCATGATCAGGGCATCGGCGGCCCAGGAGGACGCCGATGCCTACGCACACGACCCAGGCGCCCTGATTGCCGCCTACAAGCATGTGGAGGTGGCCTCTGTCTCAGATGCAATCGAACAGCTCATGCACCAGAAGATGTATCTCTCCCGCAAAATGCAGGCGCTGTTTCCTTCCAGGTTTGCCGGGTATGCGCTGACGGTACGCCTCAAGAAAGAAGAAAACGACGATCCTCATGCGCTGGATGGGATGCTGGCTGCGATTGATCAGGGCGACAAGGATTCGGTGTACGTAATGTCGATCGAAGACGGCGCGGATATCGCAGGCATGGGAGGGCTGATGGGCACCGCGATGGAAGCGCGCGATTTCAGCGGTGCCGTGATTGACGGGAGCGTACGCGACACCGCCTACCTGCGCAAGATCGGGTTTCCGGTTTACGCAACCGGAATCACGCCCGCGACGGCTGTGGGGCACTATCGGTTCGCCGGATCGCAGATCACGGTTGTTTGCGATGGCGTCACGGTTCACTCCGGAGACATTGTGACCGCGGATAACGATGGTGTGGTTGTTGTGCCCCGCGAAAAAGCGGTGCAGGTGTTGTTGCTCGCGCAGCAACTCGACTTCAAAGAACACTCCATGTACCCGCTGATCGAGAAGATGAAGTCGATCGAAGCTGCAGTGAAGCAGTTTGGCAGGTTGTGAGTCGGGAATGGGCGCGGCGGCAGAAGCGGTGGCGCAACGCAAAATCCTGATGTCTCTTGAATGAACTTCAATCCCGCGGCGCTGCGGTCAAGCAGAGCCGCGGGGTATTTTAGTACGTACTTAGAACTGGTACTTGGCAGCGAGTTGCAACTGGCGCATGTTGCCTGTAACACCGGTGATGCGGCCGAAGGTGGAAAAACCAAGATTCATAGTTGGAAGGTTCCAATTCGGGTGATTGAGTGAGTTAAATGCCTCAAAGCGGATCGATAATTGGTGCTTCTCGTTGTACGGCATGTTGAACGCCTTGTGTAACGAAGCGTCGAGATTCGTAAAGCCGGGTCCTATAAAGCTGCCGCGCTGCAAGGTGCCGAAGAAACCTGCCGGCATACCTGTCGCCGGCGTTTGGTATGCAGCCTTGTTCACCCAGTCGTTCAGCGTTCTGGCACTGCCGCTGAGGTAGGGACTCTGTCCGGTTGGATTGGGCCGATCGAAGGCGCCGAACGGAGACGCGATACTGGAATTGTCAACACCGAGGATTGGAGTCCCGACCAAACCGGTCTGGTGGGTAAAGATACCTCCGATTTGCCAGCCGCCAATCAGGGCATTCAAGGCTCCCCTCACAGGTACTAATTTGCCGGGTCCGATGGGTAGCTCGTAAAGCGCAGAGCCAACGATGCGATTCTTCACATCGAACGCGGATCGGCCATATTCGCAGGAAATGCATTCGCTGTCCTGCGGATACAAGTTGTCATTCCCCTGGTTACGAATTCCGCTGGTATCGTCGAGCGACTTACCCCAGGTATAGGAGCCAATGACGCTAAGGCCTTTGCTAAACCGGCGTGTGGCCTTCAAATCAAGCGCGTTGTAACTGCCAGTGCCCTGGTCGTGCTGATATTGGAGGCCATATTGTGCAGGCTGGCCGTTTGAGCCCAGCCCCACATAGAAGGGCAGCCGCGACGCGACTGAAGTTGGCGCGCCGGTGCCAAGGTAGCCGTATGGAGTCGGCTGATTCGCATTTTTGAATCCATAAAGATGACGGCTCAAAGCGCCCTGGTATCCCACCTCGAATGACCAGTCCTGCCCAATCTGCTGCTGAATATTCAGCAGAAACTGCTGGGTGTAGCTGGTCTTATGGCTCGGCGCGTTCGCGTACTCAACGGTGGTTGGGCCGAGAAGTACGGTTGTGCCGCCGCTGGCGCCCGGCGCTGCGTTGGCCCAGGTCAGGTTGGAGTTACCGTAGATCCCCGTGGTCGTGTCCACGTTGACCGCAGTCGCGCGGCCGGCGATGTTACGCGCCATGTCGAAGTACGCGTTGCCAATATCCTGCGTGTAGAAAATGCCATAGCCGGTGCGAATCACCAACCTGGAGTTCGGTGAGTAAGAGATGCCCAATCGTGGTGCAAAGTTAAAGTACTTTGTGTCCATGAGTGGGCCATTTGGCAAAAGCCCGTTGCTGCACTGCGGCGACGGACCATAGGTGGAAGTCCATCGGATGTTGAGACCCTGATACACATTTGCTGGTGTACAACTGCCCTGGCGAACCTCCACCGGCCATCCGCTCATCGGGTAGGTGGCGCTCGTGTCGCCCCTCTTCGGCATATTCGGAACATACGCGTTGAAGTCATTCCCAAAAGTATCGTTCCAGGGAGGAGTCAGTTCATACCTCAGGCCCGCTGAGACGGTGAGCTTGGGCAGAACCTTGTAGGTGTCGTCGGCGTAAAAGGCCTCGACGTTGCGTACATAATTTGCATTCGCAACGGCCACCGCGACGGTCGCCTGGCTTAGATCGCCGAGCAGGAAGTCAGCGAGCGAGTCGCCTCCAGAAAGCGTTACGGCTCCAGTTGAAGGATTCTTCGTCTCCAAGGCCGTAGAAATGGGCTGCGCGAAGAACTGCCCGCGCGAGAACTGATTGCCAAGCTGGTTAAAGGTCTGCCGGTTGTACTCAAAGCCGAACCGGAAGGAATGTTTGCCCCTGACCCAGGAGAGGTTGTCGACAATTTGCCATGTGGGGTCGGTTACAACATAGGGGCCATCGCCGCCGATATCCCCAATTTCCTGCCAGATTGCCGGTGTAGTGCCTGCAGGTCCCTGACTGAATGCCATATCTGGAATGCCCCACGTTGAGGGGGCGCCGCCTTGCAGTCCGGGAATTCCAATCGCATCCACCACGTCGTTTGTGTATGCGGACAACAGGCCGAGAGAGTTAAAGAAATGGCTGTAGCCGAACCGCGCCTCGTTCACGACGGTGGGCGAGAAGGTCCACGTGTTCGATCCCATGTACTGGTAGTACTGGGTAAAGATCTTGCTGCCCGCTCCCATGAATGCTGTCTGTAGGATGTCTTCGTTCCCCGAGCTGTAGCGGAAGGCAAACTGCGACTTCTGCGACAGGATGTAATCTCCGCGGACTGCCAGGCCCTGGCGATCTTGCGGCCCCGAGGTAGTGTATGCGTAGTTCGCGACCACCTTCCCCCCGGAGTAGAACGGAGTTGTACTTGTTCCGAGGTATTTCAGCAATGCCTTGGACTGCGCGGTGATCTCGCCTGAAGGAATCATGTTGTTAAGAAAGGGCGTCTTGCCCAGGCCGTTGGCGTCTCCGGTGGCCGGATCGTAGATCGTCACCGGAGTTCCGGCGGCGGTGGTGAAACCCTGAAAATTGCCGCTCGCTATATCCGGCGAGGGAATGGTTGCAGAGCCCTGACCGATGGTGCGGATCTTTCTCCATTCGTCGTCGACCATGAAGAAGAACTTGTCTCGTCCATCGTAGAGTTTGGGAATTCTGATGGCCCCATCGAGTTCGAATCCGTAGTCGTTCCACTTGTAGGGGAATACTTTGGGAGGGGCGGCGTTGTACGGGAAATAATAGGGAGTTGCATCGGCGATGTTGTTGCGGATGAAATCGTACATACTGCCGTGATAGGTGTTGGTGCCGCTCTTGCTGACCACGTTGACCTGCGTTGCCTCGTGACCGAACTCA
This sequence comes from uncultured Acidobacteriaceae bacterium, assembly GCA_963813015.1. GTDB lineage: Bacteria > Acidobacteriota > Terriglobia > Terriglobales > Acidobacteriaceae > Telmatobacter. The sequence goes on from CAWEXN010000011.1 coordinate 5,143, forward strand.
GCCGGATAGACACCCGTCTGCACCTTGAACTCCTGGATGCCGTCAAGGGAAGGCAGGCCGACATAGGTATTGAAGTCAGGATCGGTGTTGCTCACGCCGTCCAGCGTGTAGTAGTCGAACATGATGCGCTGGCCGCCGACCGAAATCGCCTGGCTGGCGCGATCGCCGCCGAGGCGGCTTCCTGCCTGGCCTGATGCCGTTGAAAGCGTGTTGGCATTGGACGAAAGAGCGACGAGCGACAGGTAGTTTCTGCCGTTCAGCGGCAGCTCGTTGATCGCTGCGTTCTGAATGACGGTGCCGAGCGTCGCATTCTCAACCTGAAGCAGCGCACCGGTCGCTTCAACCGTGACGGTTTGCGTGACCTGTCCTACCGCCATTGTGAAGTCCTGGCGCAGCGCTTGCTGCACCAGCAATTCAACGTTTTTGCTCTCTGCGGCCTTGAAGCCCTGGTGGGTGGCTTCAATGTTATAGACTCCTGGCGGAACGTCGGGGAAAAGGTAGTCGCCCGAGCCGGTGGTGGCTGTGGTACGAACTCCGCCGGTGCCGACATTCGTCAGCGTGACATTCGTATCCGGAATCACAGCACCCGTCGGGTCGGAGACGTGGCCCGAAACTGAACCGGAGGTCTGCGCGCAGAGGTAGGCGGCAGACATGGTTACGAACATCAGAGCCAACACAATGCGAGTGAACAAAGCGCGGGATCGCGGCGGGGAAGCGTTTACTCGACCGGCGTGACCTTGGCCATATGATTCATTTGTATCCGAGCAGTTTGTTACAACAAACGGCGCAACGCACGCGCCGCGGGATGCATGATGGACGCAATTGTTCGTCATGAGTGATTTACCTCCGCTGCCTGAAGCAGCCTCCTTCAAATTCGTTGACAACCCAACCCACACCATTCAACCAAGGAAGCTGAATCGCGTGGGCCGACGACTCCTTTAATTGACGGGGGGCAATTTGGGGTCCGTGAAACTTCCAGGACCGACGCCGAACCATCCTTACGGAGTCGGCCCTGAGGTTCTATGCGATCCTTTGAATCCGTTGAACCTCATCAGGCTTTGCCACCCGTCCTCCTTTGGGCGCAGGAATTCGATCCCCGCCACGCTTGCGTTTCAATCTTCGGATTGTGCGTTCGATGTGTTCCTCCATGAGGGTTTCCGCCAGCGGTACGTCCCGGTTCTTGATGGCATCCAGGATCTTCCGGTGGTAGTAAAGTCCGTCCCTTGGGCCGAGCGATTCCACGATGCCATACATCGAGACCTTCAGGATGTCTGTGATGACGGCGTTCACCTTCATGACGATAGGGTTTCCCGTCGCCTTTGCCACAAGGAGATGGAAGCTCAGGTCCGCTTCAGCGAAGGCGCGCGGATCGTTCCTATGTTCCTCCATGGCTCGGAGAGCGCGATCCAATTCCTCTATCTCCGCACTTCCAGCTCGCTTTACCGCAAGGGACACATTTCCTTTCTCCGCGATCTTCCTGTATTCCAGGACGTGGAGGATGTCAAGCTTGTCGAGGGCGAGCAAGGGGAGAAGGGGATTGAGAAAGATCTCCCCGGTGTATTCGCGCACGTATGTGCCCCCGCCGTGCCTTGTCTCCAATAACCCCAGGGACGCAAGCATATGCAGGGCCTCCCTGATCGAGACGCGGCTCACCCCAAGCGTCCCGGCAAGGGCGTTCTCCGAGGGAATCTTCGCGCCGGGTGGCCATGTGTGGTCCAAGATCCGGTCCCGGATCTGCGCGAAAACCTGATTCTTCACGCCGGCGTGCTGCACTCGGGTTAGGTGAATCTTCTTCATAAAAAGTTGTAGGACATGCTACATCACCTAATGAGAAACTGACAAGCACTATTTTTCGAACATTAATGATCTAATTTTTCGATGCTCGCTTCGGCGTTCTGTTGATTGCGGCAGGGAACTGGCGTTCCCCATGTCGGGTTCCCAAACCCTTAATCCGGCGAACTGCTTGATTTCAGAATCTCCTCAATGGTTGATTTGGGTACGGACAAGTGATCCTCATTCTCCTTGAGCCACTGGTGGTAGTCCGCCTCGATCTCCGGCGTCCAGCGGGCATCGATTTGCCCGGCGGTGTATTTCTTCTGTTCCAGACGCAAGTGGCCGAATGTGTCCTCAAGGTGAGTGCGTTCGGAATACTCGACAACCTGCTCGGCCAATTGCGGCGGAATGAAGATCACTCCTCCGTTTCGCCCCAGGACGACGTCTCCCGGCATCACCAGGACCTCTCCAATCCGGGTAGGCCCGTTGATACTCACCATCGTCGAGTTCAGCAGTCTTCCGCTGGCCAGAGAGCCAAAATGGTGGGAGGGATCGTAGGAACGGACAAATGAGGTGAAGTTCGGCAATTCGTTCAGGCCATTGATATCGCGAACGGCGCCATTGTAGACAATGCCATTTCCCGATCGGGCGTAGATTGCGTTGCCCACGTTATCGCCGATTGACGGGCCGTCCTGCTTGAGTCCGAAGTGGTCGCCGACATAAACGTCGCGGGGCTGGAGCATGTCGACTGGCCACGCGTTCGTGGCGCCCTGGCGATGATCCTCCTTGCCCTGATCCTCAACTTCCTTCTGAATATCGGGTCTTCCCGGCATCCAAACCGCGGTAAGCGCCCTGCCCACCAGCACCTGGTCGGGGTGGATCAAATACCAGCCGTCTTCGTATTGGTGCATAAACCCGGCGTTGCGCAGTGTGGCCCAGGCTTCTTCCAGCGTGACCGTTTTCATGCGGTCGAGAATTTCATCGGGCACCTTGGGCCGACCGTCAGGAAATCTTTCGCCGGTCCAGTAGGAGGTGTAATGGATCACCTGTTCGGGCGTAAAAAACTCTCCGTGAAATTCCGGAGTGGATTGGACCGTGTCCCCCTGTGCAGCAGGCGCCTGCTGTGCCGCGAAGTGCGAACTTAGCCCCAATGCAAGCACCAGGGCACCACCCACAACGGCCGCCATCGTTTTCCGCATCATTTTCTCCACTTCCATAGATTCGTGCCCTGCCCCCGAATGACTAGGTCTCAGCTTCGAACCAGGTGGTTCCTGGAATCTGGGCCTTCTTCGCAACTTCCTCGTTCATTTCCACGCCCAGGCCGGGCTTGTCAGGGGGAGTGATGTAACCGTCCACGATGATCTCGCCTTCCTTCACCCAGTTTGTCCAGAGGTCCAGGTGATTAATCCAATGCCATTCCTGGCAAAGGAAATTCGGATAGGTCGCACATGCGTGCGCTGTGGCCATTTGGCCGATGGGCGAAACCACGCAGTGCGGCGCGACTGGGACATAGTAGGCCTGCGCCATATTGGCGACCTTCTGTGCCTCGGCGAGCCCTCCCACTTTCTCAAAGTCTGGCTGAATGATGTCGACGGCCTTCTTCTCGAGAAGTTCGCGATATCCCCACCTCATGTAGAGGTTTTCGCCGCAGGCAATGGGAGTCGAAGTTGAATGCCGAATGTCGGCCATGGCGTCGATATCTTCCGGGGGAACAGGCTCCTCAAGCCACATCAGACGGAAGGGCTCAAGAGCCTTCGCGACTTTCTTGCCGGTGGCGGCGTCATAACGTCCATGCATGTCGCAGGCCAGCGCCATGTCGGCCGGGATTCTGTCGTGCACGCTCGAAACCCACTTGACCATGCGATCGATTTCGCCATTGCTTGCGCTCCAGTTGTAACTATCCCAGCGCGCCGAATCTCGGGCATCATCGAGATCGATCTTCATGGCCTTGAAGCCCTGGTTCTTGATCCACGGAAGCTTGCGGTCCGACTCGTCGCCAATGGGAACATCCATGTCGGAGTCGCAGTAGATCAGAACTTTATCGCGAAACTTTCCGCCCATAAGCTGGTAAACGGGAATTCCCAGCGCCTTGCCGGCGAGATCCCAAAGCGCAATTTCGACGCCCGAAAGTGCCGTGATATATTGCCCGCCTTGAGCTCCGGCGAAGATTCCCAGGGTGCGAATCCTCTCCCAGATCGCTTCAACGTCGAGCGGGCTTCGCCCAACGAGCATGCGCCGCCAGCCGCGAATGAGCGACGCGGCTCCGACCGCGGCGTCAGTACATTCACCTTGTCCGTAGATCCCCGCGTCGGTGTAGATCCTGACATGCGTCTGCGGCCCGTGCACGATCACCTGCGCCGTCCGGACATCCGTGATTTTTAGTTTTGGCCTCTGATAAGGCGAACTCTGATCTTCAATAGCCGCAGCCAGGGCGGGAAGTGAAAAAGCAGAAAACGATCCGAATGCCGAAAAGGCAGCGCCTTTGAGCACTGACCTCCTTGAGACTTGAGCCATAATCCTAAGGACCTTTCGCCTGTATGCCTTGGCCTCGTCGCGTAGAGTAAACGTATACCCGAAACGGGGCATTTCTCGGCGGATGGGATAAGCTCCCGGGCAAACCACCCAGAGGTCACACAGGCTACTAAGAAGATTAAAGACCTGTCAAGGACATATTTCGCGGGCAAATGTCCGTTTCGCACATGTCAGGATTGAGACCCGCGATTCGCCGAATCAAGGATGACCTCGGCGAGACGAACGAGCATTCTGTCCTTAATGGGATCGCCTTGGGGCGAAAGAAACGGGACTCGTTCTTACGCAACATCGAACTCGTAGAGACTCACGCTGACCGGCGGCACTAGCATGGAATCGGGCATTCGGTCCTGCACGGTCTCAACGATCTTGACGGCGGGCTCTTTGCCGGCTTCATTGGTTGAGTTCGCGCTGGGTGGCGCAATCTGATACAGCTTGCCCCCGTCGCGCAGCTTGACGCCACTGATTCTCGCTTCAAGGCTGTGGCTCTCTTCCGTCGGGTTGACCACGGAAATGAGGAATTTCTTGCGATCACTGGAAAACGCCGCAAGAACATCGAGAGGATAAGTGGAGCTACCCGTCGGCCTGGTTCCCCGGTCGACAAATGCCGTCCCGGGAACCAGCTGCGGCGGCGAATCCCCCTCGGCCGCAACCGGAAGAGCCTTGATAAAGTGAGTTTGCAGCAGCTTCATTACCACTCCCTCGGCCGTAAAGCCAACAGCCTCGCCTGTATGGTCGGTCAGAAGGCGCAGCCCTCCCGTCGCGCAACTGGCGGCAATCAAACCGGAGTGACGAAACATCTCGTGCAGGCAAAGCGCGTACGAGAGCGGCATCAACATTCCTGTTTGCTGCATGAAACCTCCGCCTGCATTGCCGGACGCCGAACGCATGCGATTGCCCCATTCGTCGAAGATGAATTTGATGTTCTTTTCTTTCAGCCACGGCATTTTCTCAACATATTTGTCCCATGCCTCAAAGGCTCCGCCAATGCGGTTGGCCAGTCGTCTCGCTCTGAATTGCAACGGATCTTGGACATCCACAAAGAGCTGCTGCTCGGCGCTGAATGCAAGGTCAGGATATGCGTAGCTGTGCTCGGAGAGATTGTCGATATTGTCGGCGCACTTTTCCAGCAGCCAGCCATCCCAGTCATAAATGCTGCCGAACTCATAGGGCAACGTTTCAGTAATGGGCGGCTCCCACATGCTGGGGAAGAAGTTGTTTTTCTTTTCCGCGCCGCCCACCGACTTTTCGCAGATGCTGGCGCCGGACACGGTCACTTTGATTGTGGGGTCCACTTTCTTCATGGCCTCAACAATGTAGTTGTGCTTAACCCAGTACTGGTCGAGCGACATGTGGCCGTACTGCCAGGGGCCATACATCTCGTTGCCGATGGTCCAGAGGCGAATATTAAATGGCGCCGGATGACCGTTCTCCGCGCGCATTTTGCCCATGCGCGTCGAGACGGAGCCATTGCAGTACTCCACCTGCTCGGCCGCCTCGCGCGCCGAGCCGAATCCGCTGTCAATCGCCAAATCGGGCTCGGCTCCGACGAACGCGCAGAGTGCGATCAACTCATGAAGGCCTACATCGTTTGACTCCACCCTGTCGGACCACATCGGTTGCAAGCGCGGAGGGCGCTTATCGCGGTCGCCGACGCCGTCACGCCAATCGTAAGCCGAGACGAAGTTGCCGCCGGGCCACTTGAACATCTTGAAACCAGCTTCCTTGTAGAGTCGAATCATGCCGGCGTGGAATCCCTGGACGTTATCAGCAGGCATCAGCGAAGCGGTCCCGACGTGAAATGTGCCGCTGCCGGTTCCCAGGATTTCCAAGCGCGCATCGTCGGTGTCTGCCGCCGGCGTGAACTTGAGCGGGAATTTCCGGTACTCGCTGGACAGCGATGGGATGGCGATGGTTTGGGAATCGCTGGTCCCTGTTCCCCAAACCAGACGGACGATGATCTGGGCGCCGGGATTGCCGGCGAGATAGATGCGGCCTTCATACGACTTCCCGCCCGCAACGCGCAACTTGGATTGCTGAATGCCACGCGGCTCAGAGCCGTCAAGCTTGATACGCGGGCTGTGCTTGCCGACAAACGGATTTACGGTGTCCATTTCGACAGTGCCTTCCGGTCCGACTGGCTTGAATGGCTCGCCCGCAAAGCGGCGAAAAAAGGAGTTCGTTGGCGCCGCGGCGACTGCGCTTGTAATCGGGTTGGCGAACTTCCTGTCTGTCAGCATCTCGGCCCACACTTGTGTCGTGGCTGGTTCCATGTAGCCCCCGAAAATCATCGGGTTCACAGGCTCGCCGGTTTTTGACGCATCAATTGCGACTTGCAAATCGCCAGTCGACGCGGCGAAGGCGGCCATTCCCTGTTGCAACACGGCGGCGCCTGCAACTGAGGCCGCAAGAAAGTCACGTCGATTCATTGACATTTCACTTCTCCTTGTTTCTGGCTCAATTCGAACGACGGGGGCGATCCAAATTCGACAAGTATATATCCCAAAGGAATCCAGATCGGAGGACTGACGGAATCACCGGATTCTCGAATGCGTCATCGTTGGAACTTCGCCGCAGGTCTTCATGGGGTTGATCATCAGCCATCCCGCTGCGCCAAGCACCGCCATCGAGGCAGCAGTTATGAACGACATCTCCCAGCTTATGTGTGCTGCTATGAGGGGAGTGAGAGAAGCCGAGCACGCTCCGCCGAGTTGGCCGCCCATATTCATGATTGCAGAAACCACGCCGACGTTTTCTCCGGCGATATCGGCCGAGACAGCCCAAAAGCCGCTCTGAGAGATATACAGAACGCCCGCGCAGCAGCCAAGAGTAACGGCGGCTGCAGCAGCGCTGTGAGCCCACGATCCCGCCACCAGAAGAATCGCCGTAAGCCCGAGCGAAAGAGCCGGCAGCAGGCATCGGCCTGCGCGCAAGCCAAATTGAGCAGCAATCCAATCGCTGACCGCGCCTCCTCCGAGGCAGCCGATGGTCATGGCGATGAAGGGCAGCATGGAAAAGACCGCGCTGGTTTTGAGGTTAAGGCCGCGCACTTGCGCCATATAAATGTAAAACCATGCAAAGAAAATCCATGCAACGTAGACGAATGCAAAATAACTCAGGGTGAGGACGATGACTTCTTTGCTCGCAAAGATCTTCGCCCATGGGATCGATTTTTTGGTGCCGCGTGCGGCTTCGCTTTGAACGACGAAGCGGCTCGGTTCATTCTGTGCTCCGCCGATCCGGGCCTTTTCTGCTTCTCTAACCAGCGGGTGTTCCGCCGGACGATCGCGAGCCGCCAGGTACCACACCAGGCTGACCGCCACATCGATCAGCGCGCTCACCCAGAAGGCCGCCCGCCACCCGTGGCGCAGGATGATTGCAGTGACGAGCGGAGGCGTGAGTCCTGCACCGATGCCCACCCCGGCGAAGACGAATCCATTTGCTTTGCCGCGCTCATCCACTGGAAACCAGCGCTCCACAAACTGGCTGGCGGCGGGGTACATGGCGGCCTCGCCAACGCCCAGGCCGAAACGAACCAGCGCCAATACCAGCACCGCTCCGCGCAGTGTCGGTGGAACCAGCGCAGTGAAGGCAGCGAAGACGCCGCACCACGCCATGCCGAGAGCAAGGACGTAGCGCGGACCGATCCGCCGGGCGAGGAGGCCGGCAGGCACTTGAAAAATGGCGTACCCAATGAGGAAGGCACTGAAGACCCAGCCCAGATGCGTATTGTCCACCGCATACTCGTGGCTGATTTGGACGCCGGCTATGGAGATATTTGTACGGTCAAGAAATGCCACCGCGCTCATCACAAACAGCCAGAGCACCAGCATGTAGCGTATGGGCGGAAGACTCCGATAACCGCGGTTCAAGTTCACCTGCATCCCTCGCCCGTTTCCTGCTCTGAATTATTTGCAGCAAGACTCCGACTGGAACCGATGAGCATCCAGGCAATTTGCTGCGGGATGCGCATCACCCATGTTTATCACGCGGAACAATCGTACCGCATGAATGCAGAATGCCTCGAACGGGGTGGATTGCCCACCGCAGTTCTCACGTTCTGGGCCGGCTTGAAATACGAGGTTCGTGGAGCGTGTCCGCGATACCATGATCGTCTTAAGGTTCCCGTCGCTGTTCGGGACGAAAAGTACAAGCCTTTATTGCCGAGATACGAGGAACTGGCAAAGGCATATAAAACGCTACGCTAACAGTATTCCAACAGTGAACTGGAGCTCGCTGCTGTGCTTGGCCATTTCCTTAAGGAAGCCACGCATTGCGTCCGACTGTCCAGAAAACACCAGGACAAGGTTAGCGCAGCCGCGGAAACTCGAGATTCGAACGTCCTCGCCACGTAAAGACCTAAGCGTGAAATCTCGAATCATGTATCCGGGCCTTTGCACACCAGCTCCCGGATCAATCCTTGCGGCGCCCCCAATTTCCGCCTGAATTCTTCCGTCGTCTGTCCCCATTGTCGATTCCTTCACGACATTGCCTCAAGCTTTATCGCGCGTGGAAAGAGGATGTTGTTTTCAAGATGAACATGCTGATGAAGGTCCCGCTCGAACTCCTTCAGCCCCTCGTAAAACTCACGATATGTTGTGCACGCATAGGCCGGCGGGATGAAATTCCAGCTAAGGCTATGTATCTCGGCCATCAAGGCTCCCGCGTCATCATGCTCCTGGGTCAGAAGTGCAAGAGGTCGGTTCATGATCGCGTGGGATTCGCCGGGTGTGGCGCTACTTGTGGTTCTGTCCCGTTCCAGCTTCGAAATCATTGGAAACACGAAGACCTCTTCGTCGGCCAGATGCTCCGTCAGCTTTTCGGCGAGTTGAGCAAACTTCGTTTGAATGATCGAAAGCTCCGGGTTCGTTCCTCCGTGTCGCTTAGTCGCTTTAATGGCCAAGCCAGACAACCGCACAAGCTCATTTTTGCAATAAGCATGATGTTTTGCGACGATGTGAACGATCAGGTTCGCCAAAGTTTCCTTGCCCCAATCCCTCACCTTGGCGACTGGATTGCGTGAAGCGGCTTCGAGTGCTGCGATCACTTTCTCAACTGCGACATCCTTTCGCTTGCATGCTTCAGCAAGCGGTTTGCGGCCGCCACAGCAGTATTCAATTCCAAATCGCTCGAACACGGCTATCGACACAGGTTGTTCCAATGCGATCTCGCCGACGATCTGCGTTGCGGTATTCATAGCCCTCTCCTGTTGTTTCAGAACTCACTCGGACGTGCAAGTCAATCTAAGTGTTGTCGCGAGTCGTCATCTTCACAATGGTACGTTCATACCGTCCCTGCAGATGAATGTCATCATCGGTGCGTCTGTGTGCCTTGCCACAGCCGTTCGATGATCAATTCCACCTTTCCTTGCAATGTATCGCTGAAGCGGTGCGCAGGTTGAGCAACTTTGCTTGACGGACTTTGACGAGGCACTCCGCTTACTCAAATTCACCGTGAAGGCGGAAGGTACATCCGTTTGCTGACCGGTACGCTTGTTTCATTGAGATCCAAAGTCATACGAGCCGACCATAAGTTGGCTGAAGGAAAAAGGCGCGCCTCAGCCGGAAAGAGGCACGTGATGAATACCGGCAATCATCCAAGATCGTCAAAGTTGTTTTCAGTAATCGGTCTACTATGCGCTGTGTCGCTGACTGGCGCAGCATCCGTTCATGCTTCTAATCAAAGCCGTGTTAATCACACGGACAAGAATGCTCAAGAGGTCAAGGCTGCTGACATTGTTCGCGCTCCCACCGATCTGCCATCGCCGATCGGCGACCGCGGGCCGGCCGTGATTCACGTGACCCTCACCTCAAAGGAGCTCGTTGGAGTGCTTGATCCCGCAAGTGGGACAACCTATCGCTATTGGACCTTCAATGGAAAAGTGCCGGGGCCGTTCATTCGCGTGCGGCAGGGAGACATTGTCGAGGTAACTCTCGTCAACCCTAAAGACAGTACGATGGTGCACTCGGTCGATCTTCACGCGGTGATCGGGCCAGGCGGCGGGGCAGCTCTCTTGCAAGTTCCGCCGGGCCAGTCGAAGACTTTTACGTTTGAGGCCACAACGCCCGGACTCTTCGCTTACCACTGCGGCAGCCCGATGATTGCGCAACACATTGCAAATGGAATGTATGGTCTCATTCTCGTTGAGCCGGCAGGCGGACTGGTCCACGTCGATCACGAATACTACGTGATGCAGAGCGAGTTCTACACCACAGCTCCAAAAGGCAAGTCCGGTCTGCAGCAGTTCAGCGTAGAGAACCTCATGGCAGAGAACGCGCAGTATTACCTTTTCAATGGAGCCGTGGATTCACTGACGAAGGAGTATCCGCTTCACGCCAATGAGGGCGAGACGGTGCGCATCTTCTTCGGGAATGCCGGTCCGAATGCCACTGCATCGATGCACATGGTGGGCGAGATCTTCACCCGCTATTACCAATTTGGATCGCTGAGCTCGCCACCGCTGGAGGGCATTCAGACCGCCACGATTCCGCCAGGCGATGCGGGGATCTTTGAGGTGAAGGCCAGGGCGCCTGGAGAATTCTCGTTTATGGATCACGCGATCTCCAGGATGGAAAAAGGTAACGTAGCCTTTCTTGAGGTGAAAGGCCCCGAAAATACGGCCTTGATCCATGCGGGACCGGAAACAACGGCGGCGGGAATACAGGAGATCAGCGGCGTCACGGCGGCCGATGTGGACGAAGTCAACCACATCAAGCCATCTTCCGCTGCTCTTTCAGTGCCCGAATCGGCCATGAACATGCCTGGCATGAATGATATGTCCTCTATGGCCAGCGATCCGCCGCCTTTTAGTCTGAAATCACTGGGCGGACTGATCGGATGCTTGACAAATGAGAACGATGGCAAAGCCATGCTGCATTTGCTTCATTCTCAGAGAGTCTATCGGTTGGAAGCGCAGCCGTTCCTCTTTTCGCAGAACGCCGGTCGGTGGGTCCACGTGACGGGCCATTTCGGGAGCGTGCTTACTGTCGAGGATCCTCATGTTCCGAGCTATGTGGTCGATACAGTTGATCCAATCATGCCCACTTGCTCTCCGAAGATTACCTTTGCTGATATCAAGAAGGCGCTGGCGCCTCCTGAGGCTCCGGTTGGCGCCGTGGTGACTATGGGGTCCTCATCGTTTGTGCCTGCGACCGTCACTATCAACGCGGGAGAGCAGGTGGTCTGGAAAAACACTTCGGGTTACTACCACAATGTCGTTGACGACCCGGCAAGAGCATTGAATCGTGTCGACGTTAGTTTCCCTTCCGGCACCGCTTCATTTGGCTCAAGTCTCTTGCAGCCCGACACAACCTTCTACCACATTTTCAACCAGCCGGGCACATATCATTATGTGTGCACGGTGCACGAAACCGCCGGAATGAGAGGCACCGTCATTGTCAAGGCAGGCCCGCTGCTCGCTTCAACCAAGAAATAATATTGATCGGCCTCATCCACATTTCTCATGGGTGAGGCCGACTCGCATTCGCAGTGTAATCCGTCTCAAGGTTCAGATAAGGCGGCGTTGCAGAGCATGGGTGACCGCTTCAAGACGGTTGTGGGTTCGCAGCTTCTTGTTGATGTGATGGAGGTGATTACGCAGAGTCTGTGGACTGATTCCAAGCGCCTTGGAGATCCGCGGAGCATCGTTTCCCGCCGCGAACATTCGCAGGATCTCAAGTTCCTGAGAAGACAGCGCGGTGATTGGCGCTGCTCCATTCGGCGAGTCTTCCATTGCACACACTTCTTTGGAAACAGCCAGCAATTTGCGGAATGCTTCCTCCCGCTTCTTCTGGTCGCTGATGTCGCGGGCGAGATGAACAATGAGGGTCTTTTGTGTTCTACGATTCAAGTAGGAGATGGTTGAGATGTTCACCCATTTTCGCTCTCCTCCACCAGTCGTCACATTCAGATCGAAATTCGGCATGGCTTTCAGTTCCAGAGTGCATTGCAGTTCTACACAGCGCTCATGACACACCTGCGTTCCCAATGCCCCTACGCCGCGCAGGAGTTCCGAGCAGGTCCTGCCCAGCACCTTTTCCTCGGGGTAGCCAAACAGCTCCTGGGCAGCCCGATTCCAAAAACAGATCTCTCCCGTTTCCCGCACGGCAAACACGCCGTCAGAGGCTCCTTCAAGAAAGGCGAATAATTCAGCTTCCAGCATATGCGCACCTCAGGGGCTAAGACTGACGCCCCATTGCCATGACTTGAGAATTGCGCTCTTACCTCCCCTCGGACAGTGACTTTGGTCGCTCTGGCCCCGCAACCAATTGCCAGATCGGTACATAGAGCGCGATTCACATGGCGCTAAATAGTGGAAATCACAAGAGTTGAGGTTCTGGAGGAATTCGCAGCGAGACCCTTGCACTGGTCAATTCCGTACAATATTAACTTCATTGGAGGAGCATTAGCCGTGAGTTCCGCAAAAGCAGAGATCCCCGTTGCACAACCAGTTCCATTGGCAGATTTGGTCAACTATCAAGAAGGTTCAATTGTAAGCCGGGTTCTTGTCGGTCGTGAAGCCGGCACCTTAACCTTGTTCGCCTTCGATGAGGAGCAGGCGCTGAGCGAGCACACCGCACCGTTCGATGCTCTAGTCCAGATGCTTGAAGGCGAGATGGAGATCTCAATTGATCGCAAACCGCTCAGCGTTAAAACCGGAAACGTCGTTCTTATGCCCGCGAATCATCCGCATGCACTCAGGGCCATCACAAAATCCAAGATGTTGCTGACGATGATTCGGTCAAATTGAGCAACTTAGTGGCTCTCAATAACGCATCCGATCTGCGCGTCCCTCATTTTTCAGATCAGAACCCCAGCTTGTGGACTTGGTCTCGTATGGCTTCGGCGCTCTTACTGAGTCCTTTTCCTTCCTCGCCACTCAGAGGTACGGGCAACGGGTATTCCACGCCGCGCCGATTCACGATGGCGGGCACCGAAAGACACACGTCATCAAGAGCCCCGTATGCGGTCAAAAACGAACTGACCGGCAACACCCTTCCCTCGTCCCACAAGATGGCTTGGAGGATGCTGCTCACCGCCAAGCCAATCGCGTAGTTGGTTGCTCCCTTCCCAGCGATGATTTGATATGCCGATGTGCGCACGTTCTCGAAGATCGCGGCACGCTGAGCGGTGGTTAGACGGCTTGGGTATATCCATTGGTCTAAAGGCACATTCCCTATGCTTGCGCTCGACCACAATGGAATCTCGCTGTCACCGTGCTCCCCGGCAATGTACGCATGCACGTTCTGCACGGCGACCTGGCAGTGCTGCGCTACGAGAAAGCGAAAACGCGAGCTGTCCAAAACCGTACCGCTTCCGAGAACTCTCCGGCTCTCCAAACCACTGATCTTCAACGCCACGTAGGTCAACACGTCGACGGGATTCGTGACCATCAGCAAGATCGCATCCGGAGCCACTCGAACGATTTCAGGGATAAGCTTGCGGCAAATCTCCGTATTGGTCTCGGCCAAGTCGAAGCGTGTCTGGCCTGGCTTTTGTTTGGCGCCGGCGGTGATGACAACGACGTCTGCCCCTTTCAGTACTTCAATATCGTCGGCGCCGTCTATTTGTGCTTCAGGAACGAACATTAGCCCATGGTTGAGATCGAGGACCTCGGCATGCAGTTTTGGTTTGGCAACATCGAACAAGCTGATGTGCTTACCGATTCCCCGAACCATGCAGGCATAGGCAATAGTCGCCCCGACGCTCCCTGCGCCGACGATCCCGATCTTCTGTTTGTGTTCTCTCTTCATCTCAAATCACGACGCGTGCAACATAAAAGCTCTTGGTACTCTCCACACTGCACGAGTTTGCTTCTTAGCGTGGCCGACCCGGTCAAGCGGCGTTCATGGCCTCCGGCCAGGCGATGGTGAGCAGGAAAGCGCTCTCTTCCAGAGCCTCTACGTCGTGCTCCAGGCAGCGATCGAGCGTCAAAAGGTCGCCCGGCTTCAGGTCTTCCATGCGATCTTCAGGAAGATGCACGCAAACTTTTCCCTGAATCACATGAATGGAGATTGGTCCCTCGGCTTTGTGGTGGCTCATGTAGCTTTTCGGCTTCATTCGCACCAGCACGATGCGGAACTCGTCATACTTGACTAGCGTTTCGGCGCTTCGTCCCGATTCGCGCTGCCATGACTGAGCTTTCTTCAGCATTTCCAACTCATCGCCAATGTTGCGCCGGATCACCTCGGCTGCCAGCCCTGGAAGACGTGTCAGGTTTTCTCGTTGACTACTCATGGGAATACGCTCCTCATCGATTCATTTCTGACTTCTTCGTCGGTAGAACGACTGATTTTGAGTCTGACCCGCATGCCAAAAAACCGAAATGGTCTGGCTGTCCTACGCGGGAATACAGATGTACCTGCGGGTGTTTATACGGCGCCCGCCCCGCACTACTGCAGACAAAGGCACGATGCCCGCTCCGTGGGTTGCAGCAAGTGATGGAGAAACTCCCTCAACGCTACAGCATTGTTGTGTTCCGAGTCGTGCGAGCTGTAAAGGAGCGTTACGTTGCCCTCGCGCGCTGCTTCGAGAATCGGAGAAAGACGATCTTTCTTATGCTTCAACTCCGCGAAATATCGCCTGCGAAATTCATTCCAGCGCCCGGGGTCATGATGGAACCATTTGCGCAGCTCCGCGCTTGGCGCCACGTCTTTCAACCACTGAGCATCCGCCAACGCCGATTTCGTGATGCCCCGAGGCCATAGGCGTTCCACTAGGAAACGAGTTCCATCGTGTTCGGTTGGTTGATTGTAAACGCGCTTCAGTTGCAACTTGATCTCCACTTTCCTCACCTCCCTACGAGCGGCACTTCATCCCAGAGTCGCCGGGACCGGTTCATGGGACCCCTCCAGCGTTAGATACCGGATTGCTCGCTTGACACAAGTGGGCCGGCTGTTGCATCAGCGTGCCCACGAGATTCAGGGCAAAGAGAGTCACCGCTGTCAGCTCGATCACCGCGGAAACCGGAAGCAGCCTCCAGGCAATCTGCCAGTCGAGTTCGTAGGCCAGTGGCTCCATGCTGACGCGCAGCAGGCAGCCGAGATTGAGCAGGGCAAGCGACCAGAACATCAGCTCCTTGTTCCAAAGCACACGCATCCCGCAAAAGGCAGGAAGAACTCGTTGACCGATTGTGAAGACCATCACAGCAACAAATCCGACAGTAAGGGCGTGACGGCTTGCCCCCCACAATCCACCCGAGTGGTCCTCAAGCGCCGCCAGACAACCAAGGAGCGACGCAATCACTAACCAGACATAAGCAACGCGGAGAAAATGTGGAAAGCTCGGATGAATGTTGTGCACCTTTGCCGGCTGCACCGCCCGATGCCACACGCGCAGTCCTTGAATGGCCGCGAGCGCAGAAGCCACAAAAACGACCGCGGAGGCTCCCCAGCAGTTAAGAAAGACCAACAAGATTCCCACCAGACTGAGTCCGAAGGCGGTGAGCAGCCACCTTGGGCGCGGCTGATCAAAGCCTGCGAAGATCAGTAGCCAGCGCGCATTGAATCCCCAGATGGTCGGCACCAGAACGCCCCAGAGCGCCATGGTGACGAGTTGGAGGTCGAGGCGGTGCGGCAAGGCCGGAGTACTCCCGCTGGCCGCCAATCGAAAAAGGGCAACAGCGTTGATGACGAGCGTGAGAAGGAAGACGAAGGTGGAAAGAACCACCAACACCATCCATGTTGCTTTCGCTGATTGGCCACTGGCCGGGCGATGCTTGCGCACGGTGAGGAAGAAGAGCAGAAAGCCGACCAATTCGAGCATTCCCGATGCTGGAAGGATCCTCCGCCACTCCCACCCGGTGACCCCGCCCAGCCAGCGCAGGGCCACGCCGGCAGTCCAAAGGCTCCACGACGCCCAGCCCTTGGCCACAGGAAAGGTGCGTGTGCTCTGCATCTTAGTCAGCGAGTAGAAGCCGATTCCCAATATGAAGCTTCCGACCCATCCGAAGACCTGCGCCTGACCATGCGCCTGTAGCCAGGCTGGAGAGAGTGCGGCGAGCTCCTGACGTCGCGAAATCCCGATCAGGTTCCACACGCCAAGAAAGGTTCCCGGCAGCAGCATAAACAAGAGGCCGCTCACTAAAAATGCTTCAATCAAAGTCTGGCTTTGCCGCTCCGCGCGGATATGAGGCTGCTCGATTGTGTTGGTCTCCGTAACCTTGAACTCACTTTGCATCCCGTGTCCCTCGATATCGACGACGCCCTGGGAAACTTCTACATGTCCGGGCCGTCCGTATCATCGCGCCGCGCCTTTCTATTGGCGGCAAGATTAACCGTCGTGCCTGCCTTATAAGTAGGCCTGAAATGAGCAGCAGGCAATGAATCAGCCATACCCATCCCAATGACAAATGTCATTCACAGTCGAAAAGATCGAAATCGATATTTTGCAATCTCTGCGGTTCCTGTGACTAAAGTCCCTGCGAATTGAATCCCCATC
This sequence comes from uncultured Acidobacteriaceae bacterium, assembly GCA_963813015.1. Lineage (GTDB taxonomy): Bacteria > Acidobacteriota > Terriglobia > Terriglobales > Acidobacteriaceae > Telmatobacter. Next base: position 21,883 of record CAWEXN010000011.1, read on the forward strand.
TTCTTTACTTTCAATATCGAAGGAGGTCATCATGACCGCAACAACCCAAACAGTCCGTGACATAGCAACCGAGAATCCCGCTACAGTTCGCGTTTTTGAGAAATACGGAATTGAATACTGCTGCGGAGGCAAAGTGCCGCTGGCCGATGCCTGCGCAGCCAAGGGCCTGAACGTCGATGAGGTGATCGCATCTCTGGAAGCTGCCATGGCGCCCTTAGCTTCGGGAGAAGAAGACTGGGCCAAGGAATCCCTTGCTAGCCTTGCCGCGCACATCGTAGACACCCACCACGCCTACGTAAGTCACGAAGTGCCCCGCCTGAATGAACTCGCAGGAAAAGTCTTGAGCCGGCACGGCGATACCCGCGAAGAACTTCCCGCAATTCAGTCGAAGCTGGCCGAGCTTGGAGAGGAGCTGATCGCGCACCAGGGGAAAGAAGAAGTCGTGCTCTTCCCGTACATTGGCAAGCTCGAGCGCTTCGCAGCGGGAGATGGAACAATGCCGCGCAACTGTTTCGGATCGATCACTCACCCGATTGAGATGATGACCCGTGATCACGATTTTGCCGGGAATCTTATGGAAGAGATCCGGACGCTAAGCCAGGACTACACGCCTCCCGACGGCGCCTGCCCAACGTTCCGCGCGTTCTATGAGGGTCTACGCGAATTCGAGCAGGATTTGCATCAGCATATCCACCTTGAGAACAATATGCTGTTCCCGCGAGCCGTCGAGTTGGAGGCGTCTTTATCAAATCAGTAACGGGAATGGCCGATTAGGTCGCGGCGAGCAATATCATGTGAAGGGGTCAATGGATGATAGCGTTTGATGCTGAGCATGCGGCGGTGCACTATCCTGCGGACCGGCGATTCCGCCTCTGGATTCGTCCTTCGATTTTGATCGGAATCGTAACAGTCATCGTTTCGCTGGTGGCCGCAGCCTGGATCGATATGCTGGTCGCCGGCCTGCCCCGTATTCCGGCCGTCCCTGTGGTGTATCCCAACAACTTCGCCGGCCCGCACGGATTTCCGCTCTGGGTCCGCTTCTGCCACTTCTTCAACTTCCTCTTTGTGACCATGCTAATCCGCAGCGGCCTTTCCATCCTGGCCGATCATCCGCGGCTCTACTTCAACGACGATTGCACGCCCGGCAGCGAGTGGATCCGCTTCACTCCCATCAAGGTTCCTCGCGACCGGCTGTGGACGGCGAAGGACGATGCCCGCTATCTCACGCCGTACATCGGCACACCTGGCTACCGGCACACCATTGGCGTGGCGCGTGTGTGGCATTTCATCAACGTGCACGGCTTCATCCTCTGCGGCGTGTATTTTGTCGCCATGCTCTTCTCGACCGAGCAGTGGAAACGTCTCGTGCCCACTTCGCCTACGGTAATCCTGCAGGGGTGGAACACTTGGGTGCACTACGCCACCTTCCATCTGCCTGCCGAGCCCAACGGCTTCTACGGCTACAACGCACTGCAGCAGATCGCCTACTTTACCGTGGTCTTCATTTTTGGCCCGCTGGCTATCCTCACCGGTATCGCCATGTCGCCTGCCGTGGTCAATCACTTCACTTGGTACGCGAAGCTTTTCGGTGGTCGTCAGTCAGCGCGCTCCATCCATTTCCTCACGATGCTCAGCTTCCTTGCATTTCTCGTGGTCCACATCACGCTTGTGGTCATGACCGGCTTCGCGCGCAACATGAACCACATCGTGCTCGGCACCAACGATGTCGGTAGCCTCGGCATATGGCTCGGTTTTGCGGGCATCAGCGTCGTCATTCTTTGCTGGATCGTCGCGCACTACCTCTCATGGCTTCAGCCGCGCGCGCTGCAGCATGCGCTTAAGGTTGTTACCTATCCCATGCAACTGCTCACGCTCAACCGGCTCATGCCGCAGCAAATGTATTCAGACGCGGACATCTCGCCTTACTTCTGGCCCAACGGTAAAGTTCCCGTGCGCGATGATTGGAAGCGCCTGGCTGAGGGTCACTTCCGCGATTTCAAATTGAAGGTTGGCGGTCTGGTCGAGAATCCCGTCGAGCTTTCGCTGGCTGACCTGCGCAAGCTGGGCGAAGTGGAGCACATCGCCATGCATCACTGCATCCAGGGCTGGAGCGGCATCGCCAAGTGGGGTGGCATCCCCATGAAGACGCTGATTGAGCTCGTCCGTCCCCGTCCTGAAGCTCACACCGTCGCGTTCTACTCCTTTGGCGAGGCACTTTATGGCGGGCCCTACTATGACACCCAGAGCCTCGAAAATGTGCTCAAGCCGCAATGCCTGTTGGCGAGCGAGATGAACGACGAGCCGCTGCCTCAGGTTTACGGTGCTCCGCTGCGTCTGCGCGTCGAAAATCAGCTCGGCTACAAGATGGTCAAGTGGATCGAGCGTATCGAATTTGTCGAATCGGAAAAGAAGCTCGGCAAGGGCGAAGGCGGAAAGAACGAAGACGACGAGTACTTTGATCTTCTACCCAACATCTGAGCCTGCGAAGGAACTACGTTGTCCGAACCGAACGTCATCAGCAGTGGTCGAGGACCTGAGCACATTGCCGTGCTGCTGGGCCGTCTTCGTTTGGCCTGGCTCCTCGACCACTTTCCGCCCCGCGTGGTCTGGGCCCTCTACATCTTCATCAATGGCTTTCTCACCATCGCCCTGCTGGCACTGCTCGCGGTTGTCACCGGCAGTCCATTTGTCTTTCCCTCGCTCGGTCCAACGGCCTACTTGCTCTTTATCGCTCCTCTTCAGCAGAACTCCAGCCCGCGCAACACCATCCTCGGCCACGCCCTTGGCCTGGCCTGCGGCTATGGTGCCTACATCGTCACAGGCGCCGCCAGCGTACCTTACGGCTTGCATCCCGGCGTCTACTGGCCCAGAATCCTATCCGCTGCGCTCTCCCTCTCGGCCACAGGAGCATTCATGGTTCTGTTGCGCGCCGATCGCCGCCGCTGCTCGCTCCGGGTCGCTGGTGCAATCGGATTTGTTGATGACCAGAATCAGATCCTGAACTTGCTTGCCAACAGCCTCAACCAGCGACAACTCTTCGCCCGCAATCGGCGGGTCGGCTCCGACCACAACCAGGGCTGCATCAATGTGAGGAATGAATGCCTGCGTGGTAGCCGTATTTCCGGTGAAGACCGAGCCCAAACCCGGCGTGTCAACAAAACACATACCGGAGGACAACAAAGGGCTGGGTACGAATACTTCTGCGCCGTCTACTTGTTTCCTGTTTTCGGGGTTCCGTTCCTCAGTTACGTATTCGTTTAGCTCGGTGATCGCGATATCCTGCCAGGACCCGTCTCGCATCCGAATCCGCGCGTGAAGTGCGTCGCCAAACCGAATCACGGTTGGCACTGCCGTGACCGGAACAAAGCCGGTCGGGACAACTTCCTATCCGATGAGAGCGTTGAGCAGGGTGGATTTGCCTCGCTTGAACTGACCGACACAAGCTACATTGAAACGTCCTTCTGAAACCCTCGCTGCAAGCTCGCGTGCTTCCTCGGCAACAGGCTCAGCTCCAAGCTCCTGAGCCAGCCCTACGAGTCGCAACAGGCGGGATGCGCCGTCGATAAAATCGGATGCCTCCGTCGGAGGGGTGCCGTATTCCTGCATCGTCGAACTGGTGTTATATTCCTGCATCTGCTATCACGCTCTCTCTGAAGGCGTCTCCGGTCCATTTTCCGCAGCGCGCGAATAGCGAATTACCTCGACGCGGGACATCGCGATGAGACCCTCCTCAACCATGACGTCGAGATGGGGAATCAGCTTTTCAATCTGTTCCTCCTTGTCGATGATGGTCAGCATGATCGGTGCATCTTTCGAGAACGTCCAATGACTCGCGTGGTGAATTCTGGTGCTGGCCCCGTACCCTTCAATCCCTCGATACACGGTCGCGCCGGCCATCCCGAGTTCCATGCATTTGGCAACAATCGCTTCATGGAGAGGCTTACCCTGCCATTTGTCTCCTTCGCCGAAGTGAATGCGTAACATTCGAGCTTGAAATTGGTCTTTCATCGTCGAGCCTCCGCTCATACAGAAGCGCTTCCCGACCGCGGCTCCGGTTGATCAACGTCGGGAGCGCGATAGGAGTACTTGATGATGTCCACGTCTGAGAAGACGACCAAACCCTCTTCTACCATCTGATCGACAAGGGGCAGAAAGGATCGGAGTTTCTCCTCGGAATCGACGGCCGAAAGCATGATGGAGCAATCGTGCGATAGGTGCAGGGCCTTGTCCTTGTGCACCCGCCGGTGTGCGCCATAGCCGAGGAAACCGCGATAGACGGTGACACCGGCAATATCGTTGGCTCTCATGGCCTCGACGAGCGCTTTATAAAGAGGCTTGTCTTTCCAGAGATCTGCCTCGCCAATGTAGATACGCATCATCTTGGCCTTACCCTCCATCTTGAGATGTTCGGGCGGCGTCGCCTTTTTGGGTTTCGAAACCTCGGCCGGCTTGGCAACAGTCGTTTCCTGCACTTCGATCATGCCTGTACCTGCGAGCTCTTCGAGTTTCCCAAGGATCTCATTCACCTTTTCGGGCGTCTCAATGAACTCAATCTTGAGCGGCATGTGATCCGAGATTTCGACAATGCTCGCAGAATGCATGTGATGATCGGCGCCAAAACCCGCAACGCCCTTTACAACCGTGGCCCCCGACACGCACTTATAGAAAAGAAAATCAAGAATGCTTGAATACACAGGCACTCCGTGATGCTTCGATCCCTCGCTTACGTAAATTGAGACCTTGAGAGCTTTCCCCGCTTTCAGCATTTACCCTCCCTTGCTCCGAGACCGCGTGTAGTTGAACCCTACAATTGTTATCGATCTACCAATCATTCCGCCAACTCTGGAGGCCAGTCGATCGATTCCGGCTCACCCAGCATCCCGATGAAGGCCTGGGCAGCAGCCGGGGCGTCCTGAACGGCGGCGAGGCCACAGGCGTGGAAGTTGCAGAGGCGATGAGTCTCCGATTCCAATCGTTTCTGCAGTCTCCCTGCCTGACACTCCTTGAGGAACCTGCAAAACGGACATCCGGGCTCGTGTAAAACCTGCAAGATCGATTGATAAATGACAAGTTGCCGATGTGTTCTCACCCAAGTACCTCCGCGAGAAGAGATCCGCCCCACACGGCGACAAGGCCCAAAAGGAGGCTACCAACAGCGTAAAGCGCAGCGAGCAGAAAGGCGCCCGAGCGCAGATTCGAAAGCGTCTCCCACTCATACGTGGAGAACGTACTATAGGCGCCGACAAAACCAACCGGAATCAAAAAACGCCATGCCGGATTCAGATCAGCGCGCTTGCCCAGATAGGTGAGCACAAATCCGATGATGACGCAGGCCGTCATGTTGATCACGAGAGTTCCGTAAGGGAACCTCGTACCGAAGCGGCCGGAGATCGTAGATCCGACCCAGTAACGAGCGATCGAACCAAGCGAGCCTCCGACGGCGATCATCAGGTATTTCTCCAACGTCTATCCTCCTTGTTCACTCACGTGTTTGCTGCTCAACCCGCTAGCTCAGCGCTCGACCACCATGATGGCCCAATGCAGGACGTAATGCGCGATCGCGGTGCAACCGAGAAATGGGCCGAAAAACCCAGCCAGGCCAATCACCGATGCTTCCCGCCACTTGGTTTTGAAGATGGCCGGATCGAGTTCCGCACCGGCAAGAAACGTCAGGACGATTGCACCCGTGCCAGCCAGGAAAGTGATCCATTGCGTATTCCCGGCGAGACCGCCCTGCGCAAAACCGAAGAGCCCGGTAAGGAATACACCAATGACCAGTTGGGCCACTGTGCCGATCACAATTTCGGAAAGCGCCGTTGAGATTTTGAACCAGATGGCGAGCAGCGTCGCGACCAGTGCCAGTCCCACCCAGAGCGCACAAAGAGCCCACGTGTTCATCATCAGCACGAACTCCTAAGTTGTGTCGTTCAGGGACCTGGCCGGGACATGACTCCGCAACAGGATTCCCTGTCAGGAGTCATCATCTGTCCGGCCTATTGGAAAGGACAGCGGTTAAAGGTGAACTCCCTCACCTCAACGTTGCTTGAATCGTAGGATTTTAGTCCGCTAAAGTCAAGTGACCGCCGATACGAACACGATCGAGGGTCCCATGACCGTTGACGATGCGCTTCAGAAGTTAAGTCATGCCTCAATCAAACTTCCCGGTCCGGGATGATTGGGTATGCACTTGGCGTAAATTGCGGCAGTTTGCTGGAACTGCAAACTTGTGCCGGCGCTGCCGAAAGCCCCTTCCAATCTTCCATCTTCAAATCCCACTCGTCTCAATTCCTACAAATCCGAACACTCTCCCCCGCCTGGTCGGGAATATGCTTCGCGAACTGCGGCTCAGGCGCGGCTATTCGCAATTGACCCTGGCACTAAGGATCGGAACTCACCGCACGCACGTGTCCCGAATCGAGCGTGCTCAGGTAATACCGACACTTAAAGTGCTGGTGCGGGCCGCGGCAACGTTAGGGGTAGAGAAGGTCCTGATTCGCATTCGGTCCTAGCATCCGCACAGTGCGCAGAAAGGTCAAATGCGGAGTGTGCCGGGGTGCGCACACTCTGCACGCATTTTGGTGGCTCCTGAACGGCAAACCGGTTTCACAATGGGTAATCGAGTGGTTCGGAGAACAATCTCGATGCCAAGAGAAAGACGACACGCAATAGTGCGGAACATATGCGTTCAGAGTCGTGATTCTTGTACGTGCTTTCTTGCATTTTCAACATTTTTCGGCCGGGAGTTGAAGGCCGAGAAGGAGGGTCGGTATGCAGTTAAATGCTTGAAAAGTAAGGAGGTGCGGCTCTAATGGTAGGCGAGGCGGGAATCGAACCCACAACCCCCGGCTTAGAAGGCCGGTGCTCTATCCGATTGAGCTACTCGCCCACGCTCTTCATTATTGTATCTGCGGAGTCATCGATTCACGCTGCGCGGTGCTAGGGCCGGTACCCGCGGTGACAGCCCGGAGGTAACGAACGACCGTGGATTCAGCCCAGTGTACGCCGTCAGCGGAACGGCGGCTTAGGAAGGCGCAGTGGCCCCCGTGGCGTGGCTCGATGAAGTCGATAGAGGGATTGGCAAGGACCCGCGCCCTGGTCTCAGGGAAAAGGCGGATAAATGGATCGTCCTGAGCGAGAAGAACCAGCGACGGAACAGCAACGCGATCAATGACTCGTGCGCTGGCTGCGCGGTAGTAGTAGTCGTCGGCATCTCGAAAGCCGCAATAGGGCGCGATAATCTTTTGGTCGAATTCGCGGATGGAGCGCACAGGGCCAACGCTGCTGTTCCGATAGACGTCAGGAAACATCTCGGCTTTGCGGCGAAAGCGCTGCTTCAATGCATGCAGAAAATGCCGCTCATAAATCCGGTTCCGCGGCTCGTGAAGGGCGTCTGCGCCTGCCGCCAGGTCGATAGCCGGGCACACTGTGGCCACCGCGACCAGAGGCGCGCGCTTGCCCCACTCGCCGGCGAGCTTTAATACCATGTTTCCGCCCATCGAATAGCCGACCAGGGCTACGCGCTCCAGGCCGAAGCGCTCGGTAAAGTGGCGAACCACCGCGCCCACATCCGCCGATCGGCCCGAGTGATAGAGCGTCGGCGTCAGCGCATCGGAGCCGCCGCAATTGCGCATGTTCATGCGGACCACGTTCATGCCGGCGTCCCAGGCAAGCGTCGCGATGCCGCGAATGTAGCGCGAGTCGGAGGAACCGTTCAGCCCGTGCACCATCACAGCCGTGAGCCGGTCCGCGCGCACGCGCTCGGGCTGCCAATGACAATGGCACAGCACGCGGCTGCCGTCGGCGGGGTCCACTTCCACGGTTTCAGCCACAGCAGGCAAAAGGAAGGCAGGGCGAGGAAGAAAATTGCCGACGATGGTTTGAAGATGACCGTTCGCGAGCCAGGGATGTGGCTCAAACTCTCGTTAGCCAGGCCGGAGGCACCTCGTGCGCCTGAACCAGCACATCAGCCTGCGTCACAGACGTTTACCCCCAAATGCGGACGTAGGATCATGACCATGCTTTCGCTTTTTCGGGGGGACATTGGGGCGGCTAGTGGGGATCGAACCCACGACATCCTGAGCCACAGTCAGGCGTTCTGCCGCTGAACTATAGCCGCCGTCTACCCTTTAGATTGTAGCATCGAAGCAGATCGTCAAAGAGCGGCCGGAGAGGAGCAAAAGTGCCGCAGCGAGAACCGATTGTGCCCTCCGCGGCTACAGATCAAAAGGCCAACGCGGCCGCTCCAGACCGCTGGAATCGCGGTGCATGGATTTTTCGCGACGAGACACTGCGCAAGCTCGAAATCCTGCTCGACGAGGCCTTCCGCATACCCGGAACACCCATTCGCTTCGGCCTGGATGCGCTCGTTGGACTGGTACCCGGCTTCGGCGATGTGCTGGCGGGCCTTTTCTCGCTTTTGATTCCGCTGGCTGCGTGGATTCGCGGCGTGCCCTACGTGACGCTGCTGCGCATGGCGGCTAATCTCGGTATCGGCGTACTCGTGGGGTCGATCCCGATATTGGGTGATGCTTTTGACATCGCATGGAAAGTTAACCGCCGCAACTATCGCCTGCTGACCCGTCATCTGGGCGAACCGCGGCGGCACACCTGGCGCGACTGGGCCTTTCTTCTGGTACTGACCGCGATTCTCGGGATGGTCTTTGCCATCCCTGTGGTTCTGGTGCTGTGGCTCGTCCTGTGGCTTCTGCATCAGTAGCGAACGAGGTCCAGGACCAGTAAAATGAGGGTTACAATCGAAAGAGATGTCGGGGCGTAGCGCAGTCTGGTAGCGCATCTGCTTTGGGAGCAGAGGGTCGGGGGTTCGAATCCCTCCGCCCCGACCAGCTTCTCATTCCAGTTTCGTTGTACTCACGCATCGGCGGCGGGGAACAGCAGGGCGAGCTTTTTGAGCGGTAGCGGAGGTTTTTTGGGGAACATCCCGTGTGTCTCCAGGTTCAAAGGCAGGATGAATATGACGCGGCGAGTCACACGCCATCCTGACCCTCTATCGACCTCCCACCCGATTGCAACAGGGACACCCAAGATTTGTTGTTAGATTGAGAAGGACAACAACCCACTGTCCAGAACGGGGAACAACCAATAGTCTTATGCGAACAATCGCCGGTATCAGCGAATCATGGGATTCGCATTTGGTAAGGGTTTAGCAGCATGAAGATCCTCATCTCGGGGGTGTGCGGTTTTGCTGGCAGCCACTTGGCTCGCTATCTCCTGGAGTCTCATGAAGGAGTCGAGATCATGGGACTCGACAATCTCGCCCGCCAGGGAAGCGAAACCAACCGGCTGTCGCTCAAGCGCCTTGGCGTGAACTTAGTCCATGGTGACCTCCGCATGGCGAGCGATGTAGACGCCCTTGAACCCGTGGATTGGGTGATCGACGCTGCAGCGCAACCTAGCGTCCTGGCGGGCCGCGACAGCAAAACCAGCGCGCGCCAGCTCCTCGAACACAATCTTCTCGGCACCATCAATCTGCTCGAATTCTGCCGCAACTCGCGCGCCGGCCTAATTTTGATAAGCACCAGCCGAGTTTATTCCATCCCGGTGCTGGCAAAGTTGCCTCTGATTGCGAAGCAGGGAAGATACGAACTCGATGGGTCGTGCCCTTGGCCGTCGGCAGTCAGTGCGACCGGCCTCAATGAAGCCTTTAGCACCGAGGCGCCTATTTCGCTCTACGGCGCCACCAAGCTGGCTTCGGAGCGGCTGGCGGAGGAGTATGCTGCCGGTTTCGGCGTGCCAGTGTGGATCAATCGCTGCGGAGTGCTGGCTGGAGCGGGCCAGTTCGGCACCGCTGAACAAGGGATCTTTTCCTATTGGCTTTATGCCCATGCCGCGCGGCGGACGTTGCGGTATCTGGGTTTCGGCGGCCACGGCTATCAGGTCAGGGACGCATTACATCCGCGCGATCTGGCGCGGCTGATCGATATGCAGTTGCGCAAGCCCGGGGAGGGCGGGCTGCAGAATGTCTCTGGCGGGCAGGAAAACTCGATGTCGCTGGCCCAACTCACGTCTTGGTGTGACGAGCGCTTTGGCCCCCACTCACCGTTAGCTGACGGTTCCGATCGTCCTTACGACGTTCCCTGGTTGATTCTCGATTCGGGTCGGGCTCGGAACGCCTTCGATTGGCGACCCAGCATTGGCGTCAACGCCATTCTTGAAGAGATTGCCGCTCATGTTGCCTCAAATCCCGATTGGCTGGAGAGGTGCGGCGCATGAAGAGTCCGGCACCGTCGGCCGTGGCTGAAGAACTCAAGCTGCTCACTGTTGTCATGCCGGCGCGGGACGAAGAAGGTTGCATTGCGTCGACCGTTGAGCACCTGCACGTGGAACTCCGCCTGAACAATGTTCCACACGAAATCATCGTGGTGGACGACGGCAGTACCGATCGAACGAAGGAAATCGTGACTTAGCTTAGCCAGCGTATTCCACAGGCGCGCGTGCTTTCCAAGGGACCGCCGCATGGCTTCGGCCACGCAATCACTGCAGGGCTTATGGAAATGAGGGGCGATGCTGCCGTGGTGATGATGGCCGATGAGTCGGACGATTGCCGCGATGTGGTTCGCTATTGGAAAAAGCTAAACGAGGGATGGGATGCCGTTCTCGGGTCGCGCTTTTTGAAAGGCGGTGGCGTGATTGATTATCCCTGGATCAAGCTGCGGCTGAACCGATTCGCTAATCTGTTTATCCGGATACTTTTTGGCATTTCGCTCAACGACACCACGAATGCATTCAAGGCGTATCGGCGCACCGTGATCGAGGGCTGCAAGCCGATGCTCTCGGCCCATTTCAATCTCACTGTCGAGCTTCCCCTCAAAACGATCATCCGCGGATATTCGTGGACCACGATCCCGATTACCTAGCGCAACCGCAGAACTGGTGTGGCGAAGCTGAAGATCCAGGAGATGGGCAGCCGGTACCTCTTCATCTGCCTCTAGCTGTGGCTGGAGAAACACTTGAGCCGTGGCGACTACAAAAAGAAAGTCGCTTGAACCTCCGCTAATCCCAAAACGTCTCGTGTCGCGATCAGGTACGACTTGCATGGTTTCGGCATCGGTTGGATTCTTGCTCAATTTCCGCCTGGACACGACTCGGCGACAGAACAATCATCTCGCATATTGGACATTCCGGGCCGCACCCACAATTTGAGCCAGTCTGGCAGACTGTAAATAAAGAGGTACAACAGCCCCAAAAACACTACCCATTTGCTGAACTGATCGAGCAGAAAATGAACCGTGATCAAATGAACGAGCGGTTTTAAGATCAACAGCGACCAAAGAGAGAGGATGACGCAGACCAGAGTTGTAATTCCAATTTGCCTGACATACCTCGACGAACTGCGCCTCCAGGAATGGAGCTGAGGGATGACGAGCAAAAGAAACATCAGGCGATAATCCCAATTGCCGCCAATCAGAAAAGTTCCGACGTAAGTCGCCGCGCCAACCCTGAATGAATCGATGTGGCTGTTGTCATCCCCCTCGGCACTCCCAAACCTGCCCGCATGGAACAACGAGAAAGCGCCGGCGAAAACAACCGCGATGTAAGAGACGATGTGAATCGCCAGGGATGCGTGGAGAAGGTGATGGTTCAATGCATTTTGCCATGCTACATCGATGCCGTAGGCAGACGCCTGCGGCTTCGGTGTCGCAAGTCGAATCAGCCTGAGCTCATCAAACATGACCGCGACGTAAACACAGCAGACAATGATCGACGAGACCAGGATGGTCCAGAATAACCGCTTGCGCTCCCTAAGAAAGATGGCAAGAGCAAAGACGGGATACAGCTTGAGCAAGAACGCGAATCCAATGACAATCGCTGTCCCCACTCGCGTCTTCTTTACGAGATAGATTGAAAGCGCAAGCAGGAAGAATATAAAAAGGTCGGTGTTGCCGCGTTCGAGCCCAAAGAGGACCGCGGGGGAAAACACGGCGCACGTCATCAATAATGCAGTCCGCCGACTAATGTTCTCCGCTATAAGAAAGACCCCCGAGAAGAAAAGGACGGCAAAAACCAGGCCAAAATAGATTGTGTCCGACTGATCAATCCCAAGGTTAAATAGCAATTGCCAAATACGTGGATAGTTCATATTGGTGAACCCTGGGTTTTCGATCAAGGGATCGTATCCGTGTGCGTGCGCTTCAGCGCCCGCTGTTATCACGCGGGAGTCGATAAGATACGGCATCATCGTGTGAATGTTCCACAAGCGCCACGTCTTCTCGTAGCCGAAAGTGACAAAAAGGGTAACGATGATGAAGCAGCCGGTGCCCAAAAGCCAAAGCAATAGAATTCGACCGTCTCTATTGGGTGTCATCGCTGTTTTTGTCAGACTCATGCTTGCTTTCAGGCTCAGGCTGCTCTTCCCACCAAGGGTCGCATAGCGGATGCGTGGAAATCTGAATTGGCCCAGGACTGAAATCCATTTCGGCCCCCATTTCCACGAACCAATGATACTACCTCTTAAGAGTCTTGCCGGTCAGATCGCGGCTGTTCACGATCGAACTGAAACAGAAAAAGTTGGATAGCGGCTCCATCTGAGTTTTAGTGGATAGCTCCCACGCCGGGATCGGCAGCTATCAATTGGCGAAGGTATTATCACATTCTTTTGTAAAGACAGCGCTGGCCTCCACGATTCAACCGTGCACGCGCCATTCATTCAGCACCGCGGCACGTCGGGGTTCATGTCGCGATTGCAGATCGCCGCGCCCTCTTCTTCTATTGGCCAACTTTGTAGCGGGCCACCGCCAACGCCGTTTTGTAGGAATAGCGGGCATTGGTGTTGTCGATTTCAGCCTGCGTCTGGTTGAGCTGCGCCTGGCTGATCTCGACAATGCCGCTCAAGCCGATCTTGAGCTTCTTCCTTATCCTGCCGCACATTTAGGCCGCAATGCGTTGCCCCTGCTTTTTAAAGCCCGGCCGAACACGCGTGCAAGGCAAAGTTCAACGCTTCGGCGCAGCGAGGGAAGTACATGCAGGCTACCGTTCGCGGGGCTCTCCTGTGGGCAGAAACATCATCCCTCCAAACGCATTTCCCGACGCCAGGACATCCCTAATTCTTTGTGGGTTGGTGCCTGCACGCCCGGCCGCCAAGCGCAAAAGGCGAAACGCCGCAGCCGGCGCGCTCCCGTTTGGCAGCCGGAAGATCCAGGGAATGTCAGCTGAAGTCAGCCCCTTGTCGCTGCTCAGAGCCACCACCGGGACAAAGCACTTCAATGCCAGTTGCTCCGAAAGATGGCTTGCATCCCGATCCAGAGCGACGATCGCCACGGCATGTTCGTCCATCAAGGCGTGGACCAATTGAGTTGAAGCTGCGCCCCAGTTTTGCGTGCTTTCCACCGGCAGAATTGTCCACTGCCTCCCTGCTTGCGCTCCGGCGTGTAATGCCGTCAAGACCTCGGGCGATCCAGCTACCTCCGCGGCTTCCGGCCCAAAGAGAATCACGCGCACCGGCCCGCGAGGAGGATCGGCGGATCGCGGGCCCACGAAACTCACTCCATCTTCGCCAACGCGCGCATAGGGCGTCACTGGCGCATCGGACGGTCCGTTCACCTCAGCAGCACCCTGCCCTGCCGGCTGCTTCTCCATCGTCGCCAGCCGGTATGTGATCGCTCCATGCTGTACGGTTCCCAGGTACATCGGCGCGACATTCTTCTGGTTGGGATCGAAGACCATTTTCCCGGTCACGCCGTCATATTCTTCAATGTCCGCGAGCGCGTCGTGAATGCGCGCGCGATTCAATCCGGCCTTGCAGATCGAGTCGAGCAGCGCGTTCATGGCGTCATAGGCTAATGAAGCAAACTGCTCCGGCTGCTTGTGGAATCGAGCCTCGAAACGGCGATTGAAATCGAGCCAGCGCGGGTCCTTGCGCGTTGGGTCGTAAGGAAAAACCGCCTCGAAGCCCTCGGCGGCAGCGCCGGCTTGAGTCAGCAGGTCTGGACCCAGCGTGCGGTAGGAACCAAAGACGCGCTGCTTCATGCCCATGGCGCGCATCTGTTTCAGGATGCCTGCGGCTTCGCTTTCATCCGCCCAGAGCACAATTCCGTCGACGCGCGAATCGCGGATGATCTGCAATTCGCGTGAAAAGTCCGTGTCGCCCGGCAGGAATTTTTGCTCAATAACCACTGGGTGGCCCAGCCGTACTGAAGCATTCCGGAACTTTGGAACTCCCATGCGGCCGTACCGGTTGTTCACCCTGAGCAACGCAACCCGCTTGAGGCGAAGCTCACTGTAGATGTGACGCGCAAGCGTGTAGGCCTGTACGCGATCATCCTGCAGGTCCGTGAAATACCAAGGAACATAAGTCTCTGGAATGGTGGGATCGGTCGAGGCCGAATTGACGATCGGAATCTCCGCTTTCAGAGCCAGGCGCAAAATGATATGAGTCGATTCGGAGCTGACGGACCCGAAGATCGCCCAGTCGTGATCGTCGTAGATCATTTTGACCGCTTCGTCCCCTGCCGAGCCCCAGATACCCTCGTCGGTTGGGCGGGTCGAGCCATAGACCGCCTTGGCCTGCCAGTTGTTGTAGTCGTTATGCACCATCAACTTGAATGGCTTGCCGCCGTAGCCGCCGCGCGCGTTGGCTTCTTCCACGGCCAACTGCGCACCTTGCAGCATGTGCTCGCCATCCGATTTGTCCGGACTGGGATCGAGAGGACCGAGGAACCCGATCCGCACTTCGTTGATGTCCTTGGGATCGGGGATGTCGCGGCCGGAGCCAACGTAAATATTGGGCTCCAGATAGTTCTCATAGTACGGTTTTTCGAAATTGGCGTACGGCCTCAAGTCCTGCGGCTCTCCGGCATAAGGCGTCACGGTTCGGTCGCGCGGCGGCGCCGGCGGATGCTTGCCGCATTCGCACACGCTTCCGCTCTGCGCTCCAAGCGACACCGCGGCGCCCACACACAGAGCGCAAGCCGCAATTGGCACAATTCCGAAACGCATGTCCCTACTCCTTGCCGCTGTCGGCCTTTTCCGTCCGGAACATGGCAATCGCTTCAATCTCCACCAGCAGCTCCGGCCGGCATAGAATCGCCTGGATGCCCGTCGACGCGGGCAGAGGGTCGATTCCCTGCTCTTTGAAGAACGCTGTGCGCTCTTCGTTGAATGCCTCGTAGTCGCGCTCGATGTCGCGCAGGTAGCACGTGGTACGTACGATATCGTGCCAGGTACAGCCTTCGCTGGCCAGCAATCCCGAGATATTCGCGAGTGTGCGCCTCATCTGCGCGCGAAAGTCGCCGACATGAACACTCACGCCGTGCTCGTCGATCGACGCCGTGCCCGAGATCAGCAGAATCGTCAGGCCGTTCAGGTCGATCCTCATTCCGCGCGAGAACGAACTGGGCTTGGCATAAGCGTGGGCTTCGTTCAGCACGTCGTGATTGGTGATCGCGCGTTTCCTCACCGGTGCCTGTGCAATGGTTTCCAGAAGTTCAGCAAATGCACTCATAGCGTTTACTCCTCTTTCCTATCGTTGCAGAATCCCATGGCTCAGTCCCTCGGCGGTGGCAACCCATATGTCTCCGCCTTGAAAGTCAATGCCAAGAATGTAGTTGTGTGCAGGCCCGCTGGTCACGGGAATCTCTGTGACCTTCCCCTTCGCATCGCGCACCGTCATGACCGGCTTGTGCGAGCTGAGCGAGCGCGTGTAGACAGCCCAGTTGGCGCCGTCGTAATATGCCAGCCCTTTGTCGGTGCAGAACCAGGCATGATTGGCGTCCACGCCCTTCACGTAATTCGTGAAGTTCGAGGGGAGTCCGCTGTCCTTTGTCAGGAAATTGTGCCAGTAGCGGCCATCGTACCGGCTGTCGCCGAAGTACGTTGCGGCCCACACGATGTTGTCGACGTAGCTCACCGACGAAACAATGTCGTGAATCAGGCCCTGGTTTTTGAACAACACCAATTCGTTCTCGCCATCGGGATCGTCGTATAGGTCCCATCGCCCCGTTTTCTGGTCGTACTCAATTAGCCCACTGCCCCAAACGGCGAAGTAGACTTTGGTCGCGGTAGCTGAAACACCGTACACCCAAATCTCGCGCATGGGCGTATTGCGTTCGTTATAGAGTGACCATTCACCCGTGCCCAGGTTCAGTCGGCCGGCGCCGGACGCTGTCGCCACCCAAACGTTCTCGCCTTCTACTGAAACGCCGTACACCACATCGTTGCTCAATCCCGAGTTCAACTGCGTGTAGCTGACGATTCGTCCGCCGGAAACCCGGCTCAACCCGCCCATGGTGCCGGCCCACACATCCCCGGTGCGCTTGTCCAAGGCCAGGGAAAGCACGGCACGGTGCGCCAGGCCATCCTTCGTCGAATAGGTCTTCCACTTTCCGTCTTCGTAAAGACCAAGACCGTTGTTGGTGCCCGCCCAAACTCTGTCGCCATCCACAAGTACCGCGTAGACGTGATTGTCGGGTAGGCCATCCGCGGTGGTGAAGTTCTCAAACCGGAAGCGCGGCATTTCTGGAAGCGCTGCTGCCGCAGCCGTGCCGCGATGCGGACGCTGGGCCGCCTGGGCGAATCCGCACCGCCCCGCAGTCATAGCCAACGCCACGGACAATAGCGTCATCGCAAGCCATCTTTTGCTGGCAAACTTCTTCATCGCGTCCTCAGGTACTCGATCAGGTCGTTCAATTCGTCTTTGGTCAGATCGTTGGTGCGCCCGTGCCTGTCTTCAGGGTTGTAGATGGTCCAGATCTCTTCGAGAGTGCGCGCCGAACCATCGTGCAGATAGGGCGCTGGCAACGCGATATTGGTCAGTTGAGGCGTGTCCAGCATTCCCGAATGGTCACTCGGTTTCTTCGTTCCCACGTCGAATGATTTGTTATCCGTTCCCAGCGGGCCGCTGTGGCAAAAAGAGCAACGATTGGTTTCTGGAATCGGCTGGCCAAACTTGTCCACCGAGCGCTCGAAGATTTCCATGCCGCGCTCCTGCGCCCCAGTGAGTTCCCCACCCGGAAGGCGCCAGCGATTCGGGCGGGCGGGAAGACTGCGAATGTAAAGCGCCAGGTCGGCCAGTTGCAGGTCGTTGTAATTCTCTGACCGCCAGAAGTACTTCTCCGTGCGCGGGCCGCACTCTGTGGGCAAATTGGGATTGCCACCGTTCCACTTGTAGGGCGCGGTGTCCTTGATGTCCTCGAGCAATCGGTTGGCAACAATGTCGCGGCCGAAGCCGTTGGGCTCGAGATTCCAGGTCAGCGCATCGTAGGTCGAATCGATGTGGCAGCTTGAACAACTGATCTGGCCTTGGAAAGAATAGTGTGCCGAATAGAACGTCTGCTCTCCCCGGCGAAGCGCGCTGACCGTCTTTGGCCCATCGAGAGTGATGGTTGTGGCGACGCTGAGTGTTTTCGTATCGATGACGCTGATTGTGTCGTCGAGCCGGTTGGTGACATAGAGCCTGCTGCCATCGCCGCTGAGCGCAAGCCCGCGCGGATTGTGGCCCACGGGAATGCGGGCGATCACATAATTTCCGCTCGCGGAGAGATCGTACGCAAATGATCCTGACGCGGGCCGTGGCCGAGAGCGGACAAAATGCAGCAGGCGAGGCACATCGATGGCCAACACGCTCTCCGATCCTCCAAGAGAAACGTAGAGACGCAATCCATCGGGCGCGATAGCCACGCCGAAAGGCTGCGAGGCGTATCGATCCAGTTCGTCGAGCGGAACCTCCACCGGCTTGCCGACCGCCGTGCCAAACAATGTGAGCGTATATGCGAATGCCCCGCCGTGTTCAAGATGCGCCAGCGGTACCAGATTCTTGGGGTGAAATTCGGCGACAGCGCCAAGCCGGCCGTCGCCGGATAGTGCTACGTGGAAGACTCCCGCGATCGAAGGCAGCGGTATGCGATCGACGACCTCCGCTCTTCGCGCATCGATTACCGTGATCTCTGACTCGGGCGGTGTTCGGTTTTCCAGGCCTGTGCGCAGTGGGGGGAGATTGGGATAGATATGTGTGGCGTAAATCAGCCGGCCATCGGGCGAGAGCGTAAGATAGCTCGCGCCGCGCCCAGCCAGCAGACGTTTTTCCTCCGTTCCTGTCTGCGCATCGAGGACGGCGATATCGCTGGAGATGCGATTGGCGACGAAGACAAGTTTGCCTGCCGGATCTTCGACCAGCCCGGATGGCTCCGCGCCGACCGGCCAAGTGGCCACAACTTCCAACGAGCGTGTGTCGATTACAGAAACCGTGTCGTCCCACGAGTTGGCGACAAACAGCCGCGCTCCATCCGAAGACAGCGAAAATCCGCGCGGCTGGTGGCCTACTTCGAGGCTCTTGATCGGCGCGTAGGTAGCTGCATCCAGCACTCGCACCTCGTCGCTCTCGTTGCAGAGAACATAGATCCGCTTGCCTTCGGGCGAAAACAAAAGCTCGAGTGGTGACGCGTATCCCAGTTCCGCT
Organism: uncultured Acidobacteriaceae bacterium; assembly: GCA_963813015.1. GTDB lineage: Bacteria > Acidobacteriota > Terriglobia > Terriglobales > Acidobacteriaceae > Telmatobacter. The sequence goes on from CAWEXN010000011.1 coordinate 40,292, forward strand.
CCGGTTGCGGGAGCAGTAGCCGCATCGACTATCCTTGCTTTCCAGGAAATCAAGCAGAAAATCGCCACGATCAGGGCGCAGAGACTCGCAGCAAAATTGGACTGCCTGTGTTCCCTGCACAAAGTGCGGCTCATCGCGGCTTCCTCTCTCCCGGCTCCTGAACCGTGAGAATGCGGTTCACCGGCTGCGCTTCCAGCGTCTGCACAATCCCGCTGGGCCAGCGAATCGATGAGTTTGTCGATTACGCTCGCCGCCCCTAGTCCGAAGTGCAAACGGCCGTCATTCTGCGAGAGGAAGCCGGAGCTGGCCACGCGCTCTGCCGTCCATCGTTTGCCTCCTGCCGTCACCTCCACGCGCGCGCCAACTCCATCGCGATTGCTCTTTGTGCCCACCAGCTTCACTTCAATCCAGTGGCCAGCGCCGGTGGAAACGTTGTGAAGCAGTTTTCCCTCCGCGCCGAGATTCACCACATAGGCATCGATTTTGCCGTTGTTCTCGTAGTCGGCGAAACAGGCACCGCGCGCCACAGTGCGGTCACTCAGCACCGAGCCGGCCTCGCGGGAAACGTCTTCGAAACGGCCATTGGCAAGCCCACGAAACAGCGTGTGCTCTTGCGGAATCAAATGAATCAGCCCGCCGTGAAAAACCAGGATGTCGAGCTTGCCGTCGTTATCAAAGTCGTAAACTCCCGAACCCCAGCTCACGTATTGCGCATCGGTCTGCGAGATTCCGTTGGACGCGCCCGCATCTTCAAAGCCGGCTTTTGCGGACTCAGGTTGCGCAGCAGGCGAACCATCCTCCTCGGTTGTGTCATTCCGCAGGAAGCGGTTATAGCTCCCATCGGTCACCCAAAGATCCAGAACTCCCCTGCCCTCGAAGTCGGCGGCAACTGGACCCATCGACGAAGTAGCTTCGCCATTCTGGCCAAACGCCGTTCCGGTATCGTTGGCGATCTCTTCAAATGTTCCGTCGTGTCTGTTGCGGAAGAGAAAGTTCTCCGTCCGATCATTGGCCACATAAATGTCGTCCCATCCGTCGTTATCGAAGTCCGCAGCCGTCACGCCCATGGTCCGGCCAACGTAGGCGCCGATGCCTGACTTCTCGGTTACGTCCGTGAAGGTCCCGTCGCAGTTGTTATGGAACAGCATGTTTGTCTCGCCCGCGTAGTCAAGCGGCCCCGGGTAATTATCCGCGGCATAGAACGCACGGTATTTTGGATCGAACTTGACGTAGCGTCCCACAAACAGGTCGAGGCAGCCGTCCTTGTCGTAATCGAGCCACGTGGAACTAATCGCCCATCCGCTGACCTTAATGCCGGCCTTCTCAGTTACGTCGGTGAAGTGTCCGTTGCCGTCGTTGTGATAGAGAACGACCTTTCCGTATCCGGTTACGAGCAGGTCTTCGTGGCCGTCGTTGTCGTAGTCCGCCGCCGTCACCGCGACCGAATACATATCCGGGTCCAGCCCTGATTGTTCGGTCACGTCGGTAAAATGGCCGTTGCCGTCGTTGCGATAGAGATGATTATGCGGCGGTGGGTTCGGCTTGTCCTTCAGTGGATAGGGATGCATCGAATCGTCGAGCGGCCTTCCGCTCACCACATAAAGCGAGGACCGCCCCGAGTTGTCGTAGTCAAACCAGACGCAGCCCGCGCCGGTGCCCTCCAGCAAAGATCCCAGCTTGGCCGACCCAAAACTATGCGTGAAGTCGATACCCGATTTTTCAGTGGCATCTTCAAAGCGAATGTCGGATTGCAGAGAGAGCGGCGCAATGGCAGGCGCCCCTTGCTTGGGAACTCCGCTTGCGCTCGGCGGCGTCTGCGCCGCAGAGCCCAGCCCAGTGATCGCGGCTGCGGCGAAAAACGCAACAAGAACAGCAGATCCCATCTCAATTTCCACGTGGCGCTCCCGCAACGTCCTTGGCGCAGGTCAAATCCACCGGTTCGGTTGTCCGCATCAGTACATCCGGTACACGGTTCTCCGATGCGCGCTCCGGCCCCGCATGACAGCCCACGCAAATGCGCTGCTCGCCGCCCCGTGCCCAGAACCACCCATGCTCCTGCCGTAACACCGTTCCCCTAAAGTCGAGCAGTTCAAACCGGATGGGGCTGTCGACCGGGACTTTCACAAAAAATGAACCGTCTGATTCAACCGGTGCCGTTCCCATAGCAACCACGTGGCCCTTTGCATCCTGCGCCTCCAGGCGCACCGAAACTGGCTTTCCTTTCAGTTCTCCGTCGCGGCTAACGCGCGCATCCAACGCCAGCAGGTTTGCGTAGTCCCACGGGTGCAGGCCCGATGGGTGCCGGTTGGGCCGCATGCGCAGCGCGACGAGTACGGGCTCGACCAGATCCTCTCCATTCCTCGCCAAAACGGTGTGCATCTCCGACGCGCCTGGCATCCACATCTTGATTGCGAATTTCGATTCCGTCGTCGCCCGCGCACTCAGCAACCATGCACCTGATGCAGTCTCGGCAATCGCGCCTGCGTATTCGCCACGCGGTGCTGGAACCTGCACCTCATGCGCCATCGCCGAGGTGAAGCGCGCCAGCGAGGTCCCGCGCGTAAACACGACGTCTCCCGATGCCAGTTGCGTTCCGCCCCAGCGCGCCCGTCCATGATCGCAGCGCACCGACTCCACACCCGAGCCGTCGGCATAGACAAGGAACATCTCCGGCGTAGTTCCCGTTCCCAGCGGAAACCCGGCTTCAAACAGAATCCGCCCATCATGCAGCACGTCCGCCGGGAATGCGTTCGTTCCCGTGTGCGTGAGCGGCAATACCCCCGGACCCGCCGTTGGATTCAGAAACTTTGGAATCGGCCGTCCATCATCGCTCGATTGCAATTGAAATCCCGCTGCCGTCCGCTGCGCCCACACCAACCGTCCGCCCGGCAAATAAAAGGGCCGCTCCGCGCCCGTTGCCGTGGCCGTCACCTTTCGCACCGAGCGATCTTTGAGATTTAATTCCCAAATCTGCCAGGGATCGCCGGCCGATCGCCTTCCGGAAAACAGCACTGTCTGGCCATCGAACGAGACGTTCGCGTCTGCCGAAGCGGCAAACCCGTTCACCAGAGGTTCCGTGTTGCCGGAGTGAACAAGCAAAAGCTGCGCGCCTTTGGGAAATCGCTCCTGACCGCTCAATTCCGCGAGCGGTTCGTAAACAGGAGCGGCAGTCACAATGAAATCCGGAGCCTGCGCAGCATCAGGCGGGAGTCCGCGCGCTGGAGAGATCATCAAACCAATCGCCGCAGCAGTCAGTCCAGCAGCCAGCGGCCTCATGCCAGCGCCTCCGCAAAACGGCGAGCAGCCGCATTTGGCTGCTCCAGCCTCTCTTCTGCGGGCCGCGCTCCGCGCAGTGCAATCCATGGCTTGAGGTCCGCCATCATGGCAGCGAACCCGTCAAAGTCCAGCGATTGTTCGCCATCGCTCCATGCATTGTCAGGATCTGGATGCACCTCCACGAGAAGCCCGTCTGCGCCGGCGGCGATTCCGATGCGCGCCAGTGCCGGAACCAGTTCGCGACGCCCGGCCGCGTGACTGGGATCGGCGATGACAGGAAGGTGCGTGACTTGCTTGAGCAGCGCGATTCCGGCGGCGTCGAAGGTGTTGCGCATCGCCGTTTCAAACGTGCGAATGCCGCGCTCGCACAGAATGACGTTGGGATTGCCGCTGCTCAGGATCACTTGCGCCGAGCGCAGCAGATCGCCAATCGTGGCCATCATGCCGCGCTTCAGGAGAATCGGCCGCCCCGACCGGGCCGCTGCCTCCAGCAGCGTATAGTTCTCCATGCTCCGCGAGCCGATCTGCAAAATGTCGGCATACTCAGCGACAAGTGAAACGTCGCACTCCGACATCACCTCGGTCACAATGGCCAGGCCGGTTTCGTCGCGCGCTGCGGCGAGCAACTTCAGGCCTTCGAGGCCGAGTCCTTGAAATGAATAAGGAGAGCTTCGCGGCTTGAACGCGCCGCCGCGTAGAACACGCGCCCCTGCGCTACGGACGCGATGGGCTGTGGCCATGAGCTGGCGCTCAGATTCGACTGAGCACGGACCTGCCATCGTAACGAATTCATCGCCGCCGACAGCAAGATCGAGTACCGTCACAATTGTCCGCTGGCGCCGCGCGTCGAGCAGAACATCGGGAGCTTCGGCAAAACATTCCAGCCAGCTTTCGCGCACACTGCGCGCTCCGTCCGGCCTCCAGTTCTCGGGGAAAGGTCAGTGTACCGCTGCCGTAAAAAAATGGCCTCCATCGAAAGGTTGACTTATCTGCGATGGATTACGCCGATTGAGGAGTCCAGGGCGATCCGTAAACTGATTCTATTGAAGGAGAAAGCGACTTAGAACGGCTCAGACCCGCGCCATTGCCGGCGGACGATAGCCAAACGCCGCGTCTACCACAGCCGCGACACCCAGCACGACTTCATCCTCGAAAGGCCGCGCCGCAATCTGCACGCCGATCGGAAGTCCTTCAGGCGATGTGCCCACCGGAATCACTGCTGCCGGGCACGCGAGCGTGTTGAACCATTGCGTGAATCGCATGGCATCGAGGTATTCGACGCTTCTGCCTTCGATCGTCCAGGTGCGCTCGTTAGGCCGAAATGCAGGAATGCTCGCCACTGGACAAAGCAGAACCGGATATTCGCGCATCTCGGCCAGCGTCTTAGCGCGCAGCAGATCCAGTTCTGCCCATGCGTTCAGCAGCTCAGTAGCACCGATCGGCCCGGCGGCTTCCGCGATATTCAGAAATTCGCTGAAGATGGGGCTCAGCTTCGCGCGCTTGTTGCGAATCTCCGGCTCATAAAACATCGCCCCGCATTGCACGAAAAACTTCCACCACAGTTTGCGCAACGGCTCCAGCGTCCTCGGGCGAAACGATTCCACGCGAAAGCCCGCCTCGCGCAGCGCTTGCGCCGCATCGTTCATCGCCGCAGCGCGTCTCCGGCGTCACTGGCACAAGGCCATCGTCTTCAAAGAACCCAATTGCCTTCGCCCGCAACTCCTCCGCGCTCGGATGTTTCAGCACAACCGGCGGGCTCACCGGATCATCGGGATCCTGTCCACTGAGAGTCTCAAACAGCAATGCGACGTCGCCCATCGTGCGGGCCATGGGTCCAATCGCACCCAGAATCGAGAACGGTCCAACGCACGGCGGTAAATGCCCCCGGCCCGGAATCCGCCCCGGCGTTGGTTTGAGCGAGCAGATTCCGGTAAAGTGCGCGGGCACTCGAACCGAACCACCACTGTCGCTGCCCAGTCCCGCCGCTGACATCCCCGCAGCAATCGCCGCCGACTCGCCTCCGCTCGATCCTCCCGGCGTTCGCTCGAGATCCCACGGGTTGCGCGTGCACCCATGGATCAGGTTCGAAGTTTCATACGCCATCAGAAACTCCGGGCAGTTGGTCGTGCCCAAGATCAGCGCTCCCGCCGCGCGCAGCCGCGCCACCACAACCGCATCAACTGCCGGAATCTCGCCCTTGTGCAGCAGGCTGCCAATTTCGCATCGGTAGCCCGCGGTTGCAATCGACGACTTGATGGTCACCGGCAAACCATGCAAAGCGCCGCGTGGTTCTCGCTCCGCATCAAGTTGCCGCGCCTGCGCCCGCACTCGCTCCGCGTCAAAGTCGGCAAATGCGTTGATCTCTGGATTCAGCCGCTCAATCTGCTGGATGTGCGCCTCGGCCAGCTCTGCCACGGAGATCTGGCCCGTGCGCATCAACTCAAGTGTCGCGTCGCCGACGCCAACACAACTATCGTTCATGGCTGTGTTCCCTGCGGTGATGGCGGCACTTCCACCTCCGACGGGGCCGAAGGCAACAACTGATAGTCGAACCGATAAGACCGCACCGGCTCGCCGGCTTCAAACCTGTCGTTCCAGTTCAGCCGGTAGTCGAGCGAGACTGCATCGTCGGGGTACTTTTCGCTCGCAGGATACGGGTATGAACTCATGCCATGGAACGGCATCTGCGCAACAGTGAAAGGCGACGCATCCCACCAATCCATATCCTTCACAAATCCGTTGGCATAGAAAAAGTAATCGCGTTTCCAATGTGCCGGCAAAGGGGGCAGCTTGTCCGCATCGAATTCTGCCGCAATCTCCTCGCCGCTGCCGAAAACAACAAACCTGTCGTCGATGTTCTCGAGCAGTGGGGTAACATCGCCAAAGTGAGTGTAGTCGCCTCGCTCGCGCTGAAAGGGGCCGCTCAGGCTGACGAGATTGTAATCGTAGTCCAAGTCGCCGGGGCTCGCGCCCTCGATCTGCTTCGGATATCCCCGGAACCTGAGCGTCGCCGAAACGAGCGGAATCTCCGTTGTCCGCGTCCGCGCGCCCGCGCTCTGGTCGATCAGCACCTGATCCCAGTAAATTTGCAGATTTGTCATCAGACGAATGCGGCGCGTTCCTGGCGGCAGCTTGCCCGTCAGGTCCATTACGATCGTTCGCTCGAGGCCAGCGGGAAATCCCGCATCGCCGGCAATTCGTCGCCACGTGCCGTCAGGCAGCTCCGCCTCTAAGTAAGGTGGAACCTCCTTCAATCCCGCTTGCCACGCGGCATAAAGCGACGTCGCGCTGAAGTAGTTCACATAGCCCGTCAGCAGTAGCCGCAGCGGCGCATCCGGCTCGACGTTACCCAAATCGAGCGTCAGTGCGTGCTGATTCGCAAACCCGTCGTAGGGCAGCGCTGCGAATCCGCTCGCGAATATGTGATCGCGGCGACTGAGCTTTCCCAGCACATCGTGCCCTTCTCCATCCCACGCGCCTGCCGGCAATCGCGCGCCTTCGCTGGCCACTACTCGGCCTGACGCGAATGGCGGATCGTCGAGGAATCGCTCGTCCGGATTCACTTCTACGTTGTCTGGATGATCGACGGCAATCATTCGCAATTCGTCGATGTAGTTCACCTCTTCCATCGGCTCCATGAAGCGAACGCTGACTTTTCCATCCACGAGTGCCACATTCGTTCCGTCGATCTTCACCCACTCGCCTGGATTCGGCGTGTTGCGGCGCGTGGGCGTGAACCAGTGCCCCACCACGGCCGCACCGATCACATCCGTCACGAATTTGTATCGATGCCCGTCCCATGCAAACAACACAGGACAAGAGCTGCCACGGCGGTCCACTTCCTTCATCGCGATCACGCGCTGCTGCGGCAAATCAATCTCGTCCTGCAGCACCCCCGTCGGCCACAGAATGCGCAGCAGCTCGATACCAGGCGCCTGCCCAAGGCCCACCAGTATCTGCGGCGGAGCCTGTGTCTGGTAGCCCGACGCGCCTGCAAGTTCCCATTTTTGCCAGAGTCCATTCGCGAAAACTTCGACCTTTGCCCCAATCCCCGTCTTGTTGTCCGCGTAGCCAGTAAGGTCAAGGCGCGCAAAGTGGTTTTTATTCGCGCCCAGATTCCGCAGCAGCACAGGCGGAGCATTCTCCTGGGTCACGATCAGGTCGGGTGCCCCATCGCCAAACACGTCGGCAGCAATCAGCCCGCGTGGCGCTTTCAGCTTCACCGCATCCAGACCCAAGGCGTGACTCACATCTTCAAATGTTCCATCGCCGCGATTGCGGAAGACTTTGATATGCGGACCGGCAGTTGTCTCCACGATCGCTGCCAGATCGATCCAGCCGTCGTTATCAATATCCACGGGCGTCAGGCCCCATCCACGCAACGCTCCCTTCATTGGCAACACAACGCGCTCAAAGCGTCGCCCGATGTGCTCCGCCCCTTCGACGTTTCGCCAAAGCGTCAGTCCTGGAGCACCAGCATGCGTGACGGCGATGTCCATCCAGCCGTCCTTGTTGTAGTCAAGCACCGCGATGCCAACCGTTGGCGGCAGCTTCACATTCGGGTAGAGGGGCTGGCTTGGATACTTGCCTTCGCGTGGATTCACGTACAACAACGGCGAAGGCTCATTTCCGGTCACCGCCAAATCCACGGCGCGATCGTTGTTGAAATCAGTTAATATTGCCGCCGCAGTCTTGCTGCTCCCACCCAATCCTGTCGGCTCCGTTTGCTCGGTGAAGGTCCCGTCGCCATTGTTGCGCCACAACACATTGGCTTCATCGCCTGGTTTAAGCGGAGCGCCGGTCAAAAACAGATCCAGATCTCCATCGTGGTCATAGTCAATAAACGTAATGCCCGTAGGCCGGTTGCGCGCCACAATGCCCGATTCAGCCGAAACGTCCTTGAATTGCCCGTGCCCGAGGTTGCGAAACAGAAGCACGCGATCGTCGACGGCTACAGCCAGGTCGTTCAGTCCATCGCCGTCGTAGTCCCCAACCGTGCATGCCACTCCATGGCCGCTGGCCTTTAGTCCTATTGCGGCGGCATCCAGCTCCTCAAAGCTTCCGTCGCCGCGATTATGCAGCACGCGAATCGCCTGATCGCCCGCTTGCATCAGGACCAAATCCATCTGCCCTGAACCCATCGCGTCGATCATGCACGCTCCGCCGGTCGTCGTCCATGGTGTGGAACCTGCAGGGCCGGGCGCCACCATCGGTTGCGCCACAAGCCGAACCGGAATCATTGTCCGATCGATCGCCTCCGGCTCTTCGACCGCAGCCACTATCGAATAACGCCCCTGTTCGCCATACGACAGCCCCAGAGCCGATGAAATCTTGGTGCTGGTCAAATGCTGAAAACGCGCGAAGTGTTCCCTCGCCTCCGCAGTATGACCTGTGCGTTGCAGCGCTCGCGCGATTCCAAACTCCGCCGATGCATGCAACGGGTTGATCTCAAGCGTCTTCTTGAACAATTCGATCGCCTTGTCGAACTGCCGCATCTCCTCATAGCATGCGCCGTCGAAATACCACGAGTCCGCATCGCGCGGATCGAGCTTGACCGCTTCTTGAAAGCTGGCCACTGCGTCCGTGAGCTCATTGGCCGCGTGTTGTGCCAAACCCAGGTTGTACCACGCCTGTGGATTCTTCGCATCGATCGCGATAGCTTTCCGAAACCAATCTTTTGCCTGATCCAGCTTCTGCTGCGCCAGCAAGGCAATCCCTTCGTTGATGGCCGCCTGCGCGAGTTTTGGATCTTTCTTGAAGGCTGCGGCGAAGCTATCCGCGGCGCGCTCGGTGAACTGCTGGCCCATCAGCGCGACGCCTCGATTGTTTAACTGAATTGCCTCCGCGTCGAAACGTTGCTGTTGCGCGCATAGCGCCGGTATGCCGGCGGCAAACGCAAGCGCACACACCGCTATTCTCCGCTTCTTTCTTCCACTCACGGATCGAATTCTCCCCTCGTCGCGGAACCATCCAGTGTACGACGGGACATGGTTCCGCAGGCGAGGGCGTATTGCGCAATCGAACCTCAATGCACCCTCAAGATATACTTCTGGTGTGATTCCGCCTCAAAATCCAGCGAATTGCCGCGGCTTTCCTGCGCAGTCGCCATCGACTGCCGCGCGGCGCCGCATCGGAGTTGTCACCACTTCCCGCGCCGACTACAGCCATCTTTACTGGCCCTTGCGCGAACTCGAAAGCCATCCGAAAGTTGAGTTGGGCGTCTTCGTCCTCGGACCGCATCTTTCGCCTCAATTTGGAAACACGATTCAGGAAATCGAGCACGATGGCTTTCCCATCCAGGCGCGCATTGAGTGCCTTCTTAGCTCTGACACTGACACCGGCATGGCCAAGACCATCGGAGTAGCGATTCTAGGCCTGGCTGACGCTCTGACTGCGTGGCGGCCCGATTTGCTGCTCCTCATCGCCGACCGCTACGAGATGTTGGCCCCGGCCGCCGTGGCACTTGCACTGCGCGTTCCTATTGCTCACATCGAAGGCGGCGAAGTAAGCCAAGGCGCAATCGACGATGCAGTGAGAAACGCACTCACCAAGCTCGCACACATCCACTTCACATCCACAGAGACTGCGCGTCTTCGCGTGATCGCCATGGGCGAAGAGCCTTGGCGTGTGCATCGCGCCGGCGCGCCCTCGCTCGACCATCTGCGCCGTTCCAATTTGCTCGACCGCGCGACCCTCGAATCAAAATTGGATCTGTCGCTCAGACCGCCCACGATTGTCGCTGCATGGCATCCCGTCACCATCCTGCGCGACACAAACGCTGAGGCCGATGCATTTTTCGCGGCGCTCGCTCAGGCGCCAGGCCAGATCCTCTTCGTTTATCCCAACGCCGATGCGGGAGGCCTCGCGCTCATTGACCGCGCCCGTTCTCTCGCGGCAACGCGCGCCGACACCCATGTCTTCGTCAATCTTGACGCTGTCACGTATTGGAGCTTGCTCAGCCACGCCGACGTGCTTGTGGGCAACTCTTCCAGCGGCATCATGGAGGCGGCGTCCTTTGCTCTGCCCGTTGTGAATGTTGGCATACGCCAGCAAGGCCGCGAGCGCGCGCGCAACGTCATCGATGTGCCCGCTGAAGCTTCTGCCATCGGTGCTGCGCTCGATCGCGCGCTTAGTCCGGTGTTCCGCAAGAGCCTTACCGGAATGACCAATCCTTACGGCGAAGGGACCGCGGCGCAGATGATCGCTTCAGTGCTTTCCTCTGTCCCGCTGGAGGGCCTGCTGATCAAGCAGCCGGTGCCGCTGCCATCATCCGCCGAATCCGTACATGCGGAAAGCCGATGACCGCGCGCATTCCACTCTCCGCGCCCGACATCACTGAAGCAGAGGTCGCGGCAGTCAGCGCGGTTCTTAGGACGCCGCACCTAAGCCTGGGTCAAGAACTCGCCGCTTTTGAGTCGGAGTTGGCCGCCTATCACGGGGTCGATCGTGCGGTCGCCGTAAGCTCCGGCACCGCAGGTCTCCATCTAGCTTTGCTCGCGCTTGGTGTGGGCGAAGGCGATGAAGTCATCCTTCCCTCTTTTACCTTCGTGGCCGTGGTTAACGCCGTCTTTCAGATACGCGCCACGCCTGTTCTCGTTGAAATGGATCCCGTGACGCTCAATCTCGACCCCGCTGCCGTGGAACGCGCAATCTCTCCTCGCACGCGCGCCATCCTGGCAGTTCACACCTTCGGAGTCCCTGCCCAGTTGGATGCCCTCAAAGGTCTTGCGGAATGCCATCGATTGGCACTCATCGAAGATGCTTCCGAGGCCATCGGCGCACGCTTTGGCGGGCGCGTTGCCGGCAGCTTTGGCGACCTCGCCGTCCTCGGTTTCTATCCCAACAAACAGATCACCACCGGGGAGGGAGGCGCTGTGCTGGCCAACAATCCAGCACACGTCGCGCGCCTTCTCCGGCTCAGAAATCAAGGGCGCGACGCAAGTGGCAATTGGCTTGACCACGTCGAACCTGGCTACAACTACCGGCTTTCGGAGTTGGCCTGCGCTCTCGGCCGCGTTCAATTGCGCAGGATCGATGAGATTCTTGCCCTTCGCCGTCAGGCCGCCGAGCGTTACGATGCCCTCCTCGCTGAAATTTCCGGCCTCGAGCGCCCGCCGCTCTCGCTTCTGAACCGCGAGCTCAGTTGGTTTGTCTATGTCGTTCGCCTGCCTGAAGGCACCAACCGCGATCGAGTGCAGGCCGCGCTTGCTCGCCGCGGCATCGCCACCGGACGCTACTTCGCTCCCATTCACTTGCAGCCGGTATGGCGCCCACTGAGTGGGCAAGACGCTGGCCATTTTCCACTGACAGAATCCATCGCTCGCCGCACTCTGGCGCTGCCATTCTTCAACCGCATCACACCCGACCAGCAGCAGGAAGTGGCAGACGCCCTGCGCGGGGCAGTCACTGGCCCCAATTGAAAAGGCAGATCGCGGCCGTCAGTTTGAATCGGGTTTTTGCGTACTATTGACCGGCTTCTGCCGGCATGAGTGCAGATAGGCGATCAGGTCCTTCAATTCGTTTGGCTCAAGATCGTCCCCGAAAGCCGGCATCACTTTGCTTCCGTAAACAATCTGTTGCCGTAATGCAGCCTTTGACTTCCGCATGCCAACGCCCGAAAGATCAGGCCCTTTGTGCCCGCCCACGTTTCCTATGCTGTGGCAATGCTGGCACCCACTCTGGCTGAAAACCGCCGCGCCCCGCGCCCGTTGGCTCCGGGAAGAAGCAATTGCGATGGAAGAAAACGCCAGAAGCAACACAGCGATAACCAGCGCCAATCTCATTGACCGGTCCCACCGCCATGCGTATTACTGTCTGTTGTCACGTTGCTATGAATATGCCACGGAACGCTTTCCGAAGTCACCTCAGGATGTTTGCTGAGGAACTCAAGCGCATAGCTGTTCGCCGTCGGATCGTCTTTTTGATCGGCAAAAATCGCTGCTTCACGTGCCGCATCCTCTTTCATACCCAGCCGGCGATAAACGATGGAGAGAATGTAATGCGCAGCTAGATCGTCGGGGTCGATCGACTGCACCGTCTCGTATTCCGTCCGCGCCTCCTGGTATTTGTGCTGCTGATAAAACGAGAAACCCAGCTCACGGTGCGCGTCGCGCGAACGCGGAAATTGCGTAATCACGTCGAGCAAATCGGCGATGGCGGCATCGGGATGGCCCTGGATGCGGTCCACCAGCGCAAGATAGTAAAGTGCCCGGGCATTGTGCGGCGCAAGCTGCAACGCCTTTTCCAAATTGGTGCGCGACCCGTCATAACGCTGCCACGAGAAGTCGGCAATCGCCACATTCGTGTAAGCGTCGGCGTAGTCGGGCCGCAATTGAGCCACTTGCTCAAAGGCGTGCGCGCTGTCGGCGTATTGTTGAGCATCGAGCAATCCAATGCCGTAGTTGTTCCACCGCATCCATGCCGGATTGTCCGCAGGATCCGGCGGCGTCGCTGAATTGGGGCCAATCGTCAGTGTCCGCGTGCGCGATGCCATCTCCACCTCGGGCGGGTCAAAGTGCTTCCCCAACCCGTAGTCGATGAAGTGCTGGTTGAAATGGCGGTAATTGACCTTCGCAGTAATGGTGATCGGCCCGGACGCATTTTCCGGCACCTTGAACTGATAGCGCACAATCTGCGAACGGCCCGACTGAATGGTGTTGTTGTAGGCGACGACCCGAGTGTCCCACACCTGGTGCAGATCGTTCAGCGTTCCGCGAACGTTGACCAGTCGATTGGTAAAGCTGTGCGCCGTAGGATCGAGATTCCCGTCGGAACCGACGACGCCGGAATCCATCAGCCTATTCCCTGCCGCATCCTTGGCCTGGAACTCCACCCAACATTCGTAAAAGTCACGCTGCTCGGGAATCAGAGTATGCCCGATTCCCTTATTCTGGATCACCACGGAAACCGTGAGTACATCTCCCGCGGCAATGTCGAACGGTTCGGTTCCGAGCGGTGCAATCAGCTTGCCGTCATTGCGCTCGATTCCGAACAGATCGACGTTGAGAACCCCGTTTTGCAAAAAGGCAATGGTCTTTTGCAGTTGCTCATCGTAGCCGTAGTACTTCGATAGCACCGTGTTCCCGCCCAGCCAGCGGTGCGACATCAGCTTGCCTTGCTCCATTCCATAATCCGGCTGCTCGATCGTCTCCTCGGCCATATGGCAGGTTTGGCATCTGGAAACTTCTGGCTTCACATAGAACGGCAGTGGATTCTGCTTGCTGAAAGAAGCCTGTTGCCACTCGTCGTAGAGAAAGAAAGCACGTTGCCATTTATAACCGTTCAGCATTCTGGGCAGCGCGGCCTTATGGCAGGCGCCGCAGAATTCACTCGTCCGGTAAAAATCTCTCATCACGGCCTTGGAGTGGCGATCGAGATGCGCCAGGATCTCTTTATCCGGAACTTCGCCGTAGATCGGCTTTCCGTCCGCGTCTACCAAGCACCGCCGGCACCCCCATCACGTAGCTGCCTGTGCCGCGTTCGTCCACTTTCTGGATCGAATGGCAGACCGAGCAAGTGACCCCGTCCGCATCGAACTTCCGATTCACAGGCGAGTTCTCGGTCATCGCGCCCGAGGTCAGGGCGATCGGATTGTGGCAGCCTTCGCAGTGGCGCGCGTACTCGATCCCTTTTCCCTTCATCAAGAGATTGACGTTCTTGATATACCAGGGCGCGCGGAAGGAATTCGCATGTGCGGTCTGGCGCCATTGTGCATATGCCGCCTGGTGGCAGTGGCCGCAGTACTTTGCCGTCAGAAAGCTCTGCGGATCAATGAACTCGCCGGTGTCCGTGGTGGCGTTGGAAGGCAAGAATGGCTTGTCCGCGCCAAAGCGATAGTTGTAGTACGTAGCGACGCTCCGCGAATATTGCGAGCGCTCAGCAGCAGGGTCGTCGACGGCATAGGCCGGCCGCGTTCGCCACGCCATCAGGCCGCAGGCAATCGCGCCCATCAGCAAAACGCTCGAAACAACGCGCGGAGTTCGACTCGCGAAAAGACGGGGAAGCATCGCGCTAATAATTCTATAGGCTTTCGACTGAGCCCTGCATCAGCCCTAAGGCGGGAGAAACGCGCCCTCCACCGAAAGGTTGAGATGGCAATCCCCCCATGGAACGATGACAGAGCTACGATCCGTTCTTGATGATGATCTGTACGCCATTCAAGTGCTTCCCCTGATTTTGGTTGGGGTTAGCGGTCTTTTTCGTGTTGAGCCCAGCTCAGCCGCCGCTGTTTTCCCGCGCCAATGCATTTTGAAGCTTGCTTAGAACAACAACGACACCGCGCAAAACTTTCGAAACCTTTGCGCGCGCGATGAATCAAGGTCCGGCCGGAAACGCTTCGCCTGGATCCCGTGGATCACTGCAACCCTAAGGAGAGCCGATGACCAGAACGATTTTCCTCGTTCTCGCCTGCCTTTTCGCAGCCGCCTTTGCCAGCCACGCTCAGAGCAACTACGCCGACGTGAGCGGATCGATTCTTGATCCGCAGCATCGCGCAATCGTTGGAGCGCAGATCCACGTCTTGACTCGCGGGACCGGCGCCACACGCGAGGTTGTGTCCAACGAGGAAGGCCTTTACGAGATCGCGGGTTTGGAGCCGGGCACATACACGCTCACCATAGACCACCCCGGATTCAAGCAGGCTACGCAAACGGTAAATCTTGAAGTCGGCCAGCAGGCCACACTCGACTGGCAATTAAGCCTTGGTTCTGAGAACCAGAGTGTAACGGTTCAGGCTTACGGTGAATTGCTCAAAACTCAGGATGCGAGCGTGGGTGAAGTGGTCGATCAGCGATCTGTCGATTCACTGCCGCTGAACGGCCGTATGTTGATCGACCTGGTCCTGACCGTACCCGGAGCTCACATCAGCCACGGCGCCGCAACCGGTGACATGAATACCCTTTATTGGCGTCCCGGCCAGCGCTCGGCGGTTAGCATCGGCGGAAGCCGCCCCAACGCGAACTACTTCCTGCTCGACGGGGCCACCAACACCGATCCGACTTTCAGTACCCAGAATCTGAGTCCCTCGCCCGACGTGGTGCAGGAATTTGAGGTCGAAACCGGCAGCTATGCGGCCGACATGGGCGGCGCCGGTGGCGGCCAGATCAATATCGTCACGCGCTCCGGCTCCAGCCACTTCCACGGCACCCTTTACGAGTTCCTGCGCAACGGCGATATGGACGCCCATTCCTTCAACCAGATGGGCACTTCGAATTTCCTCGTGCAGAATAACTTTGGCGGTTCGCTCGGAGGCCCCATAAAGCACGCAGGCAAGACATTCTTCTTTTTGAACTATGAAGCCCTGCGGCATGTTGAGGATGACGTGATGGTCGACACGGTGCCGACCGCTGCCGAGGACTCCGGCGATTTCAGCCAGAGTGGCGTCAACATCTACGACCCGAATACCACCACTGCAAACCCCGGCTACAACCCCAGCTTGCCCGCCAGCCCGTCGAATCCGCAGTACATCCGCCAGCAATTTTCCTACAACGGAGTACTGAATGTGATTCCTCCGAACCGGCTGACGCAGGCTGCATCGATCATGCTGAATCAGTACACGCCGCAACCCAACACCATGGACATGGGCAGTATGACCATGATGGGCCAGCCTACCGTGATCGGCGCGGGCAACGACGCGAATAATTACCTGGACACGCGCAAGGAACACATGACCGACGATCAGGGCACTGTGCGCGTCGATCACAGCTTCGCTAACGGCGACACTGCCTTCATTCGCTACTCTGCTGGAAGCGAATACGGCTTCATGCCCGAGGGCCTGCCTGGCTTCGGTTTGTATCACGACAACTTCTCACAGCAGGGCGTCCTGGGCTGGACCCGCGTCCTGTCCCCGCACATGGTTAACCTGGCGACTGTTGCCGTCTCACGCCTGGTCATGGTGCACTCCACCGAAAGCGCGGGCAAAAACGACATCGTAGACCAACTCGGCATCACCGGAACCGGCTTCGGCGGTCCCAATGCCTGGGGAGCACCCTATTTCACTGTCCAGGGCTATTCGCCGTTTGGCGATAACTACCTGGCAACACCAATGCATGCCTGGGACACCGTGATCGAAGGCCGCGATGCGCTGAACTGGCAGATCGGCCGCCACAGCGCTAAATTCGGTGCCGTGTATCAAAGATTCATCTGGCCCATGTGGGGCTTCTTCCAGAACCGTGGCTACTACCAATACACCAACGGTTACAGCACTCAGTACGCTCTTAACGACGGCCTCTCGGGATCGGCCCTCGCCGACTTTCTCCTCGGCCTGCCGGCAGCGCGACAGGGTCAGGTCGGAGTGCCCCAGATGCAGCTGCGCCAGTGGTACGCGGACGGTTTCGCGCAGGATGCCTGGCGCCTCACCAATGAGACCACGCTAACCTACGGGGTCCGTTACGAGTTCATGAGTCCGCTGGTCGATCTCGACTATACAAACAGTAACCTCGACCTCTCCAGCGGAGCACCCCAGGTCTTCATCGGTGGACAGAACGGTTATCCGCGCGGCCTGATGTATCCCAATCTGGCCAAATTTGCTCCGCGGCTCGGCTTGGCGCAGAGCTTTCCGCGATTGGGTCTCGTTGCGCACATCGCCTACGGCATCTTCTATACGCCTGTCGACATGAACACCTGGTGCAATCAACGTCACAATGTGCCCTATGTCTTCCCTGAGACCGCGCAGAGCGATCCCTATATTCCTTCGATCACGACTCTCAACTTTCCCACCCCTGTGCTCGGCACGACGGCGGTCAGCTTCACCGCGCTCCAGTTGCACGCGCCACCGCAATACGTCCAGCAGTGGAGCGTTTCGCTCGAGAAGCAGTTGGGAGCCGAAACCACCATCGAGGTTGGCTACCTGGGCGCTGGCGGCTTTCACCTTCAGCGCTCCCACCTCATCAACAACGCGCAGCCCGGACCCGGCCTGATCCAGCCCCGCCGCCCATTCCCAAAGATCAGCTTTGTGAGCAACACGGTTTTTCCCGCCGCCGTTGCCGCCACCATGACCAGTTCCACGTTCCCTGCGACCACAATCAACCTGCTCGAGAACACATCCCAGAGTTGGTATGACGCCGGCTACGTCAACGTGCGGCGCCGCGCCACCAACCGTCTCAGCTTCCTGGCCAATTACACCTTCGCCAAGGCGCTAGAGAATGCCCCCGACTTCCGTTCACCTATGTTTGAGGCTGCAACCCCGCAGAATAACTACGACCTGAATGCAGAGAAAGGTCCCGGCTGCGACATCCGCCATCGCGTCGCCGTAAGCGCCGTTTACAACTCAACAGCATTTGGCGCCAACCACCTGGTTCAGGACCTGACCCGCGACTGGCGCGGCTCGCTCGAATACCAGGTCCAGACCGGCTTCCCCATGACCATCTCTGTTTTTGGCGATACGGCCAATGCCGGAACCGTTGTGGGAGAAAATCCCATTCGAGCCAATCTCACTGGCCAGAGGGTTTTTCCGTCCGGTACGCGAAATGCGACTACTTGGTTCAACCCTGGCGCGTTCGCCGCGCCGCCGGCTTACACCTTTGGCAACGTCGGCCGCAATACGGTTTATGGTCCAGGATTGCAAACCATGGACCTGGCATTGGACCGCGGTTTCAATCTGGCAGAGAAGACCAGATTTGAGGCGCGCGCAGAATTCTTCAACGCTTTCAATCACACCAATCTTGGAACTCCCAACCGCTTCGTGAACACGTCCAGTTTTGGCAGCATCACGGAAGTTGCCACACCTGGAAGGGAGATCCAGTTGAGCGCTCGTCTCTCGTTTTAAAGGTCGAGTGCTACCGCTTGGCTTGATGTCGTCTCAATCTGCCATTGCGGCACTCCGGTGAGAGGTTCCCTTGCCCGGGAACCTCTCTCGTTATTTCCCCGTTCCTTCAGTGATCGTCACAATCCGATCCACACCGGGCACGGTGAAGTGTTCCACCCTGCCGCTCGGCCAATGCACCTCGATGTCGTCGACCTTGGTCGCTTGCCCCAGCCCGAAATGAGGCCTGGGATCGTTCGTTGACGAGTAGCTTCCCCCGCTCAGCACGTCACCGCGCTGCTTCATGCCGTTGGCCGTCACATACACTGTCGCGCCCACCGCATCGCGCGGACTCTTGGGCCCGCCCACCAGCTTCATCTCCAGCCAGTGATTATGGTCCGGGCTCACGTTCCGCAACAGCACCGGATGCCCATCCATCACATTGATCACAACGTCGAGCTTTCCGTCGTTGAACAGATCGCCCTCAACCATCCCGCGCCCGGCAATTACGTCCGCCAGCCCCGATCCCTCCACCGGCGGCACAGCCTCAAATTTCTTCCCGTTGATGTTGTGAAAGAGCATGGGCCGCTCCGCCCAGCTTGTGCCCCATGGGTGCTGATCCACCTGCGGGTAGACGTGTCCGTCGGCCATCATCAGATCCTTCCACCCATCGTTGTCATAGTCCAAAAACGCGTCTCCCCATCCAAGAAACGGAACCGAAATCTCGGCGATCCCCATCTGGTAGCTCACGTCCGTCATGTTCGCGTCGCCATCGTTGCGGTAAAGCACTTTATAGTCGTCGGAGAATGTCGTGTTGAAGATATCTTCCATCCCGTTGTTCTCAAAATCCCCTGCCGCGATGCCCATCGACGCGGTTTCTCGCCCGGCCTCGTCCAGCGCGTAACCCGACGAGTAGCTGTCATCTTCAAACGTCCCGTCCCCTTTGTTGATGTAAAGATAGTTTGGCGTGGAGTCGTTGGCCACCAGCAGATCCACCTTGCCGTCGTTATTCATGTCTACAAACAGCGCGCTCAGCCCGTAATATCCAGGCGTGTCGGCCACGCCAGCCTTTTCGCTCACATCGGTAAAGGTTCCGTCGCCGTTGTTGTGGAACAAATGGTCCGGCTCGCCCTTGAGTCCTCGCGGTCCGCAAATCACCGCCACTCCCCGGAAGGTGCAGTAGGTATCGGGAACGCCGTTCTCGCCGCCGGAGGGCAGATGGTCGCGGTCGAAATGGACGTATCCCGGCACAAACAAATCCAGGCGCCCATCACCGTCATAGTCGCCCCACGTGGCTCCAGTTGACCAATTCCCCAGCTGTACACCCGCCTTTTCAGCGACATCGGTAAACGTCCCGTCGTGATTGTTGTGGTACAGCCGGTTCTTGCCCCAGTTGGTCACGTAGATATCGGGCCAGCCGTCGTTGTCGTAGTCTGCGATGGCCACGCCGATACCCCAACGGTCGTTGGTTACGCCCGCCTTAGCCGCCACGTCCGTAAATGTTCCGTCGTGATTGTTATGGAACAGGGCCGCATGGGGCGGCGTCTCCTTGCCATCCAGCGCATCGAAAGTCGAGCCGTTCACAACGTAAATATCGAGCCACCCATCGTTGTCGTAGTCGATCAGGCCAATGCCCCCGCCTTTGGTCTCGATGATGTATTTCTTCTCGGGCGTGCCCATCTTGTGGGTCCACTTGGTCAACCCCGCCTTCTCTGAAACGTCCTCGAAGATTACCGGCCCGTCCTTCACAAAACCGCCCGCGGTAATCGGCCGATGCTGCTCGTCAAACTGTGCTGGCTGCGGAGAACCGCTGTTAACGCCGCCCGAGGCTGGCGCCTGGGCTGTCGTCGAGGTGGTTTGAGCGGATTGCGCTGAGGCGGGCTGTGCGGAATCTGTGGCTTGGGCGGAAATAAGCGCGGGAACCCCTCCCGCCAGCAGTCCGCAGAGAATGACTGTACGCAGAAACTCAAACATTGCAGCAAGTATACGGGGCTGGATCGACTGAAGTCTCGACCGAAGGATGGAGAAGGCCTCCGGATTCAACCGCTGCAGTTGCGTTTGGGGCTTACTGCTCGCCCAGCTTGTAAGGAATCCCAAACCGCCCAATTTGGATCAACGCCTTCTCGCCCGGCGGCCAGATGTGCAGACTCTCCACCCGCGTTGATCCGGCAATCCTGTGCGCTTCTGCGGTTCCCACCAGTGCGCCCGTGGCGGCCTGGTTGAAGTGAACGCTCAAACTTTCTTCGCCATTCTCCCGGCTCCATCCAAAAGCGTATTCGCCCGGCTTCAGCGCCACGCCCCCAATCACCACGGGCGCCTGCACAATCAGGTAGTGCGAGTATTTGCCCTCAGCCGAGTAGCCCGCCGTTATCAGCACCACTCCCGCAATAAAACGGCCGTGCTCATCCACGATCCCAGACGCAGTGCGCATCTCCGTCTCGATGTGTTCGCGTTCCACTGGCGCCCGCGCCGGCAATACCGTCGCCAGCTCCGCAGCAGTTGCCTGCCGCCACACTGCCTTTTGGGCCTGGACTTGGAGCGCCAGCAATCCCAGACAAACTCCGCAAAGAATCGCGCTTCTCATTAGTTTCGTGGTCATGATTTCGGCTTTCTCAAAGATTCCAGTGGAACGATGCCTCGTTGGAGCGCCGCGGTCGTCGCCTGTGTCCGGTCGGTCACGCCCAGTTTGCCCAGCAGGCTGTTGATGTGGGTCTTTACCGTTGCCTCTGAAACCTCCAGCTCAGCCGCAATCTCTCGATTGCTTTTCCCGTGAACGATCTGCTCCAGCACATCGAACTCGCGCGGCGTCAGATCCTGCAAGCCCATTCGTTCGGCCAGCCTCTCCGCGATCGCCGGCGGGATATGCGACTTTCCCGCATGCACCGTGTGAATCGTGCTGATCAGTTCCTCGCTTGTCATCCCCTTAAGAAGGTACGCACGTGCTCCCGCCTTGAGCGCGCGATAGATGTCTTCATCGCCGTCGTAGGTAGTCAGCACGATAAACCGCGCTTGCGGCGTCTCCATTCGGATGCGCTCGATCACATCCACACCGCTCATTCTCGGCATTCGCAGGTCGATCAGCGTAATATCCGGCTGATGCTTGCGAAATTGCGTAATGGCTTCCACCCCATCCGCGGCCTCGGCCACAACTTCCAGGCCATCCGCCACATTCAACAGCGCCACCAGCCCCTGGCGAACCACGTTGTGGTCCTCGACCACCAGCACACGGATCGATTCGGTCGTCACTCTTTCGCCTCCGACAGTTCACGCGCCTCACGGCGCGCCGGTACACTCAAACGTATCGTAGTTCCCTCACCCCGCGCGCTGCTCACTTCGAGCGTCCCGCCAATGGCCGCCGCGCGTTCTCTCATCCCCGTCAAGCCGAAATGGCCCACCGAAGATCCCGTCGCGTAGTCCAAAGCACCTCCCCGTCCGTCGTCCCGCACTTCTAGAGTGACCATCTCTGGACCGTATTCCAACTGCACCCAAAGTTGGCTGGCATCGGCATGCTTCTTCACATTAAGGATGGCTTCCTGCGCCACGCGCGTCAATTCGCTTTCCGTCTCCGCAGGCAGCGGACGATACGCCCCAAACAAACTGAATCGGGCCGTCAATCGTTCGCTTCCCGCCGCTTCCGCCATGCGCCTCAGTCTCACCGGCAGCGTGGTCTCGCTCGCATCCTGCGTGCGCAAGGCCCAAATTGACTGTCGCGCATCGGCCAGCCCATGGCGCACATAATCGCGCGTCTGGTCCAGTTGTTTGCCCGCATCCTCCATTTTGTGCTGCCGCAGCATTGCTGCCAACACTTCCAGTTGTACCGAAACGCCTACGTATCCCTGCGCCAGCGTATCGTGGATCTCACGCGCGATCCGGCTGCGTTCGCCCAGCACGGCTTTGAACTCGCGCTCGGCAACATAGAGCCTGCGTTTCAGCACCAGCAAGATCGCCCCTCCCAGCGCCACCAGCAGCAGCGCGTAAAACCAGAGGGTCTGATAGAAATGCGGCCTCAGTTCAAAGCTGAATGCCGCGCCGGTCGTGTTCCAGATTCCATCGTTGTTCGCTGCCTGCACACGGAATGTGTACTTCCCCGGCGGAATATTTGTATAGTAGGCGGCCCGCCGTGTTCCGGCATCGGTCCAGGCATGATCGAATCCTTCCAGCATGTAGCGGTAGCGCACTTTCTGTGGCGCCACAAAACTCAACCCTGCGTAGTCGAACTCAAAATGCACGCGTCCTGCCGAAACCTTCAACCAAGAGCCTGCTCCATGCAATGGCTGCGGTACATCATCCACCTCAAGCCTCTCCAGAACCACCGGAGGCGGAATCGTGTTTACGGGAAAGTGTGCCGGGTCCACCTCCACCAATCCCCGCGGCGTCGCAAACCACAGTTGCCCGTCGCGCGAGCGCCACGCTGAAGGATGACTGTTTGTCGCCGTCTCCCGGCTGTGCAGCCCATCCGCGGCCCCAAACTCCATCCAGTGTGAACAACCTCCAGCGGGGCCGATCCCGCCCATCTCGTTGCAGTCGCATCGGGCAATGCCGTTGCCTGTCGCGAACCATAGATGTCCGCTCCCATCGTCCAGAATCGCGTGAATCGTTGTTTGCTCCAGGCCGTCTTGCGTTGCGGCGGAGAATCTGTTTCCGTCCCACGCGTCCCACCCATGCTCCTGCGTTCCAATCAGCAGCGTCCCATCGGCGCGAGGCAAGAGCGCCGTCACCACATTGCTTGAAAGCCCATTCGCCGTAGTAAAGTTCGCGATTGCTTCGCCGTGCAACCGCGATAGCCCGGCCAGCGTCGCCACCCACAGGTCGCCGCGGGTGTCCCGAGCCATCGCTCCCACCAGGTCGCTGCCCAATCCATTCTCCGTCGTGTAAGTTTTCATTCCCCCGACGGAATCGGACCCGATCTTCCCTGTCGCCCAATGCGTCAACCCGCGCCGCGTGCCGATCCAAAGTGAGCCATCGGGGTCGATCAGCAGCGAGCGCACAAAGTCATCGGGTAATCCATCTGCCGAAGTGAAAGTATCCACGGTGGTCCCGCGAATCCGGCTCAGCCCATCCGGCGTTCCCACCCACAGATCACCGTTCGGCGCAGCGGCCAGCGAAAGAATCACGTTACTGGCCAGCCCATCTTTCACTGTCAGGTTGCGGGAGACGCGCGAGCCGTCTTTGCTTTCGTCGTGGCGAAGGGCGTTCAACCCGTCCTCCCGCGTGCCCGCCCACAGCGTTCCACTGCGATCTTCAACCACCGTCGTGATGCGGTCAGAAGTCAACCCATCGCGCGTGTCCAGCGTGTGGAAGCGCTGATCGCGCAGAATTTCTAACCCGCTGGTCTCCGTCCCTACCCACAGGTTCCCTTCGCGGTCTTCCATCAACGTGAGGATTGACGCCGTGGCTAGAGGATCGGTGACCGGAAAACGTTCCATCTTGCCGTTCACCCACCGCACCAGTCCAGCATTGGTCCCAATCCAAAGCGCGTTTTCTCGATCGGCAAAGACAGCCTGAATCCGGCTGCCCGGCAACTCCTTGCCAACCGCCAGGAGGGTCGAGATTCCAGCGGGTTTCTTGCCCTGCATAATCTTCAAGGCGCTTCTGTCCGCTGTCACCTGCACACCATTCGGCATTTGCGCCTCGAAGACGATGGCTCCCGGATTCTCTCCGGGCGACGTCAGTGCGGCGCGGGGAGACGCACCCACGTTTGTCACGGGCACAAACCTGTCTCCAGACATCCGGGCGGAGCCTTGCTCCGTCCACACCAGTAGATTTCCGTCCTGCGTTTCTTCAATCGTCCGGATCCCGTTGTCCGGCAGCCCGTCCTGCGTCGTGAACGTCCTTGATGCCCCGTCCCTCCAGCGCGCCAGGCCCGCGCCCGTCCCTATCCACAGTGCTCCGTCGCGGGCCACCAGCAAGCGGCGAATATCGCTCCCGGGCAACGCCGGAACAGAATTGCGGTCGTAAGTCTGGAATTCGACGCCATCAAAGCGCACCAAGCCGACCTCTGTTCCCAGCCAGAGGAATCCATCCTTGGTCTGTGCCAGTGCCTGAACAGTATTCTGCGGTAGGCCATTCTCCATGGCCCACGCCTGCCGTTCATAACTCGCGAGAGATGTCGAGGGCTCAAGAGCCGCAGCCGATGCCGCCATGCCCAACAGCACGGCTGCAATCGCGCACCAATTCACGCCAGGGACCAGCATTCTGCTCATCGCGCTCCGCAACCATTCATTGCTGCGGAGACTCGCCCGTCGGTATCCCGCCACCATCCGCTTTACCGGGCGAAGTGCACGTAGCTCTTCCCGGCATAGAGGCGGTAGCCGCCGGCTGAGTCGTCGGTCACCTCTAGCGGGCGCGGCCGCGTCATGGCCGTGTCCTTTGCCGTGTGAGCCGTGAGCACGTCGTGGCCGCCCAGATCGGTCACCAGCAGCCGATCGCCGTCAAGGAAGCCAAAGCCGTACGCACCCACAGGCAGCCGTTTCCCCTCAATCATCAGCGGCACTTCGGTGATCAGGTAGCCTTGGTACTTCTGCGCAATTCCTGTCGAGTACCCGCTGGTGTCCACCAGGCTGGCCATCACGTAATGGCCATCGGCGAACTTCACGCCGCCGGAGTTGCGCAATTGCGCGGGCGCGCTCTGCCCGCAGTAATACACAGTGGCCGGAAACAGCTTTTCGAGGTCGGCCGGCTTCAGCACGGAATTTGCTCCCGCCTGCGCCGCCACCCAGCCTGACGCTCCCAACGCAACCACGACTGTCGCACCCGCCAGAACTCGAGCCATCGCCTGCAAACGCATCGTAATCCTCCCGTTTCTTACTGCCACTGGAGTATAGCGCATACTCCGCGGACTTGATCGATTGAGTCGTGCCAATTCAGATCCTGCTGAACGGGATGCGCCTCCGAATCGATGTGTGCTGGCGACTACCTGTCGGGTAAAATTCAGGAATGACGGTTCAGTCCTTGCGGAGGGCCATGTTGGTGTTGCTGGCCCTGCCGTTTCTGGCCAGTGGCCAGATTCACTCTCAAGGAATGGGGCATCCTTTAACGGGTCCGCCTCCACCCGGCGCCAAATCTCTCAAATGCACCCATCGCCCTATCCCGCAGTTGGAGGATGTGACCGCGAAAGCCGGCATCACCTTCACCCATACATCGGCCAAGGAAAAGAAGTACATCTTTGAATCGATGACCGGTGGCGTGATCGTCTTTGACTACGATCGCGACGGCTGGCCCGACATCTATTTCACCGACGCGCCAACCGTTGACATGGCTCTGAAGGGCCAAACGACATTGGGCGTCCTCTACCACAACAATCACGACGGCACCTTCACCGACGTGACGCAAAAAGCGGGACTGACCAAACCCTGCCTGGCCATGGGTGGTGCGGTCGGCGACTACGATAACGACGGCTGGCCCGATCTCTATATCACCTGCCTCGGCGGCAACATCCTCTATCACAATAACGGCGATGGGACATTCACTGACGTCACTGCCAAAGCCGGAGTCGCCGATGGCCACTGGTCCTCCGGCGCCTCTTTCGGAGACTACGACGGCGATGGATATGTCGATCTCATGGTGGCTGACTACGTCGACTTCCACCTTAACGATCTGCCCCAGTTCGGCAGCTCGTCCATGTGCAAGTATCGTGGCGTCGATGTGCAATGCGGTCCGCGCGGACTGAAAGGCGCCGGCGACGTCCTCTACCACAACAATGGAGATGGAACTTTCACCGACGTTTCCAAACAGGCCGGCGTTGACAATCCCAACGGCTACTATGGCCTTGGCGTAATCTGGGCCGACTTCAACAACACCGGACGCCCCGATATCTACATGACCAATGACTCAACGCCGAAATTCCTCTACCGCAATCTGGGTAACGGGAAATTCGAAGAGATCGGGTTTGAGTCCGGAACTGCGCTCAGCAATGAAGGCGCCGAGCAGGCATCCATGGGGATTGCCGTCGGCGACTACAATCACACCGGCCGCCCTTCCCTCTATGTCAACAATTTCGAAAATGAGAATCCTGATTTGTATCGCAACGATGGCGACTGGAATTTCACCGAGGTAGCTTTTCCCTCCGGCGTTGCGATGTCGGCGTTGACTTGGGTCAAATGGGGAACTGCGTTCGTCGACCTCGACAACGACGGCTGGCTTGACCTGATTACTGTTGACGGCCATGTCTATCCGCAAATGGACCAGATTCCATCCGATCCCGGCTATCTCCAGCCAAAGGTTCTCGACATGAATCAGGGCGATGGAACCTTCTGCAACGCCAGCGATCAGGCAGGGCCAGCGCTCGAAGAAAAGCAAGTTTCGCGCGGCCTCGCTGTCGGTGATCTTTTCAACGACGGGAATATGGACGTTGTCATCAACAATCTCGATGGCCACCCTATGTTATTGAAAAATAACGGTGTTCCTGGGCGCCACTGGGTCAGCTTTGAGCTGGCCGGAACCAAGAGCAACCGACTCGCACTCAATGCTCGCATCAAGATTGTCGCCGGAGGCATGACGCAAACCAGCGAGATCCACAGCGGCGGAAGCTATCTATCGCAAAACGATCTGCGCCAGCACTTCGGTCTCGGCTCGGCCACGAAAATCGACAGCGTTGAAATTCACTGGCCCTCCGGCGCCGTCGATCACATCGGCCCTCTTGCCGCCGATCAGTTCTACTCCGTGCTCGAAGGCCACGGAATCGTTCCCGCAGACCAGATCCGGCCCAAACTCAAGACGCCTCCGGCCGCGCCAACACACTGATTCGCTCATCGGCTCGGGCCGTTTCCCTCGGGTGAAGCTCCGCCCTTCTCGGCTACGGCGTGTGCAGCTTTGAGTTGCTCGGCGATGCGGTGTTCCCTCTCCGCATCCGCCATGCGAAAAACCCGCTCGTACGCGTCAGAAAGTTCCTGGTGATAACTCGCATCATCCGGCTTGAGTCGAACAGCGGTTTCAAGCTCCTGAATCGCATCCCCGATGTTTCCGCACTGCGATTCTGTCTTGCCAAGATCGTGGTGGGTCTCCGGATCGTTCGTGTTGAGTTGGATGGCCGTGCCCAACTCCTTCAAGGCCTTCTCGCAGTCGCCCTCAATCTCCCCCACATCACCCAGCGCTCGATGCACCTCGGGAATCTCGGGATGCGCGGCCTCCAGCTTTTCCAGGCGCTCTTTCCCCGGCGAAACCTCTCCGGTCTTCACCAGCGAATCCGCGTAAACATACTGCATCTGCGGGATGGATAACACTTCCTCTCCTGCCCCTTTGAGCTCACTGATGCAACTCGCGTAGTCATGCGTCATGAATTGGCTCATCGCCAACGCGCCGCGGATCCCTGAATCGGCCGGATGCGACCGAAGATAACGGGAAAGTGGCGCGATCGCTTCGGAAAAATCAGCGGCCATAAATGCGGCTCGGCCCATGTTGTAGTCCAGCCCCTCGAGCGAGGGGCTCCACGCTTTCGCCTGCTCAAAGAGTTTCAATGCGTCCGCGTAGTTCTTTTCCGATGCCTTGATCGCGCCCAGGTTGTTGTAGCTGTCCGCAATGGCCGGCGTAAGCTGTTTCTCGAATGCTTTCTGCTTTGCCACCGCTGATGGATCCGGCGCGTGAGGAGGCGTCGGAGCCATCCCTGCTGCGTCAACACCGGAATTCGAAGCCCCTCCGCCCGCGGGCTTGTTGTCGAGCAGCCCGGCAAGCTGGCTCTTGTCCTTCGACAATGCCTTGTCCGCGAAGGCGTGCGCAATCTGCATCTCCGCGTGCGCCGCATCTTCCTGGTGCTTCTGCATCAGAATTCGGCCCAACAGAAAATGCGCCTTCTGGATTTGATAATGATTGCGCGACACGTCCGTCGTCAGCGCAATCGCGCGGCGAAGATTCAATTCCGCTTCCGTCGGCCGGTTCGTATCGAAGTACATCTGTCCCAGGTACAAAAAGGCGTCGGGATTCTTCGGATTCAGTGCAATCGCCCGCTTCAGGTAACTCTCGGCTTCCGGGTACCTGCGATAACTGGATTCGATCTTGCCCAGCGCGGCATAAGTCAGGAAGTCATTCGGTGAAATTGCCAACTCCTGCTTGAGTTCTCCCTCCGCCTCCTGAAGCGTCTTCTCGTCTTCCCCGGCCGCCAGCAGCGCCGCGGCCACCGAATAGTGCGCTCCGGGGTAATGCGGATCTTCCTCGATTACCTTCTTGAATTCCGTCACCGCGTGGGGCGTAAAGTCTGAATTCCCGTACGCCAAACCGAACTGCATATGGAGCGCGGGACTGTCCCCACGCGCCGCCTCCAGCCCACTGAAGACCTGCGAAGCGCAATTCTCGTCGTCAAGGTCGAGACAAACCACGGCCAGGTCGTATTGATTGGCAAAGCTGGGATCGAGCGAGATGGCCGCTTCCAGTTCCTTCCTCGCCTCCTGATCCCGGTTCATCCTGTGCAGCGCCCGCCCAAGAATCTGGTGAACCAGAGCCAGCCCTTTCGGGTCGTCTGCATAGTCGTTCAAAAGCCCTCTTGCCAGGGTTTCCGCGTGCTTCAGGTCGCCAGCTTCGAGCGCCGTCGCCGCGTAATCCCGCTGGAGAGACGGCGAGCCGGGATTCAGGATCAAAGCTTCGTCGAACAGCGCGGAGGCTCTGCCATAATCGCCGATCTGCGCATGGCTATTCGCCAGTTGGCCTAGCGCTTGGGCAAGGAATCCGCGATAGCTTTCCGCGGCTTGGCTCAAATCGCCGGTCTTCTGGGATTGCTGCGCGGCTTCGTAGAGGCTTTGCAGCGTCGAGTTCTTTGATTGCAGGTCATTTGCCGGGGCCTGTGCGGCAACAGCGGAAGAGAGCAAAAGGACACTGAATAGGAAACGTCTGGCCATGATATGCGTGGCATGCTGACCCGGCATTTTGCGCTCGCCCCAGCACTGCCCTGACAACTTTATTCTTTCACAGATCAAGAAGGAATCCCGGGTCCGGCAATGAAAGACGCCGCCTGCGCATTGCGATGCGCCCCGAGTCGCTGGTCGCCCCATATTTCGCGGCGCAACCCGACCGCAAAGAAAAAGCGGGAGGCGGCCGAAAGGCCCGCCCCCCGCTCGTAATGCAGTGTTTCGGTTAGAACGAGTACTTCACATCCAGCTCAATCACGCGCGCGTAGGGCAGTGCCGACCTTACGTTGGTCATGCCGAACGCGTTCGAGCCTGTCGTGCCTGAGTTGAAGGTTGGAGTGATGGTCTTCGACGCGTAATCCTCGGTGTAGCTTACCGTGGTTTGCGAGCCGCCCTGGAAATTCAGCAACGAATGGTTCAGCCAGTCGGATGCCGTCATCCGGAACTGAACCTGCTGTTTTTCGTAAATGTGGAAGGTCCGATAGACCGCGAGGTCGTTGTCGAAGAACGAAGTCATGCTCATATAGGGCCAAGCCTGACCACCCTGCGATCCGAATGCCGGAGCGTTGAAGCACTTTCCGTTCAGCACCTGATGAGTTGTCAGGCCGCTGGTTGGGTTGCAGGTCAACACTGGGCGGATCGGAATTCCCTCATCCGTACCGAAGTACGCCGGATCTCCAAGCGCCGTTGAAACTCCCGTGTCCGTCGTAACGTTGCAGTTGGCCGCGTTGTAAGGAACGGTGCCGTTCTTGGTGCAGGAAGCGCCTATTGTGTCCACCGGCAGTCCGGTGTACCCCAGTCCCAGTCCGAAGTTCACCGAACCGACAGCGGGAATGTACCCGCCCTTCTGCCAGGTCGAGATGCCGCTGATCGTCCAGCCGCTTCCCAACTGATTCACAACACTGGATCCGGAATGGAGCGTGCCGCTGTTGTACGTGTAGGACGAGTTGAAGATCAAAGGCCGGTCCTGCGCCGTCGGGGCATAATTGCCTGCCTCGGTGTAGGGGTCTTGCTGGACTGTCGTTCCCAGCGCCTTAGACCATGCTCCGTTCAGGTTGAACGTCAACCGTCCGGTGGTCTTGGTCCAAGTCACCTGAAGGCCGTTGTAGTTGGCATATGCGGTGTTCTGGAGTTCGTACGTTGAGTTGGTGCCGTAAGCCAAACCTAACGGATGGTAGTCCGCAAGGCTGTTGCCGTAGCTCGTGCACGTCATCGTAGTGAAGTTCGGGTCGCAGGTCACGTTTTGCGGGTTGGTGGCGATATGACCGGTTTTCGGATCGGCCGCGAACAAGGCGCCCTTCGGCATCTTGTTCTGGTTGGTCAACTCGGTGTAGCTGCTGCCCGAGATGTCTTCGCCGCCATCCACAAGCTGGCTGGTCGAGCTGCCTACGTACGCGACTTCCAGTTGAGAGTTCCAAGGCAGCCGCTGGTCGATGGTGAAGTTATACGCCTGTGTCATCGGCTGTCCGTAGCTCGTCGGGTCCAGACCCGTCTGGCCACCCTGAACGCCGCAAGGCGCAGCTCTGGTGAACGATGGGCAAGGCACAAAGGCCTGGTTCTTGATGTTCTGCATCTGCAGTTCCGTTGACCCGGGCTGACCGTACGTTTGCACGCCAGCCGCGGTGCCTTGCGCCTCGCCGTTGGCAACGGTGTTGACCTGGGTAACGTAACGATACACGCCCCATCCGCCGCGAACCACGGTGTTGCCCGTGCCGAACACGTCATACGACATGCCGAAGCGAGCATCCGGATACGCAAAGCGGTTTGGTTGGCCGCTAAGCGGTACGCCTGCGTCGATTGCGTGCCAGTAGTATCCAGGCGCGTATTTGCCGGTGTAGAAGTCATTCAGCACGCGGCCAGGGTAGAACACCGCGAGTCCGATATGGTCACGATCGTACCAGTGGCCCACGTGCTCGATGCGGATTCCGAGATCGAGGGTCAGGTGGCGGGTCGCCTTAAACGTATCGTCAATAAAGCCCGCCGTCGACATCTGTGCAACGTCGCCGATGGGTGCGTTGTTGTGCTCTGTGTAGCCGCTCATCAGGCCGTTGACGAAGTTCGCGACTCCATTGAACGGCGCGCCGATTGTTGTGCCGGTAATCGGTGAGCCCGAAGCGGTCGTGCCGGTCAGGTCCGGATGCTGCCCGGCGCTGAAGCTCATGATTCCGTCTTCGTCGTAGCTGAACGAGCTTTGCACGTTATCTGTGGTCTGCGTGAATCCACCGATCTTGATGGTGTGCAATCCCCAAACCTTGGTGAGCGTATCGCCGAACTGCGGCGCTTCCTTCTTCACCTCGTAATGACCCACAGGATTCTCGAAGATCGAGGCCTGCGAGAAATCGGGGATGTTTCCGTTGCTGTTGTACGCGGGAATGTTCGCTGACGGCGTACTGAACACTTTGCCGTAGGTGTAGCCCAGCGTGGTCCTGAACGCCGCGGACGGGTTCGGGGTTGTGAATGGATAGCTGCCGAACGCCCAAGCCGCCAGGAAGTCGTTGGTCGTTGTGGCGTTGAAACTGTGCACGATGTGGCCGGCCATGACCTTGCCGTAGTTATTCTCCACTTCGCCGCCGCCCGGGAAGGGGATGGCGTTGCCCGGCGTCCAATAAAGGTGCGCGCCATTGCCCTGCGCGAATCCTGAACTGAATGCCTGCTCATAGCTGCCGTAGATCTTCGTGTTGTCGCCCAGCAGATAATCCATGCGCACGCGATAGATCCACCCGTTGTCAACGTTCACGATCGGCTGGTAGTAGTTGCAACCGTTGCAAACGGTTGCGCTCGGCGTGAAATTCGCCTTGGGCCAGATCTTGGCCAAAGCTGCCGCACCCGGATCGAGGAATCCAGTGGGAAACTTCTGACCATTATCCGTGTTGTAGGTTACGGCGCTGGACCCGCTTCCACTCGTATACGTCCCGGTTGGCGTCAGCTGTGGCAATGTTGCGTAGTTGGTTCCATTCGCCACCACAGCAGTACTAAGGTCGCTGCACCACTGTCCGCCGCCGACGCCGCTGAATACACCAGATGGGCCGCCGGAAGCCACCGTGCCCAGAACGAATCCATGCGGGCACAGCGTCGTGTTGTCGGTGTTGTCGGTCGAAAAGTCGCCAGCCATCATTTCAGGCGTGGGAATATTCGACGTCAAAATGTTGGCGTTGCCCTGGTTCTGCAGCCACTTCTCAAAGCCGCCCCAGAACAGCAGGTGCTTGTGCGTCCCTGGAACCGGGCCACCAAAACTGCCGCCCGGATAATAGTAGCTTTGCGGTCCAAGCGCTGTGCCTGAATTCTTCTGCGACCAGCCGTTCGCGTTCAGCACGTTGTTGCGCGCGTTGAAGTAGGCCTCGCCGTGATAGTTCGAACTGCCGGAACGGCTGATGGTGCTGATGACAAGCGGGCCGAATGCATCGTCCGCGCTCATGTTCGAGGACTGCATGCTGACCTGAGAAGTCATCTCAGGCGAGATGATCACAAGCGACCCGGCCATGTTGCCGATGTCGATCGTTTCCGCGCCGTCAACCAGAATCGATGTGCCGCCACGGTAAATCGAACCGTTCGTGTAAAAGCCGTTTCCTTCGCCGCCCGTATCGACAGTGATGTTCAAGTCACTGAATGTCGGTGCGGTCTGGGTGATGCTTCCTGACGTTGTTACCGTGCCGGGCAGCACCTTCAGCAACTCCGTGGTGTCGCGGCCCGTCAGTGCCAGGTTATCAATATCCGCGGCGCTCAAAACGTCAACGTGCGCGCCGTTGTCGACGGGGATCATTTCCGCCGATGCGGACACCGTAATGGTTTGCGATTCGGCGCCGACGGTCAGATCGAGGGCGGGAACCGTCCTTACGTCGCCGGCGTTTAATACGATGCCGGTTACCTGCTTGGCTTGAAAGCCCTTTGCTGATGCCTTGATGTCATAGGTGCCCGGTGTCAGAGATGGGAACGCATAGAGGCCCGCTCCATTGCTCGTATTCACCGAGGCGAATTTCGTTGCTTCGTTGGTCAGCGTCACAGTTGCACCTGGAATGACGCCGCCAGACTGATCTTCTACCGTTCCGGTAAGCGTCGCGGTGACCTGTGCTCTCAGGGTCGACGGCAAGCCGAGGACCACGAGCGCCAGCATTAGCAGCGGCAGAACCGCTACCCACCTGAAGCTCCCCATGGTAAGACCGTTTCGATTCATCACTTATTTCCTCCTAAATTCTCAACTCTCGCAGCACCGAGCAAGCTGAGCGCACCCGAATTTAGCCGCACGAACACACAGCTACCTCAAGTGCGTCACGAACTATAGCCACTCGGTTGAATCCTTGTCAACCGAAAAGTTGATTACTACAGCCAAAAAAGCGATTTATTAAGCAACACTGCGCCGTTTCCATTTCATCCGTGAGTCGAAAAAAACGTTTAAGTAAGCAACCGATTGATACGCCATCACTTAGCTCTCAAGAAAACCGATTTATTTCTCTTGTTTTCTGTAAGTGATGAGCCGCAATCTCTGGAATTCTGTAGTTTCAAGCGAACATATTTCAACGGGGGAACCTCCTGAGCGTCGGCGTCCCACTCGCCGCACCAATTGGCTCTCTTTAATCCGTCTGCTTGCCGAATTTGACAAGCCGCCATTGTCCAATTCAGAGGAGGTTTTCGGGCGGCCCAGCCACTCCTACTTTACCGTCAGGTGCGCAGTCACCGAGTGGGAGAGAGAGCCCGACGTGGCGGTCACGTTGAAGGAGAAGTTTTCTGACGACAGTTTGGCTCCGCAGCCCATGATTCCCAGTGCAAGCGTCGCACTCAGCGCGGCCAGCACCACCCATCCGGTCAAGCCGCTCCGCCGTCGGCGCACACCTGCAAATGGCAGCAGGATGAGCCCCAGCGCCACCGGCAAGGCCCCACCGCCAAGCAGCCTACTCGATCGCCCATCCGCCGTCTGTTTCGGCAATGCCACTTCCAGCGTGACCAAAGTCGGTCCAGAACCTGCTCCGACTGCACCCGGCGAGAATGTCGGCGTCATTCCCAACGGAATATTCGGCGCACTCAAGGTCACGGCCGCAGGCATCGTCGCTCCATTGACCGGAGTCAGCATGAGCGTATAGCTCGCCGTGCCGCCCGCGGGGACGCTGGCACTGCTCGACCCGCTCGCGACAAATGTCAGCGTGAAATCCTGGATGTTTTCTGTCAGCGCGCTGCTCGTTCCCGGCCCATAGTTGCTGTCCCCGGAATAGCCTGCCGTAATCGAGTGCTCTCCCGCCCCGAGCGCCGCGGTTGTGATTGTCGCTGACCCTCCGGCAATATTGGCCGTGCCGATCGGTGTCGATCCGTCGTAAAAGGTCATCGTGCCGGTTTGCGTGCTCGCATATGCGGGAAGGCTGGCAGTGAACGCTACCGGGTTCATCGCGAATGCCGGGTTCATAGATGCCGAAAGCGAGACTGTCGCAACGCCCGGTATCACGTTGAGAGATACGGTCGCAGTGCCGGGGGTGTAATCGGTGGCATCGGTAGGCGCAAAGGTGGCGGTCAGCGTCTGCTGTCCCACACCAAGCACCGTCCCTGCCGCCGGTGAATACGTGAAGCTCCCCGCCACCGGCGAACTGGCGTTCAGTTGCGTCGCGCTCAACGCCGTGCCATAGACAATCGGCGCCGGCGTCGCCCAGTTGATCTGCGGCTTCTGCTGGTAGATCACATTGTCCTGCGCCGTCACGTTGCTCGAGAACGTTACGCTTGATACCGTCGCCGTCAGTTGTCCCGCGTAGCTCGCCAACGTGGTGTACGCCCCCACATTCAGTGTCAGCGTCACGGAATCGGTCACATTCGCTGCAAGGCTCCCGTTGCGAATGCAGGTCAGCGTGCCCACCGTGCAGGTCCATCCGCCGGTTGAATCGTTCATGCCCGTCACGGTAACTTGCTGTGGCATAGTGAACGTTAGAATCGCCGAGCTGGCAATCTCAGTCGTTCCGCTCGTGTTGGTCACGTTCACCGTCACCTGATCGCCCGCGTCACCGGATTTCACAATCAACGGGTTCGGATTGATGGTCACATTCAATGTGGGAACCACGACAGGTTGCACGAATGTCGATAAATCGAAAAGCGCGTACTCCAACATTTCTTCCTGTGCGCTCATCCCGCTTTCGGCCGGGCACTCGTTGGGAAAGACAGTCCCGCTAACCGATGGCAAGTTGATCACGTGATAGTCGTTAAACATTACGCGTCCGCACTGGTTCGCCGCCAGCGCCCCCACCGGCGCGTTGAACGTCATTTGCATGACCGGATTGCCGGTTTCGCCGGGGTACGCGCCGCTGTTCAACGTCAGCCATGACTGGGTCGGGGCAATCACTCCGCTTACGTCTGTGCGCAGCGTACCGATATTGATTTGGTTCATGGAGCCGGCTACAGTCGCACCGGCATTCTGCAGCCACTGCGCCAGCGTTGCTCCGTCGCTGAAATTCGTAGCAATCGTTCCCACACCCGAATTCACCTGCTGTTCCGTTGTCGTGGTCCAGTCCGCTACCGGAGAAAACTGCGCGTCGACCGGCGATTCCGAATCGAGATACACATAGCTGTAGTGAGTGGTGAACACGCGGCCGCCTAAGTTGGCGTAGTTCACAATATTGGCAAGCGGACTTGCCGGTTGAAGAAACAGCCCACCCTGGCACGGAAACATCACCATGTCATAGCCGTTCAAAGTTGGCGGACTGCCCGTCAGCGTTGATTCAGCCGGCGTCGAAGCACTGATCTCCGCTCCGGGGTTTCCGCCTCCCTGGTAGAGATGGATGCGCCCCTTCGGATTCACCGAGCCTGTGTCGTCGGTAAACTCCGACGAAGCAATTCCCATGTGAAGCAGCACGCACTCCACTCCATCCACGCTGCCCGTGACAATGGCAATTTTGGGAATGTCGCCTTCCGTCTGATTCGCCGGCATGTTCAGAACGAGCCCCGTCAGCGGGCTGGTTCCTACCTCTTCATTCGGAAACTGCCTCCGCCACTTTCCCGCCTGAATCACAACTGTGTACGTCGCGTTCTCCGGAATATTGGCCAGCGTGAACGTCCCATCGACAGCCGTATAGGCATAACTCACTACGCCGGTGGGCGCCTGGTATGTCAGGCATTGCACGCCTGCTGGCAGTGCCGCCACAGGAGCCGTCGTCGCATACACCAGCACATTGGGCAGCGGAAGAGCATTCGTCGTCCGCGGGTCATACACTGTGCCGCTGATGGTCGTGGTCTGGCCGGCTGCGGCGACTGCGCATGAAACCGGCAACAGGCAAAGCAGGACTGGCGCCACGCGCTTCCAGCTTCCCAGCCTGTTGTCGATCTTCGCGAGAGGGACCGCGGCAAAGCAAAATAATTTATGCATGGCGACGAATCTTCACCCCAAAGGCCGCTTTCACCCGTGGCGAAAGCTCTAGCGCGCAGTTACATCATCGTTCGTTCCAGCCGAACGCGTTCTCAAAGTGCGTAATCTCGGGCGCCGCTTCGGGCAAGAGATACACGCTGACAATGTCGAATCGCACCTGCGGCATCGATTCGCCGGATAGTTGTCGAACATACTGACGAACCAGTCGGCGCAGCACATTGCGCTTGTGATGATCGATCGTGGCCTCGGCGGGCGCCATATCGTGTGCCGTGCGCGTCTTCACCTCGAAGAAACAAAGCAGGGATCCCTGCCACGCAATCAGATCCAGATCGCCCGGCAAATTCCCGCCCGACCACCGTCGCGCCACCACAATGTAGCCCTTGCGTTGCAGGTACGCGCGAGCCGCATCCTCGCCCTCAATTCCAGTCGCCAAATGGGCCGGTATCTCCGCGGAACGGCCGCGACGCGCAGCGATCCAGTCCAGGCCGCCCATCATCCTGTCCAGGCTCCCGTTCCGCATCTGCGCTACCCAGCCCACGGCCCACCCCACAGGCAACATTGTCTGCTGCATCCGGAAACAGCGCAAATCTCGGTTGCCGCAATCAGGCCGTCACGGCCGCCACTGCACTGTGCTCCAGCTCTTTCTCCGCGGTCATCAATGCTTCTTCCAGAATGTCGAGCGCGACTGTCGCTTGTTCCTTGCTCACGATCAGAGGTGGCGAGAGCCGCAGCGAAGTCTCGCCGCAGCCCAGAATAATCAACCCGCGCTCGAAAGCCAGCGTCTCAATGCGGTTGCGCAGCTCCACGGCCGCCTCCCGCGTTGCCTTGTCCTTCACAATCTCGATCCCGATCATTAACCCGCGTCCACGCACGTCGCCTACCAGCGGATGGCTCTTCTTCCAGCCGCGCAGGCGCTCCAGCATGAACTCTCCCACGGTCGCCGCGTTCCGAATCCCTTCGCGCTCCAGGATCTTCATCGTCGCCAGAGCTGCCGCGATCGACACGGGATTCCCGCCGAAAGTCGACGCGTGCGACCCCGGCGCCCAATCCATGATCTCCGCCCGAGTCATGCAAATGCCCAGCGGCATTCCGCTCGCAATGCCTTTGGCGATGCAGACGATGTCCGGCTCCACGCCCGATTCCTCGATCGCCCACCACTTCCCCGTCCTGCCGCATCCCGATTGAACCTCGTCCGCCACCAATAGAATCCCGTGCCGGTCGCAGATCGCTCTCAATTCGCGCAGAAAATTCGCCGGCGCAGGCACAAATCCTCCTTCGCCCTGGATCGGCTCAACAAAAATCGCGGCCACTTCCTCGGCCGGCAGAATCGTCTTGAACAGCTTCTCTTCGATGTACCGCGCACAGCCCAGGCTGAAAGCCTCTTCTTCCTGCGGCCCTCCAGTGCAGCCGCGATACGCGTATGGATAGCGCACGTGCGTCACTCCCGGCACCATCGGTGAAAACCTGCGCTTCTGCTGCGGCTTTGAGCCGGTCAGCGACAGCGCTCCCATCGTCCGTCCGTGGAACGCGCCGAAGAACGAAATGATCTGCTGGCGTCCCGTGTGATAGCGCGCCAACTTCAGTGCGCACTCAGTCGCCTCGGTCCCGGAATTGCCGTAGAAGAACCGGTGCGGCCCACGCATCGGCGCCACGGCCGACAATTGCTCTGCAAGATCCGTCAGGTGCTCGTCGTAAAAATCGGTGCCGGAGATGTGGATCAGCTCCGCTGCCTGCTTCTGAATCGCTGCCACCACTTCGGGATGACAATGACCAGTCGAAACCACGGCGATGCCCGCGGCGAAATCGAGAAACTCGTTCCCGTCCAGGTCTTCCACGCGAATTCCCCGCCCGCGCTTGGCCACCAGCGGATACGAGCGCGTATAACTGGGGGAAATCAGGCGGTGGTCGGCTTCAACGGCGGCCCTGCTCTTCGGCCCCGGCAGCGTTCCACTGATCTTCGGTCCGTATTGTGCATGCAGCTCTTGCCTATTCGTCGCATTTTGACTCATCGCATTCTCTCCTCGGCAGATTCGGTTGTCGTGAGCTTCGCGCTTTTTTCGCCCCGTTCATTCAGCGTCGGATGCGGCGCGGCCACGGATCCCATCGCGTGAGATCGTTGATCCTTAAGGGCCCTCTAGGGCCAATGCAGGCGAGGATCTTCGGCGGAGGGTTGCGCTAGTCGCCGCCGAAGAGGCTAGGTCGAGTGCGGGTGGGCAGCACGCGCAAGTGCTTCCGAGGGCTCATGCGCTGCGCACGCGAACGCGACCAGCGTTTGGTAGCTGGCGGGTGTTGCGGCTCCCGGCTGGCGCACATCTGCATGAGTTCTCCGCTGGCTTCGAGCATATCATGCAGCGTGTTCGTGCTTCCATGGTCGCGGCATCGCCGCGTTTGCGCCTAAGAGGGTTTCTGAAGAAATGCGTTTGCCGGAACCAGCTTCGTCGCGGTTTCTCCGTCCAGCGAAACCGTGCCCTTTTCAAAGGCCTGCAAGCTTGCTGCGTCGGCAGCCATCGTCATCCAGCACACCGCACCCTTTTCCAGCACCGTGCAGGCAATCTCAAAGGTAAACGAGCTTTCGGTGTGATTCTTTGGGGTTCCGTCCGCGCGTTCAATCCACATCGTGTGGCTGCCCAGCGAATAGGTCGTCTGCACCGGGTCGGTCAAATCAAAGGTCTGCTTCATGCCTTGCGCTGCGCCCTCGCCGAAATTCTCCAGGTCGCTCACCGTCATAGTCTGCCCATAGCAAGAAAAAGGGAGCGCCATCACCACCACCACCGACGCAGGGTTTCCGTGTTTGGCAGTCATCGCCAATTCCACGCAGGCATCACCCTTCGTAGCGGAGGCAACTGTCGGGTACGGCACCACAGGCTTCGGTGCTGTCGGCGGAACGACAAGCTCCCAATCAGATGGCAGGCTGTAGCTGAAGCCAATATCGTCCCTGTTGAATTGAGCCGCTAGCGTCGGCGCCGCAGCAACCGGCGCTGTTGCCGGCGCTGGAGTCGCTGAACTCGCCGGTGCCTGTGCGGCAAGCGGTACAAAACAGAGAGCAAGCGGTGCAGCCACGAGAGAAACTCTCATAGCAATCACTTTCGTTCGCCCGCCGGGTAAATGCAAGCCGGCCGTACCAAATTGATCTTGAGGGGGGAATCCGCAGCTACTTTAGGAAAAAAGCCGACGCCGACGCCGCCACACCCAGCGCTGAAACAACCAGCCCAAGGTGCCAATAGATGCGGCTCCGCGTTAGCAGCGTGATCGAAGTGATCACCAAGCCAATTTCCAGCAAAACCTCACCCAGATCGAAGCGGTCTGCCTTCGCTTCCCCTTTGTCTACCTTGGCCTGCAGCGCAGTCGCAACCGCCTGATCCTGCTTCAGCTCATCTGCCCACTTTTTCTCGTGGTCCGCGTAGCCCTTGACCAATTTGGCGGTGGCATCTTTGTTGTTGAGCGTAACCACGCTCAGCAAGTCAGATGTCAATTGCGTGTTGTAGTCGCGAATGTCTCGGGCCTGAAACTCATTCCACTGGTCGGTCGCCCTGTTTTGGTTCAGCACCGCGTCCTCATGCGTGCGCCCGCCCATCACCGTGGTCACGGCCAGCAGCACCGCCAGCACGCTCATCGTAAACGCCACCGGCCGCAGCGGCTCTTCTTTCGCTCCCTGCTCCAGATTCTCTTTAAGATCCTGCAATTCGCTCGCGTCCATAGGATTGTGCCTTTTCATATTGAATTTGGGGGCTTTCGGGGGAAGCCGGTATCGATCAGGTTACGAACCCATCATACGGCCACAACCGGAAATCGTGTTGCAACGAAACGCTTGCGCCGTAGGCGCAAAGGATATTAGCCCCGCGCTTTCACCGGGGTCCCCAGCGACAGGTCTTCGTCGTTGGGGTGGTTGAGCGTGGGGAAGGAGAACCCTACAGTTGGCGCGGAGTCCCGTAGGGACGGCGCCCACATCGTTTCACGAACACAAAGCCGGCAGCTGGCAGCTCATCTCCGCTTCCAGCGCACGCCATCCTTCGAGTCCTCGATGACCACGCCCTTCTCCGCCAGCTCATTGCGAATCTGGTCGGCGCGGGCAAAGTTGCGTGCCTTCTTTGCCGCTGTGCGCTCTGCCACCAGCGCTGCGATCGCCTCATCGGTCAGGGATTGCGCGGCCAGCAGTTCCGGCGCTACATCCGCCATCCTGCCCGTCTCCTTCGCCCACCGGAGAGCACGCCGCGTCGTCTCGGCATCGCGGTCTTCAATTACGTCAAACACCGCATCGAATTCCTTCAGCACCGGCAGAATCGCATCGCGGTCCTCCGCAAAAAACTGTCCCTGATCGATCGCCGTGTTCCCCGCGCGAACCAATTCAAAGATGGGCGCCAGCGCATCGGCGGTATTCAAATCGTCGTTCAGCGCATCTCTGAAGTCTTCCCGCGCTTTTCGGGCAGCCTCCTGCATGGCGGAATTCTCGCCCATCTCGAACTTCCCTGTCGTCAGCCGCGCCTTAAATGTCCGCAGACGGTCGATCGCATTCGTAGCGTCGACAAGGCTGTCAAACGTGAAGTTGAACTGCCGGCGGTACGGCACCGCAATCAGCGCCAGCCGGATCGCCGACGCCTTGTAGCCCTTCAGCAGCAG
This sequence comes from uncultured Acidobacteriaceae bacterium, assembly GCA_963813015.1. GTDB lineage: Bacteria > Acidobacteriota > Terriglobia > Terriglobales > Acidobacteriaceae > Telmatobacter. The sequence goes on from CAWEXN010000011.1 coordinate 81,093, forward strand.
ATCGCGCGGCGTGTAGAAGTTGCCCTCGCTCTTCGACATCTTCCGCCCGTCGACCAGCAGAAACCGCACATGCATCCAATGCCGCGCAAAGGTCTTGTGCGTCGCCGTCTCGCTCTGCGCAATCTCATTTTCGTGGTGCGGAAACATCAGGTCTTCGCCGCCCGCGTGCAGGTCCAGGCTCTCGCCCAGGTACTCCATCGCCATCGCCGAGCACTCGATGTGCCACCCCGGCCGCCCGCTCCCGATCGCCGTCTCCCACGATGTCTCGCCCGGCTTGGCCGCCTTCCACAGCGCAAAGTCGCGCGCCGAGTCCTTCTCGTACTCATCCACGTCCACGCGCGCGCCGTCTTCCATGCCGCTCAGGTCTTTCTTGCTCAGCTTGCCGTATTCAGGAAAAGCCTTCAGCCGGAAATACCATGACCCGTCTTCAGTCTTGTACGCCGCTCCCGCCGCGGCCAGCTTCTCCACCAGCTTCACCATCTGCGGAATGTGTTCCGTGGCGCGCGCAATCTGCTCCGGCCGCTGAATGCGCAGAGCTTCCATGTCCTCGAAGAACGCCTCCACATACCGCGCCGTGTATTCGCTGATCGGAATGCCCGCCTCTAGAGCGTTACGAATGATCTTGTCGTCCACGTCGGTAATGTTCATCACGTGGCGGACATGCATTCCGCTCAGCAGCAGGAAGCGGCGAAGAACGTCGATCTGCAGAAATGTCCGGAAGTTCCCGATGTGGCCGTAGTCGTAAACCGTCGGCCCGCACGCATACATCCGCAGCGCCTTACCATCGGAAGGCTCAAGCGCATCCAGTTGTCCCGTTAGGGTATTGAACAGGCGGAGGGTCATCGCTTCGGAAGATCGTGCACTGCCCGGCTCATGCAAGCGCGCCTTCGGTCCATTCCGACCCGCTCACCACGCTTGAACATTTGCTGTCAGCAACAGATTCGATTGTAGCAGCGCGGTATCGCGCCCTTTCCCGCACAGTTACGCCGACTACCCCATCCTGAAACTCGACGCATCGCGAAGAGTCTCACGATGGGATTCGCACCCCCGCGAACTTGCCAACTCGCCAACGCCAAGTTGCGAAGCGGCCAGGCGCCGGATGCCCCCGATCCCTCGCACTTGGAGACCGGGGAGGCACACCTGCCATCTCAGCACGAGAAAGCCCGTAGCTAAAAGCTGCAACTAGCCCATCGCCGCCGCCCAACCCACACCGAGCAACACGAGGAGGACCCACCATCCGAAAACGGCAATATAACCGGAGCTACGTTTGGTGCCAGCCACAATTGACAGGCCAATCGACGTGACCACAAGATTCCAGATGACCAAGGGGTCAAGGTTCATCGCCAATGCGTACAACGCTGCGGGCGTATCCTCCTTGGCAAGATAGTAGGCCAGATTTGTTCCGGCCACATTCTGAAGATTGAATGCCTCAGGCAGTAATCCGGCGAACAGTGCAATCCCGCCCAGAATAAGTTTGATAGGCCACAGTACAAGAGTCGAATACATTGTCACCGCAAGGATGGAGCCGTACGAGGCCTTCCCCCCAAAACCGAAATTGATGGTGGGCATGAGAACCAATGCAACTAACATATTGATCAGCAAAAGGCCGACGGGGGAAAGAGCCCAAGTGATTGCTTGGGTTGTTGGGCCTCGCCTATCCGCAGCAGCTCTCTGCTCCGGAGGCATGTTCTCTTGCATGCGCTTCGCAAATTCCGGCATCACGCGCTGCTGGTTCTCATAGACAGTCGTCCAAGTCACTTCTTTCGTAATTGCCCCGTAAAGGAATCCTCCGGCCAATACCGTCAGAAGGAGCGGCAGCCACCAACTCTTGTTCCCGCGCTTGATGTCTTCAAAGGTCTTCGACGGAGCGGTAAATGTATCTGCTACGCGCTGCCATTGCGTCAATCCAGCGCCCTCTTGCGCCACGCCCACAGGTTGAACTCCCATATCGCTCATGTTCTCGCCTTTCAATTGCAAGGATCGATTTTCGCCCACCACGGCCGCATGGTCGCGATCCTGGCCCCTACACTCATTGCCCTTCTGCGGGCAACTCCAGCCCGGCCGCGAACGCAATAGGCCGCCGGCGGTTTAATCCGCCCGCCTACCACAACTTGCGTTCGCCCGCGATTGTACCCCGAGCGCGCGCAAGAATCGAATGAATTTTCAGGGGTGATTGCTCGAATGGATGCGCTTATGTGCGACGGCTGGAGATTGGCTCCAACTACGCGCCCTGCGCCTCAACAACCTGCTCGGCCATCGGCTTCCGGCTCCGGTGCGCAACCGGCTTCGCAGGCGTGGGCGGCCCCGTCTTCCCCGCCGGCGCATAGCTCTTGTACACGGTGATGTGGAAGCACGCCTGCTTGAACTCCTCTTCCACATCGATCTTCCCTAGTGCCTCGAGGCCCATCAGCTGCCTCCGCATCCAGGCAATCTCCGCGCGGGTCAGGCCCTTCTTGGCGATATCGACGGTCGCGCCGGTCAGATGCGGGCTCACCAGGTCGCCCTCCGCCGGCGCCGCATTTCCATTCGTCCTCTCAAGCCGCTTCTGGTACTCCACCGTCCGTACTGCCGAGCTCACTTCAATCGACCGATGAAACGCCGCATCGTGCGCCCGCGCCAGGTCGGCCAGAAACTTCGCCGTCCACGGCCGGCAATAGCGGTGATTCTCTTCAAGGTCTGGATTCACGGTCAGCGCGCTCGAAATCGGTATCGGAACCAGCAGCTTATCGGCAATCCGCGCTGCCAGGTCGGCTTCGTCCTCAATCCGCTCCAACCCTTCCGCTTCCAGCCGATCGTTCTGCCGCTCCAGTGATGCAAGCGATCCGCGTAACGGCGCCGGCATTCCGCTCCTCGGGATCACCAGCGACGCCATATCGCCCTTCGCTTTCGCGCCTGCTGAACTCACCGACTGGCCAGTCGATTCCGTGTCAGTGCTCGCGGCGCCGTCTTCCGCCCCGGCCTCGCTCGGCGTCATCCGCTCAACGGGCATTCTCCCTGCGTCCGTGCTGTCCTCGGATTCGGTGGGACTCGCAGCTGGCATCGCGTCACGCGCCGCATCCATGCGCCGCGATTCCGTGCTTTGTGTTTCGTCGGTCTCCGCTTGCCCGGGCGCTGAATAGCTATCTGCCGCGTCGTTCGGTTCAGCAGTCCGCGTCGCGCCAGCCTCTTCCGGTCGCCATGCGGCCCGTTCCAGCCTCACCCGCCGCGTCGAGTGCCGGCGTTCCACGCGCACCATGTGGCGGCGTGGCGCCTGCTCACCCGCGCGCTGTCTCAGAATCCTAAGCCCTGCCGCGCGCCCCGCCTGATCAGGTGTGAGCCTCGTTCGCGTTGAATTCAAATTCGCGTGGCTGCTGGAGTAGGTTTTTGGGTGTGTCGTCGCCGTCCGGCCCTCGCCGCGCAACTGCGCTGGATGGCGCGTCGCGCGCGAAGTTGCCACCGCGCCAGGCTTGCGCGGGGTCTTAGTCGATTGGCTTGTCTGGGCGTTCAACGCGCCGGCTGTAGCAAGCACGGCCAGCGCAACCGCCATGAGTGCGGTGCGGCGCATGAGGGGGAGTGCGGACAATCGAGAGCTTCTCCAGTCTACTTCGATCCGCATTCTTATCCGAGTGCCTTCGCGGATTCGGGTTTGTCTGATAATTGGACGCACCGGGCGCTCTTTCGGGGTTACCGCGTCCCACGCAGTGAATCTCAGCTTGACGGAGCCGGCGGTGCGGCCTCGTCGCCGCCTATCGGGACAATCGGCTTTGCCGGGGGCGTGAGGACGAAGCCCTTCCGAATCAGCACAAATCCCCCCTCCGGCAGCTCTGCCTGCAGCAGTTGGTTGTCCGGCCCGGAAAACAGCTCCGTATTCGCTCCTGCAATCGTCGCCTCCAGGTGGTGTACCGCGATGGGTTTTCCATCCAGCGTTCCGTCCTGGTCCGGATAAGTCGCCAGCCGCACCGGCTCAATCGAGCCGGCCTCCTTCGGCAAAATCACCCAGAGGTCGCGGTTATTCTTGGCCACTGCAAGCGCCAGCAGCGTCTCCAGTGCCCCCGCGTCGAAGTCCGGCAGAAACACCGCGCTGGAGTGTGCCGCCAGCCGGGTCGTCGAGCTCTTTCCGTTGGCTGAGATATTCAAGAGGAGCTGCGTCGCATCGGGCGCCGCCACCACGTTCACCGCCTCGCCATTCACCGTGGCGCTCAGCATCACGTGCTTCAGTTGATTGCCCGCGCTGAGTTGCTCGTTCTTCGACAGCGCGTAGTCCAGCCCCTGCATCGCGACCTTCACCAGCGAAGTCGAATCGTAGCCATCCGTTCGTCGCCGTGAATTGGAAGCTCGCGGATCCCACGGCCTGTCCGTTCTGCGCGATCTCAAAGCTGCCGGACTGAGCCGCACCCACAGCGGTCAATCCAACCAAAACCAAAGCAAAGAATTCCCGCAAGCGGGAAAAACTTCAATCGATGCACGAGTCTTTCGATCTCCCTCACTCAATTAGACACTCGTCGGCAAAAAGGGTTGCGAACCCGGAGCCTCGAACTCGCTGACTTGCCGACCTGCGGTTGTCCCATCCTTGGCGCGTCTTGTCTTGCGCCAAGGGTGGGATCGCAGATCCCTCAAACCAGCACCAAAAAGCTAGAGGCTAGAAGCTAGAGGCTAGAAGCTCCTTTTCAAAGAACTCCCATCTTCCCCAACTCCGCCTTCAACGCCCCCGCACCCGTGAACCGGATCGCCTTCATCCCCACGCCCGCCGCGCCGTTCACATTCTCCTGCCGGTCGTCGATAAACAGCGTCCGATTCGGCGCCGAGCCCAGAATGTCCAGCGCCCGCCGGTAGATTGCGGGGTCAGGCTTCCGCAGGCCCACGTAGCACGAGCTGAACGCTACTTTGAAATACCGGCGCAGGCCAAACTTCGCAAAGCGAAAATCGTTTGTCTCCCTCGCCTCGTTGTTCAGCGCGCCAATGAAATATCGATTGGCCGCGGATAGCTCCACGAGGATTTGGAGAGCCCCATCCGCCAGCAGCTTTGACTGCGCGAGAATGAAGTTGAAGAATTCGTCGCGTGAAAAGCTCCGCGGCTCATAGAACACCGCCGCATCAAGATACTGGCCGCGATTGATCTCGTTGCTTTCCCACGCCGCATAGACTTTCGCATTGCGCGCTTCGAGTTCCTGCGAGTCCAGCCCGAACTTCGCCGCCGCGGCCGCGCGCTCGTCGTGATCCCATCCATTGGTCAGCAGCACTCCTCCCACATCGAACAGGATCACGTCGAAGGGGAGCATCGGCGACTCTTTCCCGCGCTATGCGCGTTCTTATTCCTGTGATCGAACGGAGAGTGCACTGCAGACTACCGAGCGTACTTGGCCTCGATCGCGAGCACCTTCTTGAATCGCCGCTCGAATCGGCTTTCTTGCCCCTGAAATTTGGCCCCGATAAACGCGTGCGCCAATTCAAATGCCAGCGCCGAGCCAATGATCCGCGCGCCGAGCACCAGCACATTCATGTCGTCGTGCTCCACGCCCTGGTGCGCCGAATAAGTGTCATGGCAAATCCCCGCACGAATGCCCGGAATCTTGTTCGCCGCCACGCAGACGCCCACGCCCGACCCGCAGATCAGGATCCCGCGCGGAGCCACGCCCGCCCTGATTGCCTCGCCGACCTTCTCTGCAAAATCCGGGTAATCGTCCTCAGGCTCGCATCGGAAAGCCCCCAGGTCGATGGCCTCATGCCCAGCCGCAGCCAGGTTCGCGCACACTTCTTCCTTCAATGCAAATCCCGCATGATCCGATGCGATTACGAGTTTCACAATTTCCCTCTTTCAGAAGCAGCAGAACTGATGGCCCGTTTTTGAGATTCGTGTCGTATTTGTAGTTGTCATCCTGAGCGAAGTCCGCCGTGGCGGACGAAGTCGAAGGACCTGCAGTTGCTTTTCAACAAAAAACAGGTTTACCACACAGGACGAACGCACCGGTTCCCTATCTTGAAGCGCACGAAAACTGGACGTCAAATTGCGAATTCATGCGACTAGGGAACCTATCGCCGCTGATTCCGCTAACGCCGCTGCAAAAGCGCCTTCGCCCTCACCGCCACATTCTCCGCTGTGAATCCCAATTCCTTCATCACCACAGGCCCTTGAGCCGAGGCGCCAAACCGATCCAGCCCGACCACGTCGCCGTTCGAGCCCACGTACTTCCACCAGCCCAGCGTCGAGCCCGCTTCAACCGCCAGCTTCGGCACGCCCGCCGGCAGCACGCTCTCTTTGTACGCTGCCGATTGCTCCTCGAAGATCTTCCAGCTCGGCATGCTCACTACGCGGGCGCTGATTCCCTCCGACGCGAGCAGTTTGGCCGCACCCTGCGCCAGTTGAACCTCCGAGCCGGTCCCAATCAGAATCACCTGCGGATTCGCGGCGTCTTCCAGCACGTATGCTCCCTTGCTCACGCCCGCAAACACATCGTGCTTCGCCGCATCGATCACCGGCACATCCTGCCGCGTCAGCGCAAAGAAGCACGGCCCCCGGCGCTCGAGCGCCAGCCGCCAACAAGCCGCTGTTTCATTCGCATCCGCCGGACGGAGATCCGTCATGTGCGGCACCGCGCGCAGCGCCATCAGGTGCTCGATCGGCTCATGTGTCGGTCCATCCTCGCCCACGCCGATCGAGTCATGCGTGAACACAAACAGCGACGGCGCCTCCATGATGGCCGCAATCCGCAGCGCCGGCTTGGCGTAGTCGGAAAAAACGAAGAATGTCGATCCAAACGGCCTCACCCCGCCGTGAACCGCCATTCCGTTTACCGCCGCGCACATTCCCAGCTCGCGCACGCCAAAAAACACATTGCGCCCCGCCGGATCTTCGGCAAAGTGCTTGCTGTTTTTGAAAATCGTCTTGGTCGACGCCGTCAAATCTGCCGCGCCGCCGAAAAGTTCCGGCACGCTGTCAAAAATCGCGTTCATCACCGTTTGCCCGGCGTTGCGCGTAGCCACCGGCTTGTCGACCGGGAAGCTGGGAATCGTCTTCTCCCATCCGGCCTTCAGCTTTCCCGCCTGCGTCCGCTCAAACTCCGCCGCCAACTCGGGAAACGCCGCCTTGTATCCGGCGAAAAGCTTGTTCCACTCCGCCTCTTGCCCCGCGCCGCGCTTCTCCGCCTCGCGCCAGTTCTTCAGCGCGTCTTCCGGAACGTAAAAGCTCTGGTCCTCCGGGAATCCGAAGAACTTCTTCGTCGCCGCGGTATCCTCGGCGCTCATCGCCTCGCCGTGCACCTTGTTCGTTCCGGCTTTCGGGCTGCCATAGCCGATCACCGTTCGTACCCCGATCAGCGATGGCTTGTCCGTCACCGCCTTTGCTGCCCCAATCGCTGCTTCAATCCCGTCCAGATCGTTGCCGTCCATCACGCGCTGCACATGCCAGTTGTAGGCTTCGAACCGTTTGTACACATCTTCCGTAAAGCTCCACTCCGTCGGCCCATCCAGCGAAATCAAATTGTCGTCATACAGCACGATCAGCTTGCCCAGCCCCAACGTCCCTGCCAGCGATGCCGCCTCGTGCGAAACCCCTTCCATCAAGTCGCCGTCGCCGCACAGCACAAACGTGTGGTGGTCCACCACATTGAAGCCCGGCTTGTTATATGTCGCCGCCAAGTGCCTCTCCGCGATGGCCATGCCGACGCCCATTCCAAACCCCTGCCCCAGCGGCCCCGTCGTCGCTTCCACGCCGTCCGTCAACCCGTACTCCGGATGTCCTGGCGTGATCGATCCCCACCGCCGGAAGCTTTTCAGATCGTCAAGCGTCACTTTGTAGCCGCACAGAAAAAGCGTTCCGTAAAGCATCGCCGAAGCATGCCCGTTCGACAGCAAAAAACGGTCTCTGTCGGCCCACTTCGAATGCGCCGGATTGTGCTTCATCAGCTTGTGAAACAGCAGATAGCTGATCGGCGCGCAGCCCAGCGGCGCCCCCGGATGCCCGCTGTTGGCCTTTTCCACCGCGTCCAGCGCGAGCAAACGCAATGTATCGATCGAAAGTTGGTCGAGTGAGAGTGAAGCAATCCCGGATGCCATGATTTCTCTTGAATTTCCTTTCCTTGAAGTGCCCAACGCACTTGCCCAATCACTTTGAAGACGCTTCCATCTTGACTTTCACATTGTATCCAAGCCAGCTGTCCGATTCCTGCCAGTGCATCGTCCATTCCAGCTCCTGGCTGCCCGCCGCCGGCTTGATGTCGGCGCTGAATCCCGCGCTCCCCAAACCCCGGCTTATAGCCTTGTTCACGGTCTTCCAACCATCGTCAGTCCACGTCACGTCAAAGAATCGATCATCCAGAATCCGCAGAGTGCTTCCCGCATTCATCCGCTCAATCGGCCTCGTGCGGCTATAGATCTCCACGTCGTGCCTGCGCCTCTTCTGCCCCTCTGGCTCGCAATACCGCTCATAAACCGGATCGATGCGATCGAACACCTTGCCGTCCACTGCCGAGCGCAGCAACTTCAAATACTCCGCATGCGCCCACACCAGCGGCACCGCCGATCCCGCCGGCTGGCCTTTCTTCAGGCTCCGCTCAGGCCGGTCAGCTTCATCCCACACCTGCTCCGGCAGCAACTGCCCGCAACTTGCATACTCCTCATACGTTTTGATCAGTTGGCTGATGTCGTTCCCCGCCGCCAATTCGCGATGCGCTCGTTCTCCCGTCAGCAGCGGCCATACCCGCCCCTGGCCCCATCCTTCGAATGGCCCTCCATCCGGCCGTTGCCCATAGCCGTCGAAGTTGTAGCGCAACCACCCTTGCCCCTGCGGCATTTCGCGCTTCAGCACCGCGTCCACCACCTTCAGCGAATCTGCAATCAGCGGATCGTCCGCCCGCCGCACGCCGTATCGCACCAGCTCCAGGAATCCTCGCATCGATAATCTCGCGCGCCTCAAACTCCGTTCGCGTTCCCGGTGGCCGGTTCTGGATGTGAACCACTTCCTTCCCACACTCCTCATGCGCATAAGCTTCCCCGCACTCCGGCGGCCTGATCCGCATGTAGTGCCGCTTCACATCCGGGTGCAGCACTCCGTTGTTCGTCACCGTCCAGTCCTCGAGATGCCCCTCGATCCAGTCGGCAAACTCCTCCAGGAACTCGCCCAGCTCCTCCGACTCGTGCGCCCGCGCCATCTCCGCCGCGCAAATCAATGCGCCAATGACCGCCGCCAGCGTCGACGGCGAATATCCCGCATTCTCCTCCCAGCGCTCCTGGTGCGTGATCGGCGCTTGCCGCACCAGGCACCCTGCTGCCCGCTCCACAAACGGAAACATGTGCAGCTCGCCCAGCCCGCCCGCCTTCCACAGCCGCCACGCCAACATAATCGGAAACGCCACCTCGTCCAACTGCTTGCCGCTCCAGTACGGCCGTCCGTCAATCCAGAAATTCTGCGCGAATCCTCCATCCACCTGCTGCGTGCACGCCAGGTACACCAGTGCCCGCCGCGCCGTCTCCGCCCTCCCGCATGCCAGCAGAGCCGTCGCCGTCTGCACCATGTCGCGCGTCCACACCAGGTGGTACCCGCCCAGATCGTCGTCGCCCTTCACCTGTCCCCACGGAATCGACGCCGACGCCACAAACGCTCCGGAAAACATCTTGTCCTCGTGCGCCAGCAGCACCGCGTGGCTGGCGCGCATCAGCTTGCCGCCATCCTGCGACTTCGCCGCCAGCTCATCCGGATGCGCTGCCCGCTTCCATTGCTCGATGAATCGCTTCCGCTGCTCCGCATACGGCACTGAAAGCGAGCCCATCGTTTTTTGCAACGCCGTATGGTGCCCTTCGCCAATCCCGATCGCCAGCGTGAACTCCCGCACCGCCATTCCGCCTTCAACTTTCGCCACAACCTCGCCGGCCGCGCCTTCCCGCGCGATCTTCAGATCGTCGATGCAACCCAGGTCGATCTCGCCCATCACCGCGACGTTTCCGTTCGTCGCCGACCCGAACTCCCAATTCATCTTCATGTTCTGCATCAGATCCTGCCAGCCGTCGCTCGCGCCCACAAACCCGCAACTCATGCGCGTGAACCCGCAGCTCGCTGTCATCACCAGCGACCACCCGTTCTTCCACGCCAGCAGCACGTTGTGCCCCGCTAGGTCCATCGCCCTCGCCGAGTTCCCTGCCCCACCTCCATCCATATGCGGCGCCAGCAGCGCATACAACCTGAGCCGCGGCAACAGGTCCTCGTGCGCCTCCAGACGCACCCTTTGCAGCACCACCCCATGGTGCGGATCCGCGATCATCTCCTTGGTCAGCGAGTAGCGCCCTCCGGGATCGCGGTTCACATACAGCACTCCGAGTGCGTCGGGATCGATATACCAGAAGCTCGTCTTCATGTCGCGCTTCTCTTCGTGGACGAACGTCTCCCCGTCGGTCAGCAGGAACTCCATGTCCCGTACCTGCGGGTGATCGATCGTCGCGCAATAGACTTCGTTCAATATTCCGTGCGAGCACGTGAACCAGATCCGGCTCGATCCCGAATACGCCGTCACCACCGCATCCTTCACGCTCGAAGTCCAGCGCGGCTCCAGGCCCGGATTGCCAAAGGCCTCGCCCTGCTGCTCAAGCCACCGGTACATGGGCTGATCGCTCATCGTCGCTCTCTATTTCCGGAGTTGGGGAAATTGAAATTCAACTTCATGATGGGGAGTGCTCGTTTGAGGGCCAACGCTTGTTCGAAGGCCAATGCTCGTTCGAAGGCCGGGGAAGCCGCGCACTCGCGTTGCGTTTCCGCACTTGCAGCCTGTAAATGAATGCTAACTCGCCCGCCCCACCCGGATCGTCAACGCAGATTCAAATCTCCGGGATGGCCCGTCCTGGCTCGGCCAAGGCGGGGTTTCGCTAGCTTGCTGACTTGCTAACTCGCCGTGTTGCTGACTCGCAGATCGATGGGTGCCCCGAGTCCCTCGCATTTGGGGACCAGGGATTGCACGCCCCTCACCCCACGAGCCTTTAGCTAGTAGCTAGATGCTGGGAGCTAAAAGCTGTTCTTCCCCGCACCAGCATGTACTTCACCCCCGCCTCCAGCTCCTGCGCCGTCACATCCTCCACCACTCCCGCATCGCCAATCCCTACCGGCAGCACGAACCGCCTCACCCCGCCCACATTCTTCTTGTCGCGTCCCGTCGCCGCCATCACTTTCGCCGCCGTCACCTTCAGCTTCGGCCACGGACCGTAGCGATAAATCAGTTTCTCCATCCGCTCCATCTGGCTCGCCGGTAATCGTCCCTCGTCTCCGCGCCACGGCCAGCGACGCCACCATCCCCCACGCCACCGCCTCGCCGTGCAGCATTGCCTTGTATCGCGTCGCCTGCTCCAGCGCGTGTCCCACCGTGTGTCCCAGGTTCAGGATCATCCGCAGTCCGCCCTCGCGCTCATCCTTCCGCACCACGTCGGCCTTCATCCTCACCGACGCCGCAATCACCCGCTCCAGTGCTTTCGGTTCGCGCGCCAGGATCTCCTCCGCGTTCTCCTCCATAAACCGCACCAGCGCGCGGTCGCGAATGAACCCCGCCTTCACGCTCTCCATCAGCCCCGCGCGCAGCTCGCGATCGGGCAGCGTTCCCAGCACGCCGATATCGGCAAACACCGCCCGCGGCTGATGAAAATTCCCAACAAGATTTTTGCCCTCGGGCAGATTCACGCCGACCTTGCCGCCCACACTCGAGTCCACTTGCGCCAAAAACGTCGTCGGAACCTGAACATAATTGATCCCGCGCATGAACGTCGCGGCCACAAATCCGCCCACGTCGCCCACAATTCCGCCGCCAAAAGCAATCAGCAGCGATCCGCGGTCGCCGCCCGCCTTCACCATCTCGCGCAGCAGGCGCTCCGCGCTCTTCATCGTCTTATGTTGTTCGCCGGGAGGCAGAAACAGCGTTACCGGTGCCTCATCAAACGACCGCAGGAACTTCTTCGACCAGAGCGCCCAGATCTCCGGCGACGTCACCACAAACACGCGCCTCGGCAATCGTCCCACCGCCCGCTCAATCCGCGGCGCCAGCTCTTCAAGCAACCCGCTCCCCGCAAACACGTCGTACTTCGCCGAAGCCGTCTCTACCCGTATCGTCTGCACAGTGATTTCATCGTAAAGCACTCTGATGCGCCAAAATCTGCCGTGCGGCCGCGAGTCACCGAACCTTATTTTGCTTCCGTCACACCCAAATCCGAAATCGGCAGCGCCTTCCGAACCGTTTGGCCCAGCTTGAGGTACTCGTAAGCACCCTCTTTGTATATTTCCGGGGCTGGCGTAACCGAGGATTTACTGTCGGATGTTGCCACCATTCCCATGATTAAGGCCTTGGGAGGCAGCTTGGAAGCGTGGACCGCAATCATGTTTCCCGACGACGACGCCTGGACGTCGGTATCGTTGTTAACGGCAGCTTGGACGATTGTGCACTCCCCTTTCGCATCTCTGCCCACCTCCCACACTTGCATGTCCATTCGACCCGCGTTCGTCGTCTCTGCCTCTTGCGGAAAGCCAACTTTGAAGTTGTTAATTTGGCTCGGGAATTGAAGCTTGGCATAGACGTACTCAACAGGCCCGTCAGTTTGCACCGTGAACATGTAAGCCGTGCAGCCTGCGGCATTTCCAGCCCCTACATGCAGCCCGCGAAGATTCGCTTCGACAACAGGCCCTGGAAGCAGGGAAACAAACCACTGCACCACAAAAAGGCCGAATATTACACCGGCGACGAAAACAACGGGCTGGCGCATCGCAGTTTTGAGCCAATCCCATTTCGCCAAGTTCCTCTCGCTTTTCCGAACGCTTCTGCGCTCTGTGGAGGGTCTCTCCCGCTGCCCTAGCGTGACTACTTCTTCTTTCGCGGGCAAATGCTGCGGCGGCGCTTCCGCCAGCTGAGCGGCGCGTTCCCTCTTACGCCTTTGCTTGCCCTTGGCCATTCCACCTTCGTTCACAGTAGGCGTACTGTCGGGCGCTACGCGGATCAATCTCGAATCAGGAAGATCCGCTTCGCCTTTGCGCTATTAACCGTCCCACCGCCTGCTCAATCCGCGGCGCCAACCCAGCCAGCAACCCACTCCCCGCAAACACGTCGTACTTCGCCGAAGCAGTCTCTACCCGTATCGTCTGCACAGTGATTTCAATGATAGAAGACCCGCGCACCGGATTCGGTGCTAGACTTTTTCCCACCAACCCCGGAGCAACTCTATGCGCCGCCAATTTGCCGTCGCTTTCATTGCATTTCTGCCCGGTCCCTTTGTCGCCGCCCAGCAAACCATCCCACCCACTCCGCCTCCAGGCGCACCGGCCTTAACAAGCCCGGACGAGCCAACCGATGTGATCCCTCCCGGGCTTTACAAAATCGGTGGTAACGTCTCCGCGCCCGAGGTGATTCACTCCGTTGAAGCCGAATTCTCCGACTATGCACGCCGAAATAGAATCTGCGGAGTCAACCTCATCCGCCTCACCGTCGACGCCAACGGAAATCCGCATGATCTGCGCGTGATCAAGAGCCTGGAGCCCAGCCTCGACGCCGAAGCGATGGAGGCAGTCTCGCAATACCGCTTCAGACCCGCCATGAAAGACGGAACCACCCCTGTTCCGGTCCAGATCACCATCGAAATCGACTTCCGGCTTTACAAATCCCTCGGGTCGCCGGGTTGCTCGCCAGAGTACCCCGCCGCGGTCAGTGCCGCGCAAGGCCGGGTCGTTCCTGCTGTCCTCATCTCGCATGTCGAGCCCAAATACACACGCGATGCACGCAAGAACAGAATCACCGGCAACTGCACACTTCAGTTGACCATCGATGCCAAAGGCATTCCGCGGAACGTTCACGTGATCAAGAGTCTCGATCCAGGCTTGGACTCGAACGCAGTGAAGGCCGTCGAGCGATGGCGCTACAGGCCCGCCATCAAGGACGATGTCCCGGTCTCGGAGGACTCCACCGTCAATGTCGAATTCAAACTCGATTGACCCGCACCCGAGAACCTCGTTCCCCAAAAAGGTCGAGTTACGACAGACGTCGCCTTCTAACTCCGCTAACCCCGCTGCTTTAGTACACCCACGGCACCAGCCGCCACGTCCGCCGGAAGTACGCCTCGTATTCCGCACCAAAATGCTCCCGCAGCATCCGTTCCTCGGCGTGCATCCGTGCCACCAGCGGGATCAGCAAACTCAGCGCGAGCAGCACGCCCACGCCGCTTCGAAACACCAGCACCCAGCCAATCGACGTCGTCAGCATGCCTAGGTAGCTCGGGTTCCGAATCACTCCGTACAACCCGCGCGTCTCGAGCGTGTGTCCCTTCTGGATCGCCACCAGCCCGCTGAATCGATTCTTCAGCACGTACACGGGAAGGATGCGCAGAACGCCGCCCGCGAAGCACACCACCACGCCTATCCAACGCATCGTGTCGCCGTCGATGGTCCAGAAACCAATGCGGTCGGTGTACGCCGAGAAGTACGCCATCAGGATCGCAATCAGGGTGAACGCGCCCAGCACCCAGCGGTTCCCGCGGTCCTCCTTCTCGCCCGTGGTCAAGCCGCCGCCCGATGGAACCGCCAGCACCAACCCCGCCGCCGTCACCCACGCCAGCGCCTGCATCGCCGGATGCGCGAAGAATGCGCCACTCCACCCCAGCCCGACAATCGCCAGCCCAAACTGAAACACGATGGCCACAATACCGGTCAGCAGAATCCTGAGAGTCGTCACAACCCCTCCCTCCGTCTCAAAAAATTCGCACCCACTCTACCATCGCTCTTATCGGGTCTCGGCTGTTTACTTTCACGTCTGCTGTCCACTGCCCACGTTCACCTTTCACTTCTTCACTTTTTCACACCTCCACTGTTCACCGTCTTCATCCCTGCGCTCAACGACGCCACCGCGCATCACCGCCAGAATCACGCCGATCACGACCAGCGAAAGCGTGATCGGCACATCGATCCATTTCGCCGCCAGCATCTTCAGCGCTGCGAAAGCCAGCAGCGCGCCGAGCCCATAGTGCAGATACTTGAAGCGCTCGAGCATCGCTGCCAAGCCGAAGTAAAGCGAGCGCAACCCCAGAATCGCCGCCACATTCGACGTGTATGCCACAAACGGATTGTGCGTAACCGACAACACCGCTGGAATGGAATCCGTGGCGAACAGCAGGTCGGTCACTTCGACGGCAATGATCACTGGCAGCAGCGATCCCTTTGCCGGCTGCAGCCGCACGATCCACTCTGGAATCGCTGCCCGCGCCGAACCGCCACGTACCATCCGCCACGCCGCGTACAACAAAATCACTCCGAAGCCCCACGTCACCCACTCGAACTTCTGCAACAGCGTCACACCCACCGCAATGAACGTTGCGCGCAGCACAAACGCGCCCCACACGCCCCATTGCAACGCCGTGTGCTGGCGCTGCCCGCTGATCCGGAATCCCTCAAACAGCACCAGAAACACGAACAGATTGTCGATGCTCAGCGAAGTCTCGATCGTGTACCCAGCCACGAACTCGAGCGCCGTCTGTTTGCCCATTGCCACGGCCACCCACGACGCGAACCCCGCGGCAGCCAGTGCCAGCCCAATTGTCGCCAGCCACACGAACGCCTGCGCATGCCGCGATTCTCGGCCGTGCCCGGGCAGCAGCGAGTCCGCCAGAAGTATCACGGCGACCACCACGTGAAAGCCCACCCACCATGCCCATGACGCGCCCCAAATCATAGCTGGATGCTACAGTACGGCAGCCGTTTCGGAGCTTGAGTGCCGTCCTCCGAATCTGGCCCGGCAATCCGACCCTTCGCGTCAATCCGCAATCATTTGCTGCCACCTTCGCCCGCCTTCGCGCATCGTTAACTTAGAAGCGTGGAAACCGAATCTCCGGCGGAGGAGCGTTACGTGGCCAAAACAATGCAACAGGATCAAGTCCGCAACCGCGCACGCGGGCGTTGCCCCGCCGGCTCACCGCCCCCGCGTCGTCATCGTCGGCGCGGGCTTTGCCGGCCTGAACGCGGCCAAGGGCCTCGCGCACCTGCCGGTCGATGTCACCGTAGTCGACCGTCGCAATCACTACACCTTTCAGCCGCTGCTCTACCAGGTCGCGCTGGCCGTGCTTTCCCCGGCCGATATCGCCCAGCCCATCCGCTCCATCCTGCGCCACCAGCGCAATACTGAAGTGTTGATGGACGAAGTCGTCGGCATCGACGCCGCCGCGCGCCGCGTCACCCTCGCCAGCGGAGCCGGCATCGACTATGACTACCTCGTTCTTGCTACCGGCGCCACTCATTCCTACTTCGGCCACGACGAATGGGAGCCGCTCGCGCCGGGCCTCAAGTCCATTGAAGACGCCATCGAAATTCGCCGCCGCGTCTTGCTTGCCTTCGAGCTGGCCGAGCGCCAGATGCTGGAACAGGGCTGGCACCCTCCTCTCAACTTCGTCGTCATCGGCGGCGGGCCCACCGGCGTCGAGCTGGCCGGCGCCATCAGCGACATCGCCCAGCTCTACATGCGCCACGACTTTCGCCACATCGACCCGGCCAAGAGTCGTGTGCTGCTCCTCGACAGCGGGCCGAGCGTGCTCGCCACTTACCCTGCAGATCTTTCCGCCAAAGCCGAGGCCACGCTCAAACATTTAGGTGTTGAAGTCCATACCAATTCGCAGGTCACTGCCGTTGGCCCGGGATGGGTTGAGGCCAACGGCCAGCGCATCGACACCGCCGTCACCCTCTGGGCCGCGGGCGTCCTGGCCTCGCCGCTCGGTAAGATGCTTGGCTCGTCTCCCAATGTCACGCTCGACCGCCGCGGCTGCGTCATTGTCGACGACCACCTCAACCCGTCCGGCCTGCTCAACGTCTTCGTTCTCGGCGACCTCGCCCACTTCGAGCAAGAGGGTCATCAGGTTCCCGGCGTAGCCCAGCCCGCCATGCAGATGGGCGACCACGTCGCAAAAATGATCGCCGCCGACCTTGCCGGCAAGAGCCGCCCGCCCTTCCACTACTTTGACAAGGGCGACATGGCCACGATCGGCCGCATGTCCGCCATCGGCAATGTCGAGTGGCCCTTCAAAGCGCACGTGAGTGGTTTCCCGGCTTGGTTTATATGGGTCACCATCCACATCTTCTTTCTCATCGGTTTCCGCAATCGGCTTTCCGTGCTGGCCAACTGGGCCTGGACCTACTTCACCTTCACGCGCGGCGCCCGCCTCATCACCGGCGACCAGACCCTTCCCGGCTGGTCCGAGCAAACCGAAGCCGGTCCCACCAGCGGCGGAGCCAAAGCCGCAGATTGAACTATTGCAGCCATCAGCCACACGTTGGATTGGTGCTCTCTCGAAGAATTTGCGGGAGCTTTGGCGGCGCTTGAAGTCTCCGCGCCGTAGGCGCAGTGGTTGTTGGCCCCGCGCTTTAGCGTGGGGAAAAGCGGCTCCCAATACGCATTCCGGAGTCCCGTAGGGACGGCGCAAGGTCATTTCCTTTGCAAAGGTCGATTCGAGCTTCCTTCGGTTCCACTGTCGTAAACTGGTATCGAAATGCTCGACCTATCCTTCGTTCGTTCCAACCTGGAGTTGGTTGAAGAAAAGCTGCGCGCGCGTGGTGCCGATCCCGCCGCTCTGCTCGGAGATTTTCGCGCTCTCGATCGTAGCCGTCGCGAAGCCATCACGCTCGCAGAGCAGTGCAAAGCCCGCCGCAACGAGCTCTCGAACCAATTTGCGATGGGGATGCGAGCGGGAAGCCCTTCCTCGGCAAGGAAGCTTTCCGAAATGCCGGCGATGGACAGGATTCGCGCCGTTGGCGAAAAGGCCGAAGACTTCTCGAAGTCACCGGACGGGCTTCGCCTAATCGAAGAAACTCGTCCCTAGTCAAAGAAAAACTCGACGAGCTCGACAAGACCGCCACTGATCTCGACGAAAAGCTCCGTCAGTCCCTCGCCCGCGTTCCCAACCTCACTCGCGACGAAGTTCCTGCCGGTCTCTCCGAAGCCGACAACAAAACCGTCAAAACCTGGGGCGAACAGAAGAAATTCGATTTCACACCCAAGCCGCACTGGGAAATCGGCGAAGCTCTCGGCATTCTCGATCTTGAGCGAGCCGCCAAGCTGTCGGGCGCGCGCTTTGCCGTCTACATGGGCGCCGGTGCGCGCCTTGAGCGCGCCCTCATTGGCTTCATGCTCGACTCGCATACGCGCCAACACGGTTACACTGAAGTGCTTCCGCCGTTCATGGTCAATTCAAAGTCGCTCTTCGGCACCGGCCAGTTGCCCAAGTTTGCCGAGGACTTGTTTCGCTGTTCCGACGCCGATGCCGAAGCGGCCACACGCGGCGACTACAAGGACAACGACCACTGGCTCATCCCCACCGCCGAAGTTCCCGTCACCAATCTCTATCGCGACGAAATCCTCTCGGACGCCGACTTGCCTATCTCCTTCGCCGCCTACACGCCATGCTTCCGTGCCGAAGCCGGTGCGGCAGGCAAAGACACGCGTGGAATCATCCGCCAGCACCAGTTCCAGAAGGTCGAGCTGGTCAAGTTCACGCGGCCTGAAGAATCTGATGCCGAGCACGAGCGCCTCACCCGCGACGCCGAGGAGATTCTTGAAGCCCTCGGCCTGCCTTACCGCCGCGTCCTCCTCTGCACCGGCGACACCGGCTTCTCCTCTGCCAAGACCTACGACCTCGAAGTCTGGTTGCCGGGCCAGAATCTCTACCGCGAAATCTCTTCCTGTTCCAACTTCGACGCCTTTCAGGCGCGCCGCGCCAACATCCGCTACCGCCCCTCCGCCGCGCCCGGCGCAAAGGCCAAACCTGAGTTTGTCCATACGATCAACGGCAGCGGTCTCGCCGCCGGCCGCACATGGCTCGCCATCGTCGAAAACTACCAGCAGGCCGACGGCTCCGTACTTGTCCCCGAGCTTCTTCGCCCATACATGGGTGGAATGGATAGAATTACTAAAGAGAGATGACAGCATCATCCACTTCGAGCAACCCCGTCGCTGAGCCCAAACACGGCTTCAAGCAGATCCTTCGCAGCTATTTCTACTGGACCTATTCCCGAGGGTCGTTTCACTACGACATCATGGTCACGCTGATTCTGCTCTTCATCTTCATCACCCCGCACTTGTGGGATTACGGAGCCAAACCTTCATCCGTGGCTGCCTCCAGTTATCCTTTCCAGGTCGTTCCCAGCGGACGCGGCGTCATCATCACCATGCCGGCTTCTGCCGTCAGCGTTCCGGCCGGCGCGTCCGACCGCGAGGTGAAAAGAATCCTGCGCAAAACCGTCGAGCCCGTCACCGGTGACGATGTCTATGTTGAACAGTGGGAAACAGCAACTGATGCCCAGGGAAACCTTACATGGAAGGTCTGGGCGCACCGTTAATTCCATTTCAAGAATCCCCAGGACTCATCCGTGAGTCCAATAGCGTAAGGAAGTCCATGCGCCTACGATCGAGATTCTTCTTGCCTTTCGTTCTTGCCGCGGCCTTTGTGCCGATTTCATCGCTGCGCGCCGAGGATCTCGCGGGCGTGCTGGCCAAGCTCGATGCCGCCGCGAAAAACTTTCACACCACGACGGCCACCTTTGAATTTGACACCGTCCAGACCGACCCCATCCCTGACACGGATAAATTGACCGGAACGGCGTACTACCAGCGCCAGGGCACGCACTTCCAGATGGCCGCTCACATCTCCCGACACAATAACCGCCCCGCCGCCCAGACCTACATCTTCTCCAACGGTGTCCTCCGCGAGTCCGACTCCGGCAAGGAGAGTGACGCAAAGACCTATACGCAGGCGGGCAAATACGAGAGCTATCTGATGCTTGGCTTCGGCGCCAGCGGCCACGACCTCGAAGAGAAATGGAGCCTGAAGTATCTCGGCACCGAGATGATCGACGGCGTCAAGACCGACAAACTCGAATTGGTAGCCAAGGATCCCACCGTTCGCCAGAACATTCCCAAGGTCACAATATGGCTCGATACCGCCAGCGCCGTAAGCCTCAAGCAGGTCTTCGATGAAAAGGATGGGACGACACGCACTTGCCACTACACCAATATCAAGGTGAGTCAGCCGTTGCCCTCGGGCGCCTTCAGCTTCGACAAGTGAGTGCCCCCAAATTCGTTTGGGCGTCAAACGGGGGGATGCTTCACGGGCCCCACGGCGCCCGCGCCTTGCACGCCCCCGCTGAACGCTCCGATACCGCCCCCGGAGGGGGCGAGGATGTTAGCCCCGGGTGGAGTAAGCTGCGAAGCGCGAACGAAACCCGGGGAAAGCGTTCAGAGTAAGAGAGCCCGCCCCGTAGGGGCGAAGGAAACGCCCCACAAAACCAATATTCGCCCCGACTCGCTTAAGTTCGATCAACGGAAGGAGCAGGGGCCTTCAGGCCCCTCAACCATTCGCGCCAGACGATCGGGCCTTCAGGCCCGGACGCCACGCAACCGCCATTCCGCCCAGTGCAAACAACATCGGAAAGCACTCGAGCGTGTAGCGTGTCTCGGGCGCCTCGATGGTCAGCAGCAGCGCGCTTCGCAGCAGTATGTAAGCGAGCATCGCACCCCACAACCGCGGCCGCAAGCAAAGCCCGGCGATTCCCAGGATCAAATACAGCGTATTCAATCCCGCGTAGCCCCAGCTGAACTCCGTCTCCCTGCGATGGTGCGAATAGACCCACCAATCCAGATCGATATCCAGGTTCTCCACGCGCGGGCGCAGCCACATATCAGCTGCGCGGCCCAGCGGCAGCCAAAAATAAGATCGCAGTGGATCGGCGTCGATGCGCTCCTCGGCCAGCCGTCCAAAACGAGCGTCGATCGCGGGCGTAAGCTCCATGCCGTGGCTGTTGTAGTCCGCGGCCAGCGCGGCTGTCTCGGCGTATTGCGCGGGCGAGTCGAACGCGCGGCTCGGCAGTTCCTTTACATCCAACTCGTCCCCCGGCACATTCCAGTAAATCTCGTACGTCGAAATGTAGTCCAGGCACCAGCTCTTAACCCAGCGTTCCCATCCTGGGTTCGAGCTCTCACCGGGATCGGTAGCCAGCCGCGGCGCCAGCGGCTCAAAAACATGAAAGACCCGCCAATTGCGTGCCGTCCAGACAGCAAATGGCGCGAGCGCCAGCAAAACGCAAACCGTCGCCATGCGCGCCAGCTTGCGTGTCGGAATATTGATCTCCCGCCGATCTCGTCCAAGACCAAGAAAAAAAACGAACGCGATGGCCGCCAGCGCCCCGTCCGGCCGCAACAGCGCGGCGTAACTCACGGCCAACGTAAACCACAGCGCATGTGCCCAGCTCGGCTCGTCCCTGAATCGCACCATCGCCCACATGGCCAGGGCCAGCACAAAGAGTGTCAGCGTCTCTGTCAGTGGTTCAGCCGTGTAGGAAGCAGTAAACGGGCACAGCGCCGCCAGCCAAAGTGTCGCCAGCGCCGCCCCTCGGCCCAGCCCGGCCGGTGCAATCCGCCGGACGAAATCCGCCAGCAGCAGGCAGCCGAGCAGATCGAGCACAATCTGCACGCACGCCGCGGAATAATAATTCTCCATCCCGAAGAGCCGGAAGCATAGGGCGAGAAAAATCGGATAGCCGGGCAGCCGTATCAGCGTCGGATACATCCTGCCGCTCGGCAGCGTCAGGTCAAACCGCCCGTGCAGCAAGAGGTTTTTTGCCAGTCCCCCGTAGATCAGCGAGTCCCCGTTGACTTCGAAAACATTCCGGAGCATCCAAAGTCGCAGCGCCAGACCGGCTAAAAGCGCCACCACAATCGCCAGCGCAGCAATCTCTCGCCCCGAACGACGACCCCGGGGACTCTGCGGCGTCAATTGACTCTCTTCGCCAGCTTCCATACGATTTTTAATGTACAGCGTACGGCACGTCCAGGAATTCCGCGCCCTTGACCATTTCCCGCTAAGGCCGTCGCATTCATGGGATGCGACCTCCTTTTTGCGCTGTCTTTGCGGAGCTGCTTACAGCACAAAAGATGCCGGACCAACAAATCTTTTTCGACCCGGAACGCAAGCGCTGGAAGCGCCTCCGCCGCATCCTCGATGCGGTCGCCGTACTCTCGACCCTCGTCGTCATCGGCTTTGCCTTCAACGTCATCCGCAACCAGCAATTGCCCGAATTATTGCTTCCCAATCCGAAACACAACCTTCGCGCCCTGCCTGAGCCAACCATTCTTGAGCGTAACGGAAAGAACCAGCGCCCCGCGCGTCGCAAAACCGCGCGCAAGCCGTCCGAGATCCCTTTGAACACCGGTGAAGGATTGCGCGCCGCTTACTACGTGCAGGACGACCCGGCCAGCTACTCCTCTCTCAAAGAACATATCCACCAGCTCGACCTGCTCTTTCCCATGTGGCTCCATGTCGATTCGCCCAACGGCACTTTAATGGCGATGAGCGGCGACAACCTCAGCGAGTATCCGCTCATCGAAGGCGGTTCGGTCCGCGATCCCGACTACCTCAACAAAGTCAAGAAGGTTATTCAGGCAGCCAAGGAAGATACCGAAGTCTTTCCCGCCATCAACAACTTCAATCCACATACGCAGGAGTGGGATACCGGCGTCGGAGCCGTCCTCGGCGATTCGGCCAAGAGCGCGGCCCTCCTCCAGCAGATCCTGCGCTTCCTTTCCACCTACCCTGCCTATCGCGGCATCTCGCTCGACATCGAGAGCATCCCCGACGCAGATGAGCCGGCGTACCTTCAGTTCATTCAAGCGCTTTACGCTGAGATGCACCCCCGCAATTTTCGTCTTTACGTCAACGTGGCTGTTTCTACCAGCGACCAGGACCTCAGATCCATGGCCGCCAACTCCGACGGCATTATCCTGATGAACTACGACCAGCATCAGACCACGAGCGAGCCCGGGCCAATCGCCAGCCAGCCCTGGTTCATCGGCAATCTGGTCCGCGTCCTCAAAATCGTCCCCAAAGAAAAAATCATTTGCGCCATTGGCAACTACGGCTACGACTGGACGCTTTCCATCCCCAATCCCAAAGATCGCCGCCATCCCAAGCCGCAGGTCCTCGACACTGAGGACCTCTCCGTCACCGATACCTGGGAGCGCGCCTCCGACGCCGACGCCGATCTCGATCTCGACTACGACACGCTCAACCCTCACTTCGAGTACATCGACGAGGACAATAATCAGCGTCACGTCGTGTGGTTTCTTGATGCCGTCACCGTCCTCAATGAGTTGCGCGCCGCGCGCGAGCTCGGCCTGCAGACCTTCGCCTTATGGCGCCTCGGCGAAGAGGATTCCTCGTTGTGGAACATCTGGGACCACCCCAGCGATCCCGCCGCCCTCCAGGCTTTGGGCACTCTCCAGCCCGGTCACGATGTAGACACCGAAGGCGATGGCGACATTCTCCGCATCACCGGCCTTCCGCAGCCCGGCAAGCGCTCCGTCGACGTCGACACCGACGAGCCCGACCCGCGCAAGAAACTCATCGACGACGAACACATGGATGTCTATCCCCATCCCTATACTGTTCAGCAATACGGCTATCATCCCAACGAGCTTGCCCTTACCTTCGACGACAGTCCCGATCCCGAGTGGACTCCGAAGATTCTCGACATTCTCAAAGCCAAGCACGTCAAAGGCACCTTCATGGCCATCGGCTCCCAGGCAGCGGAGCACATCGGCCTCATGCAGCGCATCGTCCGCGAAGGCAATGAGATCGGCAACCACACCTGGACCCATCCCGACATCAGCATCATCTCCCCGCGCCAGGTCGAACTCGAGATCACCCTCACCGAGCGCCTCTTCGAAAGCAAGCTCGGCGTCCAGCCCCTCTACTTCCGCCCGCCCTACGACATCGACGAAGAGCCTGACACCGACGACGAGGCCGCGCCCGCCTGGCGCATCCAGCAGATGGGCTACACCATCATCGGCAGCAAAATCGATACCGACGACTGGGATGAGCACCCCCGCAAAACCACCAACGAAATCATCCAATCGGTCTTCGCCCAGCTCGACACCATGAAGGCCAAGCCGCAGTTTCGCGGCTCCATCATCCTCATGCACGACGGCGGCGGCAACCGCTCCGCCACCGTCGCCGCCCTCGGCCCCCTCATCGATGCCCTTCGTGCTCGCGGCTACACCCTCGTTCCCGTCTCTGCGCTCATGGATAAGACCACCGCCCAAGTGATGCCGCCGCTTACCTTCTGGCAGCGCATGCGCACCATCCCCGATTCCATCGCCTTCTCTGTGCTTGACATCATCGGCAACTTCATCGTCATGGTCTTTTTCGTCGGCGACGTACTCATGAGCGCGCGCCTCATCATCGTGGGCCTGTTCGCCGTCATCGACCGCACCATCAAGCCGCACCGCGACGCCTCACCAGGTTTCAACCCGCGCGTGGCGGTTCTCATCCCCGCCTACAACGAAGAAGCGGTCATCGTCCGCACCATCCGCTCGGTCCTCAACTCCGATTACAAAAACCTCCGCGTCATCGTCATTGACGATGGATCCAAAGACCGTACCGCCGAAGTTGCCGCCACCGCGTTCGCCAGGGAAATCGCCGCGGTCCACGTTCAGGTCCTTACCAAGCGCAATGAAGGCAAGGCCGCAGCGCTCAACTACGCGCTCGATCGCATCAACGAGGAGATCTTTGTCGGCATCGATGCCGATACCGTGATCGCTGCCGATGCCATTTCCAAATTGATTCCTCATTTCGAGGATCCCCGCATCGGCGCCATCGCCGGCAACGCCAAGGTGGGCAACCGCGTCAATCTCTGGACCCGCTGGCAGGCCCTCGAATACATCACCAGCCAGAACTTCGAGCGCCGCGCACTCGACCTTTTCCACGTCGTCACCGTGGTGCCTGGAGCCATCGGCGCATGGCGCACTGCCCCGGTCAAGGCGGCCGGAGGCTATCCCCTGAACACCGTAGCCGAAGACGCCGACCTCACCATGAACCTACTCGAACAAGGATTGAGGGTCGACTATGAGGACCGCGCTCTGGCTTACACTGAGGCGCCCATCAATGCCAAGGGCCTGATGCGCCAGCGTTTTCGCTGGTCCTTCGGCACCCTGCAAGCCATTTGGAAACATCGCGCCGCATTCGTTCGCAACAAAGCCATGGGCCTCTTCGCGCTGCCCAATATCCTCGTCTTCCAGATGTTCCTGCCTCTGGTCTCACCCTTCATCGACATCATGTTCCTGGCCGGCGTCATCAACTTCCTCGTCGATCGCCATTACCACCCTGAAGCAGCTTCCGCCGCCAGCTTCGAAAAGCTCGTCGTCTACTTCCTCGGCTTCCTGGTCATCGATTTCATCACCTCGACGGCCGCGTTCAGCCTGGAGCGGCGGCATCCCGCCAACAAAGGCGACGGCTGGTTGCTGTTCCACATCTGGCTGCAGCGATTCGCCTACCGCCAGGTGTTTTCGATTGTCCTCTTCAAGACCTTAAAGCGCGCCATCGACGGCAAGCCTTTCAACTGGGACAAGATCGAACGAACTGCCAAGATGAGCAAAAACACCGAAATCCTAACGGAAGCTGCGCACTAACCCCACAAACATGGGTGCCCCATCCTAGCTTCGCTAGGGTGGGGTAGCGCTTTAGAATTGCCGCGTCTCCCACCGTCATTCCAAAACAGATCAGTCATCCTGAGCGAAGATCGCCTGCCGCGGCGGACGATCGGAGTCGAAAGCCTGCCCTGAGCGGAGATCGCGAAGCGATCGCAGTCGAACGGGGACCTGCATTTGCCCCTTCCCCCCTGATAAAGTGGTTGCCGTAATCGAAAGTAGTTGCCGTATGCGTTCGTCCCGCCCATTCGCTCTTTTCGTCCTGCCAGGATTGATCCTTTCTACGTTGCCGAGCGCGCAATCTCAAAACTCCGCCGCGCCTGCGATTCGCGCCAATTCAAGCCTTGTCCTCGTCGACGTTGTCGTCACGGACCACGACAAACCCGTGCATGGCGTCAACCGGAGCCGCTTTCATGTCTTTGAAGACGGCAACGAGCAGGCCATTTCCTCGTTTGACGAGCACCAGCCCGCCGGCGCTCCGCCTGCGTTTCTGGCCTCCGCGGCGTTGCCGCCAAACACCTACACGAACCTGCCCGCGTACCCCGAGTCGAGTGCGGTAAATGTGTTGCTGCTCGACGCGCTCAACACGCCCCTCGGCGACCAGATGCGCGTGCGCAGCAAAATGATCGACTACCTGGCCACGCTAAAGCCCGGCACAACCCTCGCGATCTTCACGCTCAGCACGCAATTGCGCATCGTCACCCAGTTCACCAGCGACCCGGCCGCCCTGGTAAGCCTGCTCAGGAAGCCCAAGACCAACACGCAGCAGTCGCCGTTGGTGCAGACGCCTTCATCGACCGCCCTCGACAACAACCAGGTCAACGCGTTCGCCGGCTCACTGCCCGCCACGCCGCCCCCCGTCTCCAATACCGGTGCCTCGAGCGCTGGCCCGCAAAATGGCCCCATGAACTCTACCGCAGCTCTCCAGCAATTTGAGGCCGACCAGATCGCCGGCCAGGTCAACGCGCGCATGCACATCACGCTCCAAGCCATGCGGCAGTTGGCCGGCTATCTCGGCGGCATTTCGGGGCGCAAGAACGTGATCTGGTTCTCCGGCGCATTTCCACTTGTCATGTTTCCCGATGCTTCGCTACCCGACCCCTTCGCCAACGTCACGGGCTTTCGCGAGGAGATTCAGAAGACCACCGACATGCTCACCGCGGCACGAGTAGCCATCTATCCGGTCGACGCAAGCGGCCTGTGGGAGACTTCGGAGTTCAGCGCCGCCAACAATCCCACCATACCCAGGGATTTGGCTGATGCTCAAAGCGCACAGTGGTCGAAGCAACGGGAGCAGCATTACGATAGCCAGGCCACCATGCAACAAGTCGCCGATGACACCGGCGGAAAAGCTTATGTCGAGACCAACGACTTGGACAAAGCTGTTGCCGGCGCCATCGAAAACGGCTCAAGCTACTACACGCTTGCCTACGTGCCAAAGAACGCCGTCCTCGACGGCCGCTATCGCGCCATTAAGGTCACGCTGGACGATGATCATGGTCTCAAGCTGGCCTATCGCCGTGGCTATTACGCCGATGCGCCCGGGGGAACTTCGCCTGCAGGCGGCGCGCCGAGCAGCGCGTTCGCCGCAGCTCTTGACCACGATGCTCCAGCGGCTACCGGAATCCTGCTCAAGGCGCGCGTCCTTCCAGCCGGCGATCCGGCGTTCCAGGGTATCAGCCTTCCCAGCGCCCCACCTGCTGACAAGTCGGCCTCACTCAGAGGCCCTGTGCACCCGTACATCGTCGATCTCACGATCGACGCGCATGGCCTCGTTCTTGACAACCTGCCCGACGGAAGCCGCAAGGCCGCCATCGAGCTCGCCATGATCGCCTACGACGGCCTCGGCCATCCGCTGAATGATTACACGCACGCGTTCCAGGTTGGCCTGAATGCCGCTCAGCTTCAGCGCATCATGTCTTCAGGGATTACCGTTCGCCTGCCCTTCGATTTGCCCGCTGGCCAGGTCGATCTGCGCATTGGCGTCCACGACCTCAACGCCGACCGCGCCGGCTCGCTCGAGGTTCCACTGGATGTTCCAGATAGATAGGCAGGGGCCGCCCTCGGAAATCCGGAAATCGGAAATGGAAATGCGGGGACATGATACCTATTTCCCATGCGGAGGGAGGGCTATCGCCCGCAAGCGCAGTGATCCAGAACCTCCTCGCCCTACCGCACCTCTTGCTCCGCTGGCGGCGCTAGGAGACTCTCGCGATCCTAAAACCGAATCGAGCCTATAATTATTTGTCTCAATTCCCCAGAAATTTGGGTTGTCGTTCCTGACACGAGGCCCGCCGTGCAGACTTTACTTTCATTCTTCTTGCCGCCGCGTAGGATCTTGCCGTTCCTATTCCTCGCCTTTTGGCTCACGCGACAACCCGTGGCATTTACCCAGAGTGCTTCCCCGGACTTGACCTCCGCAAAATTGCAGATTGCCAGAAGCTATGGCGCACTACCCCTGAGCTTCGAAAAGAACCAAGGCCAAGCTGACGCGCAGGTGCGCTTTCTTTCAAGAGGAGCTGGCTATTCGATTCTCTTCAAGGATCGTGAGGCAGTTCTCCTGCTATCCAGGATGAATCTTCCGCACGCAAGACCAATCCGGTTTGGCAAGCGCGCGCCGGCGGGACCACGGAGCGAAGACGCTGCGACACATGCTCTAGGCATGCAGCTCGTTGGACTGACCCCGAGCGCGGTTATTTCGGGAAAAACTCGATTGCCCGGAACGGTGAACTACTTTGCAGGGAGCGATCCGGCGAAGTGGCTTTCCGCCATCCCGACCTTCGCGCGCGTGAAATACGCCGGAGTCTATCCCGGTATCGACCTCAGCTATTACGGCAACCGGCAACGGCTGGAGTTCGATTTTGATGTCGCGCCTGGCGCCGACCCGCGTTCAATCCGGCTTCGTTTCGACGGTGCACGAGTGCTGAGCCTCGACAAGAACGGCAATCTGATGATCGTCACCGCCAACGGCCGGGTGGGTTTTGAAAAGCCTGCGATCTATCAGCCCTCTGGCGAGCGCGGAAAACAAATTATCGAGGGAGCATTTCGCATTCTTTCCGGCCGCACCGTGGCCTTCGCGCTTGGCCGCTACGATCGCACGAAGCCACTGGTCATCGATCCGATTCTCGACTATTCGACGTACCTCGGACAGACCGGTCAGGCGTGGGCCGTCGCTGTTGATCCGGCGGGAGAGGCGTACATAGCTGGATCGGCCAATACAGGCATGCCGACAACTGGCGGCATTCAACCATCACCGGTGGCCAAGTCAACGCCCCCCCCGACGCCGAGCGCCTTTGTAGCCAAGCTCAATAGTGCGGGCACCGCGATAATCTACTGCACCTACCTGAGCGGCAGCTTGGAGGACGATGCTTACGGGATTGCACTGGACCCGGCTGGCGATGCGTATGTGGCGGGAATCACTTTCTCTCCGGATTTCCCCGTCACTAATGGCGCCCTTCAGACGATAAATGCAGCGACGGATGGCGCCGGGTTTGTCGCGGCCATTAATCCGACTGGGACCGCCCTGATCTATTCGACTTATCTGAGCGGCAATACACGAACCTCGATTAACGGAATCGCTGTGGATTCGTCGGGCGACGCGTATGTGACCGGGTCTACCGACGATATCAATTTCCCCACAACCTCGGGAGCCTTTCAGACCGCGGCGAAGGCGGATTACGCCGAAGTCCCTACTGGATTTGTGACCAAGTTGAACCCCACGGGGAAAGGCTTGATCTATTCCACTTTCCTGGGTGGAACGGGAGGGGACTATCCCAACGGAATTACGTTGGATACGCAAGAGAATGCGTACGTCGCGGGGAAGACGGAATCGTTCAACTTTCCCACGACGACTGGGGCTTTTCAGCTTCAAAACACCTCGGATAACGGGAACGCATTTGTGACCAAGTTGAACCCAGCCGGAACTGCCCTTGTCTATTCAACCTATCTTGGCGGAAACGGAGGAGGGGACGGTGCTGAGGCCATCGCGGTAGACAGTTCCGGCGATGCGTACGCGACGGGCTATACCAACTCCAGATATTTTCCGGTGACCGCCGGCGTCTTCCAGCCAAATTTAAACCTCGGCCAGTTTCCCCTTGCTCAAAACGCGTTCGTTACGGAATTCAATCCTTCAGGAGCGGGGCTCGTGTACTCGACCTTTTTGGGTGGCAGCTACAACGGAACTGGCGGCGCGGCTGAAGACGCCGGAACGGGGATAGCAGTGGACAGGTCTGGAAACACGTATGTGATCGGCTCAACGCCCGACCTGGATTTCCCCGTGACGCCCGGGGCCTATGAGCTCGAGAATCTCGCGCAGTTGAATTCTGCCGACTATTCAACTTTCCTGACTAAGATCAATCCCGGGGCTTCGCAGATTCTCTATTCGACCTATCTGAGTGGCAGTGGGGATTACAGCGGCGAAACCTGTGACTGCGCGAGCGGCATTGCGTTGGACAGTGCCGGGAACCCGTACCTTGCCGGTTGGACTGTTTCGACCGATTTTCCTTCAACACAAGGAGCTTTTCAAACTGGGATGGAAGGTGAAGATCAGGGCGTCACCCCATTCGCAACCGAATTCAATGCGAGTGAGATGACGACGCTGCCCAACACAAAAACAACTTTATCTTCGAGCAGTAACGGGCAAGAGTATGGACAGCCAGTAACCTTCACGGCCACGGTCACGCCAAGCTCAGGAGGCGTTCCAACTGGAACCGTGGGCTTCAGTGTACTCATCCCTTATCCCACCGCCAACACAGACGTTTCGATGGGGCCATGGACCACCGTGCGCCTCACTGGCACCGGCGTAGCAACTTACACGACCAGCGACCTGATCACAGGCCAGATTCCAGTCGTAGCGTATTACCTTGGCGATGCGAAGAACGCGCCGAGCACCGGAACGATGACCGAGAACGTATCGCAGATCCCGACAACCACCACAATTACGTCCAGCGCAAACCCCGTAGCCTACGGCCAGCCTCTCACGTTAACGATTAGCGTCGTGGAGACGCCATCAGGCAGTCCTGCAAAGGGACTTGTCATATACGGAACCAGCAGCTCCGGTGAAGCTACGCTCAACAGCTCGGGACAGTTCACTTGGACCGCCGACTGGTCCACGGATGGAAACGTTCTGCCGGTAGGCGCGGACACCATAACGGCTACGTTCTATCCGGCCGGACCGATATTGGCTGACCAGACGAGCTCCGCTACTCTGGTGCAGACCATTACTTCGAACACGACCACGCCAGCTCCAACCTTTTCCCTTCCTGCTGGTATTTACGGCTCCCCTCAGCTGGTGACGATCAACGATACGGCAACAGGAGCTGTCATTTACTTCAGTTTGGATGGCACCACTCCGAAGGCTGGCACTCCGGGCTACGAACCAGCTGGCTACACCATCGGCGTCGACTCCAGCGAGACGATTAAGGCATTGGCCCAGGCGCCAGGCGCAGCGGCGAGCTCCGTGGTCACGGCTGCGTATGTTATCAATCCTCCGCAACCCGACTTTTTCTTCGGACTCAACCCGGCATCGCTAAGCGTCTATGACGGAGGAACCGCGACGAGCAGCATCACCGCGAGTGCGGTCGACGGCTTCTCGGGCTCCGTGTCTTTTGCCTGTTCCGGGTTGCCTGCTAGCGCGTCGTGCAGTTTTTCACCTGCATCCGTAAGCCTTGGAGGTTCTTATGCTTCTTCCACGCTGACTATTGAGGTGCCCGCTAGGACGAGCCGCAGCAGGAGCCCAATCCGGTTCCCATTTGCTCCGGTCACATCAATTGCGCTGGCTTTCGGGTGGGTCGGCTTCCGGCGCCGTTTGCAGAGACTGCCGTTGGTGATCTTCGTGTTTGCTATTGTGTTGTCTTCTTTGAACGGGTGCGGAAGCGGGGGTACCAGCACTGGTGGTGGCGGGGGACAAAATCAGACGACTTCAACCGTGACGGTTACAGCGACTTCCGGCTCACTGTCTCACACGGCAACGTTAACCTTAACAGTGAATTAGTTCAGAAAGAATCGATGCCGGGACATGATCGATGCCGGATGCCGGGACATGATACCTATTCCCCATGCGGAGGGAGGGCTATCGTCCGCAAGCGCAGTGATCCAGAACCTCCTCGCCTTCTCGCACCTCTTACTCCTTACTCCGCTGGCGGCGCTAGAGATGTCAACCCCTCCACACCCAATTTCGCCGCATCCAAGACCAGGCAATCCGCTGATTCCATTTCACTTCTTTTCCATTCACTTTTTTCGTGAAGTTTGCCGATAATTACGCCCTCTCGGCGCATACTCAAATCGACAATCACAAAAAGAAGCATCCAGCGCGGCGGGCTCACCCCCGCCGTGCTTGCTTTTGGGCTCAAACCGCCGGCGAGAAACAGAGGCACGGACCAAGCCTTTTATTTTCAAAATGCTGTCTGTAGTTGCATGAAAACAGGAGACTTTTACGGTTTCTTGCCGCTAGCCCTCATCGCGCAGGAATCTTGCGCAAAAAGGTAGAAGGGGGTGGGGGGGCCACCCCCTTAGCAAAGGAGTAAACATGAAAACCGTCGCGGAATGTCGTTTCATCAAGCCCAACGGCCTCAAGTGCCAGTCGGTGGCCATGCACGGCTCGCCCTTTTGCTACCACCATGCACGCGTCCGTGTCTCGCCGCGCCGCCCCCGCCGCAACAAGGAGGCCGTCCTCAACCTTCCCTCATTGAACGGCGACGCAGCCGTCTTCCCATTCCTCGATGAAGTGCTCAACGCCCTCGCCTCAAACAGCATCAGTTCCAAGCGCGCCGGCAGCCTTCTCTACGCGCTCCAAATCGCCAGCACTTACACCTGAGACGCGCGGGCCAGGGCCTTTCGGCTGTCTGCTGTTTGCTGTCTGATCACTGACCACTGACCACTGTTCACTGTCCCCTGCCTTTACGGCCCCAGATACAGGCTCACGCCCGGCGGCGCAAAGCTCAGCTGTCCGGTCTTGGGATCGTAGTCCAGGTTCAGCGCATCGCTCTTGCGCCCATTGATCAACACGGCCACGAGCAAGCCGTTGCCGTACGGCCCTGCGAGCGCAATGGTGTGGCTGCGGATCGGGCCATAGTCGTTGTCCGGGCTCGTCGGACTCCAATCGTCCTGAAAACGCTTGAAGGGATATGTCGAGTACTGTTGCGGATGCTGCTGCCAATTCGCGTCGTGGACCCAGACACCGTAGGCCTTCGCAAGATCGTTGGCCTCCAGCGCGCCCATGAATTTGTTCACTGTAGAGCGCCCGAACATATAGCGCTGCCAGTGCCATGGCCAATCCACAGGCCGGCTGGCCGCCAGCCAATAAATCACCAACAGCGCGAAGAGCGCAGCCGCGCTCAACTGCACAATCAACTTGTTGCGCTTGGATCGCGCGGCGTCGAACTGGGGAGCATCGAGCAAAGTCATTGAGTCGTCCTCAAAATCCGAAAAAGATTGGGGCGGGTGAACCGTGGATAGCGCCATTCCAATTAGACACCGTATCCCTGTTCCCTGTTCCCTGCTCCTTATTCTTCTCTGGTATAAACCGTCCGGCTTTTTTCCGCCTGTCGCTCCAGCGCCAGCTCAATCAGCTGCGTGATCAGCTCTTTGTAGCTCAGCCCCGAGGCCTCCCACAGCTTTGGATACATGCTGATCTGCGTGAACCCGGGCATCGTATTCACTTCGTTCACAAAGATTCGTTCCTTGCCGCCCGCTTCCATCAGAAAGTCCACGCGCGCCAGACCGGAAAGATCGCAGGCTTTGAATGCCGCCACGGCCATCTCCCGAATCCTTCTGCTTTGTTCGCGCGAAATCTTCGCCGGAATCACCGGCACTGACCCTTCCGAAAGATACTTCGCCTCGTAGTCGTAGAATTCCTTGCTGGGAATGATCTCCCCCACCACGCTGGCTTTCGGGCTGTCATTCCCCAGCACCGCAACCTCAAATTCGCGCGCACGCGCCGCCTGTCCGCCGCGAGCAGCCTTTCCGCCCACTCCCTGCTCCACGATAAGCTTGCGGTCGTACTTTGCCGCCAGTTCCAGCGCCGGACCGAGTTCTGCACGATCGTGCGCCTTGCTGATGCCCACGGATGAGCCAAGGTTCGCCGGCTTCACGAACACCGGATACTTGAGCGCCTTCTCCACGACCGAAATCGACTTGCGCGGCGCCTTTCTCCCAATCCGCGCGAAGCAGCGTGACATGTTTCACGATCGGTAGCCCGGCCTGGGCGAACAGCCGCTTCATCACGTCCTTGTCCATGCCGGCTGCCGAGCCCAGCACGCCGGAACCAACATAGGCAATACCCGCCAGCTCGAAGAGTCCCTGGATCGTGCCATCCTCTCCGAAGGTGCCATGCAGCACCGGAAAAACGACGTCAATGGCCTTTTCACCTGGCCCCTGAGAGGACGGTTCCGGCGCCATCAGCGTGGGAATCCCCTCGTGCAGCAGCTTTGCCCCTGGTGTTGCCTCGGGATCGCCTGCGCGTAGTCGACGGCCCACCGCGCCGGCATCGCCATTCAGCAAGCCGCGCGCGTCGGCAGCCGCCAGCCAGCGCCCCTCCTTGGTGATACCAATGGGCATTACATCGAACTTTTCGCGGTCGATTGCCCCCAAGACCGAAGCCGCCGATAGCAGCGACACCTCATGCTCGCCGCTCCGGCCGCCAAAAAGAATGCCAACCCGCAGTTTCTTTGCCATTGATTCCTTTGAAATCGCCCTTTTTCGTTGTTCAAATGACCCGCAATTAGTGTAGAGCCCGGCGGCTAGCCTTGTTCCAGGTGTCATGCCGTTGGCGGCAGCCGTACCGCATCAGCGCCCCTCCAGGTTCCATTCACCCGCCGTTTCGCTGTGGAAATCTGTTCCGGCAAACGCGAGGGACCCGAACTGCATGAAACGGCCCAAACCAAAGTACTGACTGACCGAAAGTGCTATTTCCAACCGCTTCAGCGTGAGTACCATAACTCCTAGACATTTCACCAGCTTACTTCCGATTCCGCCGTCTCCCAGATCGTCCGGCGACTCTCGATGTGGCGGGTGGCCACCACAACCACGACACGTTTGCGAACGCAGAAAGAACGCGACAGCAAAGTGAAGCTTTTACGGTCAAGACGCATGGTTTTCCCGGTTGCATTTCTCCTCGCAACCATCCCGGCGCTTAGGGCAGCCTCGCCTGCGCCAGCGCCAGCGTCCCCGTTGACGCTGCACGCCGCAGCCATCATCACCAACGTCCGGGCCAGTCAGCACCTGCCCGTCGCCTTTGAAGCGACTGTCACCTACTATCGTTCCTACGACAAAGACCTCTTTGTGCAGGATGGCAACGACGCGATTTATGTACACGCCACCACGAATCTGAAACTCACTCCCGGCGATCGCATTTTGGTCCGCGGAACCACCCATGAGAGTTTCAGGCCTTATGTGAACAGCAGAGATATCACGATCATCGGTCACGGCGCATTGCCCAAGTCCATCCAGCCTACCTTCGAGCAGATGGTCCGTGCTGAGGCCGATTGCAAGCTCGTCACTGTGCACGCACTCGTCCGCTCGGCCGATCTTGTGCCGGACCCTCGATCGCCGATTGCGGCAGGGTATCTGCGCATGATTGTTGACGGTGGGCCGGTAGACGCAAACGTCGACACCGAAGATGAAACCGCCCTCAAAAACCTGCTTGATGCTGAGGTGGAGATTACCGGTGCGATCTCCGGGCACTTCGATAACAAGATGCAAATGACCGGCGTCCTGCTCCATGTTCACTCACTGGACGGAATCAGAATTCTCAAACCCGCCACTTCCGATCCCTGGTCGATTCCAGTCACCCCCATGGACCGCATTATCACCGGCTATCGCCTGAACGATTTTTCTGAGCGCACGCGTGTGCGGGGAACCATTACCTACTATCAGCCGGGCAGAGCACTGGTACTCCAGGACGGTTCCAGAAGCCTTTGGATCAACACCGAGAGTTGGAACCCCCTTCATGTGGGCGACGTTGCGGATGTGATTGGATTCCCCACCGTTGACAATGGTTTCCTGACGCTCAATCGCGGAGAAGTCCGCGACAGCCTTGTGCAGGCCCCAGTGTCCCCGGCGCTCTTCACTTGGCGGGACCTTGCCCTGGGCGGCAACGATGGCCACAGTCGCGTTTTCGACCTGGTTTCTGTCCAGGGACAGGTGGTAACCGAGGTTCGGCAAGCCACGCAGGACCTCTACGTACTCGAATCCGATGGCCACTTGTTCTCCGTCATTCTGAGTCATTCCGCTTTACAGGGATCGGCTCCGATTCCCCCAATGAAGGCCGTCCCACTGAGGGCGCGCATCCGCGTCACTGGCATTTGCATCCTGGCAGACGCCAACCCCTTCAACGGTGAAGTGCCGTTCAATATCCTCATTCGCAATTTTGACGACATCGTGATCGTTGCCCAACCGCCGTGGCTGAATGTGGGCCACCTCATCGCCATTGCCAGCATCTTGCTGGCGATGGTCATCGTCCTTGGCGTTCGCGCGTGGTACATGGAACGCAGGAACCGGCGTCGCATCGGCTCACTCGCCTATGTCGAGCACCGCCGCAGCAAAGTTCTGGAAGACATCAACCATTCCAAGCCTCTGGCCGAAATCCTCGAACGGATCACGGAGTTGGTCTCCGTCCGGCTGAATGGCGCACCTTGCTGGTGCCAGGTTGCGGGCGGAGCCGCCCTGGGCAACAAGCCGGTCGACTTTCATTCTTCATCCTTGCGCGTCGTTGAGACTCCCATCCCCGGGCGCTCGGGTCCGGCTCTGGGCTTCATCTTCGCCGCTTTCGATACCCGCAAGAATCCTGATGCCGTTGAAAAATCAGCCTTGGCCATGGCGTCGGAATTGGCCACTTTGGCGATCGAGACTTCGCGCCTCTATTCCGATCTCGTTCACCGCTCGGAGTTCGACCTCCTCACCGACGTGCAGAACCGCTTCGCCATGGAAAGGACCCTCGGCGCGATGATACAAACCGCGCGCGAAACCGCCGGAATCTTTGGCTTGATCTACATTGACCTGAATGAATTCAAGCAGGTGAACGACCTGCATGGGCACCTTGTCGGCGACAAGTATCTCCAGGAAGTCTCGCGGCGCATGAAGCGCCAATTACGCCCCTTCGACGTTTTGGCGCGTTTGGGCGGCGATGAGTTTGCCGTTCTGGTTTCTCAAGTGCACAACCGGGCCGAGGTTGAGGAAATATGTGCGCGGCTGCAAAGCTGTTTCCATGAGCCGTTCATCGGAGACGGATATTTCCTGCAGGGCTCGGCGAGCTTTGGCATCTCTCTGTACCCTGAAGACGCCGATACCGCCGACAGTCTGCTGCGCGGGGCCGACGCCGCAATGTATGTGGCCAAGTACACACGACTGGCCAATTCCCGCGCCGGCGACGAACAGACTGAAGACGAGCTGGCGCCCAGAGCCCGTTCCTGACACTTGTGTTTCCGACTTCCTGGAACTCCTTGATCAGCCAGGATTCCCTCACAAATCATTCATTGTTCTCCACCCCCTGCCGATAAAGGTTCGTAGGGCGGATCTTCGCCATCCAGCCTGCGTGAGCCTTGTTATGAAGAAGCTCTTTCCCTGGTTTGCGATGCTTCTGTTTTGCGCTTCAGGCGTGCGATCACAACCGTCTGGCCCGATTACCACAGCGCAGGAGGCCTCGAGCCTCACCAACAATCAGGCCCGTCAGCACCAGTCGGTCGACTTCCAAGCCACCGTTACCGACTACCGCTCCTACGAAAGAAACCTGTTCGTCCAGGACGGTAACGCGGCGATTTATGTGCACCCCTCCCTCATGTACCAGCTCATTCCCGGCGACCGAATTCGGGTGCGCGGGACCATGCACGAAAGCTTCCGGCCGTACGTCGAAGACGCCGAGCTTACATTCCTGGGCCACGGTCCGCTTCCCATGCCCGCGCGCCCCAGCTTCGAACAGATGATCCGCGCCGAAACGGACTGCAGACTCGTCACCGTGCGAGCCGTCATCCAGTCCGCCGATCTGGTTCCTAATTCGCAGGCTCCCGTCTCCACTACTCAACTCAGCGTCCTGTTGGACGGCGGCCATGCCGACGTCACAGTCGATAGTGATGACCCATCCCGCCTCACAGGTCTTCTCGATGCCGAAGTAGAGATGACCGGCGTCCAGTCCGGCGTCTTCGATAACAAAATGCAGCAGACCGGGATCCTCTTTCATGCCCAGTCGCTCAATCAGGTGAGAATTCTGAAGCGCGCCGCCGTTGACCCCTGGTCAATCCAGATCACGCAGATGGACCGTGTGTTGAGCGGCTACCGTGTCCACGACGAGAGCGGCCGCGAGCGCGTGCATGGGACCATCACTTACTATCAGCCCGGCGTAGCCCTGGTTCTCGAAGACGGCTCAAAAAGCATTTGGATCACGACCGACAGTTGGAGCCCTCTGCACGTGGGCTCTGGGGCCGATGCCATCGGATTCCCTACCGTCGAGAACGGCTTCCTTGTCCTGACCCGTGGCGAAGTCCACGAAACGGCAACACATGCGCCGGTTTCGCCCGCGCTCTTCACCTGGCGTCAACTGGCCCAGGGGGGCAACGTCGGCCACAGTCGCGTCTTCGACCTCGTCTCAGTTGAAGGCCAGGTAGTTACCGAGGTTCGCCAAGCCACGCAGGACGAATATGTGCTCAATTCCGACGGCCACCTGCTCTCCGCCATCATCCGCCATCCTGGCACAGCAAGTACCCTCCCCCTGAGCCCCATGCGCGAGATTCCCATAGGCACACACATTCGCGTCACGGGCATCTGCATGCTCACTGACGCGAATCCTTTCAACGGCGAGGTGCCCTTCAACATCCTGATGCGCAACGTTGACGACATCGCCATCGTCGCGCGGCCTCCGTGGTTGAATGTGCGTCACCTCATGCTGATCGTCGGCCTGCTGCTTTTGGTGGTCATTGCCATTGGCATTAGAAGCTGGGCGCTGGAGCGGCGCATTCGGCAGAAAACCGCGGCCCTGGCCTACCTTGAACAGCGGCGAAGCCGCATCCTTGAAGACATCAACAGCTCCCGCCCTCTTGGCGAGATTGTCGAGTGTATCACCGAGGTGGTTTCGTTCCGGCTGCACGGCGCTGCCTGCTGGTGCGAGATCGCCGACGGGGCCACTCTCGGAAAGCGTCCGCACCTCATCACATCACAGAGGATCGTCCGGCAGGAGATTCCCGGCCGTTCTGGTGCCGCCCTTGGAACCATCTTCGCTGCCATGAACCGGCTCACCAAGCCGAGCTTGGAAGAAATTTCGGCGCTGTCTCTGGGAGCAGGTTTGGCCACCTTGGCCATCGAAACTTCGCACCTCTATTCCGATCTTGTGCATCGCTCGGAGTTCGATCTGCTCACCGACATTCCCAACCGTTTCTCGCTGGAAAAGCACTTGAGCGCGATGATTTCTGGAGCAAGCCGTTCCGCTGGCATCTTCGGCTTCATCTTCATCGACCTCGATCATTTCAAGCAGGTCAATGACCAGTACGGCCACCAGGTGGGCGACATGTACCTGCGGGAAGCGGCCTTGCGCATGAAGCATCAACTGCGGCTCGGTGACACTCTGGCGCGCCTGGGCGGCGATGAGTTCGCGGTGGTCGTGGCCGAAGTGCACAATCGCTCCGACGTACTCGAGATCGCGCACCGCCTCGAGCACAGCTTCGACAATCCCTTCGCAGTAGGCGGGCACGTGGTGCGCGGATCGGCCAGTATCGGGATCGCTCTCTACCCTGACGACGCCGACTCCGCCGACAGCCTCCTCAAATTTGCCGACGCCGCCATGTATGCCGTTAAGCAATCCCGTCACCGAAGCAGAACGGCTGCGACCGGCGCGGCTGCCTAAGGCCACCCATCCAGAAAATACGAATAAGAAAGGCCCGGCTTGCGCCGGGCCAATTGTTGAGTTGAGGATCTGCTCCAAAGGGCTGCCGCACCGCAGGTGCGCTATTCCGCCGCCATCTCCTCGGCTTCGCCTTCCTGCCGCATCAGTTCCAGCTCGCGCTCGGCGGCTTCGATCTCGGCAGTGCACTTCCTGCTGCACGCGAGCCGCAGCCTCTTCGAGTTCCGGTGAGAGCTGGACGTTGCGGTAGTATTCCAGGCCCGTGCCCGCGGGAATCAGGCGCCCGACGATCACGTTCTCCTTCAAGCCGCGCAGGTTGTCTATCGCGCCGTTGATGCTGGCCTCGGTGAGCACGCGCGTCGTCTCCTGGAAGCTGGCCGCCGAGATGAAGCTGTCGGTCGAGAGCGACGCCTTGGTGATGCCCAGCAGCAGCGGACGCCCGATGGCCGGACGGCCGCCGTTCTGCAGCACGCGCTCGTTCTCTTCGCTGAAGCGGAAGCGGTCCACCTGCTGTTCGAGCAGGAAGTTCGTGTCGCCCACTTCGTCGATCCGCACCCAGCGCAGCATCTGCCGCACGATCACTTCGATGTGCTTGTCGCTGATGGCCACGCCCTGCAGCCGGTAGACTTCCTGGATTTCGTTCACCAGGTAAGCCTGCAGTTCCTTCTCGCCCAGCACGGCAAGAATGTCGTGCGGGTTCAGCGGGCCATCCATCAGCGGATCGCCGGCGCGCAGCCGCTCGCCTTCCTGCACGTTCACGTGAATGCCGCGCGGCACCGAGTATTCCTTCTCGTCGCCGTTGTCGGCCGTCACGTAGATCTTGCGCTGGCCCTTGGAGACTTCGCCAAAGCGGACCACGCCATCGATTTCGCTGATGATCGCGGTCTCGCGCGGCTTGCGCGCTTCAAACAGTTCCACCACGCGCGGCAGACCGCCGGTGATGTCCTTGGTGCGCGTGCTCTCCTTGGGAATCTTGGCCAGCACGTCGCCCGGACCCACCTCGTCGCCGTCCTGCACCATCAGGTGAGCGCCGCGAGGCAGCAGGTAGCGCTTGCTGCTCTTGGCGCTCTTGATGGCAATGGCCGGCTGCCGCTTCTCATCGGGCGAGTCGGCAACCACCCAGCGCGAAAGGCCGGTCACTTCGTCCACTTCTTCGTTCAGCGTGATGCCTTCCTGCAGATCCTTGAACTGCACCGCGCCGCCGATCTCGGTGAGAATGGCGTAGGTGTAAGGATCCCATTCGGCCAGCACCTGGCCCAGCTTCACCGCCGCGCCCTCGCGCACGCGAAGGCGCGCGCCATAGACCACCTGGTAGCGTTCCTTTTCACGGCCGCGCTCGTCCACAATGGCCAGCGAGCCGGAGCGGTTCATGGCCACCAGCGTCGCCTTCCTTGCTCTCCACCGTGTTCAGGTTGATGAAGCGCACGAAGCCGTTGTTCTTGGCGTCGAGGCGCGACTTGTCCTGCACGCGGCTGGCCGTGCCGCCCACGTGGAAGGTACGCATCGTGAGCTGCGTTCCCGGCTCGCCGATGGACTGCGCCGCAATTACGCCGCAGGTTTCGCCCAGCTCGACCATGCGGCCGGAGCCGAGGTTGCGCCCGTAGCACAGCGCGCACACGCCGCGACGCGATTCGCAGGTGAGCACGGAGCGGATCTTCACCCGTCTCCACGCCCGCGCCCTGAATCGCCGAAGCGATGTCCTCGTCGATCGGCTGGTTCACATCGACCACCACGTTGCCGTCGTAGTCCTTGATCCTTTCGAGCGATACGCGGCCGATGATGCGGTCGCGCAGCGGCTCGATGATTTCGCCCGACTCCACGATCGATCCGACGTAAATGCCTTCCAGCGTGCCGCAATCCTGCTCGGTCACGATCACGTCCTGCGCCACGTCGACCAGGCGCCGCGTCAGGTAGCCCGAGTCGGCCGTCTTCAGCGCCGTATCGGCCAGGCCCTTGCGCGCGCCGTGCGTCGAGATGAAGTATTCGAGCACCGTCAGCCCTTCGCGGAAGTTCGCGGTGATCGGCGTCTCGATGACTTCGCCCGAAGGCTTGGCCATCAGTCCGCGCATGCCGCTCAACTGGCGAATCTGCTGCTTCGATCCGCGGGCGCCGGAGTCGGCCATGATGTAGATCGGGTTCATGGCCCCTTCGTCGTCCGCCTTCTTCATGTTCGAGAACATCTCGTCGGCCACCTGGTCCGTCACCGCCGACCACATCTGGATCACCTTGTTCGACCGCTCGCCGTTGGTGATGGCGCCGTCCATGTACTGCTTCTGGACCTCGATCACCTTCTTGTCGGCGTCGTCCACCACCTTGTACTTGCTCTCCGGAATCACCATGTCGTCCAGGCCAACGGAGAGGCCGGAACGCGTCGCATAGTTGAAGCCCAGCGACTTGATGCGGTCCAGCATGCCCACCGTCACTTCGAGCCCGAGGTTCTGGTTGCAATAGTTCACCAGTTGCCCGATGCCCTTCTTCTTCAGCAGTCCGTTCACGAACGGCATGCCCGGCGGCAGCGCGTCGTTCAGAATCACGCGGCCAACCGTTGTCGACAGATACTCCTTGTCGAAGTCCACCGGCTCGGTGTGCGTCAGATCCTGATCGTCGTAGGCGGTGGTCATATCGAGCACCTTGCCCGTGTAGCGCAGGCGAATCGGCGAAAGCGTCTCCACTTCGCCCGCTTCGAGCGCCATCAGGATCTCTTCGGTGTTCGCGAACACGCGGCCTTCGCCCTTGCCGCCCTTCTTGGCCTTGGTCAGGTAGTAGAGTCCCAGCACCATGTCCTGCGTCGGCACGGTGATCGGCTGTCCGCTGGCCGGCGACAGAATATTGTGCGAGGCCAGCATCAGCACGCTGGCTTCAATCTGCGCCTCGGGCGACAGCGGAATGTGCACGGCCATCTGGTCGCCGTCGAAGTCGGCGTTGAACGCGGTGCAGACCAGCGGGTGAATCTTGATGGCCTTGCCTTCCACCAGCACCGGCTCAAAAGCCTGAATGCCCAGGCGGTGCAGCGTGGGAGCGCGGTTCAGCAGCACGGGGTGATCCTTGATCACTTCCTCAAGGATGTCCCACACCACCGGCTCCTGCATCTCCACCATTTCCTTGGCTTGCTTGATGGTCGTGCACTGCCCGGTCTGCTCCAGCCGGTGATAGATGAACGGCTTGAACAGTTCGAGCGCCATCTTCTTCGGCAATCCGCACTGGTGCAGCTTCAGCTCCGGACCGACCACGATCACCGAGCGGCCCGAGTAGTCGACGCGCTTGCCCAGCAGGTTCTGGCGGAAACGGCCCTGCTTGCCCTTGAGCGTGTCGGAGAGCGACTTGAGCGGGCGGTTGTTGGCGCCCCTCAGCACGCGGCCGCGGCGGCCGTTGTCAAACAGCGCGTCCACTGCTTCCTGCAGCATGCGCTTCTCGTTGCGCACAATCACTTCCGGCGCGTGCAGGTCCATCAGCTTCTTCAACCGGTTGTTGCGGTTGATCACGCGGCGATAGAGATCGTTCAAATCCGATGTGGCAAAGCGGCCGCCATCCAGCGGCACCAGGGGGCGCAGCTCTGGGGGAATGACCGGCAGCACGTCGAGAATCATCCACTGCGGCTTGTTGCTCGACTTGCGGAATGCCTCGACCACCTTCAGGCGCTTGGCAAACTTGATCTTCTTCTGCGCCGAGGTCTCGGTCTTCATCCGCTCGCGCAGTTCTACTCCCAGCTCGTCAATGCTTACGCGCTTGAGCAATTCCTTGATGGCTTCAGCGCCCATCATGGCCTTGAAGCCCGAGGGCCGGAACTGCTGATCGAGTTCGCGGAATTTGGTCTCGTCCTTGATGATCTCGCGCTCGCGCACCGGCGCGTCGCCCGGATCGACCACAACATAGGACTCGAAGTAGAGAATGCCTTCCAGGTCGCGCAGCGAAATGTCCAGCAGGTGGCCGATGCGCGACGGCAGGCCCTTGAAGAACCACACATGCGAGCACGGCGACGCCAGCTCAATGTGGCCCATGCGCTCGCGGCGCACCTTGCTCACCGTCACTTCCACGCCGCACTTGTCGCAGATCACGCCGCGGTGCTTCATGCGCTTGTACTTGCCGCACAGGCACTCCCAGTCCGTCACCGGTCCGAAGATGCGCGCGCAGAACAGGCCGTCGCGCTCCGGCTTGAAGGTGCGGTAGTTGATGGTCTCCGGCTTGGTTACTTCGCCGTGCGACCAGCTGCGGATCTTTTCCGGGCTGGCCAGCATGATGCGGATGGCGTCGAAGTCGGTAATGGGGCTCGTAAGCTCAAACGGGTTCGAACGGAACAAGGCGACCCTCCCTGGCGAGTTCTCTTGTGACCCGCCGCGGTACTGCGTGACTCCCGGGATTCCTTTGGGATCCTTCCTTCCCGGGTAGCGGCGTTTACCGCTTTCAAGAAGGACCCTGACGACAGCTTCTAGCTGTTAGCTCCTAGCTTCTAGCTCTTTTCTCGCTCGAAGCAGTTTCACGCTTTCAACTAGAACAAACCTTTGGCTCACCTCGGCTGCTAGTCCAGCCCCGGTCAAGCTAGGAGCTAGAAGCTAGCAGCTAGAGGCTGCATTTAATCCGCCACCGCCGCCACTTCCGGCGCCGGCAGCTTTTTGATCAGGTCCGCGCGCTT
The DNA here is from genome assembly GCA_963813015.1 of uncultured Acidobacteriaceae bacterium. GTDB lineage: Bacteria > Acidobacteriota > Terriglobia > Terriglobales > Acidobacteriaceae > Telmatobacter. Next base: position 124,990 of record CAWEXN010000011.1, read on the forward strand.
GATCAGCTCCACGTCCAGGCAGAGCGATTGCAGCTCGCGGATCAATACGTTGAACGACTCCGGCACGCCCGGCTCGATCGCCGCTTCGCCCTTGACGATGGCCTCGTAAATCTTGGTGCGGCCATAGACGTCGTCGGACTTCGCGGTGAGCAGTTCCTGCAGGATGTATGCGGCGCCGTATGCTTCCAGAGCCCACACTTCCATTTCGCCGAAACGCTGCCCGCCGAACTGCGCCTTGCCGCCCAGCGGCTGTTGCGTGATCAGCGAGTACGGACCGATCGACCGTGCGTGAATCTTGTCATCGACCAGGTGCGACAGCTTGAGCATGTAAATGTAGCCCACCGTCACCGGCTGTTCGAACTGATCGCCCGTCAGGCCGTCGAAGAGCATCGTCTTGCCCGAAGACGGCAATCCTGCCGACGCCAGCAGAGCCTTGATTTCGCTCTCCTGCGCGCCGTCGAACACCGCCGTTCCGAACCAGATGCCCTTGCTCATGCCCTGCATCACGCGGATCAGCATCTCGTCGTCCAGCTCCAGCAACTGCCGCAGCACCGCGGTTCCGGCAAACTCCTTCTTCGCCATCTCGCGCGCGTACTCCGCCTCGGAGTTTTCTTTCAGCAGTTTTGCGACTTTCTTGCCCAGCTCGTGCGCGGCCCATCCAAGATGCGTCTCCAGAATCTGCCCCACATTCATACGAGAAGGCACGCCCAGTGGATTGAGCACAATCTCCACCGGCGTTCCATCGGGCAGATACGGCATGTCTTCGACGGGAAGAATGCGCGAGATCACGCCCTTGTTGCCGTGCCGGCCGGCCATCTTGTCGCCCACGCTCAACTTGCGCTTCATGGCCACGTAAACCTTCACCAGCTTGATCACGCCCGGAGGCAGCTCGTCGCCCTTTTGCAGCTTGGCTACCTTCTCGTTCGTGATCTTGCGCAGCACTTCGATCTGCCGCGACGTCATCTCTTCGATCTCGTCGATCTGCTCGTTCACCCGCGGATCCTTGTCGTTATAGCGGATGCGCTTCAGATTCTTGGTCGAGATGCGCTCGATCGTGTCGCGGTCCAGAATCGCGCCCTTGACCAGCAGGCGCTTGTTGGTGCGCTCGTCGTGCAGGTCGGCCAGCACTTCCTTCGCGCCCAGGATTGCGTCCAGCCTTTTCAACCGCTCGTCGGTCAGAATGCGGATCTCGTCGCCCAGGTTCTTTTCGAGCTTGGCCACGTACTCGGCCTCGATCAGCTTGGCGCGCTCGTCCTTCTCCTGGCCCTTGCGGCTGAAGATCCGAACATCGACCACCGTTCCCTCAATGCCCGGGGGGCACGTGAGCGAAGCGTCGCGCACATCGCCGGCCTTTTCGCCGAAGATCGCGCGCAGCAGCTTCTCTTCCGGCGTAAGCTGCGTTTCGCCCTTCGGCGTCACTTTGCCCACCAGAATGTCGCCGTGCCCGATCTGGGCGCCGATGCGGATCACTCCGCTCTCGTCCAGGTCGCGCAGCGCGTGCTCGCTTACGTTGGGAATGTCGCGCGTGATCTCTTCCGGTCCCAGCTTCGTGTCGCGCGCCTCGATCTCGAACTCCTCGATGTGCACTGAGGTGTAATAGTCCTCGCGCACCAGTTGCTCGAGATCAGGATCGCGTCCTCAAAGTTGTACCCGCGCCACGGCATAAAGGCCACCAGCACATTGCGGCCCAGCGCCAGCTCTCCCTGCTCCGTGCAAGGCCCGTCGGCAATCACTTGTCCTTTGATCACGCGGTCGCCCTGTCGAACCACAGGCTTTTGATTGATGCAGGTGTTCTGGTTCGACCGCTTGAACTTGATGAGCTGATAAATGTCGGAACCAACCTCGCGCGAAAGCTGCATCGGATGATGCTCGCCCTCGACGCGCACGATGATGCGCTCCGAGTCCACCGAGTCCACGATGCCGTTGCGCTTGGCCAGAATCACCGCGCCTGAATCGCGCGCGGTCACGCCTTCCATGCCCGTGCCCACCAGCGGCGCTTCAGCCGCCAGTAGTGGCACACTCTGCCGTTGCATGTTCGCGCCCATCAGTGCGCGGTTGGCGTCATCGTGCTCCAGGAACGGCACCAGCGACGCGGCCACCGACACCAGTTGCTTCGGGCTCACGTCGATGTAGTCCACCTCGGCGCGGTTCACCAGCACAAAGTTCCCCAGCCGGCGCGCGTTCACCAGGTCTTCCGTGATCACGCCGTTCTCGTTGAACTCGATGTTGGCCTGCGCAATGGTGTGTTTGTCCTCTTCCCACGCCGACAGATAGAAGCTGAAGGGAATCGAGTCGATGGCCCGCTTGCCTTCCTTCTTCAACTTTGCGTTCAGCTTGTGCGCCTCATCCTTCTCGATGTGGTCGCCCACGCGCAAGCCGCTTTCGCCGGCGTTCACGATCTCCACGAAATCCAGAATCTTCGAGTCCTTCACCTTGCGATAAGGCGACTCGATGAACCCGTATTCGTTGATGCGCGCAAAGCAGCTCAGCGAGCTGATCAGTCCGATGTTCGGTCCTTCCGGCGTCTCGATCGGGCAGATGCGCCCGTAGTGCGTCGGGTGCACGTCGCGCACTTCGAATCCGGCGCGCTCGCGGCTCAGGCCGCCCGGCCCAAGCGCCGAAAGACGCCGCTTGTGCGTGATCTCCGACAGCGGATTGGTCTGGTCCATGAACTGCGACAGCTGCGAGGATCCGAAGAACTCGCGGATCGCCGCCATCACCGGCTTGGCGTTGATCAGGTCGTGCGGCATTGCCGTGTTCAGTTCCTGATACACGCTCATCTTTTCCTTGATGGCGCGCTCCATGCGCACCAGGCCGATGCGGAACTGGTTCTCCATCAGCTCGCCCACCGCGCGCACGCGGCGGTTGCCCAGGTGATCGATGTCGTCCACCATGCCGATGTTCTTGCGCAGCTTCAGCAAGTAGCGGATGGTCGCGTAGAAGTCCTCCGCCGTCAGCGTCCGGTGATCGAGGTGTGTGGCGTCCTGGTTCTCGTAAAGCTTGATGTTGAACTTCAGCCGGCCTACGCGCGAGAAATCGTACTTGCGCGGATCGAAGAACATGCCCTCAAACAGCGCCGTCGCCGTATCCAGCGTCGGCGGATCGCCTGGCCGCAGTTTGCGATAGATCTCGATCAGCGCCTCTTCCGGCTTGTGCACCGAGTCGCGCTTCAAGGTGTTCGAAATAATGTTGCCCACGTCATCGCGATCCGGGAAGAAAACTTCGAAGCTCCCCGCGCCCGAAGCCATCACCTTGTGCAGCCGGTCGGCCGTCAACTCAACGTTGGCCTCGACAATCACTTCGCCGGTATTGGTATCCACCACGTCGGAAGCCGTCAGCGCGCCGTCCAACTCCGCCGCTTCCACTTCCACTTTGTGGACGTTCGCGCCGCGCAGCGCCTTCAGCGCGTGCGGGGTGATTTTGCGGCCCGCGTGCGCAATCTCCTCGCTGCCCTGCTTAATGGCATGCGCCGGCTTGGCGCCCACCAGGTGCGTGCCCTTGGTCGCGTCCTGCTGCACTTCCCACATCAGCTTCCCGTCGCTCTTGTGAATCCGGTCGACCGTGTAGAAAGTCTTCAAAATCTCTTCGTCTGAGCGCAATCCCAGCGCGCGCAGGAAAATCGTTCCCAGGAACTTGCGCTTGCGATCGATGCGCACATAAAGCGTGTTCTTCTGGTCGTATTCGAACTCCACCCACGATCCGCGATAGGGAATGATCTTGCCCAGGAAATACGTCCGGTTGTTGGCGGTCTCAAAAAACACGCCCGGCGACCGGTGCAGCTGCGAAACGATCACGCGCTCCGTGCCGTTCACAATGAACGTTCCATTCGGCGTCATCAGCGGAATGTCGCCGAAGAACACTTCCTGTTCCTTAATGTCGCGGATGGTCTTGTTGCCCGTCTCGGCGTCTTTGTCGTAAATGGTCAGGCGCACCGTCACCTTCAACGGCGCTGAGAACGTCATGCCCCGCTCCTCGCACTCCTGCTGGTCGTACTTCAACTGCAGGCTTACGGGGTCGCCGCACTTGTTGCAGAAGTCCGGCGTGTTCTTGTTATAGGTGCCGCACTTCTGGCAAAGCACGTCGCTCGGGCAGGAACGGATCCGTAATCACCATCGCGCCGCAATGCACGCAGGCCGTGCGCAGGTGATGCAGACCCTTCAGGTGGCCGCACTTGCACTCCCAGTTGCCGATCGAGAAGTCAACGAAATCCAGTTGCGAGATGCCGCGGAAATCCATGATCGGAAAAACCGACACAAACACCGACTGCAAGCCGCTGTCGTCGCGCTCGTTCGGCAATTTGTCCATCTGCAGGAACCGCTCATAGCTGCGGCGCTGCACTTCGATCAGGTTGGGAATCTGGGTGGCAGTTGGAATCTTTGAAAAATCGAGCCGGCTGCGAATCGCGCGCTTCTCGTTGGGCATGTTCACTCCTGAGCCTCGTCGTTCCGGCGCCGCCACTCATTCGTGGCTCGGCCGGCCGGGCGCCTGAGTCTCGTGGGCGCCCGTATGGTTCCGTTATTCCGTAAGTTGCCGAAAGTGCGTGAGAGCAGGCAATGATTGCCCACCCTTCAGTTGCCGGCAGCCCGGAAATCGATTCCGGTCGCCGGAAAGAACCCTTGTCAGGCGGGTTCTGTGAGAGCTAGGTCAAAAAACGCGTGGTCGATGTTGCGTGCTTCGGGCAGGTGCGCTAGACTGCGCACAATTGGAAGATGCGAGCACAACGGCTGAACCCGGAATTACGGGAGAAACCGTAAAGGGAAGTTGTGCGCGTATGGCTGACAGAGCTTGGAAATTTTCCTCCGCAGCACACCGAGAGACACGAAAAGCCCGTAAGGACGCAATGCCTCACGAGCGCGGCTCTTCGCCAGTGCCCCCTATCGAATTTTCTTCCATTGCCCTCGCCGATCGCAAAATCCGCATCCGCCGCGAATCACCCGCTGCCCGACCACCGTCAACGGCCGCCCCGCCTGACCCTGGGAAAACCGCTGACTCAAAAGAACTTGACTCGAAACATCCGCCTGCATCGATCGCTGCTCTGATCCGCGGATGCCTGCGTGACCACCACGCCCCGCATTTCACGCCGTCTAGCCGCTCTGCCTAGAGATTACCTGGGCGGAACCGCCAAGACGCGCACCCTCTATCTTAGCGCGTCCCGGCGGCGCATGCAAGTCCCATGCCGTTTCGATACTGGGCCCTTTTTGAAGGGTACGGGCTTCAGCCCGTACTTAAATCAAACCAACCGGAAAGGGGCTTTAGCCCCTGAGGGATGGTCTTCATTTTGACCCACCACCACCATTTACTTGATTTCGACGGTCGCGACGCCTTCAAACTTCTTCTTGATGGCCTCGGCCTCGTCCTTGGTCGCGTTCTCCTTGATGGCCTTGGGAGCGCCATCAACCAGGTCCTTTGCTTCCTTCAGGCCGAGCGAAGTGACTTCGCGTACTGCCTTGATGGTGTTGATCTTATTGGCGCCGGCATCCTTCAGGATGACCTGAAATTCGGTCTTCTCCTCGACCGCCGGAGCTGCCGCCCCGGCTGCGCCGCCGGCAACCATCACCGGTGCCGCTGCCGCCGCCGAAACGCCAAGCCGCTCTTCCAGCTTCTTCACCAGAGCCGCCGCTTCCAGCAGGCTCAGGCTTACGATTTGCTCTTCCAACTGCGCGATATCCGCCATTTTCCTCTCCAATCAAAATTGAATTTCCCTGGCCGAGCCAAATCTCTCGTCCAAAAGGCTGCCCACGCAGTGGTTTCCGTTGCGCCAGACCTGCGCCCCACTCGCTTACCTCAGCCAAAACCCTGTTTCAGTTCACAGTTCGTAGTTCTTAGTTCGTCGTTGTCCTCGGACCGGCACCAACTGTGAACTGCGAACTCTGAACTACGAACTGCTGCCTTTACGCCGCCGCAAACTTTTCTTTCTCCACTCCCTGGCCAATCACCACTGCCAAATCGCGGCCCGTGGCATTGATCACCGTCGCCAGCCGTTGTGCCGGCGCATTCATAAGGAAGAGCAGCTTCGAGAAGATCTCTTCCTTGCCCGGCATCGTCGCCAGCGCCTTCACGTCGTCCACGCTCAGCAGCTTGCCGTCCACGATGCCCAGCTTGAAGTGGAACTCCGCCGCATTCTCACCCGCCCACTTGGCAAATACTTTGGCCAGCGCCACCGGATCGCCCGCGGTAAACGCCACCGAGTTCACGCCCTTCAAACCTTTCAGCGCCTCTTCAACCTGAGTCCCCGAGCCTGAAATCGCGGCCAGCTTGTTCTTCACCACGCGGTACTTGCCGCCCGCCTCGCGAATCACTTTACGTAGCTCGTAATCCTTGGCCACGGTCAGCTTGCTGAACGTGCCCACAATCGCGGTGGTCGATGAAGCCAGCTCCGTGGCCAGCGCCTTTACCTTCTCCGCTTTTTTCGCTTTCGAAATCGCCATGTTGTGCTCCGCACAGGGTTCAGTGAACAGTGGTCAGTGGCCAGTCACTCCCGAACCACCAACCTTTTCCGCTCGCCAACCCTTCCCTTACCTTTGAAAGACCCGGTTCAAATCTGCTTCAAAATCTCAACATCAGGCACGATGCCAGTTGATCGACGGTCCCGCTGATCACCGACCACTGTTCACTGATCACCGTGTTTACTTCTTCACCGCCGCGTCCGCCACAGCCGAATCCAGCGGAACGCCCGGGTCCCATGGTCGAGCTCAGCGTCACGCTCTTGATGTATCTGCCCTTTGCCGCCGAAGGCTTCGCCCGCACGATCGATGTAATCACCGTTGTCGCGTTGTCGATCAGCTTTTGCGGCTCGAAACTCAGCTTGCCCACCGGCACGTGCACCAGGCTCGTCTTGTCGGCGCGAAACTCCACCTTGCCGGCCTTGATCTCCTTCACCGCCGCGCCCACATCCATGGTCACGGTTCCGGTCTTGGGATTCGGCATCAGCCCCTTCGGTCCCAGCACCTTGCCCAGCCGGCCCACAACCTTCATCATGTCCGGCGTCGCAATCAGCGCATCGAAGGCGGTCCAGTTTTCTTTCTGGATCTTCTCCACCATCTCCTCGCCGCCCACAAAGTCCGCGCCCGCTTCGGTCGCTTCCTTCTGCCGGTCGCCGGTCGCGATCACGGCCACCGTCTTGGTCTTGCCCAGCCCGTGCGGCAGCACCACAGTTCCGCGAACCATCTGGTCCGCGTGGCGTGTATCCACGCCCAGACGCATCGTCAGATCGACGGTCTCGTCGAACTTCGCGTATTTCACTTGCTTCAGGAGATTCACTGCTTCAGGCAGCGGATACGCCGGCTTGTTCACAGCGGCGCGCGCCTTCGCAATATTCTTGCCAGTTGCCATCGTTCCCTCGTCTCCCACCGCCCTTACCAGCCCGCCAAAGCGGGATCCTCGACCGTGCAGGGCATTCGTCCAGAACGTCGCCCGTCCGGCCAGGACTAAGAACTGTGGTGCAGTTGACGGCGCAGGGATCCCCCTACGCGTATCCATTTATGGTAGCGAATTAGCCGTCGAAATGCAACCTGGACGGGTCAGCGGTTGTGGGTCAGCTGCCAAACGGCACCCATTGTATTCTTTAGCTGGAATTGAAAAATGAGGACCGTTATGAAGCGAACTGCGGTGTTACTGCTGCCATTTGTTGCAGCAACCATGATTAACGCACAGCCCGCTGCTCCGCTCCCAACAAACCTGGCAGACTTGGCCCGAGTTCTTCCTGAATTAGCTCACAACAAGCAGCTAGATTTTGGTCCGTTTTCAGAGGCGTTTTGGAATGCCTTGCAAACGGCGCCCGCATCGGCAGATTCTGCCATTCCTATCCTTGCGGAGGATTTTGGCGATCCCGATCCCAAGGTGCAGTTCCATACGGCTTCGCTTCTATACGGAATCGAGATGGTCAGGCAAGATAGTGCAACGATTTTTGCCCCGCTCTACCCGCAATTGGCGAAGGCAATTTCGCAAGGCGATCCCGATACTCAAGCAATGACATTGCTGGTAATAGCAACTCTAAGGCAAAACGCGCCCGATGTTGTCGTTCGGCCTATCGAGCAGCTGATCGTTTCAAGACCGGTTTCAGACAAAGTGAAGGGTGCGTCGGTGGGAGCTTTGATGGCGGCGCGACCCGCTGATGATGCCGCGCAAGGTATCGTGATCGACTTGTTGAACGACACCACGCTGTCATTGAGGCAGAAAGAAATTGTGTTGGATTCAGCGGCGCGAGCTGGCGGCGGCCCGAAGATAGTCGACTATGTTGTGCTGCAAGCCAACACAGCAACAGACGAGACGATGCGAGATACTGCATTTATGGCGGCGACATCGCTCGGATCGAACGCATTAAACCGCATTAGCGACCGACTCAATAAGGTCGCACAAGATCCGAGAGAGCCTCCGCAAGAGCGCGAAATTGCCAGGCATGCTTTATCGGTTCGAAGTCAGTTGTCGCATCAATAACGCACAGCATCGATGAATGAACGAACTCGAGCCGGGTGCCTCATCCTAAACGCACATTTTGCGTGTAGGGTGGGAACCACGAACCTCTACCTGCCCCCGCGCCGTAGGCGCAACGGTTGTTAGCCCCGCGTTTCAACGTGGGGAAACCAGCCGAATTAGAATCGCGAGTCCCGTAGGGACGGCGCAGTCGCTCACCGTTCACCCACCACCGCCACCGTTCACCGTCCACCGTCCACCGATCACCATTCACCGTTACACTAGACTCAGGACCCCTGTCCCCCCAGGAATTCACGCTTTGCACCCGCTTCTCGCCGATCTCAATCCCGAACAACGCGCCGCTGTCGAGGCCGTCGAAGGCCCCCTGCTCATTCTCGCGGGCGCCGGCTCCGGCAAAACTCGCGTCATCACCCATCGCATCGCCTGGCTTATCCAGGAGAAAAACGTCGCGCCTGACTCCATCCTCGCCGTCACCTTCACCAACAAGGCCGCCGGCGAAATGGCCGAGCGCGTCAACGAACTGCTCGGTCACTCCTCGCTCGCCAAGCCTCTCATCGCAACCTTCCATTCGTTCTGCGTGCGCATCCTTCGCCGCGACGTCGAAGCCCTCAAAATCAACGGCCAGGGCCTCACTCGCTCCTTCACCATTTTCGATGAGAACGATCAGTCGGCTCTGGTCAAGCAGATCATGAAGCGCATGGGCCTCGACACCAAGCAGCTCACCCCGCGCACCGTGCAGAGCCGCATCTCCTGGGCGAAAAATCACATGGTCGATCCGCAGGATTTTTTCCTTGGTTCAAAGGATCCAACGAGCGAGCGCGTCGCACACATCTTTCAGGCCTACCAGGCCGAGCTGCGCAAAAACAACGCCATGGACTTCGACGACCTGCTCCTCGAAGCCGTCCGCCTGCTCAAAGCCTCCGGCGAAGTCCGCGAGCGCTACCAGCGCCGCTATCAATATGTATTGGTCGACGAGTATCAGGACACCAACCGTCCGCAATACGAGCTCATGAAGCTCCTCGCCGGCGAGCACAAAAACGTCTGCGCCGTTGGCGACGAGGATCAGAGCATCTATTCCTGGCGCGGCGCCGACATTCGCAACATCCTCGAGTTCGAGAAGGATTTTCCCAACGCCCGCATCGTCCGCCTCGAGCAGAACTACCGTTCCACGCAGATCATTCTTGAAGCCGCCGGCGCCGTCGTCGCCAACAACATCCGCCGCAAAGGCAAAAAGCTCTGGACCGAGCGCCAGGGCGGCTCGCTCATCGGCTACTACGAAGCCCCCGACGGCGAAAACGAAGCCCTCTTCATCGCCGACAAAATTCAGGCGTTCCTTCGCAGGCACAAAACTCGTCCGAAACCCAAAACCGTGGAACGGGGGCAGCAGCAGTCCTTTACCGCACCAACTCGCAGTCGCGTCTCGTCGAGGAAGCCCTGCGCCGCTACAACATCAGCTACACCATGGTCGGCGGATTCAGCTTTTACGAACGGAAGGAGGTAGTGGATCTCTTGGCATATCTCCGTCTCGTCTCTAATCCCCACGACTCGATGGCGCTTTCGCGAATAATCAATGTTCCAGCTCGCGCAATTGGCGAAAGAACCTTGAAGACCCTTCAAGAACTTGCATTGAAAGCAGACCAGTCAATTTGGGCCGTCCTGGGCGACGCGATAAAAAATCGTCTATTCACGACGCGAACCCTCATGGCTCTCGAATCTTTCCGCCAGCTCATTCTCGACGCGCAAGCCATGATGGATCCCGACTTCGCCGGCAAGCTCGCCGCCGATGTTGCCGAATCCCGCGCCGACGACGCCGACACCGGCTTTGGATTCGGCGCTGCCGCCACCAACGCTGAAATGCCAGCGTCAGACAATCAAATCGGTGGCGATCAGGACCAAATGCATCTTCTCGATGCCAGCCACTTCCTGGATTCCAGCCCAAAACCAGAACAGCCCGAAACGCAATCAGAGGAAAGCAGAAAACCCCAGGCTTCCGTTCTCCCGGCGACTCTGCCACGCTCCCCGAGCTCATCCGCTTCATCATCGACCGCTCCGGCTACATCAAAGCCCTCGAAACCGAGGGCACGCCCGAGGCTTTCAGCCGCATTGAGAACTTGAAGGAACTGGCCAACGCTGCGCACGACGCTGAGGAGCGCGGAGAAACTCTCGCCGAATTCCTCGACCACGCCGCTCTCGCCTCTGACACCGACAAATTCGATCCCAATGCCCGCGTCACGCTCATGACTCTCCACGCCGCCAAGGGCCTCGAATTCCCGCTCGTCTTTCTCGCCGGCCTTGAAGAAGGCCTCTTCCCGCATTCGCGCACGCTCTCCAGCCCTGAAGAGCTTGAAGAAGAGCGCCGCCTCTGCTACGTCGGCATGACGCGCGCCATGAACACGCTCATCCTCACCCGCGCCCACTACCGCCGCCGCTACGGCGCCGATGTGCCCGAGGCCAGCGTCCCTTCGCGCTTCCTTGAAGAAGTTCCTCCGCAGCTCATTGAAAATCTAGGCAGCAGAAATCCCGGCTGGTCCACTCCCGCTTATTCATCTGCCTACAGATCAGGCCGAAGTTTTCAACGCGCCGGATCCGAGGCCGCGCACTTCAACTACGAAGATGAGAGCCAGGAGATCCCGCACGCTGCCACTTCAACAAGCCCGTCGCCCACCCACAGGTTCACTCCAAAGGATCAAAGCGCGCGAGCGCCAAAGGGTAAAAGCGCGCAAGCGCCGCCGCCGGAGCACAGCGTCGACAACATCGCCCGCTTCTTTGGTGGAAAATCCGGCGCTCTCTCGCAACGGGTGCCCCAGGTCCCTCGCACTTGGGGACCTGGGAGGGGCTCACATCCAGCAATGGACCTTCCGGCAACGTCCGGCGCGTCCGGCCTCAGAAAAGGCCAGCGCGTGATGCACTCAAAATATGGTGAGGGAACCGTGCTCCAGCGCGAAGGCGACGGCGAAGACGCCAAGCTCACCGTGCTCTTTGTCCACCACGGCATGAAGAAGCTGATGGAAAAATTCGCCAATCTGCGCAAGCTCTGACTCGGATGAATTTACCGCTCATCCTGAGAGATCGCATAACAGCTCCGATCCGCATCGCGCCGTAGGCGCAATGTTCGTTAGCCCCGCGCTTTAGCGTGGGGAATGCGAACAGAATGGAATCAGGAGTCCCGTAGGGACGCTGCAGACACGCCCTGTTATCCCGGCGTCTTTTTCATCTCGGCCATATCGAACAGCGCGTCCAGCGTCTCCGTCGTTTCCAGGCTCTCGAGAGTCGCGTCAAAGTAGCTCTCGCGCAGGCCCCGTCGCAGTTGCTCGTGTTTTGAATTGTTGCTGGCAAACCCCGGCGTGAAGTACGCCTTGAATCGTTCAATCTCTCGCCCATACGGGATCGGCGTCTTGACGGTGTAACCAAGAAACCCCGCAACAAAGTGCAACGCCTCCTGGGCTTTCGGCGTCTTCAGCTCGCGCTCCAAATCCCGCTTGCCGAAAAACCCGGCCTTGATCACGATATTGCCCCTCGACCGGTTCATCCGCGCCTGCAACAGAGCCTGCACCAGAAAATCCTCGTCGGTCTCGTCGAATCTCGGATCGTGCAAAACTTTGTTTTCCCGTAGATAATCCCGAAAAAATGACACTGGTTTGCCTCTTTCGTCGTTCCCGCGCTTACCTGGGTTTGCTCAACGGATCACCGCTGGTTTCGCCGCGCCGCCACCGCGATCCTGCCACCGCGCCGGTTCCGCATCATATATATAGTCGTCTGCCCGACACTCAATCTTCCCAAGCGCCCATTGCTCAGTCAATCGGATTCCGCATTGAGCACCAATCCAGTGACCCTTTTCGACGCGTGGCCCAGTCGCTCCTTTAGACTGAAAGCGCCATGCAATCCGTAAGAAACCTGCACGTGCACGCGCGGCCCGCTGCACACCTCGCAACGCTGGCAGCACTGGCGACCACCTTCGCCCTCGCCGGATGCGGAATGCCCGGCGCCCCTCTGCCGCCCTCTCTCAACCTTCCAATTCCCGTCACCGATCTCTCCGCTGTCCGCACCGGCCCTCAGGTCGCGCTCTCCTGGACCATGCCCACAAAGACCACCGACAAAGTCCTGCTCAAGGGCAACATCGCCGTCCGCGTTTGCCGCAATGAGACCGCCGACCCAAATTGCTCCATCGCCGCAACGCTCGAATTCGCTCCCGGAGCAGCTGCAACCTTTAATGACACGCTTTCTCCCGAACTCGCCGCCGGCCCTCCGCGCGTAATCACTTATTCTGTCGAGCTCGTCAATCGCAAGGGCCGTTCCGCCGGGCTCTCGAACAGCGCTGGGATCCTGGCCGGCGAAGCCCCTCCCGCAATCGAAAACCTGACTGCGGAGATGCGAAAAGACGGCGTGCTCCTGCGCTGGGCGCCCGCTCCATCCGAATCATCGCCCGTCGCCATTCGTCTTGTTCGCCGGCTCCTCTCCGCGCCCGTGAAGAAATCGGAACAAGGTCTCTTGGCGCAGTCTCCCGAACCACTCGAGCAAAGCCTCCTTGTCGAACCGGCTGCTCACTCCGATCGCGCGCCCCACACATGTATTGACACCAGCATCCGCTTCGGCCGGACCTACGATTATCGCGCCCAGCGTGTCGCCCGCATTTCCATCGGCGGTTCAACACTCGAGCTGGCCGGACCGCTCTCCGCTCCTTTGCGCATCGACGCCATCAATATCTTTCCTCCCGGCGCGCCCAAAGGCCTCGCCGCAGTAGCTACCACAGGCGAAAACGGTTCCGGACCCGCTATCGATCTCAGTTGGCTGCCTGGCACCGAGTCCGATCTCGCCGGCTACATCGTCTACCGTCGTGGTTCCGCAGCAAGCGCCGCATGGCAGCGCATCTCTCCCGCGCGACCCGTCGTGGGTCCCGGCTATCATGACCCCAACGTTCAGCCTGGCCACACCTACATCTACGCCGTCACCGCCATCGATCAGCAGGGCCTCGAGAGCCCTCGCTCCGCCGAAGCCTCTGACACCGTGGCCGGCCCATAGTGCTCTATTCTTGCTCTGGGCGCCGCGGCTTTCAATCCGCCCACGAAGGTCATCGAATTGCCATCGCACCGGCTAACCGGACAGCACCCGAAAAAGTGTGATGTGCCGCCCCCGAAATGATCTGTGAAAGTTTCAGCGAGGCAGCGCAAAGGCCACATACTCGCCTCCAACCGGGCCTTTCAGATCGCGGCCGCCACTTACAGCGATGACCACATATTGCCTGCCGTCGACCATGTAGGTGGATGGGGTGGCGATTCCGGCAAACGGCAAAACAGTTTCCCAGAGCAGATTGCCGCTGCGAGTGTCGAAGGCGCGGAATTTCCGGTCATACACCGTCGCGCCGATGAAGAGCACGCCACCGGCCGTAACAATGGGACCGCCGTACATCTCGGAGCCTGTGTTCTTCATGCCCCTGGCTGCAAGCTCGGGGTATTCGCCGAGCGGAATCTTCCAAAGATACTTTCCGGTTTTGAGATCGATGGCGTTGAGTGTGCCCCAGGGAGGAGCGATCGCCGGGTAGCCGTCAGGATCGAGGAACTTGCGATAGCCCGTGAAGGTATAGTCGGGCGCAGCAGATGTGGCGGGAGCGGCGGCGCCGATGCCGAGGAAGCGAAGAAGCGAAGCCACATCGGCGTCGGGAATATCGTCCATGGCCGGCATTTTTCCCTTCCCGTCGTGGATGAGCGTGCGCACCTGGGCCTCACTCAAGCGAGCGGCGACGCCGATGAGCATCGGAAAATGTTTGCGGCTGCCTTCCAGGTGATCTCCGTGGCAGTCGGCGCAGCGGACGGCGTAGACCTGTGCCCCGGCTGTGTCTGTTCCTTCAGGGCGAGCGGCTGGCGGTGCGGCCATTTCAGTCGTGCTCGCGACAGGAGAGCGCAGGTAGTCAAGGAGTGCGGTGATTTGTGCATCGTCGAGATTGGGGAAGGACGGCATTCGCCCCGTGCCGTTATGAATGTTGTCGGTGACCTTCTCTGAACCGATACGCTTTTCGACATCGACGAGCGAAGGAAATGTGGGCGGCGAGCCGGCGCGATTGGCGCCGTGGCAGATTGCGCACTGTTGGCGGTAAATCTGCTCGCCTGCGCTGCCGCCGGGCGTCACTTCATCGAGGCCGCCAAGCCATGCCATTTCAGTCGAGCCCACGAAGAGCGTGTCGCTCGCCGGATCGAGCGCCGGGCCGTTCCATTCCCCCCCGCCATCGAAGCCCGGGAAGATCACCGTCTGCTGGCCGACGGCGAACGGGTAGAACTGGCCGTTGCTGCGCAGCTTGCTGAACTCGTTCACAGCCCATGCATGCGCCTCCGGAGTGCGGTTGGTCAGCATCTCGGCAGTGAGTTGCTGGCGGCCGAAGGGAGCCGGCACTGTCGGCACCGGCTGGGTGGGCGAAGTCTTTTCGCCCGGAACAGTGCTGGCCGGAAACGGATGCTCCTCGATCGGAAAGAGCGGCTCGCCAGTCACGCGGTTAAAAAGATAGACGTAAGCCTGCTTAGTGATCTGAGCAAGAGCGGGAATCGACTGGCCGTTCTTCTTTGCGATGTAGAGCGCAGGTGCGGCCGGAAAGTCGCGATCCCAAATGTCGTGGTGGACGCCCTGGAAATGCCAGAGGAGTTTGCCGGTCTCGGCGTCAAGAGCGAGGATCGTGTTGGCGTAGAGATCGTCGCCAATCCGGTCGCCGCCGTAGAAGTCCATGACGGCTGAGCCCGTAGGCGCGTAAACGATGCCGCGCTTTGTGTCGACGGTCATGCCCGCCCAGTTGTTCGCGGCGCCGGCTGTCCTCCATGCGTCGGGCGGCCAGGTTTCGTATCCCGGCTCGCCGGGGCGAGGAATGGTGTGGAAAACCCAGCGCAGCGCGCCCGTATGCACGTCGAAGGCGCGAACGTCGCCAGGAGGCGCGGGATGAGTCTCCGGGTCGCGGCCGCTGACGATGATGAGGTCCTTGTAAATGCTGCCCGGCGTGGTAAGCGCGATGGACTGCTTCTCCCATGGCTCGCGCAAACCTTTGCGGAGGTCGATGCGGCCGCCCTCGCCGAAGCTCGGGATCGGTTTACCAGTCTTGGCGTCGAGGCAATAAAGGTAGTTCATCACGCCGGCTAGGATGCGTTCGTCCCTGCCGTCGGTCCAGTAGGCGACACCGCGAGAGGGCTGGGTTGAAACAATGCCGGAATCAAACTTCCACTTGAGCTTGCCCGTGGCGGCATCGAGGGCAATGACTTTCTGGCTGGGAGTGTATGCGTAGAGCGTGCCCCCGATGATGATCGGGTTGGTCTCGATGTTGCCTTTCTCACCGGTATCGAAGACCCATGCCTGCCTCAGGCGATGAACGTTGGCGCGATTGATTTGGGTCACGCGCGAGTAATGATCGCCGTCAGCGCCGCCATAGGCCGGCCAGCTTACGTTTTGGGCCTTCAACCCACCACCGCCGTGTACGGCGAGAGCCAAAACAAATCCCACTGTCACCGCGCATCGCTGACCATGCGCTGCCCAATTCCCTTTCAAGTTTTTGTGCCCCACTTTCGATTTGCTTTTTAATCGTATTTCAGCAGAGTCACAAAGCCGAAATCGATGTGCAGTTGCTGGCGGCTTCGGCAAAGCGTGTCACCGGCATTGTCAGCCGCAAAGTCCAGGTTGACGGTCTGGAGCGGCCTCGACTTTTTGCTTATCCGCATGCATCTTCTGAATGCTAAAATCCGTGACGCGAGGGAGGTTCACCATGAATTCATCAGCGCGTCGTTGCGGAGCGGTCTTGGCGTTCGGGCTATTGGCTACGATGCCCATGGTTGCAAGCGCCGCGGAACCCTGCAGCCTGTTAACCGTGCAGGAAATCGCTCAGGCGCTCGGTAACCCGGTTTCACCCATGCCACTCGGCACTACCGGTTGCATGTGGAAGGGCAACCCACAGGGAGTAAGCATCGTGCTGCGTGATGCGTCAGCCTGGGCGCGAATTACGATGTCCGGTCCCGGGATCACCAAGACCGATGTCAGCGGAATCGGTGACGCGGCGTCATTTTCCGGCATGCAAAACAATTGGACGTTGTCGGTGAAGCAGGGGAACAATGTCATCGTTCTGACGGTCAACGGCGCAAAGAGCCCCGATCAGCAGCGTTCGTCAGAGGAATCGCTCGCCCAGCTCGCTCTCAAGCGCCTTTAGAACCTCACTTGCCATACCTCATCAAGTGCAAGGTAAAACCTCCGCCTTCAAACTGCCGGTGGCACGATCCCGCCCGACGAGCCTCCAGCGGCGTTCGATGTCAAGTACCGTCCTTGTGACTTTTCCGCGCAAACTATTGAGAACACTGCGCGAGATTTCTTCGCCAAGTTTGCCGATTATTTCTCGCAATTCGCTATCCTAGAAGTTGTATGAGAAATCATCCGCGACATCTCGATTCCAAGGTCGCGCCGCAGCCTGCCCAAGCTCCACTAACCCCGCTGTCCGATCCGCGGAAATTAATTAAAGAAAAAATTTGGAACGTTTCGCTTAATTTTCGCCACTTAACTCCTTTAGAATCAACAAACCTGGTTAAAAACCAACGACAAAATGCGCCAGATTGTGTCGCATTTATGCCCAACAACCCTTTTGGAATCAACGCGAGCGAGCATGAAAAACTCACGTCGCGCGCTTGCGCTTCACGTCATTGAAATCAAATGACTTGTTTTGAAAATTACGCCCCGGAAGGAGTTCCAATATAGGGATCATCCAACTCGGGATGAGAAACTTTCGCTTGAGGTAGCTTCCGCATGAAGTATTGCCGCTTTAGTCTCAATGGCCTCACGCAATACGGCACGGTCGAAGATCGTAACGGTGAGTTTTGGATCACCGGACCCGCTCCCGCGCCCGACGAAGATCTCGCCTTCAAGTTGCAAAGCGCCAGCCCGACGTCCTCTTTTGCGCCCATGCCGCTCTCCGCCGCTCAACTCCTGCCTCCCGTCACTCCGTCCAAAATTGTCTGCGTCGGCCGCAACTATCGTGCGCATGTTCGCGAGCTCGGCAATGAGATGCCGACAGAACCGCTGATCTTCCTCAAGCCGCCCTCGTCTTTGCTCGCCCCCGGCGGCGTCATCCGCATGCCCGCAATTTCTCAACGCGTCGACTTTGAAGGCGAGCTCGCCGTCGTCATCGGCCGCCGCGCGCGGAACCTCAAGCCGGATGCCGACTGGCGCGACGTCGTCCGCGGCTTCACGCTCGCCAACGATGTCACCGCTCGCGACCTGCAAAATAAGGACGGCCAGTGGACCCGCGCCAAGGGTTTTGACACCTTCTGCCCCATTGGCCCCATCGTCAGTGATGAGCTTGACCTCGACGCCGGTCTCACCATCGAAACGCATCTCAACGGCGAGCGCCGCCAGCACGCCTCCACGCTTGACTTCATTTTTTCGCTCCGCGAGCTTCTCGCCTTCATCACATCCGTGTTCACGCTCGAGCCCGGCGACCTGCTCCTCACGGGAACGCCCTCCGGCATTGCCCCGCTCAAAGCTGGCGACCGTGTTGAAGTCTCCATCCCCGGCCTCGGTACCCTTGTAAACACTGTCGAAGCGGAGTAGCTCGCGCGCGGCGCACCCACCCCGCGTTCAGCGCATCTTAATAGAGAAGAGGTACACTGGTCGCGTAGGAAACGAGTCGAATCCCCGCTTCCCCGCTGGAGGAATCATGCCAAATCTTCTTGAACAGTTGCGCAAGTTCACCGTCGTTGTGGCCGACACCGGTGACATGGAGGCGATGGAGAAGTTTCATCCCCAGGACGCCACCACCAACCCTTCGCTCATCACCGCGGCCGCGCAAATGCCGCAGTACCAGCCCATCGTCGACGACGTGCTCACGCAGGCCCACAAAGACCTCGGCGACAGCGCCAGCGACAAGGACGTCGCCAACCTCGCCTTCAAGCGGCTTGGCCGTAGCCTTCGGCAAGAAGATCCTCGCCATCATCCCCGGCCGCGTCTCCACTGAAGTGGACGCGCGTCTCTCCTACGACACGGCAAAGACCATCGAGAATGGCGCGCGACATCATCGAGATGTACCGCAAAGAGGGCATCGGCCGCGATCGCGTCCTCATCAAGATCGCCTCCACGTGGGAGGGCATTCGCGCCGCCGAAGTCCTCGAGAAGGATGGCATCCACTGCAACCTGACGCTCCTCTTCGGCATCCATCAGGCCATCGCCGCCGCCGATGCCGGCGTCACCCTCATCTCGCCCTTCGTCGGCCGCATCCTCGACTGGTACAAGAAAGACACCGGCAAAGACTTCCAGGGCGCCGATGATCCCGGCGTTCAATCGGTCACGCGCATCTACAACTACTTCAAGAAATTCGGCTACAAAACCGTCGTCATGGGCGCCAGCTTCCGCAACATCGGCGAAATCACTGAGCTCGCCGGTTGTGACCTGCTCACCATCTCACCGCAATTCCTTGCCGAGCTCGAGTCCACCCAGGCCGATCTGCCGCGCAAGCTCGATCCCGCGAACGCGAAGATCGCATGACGATCGAAAAAATCAATGTCGACAAGGCGACCTTCGACCGCATGCACGCCGCCGATCGCATGGCCAGCGACAAGCTCAAGGAAGGCATCGAGGGCTTCTCCGCCGCTCTGGTCAAGCTCGAATCCCTGCTTGCCAAGCGTCTGGCCGAGCTTGAACAACGCGCCCCGGCCACGGTCTGAAATCGATGCAGTGAACTCGGGTGCCCCCGGTCCCTTGCATTTGGGGACCGGGGATTATTCAACGCCATTCGTTGTACGGCCGTCGCCTCCCTTCGCAATCGAACCCCGTCTCTGCCAACAAAGTTGATTCCCCCTCTTGCCAAACGCAACTCTTCCGATAAGCTCAGTGTTAAAGAATGATGAATCAGCCGCCGCCGGAGTCTTCCCCGCGCAGCATCAAACGGAACAGCAGCGGCTTCTAGGCAGCGAACTCGGCTGTTCGCGCACAGCCGCTTCGGCAACCGGAGATGGCTTCATCGCGTGTCTCCGCTTGGGAGGTGTGTATGCAGGCCCAGCCTCATCCGCTCGAACCCTTCTTTCAGCAGATCGTGCGCAACGCTTATGAAGGCAAGTTGGGTTTGCACGATCCCGACCTTACCGTCTACGTCGCGCGCATTCTCTGCGAGTTCTCCCAGGCCGACAAGCTCTACAGCCTGCGCGATGCGAACGGCCATCCCATTGAGCAGCTCGAAGAGATGGAACGCGCCGCCGACCCCGTCCACGGCTCCGCTGCTTCCTTCGACGCCGAGCGCGCGCTGCGCAAATACATCGGCGACTATTCCCTCTTCGTCGCCGGCATGTACCCCGAGGTTAGCGGTTCCAGCCGCCGTCTCCGCCGCCATCAACCGAGCATCGAAGAGCTCATTCGCGCCGGCAAGGAGAGCTACTTCATCGTCAGCCAGTTCAATTTATTCGAATACGAGCAGGAAGCACCCCTGTTTGCGCGCCTTTCAGATAGCTTTGAGCGCCTGCTCCTCGGCCTCACGCTGGTGCGCGAGGACCTCGGCCCGCGCAAGCCTCGCCAGCTTCCGCCACGCGTAAATTAGTGTATGTCTCAGCAGTTCACAGCAAAGATGCTTTGTCATCCTGAGCGAAGTCCGCCGCGGCGGACGGAGTCGAAGGATCTGCGGTTGCTTTTTGCCGGTCATAGCACGAATCTCTGGAATACCCACCGGAGATTTGCACGCCACACCCTCGACTCGCTCAGCACTCGCGTTTGATCGGAACGCCTCGCCGCGGCAATACTGAGATCGCCACTGGAGGTTTCCTCATGGCTGATTCTGTAACTCTCCGTGCCGCCGACGGGCACTTGTTCGGTGCGTATGTCGCCCATACCGCAGGCGAACCCCTCGCCGGCCTCATCGTCGTGCAGGAGATTTTCGGGGTCAACGCCCACATCCGATCCGTTGCCGACGGCTGGGCGCGCGACGGCTTCCTTGCCGTCGCCCCCGCGCTCTTTGACCGCATCAGTCCCGGTATCGAGCTCGGTTACGATCCGGCCAGTATGCAAACCGCAATGAGCCTTTTCCCAAAATTCGACGTCGACAAAGCGATCATCGACGTTGCCGCGGCAATAGAATTTGCAGCTGGTGAAACACACAAGAAGGTCGGCGTCATCGGCTATTGCCTCGGTGGCACCATCGCCTGGCTCTCCGCCACGCGCCTTGAGCCGGCCGCGGCCGTGGGCTACTACGGCGGCCGCATCGGCAACTACGCCGGAGAGAAACCCGCCTGCCCGGTCATGCTCCACTTTGGCAGTCAGGACACACACATTCCCGCCGCCGAAGTCGAGAAGGTCCACTCCGCGCACCCTGAAGTTGAAATCTTCTGGTACGACGCCGGCCACGCCTTCAATTGCGACCCGCGCCCCAGCTACAACGCCGCCGCGGCGAAAGAAGCCCGGCAGCGCTCACTCGAATTCCTCAAGCAGCATCTGGCCTGAGCGCCTCAAGGCTTTTCAATTCAGGTTCTCGCGATCCTCGGGATTCAGCGCACACTCTTTGACGAGCGCACGCTGATCCCTGAAACCTGATCCCTGACCCCTGCCTTCGTTCACTCCGACCAAACCGCCAACACATTGCCCACTCCATCGGAGAAATGGAATCGCCGTCCGCCAGGATATTCGAACGTCGGCACAACAATCGCGCCGCCAGCCGCAACAATTGCCGCTTCTGTGGCCTTCAAATCCGTGGAGTAAAGCACGACCAGGGGCGCAGCATCGCCGCGAGTTTCTTCCGGCTTTGCCGCGCGAAACCCGCCGTGAACACCGGCGTTCGCCGCTTCAAAGCTGATGTAGTCGGGTCCCCAATCCTCGAATCTCCAGCCAAATACGGAAGCAAAAAACTGTTTCGCGCGCGCCACATCCGTCGCCGCGAACTCAATGTAGTTGATTTTGTGGTGATTTCCTGCTTGGCTCATAGCTCATCTCCTCTGCGTTAGGGTCAGTTGAGTCGAGGGAAGGCGCTGCGGACTTGAAGCGCAGGCACACCTTCCCGGTGTGCTCCTGAACGCCTCCATCCGCATTCTCTCAAGAGCTGGAGAAAGCAGGTAGAGCCCGCTAATTAGGCTTGCGACGCGGGCTGCCGAGGTACGAATTCAATTTAGCAGAATCCGTCACTCCGAGCGAAAGAGAATTTCTCTATTCGACGTTTATTGTCCCAACTGCACCGCAATGCCGCCCATGATTGTCCGCGGCGGCATATTCACGCCGGTGATCTCCTGGTACCCGGTATTGCTCGCATTCAACAGCCGCAGATACGGCCGCACCTTCCACGCATCGCGCGTTATGGTCGCATCCCACACGGGGTACACCGTCTGCTGATATCGCTGCGCAAGCTGCACTGCATTCGTCAGCACGATTTCGTGTCCCATCGCCCAGGTCCACGACGCATGAATATTTTCGACCGGATAATTGAACACGTACTCCGACTCAAGTCCGTGAAGCGCCGTTTGTCCTCCGTGCAAAGCCGTCCACTCGATCCGTACTGTCTGCGATTTCTTGGGAATCCACGTGAAGCTCGTCTCGACGCCTGCAAAGTGCAGCCCGTTCAGGTTGTCCGCGCACCAGATGTTCTCCGGGCAACTCGGCGGAAGATATGGATTCGGCACCGCGCTCTTCACATAGTCGATCGTGTCGTGTTGCTGCGAATAGAATCCCGTCGCCGAAAGCGTGACCTTCGCCGACGGCGTCCAGTCCGCGCCTCCATCCCCAGTCCACGCCGACTCCGGTTTCAGGTTTGCGTTTCCCAGCGTCGATGGATCGGAGTAATAGAGATCGGTGTACGTCGGAATCCTGAATCCGTACCCTCCGGTCGCGCGCAGCTTAAGGCTCTTCGCCACGCGAAAACTTCCTGCCAGTTCCGGAGAAAACACCGCCTGTGCTCCGCCCGAAAAAATTTCCTCGCGCGCCCCCACCGACAAACTCCAACGCTTCTTCGCAGGCCGCAGATCCAGATCTACATAGCCTGCGCCCCGGTTGCGCGCATGCAGGCCCAGATTGTTGCTATGAATGCTGTCCCCATCTGCCTCAAGCCCCATCAGCAGCAGTGTTCCCGCCGGCAGATTCTCTGTGCGTCGTAATGATCCTTGCCACGACCCGTCAATATGATTGTTTTCGTAAATTGCCGGATCGTCGCGGAACAGCACGAACTCATCCGTATGCCGCCGGTAGGCGAACGCCGCCTCCGTCTGGGTGCCCAGATCTTGCCGCACTCCGCTGAACCAACCCTTCGTTCGCTCCCACGAAGGGTAATCCCCGTAAAACTGGTTCGCCCCAAACGACCGATCACTTACAGCAAAAATCAAGTCCAAAAGACCAAGGCGCGGAGCGAGCCAGCTCTCTGCGGATGCGTCCTCATTGCGGTAGTCGCGGTCGGCCATGAACCCCTCAGAAAAATTCCGTTCCCCGGTCACACGTCCGCTCCATCGCCCATGCGTCGCCCCCGCCAGCATCGTCTCCTCATTCGATTCAAAGCTTCCCTCGCCGCCGCGCAGAAAAATCGAATCGTGATCCGGCGCTGCCGTCAAGAAATCCACCACCCCGCTCAGCGCATCCACGCCGTGCAAGGTCGAACCCGCGCCCTCCAGCACCTGGATCGAGTCCATCGCCTCCAGGGGAACGGGCAAATCGAGATTGTGATGTGAAGTCTGCGCGTCGTTGATGCGAAATCCATTCAGCAGAACAAGCGTCTGCTCAAAGCTGCCGCCGCGCAGCACCAGGTCCGCCTGTCCGCCGCCCGCGCCGCGCTCCTCGAGAAATACCGAAGAATCCTGGCGCAACAAATCCTGCGGCGACTCCGCGGCCAGCGATTGTCCCTTCACCGGCAGAATCTCCACCGACCGTTGCGACTCGGCCAGCGGCACGGGCGTCGCCGTTCCCAGCACGACCATGGTCTCCGAATTCCCTTTGACGGGCGCTGTCGGCGCTGCAGATGCAGCGGAAGCGTTCTGCCCAGTCTGACCTGCCGCATTCTGCGCGACGCTTGAGCGCGCCATGCTCAATACCGGCGCAAGCAATGCAACCCCAATCCACTTCGCTCGTCTCATATTCGTTTATGCAAGGATCGCTGCTGCGCCCTCGTCATTCAAATACAGTTTTGTATCATTGCGAATAGTTGAACTGTTAAACTAACTCTGCCGGCTTGGCCAGGGCCCGCTTTTTATGCGCATCGACGCCTTTCTTCGCGAAAGCCCCATGTTCGCCGTCAACCGCGCGGCGCGCCGCTTTGAGGCGCTCGCCTCGCGCGTCCTTGCAGCCGACAGTCTCGGCTTCCTTGAGGCTCTCGTGCTCGCCGCCCTCTTCTTCGAGGCGCCGCGCCAGGTCAAGCCTTCGCAACTGGCCGAGACTTTCGCCACGACGCGCGGCAACCTCAGCCACTGCATCTCTTCGCTCGAAGCCAAGGGGCTCCTGCAGCGCAAAATCGATCCTCAGGATGCGCGCGCCTATCTTCTCACACTCAAACCACAGGGCAAGCGCTGCGCCCTTCGCGTTATCGCCGCCCTCGACCGAATGCAAAACGAATTCGAACGCGAGATCGGCAAGACCAACCTCGCCGAAATGCTCAAATCCATTCGCAAGCTAGAAGCGCGCGCCGCAATCCGCTAGAAATCTGAAACTGTCGCTCGCAGCATCCTCGCCTACTCCGCTTCCCAGCGCACCGGCTCAACGCGCCGCACGAGAAACGCAAAAGACATCGCGCCAACCAGCGCCACCCCGCCGGCAACCACGAACGCTAGCCGCGCGCTTCCTCGCGTTTGAACAATCAGTCCAGTCAGCCACGGCGCGGCAATCCCCGCAAAATTCGCCACGCCATTCTGCAAGCTCGACCATCGACCCGCCATCGCTGGCCCTGCGAGCGTCTGAGCGATCGCCCAGTGATTTGAAGCGTATCCGCCGTGACCAACACACGCAATCGCCAACAATCCCAGCGCAATAAGAGGATGTCCGTGGACAAACGTGAGCGCAAGCAGGCAAGACGCCATCGCCTGCCCGCCGACCACTAATCTGAGCCGCACCGTAGTAGCCGAAACGCCGCGAGCGATCAGCCAATCCGAAATCCATCCCGCCAGAAGTGTCGTGCAAGCGATCAGCAGGAAAATCGCTGCGGTCAGCCTCGACATATTCCCAATCGAAAGATGCTCTTCCTGCACAAGGTACGTTGGCAACCACGCCAGCAGGAAGTAGTAAAAATAGTTCCCGCTGAAATGCCCAATCGTCGTACCCCACGCACATCGCAGACGCACCATCTTCGCAATCGATCCAGTTGATCCGGTGAGAAACTCCGGATCGGCGCGTTATCGCTTCGCTCGGGCGCGCTGGATCGACGCGCCCCGCCTTCACTCTCTGCCCGCCGCGCGGCATCGCAAAATACCATGGCAGCATCCAGGCCAACGCGCCCACTCCAAAAACCACGAACAACATGCGCCATCCCCAGTGCACCAGTACCATGCCGCCCACAAACGCGCCCGCAGCCGGCCCTAGCTTCGTCCCCGCATCAATGAATGCGTTCGCCCGTCCGCGATGCTCCTGCGGCATTGCGGCAAAGATGCGCGAATAACAGGGGTACGCGACCGACTCGCCTAGCCCCAGCACAAGTTGCAGCGCGAATAGCGTCGCATAACTCGTGGACAGTCCTACAAAAGCGGTGGCCGTCGACCACAACAGGTACCCAAGCATCAGTACCCACCCCACGGGAAATCGATCGGTCAGCTCGCCCGCCAGCCCAAACAGCTGCACCAGGGCATAGGTCCAGAAGAATGCAGACAGCAGCTCGCCCGCACGCAGCGACGAGAACGAAAACTGCCGCTCCAGCAGCGGCATTGCCAGCCCCAGGTTGCTGCGGTCAACGTAATTGATGACTACGGAAAGAACCAGGAGGAGGATAACGATCCATTCGCGGCGCGAAATTCGGACCCCCGGTGTCTTGCGGATATAGCCCGGAGCAGCTTGCGCCATCAACCCCTCGCAGTCTCCGCAAATCCTACCACGCCTCTTCGGACAAACCGCGCATGCAATCGCGCGTGTTCACTTGCGCAGACGCTCTGCCCAGCCACTCGGCCGGCCAGCCTCAGCACCCGCTGCCGCTCCAACCATTGCGGCCCCGTCTTTGCTCCGTCATGGCACGTGTCACCTGATAAGGTTTTTCGGGGGGAAGCTTGCTTGCGAGGATTCTACCCCAGTTCTCCGTCCATTCCGACCGCTGCTTTATTCCATATCACTACCCATGGTTCTCAAGCTCTGACGCAAGTTCTCATGGGATACTGATTGCGAACGATCGGTTGAGAATTGCCTTGAGGGAACCAGACCATGAGTTCCGATTTCTCCGATAAAGTTGTCCTCGTCGCCGGCGGCACAGGCGGCCTCGGTCAAGCGGTCAGCTTGGCTTTTCTTGAGGAAGGCGCTCAAGTCGCTGTCACTTGGCGTCACGAAAGCGAATTCCAATCCCTCAAGGATTTCGCCGCCAATCACGCGACCCGCCTCTCCGGTTTCAACGTCGATGTCACCGATCCGGTTCAGACCGCAGATCTCGTCGACCATATCGTTTCACGATCAAATCAGCTCGACGTGCTCGTCAACACAGTCGGCGGATACGCGGGCGGCACTCCCCTCTGGGAGCTCGAACCCGAGGTCTTCGCGCGCATGATCGACTTGAATCTCCGCGCCACTTACGCGCTCGCGAAATCGGCTGTGCCTCCAATGCTCGCCCGCAAAAGCGGGTCCGTGGTCAACATCGCTTCCAAGGCTGCCTGGGATCACGCCGCCGGAGCATCGGCCTACACTTCCACCAAGGCCGCAGCCGTCGCCCTCATCGATTCGCTCGCCGCCGACCTCATTGGCACCGGCGTCCGCGCCAACTCCATCCTGCCAAGCATCATTGATACCGAGGCCAATCGCAAGGCCATGCCCAACGCCGATTTCTCCAAATGGCCCAAGGCCGAAGACATAGCCGAAGTCGTGCTCTTCCTTGCCAGTGACCGCGCGCGCGTCATCCACGGCGCCGCGATTCCCGTTTTTGGAAACGGATGAGCCTGTCTGCGGCGACACCCGAACTCATCGGTCTCACGTTTCAGCTTCGCCTCGATCAAATCCGAAAAAAAAAGCCAGGAGATTGTCTCCTGGCCTCAATTGTGGGTTGACGCATAAGGTGAAATCGAATCTCTATGTGTTTCAACCATATACGCGACTCTGGCCCCCATAAAATGAGATCGATGGACAGCAACAGGCGAAAGTTTTGAAGTCAATTTACGTATTAGCAGAAATCTCCATCTCGAAGAAGAGTCGGCTTCGCTGAAATACAAGCCTCCAATTTGGTTCAGATCTAGCCGGTCCCTTCGTCTGTTTCGAACTGCGCTCAGTTGAATTGAATGTACCGAAGGAAGCAAAAAAGCAATTGCTACTGAGACGGCGCACCTCATCGAAATGGCGGGAGAATGATTGATCGGGGAGAGAGGATTCGAACCTCCGACCCCCTGGTCCCGAACCAGTTTCAGCGAGTTATTGAAGTTTATTGAAATCGCGCGTTTCTAACTGTTTTCGATTGAATACGTTGTGGCCGCGCTATTGAAAGCTATGGGTCGGTGATGTTTTTGGAGGCTTTCACCGCTACAATTTCGACTACAGCGATGGCCATCCGTGCCAAAAAACCACATCCAAAATTCCGCCCGGCCGCGCAGGTTTCAAAGAGCCTCTTCAACGCTCTCCCAACCTGTTGATGAGGCAACGCGACTGTTGCGGCCGTCGTTGAGCACGTTCCCGGCATCGTCGTAGCTCCAGCCGTCAACATTATTGTTGTTCCCGCTGAAACGCAACTGCGGCTGCACTACCGACGCATTGCCCGAGCCGGTGGCGTTCTGCGCCCGACCGGTTGTCGAAGCGGTCGTAGGTCCAGCCCAAAAAGATTCCCGAATCCACCTCTGCGGTCGCATTACCGTTCGTAAGCCGGTTGAAGTCGTCGTAGGAGTAGGACCAGGTGCCCATCACCGAATCCGTCACTGCCAGCACGTTGCCGTCGGGCGCCTCCGACTATGAGGCAATTGTCGTGCCGTACGTATCTCGAAACCTAGGGAGAATAGGTATTGGAGTGAACCCCTGAAGATTGAGACAAGCAATTATAAGCCCGATTCGGTTTTCAGGATCGCAAGGGTCTCACTGAGCAATTCTCTTGGGTAGTGATCTGGCGACGATTCCGGAGTGTGTGGCATTTTGAGCCCATCGGTTGCCGTAACAGTCGTAGGTCCAAACTGACGCGAGCCCCGAATCCACTCCGGCGGTCGCGTTGCCGCTGGTAAGCCGGTTGAAGTCGTCGTAGATGTAGGACTAGGTGCCCAGCATTGCGGCTGTCAACAGGAGCATTACCAGATCCCAAAGGCGGGACCTGAGCCACACACCTCACTCGGCGGCGTAAAGCTCGAAATTATTGAAGGCAACCCGGCCGGTATTCAGCGCATAATTGCAAAGCTCCATCCACTCATCGGAGAGGTCTCTTTTCCGGTATTTCTCGGAAATATCTTCGATTTCCTCATATTCGTTATTGGGCGTGACCTTTCTCTCCACAAGTGCCGCGAATGCTGTCTGCATGAACGACTCTTCGGAATCTGCCAGGGCGATCGCGCTGACATACCCTCCTATTGCTCCTTGAAGGTATTCAAGGTCACAGTCGGGCCGGATAAGAAAATGAAACCGGCCCGACCATATCGCTCCCCCGTCAGGGATTGTTCTATTTGGGGTAGTAGTGATGGTCGCTCCCTTCGTTGTCAGTTTTTTCTGGATGATAAT
>CAWEXN010000012.1:0-380775 GCA_963813015.1 uncultured Acidobacteriaceae bacterium
CATGACAAACCCGCTGGCGGGCGTGGGCGGTAGGCGTAGTGTTCCGTCGCTCGAGCACCCATTCAGCTACTTGCGTTCTCGCTTGTGCCGTTTGATAATCTCCGGCCAGTTGAACAATACATTGTTGATTTCGGCGGCCTTCGACATCTTTCTGATTCTGGCTAGATACGGCATCATTAGAGTTGGAACTTTCAGTGTCACCTTCCAGTACGCACCAGCACAATAACAGCTCTTCTTTGAATTTACTTTTCCAAACAGGAGGCAATGGAGCCCAAGAAGGGTCGCTCAGCGGGGTATGAAGTAACGCGAGTCTTCCATTCTTGGCGTCCAATATTTAACGAGTCTTGGTTTGTGGCTTCGGGATGTTTTCTGGAGGAACTCGAAAAGGTGAAGACGGGCTCTGTCCTCGCGGAGTTCAACAGCAGCGTACGCGTAGATCGACGCCTCCTCGGATCCCCTGTAGGACGCCAATTTGCTGTAGTTCATTAGAATTCGAAGTAGAATCTGATTGAGTTCTAGCTCCTTCTCTAAACCTTGCAACTTGAAAAAAGCAAAGAGGCGTTCGCGGTCTTGATTGTTCTGTGCCAGCAACTTCTTTTCACCCTTTAGGCTGGCAAGTCGACGTGTCCGAGTCTGAGCCTTCCTCTCAGTTTTCTGTCGGACCCTCTTGACTTTACTGTCATCCATCGCGTCTCCGGAGCCGAACGTGTCTGTGGATCAGGATAGGCTCGTCCCGAGGCATCTCGATTTACTGGTTCGGTTACCCTCGCATTGAAGCGACCACGTTTGCTGCCCGACAGTTTGGGCATAGTCGTCCCAGCGAGCGCCAGAGCTTTGTTCGGCACTTGCAGCCAAAATGAAAGGGCTAGCCATAGGTTATTGAAACTGAATCATATAGAGGTTTCGACTTGCAGAACTTCACTTAGGAATCGGAACAAACGCAACTAGCCTATAACCAAAATATGGACGAAGAATACCTGACAGTAGCAGCAGTAGCGGAGATTTTGAATATTAGCCGCGATACGGCGCGGAGGATGTTCGATAACGAACCTGGTGTTCTGAATGTTGGGC
Organism: uncultured Acidobacteriaceae bacterium; assembly: GCA_963813015.1. Classification (GTDB taxonomy): domain Bacteria; phylum Acidobacteriota; class Terriglobia; order Terriglobales; family Acidobacteriaceae; genus Telmatobacter. Next base: position 1,072 of record CAWEXN010000012.1, read on the forward strand.
CGTCGCACGGAGCAGGTCGACGATACCGTGTTCTTCGGATTCCACTCGGCGCCCTGAAGCGCGTCATGTCTGCTCGTGAGGTTAGTCAGGCGGAGCAGGCGGGACGAACAGAGCAGTAGACAACTGAAGCAGCGCAAAATTGACCGCGCTCTGGAGGGCCGCTGAAGAGGCAGCCGCCAAGCGCACGGGAGAACTGTCGCCATAACTACAACCAACACTTGGAAAGGAGGACATCCTGGTTAGTCGACGCGATTCGCGCAGGCGGACCCTCGGCACATCTCTTCGTATGAAGCCGAGTTCTGCAGCGGGTTCCAATGATTTTCGTCGTCGACACCACAAAACGTCGAAAAGCGCCGTATTAGGTACACAGGAGTCCTGGTGAAGCCCAGGTAACAGCGGCCGGGAAAGGCTACCCATTCGGTCTTTCAGGCCCGCCGACTCAACGCACTAGGTGGATGGGAATTGAACGCGATAACCAAACGAAATCCAACAGCCAGAAAGTGATGGGAGAAAAGTTATGAAGAATCCAGTATCTCAAAATCAGCGGGATCGTATTGCGCTGAACACGACGATTCATGAGTCTGCTGTGGGCCGCAACCTGGCAGAGGCTGCAAACAACCTTCTCGCGGAGCAAGCAGAATTCTTTGAGGGTATAGCTCGCTTTGAGATTATCTCTGCGCGCCGAATCTCTACTTCCTTTCGTGTCCAGTACGCCGGACATCAAGCCGAAATGCGGGAAGTCTGGGAATTTGAAGTTTTTACTCACTCAGAAAGCCTGTAGCGTTCGTCGTGCCGTTCTCTCCGGCCATCTCGCGCTCACGGCTGGCAAGCTCTCAGTCGCCGATCAGACTGAGGATGCTTAACCACAACCCACCAGCGGCCGGGAAATGGTCGGGGCGCTGAATTAACGAATGCCATCGAAGCAGCCCAAGTCGGACACGTCGATGTCAGGAAGGAACAAGGTCGAGTTATTGATTTTGATGATCAAGTAAATCAATTGATTGACGGATCGCTGCGCGCAAGAAAATGCGGCTGCGGAAAGCTACCGAAGCTGCGACATTGGTGCCCGAAGCCCGTTTGACGATCGTCGAATCTTGGCCTTGGCGACAATCGGGGAATGGCGCGGCTAACTGACTGAAGCCGGCAGCGCCGTTGCTCTAACAACTTCGAAGGGGTTCGCTAGTGAGAACCGTGTTTTTCAACTGCGGGATCCAAGGTAGGACGGTGGGAGGGGCCCGCGACGTCCGCGGTTCCCTTCGCGAGAACGGACCAAGTGTTTTCGTTGGCTCGCATCCGCATCCGAAACAGGCAACCGCTGGCAGCGCCCGAGGTCAATGAAGCTCACATTTATTTTGCTCTTGGGCGCCACCACTCAACCAACCAAGCAAGGAGGATTACAAACATGTTAGAACGAACCGAATCTGAAACACTGGCTCCTGGCCCACCAGGGTCGGACGAACTCGCTGCATCGCAAGGCGACTCCGGCCGATCCTCCGCACCAATGGATGACGAGCACGCCCCTGGCCAAGCGACGTCGGCACTTCCGGGTGCCCCCGAAGTTGCACCTTCCAACGATGGCGGGAATGCAGTCTGGAAAATTGAAGAATGGATACGGCGCGAAGACGGTTCCTTGGGTAACTCCCGGTTCGAATTTTCCGCTCCCATTGAGGCTACGAAGATCTTTCAGCAGATGATCGATCGTGGCGACTACAATCGCGACCCATGGGAACGGATTCCATTCCCAACTGGCACAGCAGACTATGGAACAACAAGCGACCTATTTGCCGAAATCAGTCTGGCCATCAAAGGACAAACCCACCTCTCTGACGGGGACTGCGCCTTGCTCACACTCTGGATCTTCTCCAGTTGGGTCCACGTCGCACTTCCGCTTGCACCAGGCTTGGCGATTACCGGTTGCGCCCATGAAGCAGATGTCTTGCTACGCATCTTGCGAGCGCTTTGCTATCACCCGGTGCTCTTGGCTGGGGTCACCAGCACTACTCTGGAGAGCATCCGCTGGCAGCTGAACCCTACTCTGCTCATCGTTGAGCCGGCTCTAAGCAAGCGAATGGCATTACTGCTCTCCTGCTCCACCGGCCGCGGCTACTTGGCGCGCATCAAGGTTGATGGAGGTCAACCTTTTGCGCCACCGGACTACTTCGGCCCGAAGGCCGTCTACCTGGGCGCGGACCTGCCGGCGAACTCGGAGTTGCGGCACTATCTGAGGATCAACACTTCGACTGTGCCACGGGTCGAATCACAGCGCGCGGCGCCCCTGTCGGAAGAGTTGAAGCAGAGACTGCAGAACCAGCTATTGGCGTACAGACTCCGGTCGATGCCAGCAGTGATCGCGTCGGAGTTCAACGTGGTAGGCCTGTCGTCAGAGGCCAACGCGATTGCAGGCGCACTGGGAAGATGCGTTGTGGGCGCTCCACAGCTTCAGGCAGAGATTGTCTCGCTGCTGACACCATTCTCCGATCGTCAGCTCTCCGATCGCCTTGACGACCTCGGAATGCTTGCCATCGGTGCGGCGCTCACCCTTTGCCACCAGGGCAAGAACCAGGTTCTGGTCGGGGAGGTGGCCGCTGAAGTCAATCGAATCCAGAAGGAGCGCGGCGAGCGGTTAGTGTATTCCCCCGAAAAAGTCGGTCACAAGCTGCGGAAGGCCGGCCTCATTACCCGGAGATTGGGTGCGGCTGGTAATGGACTCATCCTGGACTTGGCCACTCGGACTCTTCTCCACGACGTCGCCGGCGCTTATGGTTGTGTAGGTTTGACCAACGGCGACGAAAACCTCCACTGCTCGCTGTGCGCTGATAAGAAATGAGTTGTGTAGGTTGTGTAGGTTATGCAGGATTTTTCGACCGGAGCGCATAAACCACTCGCGCCCCGGCCGAATCATATGTAAGTCTTTAAAAATGTGCGACTTCCATTATATGCGGTTCCAACTTTCGCCTTATGCGGTTCAACTTTCACCTTTTGGGTGCACCCACACCTCAATCGTCCCTGGTTCTCAACTCGCTTAACTGCACCCTGACGTCGACCCGCAGCTCATGCAGCGGTAGCAACTCCCGTTCCTCACCATGATCGCGCCGCACGTGCCGCAACTCGGCGCATCGCCCATGTCGTACATCCCTCGCATCGCATCGGCCGCGTGATACAGCCCGCGGTCCTGCATGCTGGGCACTTGCGAAGGACCCGCCGCCGGCGCCTCGCGCATTTGCGCTTCCGTGATCCGCCGCGGCGAGCTGCCGCCCGTTTCGGCTTGGGGCTCTGGAGCAATCCCGCCGCCCGAATGCGCGCTGCTTGCCGTCACCTGGTTCAGCCGCTTCGCCACTTCCTCCGCCAGCCGCGCTATGTGCTGCTGCGTCGTCGGCGATTCATCGTCATCGAGATCGCTCTCCGCAATCATGCTTGGCGACGCCGTCAATTGCGGAGCCTGCTGACCCAGCCCGGCGAACAGCGTCAACTGCTGCCCTGACAGGAAGCGCAGATTCAGCCAGCGGAACATGTAGTCCATCAGGCTCTTCGCGTACCCGATCTGCTCGTTGCCCGTCCAGCCCGAAGGCTCAAACCGCGTGTGCGCGAACTTCTCGCACAGCACCTTCAGCGGCACGCCGTGCTGCAGCGCCAGCGAAACCGATGTGGCAAACGCGTCCATCAGCCCGCTCACCGTCGATCCTTCCTTGGCCATGCGGATGAAAATCTCGCCCGGCTGGCCGTTCGGATACATTCCCACGGTGATGTAGCCCTCGTGCCCGGCGATAGAGAATTTGTGCGTGAGCGACGCACGCTCCTCCTGCAGCCGGTGACGGATCGCGCGCGGCGGAGCATTTAGATCCTGCGCTTCCCGTGGAATTTCGGTCGCCGGATTCATCGCCGGTGTCGGCGTTAGTACCGGAACCGCGGCCGCCGCGGTAATCTCGTCCAGCGCCTTCTGGAATGCCTGCACCGTTGCCAGCAGTTGTTTGGCGCTTACCTCTACCTTGTCCGCGCCGTGCGCTTCCAGCAGTTTCACGTCGGCTTCGACCGCTGCTTGCGATGCCGCCAGATTCGACAGCAGTCGGCTGCCTACTGCATCCAACGCCGACGGCTCCTTCTTCGCGTCCATGCTCGTGTTCAGCGGTTGCGTGCCCTTCGATCCGTCGCGGTAAATCGCCACTGCCTTGATGCCCTGTCGCCAGCTTTCCGCATAGGCTTCGGCCACATCTTCCACCGTTGCCTCGTGCGGCAGGTTCACCGTCTTTGATATTGCGCCCGACAAGAACGGTTGCGCCGCCGCCATCATCTTGATGTGCCCCATGTAATGAATCGACCGCGTGCCCTTCGCCGGCTTGAAGCTGCAGTCGAACACCGCAAGGTGCTCCGGCTTGATCCCCGGCGCACCCTCGATCGTGCCCGTCGCGTCGATATAGCTGACGATCGCGTTCACTTCTTCGTTGTTGTATCCCAGCTTGAACAACGCCGACGGCACCGTGTTGTTGACGATCTTGATCATGCCGCCGCCCACCAGCTTCTTGTACTTCACCAGCGCCAGGTCCGGCTCAATTCCCGTCGTGTCGCAATCCATCATGAAGCCAATCGTGCCCGTCGGCGCCAGCACCGTGGTCTGCGAATTGCGGTAGCCATAGCGCTCGCCGTAGAGCAGCGCCATATCCCAGCACTCGCGGCTGGCATCGATCAGCGCATCCAGTTGCGGCACCGTGAACGGCTCGCCGCTCTGCCGCGACTTCCCGATATTGTTTACCTCGGCCCGGTGCATCCGGATCACGTCGAGGAACGGCTCGCGATTCACGTAGTAGCCCGGGCATGCTCCGCCCTGGTGCTCCACGCTCGCTGTCAGCGGCGTCGCCGAAGTCAGCGGCGGGCACTGCGCCGCAATGATCGCCGATTGCAGGTACGCCTGACCCGTCACCATGGCTGTCATGCTTCCCGCCAGGTCGCGTCCTGCCTCAGAATCATACGGCAGCCCGAACGACATCAGAAGCGCGCCCAGGTTCGCATAGCCCAGCCCAAGCGGACGGTAATCGTGCGAATTCCGCGCAATGGCTTCGGTTGGATAACCTGAGTTGTCCACCAGAATCTCCATTGCCGTGATCAATACCGAAATCGCGTGCCGGTACGCTGCGGTGTCGAATGTGCCGGCCGGCGTGACAAATCTCATTAGATTGAGGCTCGCCAGGTTGCACGCCGAGTTGTCCAGGAACATGTACTCGCTGCACGGATTCGATGCGTTGATCCGCGCCGTGTTCTTGCTCGTGTGCCACTTGTTGATTGTGTCGTCGAACTGCATTCCCGGATCGCCGCACAGCCACGTTGACTCGGCGATCTTGCCCATGATCTCGCGCGCTTTGTAGGTCTTCACCGGCTGGTGGCCCTTCACCGTATAAGTGGTGAAATCTCCGTCGGCCTCGTAGCTGCGCATGAACTCGTCACTGACACGCACAGAATTGTTAGCATTTTGAAAGAAAATCGAAGAAAAAGCCTCTGAGTCTGGCCCACTTCCGTCGTAGCCCGCCTTGATCAGCGTGAAAGCTTTCGCCTCTTCTTTTGACTTGCATTCGATAAAGTCCACAATGTCCGGATGGTCCACATTCAGGATCACCATCTTCGCCGCGCGCCGCGTCTTGCCGCCGCTCTTGATCACGCCGGCAAATGCGTCAAACCCGCGCATGAAGCTCAGTGGGCCGCTGGCCGACCCGCCGCCCGAGAGCAACTCCATGGATCCGCGCAGAGACGACAAATTTGTCCCCGTACCCGATCCCCATTTGAACAGCATCCCTTCCGTCTTCGCCAACGTAAGGATCGAGTCCAGCGAATCGTCAACCGCGTTAATGAAGCACGCCGAGCACTGCGGGTTCCTGTAGCCCGTCGCCGAGTACTGCACGCCCCCGGTCACCGGATCCCAGTGCCAGTTCTGCCCATCCGCATCCGGCTCCAGCCGGTCGCAGCCCACGTTGAACCACACCGGCGAATTAAACGCCGCCTTCTGCGTCAGCAGCAGATGCGCCAGCTCATCGTGGAAGATCCCCGCGTCCACTGTCGTGGCAAAGTAACCTCCGGCCATGCCCCAGTCGCGCACCGTCTCTGCCACGCGCGCCACCAGTTGCCGCACACCCGTTTCGCGTTCCGGCGTGCCGATCTGCCCGTGCAGGTACTTTGAAGCCACAATGTTCGTCGCCGTCATCGACCAGTCCACGGGTACTTCTACGTCCTTCTGCTCGAAGATCGTGTTCCCCTTGGTGTCGGTGATCGACGCTGTGCGCCGCTCCCACGCTAATTCGTCGTAGGGGGAAACTCCCTCCTTCGAGAAGCGCCGGGAAAAGGTCAGGCCCTGCGTACGGGGGGTGGTCGGGTAAGCAGCGGTCGAAGTCTGAAGGTGAGCCTCGTTCATCTTGTTACTCTCCATGGGTCGAAATCAACGTAAGAAGCCCTATCACCGGCCATTCAGCCGGAGCGCGGGTACAACCCGCAACTATTTGGAAACAAACAGAAATTGAGGGCGAAAGTTCCGCGAATTCCTTAGATCGTCTACGGCCCGCCAGCTATCCCGCTCTTCCCCTCGTCGTTGTACTTTTCCGTCCGTTCCTGCCGTCTGGCCATTTGATCCGACTAGCCGCTAGCGAGACGCTGGATGGAGCACTTCAACTCCGGGATCGCTCGGTTTTGCGCCGGTGTCTTTTAACAGACTGTTTACAGCCGCAGATGAAAACTTACCGCTGTCCATGGTGCGTGTCAAGAACAAACCACAACATCTTGTATTTTGTTAACATTTCGTGCACCACCTCACTAAACCCCGCCATTTGCCTGTGGAAAGCTCGATTCAGCCTTGTTTGCAGCGGGTCTGAGCGGTCGAATTTGCATCAGATCTGGGGCATCTCAGGGGCCATTTCAAGGCCCCAATCCAACCGCTCGGACCCGTGCCTCAACCCTAGCCCCGGCCAAGCCCCGGCACAAGGCGCAGAACCGGTGCACTTCGCCTGCATCTCTGTTCAAGTTGTGGACATTCGGGCGATATAGGCCCGCACATTCGGAGCTTACCGGCTTCTCGGCGAGACTCCCCGTCTAACTCGGCCTCGCTCCGTCACCCCTGATCGCGATCTGGCCAGACGTCGACTTCCGGCACCACTATACCTTTGTATAGCTTGCACATGGCATGAGCATCGCAATACCGTGAAACCGCTTTCAGAAAGAAGCTCCGGCCGCCTTGGGGAGTTTGCAAGAGGGCTCGGAACGGGTCGCTCATGACACTCACTTACAGATTGGCGGTTTTGGCCATCCACATCGTGGAGTTCATGTTTTTCGCTGGGCTCATCGGCTGCGCCACCGCCGTCCTTTTCAGTTGGGTCTCCATCGTGCGCGATGTTGTCTCACCCGACGAGAAAGCCTGACAGCTTCGGTCTGCGAGATGCTTCGTGGCGCTCATTGCCACGCCTTCCTTGGCTTCCTCGGCAAGGTCATCTCGCTCAGCGGCACAAACTCAAATCCCTTGGCGCGGTAGTGCGTGATCACCCGGTCAGTCGCTTCGACTGTCGCCCAGCGGTTGCCATTCGGGTCTTCAGAGTCGCCGTCGTGCAGCAGCACGATGCCGCCGTCATCGAGTGTGCCGATTTGCGCGGCAATATGGTCAACGATCTCATCGGCGGTCTTGAGTTTCCAGTCCAGTCCATCAACATCCCACATCACCAGCTCGATGTCATGGAGCCGCAGGTACTCCAGTATTCCCTCGTCGTAGTGGCCGCCGGGCGGGCGGAAGTACTTTCCCCACCGGTTAATCTCGTGGTCGATGGCCTCGAACGGCGCGCCGCAGAGATTCCGATGCGTCCGCGTATGATTACCGATCACGTGGCCCGCCTGTTCGACGCGCTTGACCGCCGGCTCATGCGCCAGCATTCTCTGGCCAATCATAAAGAAGGTCGCGGGAACGGAATAGTACGTAAGGACCGCGAGAAGCGCCTCCGTGCAAGGCGGGGAAGGTCCATCGTCGAAAGTTAGGGAAAGCTTCTTCATCGCATGGGGCCAGCATACCCTCGCTATCCCGCCGATCACAATGATTTTCTGCGTTTTTCGCGCCGCCAGGCCCCGTCCCACCTTGTCCTGAAATCCGATCACGCCAAAAATAAATCGGCCCCGCGCCTATCCGCACGCGGAGCCGATCTTCACTTTGCATTCCACGAACCCCGTGACCACGAATCACGATTCGCGGACCACGGTTCACCGTCCACGGTCCACGGCAGTTCGTCAGTTGCCCTTGTCGATCCTCATTCCGTAGAACGATCTCCGCACAAAGAACACCGAGATCAGGAAGAACACGACCGCCAGCGCATGCGCCAGTCCTGCGTTGCTTTTAGTCAGAGTGACCGCAAGCTCCACTGCCAGCAATCCAAACAAGGTCGTGAACTTGATCACTGGATTCAGGGCCACCGAAGAAGTGTCCTTGAACGGATCGCCCACGGTATCTCCGATGACAGTTGCGTCGTGCAGAGGCGTTCCCTTCTGCTTCAACTCGACTTCTACGATTTTCTTCGCGTTGTCCCATGCGCCGCCGGCGTTCGCCATAAAGATCGCCTGGTACAACCCGAAGGTCGCAATCGAGATCAAGTAGCCGATAAAGAAGAACGGCTCCACGAACGCGAAGGAAAGTGTGACGAAGAAGACCGCCAGAAAGATGATGAACATTCCCTTCTGCGCGTACTTCGTGCAGATTTCCACCACTTTCTTGCTATCAGCGACCGACGCCTTCTCCACGCCTTCCAGCTTGATGTGCTTTTTGATGAACTCGACCGCACGATATGCGCCCGTGGTCACCGCCTGCGTTGAAGCGCCGGTGAACCAGTAGATCATTGCCCCGCCGCTGATCAACCCCAGCAGGAAGGGCGCGTGCAGCAGAGAGAGGTTTTGCACGTTCACGGTCAGTCCGTGGGTCAGCGCCATGATGATCGAGAAAATCATCGTCGTTGCGCCCACCACCGCGGTTCCGATCAGCACCGGCTTGGCCGAAGCCTTGAAAGTGTTGCCGGCTCCATCGTTCGCTTCCAGCAGGTCCTTCGCGCGCTCGAATTTTACGTCGATGTTGTAGTCCTTCTTGAGCTCGGCCTCGATGCCGGGAACATTCTCGATCAGCGAAAGCTCGTAGATCGACTGAGCATTGTCAGTGACCGGTCCGTAGGAATCCACCGCAATCGTCACCGGGCCCATTCCAAGGAATCCAAATGCGACGAGGCCGAATGCGAACACCGCCGGGGCCAGCATCAGGCTCGCCATCGATGGGCCCGTGCTGAAGAAGTAGCCCATTGACATGAGCCCAACCATGCTGAATCCCAGCCAGTAGGCCGAAAAATTGCCGGCCACGAATCCCGACAGGATCCCCAGCGATGCTCCACCTTCCTGCGCTGACTTCACTACTTCTCTCACATGGCCCGATTTGGTCGAAGTGAAAACCTTCACCAACTCGGGTATGATCGCGCCCGCCAGCGTTCCGCAGGAGATGATCGAAGCCAGCTTCCACCATAGCGTTCCATCGCCGAGGGTGGGAATCATCAGGTATGTAACGACGTAGGTCAGGGCGATCGAAACGATGGACGTGATCCAAACCAGTGAAGTTAATGGCGTCTCAAAATCCATTTCGTCGGCACTGGCGTATTTCGCATGAGCAATTGCGCCATTCAGGAAGTAAGCAGCCGAACTCGAGACCAGCATGGCCACGCGCATCACGAAAATCCATACCAGCAGCTGCACTTGCGTAGTGGGGCTCGGTACCGCCAGCAAAATGAACGTGATCAAGGCCACGCCGGTCACGCCATAAGTTTCAAAGCCGTCGGCGCTCGGGCCAACCGAGTCACCCGCGTTGTCGCCCGTGCAGTCCGCGATCACTCCCGGGTTGCGCGCATCGTCTTCCTTGATCTTGAATACGATCTTCATCAGGTCCGAGCCGATGTCGGCGATCTTGGTGAAGATGCCGCCGGCAATACGCAGCGCCGCCGCGCCCAGGCTCTCGCCAATCGCGAACCCGATAAAGCATGGCCCCGCATAATCGCCTGGGATGAACAACAGGATGAATAGCATGATCAGCAGCTCAACCGAGATCAGCATCATGCCGATGCTCATGCCGGCCTTCAGCGGAATCGCAAAGCATGGATAGGGTTTTCCGCGTAATCCCGCGAACGCCGTACGGCTGTTCGCAAAGGTGTTCACGCGAATTCCGAACCATGCCACGCCGTAGCTGCCCCCGATGCCGACCAGCGAAAACAACAAGATGATCGGGAGCGTCACCGCAATCGATTTTCCCGGCACCGGCGCCAGATAGCCAAAGTACAGCGAGATAATCACCGCGATGAAAACCCAGAGCAGCAAAATGAACTTGCCCTGCGTGATCAGATACGTTTTGCATGTCTCATAGATCAGTTCCGACATTTCGCGCATCGTGCGGTGAACCGGCAAGTTCTTCAACTGCACAAAAATCACCAGGCCAAACAACAGGCCGCCGGCGCAGAATAACAACCCCAGCGACAGCAGCGCGTGTCCGTTCATGCCAAGGAAATTCACCGTCGACAAGTCCGGCACTTTCAGGCTGGCTTCTCCGCCCGCCTGATCCGTCTGCCCGTATGCGAACGTCGGTAGCAGAAGCGTCAGCAGGGCCGCCGCGGTTTTATACGGCCGATTCAGAAGCACGTCTGCGCCCTTCTTCATGGCCGCGGAAGTCTTCGCCGCCGCCCCCATCACAATCCCAATAACCTGCCGCGCAAAAAACGCAGCCACGATGAGCGTCAAAACGCTCATGCTAAGACAGAAGTTCATCCAACCCAGTACAGTCACACATCCTCCATACATAAGGTTTTGAAATTGAGGCACATTCGGCCCCGCAACCGGCATCTCAAACACCGGGGAATTGCCTCCGGAAGGCTATCATCCGAATACACCTCTGTCGAGTGATAGCTGTCACGGGCTTTCCCTGCGCTTCTTCCAGCCTGGTTCGGTCCCATTCCGGATCGCGCTCACAAACCCGCCCCGCCAACGCAAAATCTCCGCTGCCGGCGCACACCTCCGCCCGAGAATCCCTTCGTTTTTCAGTCGTCTGATGAGAATCGTCTTTGGGAAGTTGTCCTGATCCAGTTACCTTTTTCCGTCCACCGTTCACCGCTCACCGTCCACCGTCTTCATTCCACCGGCACATCAATCCGGTCGTCCGGCAGCACATCGTTCAAGCCCGGATCCGATTCATCGCGCACCTTCCCCCCTGGCAAAGGGTGCAGTTTGAAGAGCACCAGAACATTCCGGTCCGGATCGTCAAACGCGCGGAAGCTCGCCACCTGCTCCAGCGAATACCGCGTATGCAGATCCACGAGCGTACTCGGATCGACTGCGTTCCATGAAGCGAACCATCCTGGCTCGTAGTGGCCCACCTTGTCGGCCAGATCATCGGTGCTCAGCTCGTCGCAGATCGCAGGCAGCTGCGTAATCAGCGTGATCTCATCGCCGCTGGTCGACACGATCAACCGCTTTCCGTTGGGATGCGTATCAATATACTGTGTCAGCTTGGTCGCCGCGTTTACAAACGTGTATTCCGGATGTGTCGCGTAACCAATCGTTCTCCATCCATGAATGCCCGCTGCCGTCGCCGCTGCCGCAATCGCAATCCATCCCAGCCGCCGCGCCCAACCCGGCTGCTCCACAAGTTTCCCCGCTCCCAGCGCCACCACGATGCAGACAAAGAAGGCCGGCACGGCAAAGTAGCGGGGCTGCGGGTGATTCTGCACCGTCATAAACAATACGAATCCCAGAATCCCCAGAACTGAGCGCCGCAAACACCGGATCTCGGCCGATTCTCCGGCCCCATCTTGTCCGCCACGCCAACGTCGCGCCCACCGCCAGCGCCCCCGCCAGCAACACCAGGCTGTGATCCACCCAAAGCATTCCGTGAAGCGACCACCAGAATGCCACTAGCGGCCACCAAAACTCCGCAGGCTTCACGTAGGCGTTCGCAGAGAGGAAGAAATATTTGTAATCGCCCATCAACCCCGCGGAACCGATGAGCGCAATCCACGCGCTATACACAACGGCCGCCGTCGACCCCGCCGCCAGCAAGCACTTCAGCGCCACTTTTCGCCGCTCCCAGAGCGGAACCCCTATCGCCCACCCCACAGCCGGCGCCAGAAATACCGCGTTCGTCTTGGTCAGCATCGCGAGCGCAAACAGCAGCCCGATCCCGACCGAGCCCATCACCGGCCGCTTCATCCTCGGCAGCCGCACCGCCGCGTTCAACATTGCCAGAGTCAATGTTGTCTCCAGCGGCTCGAGAATAGCCAGCCGATTGAAGCAGTAGAGATATGGGCTTGTCACCGCCAGCGTTACGCCAAGCAGCGCGATCCACCTTGGCCCGCTCCCGCGCAGCAGCAGGTAGGTCAACGCCACGCTCGCGAAGAAGCAGCTAACCGCCAATCCTCGCGCCGCCTCCACTGTCACCCCGGTGAAGAAGAAACAGTACCCACTCCAGAAACGGCCATACCGGCAGCGTCACAGCGGCGTTGAAATCGCCGGCCATATACCAATGCCCATACAGGTGCGCGCGAATGGCCGCCGCCCCATACCACCCCTCGTCGGTGTACTTTGCCCAATCGAAGATCCACGGTGATCCGTTGGGAAAATCCGCTCTCAGATGCCACGCGTGCAGCGCCGCAAATACGGCAATCCCAAGCACCCACGCCGCGCTTCCCCAACCCCGCAGCTTCTTTGCGCGCCCGGTCCGCAGTCCCCGCTCATCGCCAAGCGGTTCACGCCATCGAGCGGCGTGCCCCAACCGCCTCTCGGCTCGAGACTGAGATGGCATTTCTGTTTCCTCAGATTCTTCAAATGCAAAGCTGTTTTGGAATTCGCCCCGGCTGGAATGCTTGAGTATAACGCGGCGCCTCAAATCTGCTTCCCTAGTCCCTTAGTCCCTAGGCCCCTATTCCCTGCTTTATTCATGTTTTCCCCCACCTCGCCGATGAGACCTGTGATGACTTGGCAGTTCATCTTTGCGTCGCTCGCGAGGCAGGTTGGGATCCATGCATAGCTCCGCTCCATTCCACGCGCAGCCCTCCGCCTCCGGCCTTACGCTCGTGGAGCTTGATTCTTCCAGTGCCTCCATCCATGTCGTCGGCGTCAGCGCAGCCTGGCGCAAGCTCCTCATGCAGGCGGAGATGGTCGCGCCCCATCTCCAGGTCGCCGCTATTGAAGGCGAGCACGGCACAGGAAAGCATACTCTTGCCCGCTATCTCTTCAGTCGATCGCCTCTCGCCGCCAGCGCTTTTCAGCGCCGCGACGCCCGCGAGTGGCTCGCTACCGACGCCGATCCCTCCACCCTTGCCGGATTCACCTATCTCGATCGCGTTGACCTCCTCGCCCCTCCCGGCCAGGGCCTGCTCCTCGGTGTCCTCAAGAATCTTCAGGACCGCCCGCCTGGCCGCGCCGTTCTGCTCGCCTCTACCCAAACTCCGCTTCGCCAGATGGCCGGTCAGGGACTGCTTCTTCCCGACCTCGCCTTTCGCCTCACCACCATTCGCTTCGCCATCCCTCCGCTTCGTCAGCGCCGCGAAGACATCGCCCCTCTCGCCCAATTCCTCCTTGACCGCATTTGCGCCCGCTATCAGCAGCGCCCCGTCGTCCTCGGGCCCGGCTCCCTCGCCCGCCTTCTCCAGCATGCCTGGCCCGGCAACGTGCGCGAGCTTGCCGGCATTCTCGAAAACGCTCTTCTTCAGGCCGACAACGGCGTCATCCGAGCCTCTGACCTCGCCCTGCCCGACGGCCTCCAGCCTTCGCCGGTTCCGCAATTCGACGCCCCGTTCGCCGCCAACTCCCTCATCAATTCCACATTCAATCCCTGGGCCAACCCTTCATCCGGCTCCACTCCGTCACTCGACCCGCAAACCACCGCCCGCGTCGCCGACCTCTCGCTCGACGCCGTCATCCGCCAGCATGTCCAGTATCGTCCTCGATCTCAACCGCGGCAACAAGCTTCGCACCGCCCGCCAACTCGCCATCAGCCGCTCCACCCTCTACCGCATCCTCGCCAACGAAAACTTCCTCGCCCGCTGAACGCAACCAACCCCCTTGAAACGCGGGTGCCCCAGGTGCCTCGCCTTTGGGCACCTGGGATAGTACGATGGTCGACCTCAACAGCGAAGACTTAGATTCGACATCGATTTCGATTCGATGTAGGCTTTTCTGGAATGGCGCGCGGATTGAAAATGCATTGGCGGGAAAAACGATTCCTGCTCATCGTTGCGTTATGCATGTGTCCCTGCGCACTAACCGGCTGTGTCGAGTCGACCTTTACCTTAGCAAGTGAATCAACCCTGCCAAAATCGATAACGCTCCCGACCGGACTTAGACGCTCAGATGTTTCTGTAACATTGAACCTCTACACACCACTGGTCGGCCCTGATGCGAAATTTGTATTAACAGACAGGAAAGGGAAAAAACTGGCGGAGGTAAGGGGCAAGACGAAAGAGCTAATTCCATCGACGTATTACCGCATTTCCACTGAAAAGGGCATAACAGAAATAATCAAACTGAAACCATATCGAGAACATGAAAACATGGAACAAAATGGGGTACCGGTTGCGCTGTTCTATGTCATTGATGACCCAGCCGTGGAAAAAGGGCTCTTGAGGGGTATGACTCCAAGCCATTGATTCATCGGGCGGGTGAATTGGCACCCGAGGCTCGGCTAACTTCCCTACTGCTGCAGCACCACCTGCTGGCCTTCATTCACGCCGCTTGTAATCTCCGTCACCGACCCGTTCGACAGTCCCACCGTCACCGGAATCTTCCTGAATCCCTCTTTCTGGTGGCTGTCCGGAACATCGACGAACGCACTCTGTTTGTTGTCGTAAATCACAGCGTCTTCCGGCACCGTCAGCACACCCTTGTGCTCGTCCAGCATGATCTCCGCGTTGGCCGTCATGTTGGCCTTCAGCTCGCCTCCGGGATTGTTGATTGACACCCGCACCTCGAACGTCGTCACGTTGTCTTTTTCCACGCCCATCGGCGCAATCTTCGTCACTTTCCCGTAGAACAGCCGGTCGTGAAAGCTCTCCACCTTGATGCGCGCGGGCTGTCCCATGTAGACGTGCGCGATGTCGGCCTCATCGACCTTTCCTTGCACGTACACCTCTGATGTATCGCCCTCGGTCATGACCAGTGTTGCCGTTGACCCCAGCACCAGGATCGAGCTCACCGCGTCGCCCATTTCAACGTCACGGGATAAAATCACGCCGTCCATCGGCGCAACAATGGTTGTATACGAGAGCTGCTCCTCCAGTTGCTTCAAACTCGCTTCACTCTGCTGCACCTGCGCCCGCGCCTGTTTCAGCTTCGCCGTGTCCACGCCAATCTGCGCCTTCGCCGAATCGCGCTTGGTCAGCTCCGCCAGGTAATCGCGGTTCGCGTCGTCCAGCGCCTGCCGGCTCACGATCCCTTCCTTATTCATCTCCGTGTTCCGGTCGAGCGTCGCCTTGTACATCGGCAGGTCCGGAGCAGAGGCCGTCACTTTGTCCTGTTCAATGTTGGCTTCGTAAGTCGTTACATTGGCTTCGGCGCTGGCCAGTTGCGCGCGCGCCGCGTCCACCTGCGCCGTAATCTCCTGCTGATCCAGTTGCGCCAGCTCCTGGCCCTTGTGGACTCGATCGTTAATGTCCACGTAGAGCTTTTCCACAATGCCGGAGGCCTTGCTCTTTACTTCTACCTTCGTGATCGGCTGGATGTCGCCTGTCGCCACCACGGACTTGGCCACGTCGCCGCGCGTTACCTTGGCCAGCCGGTTGGGGTCAATCGGATCACCCTTCGCGATACGCACTACAGCGATCGCCACTACCAGCACAACCACGGCTCCCAACGTGCCCACCACAATCCACAACTTCCTGTTTTTACGCGACGCTGCCACAGGTTCCTCCCCTAAACTCCGCAGGAGAGCGGGTCTCCCGGCGGTCGCTGCTTGAAGTATGACCAGCGGACGATGCCCTAATGGGACGAGCGCACGCCGCCTGAATAAGATTTGCCCAAAAGATTGAGACGGTGACTGTTCACCGTTGTAACCCGCTGCCTCCTACTACGCAAGGCAATGCATTACGGTTCCACAGGGCCACGAATCACCCAAAACCGGGTCCAATGGAGTGACTCGGGGGCTAGAATGTCGTTTCCCCGGACGCGGCCCTCCCCTTTCGCGGGAACCACGCCGCTATCTTCGTCGTATTCTTCATAGTTAAAGGATAAGCAAAGACGGCCCCGCGCCGTCCAAACGTCATGAACAGCTTCTCTGACACTCTCGGGCAGGTTTTCCGCGCCATCATGGCTAACAAGCTGCGCAGCTTCCTCACCATGTTTGGAATTGCATGGGGAGTTGGCTCGCTGCTCGTCCTTGTGGGCCTTGGCGAAGGCTTCCGCGAAGGCCAGCGTAAGCAGCTTTCGCAATTCGGTCATGACGTCGTCATGGTCATGAACGGCACCATCCCCGCCCTGCCCAACCAGCACACCGGCATGCGCCCCTATGAGCTGACCCTGGGCGACGAGGACGCCATTGGCCGCTTGCCTGAAGTTAAAAACGTCACGGCCGAGCTTGCCCGCTCCGATCTCTACGAGGTCAGCCAGTGGAGCAACACTTCGGCCCATCTGGGCGGAAATCAGCCAAGCTACACGGTTGTCCGTTATCTTCCCATCGCTGCAGGCCGCTTTATCGATGAGCAGGACGTCCTCCAGACGCGCCGCGTCGTCTTTGTCGCGCAAAAATCCGCGCAGATTCTCTTTCAAGGCCATCCCATGATCGGCCAGATCATTTCCATTAACGGAATCGATTTCACCGTGATCGGCGTCGGCGAGAAGGTCGGCCGCGGCAACAACACCTACGACGACGAAAAAATGTACATCCCCATTACCACCATGCAGGAGTATTTCCCTCTGAAGGGCGACAACATTCCCCAGGACGCGGTCAACTCCATCCAATACAACCCCACCAAGAAAAACGACAACACCGCCGCGGATATCGCCGTCCATCGCGTCATCGCGCGAGCGTCACGGCTTCGACCCATCGCTCTCCGACGCCTTCAACGAATTTGACACCATTACGGAATCCAATATCATCGGCGCAATCTTTACCGCGATGGATATTTTTCTCGGCAGCGTCGGCGTGGTTACTCTCGCCCTCGGCGCCGTGGGCATCATCAATATCATGCTGGTCTCGGTCACCGAGCGCACCCGCGAGATCGGCGTCATGAAGGCCGTCGGCGCCACCAAACGCAGCATCATCGCCCAGTTCTTCTGGGAAGGCCTTCTGCTGACCGCCATCAGCGGCATCATCGGCATTGCTGTCTCCTGGGTCTTCATGCACCTCCTCCAGGCCGTGCTCACTGACAAAATTCCCGGCTTCGATCCACCGCGAATCGTGCCCTGGTCCGCGGCGCTGGCTCTCGGCACGCTTATCCTGTGCGGCATCGCTGCCGGGCTCTACCCCGCCAGCAAAGCCGCCGCACTTGACCCCATTGAAGCCCTGCGCAAGGAGTAAATATGCTCAGAGACATTCTCGGCCAGGCGTGGGAGGCGATGCTCTTCAATCGCCGCCGCACCGCCATCACCACCATCGGCATGGCCTGGGGCATCGCCACCGTCGTGCTGCTCCTCGCCTATGGCAACGGCTTCTCCCACGCCATTGAAACCATCTTTGCCGAGTGGGGCACCAACACCATCGGCTTTTTCCCCGGCAAAACCAGCCAGCAGGCCGGCGGCGATAAAGCCGGTGTCCAGGTCCGCCTCACGCTCGATGACGTCGACCGCGTCACCGCCGCCCTTCCTGAAATCGTCCACATCTCGCCCATGCAGTTTCAGGATGAGCCTGTCGAGAACGATCTCCATACCTACACCTGGACCATCATCGGCTCTCGCCCCTCCTACGCCGACATCATCAAGCTCACTCCCGACTCAGGGCCGCTTCTTCAACGGCGCCGAAGACGACCAGCGCGCGCACGTCTGCGTCCTCGGCTCCGATGCCAAAACCAAGCTCTTCTCCGGCGTCTGGGCCGTGGGTCAATCCGTTCGCATCAAGGGCGAAGATTTCACCGTCGTCGGCGTCCTCCAGCCCAAAATGCAGGAGTCGAACGACAACATCAATGACACCGTCTACATTCCCTTCAACACCATGGCCGATCTAAAAGACATCCACTACATCGGCGGCGTCTGGATCGGCTATCACGGCGACTATCAGAAAATGGAAACCACCATCCGCAACACCCTCGCCGACGCTCACCACTTCCGCCCCACCGATAAAGACGCCATCCACATCGCCAATCTCCGCTCCCAGCTCCACCAGTTCGAGATTCTTTCCATGGCCCTCCAGATCCTTCTCTCCCTGGTGGGCGCGCTCACGCTCGGCATCGCCGGCATCGGCCTCATGAACATCATGCTGGTCTCGGTGCAGCAGCGCACCCGCGAGATCGGCGTCGAGAAGGCTCTCGGCGCGCGCCGACGTCACATCCTCATTCAGTTTCTCGCTGAGGCTCTCGCCATCACCGGTGTCGGCGGCATCGGCGGCATCCTCCTCGCCATTCTCGTGTCCGTCTCGGTCGGCCGCATCACGTTCTATAGCGCGATTGCCAAAAACGCTTCGTCGGCCGACATCCGCCTCATCATCTCTCCCTCCTCGCTCATCGTCTCCACTGTCATCCTCGTCATCACCGGCCTCGTGAGCGGCATGATCCCCGCCATCCGCGCGGCCAATCTCGACCCCATTGAAGCGCTTCGCTACGAGTAACGACCCATCACTCGGTAGTTCGATCGCCCTTCTTGAAAACGCAAGATAACGACGTACACAGCCGCCCATTACGAGCCTTGTCCTTCCCTGTTTTGGCGTAGTAAGCTCACGCGTAAGGCGAGGTAGCTCGGGAGGATGAACGATGAGCCAAATGAGGATTTGGCTACTCCTATGCACGGGGCTTTTCGGCTTTGGACCGCACCTTCTTGCGCAGACCGAAGTCGGCAGCACTACATCGCCAAAGCCGATGTACTACGTACCTGCGGCAACGACCGAGGTATACGGCATAGACGAGAAAGATACAGTGAACGGAAAAATCGAAACGGGCAACGTGACCATCACAAAGATGATCGATTCCTCCGGCCGGTCCGCCCAGGTCAGCCAGTTTCCCGACGGGTCGACATACACATGGGCGAACGACTGGATCGCTGGAACATTTACCTCTTGGAACTCAAACGAACTGCGTGCGAGGCGGCTCCATTTTCCCATGGCTCAGGTCGGGCGCAATACCTGCTGGAAAACCGACGGCAGGAATCTTCATCAAGCCGGCGTGCCTCCAAGCGTGCAGTGCATCGCGTATGACCCGAAGAGTCCCCCAAACGGTCCCCAACTATACTGTCGAATGCCGTCCGACATTCAAGCTGAGATTCTGCCCGACCCTCATGCCAAGGACTCGGTCACCGAGGAATTTCAATTTAGTCGCTGCAGCAGCGGCTGGCCAGGCCCTCCTGAAACATATGAGAATCTGCGCACGAAGGAAGCAGTTTTCGGAACTATCTGGGGATGTAGGATGTCAAAGATCACCCTTGGGGCTAAGATTACCGAAGAAAAGTGGATTGACGAACATGGAATCATGGTGAGCGACGATCTGGATAATCGCCTTACCCGTAGGCACATTATCCAGACACTGCGCAGCTTGAACTTCGAAGCGCCAGACCCCGCCCAATTTCAACCACCGAAGGACTACGAAGTAGAAGATCTGCAAATGGAAGAAGCTCCTTGCCCGGCTCCGTCTAACCAATAGCTTCCAAGCTCTAGCGATAATCGTTCCAACAATCTGGCCTTCTCCAAACCAGCTCGCTCTTCGCCGCCTCGCTCCCTTGTTCCCTCAGTCCCCGTTCCCTAGTCCCTACCCTGCTCTTTGCCTTTCCGCGCTACCCTATCGATGTGACCTATGCCCGACCCCACTGAGCTCAATCGCGAATCCGTCAAAGTTTCCGCCGGTCCGCGACTGCGCATCGCCATGATCGTCGCCATCGTTGCCGACATCCTCCAGATCGCCGTCTTCCCTTCGATCCTCGAGGGCGCCGCATTTCCCCCGGACGACATTCTCGATGTTTGTGTCGGCGGATTGCTCACATGGCTCCTCGGTTGGCATTGGGAGTTCTTGCCTTCCTTTGCCGCCAAGCTGATCCCAGGAGTCGATCTCGTCCCTCTATGGACTCTCGCTGTCGCCAATGTCTATCGCAAATCCCGCGCGCAGGTCTCCGTCAGCGGAGCCGCTCAAAATCAGCCGCCCGCCTGAACCCCAACATGATTTGCTTGTTCAACGCACAAAAAAACGCCGGCGATCCTGGCTAGCAGGTCCGCCGGCGTTTGCACAGTTGCAGATTTCGCGATCCTTCAGTCATCCTCCTCTTTGATTACTCAGAGGATGGATTCATGTGCTATTGCGCACATGCAAAGTATTACGCGTACTGTAACCCCACGGTTCCGCGTGGTGCAGTGCACCAATCTTCATCAACCAGGAAAGACTGACCAGGTGATCACTGATCACCGTCCACCGTTCACCGTCTTCACTGCGCCGGCGTCACGGCCACGATGCCGCAGTTCACCGAATTCACGTTCTGCACGATCTGTCCTGCGTTGAAATTGTTAAAGGTCGCGTTGCCCCCCGGTGTGAGTGGCGGGTTGCTCAGCGTCAAATTGGTTTGATTCTGCGCCAGAACCGTTTGGTTCGCGTCGTACTGGTCGCACTCCAGCACCGCCGACGTAATGGCGACCTGCGATCCGTTCACCCATTTCCCGTTCTGCACCTGGACGTATCCATTGGCCGGCTCTTCCTGGCTGCTCCACTGTTGCTGTTGAATCAGAGCCGCGTTTGGACCACCCGGACCGGGACCTCCCGGCTGCGCCGGTGTCGCTGGTTGCGGCGGCGCGCCACCCGGTTGCGGAGCGGGCTGCGTTTGCGTCGTCGGCGTTGGCGTTGGATGCTGCTGGTGGTAGTAGTACCACCCGCCCGCCGCGGCCGCGACCGCGATCACCAGCCACAGCGTGTTGTTCTTCTTCGCGCCATCTGCCGCAGGCATCACCACCGGAATCGGTCCCGGCGCGCCATAACCCGCTGGAGGCTGCGCCGGATAGCCTTGCGGCGGCGGCGGAGGCGCCGCATAACCTTGCAGAGGCGGAGGGGGCGCTGCATACACCGGCGGTGGAGGCGCCGCCGGAACCGGCGCTGCCGTCACTGGCGCCACCGCTGGCGCGGGAGCCCCCGCTACTGCCGTCAGATCGTTTCCGCACTTCGGGCAGAAATGCTCGTTTTCTTCCACGTGCGCGCCACACTTGCTGCAAAATGCCGCCATACTCTCTCTCCCTTGAATACCGTTCTTTATTTCCTGCGTCCTGTCCGCCGTCCGCCACCTGCTCAGCTCAGCGATGGCACCTGTCGCCCACTGCTGTCTTTTGCACGCTGCGCCACAAACTCCGCTAACTTCGCCGTCTCGACTCGCTCACTGCGCCGGTGTCACGCCCACAATGCCGCACTGCACCTTCGCCATGGCCTGCTGGATCGCCCCCATCGGAAATGCTGGGAACGATGACGTTGCCCCGGGAGCAGTGGGCCCGTTCAACACCATCGTCGTTTGAAAGATGACGGTTCCGTTCGAGGCGTATTGCACACACATCAGTGTCGCCGACTGGATCGCCACATTTGAGTGATTCATCCACTGTGCGTTCTCTACCTCGACGTTTCCGTTCTGCGGCACCCATCGGCCGGAGAATTCCTGCTGTTGCACCAGAGCGGCGTTGTTCCCGCCACCGCCCGGAGCACCACCGGGTGGTTGCGCAGGATTGTTTGCCGGAGGTTGTCCCGGAGCGCCGCCTGGCTGCTGTGCTGGCGGTTGTCCCGGTCCGCCTCCAGGCTGTTGCGCCGGCTGCTGTGGAGGCGCGCCTCCCGGTTGTGGCGCCGGGCCGCCTCCCGGCTGGGTTTGCGGCTGAGTTCCCGGCTGTTGTCCCGGAGCTGTCGCCGGCGGCGTCACACTCTGTGGCGTGTGCTTGTAGTAGTACCAGCCACCCGCCGCCAGAGCGACGATGATCACCAGCCACAGCATTCCGCTCCTGTGTGCCGGAGCCGGCGGCGGCATCGCCACCGACATCGGCAACTGCCCTGGAGCCACAAAGGGCACAGGAACATGGGCCGCATACCCGGGCGGAGGTGGCGCCGCCGCAGCATAGCCTGCAGTTGCAACCGCGGGCGCCGCCTGTGCGCTTGCTGCCGCCGTCAGATCGTTTCCGCAATTCACGCAGAAGCGCTCATTGCCTTCCAACTGCGTGCCACACTTGCTGCAGAATGTCGCCATTCGCTTACTCTCCTGACCGTCGTTCCCTGGCCCTTGATCCCTGAAACCTGAACCCCATCTCTACGCCACTGGAGCTACCGCCACCGGTCCCGGCGGCATCGGCGGCCTCACCGTGCCCAGTCCCAGCGTTGCCTCCACGTGTTGCAATGTGTGTTCAAGTTGCGCCTTCTGCATGTCCCTCACCTGGTGCAGCCCCTGCTGGATCATGGTGAACAACACGTACCACGAGATCACCGCAATCACGGCCATCCCTCCATAGGAGAGCGCGAGGTTGCTGCTTCCCGCCGCCAGCGGAGAATCCCAAAGCGCGTGCAAGATCACGGGGATAATGAATGCCCGCAGGAAGCGGCCATCCATCAGCATGCTTACGCTTGCCGGCCGGTCACCTTTCACTCGCCAGAACGCGCCCGCCGCAATGCCCGTCCACACAATGTGTCCGAACGGCGATAGAATTGCGCGCACATTCAGTTCCATCAGCGTGGCTTTCATCACCGGCATCAGGATGATTCCCCATCCCACTGTGGCCCCCTGCGGAAGTCCGGCAAAAATCTGGTCGAGCCCGCCACTTTGAACGAACTTGACCAAACCTGGAGCAAACGCATCCATCCCGTAGCCCAGCGTCTCAGAGCAAGCAAACGCCGCGCCCACCGTCGCGCCAAACAGAATTCCGTTCAGTTGGTATGGATAGCGCGCGCCTCGAGCGCCCCAGGTTACCAGGATCACAGCCAGCAGCTTTGAGCTTTCCTCAAGAATGCCCGCTTGGTAAAACGCGCCGGCGCTGAACAGCGGCGTAATATAGCCCAGCGTAATCACCACCACGGCAATTCCACCGCCGACAACAAATAGCTTGATGACCTCGATCACCGAGACGTTCCGCGGCGTGTTCATCTCCCACAGGAACGTCAGCGTCGCCATGGGCACGGCAAACGTTGCCAGCACCATGATCGCGATCATGGGCTTTTCATTCCCTGTGTAGACGTACAACGCGTAAATTGCCGCGTACGCAACCGCCAGCCCCGCCAGCACGCGGAAGAACATCCACGGCTTCGGCCAGTTCGTGTCCACCATCTCCAATGGCGGCGTCGACCGCGGCGAGCCGACCCCAAGGTACTCTTCCACCGCATCTGGCCCGTGCTTCTTGAACGTCTCATTGAAAATCTCTTTGAAGCTGAATCCTTCCAGCTTGTCCGTCGAGGCCAGCTGCCGGATTTTCGCCGTCAGGTCTCCCATCACACCGGAGCCGGCATGCGCCTGCTTTCCGGGCGCGGGCACGTAATACACCTGCTGCGGTCCGCCGGGATACGCCTGGTACACCATGGGCACCATCCCCGGAGGCGGTGCGGCCGGATGCATCCCGCCCATGGGCGGCGGCGCGGAATATGCCGTCGGGGCTGGGGGCGGTGGCGGCCCTGCTGGAGGAGCCGCGCTCTGCGGACCAGCCGCTGCGCCTAGCGCTGCTCCGCAACTCTTGCAAAATTTGTTGTCTGGTTGAGACTCCGTGCCGCAGCGTGGACAAAGCATAGTGATTCTCCTGTCTTTCAGGCCGGGGGGATGCTGATGAAAGTAGCATCTTTCCGCGCCTCAAGTAAAGAGTTCTATAAGGCCCAATCGTTAATAATTCAACGAGTTGCCGGGCCGCCTTTCACTTCCAGTGAACAACCTGTCAGTTCGCTGGCTCACTGGCCTCCCCGCCGCCTGCTTGCTGACTCCGTTAGCCCCACTGACTCCACCGCATTCTGCCTCACTTCACCTTCGTCAAATGCCCCACCGTTTCCTGCGGCCCATCCAACGTCCCATCGCCGACCGTCAGAATCTCGGTCTGCCCGCCGCACGTCAGGTTCACCTGCTTGCCACTCTGCGTATACGTGCAAGTCACTGGGATCGGACCCATCGTCACGTTCGCAGTCCCGCCCGATCCGAATACGATCGTCACCGATCCGTCTGCAGCCGCATACGTGTGTCCCTTCACGTTGTTCCCGCATCCCGCCAAACAAAGGCAAACCAGCGCCGCTACCGCCGCTGCCCATCCACTTCGCTTGTTCACTTTCATTCCCTGACCTCCATCTCTCTGCTGTCCGTCTCCAGCTTCGCTAACCCCGCAAACGCGCTCACCCACTGTCTCGTTGCGACAGGTAAACCACGGGCATTGCGCGCAACAGTTCCGCACGCTACCCGTCATCGATTCCAATGCCGGGAAATAGGGAGCCCGTCTACTTGCTTCGTTTCGCTCTCTCCGCTGTCAATTGTCCTTGGGGGGAATACTGCTTCACAACTCTAACCACGCGCAATCCTCGCAAGCAAGCTTTTTCTTTGCCCTTTGAGGCTCCCGTTGAATCTTTCTGCGAACGCAATGACCTTACAGCTTACCGACGAATCCGCCCGCAAGAAAGTTTTTGTTGCGCGGTGCGCCTTGTCACTCGGGCCAGATCGAAAATGCGTTTCAACTCACCACTCGCCGACGTTTTGGGTGAGCTGTCCACCGTCGACTAACCACCGTGGACGGTTCACCGTACACCGTGCACCGTCCACGGTCTTCTACAATCCAACCAGCGGCCGCCGTTCCCGTTCCACCGACTTTGCTGCCGCCTCTCGCTGCGCATTCGCGCGCCCACGGAGTCCCTATGCGCACCCTCGCTCTGGTTGCCGGCTTTCTCTGCATCTCGGTCGTGCTCTTCGACGCCTTCCAGACCATCATCCTGCCCCGCCGCGCTACCGGCCGTTTCCGCCTCACCCGCCTCTTCTACATCGCCACGTGGTTTCCCTGGCGCTTCTTCGCCCGCCGCTTTCACCATGCCCGCCGCCGCGAAATCCTTCTCGGCTACTACGGTCCGTTCTCGCTCATCTTTCTCCTCGTCGTCTGGGCCGCCTTCATGGTCCTCGGCTTCGCCTTCATCTACTTCGCCATCGGCAGTCCCTTCAACGACCCCGCCCACCCCTCCGGCTTTCACACCGATCTCTACATCAGCGGAACCACCCTCTTCACCCTCGGCCTCGGCGACGTGACGCCGCACAGCCCGCTGGCGCGCGTGCTCCTCATTCTGCAAAGCGGAATGGGCTTCGGTTTCCTGGCCATGGTCATGGGATACTTCCCTGTCCTCTACGCCGCCTTCTCGCGCCGCGAAGTCAGTATCTCCCTGCTCGACGCCCGGGCCGGCTCACCGCCCACTGCCGCAGAGCTCATGCGCCGCCACTCGTGCGACGGCGCCGCACATTCGCTCTCCACTCTTCTTGTCGAATGGGAGCGCTGGTCCGCCGAGCTCCTCGAGAGCCACATCTCCTACCCGCTGCTCTGCTACTACCGCTCCCAGCACAACAGCCAAAGCTGGCTCAGCGCCCTCACCGCCATCCTCGACGCCTCATCGCTCCTCATCGCCGGCGTTCGCGGCCTTGAGGCCCGCCAGGCCCAGCTCACCTTCGCCATGGCCCGCCACGCGCTGGTCGACCTCTCGCAGATCTTCAATCTCCGCCCCGTTCCCAACGCACCAGACCGTCTGCCGCCCGCGCGCTGCCACGAGCTTTACGACATGCTCACCGCGAGCGGCATCGAGCTCTGCTACAACGACTCGTCCCGCGAGCGACTCCGCCAGATGCGCGCGCTCTACGAGCCCTACGCCGAGACGCTCAGCCGCTTCCTCCTCATGCCGTTGCCGGAGTGGTTCTCCCTTCAGCCGCGCAAAGACAACTGGCAAACCGTCGCCCGCCTCCGCGCCCAAACCGAAGCGACTGACTCAACGACTCTGCCACCCTCCGCCGCCGATCCAACCGTCGCTGCTTCCACATCCCACGAACATCCCCACGACTTCTGAGACGTCCCGCGCGCCTCACCGCCGCCGTCCCACAAAGAAATGGGTGCCCCCGGTCCCTCGTCCGCCGTGGCGGAGGACCGGGGATCGCACGAACTCTTTTCCCGTCGTTGTAAGTCAGATTTACGCAGTCCCGTAGGGACGGCGCTGGGCTTCTCAACCCCGTGCAGGCAGGTCGCACTGCTTCGTGAGGTTTGCTTTCAGCCGCAGCTCGGTTCCCGGTATGTTGCCGGCAAGCTTCACCTTGTCCCCGTCCACGACTCCCGACAAATCCAGATCGAATTCGTTGCGGCCCATCGTGTTCATCAATCCGGGCGCAATCTGCTTCGCGTGGAGCTGAACAGTCACGGCATTGCCCTGCCGATCGTATGTCCCCGTAAACATCATGGCGCTGTCGCCGCCAAATACGTGGCCCCCGATATAGACCACAACGCCTGTACCCCAGCCTTGCGCGCCGATGAACTGAACCGTATAGAAACCTTCCATACTGAGCCTCAGCTTTCCCTCGCCAACGAGCGAGTGACCTCCTGCCGGAACTTGCCTTGCGTGTGAACGATTAGACCTTGCGTGGAATGATGAAAAGGTTTGAGCGAGAAGGGGAGCGAGACCGGTCTCACCGTTACGCCGGAGCCAGCCGCCCTTGCAGCCTACTATATCGCTTCATCTCTCCGGACAACGCGAAAAGCCGGACATTTTTGGACGTGCTCTGCCTTTCGCGACCCTCCGCCCAGCACAACCTTGGAGTGCCCAACGCCCCGGGCTTTGGGAACCGGGCACCTTGGACGGAATTTGGGCGGCGTTACCTTGATCCTCTAGCGTTCAGTTCCCCCTTGAGTTGAGTGACCCGAGAAAATCCTTGATATCTTTCTCGACCTCCGGCTCGTTGGAGAGAAACACATAGTGGTCCGCGTTGGGCAGGCTCACCACTTTTGCCAACTTCAGCTTCTCAAACGCCTTAATCTGGGCGTCTGTTTTTGCCTGATCTAGCGCAATGAACGCGGCCTTCTGGTCGTCAGTCATCTTTGGCAAGCGCGCGGGATTGTGAGGATTCGCGAAAATGGCAAGAATAGACACCGGAATATTCGAATATTTTTCCTGGCCCTTGAAGATCGCCGCGGCAGCATCCGCGAACGGGGCTTTTGCCATTGCGGAAGGCGGAGGGGGCGCCAGATTTTCCATCTTCTGATGGTCGTCGAGATCCTTTTGGAGCTGTGCAATTGCCGCCAGCGACTTGGCCACAATTTCCTTGTCATCGCTTCCTGGCGGAGCGGTGAGAAAAGTGTTCAGGTCTTTCTGCAAATCCTCAGCATCCAAACGGCTGTCCCCCGAATCGGCCGAATAGAGCGCATACGGGTAGCCAGCGTCCAGATAGACCAGACCTCCAACCTTGTCCGGATATCGGCTTCCGATTGAACTCAGCTCCTCACCGGCGATCGAGTGCCCGATGAGTACTGGTTTCTTCAGTCCCAGAACATCAATCACCTTGAGAACATCGTCTCCAAGCTGGTCGGCACTGTAGTTGGAACCATTGGGAACCGGAGAGCTGGACGCGCCAAAACCGCGCCGCGTGATGCCATACGCATGGTACTGAGGCAGGAATTTCGGCGCAAAATCATCGAAGACATGGGCCGTGTTTCCCAACCCCGCGAGGAAAACAATCGGAGGCCCGCTTCCACCCCAGTCAACCACTTCGAGAGAAACGCCGGGGGCAACTGCGACCATGCGGGTTTTCGATTTCGTCAGCCACGATGTCGCGTCCGTGGCGCGCTCAAAGTCGAGGGGAAAAGATGATCCCTGCGTAAAGGTTCCATCGATCCGGTTGCCGTCGGCGCTCATCTTTCCGCGATAACTCCCCTGGATCATCGCAATCGAGAAATCCAGTTCCCCATGAGTCATGGAGATGGTCGTAACGGGGACATGTTCAGGGGCCTGATCCACTGAGACGAAGTAAGCCTGCAGTTTGCCACTGCTCCCGACTGAGACTTTCAGCACCGATCGAAGGGGATGGGGTGTCCTTATCGTCCCCTGCCATTGCCCGACGATGCTCTGGGCGCGCAGGCTAAGGGCGGATGTGGACAACACGAGCAAGAGCGCAAGAGCGAGTTTGCGGTGAAGCATTTTGCCTCCTTGCAAAACCCTGGAAACTGGAACCATCAAGCATCTCACAAGAGAACTAAGCGCGGCCCCTCTCTCGATTTCTCGCATTTGGCTCCTCTATTCCTGTTGCGCTACGGGTCATCAAATCGACAAAAATTGACGAAATTTATCGACAGTTTTGCGGTCGATTTATTGATTGCAAATGAGTTAAGTGGCAAGATATAACCCCCGGGGGTATAAAAATCACTCCTCTTCGTTTCTGGCCGCGCTTGCCTCGGATTTTCCGCCTGATTTCGCGCCGGTCGCCTGAGGTTTTGGCCGGAGGCTAAGTGCGGCGAGAGCGATTCTGGCGTTAGCCAGATAGTGCGTCGCATCGTTGTGCGTGACGACTCCCTTCATGGACGCGTAGTTGATGCACGCGATAAAGTCGCAGATGTTTTGGTGGCCTGAGAGCGGCGGCACGGCGTTGAGATAGGCTTTGTTGCCGGCCTTTTCGCACTCCCATGCGGTCGGATTTGTCGCCCTCAGCCCGCTTGTTGTGAGCGTAGTTCCAGGAGCGCATGCAACTGGAGATGGCCTTGCTTGCAGAGTCGCCTTCGGTTGTGGTCGCGCCGGCAGGCGCGGCTGAGTTTCGAGGCGCGTTGTCGGTGATAGCGGAGATCGTCGTGGCTGTCATTGAAAAGCTCCTTCATCTTTAAGGCTAGCGATTTGCGCGTATAAATCGGCAAACTTCAGGAAAGATTTTTGCCGAATGTTTTCAGCGGGTTGCGGAGGTTTGGGCCGTAGGCAGGGCTTGACATCGCGGCAGGGAGCGAGGGAACTGCGCGAGCCGAGGTGTTTCTACGGCTCACGTCCCACGGCCTTACTGCTCTAAACTCGTCAAATAGGCAATCTCCCTTAAAGGAATCCGCTCTCTTGAGAAAAAGCACCCTCTTCGCTCTGGCTTCATCCTTCCTGCTGCTCGCGCCGCTTCCCAAGCTCCATGCTCAACTCACGACAGGCCCTGCTGCTCCCGCCTCGCTTGCCGACCGCCGTCAGGCCCTCAACGACCTCTTCCACGACTACTGGGAAGATCGGCTCAAGCACGATCCCGAGTTCGCCTCGGAGATCGGCGACCTGCGCTATAACGACCAGATCAGCGACTACTCCGTCGCGGCCTACAACGACGAGCTCGCCCGCGAGCAAAGGTTCGAGCTTCGCCTGGCCGCTATCGATCCAACTGGTTTCACTGATCAGGAGAGGATCAGCCAGGATCTTCTGCTTCGCCAATTCGATCTGGACCAGGAGGCCTCCGAATTTAAGGAGTGGGAGATGCCCGTCAACCAGATGGGCGGCATCTACGCCGACTACCCGCGAATCGTGGCCGAGCTCAGCTTCACCACCATTAAAGACTACGACGACTGGATTGCGCGCCTGCACGCCATTCCCCACGCCTTCGATCAGGTCACCACCAACATGTCGATCGGTATGGACGACCACCGCCTGCCGCCCAAATACCTGCTGGTGAAGGCTCTCGATCAGGTGAAGCAACTGGCCAATCAAAAGCCCGAAGACTCGCCGCTGGCGCTTCCGCTCAAGCACTTCCCCGCGTCGATTTCAGCCTCAGAGCAGGCCCGCATCAAGAGTGAAATGCTCGATGCCATTGCAAAAGAAGTTCTGCCGGCCTACGTGCGCTTTGCACGGTTCCTTGAAGTCAGCTACATCCCAGCCGGCCGCGATTTACCGGGAATAGCCGCCTTGCCCGACGGCGCGAAGTACTACCAGTTCCTGATCAAGCGCACCACGACGACAAACCTGACCGCCGCGCAGATTCACCAGATTGGCCTCGACGAAGTGGGTAAGGACGAGGCCGAAATGCTGGCCATCGCTCAGAAGCTTGGCTTCAAGGACCTGGCCAGCTTCCGCGCCAGCCTCAAGACCAACCCCAATGAGCACCCGGCGTCAGCCGACGCGCTGATTGCGGCGTACAAAGGCTTCCTCGGTCCTATGCAGGCCAAGTTGCCGCAGCTCTTCGGCACGCTGCCCAAGGCGCCGTTTGAGGTCACCACGGTTCCCGACTACCTTGCAAAGAGCTCGGCGCCTGCTTACTACGAGCCGGGCTCGCCCGACGGCTCTCGGCCGGGGCGTCTATTCATCGACACCTACGATGCGACGCACCGCAATCTCTATAGCGTCGAATCCATCGCCTACCACGAAGGCATTCCCGGCCATCACCTCCAGATCTCTATCGCGCAAGAGATGACAGGCATCCCCGAGTTCCGCAAGTTCGAGCACTACACGGCTTATACCGAAGGCTGGGCCTTCTATTCCGAGCATCTGGGCAAGGATGTTGGCCTCTACCAGGACCCCTACTCTGATTACGGCCGCCTGGAGAACGAAGTCTGGCGCGCCATCCGCCTCGTCGTCGACACTGGCGTGCACTCCCAGGGCTGGACCCGTGAACAGATGGTCCAGTATTTCCGTGACCACTCGAATATTGACGAGCCCAGCATCCAGTCTGAGGTGGACCGTTACATTGCGTGGCCCAGCCAGGCACTGGCCTACAAGATCGGCCAGCTCAAGATCCTGGAACTGCGCGACCGCGCGAAAAAGGCTCTGGGCGATAAGTTCGACATTCGGGCGTTCCACGACGAGGTCATCGACTCCGGCGCTTTGCCTCTCGATGTCCTCGAGCAGCGCGTCGACGCCTGGATCGACTCGGAAAAGCAGTGATCAGTGATCACTGGGCTGCCGGGGCCGCTTTCTTGTGCTCCACGAAGGTGTGTGCTTGATGACAGCTCACGCACGTCTTGCCATTCATGAATGGATCAGACTTCAGTTGTGCCACTTGATCGGTGTGACAGGTGTCGCATGTGCTTAACGCCGGGGTGCCCGCGAAGTCCTTTGATGTTGTCTCGCCATGGCACATCGTGCATTCCACACCGTTGGCGCCATGCGGGCTGGCTTTCCATTGGTCATAAATCACCTTGTGGCAGGTGGCACAGGTATCCCCGGCTGGAATCAGCCGGTGCATCACATGCTTGGCTTGATCCTGCTGAGCAATGGAAGGTTGAACGGCAATAGCCAAAAAGAGAAAAACGAACAGGGTGAGACCGAACATGCGCGCACAGAAACTATTCACGGGCAGACTCCTGAGTACGGTAACCAAGTATCGAACCGGCAATGGCTGCAATCAGTGATACACATCACATCCCCCGTGCGTATGCGCACTAAAGGAAAAAAGTGCCGACGTGATATTCTTTCGAGTTCGCGCTCAAAGAAGCTTGTGCCGCGGGCAATATTCAATGCCGCTGCGGGTTGCAGCGGATGGGGATTCAATTCCGTTGCGGGCTGCGGCGGATGGAGAAAGCCAATGAAGCATGGAAAGAGCGGGAAAAATGGTTGGATTCTGGCTTGCATGATTCTGGGATTCGGTGGCGACCTCTATGCCCAGGCTGCGGCCCCTGTGGATGTTGCGGTGTGCGACGTGGTGAAGAAGCCGCAGGCGTTCAATGGGCAGATTGTGCGCATCAAGGGAACGGTAGTGGCCGGGTTTGACGAGTTTGTGATTAAGGACTCGACCGACTCCAACTGTGGATATCTCGTGAACGCGATCTGGCTGGCCTATCCGCCAGGAACCAAGGGCAAAGCGGGTCCCGCGGCCATGCTGACGATCGAGCCGGCGAGGAACTTTACGGGAAAATACACGCCCGCGACGCGCGCGGCGGTGACACTGGACAAGAGCAAGGACTTCAAGCAGTTCGATTCCCTGCTGGCACAGAAGCACGAGAAAGGTGCAGACATGTGCCTCGGCTGCACGCGCTATGAGGTGACGGCGACGCTGGTGGGCAGACTGGATAGCGTGGCCGACGCGACATTGCAACGCGACGCCTCGGGCAAGATCGTGGGCTTTGGCGGTTTTGGGAATATGAATGCCTATCCCGCGCGCCTGGTGCTGGAGTCGGTTTCAGACGTCACGCCGAAAGAAGTGGATTACTCAAAGAACGACGATGAGACTAAGGGCGGCGCCACGGGAGGCGGAAACGGAGTGGATATGTATGGCGCCGGCGCCGGCTGCGGCGGCGGTGGCTGCGTGGGTGCGGGAGCGGGTGCCGGAATGGATCTGAATGGTGCGATTTCCGCCGCTCAAAAAGCCGCCGGCGCGCTTGCTGCGGGCCCTCCGAAGGACGCTGCAACGAAGGCCGCTGCGGTCTATGGAAAACAGGGCGACCATTCAACAGGCGTCTACGTCGCCTATGGCGCGGGGAACGAGGCTTCGCCAAAGGACGAGGATCTGGGGACGAAGGATTCGCCTGACGGCGTGCTCTTCAATTGCACCTTCAACCAGGATCGCCTGCAGGGAGATTCATTGGCGAGAGCCGTGATCCACATGGGGGAACACATTTCGGAGTTGCGCAATCCGGTTCCGGGAAACGAAGCCGCGCCGCCTTACATCCTCGAGTCAGACGCGTGGGTCGTAACGGCGGTGTCGGCGGTGGTTGGCGGCCAGAAATTCCTTTCACTGCCCGGCGGCTATGTGATTTGGGATATTAATTGGCCGGAAGCCGACCGCAACGACAAGATGGCGAGCAACCTCAAGGATTATCTGTTGAACGAAGCCATCTTGAGCCAGTAAGTGACCGCGCTCGGGAATCGAGACGATTAGTCGCATCGCGCAAGCGCAGCCGGAAGGTGATTGACCCAGTTACCAGCGATGCTGAGGAGAAGCATCGGTTGCGGTGATTGGGCACGGATTCGCGCCTGACGCGAGTATCCTTGAGAGGTGTAGGCCGCGGCGTGCGCCGAAGACGCCGGAATTTTTCAATAGGAAGGGAAAAGAAGCAATGGCCGAGATCGCCGTCGAGGCTCCGCAAACCCCTGCGCAGTTGCCCCAGGTCCGCGTAGCGGTTCTGGGCGCAGGAAAGATGGGTGGCATTCTGCTGCAGGCATTTCTGAAGGAGAACCTGTTTGCCGCCGACCGAATTCGCGCCACAGTGGGTCACGCCGAGCGGGCGCTCGCGCTGAGCACGCAATGGGGCGTGGACGTGAGCACGAACAACCTGGAAGCGGTGAAGCAATCGGACCTGATTCTTGTGGGAGTGAAGCCATTCCAGGTTCCGGAACTGATCGCGGAAATCAAGCCCGCGCTCAGTAAGGGAAAGATGCTGGTTTCTTTCGCAGCGTCAGTGAAGACACGCGCCATTGAAGAAGCGGCGGGTATGGATATTGCCGTGGTGCGCGCGATGCCGAATACACCATCGGCGCTGGGCGCCGGTGCGGCTGCTCTGTGCCGTGGGCGCTTTGTAAGCGATGCACAGATGGCGCTGGCCCAGCGGCTGTTTGAGACTGTGGGCCGCACCGTGCTGGTGGACGAGAAGCACATGGATGCAGTGACCGGGCTCTCAGGTTCAGGGCCGGCATATGTCTACATCATTATTGAAGCGCTGGCCGAGGCCGGCGTGAAGGTGGGCCTGCCGCGCGACATCGCAACGCAACTGGCCGCACAAACGGCTTACGGCGCTGCCAAGATGGTGCTCGAGACCGGTTACCACCCGGCCCTTCTGAAGGACGCTGTGACCACGCCCGCAGGATGCACCATTGACGGCATCCTGGAGTTGGAAGAGGGCGGCTTGCGGGTGACGCTGATCAAAGCGGTGATGCGAGCAACTGAACGTGCGCGGCAGCTGGCGGCGGGATGAACCCGCGCTGATTCGGCGACCAACCGGCCAACGACCTTGCCCATGCAACGCCCAACCTGGCTACCCACGTACCTGCCGGAACTCGACGGACTGCGCGGCCTTGCGATTCTGGCGGTGGTTCTCTATCACTGCCATCCGCGCCTTGAAGGGACGCGGCTCTACTACGCCAGCCTATGGGGATGGGCGGGTGTCATCCTTTTTTTTGTTCTCAGCGGGTTCCTGATCACATGCATTCTGCTGGGATCGCGGGACAAGCCGCATTACTTTCATCATTTTCATGCGCGGCGGGCGCTGCGCGTGTGGCCCGTGTATTTGCTGGTCCTGGCCGTTGTTTACCTGAACGCGCCCTGGTTCGTAGGCGGGAGTGTGGGGCATGCGATCGAGACAGCGCCGTGGCTGGCTTACATTTTTTGCGTGCAGAACCTGTTTCACATTACTCTGCCGCCGGCGCTCGGCCCATCATGGGCGCTTGCGATTGAAGAGCAGTACTACTTTGTATGGGCACCCGTGGTACGCGTGCTGCGGAGGCCTTGGATGCTAGCGTCGGTGCTTGGGGCTGCGCTGATTGCATCGCCCTTGATTCGCCACGCAAATCTGCATTGGATGACACCAACGAATACGCTGATTCATCTGGACGGAATCGCGCTGGGCAGCTTGCTTGCGCTCGCTTTCTATACTGTCAAGCTCAACCGTCGCGCATGGCTCGCGATCGGTATCGTCGGATTCGTAATGGGGATTGCGGCGGCGGCGACGATTGCCGGTGGGACAGCGTTTCTGGACTCAGCGCTGGCAATTGGCTTCGCCGGTGCGATGGTCGCGGCGATCGCATCCACCGGAGCGCGCAATCCACTCAATGCACTGCTGCGGCGAGGACCGCTGGCCTTTTACGGGCGCATCAGCTACGGCCTCTATATGACTCATATCTCAGTCTTCATTTACTTCGGCTGGTTCGATCGGGCGATGGACCGCTATGGCATAGCCGGAAATCTTGCGGTTGTGGGATTCCGCCTGGTGATGGGCACTCTGGTGGCGACGGCACTTTGGTACGGATTCGAGTCGCAGATTTTGAAATTGAAACGGTACTTTTAGGACCGCGACCGACACGACGCTTTCGGTTTATGCGATGCACGCATACCCTCTCGCTCACCTTGAAATGCGCGCCGTCGCAGCTTCAGTGTGTGACTGAAGTCACGCATTGGCCATTGGAGCGACTGATACGCTTGAACTCAGGCGATTCTACGGGCTCGGTTTGATTCGTATAGCCGAAGCGTTTGAAAGGTTTTTGACCCATGGCTGCTTTGCCGATTTTGGTGTTGAACAGCGGCTCTTCTTCCATCAAGTTTTCGATCTATGAGGCTTCGGGCGCTGAGCGGAAGCGCCTCGTTGAAGGCGCGGTCGATGGCATCGGCACGGACCTAGGCAAATTCTGGATCAAAGACGCGGCGGGGAAGAGGCTTGTGGACCAAACGCCGGCGTTACCGAGCCGATCCGTTGCTTTCAAGCTGGTGGTTGATGCGCTTAATTCCGGCGAAATTCCTGCGCCGGCGGCAATCGGACACCGCGTAGTTTGCGGAGGACCCACAATCCGCGAGAACCAGCGCATCACGCCTGCGCTGATCGACGAGATTGAAAGTTATGCGGCTCTTGCGCCGCTGCACACTCCCATCGCGGTTTACATTATGCGCGAGGCGTTGCGGTTATTTCCGGGAATTCCGAATATTGCTGTGCTCGATACGTACTTTCACCGGACACTGCCCGAGGTCGCAGTGCGCATGCCGATTCCTGAGGAATACGTGGCCATGGGAGTGCGGCGCTACGGGTATCACGGCATCTCCTACGAGTCGATCATTTTTCAGCTGGAGCCGAACGTTCCCGAGAAGCTGATTGTGGCTCATTTGGGAAATGGCGCATCGATTTCGGCAATTCGCAACGGGCAGTGCCTGGACACGTCAATGGGGCTGACGCCATCGGGCGGCATTATCAGCGGCTCGCGAACCGGGGACATCGATCCGGGCGTGTTGATTTTCATCCTGAAGAAGATCGCCGAGACGACCGCAAACGCGGCGGAGGCGGCCGACAAGCTGGAGACCGTTGTCAGCAAGAAATCGGGCTTGCTGGGCGTGAGCGAGTTGTCGAACGACATGCGCGACCTGCGAGAGGCAATCGAGGGCGGGAACGCGAAGGCGCGGCTGGCGGTGGACAAGTTCTGCTGGACCATTGCGCGATGGATCGGCAGCTACGTTGCCGAATTGAACGGCTTGGACATGCTGGTGTTTACCGGCGGCATCGGCGAGAACGATATTGCCTCGCGAGCCGAGATCTGTGCCGGGCTGGGAGCGCTGGGGATCGTGGTCGACGCAAAGCGCAACAATGTGCGCGGGCCGGCGGTGATCTCGGCCGAGAATTCGCCGGTGACGGTGCGCGTGATTCCTCCACTCGAAGACCTGATGATTGTGAATCACGTAGTGCGGCTGCTGGGCAAGTAGGCGCAAAAAGACGCCGTGGCATTCGCGGGGCGACTGCCGCACGCAGATCATTGCGGTGCGAAATTGTTCTACACTGGTGAGTTCGTACCGGAGTTCTTCATGCCTCTTGCAGCCTCACCTGCGCAAACTCAACATCTTCCTTCACTCGCGCTACGGCGGTTTGGCTGGGGAGTGCTGGCGTATTTCATCGCGGTCATTTTGTGGGGCGGTCTGGTTCGCGCGACGGGCTCAGGAGCCGGCTGCGGCGACCATTGGCCACTCTGCAACGGCACGATGATTCAGCACTCAGCGCGAATCGATACGATGATCGAGTTTACGCACCGCATAACCAGCGGTCTCTCTTTTTTCTCGGTCGTAGCGCTGCTTTGGTGGACATTCGCGCGAACTGTCCGCGGCCACCTGGCGCGCGGTGCGGCGGTTGCAGCCGTGGTGTTCACGCTAATTGAGGCGGCGCTCGGAGCCTTTCTCGTCAAGCTCGGACTGACCGCGCAAAGCCAATCGCCGCTACGAGCGCCGTATCTGGCATTGCACCTAACCAATACATTGCTGCTGCTGGCTGCGCTGACGCTGACCGCGCATCTGCTAAGCCGTCGCACGGGTTACCTGCGCGGAGCGATTCACTTCAAAGCGCCGTTCGGCGCGATCGCATCGGTCATCGTCGTGCTCATTGTTGGCGTAACTGGATCCTTAGCCGCGCTGGGCGATACGCTTTTCCCCGCGAGTTCTCTCGGCGAAGCACTGTCACAGGATTTCTCGGCAACCAGCGCATGGCTGGTGCGTTGGCGCTGGACGCATCCAACAGTCGCATTCGTGGCCAGCATTTTCCTGGTTTGGCTGCTCGTGCGCGCTGCGCGGCGGTCAACACATTGGGACAACCGAGGGCTTTCAGCGCTCGTCCTGATTCTGCTTGCGGCGCAGTATGGGCTGGGCATTCTCGACGTGGTGATGCTGGCGCCGGTCTGGCTGCAGATTGCGCATTTGCTCGGCGCAGACCTGCTTTGGGCGGCGCTTGTGGTCCTTGTGGCGCGAATGACGCTGGAGCCGATGGAGCAGCGGAGTTAGCGGTGTCAGCGGAGCTGGCGGAGTCGGCAAACCAAAACAAAGGCCCCTTGCCGGGCCTTTTTCCTGAAGAGCAGAGGTCTTGGGCGTGCGTCGTTTTCCTAGTCGTCGAGTTCGGGATGGTAGTGGCTCTCCCAGCCGAGGTAACGCGCGGCCTCGTGAACAGACTTCGACACATCGCTGAAGTTCGCGGCCACGTGATGTTCGAAGCCCTCGCGGCAGATGTATTTGAGAAGCCTTTGCAACTGCGGAATTTCGGCAACGCCAGCTCCGCCGAACGTTTCGAGCGGATCGTCGGTGAAACGGCCAGCGCCGGTGTAGCCGCGAATCACGCCGCGCCGATCGTCGGTAGAATAACGCGCGAAGCTCATGGCGCCGGGCTTGATGATTCCTTCGCATGTGCCGTATGTGTTCTCCTTGCCCACGGTGCCGGCGATAATCTGCTGGAAGTCCATTCTGACTTCTTTGAAGAAGTGCTTGGGCAGGTTGGAACAGTGGAAGCAGACGCACTTGTTGGGGTCGGTGCCGTAGTTATTGTTCCAGTCAAGCAACGCCGAAGGAGTTCCCGAAGCAAGAGCCATCATATACATGCTGAGAGTCCCGGGAACGTCGACTTCGCACGCCGAAGGAATAAGCTCATTGCTCATCATGCTCATGATGGTGCACGGGACCACGCCGAAGAACTCTTCCATTGAAGTCCAGCACTGAACGGCGCTGATGGTGCAGTTGGTCTGCTTCATCCAGCCGTCGACGACCGCGCCGAGTTTGGCCATCTTGAGCAGCGCGGCATCGGGGATGCCGGCGGTGGTGACGTACTTCTTGATGGCCGCGAGCTTGGCCTGCGCCGCGTCGTCGTTATCTTTCATGCGGTTGATGCGGCCAAAGATCTCCGAGAGATCGATGGGCTCGACGGAGATGCCTGCCGTCTCGAGGATGCGCTCGGAGTAACGGACGGTGTTGAATGCCGCCGGGCGCGCGCCG
Source organism: uncultured Acidobacteriaceae bacterium (assembly GCA_963813015.1). Lineage (GTDB taxonomy): Bacteria > Acidobacteriota > Terriglobia > Terriglobales > Acidobacteriaceae > Telmatobacter. Next base: position 39,532 of record CAWEXN010000012.1, read on the forward strand.
ATGGAACCGATCTTGAGATTCTTGAGGCCCTTGACGATGCGGCAGACCTGCGAGAACCACTCGAGATCAGCCTTGAATTCGGGCGAATTCACGGTTTCGGTGTGCAGAGTGGTGAGCGAGTACTGAATGCCATACTGCATCATGTTGTTGCAGGCGCTCATTTTGCCGCAGAAACTGTCGCGGCGCACAGCGATGGTCATGTTGTCGGAGCGGTCGGGCGTGGCCTGGACAAGAACGGGAACCTTCAGGCCGGAAAGGCGGATGGCATCGACAATGCCGCGCTCCTCGCCGAAGTTGGGCAATGTGACAATGATGCCGTCGATCTGTTCAGCGTGCTTCTTGAAGAGCTCGGCGCACCGCTGCGATTCGGCGTATGTTTCGACCGCGCCATGTCTTGACTCTTCCGGACTGAGCACGATGGCCTGCGCCCCCGCAGCCTCCAAAACGGCAATGATCTCTTCCCTGCCGGTTTTGGCCAAATGGCCCGGGAAAAAGCCGCGATTACCCACCACGATTCCAAACGTCATCTTGCGTTGCGCTGCCATCTTCGTGCTCCTTTGTTCGTTGTTCTTCTCAAAACCGGAACTTCTTCAGCGGCGCTACTTTTTCTCGCCCGGGCGAAATCTAATGGTATAGAGCAAGACCGAGCACTCAAGAACAGGCGCGCCCCACCAAACCGGCATATGCAGATTGGTCAGAACTGCACGCCAGGGGATAGCTTCCCGTGTCCATTCAAAGACGCCGTAGCCCAGGATCATGGCGCCGTAGATCAGCAACAGTACACCAATGAAAGAACCAGATTGAAATTCCGGAGTTATGCATTCGCAGTCTCCTACCAGAAGTACGCTGCATTGAGTCCTTACAGAAGAGAGAGCGGACGATCGCACAATCCTCGTCCAGAACCATTCGTTCTTGTAGATGGGCACCGACTTCTTCCTTCGGCAATTTCGTCACGCCGTAGACTAGCCGTCCAGCTCGGCAAGCGGGTGCGGCTTGGTGAACAAGCTGACACCACAATCAGGATCGCTGAGACAGTGATCACCGACCAGAGGGCACGATACATATTCTCGGCCATGGTCTTGGCGTCTTCCGAGAGGGCAACGTATCGCAGATGCCGACGGGTTCACGTAGACCCATGCCCAACAGGCCGATCGAGAGTCAGCGTCCCGATCAGCAGCCCCAGAAGCCACCGCGCCTGAGTAGCGCGCTTCCAGAACATGCCGATCAGAATCACGCCCAGCAAGCGGCGAGATGAAGAACCTGAACAGCGCCTGCACATAGTCCATGATTCCGTGCGCGTGTCATCACCAGGTAGCGCGGCCCCGATGGAGATGACGACGCCGAGCAATCGATAGCCCAGCGGCCCACCGCAACATAGTGCTGTCGGAACCTTGCTTGTTGATGAGCGGCCTGGTAGATGTCGTATGTCCACACGGCGGAGAAGGCGCTCACGTTGCCGGCCATGCCGCTCATGAAGCCGGCAATCAGCGCGGTGATACCGAGGCCCAGCAGACCGGGACCGAGATAGCGAACCATCATCAGCGGCAGCACTTCGTTGTAGCTGTGCAATCTGACTGCGGCCCTTCCTTCTGGTCGAGCACATCCTTTTGAACTGCCGGCGAAAGGGAGGTTTGTTTTAAGAGTGGGGCCAACTGCTGGACATCGGAACGCAGGCCGACCATGTGTCCTGAGGACAAGCTGCCTCGGCTGCCGTCGGGGTTCTGCAGCAGCACCAGATCCGAGCAGGCCGGGCAGAATCACGATGAACGGAACAGCCATCTTGAAGAACGAACCGATGATCGGAGCCATGCGAGCGGAGCGCAAGTTGTGGGCCGCCAGCACGCGCTGGACCACCAGAAAGTCGGTGGTCCAGTAGCCAAAACTGATGGCGAAGCCGAGACCGAAGACAATGCCGGTCCAGTGGATGCCCATGGGATTATCGGCGAGAAGTGGCCGCATCTCGCCACATATGCGTGGAATGCCTAGCTGTCGGCCTGCAGGATTGGCGAGCAGCTTGGCCTTGAAGCCCCGTCCAGCCGCCGGCCTCAATCAAGTCCCAGGATCGGAACCAGCAGCGCGCCGCCCCAGATAAGCACAAATTGGAGCACTTCGTTAAAGATGGCCGAGCGAAGCCCGCCCAAGGCGACATAGACGCAGCGACGGCCAGCGAGACCACGATGATGGAGAAGTTCAGATCCCAGCCGAGAACCACCTTCATGACCACTGCCATGGCGAACATGTTCACGCCGCTCATCAGAATCAGTCCATGAAGGCGAACGAGACGGCGGCCACGATGCTCGCGCCTGACCGCCGTAACGCAGCTTGAGGTAACCGGGCACGGAGTGCGTCTTGCAGACGTAGTAGAAGGGCATCATCACCATGCCCAGAAAGAGCATGGCGGGAATGGCGCCGATCCAGTACCAGTGCGCGGCCAGAATGCCGTATTGGTATGCCGAGCCCGCCCAGCCCATCAGTTCCAGCGAACCGAGGTTGGCGCGAGACGAAGCTCAGGCCCGCGATCCACGCGGTCATCTCGCGGCCGGCCATGAAGAACTCTTCGCTGGTGTTGGCCTGCCCTTGAGGTAGAAGCCGATCCACATCACCATCGACGAAGTAGAGAGGCGATGACGATAATGTCGAGCGAGCTGAGATGCGCCAGCGGTTCCGCGCTAAAGGCAAGCAAGGCCGGCAAAGAGCCGACAGATCCCGTGACAACGGAGGCTGGGATGAACCCGATCATGGACATCACCTGAAACGGCAAGAATGCGTCAACAAAAGCTGTTAGACGTTCGCAACTAAGTAAATTGCTTTACTCGGACACTTGTCAAGCAGAGTACGCCGTTCAAAAAGGTGTCCGATTGCCCTGAGTGCTCCCCCGAAAAGGGCTATCCCGGAAAGATCCCATTTACGCGGGTTGAGTAAGCGTTTTCAAGACGGAGTTTAGCATGTGGGAATCGATGCGCGCTAATCCTGGATCAAGCGCAAATGATGGCTTTTCCGGTCGATTAGTCGTTCCCGACTGCGATTTCGTGCAGCCAGCCGGGAGCCTTCAGCAGTTCGCGGGGACGCGGACCATCGGCGGCACCGACAAGGCCGTCGCGCTCCATTAGGTCGATTAGGTGCGCGGCGCGACCATAGCCAATGCGGAGGCGGCGCTGCAGCAACGACGTCGAGGCCTTGCCGAACTCGAAGACCAGGCGAACCGCATCGTCGAACATCGGATCGTCTTCATTTGCGTCTCCGTTTTCGCCGTCCATGGCTTTGTGGTCATCCTTGGGCGACTCGAGGAAACCTTCGACGTATTCCGCCGTGCCTTGCGACTTCCAGAAATCGACCACGGCTGCCGTCTCTTTTTCGCTCACGTATGGAGCATGCAGGCGCATCAGACGGCTTGTGCCGGGCGGCAAAAAGAGCATGTCGCCACGGCCCAGCAGAGCCTCAGCCCCGTTGGTGTCGAGGATGGTGCGCGAATCAACTTTGGTGGCCAGGCGGAAACTGATGCGGGTAGGAACATTGGCCTTGATGAGGCCGGTGATGACGTCAACGCTGGGCCGCTGCGTGGCGAGGATGAGATGAATGCCGACGGCGCGCGCCATTTGCGCAAGGCGGGTAACCGACTCCTCGACGTTGGCCCGATCGAGCATCATCAAATCGGCGAGCTCGTCGATAATGATGACGATGTAGGGAAGCGGCTCTTCCTGCTGACCCTCGTCGAAGAGAGAAGGCATTGAGCCTTCGAAAAGTTTGTTGTACTGGTCGATGTGACGCACGCTGCGGCTGGCCAGCAGCTTCAGACGGCGCTCCATCTCGCGCACTGCGTTGCGCAGCGCGTTGGCGGCCAGCTTGGGCTCAGTGATGATGGGCGTAAAGAGATGAGGAATGCCCTCGTACATGCCCAACTCTACGCGCTTGGGGTCGACCAGGATGAGCCGGACCTGGTGAGGCGTGGTGCGGTAGAGCAGGCTCATGATCATGGCGTTGATGGCCACGGATTTGCCCGAGCCTGTCGATCCAGCGATCAGAATATGCGGCATGGAGGCCAGGTCGGCGGTGACGATTCGGCCGTTGATGTCCTTGCCCATCGAGAGAGTGAGGCGCGAACGAGCCTTGATGAAAGTTTCGCTTTCGATCACGTCGCGCAGATGAATGGTTTCCCGCTCGTGGTTGGGTACCTGAATGCCGACTGTGCTCTTGCCGGGCATGCGCTCGATGAGGATGCTTTCGGCACGCATGGCCAGACACAGGTCATCGGCCAGCCCTGTGACGCGCGAGTATTTAACGCCGGCTTCCGGCTTGAACTCGAAGGTGGTCACCATGGGTCCGGGATTGATCTGCACGACCTGGCCACGCACGTCGAATTCGGCGCATTTCTCGACGAGAACTTTGGCTTCTTCACGAAGCTCGTCTTCGCGCACAGATTGCGGTGCTTCGCCCTCGCTGAGCAGCATGCTCGACGGGAGCTTGAAGCCGCTCATGTTCTTGGGCGCGATCGTGACGGTACGCAAATCGGCGTCGGCGCGATTGTGAATGGCGATCTCGTCGGAATGAGGTTGAGGCGGATCCTGAAGCGTCACGGGCTTCGCGGCGGGCCATGGGTTCACCGGACTGGCAGCGACCGGATGAACCTGCACGGGCTGGGCGTGCATCGGTTGAACTTGCGCCGGAGCCGTTGCAGGCGCGGCCGGGGCTGTTGGGGACTCCGGCTGGACGCGCTCCCAGATACTTGGCCTGCGCTGGGTGATCGGAATCGACGCTGTGGCAGCTTCAACTGGTTCCCGCGGTACATCTTTGCGTTGATAGGCGGGAATGTCATCAAGCGGGTCTTGTTGCGGTGCGCGGCGGCGCTTGAAAAACGACAGGAAGCGATTCGGCCACCGGGCGGGAGACTCCGCTTCCTCTTCCGGCCCGTCCGCAGTGACGAGCTTCGGAAATGGAACGGGCTCATTCCGTCCCACCCGGAGAGTTTCGTTTTCAGCGCGCATTTCTGCGCGCTCCTCGCGACGGTCGCGCCAGCGTTCGCGCAAAGAGCAAATCTGGGCCCAACGTTCCGCGAGGGTTTCGCGGATGACCCAGAAGCTGATCGCCGATGCGAAGTAGAGTCCGCAGGCGGCCAACGCGGCAGAGACCAACCATGCGCCCTGAATGTTCAGATAAACCACCAGCAGCCCGGCTACCATCCGTCCGACGACGCCTTCCACAGGAACCATGTGCAGCCACCGCCAATGCCACGGAAGCAGCCCAAAGACAGCGGGCAGAAAGACCATGGCAAGAATGGTTCCCATCCAGCGGAGGATCGGCGAGCCTCCGGGCCGCGATCTCATCCACGTCCAGCCCACGCCGCCCAGCCATACCGGCAACAAGAAAGCCGTCAAGCCGAGCGATTGCAGCAGAATGTCGCTGAGGTAGGCGCCAAAAAGACCAACCCAGTTGTGGGCCGCGGCGGAATCGGTGGCCGTATTCAGCGAAGGGTCAGAGGCGTGGTACGTTGCGAGGGCGAGGAAAAGAAGAAGCGAGACCAGCAGCAGAACCAGCCCCAGAAACATGTTCACGGGGCGGCTGCGCGTCGGCGACAGAACAATGCGGATGGGCTTCATGATAAGGGCGTTACCATCTTCGTGCTGCCGGCTAAGTTTTATCGGCAGCGCGGAAACAGGCAATTCGTCCCAGAGCAGCCTCTATTATCGACTTCCGGAGGCAAGAATCCCGGCATAAGGGCGGCAGGGGGAACCTTGGGCATCAACCTGTGGTTTGCCGGAACGCATCGCTTTTCGAATCAGGCCGGACCAGGGTGGGCTTACGCGTCCAGTTCCTGCCGGAAGGCGAACTTGAGTGAGCTGGCGACTCGGCATACGGGGCTAGCGCGCAATCAACTTCGCGCCCCAGATGAGCAGCGCTCCGCCCAGCAAAATGCGGTAGATAGCGAACATGGTGAAGCCGTGCTTGCGAACCCAGTGAAGAAACCACTCCACGACCCCCAACGCGACAATGAAGGAGACGACGGTGCCAATGACCAACACTATCCAGCGTTGAGAATTCATGGCAACGTGAGCAGCGGCCGCGGCAGCGCCGGCGGCCTTGTTGGGATGGACCTCTTTGATGAGATCCCAGCCCGTTGCGGCGATCATTGTGGGGATCGAGAGCAGAAAGCTGAATTCAAGCGCTGAGGGGCGGTCGAGACCCGCAAGCTGGCCGGCGGCAATCGTTGACATGGAACGCGAGGTGCCGGGGAAAATGGCGGAAAGCGTCTGACAAAGACCAATCCAGACAGCCTGCGGCAGGGTCATCTCCTCCACATGCGTAGTGCTCGCATCATGGCGCTCGCTCCAAGCGTCGATCACCCACATCACAATCCCGCCCAAGAGCAGAGCGATTGCTATGGCGTTGATGCTATCAAGGTTCTTTTCGCTCCATTTGTGCAACAGGAGCGCGGGAACGGAGGTGCATGCGAAGGCAATGAGCGTAAGCGAAATGGGGTGGTTGAGCCAAGTGCGGTCGCCGCCGTCGCCGCGCGGAAAGGTCCGGAGGAAGTTAACGATCCGTTCCAAGAAAAGCAGGCAAAGCGCCATGATTGCGCCGACCTGGATGACGATCGTGTACATATTCCAGTACGCGACATCCTGAAGACAAGCTGTGTTGCCAACCGAACATGCCGATTCGCCCAGCGGAATCTTCATCAATGCTTCAGCGATCCGCAGATGCGCCGTCGAACTAACCGGTAAAAACTCGGTCAAACCTTCCACAATCCCCAAAAGAATGGACTGAATGTACGGGCTCAAGGAGCCTCCTGGCTTTCTCTCTGATGGGTCTCGCAGCTCGCGCGGGAGGCCGCAAGCAGCTCAATCCCGCTCGATGCCATAGACTGGAACCCCTTCATCCAATTTGTACACCAGCGCGCCTGCTCGCAAGGAGTAATCCGAGTCCGCAAAATGGGCCTTCAATTGCGCAGCCACGGTGCGCGCCTGGTTGTGGGCGTTTTCGCTCTTCTTATCGTCTCCGTCGGCGTCGTACATATCTTTAAGTACGGCAAAACGGTAGACGGCCTCATACAGTGCCTGCGCGGTGCGTGGACCGTCAGGGTACTCGTCGGCGTACTTGAGGTAGAGGTCGGCTTCTTTCTCGGGGCACTGTGTCGAGCCCTCCCACTCGCCACAAAGTTTATTGTCAATCAGGTCAAAGGCCGCAAATGCTGCCCAACGCGTGCGGGGATAGTACTTCATCACCTTCCGCAACGGGTCCTCATCCATGGTCAGGCGGAACACCGGATCCCGTTCCTTCGCCGAGGGCAAGGTCGCGGCGTCGGCCTTCTCAACCTGCCATTGGATGTCGGCTGCGCGCCACGCTGCCTCCGGTGTGAGAGGCGAGTTGGGAAACATCTCAACGACGCGGCGATAAAGCAAGCGGGCGCTCTCTGCGGCGTTGGCCGGGCCGCGCGGGTTGGAGGCCAAAGCTTCCTGATTCGCAGCCGCGCCCATCAGAATTTGATCGCCGTTTGGCGTGGATTCCTCGACGATTCCCTTGGCTTCCATCCACCCGGTGATCGGCGGAGGCGCCTGGTCTTCGCCGACCATCGGCGTATCACGATCGCTGTGTTGCTCTTCGATGTCGGTGTTGACGAAGACCTTCATCCACGAGCCGCTCTTTTCAACAACCACCATCTCGCGGCCGATTTGCTCTTTGGTCACTTTTTCCGAACCGGTGTCGGGCGAGATGTAGAGCCAGGTGATGCGCAGGACCGTCGCGCGAGGGCCGGCCATGGGTTTCACATCCTGCTGAGGCTTCTTGTCGGCATGCGCGGGCGAAACGCAGCAGCCGAGCGCAGCCGCAAACAGAAGAGCAGAAAGCACGTGAATCCGTAAGTTCAAGGTATGCAAAATCATAGTTGAACGACGCTACGGAACAGCTTCCGTGAGCACTTCAGCAAGCATCACGGGGTCAACGTTGCCGCCGCTTACCACGGCCACGGCCTTCCGATAAGCGGGCAATTGGTCCGCGTGAAAGAGCAGCGCAGCAGTCGAAACGGCGCCACTGGGCTCCGGGACTAAGCGCGTGGCGGCAACGATGGCGCGCATGGCCGCGCGAATTTCGGCTTCGGTCACAGTGATGATGCCATCTACAAAGGCCTGAATATGAGCGAAATTGCGAACACCAACACTTTGCGTGCGCAGGCCGTCCGCAATGGTCCGGCTGGTGAGTTCCGCCGGCCAGGTGACGATTCTGCCGGCGGAAAAACTCTCCGCCGTGTCACCGGCCAGTTCCGGTTCGATGCCAAAGACTTTGGTTTTGGGGTTGAGTTGTTTCACCGCTGCGGCAACTCCGCTGAGCAATCCGCCACCCGAGACCGGCGAGAGGACGAGGTCGACGTCCGGTAGCGCTTCCACAATCTCGAGCCCGCATGTTCCCTGCCCGGCAATGATCTGCTCGTCGTCGTAGGGTGGAATCACGACATAGCCTTGTTTTCGCACGAGCTCCTCGGCCACTGCCAGGCGCTCGCTTGAGGCCAGGCCCACGTCGACGACTTCGGCGCCGAGGGCCAGTGTTGCCGCGCGCTTGATCGCCGGCGCGTTCGACGGCATGACAATCACCGCCTTCGCGCCGACTTCACGGGCCGCATAGGCGACTCCCTGAGCATGGTTGCCACTTGAATAGGTGATAACACCGCGGGCGATTTCGCTGGGCGTGAGCTGAAGAATCTTGTTTGAGGCGCCACGGATTTTGAAGGCCCCAATCGGCTGAAGACTTTCGGCCTTCAGCCAGATTTCCCTGCCAGTGCCGTGGCCGGAGAGCCCCGGAAAGGCCGCCCGCACCAGCGGCGTCTTCATCGCAATCGGCACAATGCGCAGGGCGGCGGCGCGGATGGCATCGATAGAGGTAAGTTGTGTCGCCGTGTCGCTCATCTGTCATCCGTTTTGCGATCCTTTATTCGTAGGCCAGCGCGTCGATGGGATCTTTGCGGGCAGCCATCCAAGCTGGATAAAGCGCCCCGCAGATGGAGCCGGTAAAGGCAATCACAGCGGCGCGCGCGATCCACTCGGCACTGATCTCAAAGTGCGTAGTGGGAAAGAAATGAGCCATCAGCAAGCGCACGCCGAAGGTTCCCGCAATTCCCAAGACCACACCGGCCAGAGCCAGCACCGCGCACTCGCGAAGCACAACACTGACAATCATTAGCTTTGACGCGCCCATGGACTTGAGAACGCCGATCTCCCGCGTGCGTTCCAGAACCGCTGTGTACATGGACTGGAAGATGACCATAAAGCCGATAATAACGGCGATGCCGGTCACGATTCCTAGTGCCTGATTAAAGCCGGGGAGCTTTTCAGGCGTCATTTGCGACAGCCATTCTTCCATGGTCTGAACGGGAAAGTCCTCAAGGCCGCGCGTCGCGTGAATTTCGTCAATGATGGCCTGATCGTTTGCAATGTCGTCGCTCTTGATATAGAACACCGAGGCCTTGCCTTCGGCACCCATCAATTCGCCCATCGTTTCGATAGGAATCATCTTCCGTCCGCCCTTGCCTGCCTCCACGATGCCGCAGATGCGAAAAGAGTGATCCATGGTCGAGATCATCTCGCCAACGGCATAGGGTTTCCCTGTCGCGGGATTGCGCCCGCTGGCGAAGACATCGTCGACGATCACGTCGTTCGGCCCGGCGAAGGACGTTCCAGACACAAAGACAAAGGGGCGCAGAGCGTTAAAGGAGGGGTAGTCGACACCGTAAACAACGCCGAAGTCGTTGGCAGCGGTGCGGAATTGCGTGATGACCGGGGCGGCCACTGCAACATGAGGGAGGCGCCGGACCACTTCGATGTCCTTGATTGGGATGGGTGCTCCACTAATGCCGTTCATGATGCTGGCGTTGCTGGGGCGAAGGATGAGGTCGGCGCCGATGCCGTTGGTTCGCTCTTTCTGATCGTTCAGCATGCCATTGAAGATGCCCACGATGGACAGAATCATGATGACTTCAATGGCGACGGCGAGGACGCTGATGGCTGAGCGCAAAGGGCGATGCAAAAGGTTGGCGAAGATGAGCTTATTCATAATTCTGGCTGGCTCGGGCACTGATTGCAGTGTCGCGGACGCTCGACTTCAGGGTAACAGCCGGGAGCGGACGGAAGATAAAGGCCGTGCGAAGGGCAAAATGAGTGTGGCGCTATTACAAAAGTGTATTCAAACCCGCAAAAAGAGACGCCTTTGGCAAGGATTGGTTTTGACCGCAGGGTGAACCCGGTTTATCGTGAAGATGAAATTCCCGCTTGGGTCTTTGACCCTCGCCTGGTCGCCGATGGGAAGTTTTGGAGAAGACCTGCGCAAGGAGCGTTTAGCACGCGGCTTTGCGCTGGAAGACATTTCGGCGGTCACCAAGATCAGCCAACGTCACCTGATTGCGCTGGAGCAGGAGAGGTTTCGCCAGCTTCCGGGTGGCATTCTGAGCAAGGGGATTGTCCGGGGATACGCCAGCGCCATTGGCCTCGATCCACAAGACTGGACTGAGCGCTTTCTTCAGGCCTTCAACACCATGGGGCAGCTATCAGACGAAGACAGCGGTTGGACAACGTTCGCCTCGAACGTTGGGAAGGCACGGTTATTGCACCGCGAAGCCGTTGAGGTCCGTTTGCGCTGGATTGGCGCCATCATTCTGCTTTTGGCGGTAGCCGGAGCTGCATTCCTGACCGTGCGCTACTATGGCGTGCGCGTAGGATGGTGGCGGTCGTTCCTGCCGATTCACGGAGTATCCCTCGGGTTTCGAAGCGCCCTTTCCTCGACTCGCGGTTTCGTGAGCCACTTTATTTCCACGATTTAGGCGGGCGGTCCCCGGTTTGGAGCCTCGAATCCGCAGTTGGAGGCTGATTGCTCGCCATACGCTGTAGGTCTTTGCTCCCAGCCGCCCACCGGAATTAACATAAAGAGATGCAGCATCCGGCTTGAACCTGCGCGTGCAGCCTGGCCGAATCGATAGGCTGCAGATCTACCTCTGGTGAATAAAGTCCATTGCGGCTCATTGAGGACCCTACCTCGGATCCGACGGCCACGCAATGAAACCATTGAATCCCGTCAAGGGAAGGAGCTTTGAAGTTGAGCGACCGTTTCTTGTTTACCTCTGAATCCGTTACCGAAGGCCACCCCGACAAGATTGCCGACCAGGTCTCCGACGCCATTCTTGATGCCTGCCTTGAGCAGGATCCTTACAGCCGCGTGGCGGCGGAAACCCTGACGGCGACTGGCCTCGTGGTCATCGCAGGCGAAATCACAACCAAGGCCTACGTCGATTTTCAAAACCTGGTCCGCGGAGTGATTGCTTCCATCGGGTACGACAACGCGCTCTATGGCTTCGATTCCAATACGTGCGCTGTGATCTCGAGCATCAACAAGCAGTCTGGCGATATCGCGCAGGGCGTGGACACCGGCGGCGCCGGCGACCAGGGCATGATGTTCGGCTACGCGTCTGACGAGACTCCCGAACTGATGCCGGCAGCCATCTCGCTGGCGCACAAACTCTGCCGGCAATTGAGCGCCGTGCGCAAGAACGGCAAGCTGCCGTATCTTCGCCCCGATGGCAAGAGCCAGGTGACCGTGGAATACGGCGAAGATGGGAAGCCGGCGCGGATCGATGCGGTCGTCATCAGCAGCCAGCACTCCGAGTCGGTGGGTAACGACGAGTTGCATGCCGACATCCTCAAGCACGTCATCCAGGCGGTTCTGCCGGCGAAGTGGCTTGACGAGCACACCAAGTACCACATCAATCCGACGGGCAGGTTTGTGATCGGCGGTCCCATGGGCGACACCGGCCTGACCGGGCGCAAGATTATCGTGGACACCTACGGCGGCATGGGACGCCACGGCGGCGGAGCTTTCAGCGGCAAGGATCCGACCAAAGTGGATCGGTCGGCAGCCTACATGGCCCGCCATATCGCCAAGAACATTGTGGCTGCCGGATTAGCCAGCCGCGCTGAGGTTCAACTGGCCTATGCGATTGGCGTGGCCGAGCCCGTAAGCGTGCTGGTGGAGACCTTTGGCACCGGCAAGCTGAGCGAGGCGAAGCTCACGGAGCTGATCCGGAAGAACTTCTCGTTAACGCCGAAGGCCATCATCGAGTACCTGAATCTGCGCCGGCCGATCTACCAAAAGACAGCGGCGTATGGCCACTTCGGCCGAACCGAGCCGGAGTTCACATGGGAAGCGACCGGCAAGGCAGCTCAATTGGCCGAGCAAGCTGGATTGGCCGCGACGGCCAAGGCAAAGTGAGGACGCTTCGGTAGCCAGCCGATACGATGAGTCAAACGATGGGATCCGCCTTACGCGGGTCCCATTGTTTTTTTTACGTTACCGCAACGATAGCTTAGAATTCTCCGGGGTGCTCGAACATCCTTTCTCAGCGGAGAAATCCATGCGTCTTTTTGTTCCTGTTGTTTTCGTGTTTGGCTTTACCAGCTTCTGCGCCGCACAAAACGGAGCGAATTGGACCTACGAAGGAAAAACCGGTCCGCTGGTCTGGGGCAAGCTCGACCCGGCGTACGAAGCGTGCTCCAAAGGTCATGAGCAGTCACCCATCGACATACGCGGCGCGCGTCTGAACAAATCGCTTGAACCCCTCGAGTTCCACTTCGTCGCTGGACCCATGACCCTTGAAAACACAGGGCGCGGCATTGTTGCCCACGTTGATCCAGGAAGCGTGATGGTGGCCGAGGGGGTGCGCTACCACCTCACCGAGCTCGAATTTCATCATCCCAGCGAGCACCCGGTGAAAGGCAAGCTAAGCGATATGGAAGTCGACCTGGTGTTTCGCAGCGACGAGAGCAAGACGGCGATCGTGGCCGTCCGCCTCAATCAGGACCGGGGCTTCCCGAACGCACTGCTGGCTACGCTTTGGGAGCACTTGCCAACCAAGCCGGGCATGAGCACGAAGGTCACCGATATGGTAAGCGCCGGAGGGCTTCTGCCCGAGGACCGCGGCTATTGGACCTACGTCGGGTCTGAGCTCACTCCGCCATGCACCGAAGGAGTGCGCTGGTTTGTCTTCGAGGAAGACCTGAGCATCAGCCGCAGCCAGATGCGCACTTTTACTGGTCTCTTCAAGATGAACACGCGTCCCGTTCAGGATCAGCATGGGAGGAAGATCGAAGCCAACGAGTAGAGCAGGTTTTAGGTTATCGATGTTGATTTGGCCAGCGGGGTGATGTTTAACACTATCTGGCCGCCGAGATACTCAACGCGAATTCCCGTCAGGTCACGCACAAGGTAGTGCGCCGCATTGAGCGACTCAGCCGGATGGGAAAAGGTGGTCGCCACTACGGTGCAGCCGGCTGCACGGCCGGCCTCGGCTCCCGAAGACGAGTCTTCGAAGACGACACAATCCGTTGGCGAAACACCGAGGAGCGCAGCTCCCTCAAGGAACGGCTCGGGATGGGGCTTGCCGCGCGTTACCTGGTCCGCAGTCACTAATCTTTCGGGAACAGGAATGCCTCCTGCCGCCAATCGAATCCGTGTTAGCCGCTCAGTAGCGCTGGTGACGACGGTCCATCGATTCGCGGGGAGCGCGGCAAGCAGTTCGAGCACACCCGGCAGAATAGTCAGTCCTTCATTGTCAGCGATTTCAAGGTCTTCAATCACCGCCAGCTCTGCATTGCTATCGAGGTCGGGGCGAAGTCTTGCGATGGTCTCCACAGCTCGCCGCCCGTGCGTGGTCGTGAGAGCAAACGCGGGGTCGACGCCGCGAAGAATAGCCCATTGGGTCCAACTGCGCTCAACAGAGCCAATGGAAGATATAAGAATCCCGTCCATGTCGAAGAGAATCGCTTTGCAAGAAATGCAGACAGGAGAAGGGGTCGATGGAACCATAAGTCGATCTTAAATTGACCTACTTGCGTTTCTCGGCGCGCGCCGGCTTTGGCGGGGGAAAGGTGATGTGGGGCGGATCGCCGAAGGTGATGCTGGCTTCGACAGAGTGCTTACGGGCACCAGCAGATAACTGATTCTGGCCGAGTTGGAGGGCACCATCCGCGACGGCGGCGTCGCCGGACCATCGGTCGAAGCGAGCCAAGGCAGCAGGAATCTGCTGAGACTCGATTGCGCCGCCAGTAACGGCGGATTTTGCGTTTGAGATGCTTCCCTGCCCGCACTCGAAGTGCAAATCGCCTTTGGCCGACGAAGCCAAATCTGCATCAGTGTAGCCCGACAATTCAAGGTTGCCAGTGCCGCTCAGTGCTGCGCCAGTCCAGCGCAGGCCCAAGAAGTGGCCCACGTCGGCGGCGTTGAGCTTCTGAAAATCACCTCCGAGCGTGTAGTTCGGTTTGTCCCGATCGCTGGCGGGCTTGGTGAGGGTTCCAGCGAGATGCACCGTGCCGCCGAAGAGGACGGCATCGAAGCTGACAATCTCGGCGCCAGTGGGCACAATGCGCAAAGACGCCGCTACATTCTGGAGCGTGACGGGGCCAAGAACCAATGAGTCGGCAGTCACGGTTCCCTCAATCTGCGGCCAGGACGGCGCAGACGAGGGGTGGAGGCGATCGATGAGGTCAGAAAGAAGAGTGCCTTTTGCGCGCGCGCCAAGCAGCGCGCTTTCGAATGCCGATGCCTCCAAATCGGCAAACCGAATTTGGAACTGAGGCCGGCATGGCTGTTGCGGAGCTTGTTGCGGCTCGCAGGCGGATGGGAATGTCAGGCTCGCCGTTCCCTTCAGAGGACCATAGTTGAATTCAACCGGATCCCAGCGAAGATCGTGATTCTCGATATGAAGCGTCGCGTTATCGACGACAACGTGGCCAGCCAAATAATCGGCCTGCCAGTTGGCATTGTGCACGGTGACTGTTCCGACGAGCGTGTCGCCGCTGCCAGTTTTGAGCGATTCGTCAGGGGGGTTCGCAGGCGATTGCTCTGAATGGATCTGCGATGCGAGATCGGCCGGTAACGCATTTCCGGATGCGACCTCTTCAGCCGGCATCCATGGTCCTTGCGCAACCAGATCCACTGCAATGGGATCTCCGGCAAAGGCGGCGAGGGCTTCCGTACCCGGAATGCCCGTTACTCGAGCGAGTTCTCTGGCACGCGCGAAACTTGCCTGGCCGCGCGCCGCAACCTGGTAGCCAGAGAGCGCGAAACGCAGAGTCAAGATGAGCGGAACGGATCCGCCTGCAGGTACGGCGACGGAACCTGCCAGAGCCTGGGACGGGATATCCGATCCCGCTTGAACCCCTTGAGCCAAGGGCTGAGGTGTTGCAGAATCGATTGCTATCGGTTCAAGCGTAAACTTTGGCGCCTGAATAGGCTTGCCAAGACCGTCGCCACTCAGGATAAGGTCTTCGACCGTCAAGCTGCCTGTGAGCGGGCCTGGTTCTTCAGTGCGGACTTTCGTGTCGTGGTTCCGTTCTAACTTCGCTGACGGTCCCGGCTGAGCAGGGGGGGTGTTTGCCTGAGCGCGGACATCGTAGACGATCTTTCCACTTACGGTGCCTCTAGCCTCGAGATCCGGCGCGAGGTCGCTGCGAACCGTGCGCAGCGCATCGAGACCGGCAGTAACGGGAATGCGATCGAGCTCTATAGAAAAGCGCGGCGAGGAATCCAGGGCCGCCTTTTCTCCCGTGACACGAACACGGCCGTCGCCCAGCGGTGAATCGCACGCCAAATTCTCCATGCTCCGCTCCGCGTAGTGGTAGAGAAGGCCGCAGCGAGCATCGAAGTCCAAGGGCGCTACCGGAGTGAA
This sequence comes from uncultured Acidobacteriaceae bacterium, assembly GCA_963813015.1. GTDB lineage: Bacteria > Acidobacteriota > Terriglobia > Terriglobales > Acidobacteriaceae > Telmatobacter. Next base: position 55,229 of record CAWEXN010000012.1, read on the forward strand.
CTCCGCGCGATGCACGCCGGAAGCGCGAAGCCGCATGGCAATTTGAGCAGCATCGGCAGTGCCGTCAAGATGCAGCTCGCCAGTAAGGTCGCCGCGCCATCCTGGATCGGATCCGGTAACCAGGCGGGCAAGCTGGCCAAGTTGAGCTTCTTGCCAATCGAGATCCAGATGAAGGGGCATTTGGCGCAGCGCCGCGGCGCGCCGGATGCTGGCTTCCATACGCACAACTCCAGTCTCTTCGAGGTGCAGGCTCACGTCAGTCCGGGCGGGTTGTCCGCGCAAGCGTATGCGCCACTCGCCGGGATTCTCCTGCCACAGCGAGAGATCGGCGTTGACCAGCGAAAACGGGAGCTTCTCCGCTCCATTCTTGAAGTTGATGCGGGAGTCAGTGGCCTCAAGATACGGGAGTGGCGCTACCCGGCGCGCGTTCGGTGTTGCAGCAGTTTGAGCGGCAGCAGTGCGGAAAATCGAGTCCAGGTTCCATTGGCCCGGCCCAGCTCGCACCAAGTTGAGACTGGCTTCGTCTACGCTGATCTTGCCAATCTCGACGCGGCCACGAAGAAGCGCCAACAGACGGATCGAAGCGGTGACCTTATTGGCGTGGAGCACAGGTTCGGCACCGTAGGCTGGATCTTCGGCCACGCTCAAATCGGAGATTTCGAAGCCGGGCCATGGCAAAATGCGAGCCTGGACCGACGAGAGGCGGACAGGCCTTCCCAACGATTGCGAGATAAGCTGAGTGATTTGATTTTTGTAGGCGCTGACGCTGATAAGCGGAGGCACGACGAGCACAAGCACCAGGACCGCAATGGCTGCGAGGGCTATCCGCAACCAGCGACGCACTCGTTCGTTGCCGCCAGCATTGTCTGTCATTGTCAATTTGAATTTTAGCTGCTGGCTTCTGGCCCTGCGCCGGGACGAGAAGTTAATGGCTAGAAGCTGCTTTGTTCACCGCGTCAAGTGGAATGTGCGGCTCCATCGCGTTTCCGTGAAGAAGTGCAGCACAACGTGGCCCATCCAAGCCAGGCGCGGCCCGATTCCAGTTTGGTTGTACACGGAATCCGGCGTGACGAACGACCAGTAATTGAAGAGCGGCCGGCCGACGATATTCTGCCGGGGCACAAATCCCCAAAAACGCGAATCGAGGCTGTCGTGCCGGTTATCGCCCATCATGAAGTACATGCCGGGAGGAACCACGAGATCGCCATCGACAACATGATTGGGAAAGTCGACAGCCCAACTCTCTGTGGCGCCGCCTGGCTGCGGGTAGGGCTGCACCGAGGGAAACTCGTCGAGAAACTCCTGATAGTTATCAGCCGTGGTGGGTTGCGCGTAGGGCTGGGGTTGCGCCACACCGTTGAGGATTACGATGCCGTCGTGCAGATGGATGTGGTCGCCCGGCACGCCGATCAGGCGCTTGACGAGAAAGAAGTATTGAGGCTTGCCGTCGGCATCGAGATCGGGCTCCGGAGATGGCTTGATGAAGACGACGATGTCGCCGTGCCTGGGCTCTCGATAGTGAACCAGTGGCATCCACCTCGCGGGAGGAGCCAGAGTGATGCGGTCAACGACCAGGTGATCGCCGACAAGGAGCGTCTTCTCCATCGATCCCGATGGGATGACGAAATTCTGCGCAATGAATGTGAGGATGAATAATCCGACCACCAGCACTGAACAAATGCTGGCCACGGCTTCAAAAGGAGTTTCTTCGACCTTGGCGGGCTCGGGAGCCGGTTCGGGACGTTTCTGGGGAGGCTCTTTGGGGCTTCGCGTCCTATTTTTCGTCATTCTGCTGCTCTTTGCGGAAATGCTCCAGAGTCGCGACCATGTCGCTGGACCGAATCAATGCACAACGTGGAAGATGCGCCGCCAGCGGGCAAATCCCGTTAGACGTTCGGCCAGATCAGGTTCGTGTCCGAGTCTATCATCCGCGCCCGGTTGAGGATTGAGCTGCGCGATTTGCTGCACGTCGGTGGAGGAGGGGCGGGAAAGCGAAAAATAGATCACCAGAGGACGAGCGATAATGGCCTGCCCTGGCACAAAACCCCAGAAGCGGGAGTCAAGGCTATGATTCCGGTTGTCGCCCAGGACAAAGTACTCGCCCTTTGGCACCACAAGTTCCCCGTCCCTGGTCAGGCTCTCCACTTGGCGCCACCAGTCAGGATCGACCTGCATCCGAAAATCAGGATCGCTCAAAATATCGCCGGGAAAGTTGTCGCGCGCGGGGCTGTAGGGCGCGGGCTCGAAGGCTGCATAGGGTTCATCGAGAGGCGAGCCGTTGACGTAGACCTGTCCTTTCGTTATGCGCAGCCTGTCGCCCGGTAGTCCGACCACTCTCTTGATGAGCATGGGCGGCTGAGAGTGATGGAAAACGATGATGTCGCCACGCTGAACGGGACCATAGGGGAGAAGCCAGCCGCCGACGCGACCTGGCGGAGCATAGATTTGCTTATTGAAAAGCAGAAAATCCCCTACCAGCAGGGTGCGCTCCATGCTTTCAGACGGAATGAGGAAGGGCTGCAACAAAAAGGCAAGCACGAACAAGGCCACGACAACAGTTTGCAAAAGCGAGGCCAGCGCCTGCGGTAAGGTTGGCAGATGCGGGTGCGCGTGCGCCCACCTTTGCAGAAACGGGCCAGGAGCTTGAACGGAAGTGCTCATTGCGGGCGTTTCTCCTCGTCCTTAGTGCCGGCTGGATTGTCTTGACCGGAGGTCTGGGGCCCGTGGGCCTTGTTGCGACCGGCTTCGTTTGCCAACAGGCTGAGCGCTCGTCGTGCTGCATCCTGTTCAGCATCTTTCTTGGTGCGCCCCATGCCGCGAGCCAGCGGCTTCCCTTTCTGCCCTTCTTCTCCCTTCATCCGCACTTCAACCAGAAAACGCTTGTGATGATCAGGGCCGCTCTCGCTCTTCACGCGATAGACCGGCGCTCCGGCGCGTGCCGCCTGCAAGCGCTCCTGGAGCGCGGACTTGTAATTTCCCAACGCCTGTCCGGCGCGCAATTCGAGCGCCAGACGATCAGCAGCTTCGCCCATGACTCTGCCGCGGACGAAAAACCGCACGGACTCAAGGCCTCCATCGAGAAACAGCGCGCCCATCACAGCTTCCATGGTATTCGAAAGCACGGTGCTCCTGCGGCGCAGCCCGCTGCTCTCCTCGCCGCGGCTCAGACGCAAATGCCTGCCCAAGCCAATCGCCTCGGCCACTTGCGCCATGTGTTGCCGGCTGACCAAACCGGAGCGAATACGCGTCAATTCACCCTCGCGCCACTCCGGATGCAGAGTGAACAGCGCCTCCGCCACGATGAGTCCCAATACCGCGTCGCCTAGATATTCAAGGCGTTCATTGTCAGCCGGTGCAGACTTTTTGCCCACGTCCGTTTGCGCGAGCTGATGGGCGAGAGAACGGTGCGTGAGTGCACGCACCAGCAGCTCCGGGCTCGAGAATTCGTGCCCCAGCGCAGCTTCAAGCTCTTTCAGATCCGCCTTCACTCCAGCCTCGCTGCTTACCGTTGCTTACTGCCTTAGATGCATTCGGCGCGTCGTTCGCGGGGACGAGAATGAAGCGCGAAATTCGAGGCGCTCGGCGCAATCCTCGAGATCGTGGAAATCGCGAGGGTCGCCATTTGATAATTAGTGCGGCTTTGGCGCCCCGTCCTGCGCCTGTGGTCCAGGCTTTGCGGTTGCAGCGCCGCCAGAGTTCCCTGCAGACGTAGGCGCGCCGGGCGCAGGTTGCTGGAGCGTGGCGCCGGGGGCATCGTCCCCAGTTTCGTCATCGCAGTCGTGCTCATGGCCGCGTTGCACGTAGGCCGACTTTACACCCCGTTCCGCGGCCAGGCGTGTATCGAGCTGGCCGTCGCGGACAGTAAGCGCTTCTTTATATTCGGCCACGGCTTCGTCGCGCTTACATTCCAGGTCGAGCATCCGGCCGAGGTAGATGTGCGACCAGGAAAGCAACCGCTGCTCTTTGCTCATTGCGAGGGTCTTCTGGAAGTCGTCGATCGCCGCGTCAGGATGTCCGGTCAGCAAATCCACACGGGCCATGATGAAATGGGCGCGAGCCGCGTCGGCCGTCGACTGGATCGTGTCGGTCTCTTCGGCGAGCACCTTTTGCGCCATGCTGGAGGCCGCGGGAACATCTCCGCTGGCCAACTTTGCCTCGGCAAGATCGAGTCCGGTCAATGGGCGCGGCTTGCTGTGCTGCAAGACATCTTCGTCGCCCTCCTTGTCGAATTCGGTCTGTCGCGCACGATGCACCTGCTGATCCACGTCCATGCCGTACACCATCTCGCCGATGGTATCTTTCAAGCCGGCAGGATCCTTTTCAAACTGCAAAAGCTGTCCATAAAAGTATTGCGTGAGCACATATCCCTGCCGCATATCATGGTCGACCGCGGCCGCCTTCGCCGCATCCACTTTCTGCAGGTAGAGCTCGCGCTCATGCTCATATCGCGGCAATTGCGAACGGTCTACGTTCGACGGAATCACGTACTCGGGGATTCCGGTATCCATGGTGCGCGCTTCAATGGCTTTTATCAGGCATTCGATGGTCAACGCGACTGTATCGGAGCGGAATCGGAAATCAAGGGGGGCATCACGAACCTCTTTGAGAATCGGCTGCTCGCGGTCGAGCGCGTTGGACCGCTCGTAAAGCAGGGGATCGATGACGTAATGCAGGTACGTGTGACGCACATCGTTCATGGGAATCTTGCCGTCGACCGGGGAGACCACGACTACGTAGTCGGTGCCGTAGATGCGGGCGTTCACCATGGCCGGCGAGAGCTGGGGCTCGATCACCACGATGAACCTGCGGCCGTCGTAGGTGGAGGCCGGCATTTTGAGGTATAAGTTGACGTTCACGATCATCTTCGAGATTGGATCGTGAAGCTTGTCGATCTCCTCGTCGTAGACATGGTGCGAAGTAAGCCAAATACCGTGCAAGTCCACCGCGGCAGCAAAAGCGCGGAGCGCAGGAAGAACCTCAACCACCTGCGTGGAATCGGGCGGCATTTCCGTCAAGTCCACTGTGACTTCAAGTTCCGGCGGCGGCGTCAGGTAAAGGGACAGCGAGATGTATTGCGATATGTCGCGCTCCGAACCGGTCATGCGGTGCTGGGCGATATACAGGCAGAGTGCGTCACGCTTGGTACGGGCATCCTCGCTTTGGGCGAGCGTCTGATTGATCTCATCCCGTACATGCTTGCGGATGGGCTCACTGTTTTCGAGGCCTTCATTGTAACCGCAAACGTTCAACGCCGCGGCCATGATGAACACCTGTTCGGAAGGAATGAGAGAGATGGTTGGCCCGGCTGGATCGATGAGCGAAGGCGCTTTTTCGCGCGCGTACAACTGTCTTGAGGATGGAGCAGAGCTCGAGGAGGAAGAGCTGTTTGAGGATGGAGCCTGAGCGAGCGAGGGAGCCAATCCGGCCAACAGACATAGAATCGCGGCGGATTTAAAAGCTGAAAAATGCGATCGACAAATCATCAGGAAACCCTGCATGCAAGTCTAGTTAGACGCAAGGGCAGGGTCAAACGGCATCCTTCAGCTTTTATCCATTAGATTCTCGTGTGATGGCCAACAATAACGGCAAAACAGACATCGAGTTCGGGCGGCGGAAACAACATTCTTTCCTGAATAATGAATTGGGAACCGAAGGCCAATCGCAAATACCTGCTTCTATCCACGAACGGAAACGCCGGAGAATGACAGCACCGCAAGGCCGCGAACGGGCTGCCCGTAGAAGCGGGCGGGTTCAAACCGGCTGAACAGAAGCAGATTCTCCACCTGGGAGCGGGTCACAGGATCGGTGGGTCCGGAGACGATGCGATAGTCGTAGACTTCGCCGAGATCGTTGACGTAGGCCTCAACAACTACCGGGCTGGAGATGGCGCTGGCTTCATTGTTGCCCTGAGCATTTGAGAAATAGAGCAGATGAGGCGCAGTTGCGTCGCCCAACGGCTCGTCGGGTGTGGCCTGGGCCGACTCCGGCTGAGCGAATACAGTCACCAGCACGACAATGGTTCCCAGCAGCAGGACCGCACTGGCAAATCCAGCGCCTGCCTGCAGCAGGAAAGGCCCCACCGTGTTTCTCCAAGCCAGACTCCAGCCGGTAAAGATGCTGCGCCGGTTACGCGCGCGCTCCTGGCTCACTGCGACACGAATTCGCAAAGGCAAGTCCGCCGGCTCCGGCACCGGTCCCAGGCTGGCCAGCGAAGCCTGCAATTCGCGCAGCGACTTTGACTCACGCGCACATTCGAGGCAGTCCTGAAGATGCGCGTCGACTTCCTGCATCTCTCGCCCGCTCAACCGGCCGTCCAGATACTCCGTCAACCCGGATTGCACTTCATCGCAGCTGTTCATCGCGCCTCCTCTCCCAGGGGCATCTTCATCCTTGCCAGAGTGGGCTGAGTATCCGGCGGTGCGGCGGTCAGCAACGCCTTTAGATACCCTCGCCCGCGCACCAGCCGTGACTTCACTGTCCCCAGATTGACGCCTTGGATGGCCGCCACTTCCTCGTAGACGAATCCTTCGATATCGCGCAGGATCAGCGTGGTGCGGAAAGGCTCAGGCACCTGGCGCAAGGCCTGTTCCACCCGCGCACGATTCTCCTGGTGCAGAACTGTTTCATAGGGCGACTCCGCCGGATCAACCAGCATGTCCTTCAATTGCACTGGCTTTCCGCAGTCTCCCTGCGTCATTTCCTGCTCCATCGGAATCTCCTGCTGTTGATGCCTGATCCACCACCGGCGCTGGTTGGATGCTTCGCGCAACGCAATGCGGTAGATCCATGTCCGCAAGGAAGCGTTGCCGTGAAACCCGTGAATCCCGCGGAAGACCTTCACGAAGACTTCCTGGGTGAGATCCGCTGCGTCCGCAGAATTGTGCACCGTGCGCGCCAACAAGGAGTAGATTGGCTGATGGTAGCGAGTGATCAGCCAGGCAAACGCCTCCTCGGAGCCGGCTCGCAATTCTTCAACGAGAGCCGCCTCATCCGATTGGAGCGTGAACGCACTGGCAAGATTGCCCATGGTGAGGTCCGCCTGCAATTTCCTGTCCTCCCACGTTACCGCATCCCAACCATCATCTGCACGTTCGCACGTCACACCGCGCTATGGGGCCGTGGCGTGAGCAGCTCATACAAAACCATTTTAGGGCCGACTCCGGAGGCCGTTTAGCCACCGGAAGCCCCGGATGCTCGGGCTCCGGCGTACCGCATTCTGGCCCGCGCACCTATTGTCTTAGACACCGGGGCCCTTTGAAGTGTTCCCAGTATCGCTCGACGGGGATTTCCGGGTCATGAAAACACTGTTGATGGCGTGAACGAGTTGGCTGCCCATTTAAGTCGTGAAAACGATCCGTCGCCCCTTTACCTCACGGTTCCAAGCTGCCTCAACTTGGGCTAGTGGGATCGGATCGGCAGCAACCTTCAGTGTTCCGGCCGCTGCCATTTCGAAGAAGGTGGGAAGGGTGGCCAGAATCCGGTCCAGCCGGGCCGCGCCAAAGCCGCTCCCCAACAGGGTCAAGTCGATGCTGCGCAAAGTCGCGCCAGACAAGGTAATCGTCGGCCCGGCGCTGGCACCGACCTCCACGAGCCGCGTTCTGTGCGTGGCCTGGACCTTGAAGCCCTTGGCAAGAGCCTCCAGAAGCAATTCCGTGGGCCGGCCCCAGAGATAATCAACGACCAAATCGATCCCCGCGGCGGCTTCGACGGCAAAGGCCTCGCGCACTGCATCATCCGGCTGTCCGAGTGGGATCACAGCGTCCACATCCGCCGCCGCGATGGCTTCGACGTTGCGTCCCGCACCAATCACGCGCTTGGCGCCCAGGATCCGCGCAGTCTGTATGGCAAGCTGCCCGGCAACGCCCGTCGCACCAAGAATAAGCACCGTCTCTCCGGGCACGAGGCCAGCGCGTTCCTTCAACATGACCCAGGAGGACATGCCGGGATTGGCAATTGCTGCAGCTTCCACATCGTCGAGCCCGTCGGGGACGGGAATACACATCTGCCGCGGAACAGCCGCACGCTCCGCCATCGTTCCCCACGGCTTACGCACCAATCCGAAGTAGACTCGGCTGCCGTCGTCGAGAACGCCCACGCCATCGACTCCCGGAACGGCCGGTCCTTGTCCGGCGCCGCCGCTCGCGTAGTGCGAACCGCTTGCCAGAGCCTTCACGATGGGATGCAATCCTGCCGCGCGCACCTTGACGAGAACTTCGCCATCCTGCGCCACGGGTTCGGGAAACGATTGATACTTCGGCGCCTGGCCGGGAACGTTGACAACGGCAGCTTGCATCGAATTCACCCCCAAGGATCGAAGATTATCAGCGTTGGATTCGTCGGCCTGCGATTTCGATTCTGTCTCTCCGGCGCATAGGATGAAAAGTGGAGGCGTCAGCCGATGTTTGCAGCCCATCCAATTGGCTTTATTCACAGCCCGTACCGCGAAACGTCGGCGATTCCGAAAGGGCTCGGCGCCCGGCACGATGCCGAAGGCGTCATCGAGATCCTGCATGAATTCGAAGCGGGGTTAACTGACATCGACGGCTTCTCGCACCTGTTCATCCTTTGGCAGTTCGACCGCGTGGATGGATTCGACCTGGTCGCACATCCGCCGACAGATGAGGGCCGCCCTCACGGAGTCTTTGCCACGCGGTCACCGCGCCGGCCCAACCCGATCGGCCTGACCGTTGTCGAGTTGCTGCGCCGCGAGGACTCATCGCTGCATGTGCGCGGTGTCGACATGCTCGACGGAACACCGGTCCTCGACATCAAGCCGTATCTGTCGAGCATCCCCGCCGAGAAGCTGCGGCGTGGATGGCTCGCAGAAGCGGAGATCAACCGTGCGTCATGAACCGTGTGTCGTAGAAGAGTGCGCGGTTGATGGACCAAGTTTCACGGGATCCCGAGCAGCTTGTGCGTCTGCAAGCTGAGCCGCCAGCGTGGATGTTCGAGGCAATACTTGAGCGCGAGTGTCGTATTCAATTCGCGGGCGGGCCCATCCATGGGTTGTAGGAAGAAATGCTGGAACGGCATCTGCTCAAATTGCTCCGGCTCTGCTCCGGGCTGAGGGTAAACCAGCTTCAGCTCGTCGCCGCTGCGCTGCTGGAAATCTGCGCCGGCTTTGGGACTTACACAAATCCAATCGAGGCCCGCAGGAGCCACAATGGTTCCGTTTGTTTCCACAGCGATTTCGAAGCCGCGAGCGTGCAAAGCATCAATCACCTCTGTGTCTATTTGGAGAAGCGGCTCGCCGCCCGTGCAAACTACGAAACGATTTCCGGGCCCGCTGTTTGCCGGCCAAGTCCGGTCGATGGCTGCGGCTAGAGCCTCGGCAGAAGCGAAGTTTCCGCCGCCGCGCCCGTTGGTATCGGCAAAATCCGTATCGCAGAATTTGCAAATGGCCGAGGCACGATCCTGTTCGCGTCCTGACCAGAGGTTGCATCCGGCAAACCGGCAAAACACCGCCGGCCGGCCCGTCTGCGCGCCCTCTCCTTGCAAGGTATAGAAGATTTCCTTCACTGCGTAACTCATAAGTACAGCTTCCAGCTGCTTGCTCCTAGCTCATCTCGCAATTAGCAAGGTCCTCAACTCCGCCCCGAAAAAGCTAGAGGCTAGAAGCTAGCGGCTTTTTTAGCAGCGGATCTTCGATCCCATTTTCGCGGAAGCCTTTTTGCCTTAGAAGGCAGGAGTCGCATTGGCCGCACGGTTCGCCCGTATGGGAGGGATCGTAGCAACTGCTGGTTAAACCGTAATCGACGCCAAGATCGCGCCCCAGGCGAATGATCTCCGCTTTAGAAAGCGCGATGAGCGGCGTATGGATTTTGAGCTCCTGACGGCCTTCCACACCAGCCTTGGTCGCCAGGTTGGCCATTTTTTCAAAGGCCGCGATGTATTCAGGACGACAATCTGGGTATCCGGAATAGTCGAGCGCATTCACGCCCAAATAAACATCGTTAGCGCCCAGCACCTCAGCCCATGCAAGTGCATAGGAGAGAAAGATCGTATTGCGCGCGGGTACATAGGTAATCGGGATGCTGGAGGTCATCTCCTGGGTCGTGCGCCCCTTCGGAACCGCGATGTCATCGGTGAGAGCCGAGCCGCCAAAGGCGCGCAGGTCAATGGCTACCGTGCGGTGCTCTGCGACGCCAATCGATGAGGCGACGCGCTTTGCGGCCTGCAACTCCCATGCGTGGCGTTGGCCATAAGAAAACGAAATCGCGTAGAGTTCGAAGCCTTCGCTCCTGGCAACCGCGAGAACGGTCGCTGAGTCGAGGCCTCCGCTCAAGAGAACGACTGCGCGTTTGGGTTTGTTTTCCATGGCTTGAAACTACTTGAGATCGCCGCCGCGCCCGATGTCCATCGACGGCGGAATTGGATTGCGCTCGTCAATGTAGGCGTTGATGCACTGGTCCAGTACGCCCTTGGCTTCGAGGATGAACTCGACTGCATCGCGCGCGCCGCCATAGCCACCGCCGTTCGGAGTTACATAGTGCGCTTCGGCCTTGACGCGTTCGCGCGCATTGGCAACAGCCACGGCAAACCCCACCTCGCGCATCGCCGGCAGATCGATCACGTCATCGCCCACGTAGCAAATCTCATCGAGGGCCACGCCTTCTTTGGCAATAATCTCGCGGATCGCCCTCATCTTGAACGCGCAACCTTGGTAAACGAATTCGAGCTTGAGGTCGCGGGCGCGTGTGGCGACTGTCTCACTGATGCGCTTGGTAATCACCCCGCACTTCAGGCCTCCAAGGCGCGCCAGCGAAATCGCCGTGCCGTCATGCGCGCTATACCCCTTGGCCTCGACCATAGTCGTAGAGTTGACGCCGAAGCCGATGCTGGTCTTATTCCCGATCTCCTCCAAAACCTTGCCGCCCGCAGGGCCTGGCACAAGCCAGATGGTGCCGTCGGTCCATACGCCGTCCACGTCAAAAAGAATGATTTTTATCTTGCGGGCGCGGTCTTGCGCGGTGAGTGCCATACATTGATTTTAACGGGCGCGCCCCAATAGATCGCCGCTTCAAGAGAGAATACAAACGTGGATCGAGATTCTCCCTCAACCGCGCCACAGCCACCGCCGGGACTTGAGCCCGAGGACTATTACTACGAGGGGCCAAATCTGGTATTCACCGCCGCGTACCACCTCAAGCGCGGATCCTGCTGCGGGTCAGGTTGCCGGCATTGCCCGTACCGAGAGAAGGCGGCCGCGGAATCCGAGCCACTCAAAATCGAGTAGCGGACGGCTCGACTAGCGGCTCGCGGCGTCCGATTGAAATTTCTTGCTGGCTGGATATGCCATGGCGATGTTATAACTCCAGACTTGCGGAATCGGGCAGCCTGACCTTCGCATTGAGGAGGCTTCACCAACATCCGAGACCGCAGGAAACCAACCGATTTCGAAGATCGAGGAGGGAAAGATGGGAATTCTCATGTGGATTCTGGTCGGCCTGGTCGCAGGCTGGCTGACGGGGAAAATCATGAAGGGCTCAGGCTACGGGTTCTTCGTGGACATCCTTCTGGGCATTGCAGGAGCTTTGGTGGGCGGCTTTATCGCGAACCATCTTGGGTTGGATGCGCACGGCGGATTTTTATACAGCACACTGATCGCCGTGGTCGGCGCAGTTATCCTGGTAGCCATCCTCCGGCTGCTAAAGCGCGCGTGACGGCTGCCAACCCCTTCCGCAACGGCACCGCGGGAAGGGTTGGGGCCGCGGCAATCTTATTCGGACCCACCAGTTGACGTCGATTGGCCTGCTGACGGCGCGCCAGACGGCGCTGCCGCCGGAAGGGCGGCCGGTTCTCGCACCAGCACGGCGAAGCGCGGAAAGGCGAAGCTGCCTGCCGCGTCGTCAATCACGTTTAACTGGCAAACGTAGGAACCCGGCTTAAGCGCACTCAAAGGCACATCGAGCTCGATGGAGACGGCATCGCGCCCTTCGACGTTGATTGACTTGGCTTGCACGATGGGCGTTTCGTAGACCTTGGTTGATCCCTGGATGAGTTCCAGACTGCTGAGCAGATCGATCGCGGATTTGGCTTCCTTCGGCGCACCTTCGGCCGGTTTTTCATGCGACGGATCGTAGATCTCGTAGAGCAGATACATGTGCTGGTCCTGGCGAAAGACGTGGCTGATGTTGGGCACGTATTCCTCGCCATTCCGCACAAGGGGATCGTCTTTCTTGCTGGGCTCGCGCTGCGACGCCAACACGATGGAACTCATCTTCAACGGGGCCTTTTTCAGATCGGGCAGCATAACCTCGGCGATAAATGAACCCATGCGCCCAGTTTGATTCTCCCGCACCACAAATTTGAGCTGGTACTTGCCAGGCGGCAGATTGAAGCTGGTAGTGTACTGGATATTCTTTTGCCGCGCCTGCAGCGAAGGATCGAGGTTGAGCTTGACCGTATCGCGCACACGCCCCACGGGCCTCTGTGCTTCATCGAGCACCGCTCCAATAATGTCGAGCGTGGCTTTGTCCTTGTCGCCACCTTTCACAAACGGGATCTGCGAGCCGGGCACGACGAGCGAAACCGGCATATAGAATCGGTTTTCGTCGAGACGGAAATACATGGCGTCCATGTAAACGGCCATGTCGGTGGCGGGCAGATCGCTGGCCAGCTGATCCTGGAGTTCCTGTTCGCGATCCTCCTTGCCGGAGTGCCTAAAGTCTGCGGGCGCGTAGTATCCGGGCCGGTATTCGAGCTTGATGCCGGGCCGGTCGATTTTTACCGTCAGCTTGCGGTATTTACCGTCGCGAGCAGGATTCGTGGAGTGGAAGCCGATGGCATAGTAAGCCGAATTATCTTTCTGCACCTGCGCAAAAGCCGGCGCGAAGTCATTCGAATCAAAAAACGCTTTTCCGCCGGTGTCGCTGGAAAGCGTGCCCATCACTTCCTGACTGGCGAAGTTCGCGTTCATGTTGGTCGTGAGCGCGCTACCGTTGAATCCGCTTTGGCCGCGCAGGCTGCCGGTAGAGGCGTCGCCGAACGCCGTAACGGCCTGCAAGCCGCGCGTGTCCACGCTGTAGATGGCGAGATCGGCGCGAACTGCCGCGTTGATTGCTGACCGCAATGAAGCTTCGTTTTCGATGCCGTCGCGCGAGATGCCGCCGGAGAAAGTAGAGCAGCGACTTCTTCTCGTTGATTTTGGAAAGCGATTGCGAAATGGCACGCAGGGCGAAGAGCTCGCGGTCGGTGTTCAGGTCGTTGTACTCGCTCTCGTCGGGCGTGTAGGCGGTCGTATCTTCGACCTGGTTGGTGTTGGCGTTTGCGCCCTGGGCAAATCCCTGGCTCTCGGTGCCGTTGTAGGCGCCAACCTCGTTGATCAGCGCGTTTTTGTCCGCGGTGAAATCCTGGTCGACGTTGAGTGTGTCGCCAAGCGAGACCAGGGCAACAAGATCGGCAGCCTGCATTTTGGTCTTAAGAAAATCCTGCGCCGCATCCACGCAGCGCTCGAGATCCTCGGGCTGCATCGATGTCAGGTCGAAGAACATGACAATCAAACGGTGGTTGCGCAGCTCTTCAGGTTTGGCGACGACCACGGCCTTGCTGCCGGTGGGGCCTGCGGCCAGCCCGCTGACCATTGCTTCCTTGAGCGGCGTGGCCATATCCACACTCTCGAAGTCGAACGAGTCGATCTGCTGCTCTTTTCCGTTTTCAAAAATCTTGAAGTCGCTCTGCTTGAGGCCCGTCACCAGTTCGCCGGTTTTCGCGTCGCGCGCCACCACGTTGGTCAGCACAAGCTCGGCGTTCGCCTTGAGCGTAAAGCCGGCCTGGGGCGTACTGGTGATCTGCGCAGAGCTTTGGGCGAAGATCGGTTGCTCAGCCGGCACCGCGAGCGCAAGCAGCCCAACCACCGCACCGAGTTTCCGCGCCAAACCGGTCATCAATATCCTTCCGCCCAACGATCAGGCCGCCGACTCGTTGGCTTTTGCCCGTTCAGAACCTGAAACTTGCCAAAAACTTGAACGCCCGCATTTCATGCACCGACGTTACTTCGCCGAAAGTTGGTGAGCCTTCAATCGTGTTCACGCCTGAGTACTGCACGGTATTAAAGACATTGCTGATGATCGCGCGAAGCTCCAAGCTGCGCGTCTCGCCCATGCTCATGGTCTTTGAGAGCGACATGTCGTTCTGGACCGTGCCCGGGCCTTTAATCGAATCGCGCGGAGCGTTGCCAAAGTAATCGCAGAATCCCGGCGTATTGCTGGGCGTTGAGTAGGCCGCAGTGTTAAACCAGTGCAGCCGCGAGCCGCCGCCGACAGTCGCCGATTGACCCGTCAAGTTCGGCCGAAGCCCGCTGGTATTGCCGCACTCCACACTCTGCGATGTCGGCTCGAACCCGGGCGAGAGCCAGGCTCCCGTGGCAAAGTTGAAACTGCCAGAAACGGAAAAGCCTTCAAGAATATGCGAGCCTACTCCCGACGTGACCCAAACCTTGTCCGGGCCGAAAGGCAGCTCAAACAAATAATTCCCGCTCACCTGGTCACGAATGTCGAGTACCGAGTGGCCTTCCTCCGCGGCAGGATTCTGCCAGTCCTGGACCACCGATGCCGTGCCGCCATTCACGGAAGAGGCGTCGTCGATGGCATGACCGTACTGGTAGTTGGCGCCTACCGAAACGCCGTGAGAAAGCCGCTTGTTCACGCGGATCGTTCCGGCGTTCATCTTGTAATACGCCGCGGCCTCGTCGTAGTTGAAGAGCAACTCCGAGGGGTCGGTTCCCGGGCTGGAGGGTAGCGCGCGCGGCGCAAGCTTGACGTCGAGATGATTGGATCGCGATCCGTTATAGCCAAGGTTCATCACGATGCCCCAGGGCAGTGTCTTCTGAATATCGAGATTCCAAGCCATCACGTAAGGCAGCCCGTAATGAGGATTGAGGGCGTAGTTGCCAATCTCGTCGGGCGCAGGAAATCCGCTGGCCAGCGTGAAACAGGTCATCGGCACTGTCTGAGCGCAGGCCGAGCATGCCGTGTTGCCGACAGCTTCCTGGTTGGTCTGTTCGTTCGTGAATGGCGGTTGATGCGCCATCGTGGTTGCAAAACCTGCGTACTCGCCGACTGTGTAGTTGGTGCCAAGCCCCGCTCGAATGACGGTCTGTTTAATCTTCGGGACGCGCCATGCCAGGCCGATGCGCGGCTGGAAGGCTTTGTGCCAGGGAAGGACGAGCGAGGCAGGCAGGCCGTTCATCCCGGCAGTCTGCTCGGACTCGCTCGAAAATCCGCCGTCGGGATTGGTGGCTATGTCGGCCAAGTGCTCGTATTTTTCGGTGTAAGGCGCGAAGAACTCCCAGCGCACCCCGAAATTCAGCGTGAATGAGGGCAGCATCCGCCAGTCGTCCATGGCGTAGGCGTCAACGACGTTGTCGCGCAGGTAGCTCTTCGCGACCGAAGAGTTGAGCGTTGTGGACTGCGGCAATCCGAGAAGAAAGTCGGCGATTGATGAGCCGGTGTTTGGATCCTGCGCGGCATCCTCTGTAAACAGCCCAGTGAATGCAAAATCTCCGGTGGCGTTTGAGCCGGCGAGAAAATCGTGGTGAACTCGCCGGTAGTCGCCGCCGAAGCGCATGTTGTGCTTGCCGTGAATCCAACTAAGGACTTGAGTAAACGAGATGGTCTGTGCGATGGAGAAGCTAGGCTGCGTTTCACTCAGTCCCTGAATGCCATTGCTGAGCGAGATATCGGGGACACCGTAGTTGAGCGGCACGTTGTTCGGAATGGTCAGGCTGGCAGCCGCCGCGGGATTATCGGTGGTATCGGTAAAGAAGTTCGTGGTGTGGCTGTTGCTGCGATTCCAGTTGACATTCGAAATGCTGGTGAAGCGGTGGTAACCCACGGTATAGCCAGCTTGTAAGGAATAGGAACTGGACGCGCTCTTTCCGCCGAGGTCTGGAAACAGATTTATGAGGTCCGATGCCGAGTGGGACCAGTTGTAGTTGAGGTTGATGCTCTGTCGAAGACCCTGGTTCTGCGAGCCGCCGCGCCTTCCGCCGCCGGCCCCTCCGCGGCCTGCGGGCTGAGTGGCATTGGCGCCAAGGCTGCGGTTGTAACGAATGCCGGCCTGAGTGGTAGTCGGACTGCGCGGTGGTGAGCAGGTGGTAGTTGTAGCCGTTGATGGTGCTGCCGGCGGGCAGGTTCGGCTCAGGGAAATAGTTCAGAAGCGCCGCAGCCTCTGGCGAGATCGACTGTCCTGCGGCTCCCGTGGTTGGAATCACGTTGGGCGTCTCGTTGGAGATGAACTGCTGGCCCGTGACGGGATCGTAGATCGGTGGCAAGCCCGCAAAGTCGCCGCCTCGCTCCGCAAGGGTGGGAACCGTGGCATAAAAATCATCCGGCGTCGATTGGCGCGTGCCGCTGACCGTTAGAAAGACTGTGTCTTTGCCGCTGGGCTTGGTCAGTTTTGGAAGGTACGGCGCACTCATGAACGAAATCGTGAACTTATTGCTTCCGTTGGGCGGCTGAATCTGTGGCTGGCCGAGAAGTGAAAATGGCAATGCATTGATCGCCGAATTCGTACCGTTCCACGCGATGGTGCCGTGCGGCTGTCCGGGATTGAAGTTGCGGAAGTTCCCGCGTCCACCCCCTCCGCCGCCTCTCCCCCCGAAGCCTCCACCACCCCCGCCGAATCCCCCGCCGCTGAAGCCTCCACTGCCGAATGCGCCTCCGAATGCTCCGCTACCACCGTAACCGCCGAATAGCCCGCCCTGGCCTGCTTCGCCGCCTTGCCCACTTAACCCGCCTTGCGATTGAATCGACAGTGCTGCATCTCGTATGCGATCCGGATCGAGGCCAGCCAGCGCGCTCACCTGACCGGTTTGCCCGCTGATCGCCACCGACTCGTCGCCGAAATCTGAATTGCCAGCAATCGAAGGCAACGCGGCGCCGCTGACGCCGGCCGTTCCGGCTCCGGTGTCGGTTTCGGCTGTCAGCGCATTGAGCAGGCTCAGGCTCTCGGGCGCATTGCCTGCCATTTGCTGAGTGATTTGCTCCTCGCTGCCCTGGCTGGCAGCCTGCTGCGCTTGCTGCCGATCGATTTCGGCCTGTCGCGAAGCAAGAATCAGCTCAAAGTTCACGGTCTGGTCGTGGCTGGAAGCGTTCAGAACGGCTTCCTGAGATCCGCCAGCAAAAGCCGCGAATTGAGTTCGGATGACATAACGACCGTTTTGAGGGATATTCAATTGCCACGAGCCGGTAATGTCGGTGGTTGTGGAGTAGCGCTTGCCAGTAAGTGTGTTCTGCGCGGTGACAGCCACGCCAGGCAGCGCGATTGTGCCGCTTTTGACCACCCCATGCAGCTTGCCGCCGGCCACGGTTTCGGACGATGACGGTCCGGCCAGCGCTGCGGGGGCTGAAGGAGCTTGAGCTGACGGAGTTTGCGTCGCCGGAGGCTGCGGCCATGCGATCGCGCATGCGGCGAAAAGATACCCCGCCGCACTCGCACGCCTCATTGCTGCCTGCCGCATTGCGTTCCCCGACCTCTCTTGCCAGTATTGAGTCTGACGAGCCATTCGACGCGAAGGTTTACGATGGCGGCGCGCGGGCCGCAAGGGGCTGGCCCTGCGGTTAATCAGTTGGACCCCAAGGAAAGATTTGCACTTGCAATCCCCGATGCCGCATGTTAACTCTCAAGTTAATAGTTTTCTGATAGCTGCCGCGTGAGTAAACGTGGGCACGCAAGGAAGCCAAATGAGCATAAAGATCGGGACCACGATTCGCGCATACCGCCTGCAAAAGGGATTGTCGCAGGGGGATATCGAAAAGAAAACCGGACTATTGCGGTGCTATCTCTCCCGCGTAGAGAACGGTCATACCGTGCCCTCGCTGGACACGCTGGCCAAGATCGCTCACGCGCTCGACCTGCCGATCGCGCAATTCTTTGCCAGCGATACGCTCTCCCGCCAGATGAACACGCAGAATCTCTCCGATGACGAGCTGCGTTTCCTGACCCAGCTGCGCCGCTACTCAACGAATCTGAATGAGAGCGACCGCAAACTGCTTCTGGCGATGGTGAAGAAGTTCTCCGCGACAGCAACGCGCTAGCGTCGCCGGCCTCATCCTTGCGGCGGTGGGATGTGGGCCACATAGAATCCGAACAACACCAACAAGAGCACCACCAACGCAACGGTCAAGCGCAGCTTGAACTGAAACTCGGTCCGTGGGGAGCCGATGCGTGGCACCATGGGAGCCGCGAAAAGCAGGCCGCACAGGAAACCGCCTATGTGCGCCGAATTGTCGACCTCCACACCAGTAAAGCCGCTGCCGAAGTTGATGGAAAGTCCAATCACGAGATTGATCGCAGCGAAGTAGATTACCGACTTGCGCAGCTTTCGAACTTCCTGTGGCGGCACGGGCAACATTCTTGACTTCAGCAGAATGATGAGCGCGCCAGCGATGCCAAAGACGGCGCCCGACGCTCCCGCGCCGGCCTGAAAGTATGGCGCTCCCGAGGCGTCGTGAATCGGCCGAACCCAGTTGTAAAAAGTGGAAAGCAGATTGCCGGCAGCGCCAGTGAGGATGTAAGCCGCGAACAAACCGAACGACCCCATCAGAGGTTCGGCCAGCAGTCCCAGGTTCCACAGGCACCACATGTTTGTGGCCAGGTGGAGGATGCCCACATGCACGAACATTGCGGTGACAATGCGCCACCACTCCCCGTAGACCAGCACATTGTTTGGCCTGTCTGCGCCCCAGAACATCAGTTGATCAAGAGTCGGCATCCAGAAGCTGGAGCCGCGCGCCACCATGGCCAGAAACACGGCGCAATTGATCCCAACGAGCAGATAGGTGGCCGGCGATTCGGCCCAACCGGGACGACGCCGTCGCGGCGGCGGTGCTTCATCGCTGGCAGGAGGAAGAACCTCCGGCTGGGGGGATGAGGAATAACTTCCCATACCATCACTCTAAAGCATTCCAGGCTTCACAGCGGCTTGAGATTTCCTGCAGAAGAATTGGAGAACGCAACGACATCCACAGGCTGGTTTCATGCTTCGAAATCCGGTTCGCCTCCGCGATGTAGTCTGGAATTTGTGCTGTGTACGGCGGCTGATCACACAAAGAGCGGGGCCCGGCTGATTCTTAAACAAGGAGTGGAGTTTGAGCTCGGAAATCGAAACAGGTGGATCTGGCGCAAATGGAACTGGCGCGAAGCCGATTCGGCGAGCGCTGCTGAGTGTGACTGACAAGAGCGGGCTGGTCGAATTTGCGCGGGCGCTCGAGGGTTTTGGGGTCGAGCTGGTTTCGACCGGCGGGACAGCAAAGGAACTGCGCGAGGCGGGTCTGGCGGTCAAGGACATCAGCGAACTGACAGGATTCCCCGAGATGCTCGATGGCCGAGTCAAGACGCTTCACCCGCGCGTGCACGGAGGACTGCTCTACATTCGCGGCAACGCGGAGCATGAATCCGCGGTGGCGGCTCACGGCATCGAGCCCATCGACATGGTTGTGGTGAATCTCTACGCATTCGAGAAGACCGCGGCGCAGCCGGGCGTTGGCTTTGGGCATCTCATCGAAAACATCGATATCGGCGGGCCATCGATGGTGCGATCCGCGGCAAAGAATTTTGAAGACGTGGCGATCGTAACCCGCGCGTCGGATTACCCCGCTCTGATCCAAGAGATGAAAGGCGCCCACGGCGCCGCGCTCACTCGGGCAACACGCTGGCGCCTGGCTAAGCAAGCCTTCGCGCTTACCGCGGCCTACGATTCTGCCATCGCGAATACTCTGGAGCGGATCGCCGAGGCTCCTCTGCCTGCGGCGCCCGCCGCGCCTGATCTCACTTCGCTTCCTTCCACGCTGCGCATCAATCTTCCGCTGGCCCAGGCGCTGCGTTACGGCGAAAACCCGCATCAGCGCGCCGCCCTTTATGCTGACGGATCGGGCCGCGGCATTGCAGGCGCAACACAGTTGCAAGGCAAGGAGCTGAGCTTTAATAACCTCGTCGATCTGGACGCATGCTGGGAGCTGGCGCAGGAGTTTGAAGATCCTGCCGTCATCATCGTCAAACACACCAACCCTTGCGGCGCGGCGACTGGCAGTTCGATTCTCGGCGCCTATCAAAAAGCGCTGGCCTGCGATCCGGTCTCGGCCTTCGGCGGAGTGATCGGCATCAATCGCGAAGTGGACGGAACTGCTGCCGAGGAGATTGCCAAGTTGTTTGTCGAAGCGATTGCGGCGCCGGGATTCTCGCATGGAGCCCGCGAGCGCTTTGCCGCGAAAAAGAACCTGCGCCTGGTAGAGGTTCGCGCCGCCGAACCGCGTCCGGTGGTCAAGCAAGTTTCGGGAGGGCTTCTGTTGCAGGATGCCGATACCGGCCGCGTGACGGAGTCGGAACTGAAGGTGGTCACGTGGCGTCCACCCTCAGCCGAAGAGCTGCGTAGCCTGCTTTTTGCCTGGCGGGTATGCAAGCACGTCAAGTCGAACGCGATCGTTTATGCGCGGGACGGCCAGACGCTGGGCGTGGGCGCGGGACAGATGAGCCGGGTGGACGCGGCGAGGTTCGGCGCCATGAAGGCTGTGCTGCCACTGAACGGCTGCGTTGCCGCCTCCGACGCATTCTTTCCCTTCCCCGACGGCCTGGAGGCTGTTGCCCAAGCCGGGGCGACCGCTGTGATTCAGCCGGGCGGCTCGGTCCGGGACGACGAAGTGATCGCCGCGGCGGACAAACTGAGTCTGGCCATGGTCTTCACCGGAATCAGGCATTTCCGGCATTGAGGGGTCTCAGAGACCCCCGCTTAATGGGGCCGGTGGTTATCAGCCGACGGTGTGCCTCTTTAGTATCAGTAAATCCCGCAATCTGCCGCGCATTTGCGACGAATGACAGGTAAAATCGTCTGTATTAGTAGGCAGGTTCGCTCAGAGCCTCTGCCTGTGCCGCGTCTTCTTCTTTATCCGATTTGCGGCCAAGGACCTATGGAATTCCCTGCATGATGAGAAAACTCCTTCCAAGACTTGATCTCGCGCCCTGGTTTGCTGCCGCCATTGTGTTCTTGCTGCCAATCGGGCTTGCCCGCGCTCAGAACCCGCCGGCAAATAACCCATCGGCACCTGCCAAGGTGGCGCCAGTGGAAACGGCGAAGGCCGATGCTGGTTCGAAGCCGGCAGTAACACCCGGCAAAGCTCCAGCGACAGAGCCTAATCGGACCCAAGCTTACTATCACCTCGCCTTGGCCAGCGTGTATGAAGATGACGCCATCTCGGAAGGGCGCACCGATGAAGTGAACCAGGCCATCGAACAGTACAAGCTGGCACTCGATGCCGATCCCGATTCCGCCGAGTTGAGCGACGATCTGGCGGATCTTTATTTCCGCGCTGACCGCGTGCACGATGCCGAGACCACCGCGAGGGCGCTGCTCAAGTCTCATCCCGATGACATCGATGCGCACCGGCTATTGGGGCGCATTTACCTCAGGCAACTGGGCGCGGGTGCAAACGGCGGAGCGCCGACAGTGAGCTCCAGCAACGTGCTCGACCAGGCGATCGCCGAATTCGAGAAGATCGTTTCCCTGCAACCAAGGAGCGTGGAAGACCACATGGTGCTGGGACAGCTTTACACCGTTAAACACCAGGCAGAAAAGGCAGAGGCCGAGTTCAAGACCGCGCAGGATATTGAACCGGAGTCAGAAGAAGTGGTGCTCAACCTGGCGCGGCTGTACGCCGAAAGCGGGGACGTACAACATGCCGTGAAAGCCATTGAAGCGGTACCGGTCGATGGGCGAACGCCGAAGATGGAGTTCACTCTGGGCGCTCTCTACGACCAGTTAAAGCAGCCCAAGGATGCCATCGCCGCCTACCAGCGTGCTGAAGACCTGGAGCCTGGTGACTTGCAGACCATGGATGCGCTGGCGTCGGCACTGCTCAGCGCCGACCAGCTCGACCAGGCGCTCAAGGAGTATCAGGCGCTGGCTGAGGCCGACCCCGAAAACACCGAGGCCCTGGTCCACATCGGTGAAATTCAACGCCGCCAGGGTAAATACGAGGACGCGCTGGCCACGATTCGCAAGGCGCGCAAAATCGACCCGACTTCATTAGGAGCAGGCTTTAACGAAGGGCTCGTGCTCGACATTCTGGGCCGCTTCGATGACGCCATCCAAACCTACCAGGAGATGGTCGACGCTACTTCACACGCCAACGGCGCTTATACCGATGAGGAGAAAAACAACCGCTCCATTTTCCTGGAGCGCCTGGGTGCGGTTTACCTCGAGGACAACAAGACAGATCCGGCAATCGCGGCATATCAGAAAATGATCGATATGGGCGGAAGCTACGCCGCGCGTGGCTACCAAGGTCAAGTGGACGCGTACCGCAATGCCCACCAATTCGACAAGGCGATCGCGGTATCCCGCAAGGCCGTTGCCTCAAGTCCCCAGGACCGCGACCTCAAGCTGATGCTTGCTGGAGAACTCGCCGATCAGGATCATCCTGATGAAGGGCTGGCTCTGGCAAAGAGCCTGCTGGAGGGCGCTACGCCGGACCAGCAGCGAGGAGTTTGGTTGGCCTTGGCGCAGATGAACATTCGTCTGAAACGCTGGAAGGATGCAGAGGATGCACTGGACAAGGCCGAGCCCTTGGCGACCAAGACGGAAGACCGGACCTATTTGTTCTTTCTCCGCGGCGAATGGGCGGAGCGCCAGAAGCGCCTGGATCAGGCCGAACAGTTCTTCCGGCAGGCGTTGAATCTGGATCCCGCCAACGCGATGACCCTCAACTATCTCGGCTATATGTGGGCAGACAAAGGGATCAAGCTACCCGAAGCCCTCAAGATGATCCGCCAAGCCGTCAATGCCGAACCCATGAATGGCGCGTACCTCGATTCTCTGGGTTGGGTCTATTTCAAGATGGGTGAGTACGAGCTGGCAGAAGACAACCTTCGGCAAGCCGTCAATCGCGACCAGACCGACCCTACAGTTCACATGCATCTGGGCGATCTCTACGAGAAGACCGGGCGCATCCGGCTGGCTGCGGCCCAGTGGCAGCTTTCGCTTGATGAATTCGCAAAATCCTCTGCCGCCGACATTGAACCGGGAGACGTAGAGAAGGTGCAGAAGAAGCTGGAAGGCGCCCGCGTCAGACTGGCCAAAGAAGACAGCTCTGCTGGTCAGGCCAAACCGGAATAACATCGCGCGCGAACGCTGCGCTGAATTCGTATCAAGCACAAAGACCCAGAGAGAATAAAAGGAAACTGCGGCGTTCGCTTCAGCGGACGCCACGTGCTTTTAGGCGCCTCTCAGGCCACCGGCTATTGCGCGTGCGCCGCCGCAGCGCTCAGGTAAACATCCACGTTGTTCTTGTCCACCAGCGATGTGCCCGTATCGACGAATACAGGGTAGGGCGCGAATGCGTCGACACTATAGTCCTTGTTGAGCTGCGCAGGCGGATCGTGAAAGATCTCGTCGAGAGCTTTCAGGCCTATGTAGCCCATGGTGTACGGCTTTTGCACGACGGTCGCGTCGATGACTCCGTCCTTGATGCCTTGCAGCGTATCGGGATTCACGTCCCACGCCACCAACTCGCGACTGGTGTCACCCGTTCGCTTGATCGCGTCAGCGACCAACTTGCCTGACGCTGAGTCCAGACAAACAAAAGCTTCGATCTTCTTGGCGCCAGTCTGGGCCAGGAGCACCTGGGTCCGATCGAAGGCGACACTCGCGTTTCCCTTGATGTCAATCACATCGACGATGTTGATGCCCGGCTGCATTGCAAAAGCGTCCTTGAACCCCTTCAGCCGCTCTTCCGTATTGGGCTGGCCGGTAAGCGTAAAAATGACTACGTTGCCTTTCCCGCCCAGCTTCTCGATAATCCTCCGGCCACCCAAACGCCCTGCTTCGAGGTTGTTGGTGCCGATGAAGTAGAGCCTGTGGCTGTTTGCGGCGTCGGAGTCCATGGTGATCACTGGAATGCCGGCGCTTATGGCGGCGTCGATTCCAGGTTGCATTACGGCAGCATCGGAGACCGAAACTAGAATTCCCGCGGGCTTGGCCGCAACCGCTTTTTGAAACTCCGCCAGTTCGCCCTGAGGATCGTACGTGTCAGGTCCAGCGACCTTCACCGTCACGTTGTATTGCGCCCCAGCCGCCTTGAATCCGGCGATCGCGGTTTCCCAGTAGGGCAGCGAGACATTGGTTGCAACCAGGTAATAAACCTCTTTTGGTGAGTGCCTTGCCCTACAACCCGGGATCGACAACAGTGCCAGCGCAGCCAGCGCCAGCGCGATCTGCTTGTTCGGCTTCATTGCTACCTCCTCTTGAGGTCCGAAAGACTATTGTGACTGGCGCATACGATTTCCCTTCGCGCCACTCCCCTTGAAAATTCCGGCTGGATAGTACTCCTGCGGAATTGCCGTTGTCCATTCGCAGGCGCACAGGTGTCGCGGGAGCGACCGCCACCAGGGCTTGGTGACTTTCATCGCAGCGACGCCTTCCCTGCCGCGCAACTTCCCCTTTTTGCGGTATAACCAAATCTGAGCGGCGAACCTCGCGGTTGCGCAGAGAGGGCCTGACAAGATGATTGCGCTCAAGACCGAACCTACGGCCGCGTTGCCTGCGGGAATCGCGGTTGCTGGTAGCGCCGACAGCCCACTAACACGCAGAGTTCACCCCGAACCGCCGCACCCCTACCGCGCCCCGTTTTCGCGTGACGCCGCCCGAGTCCTGCACTCGCGCGCCTTTCGCCGACTCGCCGGGAAAACACAGGTCTTCACGCGCCTGCCCGCCGAGGGGCTGTCGGATCATTTCCGCAGCCGGCTGACGCACACTCTCGAAGTGGCACAAATCTCGCGCACAGTGGCTGGTGCGCTAGGCCTGAATGTGGATCTGGCAGAAGCGCTGGCCCTGGCGCACGACATCGGCCATCCTCCCTTTGGCCATGCCGGCGAAAAGGCGCTCGATCATGCGCTCCGCGCTCACGGTCTCAGCTTCGATCACAACCTCCACGCATTGCGCATCGTTGCATGGTTTGAGGAGCGCTATCCGGCCTTTCGCGGGCTCAATCTTACCCTCGCCGTAAGGGAAGGCATCGTGAAGCACTCGCGCGACTACTCAGCCCAGGATTATCCCGAGCTCGCCGAGTATTTTCTCGACCGCTTTCCGCCGCTGGAAGCGCAACTGATCGACCTGGCGGACGAGATCGCCTACCTCACCGCCGATCTCGATGACGGGCTGGATTCCGGCATTCTTGCTCTTGATCAGGTTCTTGATGCCGTGCCTCTCTTTCGAGGTTTTCACGACGCTGCACGCGCGAGATTTCCCGGCGCTCCGCCCCGACTGGCCGTTTACGAGGCACTGAGGCAGCTTTTGAACGCCTGGGTTACCGATCTGATCGACGAAGTCCGTCTTCGCGTCCATGGGCTCGGCGCAACGACGTTGGACGAAATTCGGAGCGCCCCGCAAAGATTGGCTGCACTCAGCGCGCATATGGAAACTGAACGTGCCGCCGTCAAGGAATTCCTCTACGCGAATCTCTACAACACGCCCGCTCAGGAACAGGAGCATCTGCTTGCGGAACAGGTGGTACTCGAGCTGTTCAGTTCTCTAATGTCCGATCCGAGCTTGATGCCGCAAGACCATCTGGCACAGGTTCCCACTGAAGGGCTGGCCCGCACTGTAGCCGACTATATTGCCGGAATGACGGACAGCTATATTGTGCAATTGTGGAGGAGGTATAGCCGCGGCTGACGAAGAAACCTCATCCCGATCTCTTTACAAGGCCGTCTTCGCGAGGCGGTTATAAAGCCATGCGAAGACCGCGCCGCCGATGAAACCGTCCGCGGCCGCATACAACGTTCCAATCAGCACCTGAACAACGCTGTGGTTTGCATGGTAGCCCGGATAGATGGAGGCCATCAATTCCAGAAAGTTCTGCGCATAGTTTGTGCACCCAAGGTTCACCAGCAGAACCGCCAGAACCGCGCCGCCCCATAGAATCGCGCACCCCAGGGCCAGAGCTTTGATATTGAATTTCATCCCTCGCACCTCGGACTAGAATTCTAGTCCCGTGCACAGCGGATACCGCTGTGACGGCAAGCTCACTGATTTTGATCGCGTAAAGAGCAGTCCCCAGTCCGCGAATGCGGGGTCAACTACTGCACGGTGCCCTGCGGACGAATGCGCCGGAGATCGAGCGCACAAAGAACGGCATTCTGGGCATTCAAGCGCAGATTGTCGGCCGCGGCCCACAACCATAAACGCGACGCCTGATTGGAATTGCGACCGAGCGGTTCCGGACGCATTCGAACCAGGATGTCATTCTGTCCCGTGGCCGCCAAATTCGACGGCGAATCGGTGTCCTCAAGAACCAGCTCGAGATGTTCGCCCGTCAGGGCCTCTTCAAGAGCGACAATCTCCACTGGCCGTTCCAATTCCACCGCGATAGAGAATGTATAGCCATGGAAAACCGGCGCGTGAATCACCTGCACGGCCAACGAAGGTCCCCGCCCGCCAGTGAGCGCCTCGTAATGGCGGCGAATGCGCGCTTCCACTTCCTGTAGGCTCACTTTTGAGCCTTCTCCTGTGCCAGCAAGCAGGTTGTATGCGGCTTGAGCTTCGTAGATGGCCCGCGGAAGCGACTGGAAGCTGAGCAGGCTGACTGTCTGCTGATGCAGTTCATCCATGGCGGCCCGGCCAAAGTCGCTGGCAGGCTCCAGCACCGTGGCGGCGGCAAAGCGCACCGGCGCGGCCTGCTGCAACTGTTGCATCAGCAGCGCAAGCACGATAACGGCTGGGTGCGCAGGAACCACGGCTGGCGTGAAGAGATCGACGGTCGCCGCATCAGAACCGAGCCATGGTGCTCGAATCACCACCCCAGGTTCCCTATCCAGTGCTGCTGAGAGATCCAGGACTGTCGACCCGGCGCGCAATGCGTGCTGCCAGTGGCGGCGCGTGAGACTCTCGCTGCCGCAGAAAAATGTGAAATCCGCGCCATCAAAAGCATCGGCGCTGATGGCCTGAATGAACGTAACCTCGTCGCCCACCTGGTCCAGCTGACCTTTTGCGTCCCCTTCGTCGAGCAGCGCAAAGCTGGCCGAGTCAAGCGGCGATTCGGAAAGGACCTCTTTCAGCTCCCGGCCCACCAAAGTCGAAGCGCCGGCGATGGCAATTTTGTACACAGCAATCCTTTTCCTGCCTGGGAGTTCGATTACGGTCTCGGTGAGCCGGGTCCTGCTGCCACCGGCGCGGGAGCGGGTGGATCGTGCGGCCTTCTGCGCCGCCGTCTTGACCAGCCATACGCCGCGCGCGCCCAAATCCCCGAGAACATATATGCCAATGCTACCGGGAACATGACCACATTCGAGTACCGTAGCGCAATGTATGCGATCAACGCCAGCAGCACTAACAACTGAAAGGGATGCCGACGGGAAAAATTGATCTCCTTGGCCGACCAGAAGCGCCAGGTGCTGACCATCAGGAATCCGGTCAGTCCGACAAGAATGAGCCAGGGAACGGCGACCCACCATTCCTCGACCGGGTAGGCATTGAAGAAGTGAACTGTGGCGGCAAGCAGACCTGCCGCCGCAGGGATAGGCATACCGACAAAGTACTTTCTGTCGGCACGGCCCGGGTTGCGCGGCTGTGCATCCGGGCTAATGTTGAACCGCGCCAGCCGTGAAGCTCCGCTGAGAAGAAAAAGAAAGCAAATGAAAGCGCCGGCCTGCATCAAGTGTTGCCGCAGCTGCGGGTTCATGGAATCGGGAAGGAAATGGAATCCCCAGACAAACGCCAGAATGCTTGGCGCCATACCGAAGGTGATGACGTCGGCCAGTGAATCCAGTTCCTTGCCGAATTCGCTGGCCGTGTTGGTCAGCCGCGCAATGCGGCCATCGACGGCGTCAAATGGAATGGCGAACAGGATGGCAATGGCCGCCCAGTCCAAATGCGCATGCGCCTGGCCGCTTCCGTCGAGGGCTGCGATGGTCTGGGTGACGGAGAAGTAGCCGGCTCCAAGGCTCCCGGCGGTGAATAAAGAGGGCAGCAGATACATGCCTCGCCGGAGACGCGGATGCGGTTTGCCCTTTCCTTGAAAACTAAAGGAATTCACGCGGTCTCTCCGTGGGGCATCGCAGCCAGCACACTGGCGCCTCCCTTAACCCTGTCTCCGACCTTGACCCGCAAAACCGCGCTCGATGGAATGACAACATCGACTCTGGAGCCGAACTTGATCAGTCCCACGCGCTGCCCACGCTCGACCGATTGCCCTTCATTGCAGCGAAAGACAATGCGCCGCGCAAGGAGCCCGGCAATCTGCTTGAAGGTGACTTCATACCCCCCGTCCGGGCCCTGACCGCGCACGGTGACTGTGTTTTGTTCGTTGCGCTCGGCCGAGGCGGGGTTCATGGCATTGAGGAACTGGCCTTTCTGATAGCGCACGCGGCTCAGGACGCCGCCGATGGGGGCGCGGTTCACATGGACATCAAAAACACTCAGGAAGATGCTGATCCGCTGCCGCGAACCTTCGGGGGTCGAAATGGAAGTGGTTTCGGTAACCAGGCCATCACCGGGCGAAACGATCAAGCCGTCGCCGGCCGGAACTGTGCGTTGAGGATCGCGGAAGAACCAAAGGAAAAACGCAGCCAGTAGGACCGGGGCCACGCTCCAGATCCACTCTCCTGTAATCCATCTGAGCGCCGCAGCCACTGCCAGCAAGCTCAACCCGTAGATGTAACCGTCGCGAACCATGGTTCCCAACGATTATACGGTGACGAAGGAGATGAACCCATTGCACCAAGGGATCACTTAGGCGCAGACGAACCAATCACAATGCCAGGCGGAACCGCCCGGCAAGTGAGCCGCAAAAGCCTAAACCCTCGGAACTTAAGCCACGGCAGGAACGCGGCGCTCGAGGGCGAAAATCAGATCCTTGGCGTGCAGCTTGAGCTTCTTCAAGCGCACTTCTTCAAGTTGTTCGTCTTCGGAAAGGTATGGCTTTTGAAGCAACTCTTCCAAACGCTGAGCGTAGCGGCGATGTTCTGCGTGCAGGCGATCGATCTCTTCGCTCAGCATGGAACCTTGTACTTCGTCCATCAAGCACCTCCGGTTCGGCGGTTTGGTTCGGTGATACCTGGCCGCCGTTTTTCTTAGAACATTTACATATATCGCCGTTCTGGGTAAATCGGCAAGTCAGAAATCCGCTAAGGGTAACCGCGGCCTGTGAATATCACGGCGGACGAAGCCGGATGGCTCGTTTACCGGTGGTTCAGGCGAGCTGAATTCGCATGAGCACCGCATCCTCAATAGGATCAACGTAGTAAGCCGGGCGAAGGCCGAATTGGCCGAAGCCCGCGGAGCGGTAGAAAGACAGCGCGGTGTGGTTGGTTGCACGGACCTCGAGAACGATCTCGTGCACTCCTGCCTTATTCAGTTCATTGACCAGGCTGTCGAAGAGCATGCGGCCCAGGCCTTGCCCCTGACTCCCGGCTGCCACTGCAATCGATTCAAGCTCTGCGTGCGGCGGTAGGAGGCTGGCCACAGTAAAGCCCGCGACGTGCCCAGGCTGTGGCCCGGCGGCTACCAGGGCAATGCGGCGAGGCATCGATTCGGGATTCAATGCGTCCAGGTAGGCTGATTCTGGCCAGTGCGGCGCCTCCGGCAAACTGGCGGCAATCTCCATCACCCGGGGCACATCGGCGACTGTCATGCGCCGCACCTGTCTCTTTTCCGCATCAGGATTCGGCATGCTAGGACCTCGCCGCCGCCGGTTTGGTCTCGACCTCAGTGCCGAAGATCTCAGCATCCGAGCGGCGCAGGTAGTGGCCGTCAAGCAGAGCCAGGTCAATGACGGCGCCCGCGATCAGGCGAGCCTCGCCGAGACGCACCGCGTCAGCCGCGATCGGGGGAGGCACCCGCACCAATTGCGCGCCTGGCCACGCCGCCGCCAGCACTGCCGCTGCTTCATCGTCGCAAACGGCGACCCGTACCGGCACGGGATCAATTACTGCAAGCTCACGAGGGCCGGCGAGAATCTCGATGGGCTTTGACCCCATTTGTCCCAGCCTCAGGAATACCTCGCCCCGATGCGCGTTAAGCGCCGATGACGGCACGCCGGATTTGCGCGAAAGCACTTCAAGCCGCGACAGTGCGACAACCGGAATTTCGGCTCCCTCGGCCAGACCCTTTACCGCGCTCAGGCCTACGCGTACGCCGGTAAAGCTTCCCGGCCCATTGACAACGATGATCCCGCCCAATTCTCGGAGTCCGACCCCAGCTGATTGCAGCAACTCGGCTACCGCTGCAACCAGCGTCGCCGAGTACGTCCGCCCTGCCAACTCAGTCTGTCCGAGAATCTCAACGTCTCGCCCAGCCAGGCGGGCTAGCGCAACCGAACCCGTCGGGCCGCAAGTATCGATGGCGAGAATCGACTGACCGAAAGACACAACGCTACCTCAGACTGCCGCGAGCGCTTGATCGAGGTCAGCGATCAGGTCGTCCTTGTCCTCGATGCCGATCGATAACCGGATCCGCCCCTCGTTAATCCCCATGGACCGGCGCACTTCCTCGCTCACCGAGCCGTGCGTCGTAGTGGCCGAGTGCGATGCCAGCGATTCGACCCCGCCCAGCGATTCCGCGTTGATGAAGATCTTGATCGCCTTCAGGAACCGCGCAGCTTCCTCGCGCGACTTGAGCTCGAAGCTCATCATCGATCCGAAGCCCTTCTGTTGTTTTACCGCCAGGTCGTACTGAGGGTGCGTCTTCAATCCGGGGTAAGCCAGCTTGGTCACTTTCTTGTGCGTGGAGAGGAACTCCGCCACCGCACGGCCGTTCGCCTCATGCTGCTGGATGCGCAGCGGCAATGTCTTGATGCCGCGCAGCACCAGGAAACACTCGAAGGGCGACATCACGCCGCCTGCCGCCTTCTGGACGAGCAGAAAGCGCTCCTTGTGCTCGGCCTTTGACCCAATCAGCGCACCGCCGAGACCGTCGGAGTGGCCATTGAGGTATTTCGTGGTCGAGTGCATCACAATGTCGGCGCCGAGTTCGAGCGGACGTTGCAGCGCGGGCGATAGGAAGGTGTTGTCCACGCTAACCTCGACGCCGTGAGCGTGCGCGATCTTCGCCACGCCGGCAATATCCGTCAGCACCATCAGCGGATTGCTGGGCGTTTCAATGTGCACGAGCTTGGTGTTCGGCTTGATCGCTGCTTCAACTGCGGCGAGATTACTCGTATCCACATACTCAATCTCGATGCCGTAGCCGCTAACGATCTGGTCGAAGAGACGGACCGTGCCTGCGTACACGTCGCGGGAACAGACGATGTGATCGCCCGCGCGAAGCATGGCCACCAGGGCGGAAATGGCGGCCATTCCGGTGGTGAACGCATGTCCGCTTGTTCCGCCCTCCAAAGTGGCCAACGCCGTTTCCAGCCGGTCGCGCGTGGGGTTGCCGGCGCGCGAATAGTCCCAGCCGCGGTCGCTGCCGATACCGGTGAGTTCAAAGGTCGACGAAAGATAGACGGGCACATTCACGGCGCCCGTCAGAGGGTCGGGGTGCTGTCCCGCGTGGACCGCAAGGGTCGAGTACTTGTATGGAGACATGAGGTTAGCCGTTGGCTCCTGGCGTTTAGCTACTAGCTTATCGCGCGAAGCGATGGGTCGGGCCAGCGAATCCATCGGTTGACGATATGCGCGCCCTGAAGTGCATTATCGACCGCCAGACTGCGACCGGCGCCAGTTTTTCCGCTCTCGAAGCGGGAGTGACGTTTTTGGGGAAGTGCAGCAGTAAGAATCTCCACTACGTGAACTGGCTGCGAAATACCGCTTTGATGTGCGCCAGACGCTTCTGCAACGCCTCGGCCTCTTCTTTGAGCCCCAGCCGTCGCGCCAGCCCGATGGCGTCGTAATAACATTCCTTGGCGTCGCTGTAGCACGCCGTCGCATTACTTGAGGAGTGCGCTTCGTACATATCGTCGTAGGCCTTCTCGCCCATCGCCTTCAGGTGAGCGAGTTGCTCCAGGCCGGCCTTTAGGTCCGCATCGTCAGCCATTTTGCGATCTACCTTGCTACCGGCGTGGACTGCTTGGAAGGGCGCACGGATGGGAAGTAGCCCGTACGGGTGCGAACCGTCAGCTTGCCCAATCCCTTTTGACTCGGCAGTTACTTCTACGCGCCTGAACCCTGAGATCGTCGTCGGCTTTGTTGAGTGATAGCCGAGCGTGTACTGGCTGCGGATGTCGCGCGCAACTTCGGCGGCGATCTGATCCACCTGATCGATCGACTTGGGGAAGAAAGCCATGCCGCCTGTCTCGGTCGAGAGCAACGTCAACGCACGCCGTGCGTTCCGCACCTCGGCGCGGCTCATCTCGTCGCCAAAGAGCAGCCCAATGGAGTAAATCACCGGTCCGGAAAGCTGCTGCACGCGTGCGATGGTCTGCTCCAGATTCTGACTCGACGCGTTGTCCTCCCCATCCGTGATGAGGACAAGTACTTGTTTGGGTCGTTTGGCGTCGGCTACCAGCTTGTCTGCCGAGGCAACCACGGCATCGTAGAGCGCGGTACCTCCGCGGGAATCGATGTGCGAAAGCCCGTCGCGCAGCTTGCCGATGTTTGAAGTGAAATCGCAATCGATAAAGGCTTCGTCGGAAAAGTTCACGACAAAAGCTTCATCCTGCGGGTTCGAGGCCTCGACGAGGTCGAGCGCGGATTTGTTCACGGAAGGCCGCTTGCGGTACATCGACCCGGAGTTGTCGACTACCAGCCCCATGGAAACGGGCAGATCGGTGTGCTGGAAGCTGATCAGCGTCTGTTTCACTCCGTCTTCGTAAACGGTGAAATTGTCCCTGGTGAGATTTTGTACCAGGTTGGTGCCGTCAAGGACGGTGGCGTTGAGGACCACTTCTTCGACGTCGGTATGGAGCAGATAGCCCTCGCCCTCCTTTTTCAGGGGGCCGGAGGAGGGAGCTGAAATGACAGCATCGGGCGAGCGCACGGGATCGGTGTCGACCGTAAGCGGAGGATTCGCCTGCGTTGAAGCTTGTGGCTGGGGGGTCTGCTGCGCGGGTAAAGCAAGCCCGGCGGCGGCAAGAAAGGAAACCAGAATCGCGTTATTGCAGAGGCGCATAGTAGCCGGTGCGAGCATAAACCGTAAGCGGAGGAAGGCCTGGAGGCGGATTCACCTTCACCTTCACTTTACGCCACTTGCCATCGCGGGTCAGGTCCACGGGTTTGTAGCCGATCACATACTGGTTGCGCAGCTCAGTGGAGATTTTTTCGGCGATGTCACTCATCTCGTCCACGTCATCGACGCGAAAGAGCCGCCCGCCGGTCGCGGAACTGATGTCGTCAAGAAGCTGCGGCCCCGTGCGCTCCTCGGGAGTTGGTGCGTAGGGATCGAAGATGCCAATCGAGTAGATCTCCACGTCGGCTTCGCGCACTGCCGATCGGACCTCTCCTTCGGTGTAGCGGGAGCGATTGTCGCCGCCGTCGGAGACGACCAGCAAAGCCTTGCGCTCGTGGTGAGCGTCCTTCATCTTGGCGATACCGTAGTAGATCGCATCCAGCAACGCGGTGCGATGGCCGGCCTGAACCGTGGCCAGCCGCGCCTGAATGTCGTCGACGGAGCTGGTGAAGTCCTCAATCAGCTCTGGGCGGTCGTTGAATCCAATGACGAAGAACTCGTCCTGCGGATTTGCAGTTTTGATGAACTGCAAGATTGCTTCACGTGCGCGAACCAGCTTGGAGGACATGGAACCGGAGAGGTCGAAGATAATGCCGATCGAGACCGGGGCATCTTCACTCGCGAAACTGGCGATCTTCTCCTCGCCGTTGTTTTCGTAAACCTGGAAATCCTCTTTTTCCAAACCCGTCACCAGCCGGTTCAACGGGTCGGTGACAGTGACTGGAACCAACACCATATCCACGTTCATGCGGATAAACGAACCGGGGTGAATGTGGAGCGATGCCGGGCCCGTTTCAGGCGCTGCCTCTGCTCCCTTTGGCTCGGCGGCAGGCGCCGAGGTGGAGGATGGCGGCTCAACGTGCACTTTATTCAGTTGATCTTCCTGCGCGCGTAGCTGCGCAAGGCAGAAAACCGCTGCCAGAACTCCCATCCAGACATTACGGTGAAACGGGGCACATCGCCAAAAGAAGGCGAGCTGTTTTGCCCCTTTTTGAGACACGTGCTGGGGAAGCATCCTCATGAGGCACCACGGAGGGTTGAAGGCGATATTACCACTATCGGCACGCCGTTGCTGTCAGCAGAATGTCACTCCCGCGCCAGGTGACCAAGAACCCACGCAAGCCGACCCAGTCAAACGCTGCGATACAATCGAGGCTGAGCCGACCCGAGCACTTCAACAGGCAGTACGGCATAAACGGCTCTCAAATTCCACTCATTCGCGGAGAGCAAGACCTTCCTCATGGCTCGTATCTATCCTTTTCGTGCCTGGCGCTACAATCCCTCTTCGGTTCGCCTGGAAGACGTGGTCACCCAACCCTATGACAAGATCACGCCGGCCATGCAACAGGCGTACTACCAGCGCAGTCCCTTTAACCTTGTCCGCATCATCCTGGGACTGCCTGAGTTATTTGACGCTGAGAAGGGTGAAAACGTATATACACGCGCGGCACAGGATTTTCGTGCCTGGCGCGAACAGGGCATTTTGGTCCAGGAAAACGAGCCATGCGTGTTCGCGTACGCCCAGCGTTTCAAGGTTCCCGGGACCGAAGTCGAAAAGGAACGGCGCGGTTTTATCGCCTTGGGCAAACTGCACGAATATGCCGACCAGGTCGTCTTTCGTCACGAGCAAACTCTGTCGAAGCCCAAGAGCGACCGGCTCAACCTGCTGAAAGCCACGCAGGCTCACTTTGGCCAGATCTTCATGCTTTATTCTGACCCGGCCGGCAGCGTGGAAAAGATTCTCTACGACGGCAATGACGCCGCCGACGCCGAGGTCACCGACGAGTACGGCGTTCAGCACAGGCTCTGGCGGGTGAACAATCCCGCGGCCATCCGCCTGCTGGTGACAGCCATGAGCGACAAGAAGCTCATCATCGCCGACGGCCACCACCGCTACGAGACGGCCCTGAAGTACTCCAAAGAGCACACGGGCGGAGGGCACGGCAAAAGCGGCTCGAGCACGCAGCAGTTGCCGCAGCCGGAATTCCCCGAAGCTGCTGCCATGATGACCTTTGTGAACATGGACTCGGACGGGCTGGTGATCTTGCCGACTCACCGGGTTGTGCACGGACTCGACAGCTTTTTCGCTACAGCGTTCTTCAAGGCGGCCGAGGCATACTTCGAGGTTAAACCATTGCCTCCATTCGATGCCACGTCGTTTCTTGAGGAGTTGTCGCGCGAGCCGGGAACGGCCTTCGTGGCCGTCACGGTTGCCGGCGCATTCCTGCTGCGCGCCAAGCCGGATGCCATGGCCGCAGCCTTGGCCGGTCTGCCCGAGCGTCAACGGCAGCTCGACCTGACCCAGCTGCACTCTGTCGTATTCGAGCGTCTGCTGGGCCTGGATGCCGAAAAAGTGCTCGAGCAGACAAACCTGCGCTATCTGCGCGATGCCCAGGAGGCAGTGGAACAGGTACGCGGCGGCGAGGCCGATATTGCATTTCTTACCAAGCCGGTAACCATGGAGCAATTGAAGGAAGTTGCCTTTGCCGGTGAGGTGATGCCTCAAAAATCCACGGACTTTTTTCCCAAGCTGCTCAGCGGCCTCGCTATCTATGCCCTGGATTGAGAAGATGCGGCCGGAACCATTGGACCCGGGCGCGGAATTCTCTTCGACCTGGGCCACCGGTTTTTTGCCTCCGCTCGCTGCCCTTCCGGGACGCCGCAATCGCGGATTGATTCGAGCAATTTGCGCATTCTTCGCTGTCACGGTGTGCACCGCGGCTTTGGCTCAAGCTCCTCCTACTCCGGCGCGCTTTGTGGTAGTGCTCGATGCGGCGCACGGCGGTGACGACTCGGGCGCTCATCTCGGTGGCGAGCCTGAAAAGGCATTCACGCTGGCTTTCGGCGTCCGGCTCCGCTCCCTGCTCGCTGCGCGCGGGTTTGCCGTCGTGACGACGCGCGATTCCGACGCCAGCGTGGATCCCGATCGCCGCGCCGACATTGCCGACCGTGCCAATTCTCAAGCCTGCCTCAGCCTGCACGCAGCGACGAGCGGCTCCGGCGTGCACCTGTTTGTTTCTTCGCTTTCGCCGGTGCAGGGCTCGCGTTTTCTGCCATGGAAGACAGCTCAGGCAGCCTGGGTCATGCGTAGCCTGTCTCTGGCCGGCTTGGTTAACTCGGCCCTTTCGCATGCCAATGTGCCGGTCTCCCTCGGACGCACCGCGTTGCCTGCGATCGACAGCATGACTTGTCCGGCTGTGGCCATTGAGATTGCGCCGGATCGATCGTCCGACGCGCAGAAACCAGCAAGTCTCGACGATCCGGACTACCAGGCGCGTGTGGCGGACGCACTCGCCGCAGCCCTGGTCGAGTGGCGATCGGAGACTCGGGAGGACCACCAGCCGTGATCCCTCGCCATCAGACCGTCCTCTTCATTGTCCTGCTCGCGGCCTCCGCCATCATGGGCGTGTTGCTCTGGAACCAGTTGCGCCGCGCTCATGACCGGCTGCTCCGAGGCGAGGATTCTGCCCCGACACAGGCGCCGCTGGTGGCTCCAGCGGAGCAAGCCACGCTGATGGTGGCCAACGATACTGATAACACCGTCCAGCCCCGGATCCTCACGCTGCCCTTGCCGCAGAATCCCGAGTCGCGGGCGCGGGCCATATTGGGTAGGTTGCTCGATCTCTACGCGGCTCCCGAGTCCACGCATCCCGTGCCCGGCGGGGCAAGTTCGATCGCCGAGGTCTTTCTCCTACCGATCGCGAACGGGAGGGGGACCTCCGACGGCTCTGAGCTTGCAGTGGTTAACCTGACTGGCGCATTTGTGGCCGGACACCCTTCAGGCCTTGAGACTGAATCGCTCACCGTGCTTTCGATCTGTGCAACGCTGAATGCGAATCTGCCCCGCGTAACCGAGGTTCGATTTCTCGTCGATGGGCAACCGCGTGCGAGCCTCGCGGGTCACGCCGATTTGATGCGCACCTATTTGACCAACGAGAACGCAGCGGCAGTTGGAGGTGGCCAGCAGTGACGCGCGCAAAGAAGATCTTCGCGTGGGCCGCGCTGCTCGGATCCGCATTCGCGCTCAGGATCGGCCTTGCAGTGACCTCGCCAAATATCTTCTTTCCCGACGAGATCTTTCAGACGCTCGAGCCGGCGCACCGGCTGGTTTTTGGTTATGGCGTGATCTCGTGGGAGTGGCGGCTTGGGATTCGCTCCTGGGTTTTTCCCACATTTCTCGCCGGAGTGATGCGCGCTACAGCCTGGGTTTCGTCATGGGCTTCAAATTCGCCGGGCACGGCCTCGTCCGGCTATGTGGTCGGAACGGCGGTCGTTCTTTCGCTGATTTCTCTCGTCACAATCTGGTTCGGGTACGCATGGGCAAAGCGTGCAAGCGGCACGCCTGCGGCGGTGATCGCGGCGCTCGCGTGCTCTTTTTTCTTCGGGTTCGTTTACTTTGCGCCCAAGGCCCTCTATGAAGTTGTCGCCGCGCACGTCTTGCTGCCCGGGCTCTATCTTGGCGTATACGGCGAGAAGCTCGGCGAGCGAAAGCGGCTGTTCCTGGCAGGGTTTCTTTGCGCTTTGGCTGCCTGCCTGCGTATCCAATTGCTGCCTGCGCTTCTGTTTGCAATGGTCTACTTCTGCTACCCGCGCTGGCGCGCACGGATTCCCGCCGTAGCGGCGGGCGCACTCGTTCCTGTGCTTTTCTTCGGGGCCGTGGATTGGATCACATGGTCCTATCCGTGGCAGTCCTTCATCCTCTACTACAAGGAAAACGTGGTGAGCGGGCCAGGCAAAGAGCTCACGCTCGTTCAGCCGTGGTACTGGTACGCGTTGGTTCTTTTGGTTTTGCTTGGTCCGGCGGTCCTGCTTCTTTTTCACGGCGCACGGCGAAGCCCCTTTCTGGCCATTTTTTGCGCCATCGTGGTCGTTTCGCACAGCGTGATTCCGCACAAGGAGATTCGCTTCATCTACCCGATCCTTGCCCCGGCAATCACGCTTGCGGCGATGGGCATTGTCGATCTGCTCGACGAGATCAAGGCGGGGATGAGATTCCTCGATAATCCCAGGTGGGTTGTGGCCATCGGCGTCGCCTTTCTCTTCGTCTCATCGGCGCTGCTTGCGGCGCACTGTGCGGACTGGTACAAAACTCGCTGGGGCGACGGCGCATTCGATCGCCTTAGCCGCGAGCCCGCACTATGTGGAGTGGGTATTTACCGTGCGATTTGGTGGGAGTCTGGAGGATATACGCATCTTCATCGCGATGTGCCGATCATTCCGCTGGGTAGCGCCGCTCAACTCGCGAAGGATGCTCCTGCCATCAATGCGCTGATCGCGCCAGTTGATTCATCCGGGCTACCGTCTGGATTCGGGCAGTCGCAGTGCTGGCAGGGAGTCTGCCTGTATGAGCGACCCGGTGCGTGCACAGCTGCCCCCGCAGACGAGGAACTGAACGCATATCTCAGAAAGATTAGAAAATGAGAACTGAAGTGGGGGTCATCCTGAGTGAGGTCGCCGCCTTGGCGACCGAGTCGAAGGACCTGCATTTCGGGATGAAGCCGCACTCGCGCCGCAATGCACCCCACTTATAGAGGCTACCCTGAAAGACATGGCACCAACGATCGGCGTTTTTGATTCCGGCTTTGGCGGATTGACCGTGCTGCGCTCGCTCATCGAACGGCTTCCGAGCGCCCGCTTCGCCTTTCTCGGCGATACGGCGCGACTGCCCTACGGCTCCAAGTCCCGCCGCACCATCGCACGATATGCCGCGCAGAGCGCGCAGTTCCTGGTTCGTGAGCAGGGCGCCGAGTTCCTCGTGATCGCCTGCAACACCGCAAGCGCTTTGGCGCTCGACGCCATTCAGGACGCTGTTTCTGTTCCTGTACTGGGCGTCATTGAGCCTGGCGCTGCAGCCGCTCGCGCTGCATCGCGATCGGGCGACGTACTCGTCGTCGCAACCGAAGCCACGGTGCACAGCCGCGCCTATACGGCGGCCTGCGCTGCTCATGGACTCCGCACCATTGAGAAGGCTTGCCCGCTGCTTGTTCCGCTGGTCGAAGAAGGCTGGACCGATCACCCGGTCACGGCCGAGGTGATTGATATTTATCTGAATGAACTGCGCGCCGAGGCTGCGACGCGCAACATGAATCCCGATACGCTGGTGCTCGGCTGCACGCACTACCCGCTCCTGCGACCGCTCTTTGAAGGCGCCGTTCGACCCGGCGCAAAGGTGATCGATTCCGCGGAATCTGTGGCGCAGGCTGCCGTGAAAATGATCGATGGCCAGGCGCGGTCGACCGTGGGCGGAATCCCGCGTGAAACCGAGGTCCACTGCTTCGCCACCGACTCCGTGGAGAAATTCGAACGCCTGGGCCCGCGGTTCCTTGGGCGCTCGGTGGGGCATGTTGAGCTGATCGATCTTGGCGGGTAAACCGGGCTCGGCGGCTAAATACCTGCACCATATCTGAACATGAAATTCGCTCTGGTATTCTGAATTGCGGCGCAACTCCGTCGTTTCCCCTTTTGGATTAGAGGTTTGGAGGGTTCAAAGCAGCATGATCAATTTGGCAGGCAAGACAGCCGTGGTCTTCGGGCTGGCCAACAAGCGCTCCATCGCATGGGGCATCGCCCAGAAGCTTCACGAGGCCGGAGCCACTTTGGCCATCTGCTACCAGAACGAACGCATGAAATCCGAGGCCGGGGACCTGATCAACGATCTCTCCGGCGCCAGCGGCTTCCAATGCGATGTCTCCAACGATCAGGACATCGTATCGCTGTTTGCCGCGCTGAAAGAGAAGTATGCCAGGATTGACATCCTTGTGCACGCTATCGCCTACGCGCCCCCTGAGGAGCTCAAGGGCGAGTTCCTCAACACCAGCCGCGAGGGCTTTCGCATCGCTCACGACGTGAGCGTCTATTCGCTGATCGCCGTCAGCCGCGGTGCGGTGCCGCTGATGACCGAGGGAGGCAGCATCGTCACCCTAACCTACTACGCCGCCGAAAAAGTAGTACCTCACTACAACGTCATGGCACTCGCCAAGGCTTCGCTCGAATCGGCGGTGCGCTACCTCGCTTTTGAGCTCGGCCCCAAGAATATTCGAGTGAACGCGATTTCCGCTGGGCCCATCAAAACGCTGGCCGCGCGCGGCGTGGGCGCATTGGGCGAAATGATGAAATCGCATGCGGAGCGCTCGCCCCTGCACCGCAATGTCGATCAGCTTGAAGTCGGCGGCACGGCCCTCTACCTGGCCAGCGACCTCGCCAGCGCCGTCACAGGTGAAGTGATCTACGTCGATTGCGGCTACAACATCATGGGGTATTGAGCGGGCCCGCGTTTTCAACAGCGGGGAGTCTACATCGCCAGTATCTCGGCCCAGACGGCAGGCTCGACCGGCAGTCCAAGCCGCGTATTTTCCTCTCGCAAGCGTAACGTCTCTTCGCCGGGATAGCAAACCCGGCTACCGGGCTTGGCAGGCGCGCAGTTATGGAGTGATTCAACAACCGCATCGGCGATCTTCTCGGCCTCCTGCGATGACCCGAAGGCCCCGGGGTTGAGCGCAAGAAACATCTGGGAGATCGCGGTCTCCTGAACCGCGACTGAAGAGATTTGATGTGTCGCCTGGCCCAGTGTCATCATCGCGGCCATCATATCCAGCACAACCGCGAGCCCCGACCCTTTCCAGTACCCGGCGGGCAGCGGCCGCCACGACTTCTCGATCGCTCCGGGATCGCGCGTGAGGTTCCCTTCCGTATCGAAGCCGCCATCCACGGGCAGCATCTCGCCGCGCTTGCGGTAGCTTTCAAGGGCGCCATAAGAGAACTGCGACATCGCCATATCAAGCACCACCGGCCCGTTCGCGCGTGGAACAGCGATGATCAGAGGGTTATTCCCGATGATGCGTTCCGCTCCGCCCCATGGCGGCAAGTTGGGCATGGTGTTGGTCCAGCAGATGCCGATCATGCCAGCCTCGGTCGCCTGCCAACCATAGGTCCCGCCACGCATCCAGTGATTGGTATTGCCCAGTGCAATGCATCCCACGCCATGTTCGCGGCCGAGAGCGATTGCACGTTCCATTGCGGCTAATGCGTTCAGGTTGCCCGGACCTCGATGGCCGTCCCAACGCTCCAGTGCTCCCAATCGCGCTGTCACTTGCGGCTCCGCCGCGGGATCGACGCGGCCGTTGCGAATGGTGGTCACGAAGCGTGAAAAGCGGTTGACGCCGTGCGTGTAGACGCCGTCGCGCGTGGTCTCGGCAAACAAGCGTGCGCAAGTATCGGCGCGATCAGGAGCAAATCCGAGCTTCTGCAGGACGCCCGCCAGCGCCGCCTGCACCTCTGAGAATGGAATTCGATTCATGATTTCCCTGAAGAACTCGTGCCGGGCCGCGGAAGTTAGAGAAGAACGAGTTTGGAAACTGGCTACTCTTTCAGCGTCACCGTAATCTTTCGCGCATCGCCGCCCTCAGGAGCAATCACGATCTCCCCCGTTGCGCGCTTGCGAATGCTCTTGAACTTTTCGCCCCACTCCACCACGACGAGCGCGTCGGGTGTAAGCAGATCGTCAAGCCCCAGCGTTTCCAGCTGCCGCTCGCTCTCCAGGCGATAGACATCCAGGTGGTAGAGCTTCACGGGCTTGCCCTCGCGCGACCCGTCAAATTCGTGGATCAGCGTAAAGGTAGGGCTGGTGACCTCGTCGGGTTCGGCTGCGTCCAGCGCTTGCGCAATGCCCTTAACCAGCGTCGTCTTGCCGGTGCCCAGCTCACCCCGGAGCAAAAGGAACTGCGGAGGCTTGAGCAAACCGGCGAGCTTGCGGCCCACTGCCACCGTGTCCGCGCCGCTTTGCGTGGTGAACTCGTACGTTTTGCCTTCCGCGAGAGCTACTGCTTCAGTCATCGCTGAACCTCAACCAGGCTACTCAACTGCACTTCTTGGGCTGCTGCATGCGCATTTAGTCCGCTGCATGCAATGCCCCCTGCAACCAAACATACCCCGTCTTGCCATTCACTTCAAAATCGTGCGCACGGGATTGAAAGGCTCGCGCCAACTGCGCCAGGCTATCGGCGGCCAGCAAGGTATGCTCGTCGCCATTATGCACGGCCAAATCGGCAGCGAGTCCATGCAAATATACCGCTGCCTCAACAGCTTGCGCTTGATTGTGAGGATATTGCGCCAGCAAGCCCGCAATGAGCCCAGTGAGCAGGTCGCCGCTGCCGCCCTTGGCCATGCCCGGATTCCCTGAGGTGTTTATAGCCACGCGGCCATCGGGATGGGCAATGAGCGTTCGCGCGCCCTTCAGGACGAGCGTTACGCCCATGCGCTGCGCGTAGCCGCGCGCCGTTTCCAGCCTGTTCGCCTGAACGGCGGGGACAGTCATTCTCGCAAGCCGAGCCATCTCGCCCGGATGGGGCGTCAACACAACAAAACGCCCTTTTGCCAACTTCTTGAGCAGGGCCGGTTTCGCAGCAAGAATATTCAGCGCATCCGCGTCGATGACTGTCGGAATCTTCGTTGCGCCAAGAAGTCCTGCGACAAATTCGGCCGTTTCCGTGGCTTGGCCGAGGCCCGGCCCAATGGCGAGTACGGTCTTCCCGGCGATCAATGAGGCAATTTGCCTCTTTTCAAGATTCTTCGCTGAGATCTGGCCGGCCCGCGTCGGTGCCAGCGGCCAGGTCATCAGCTCTGGCGCAAACGATGCGACGGCCTGGAGCGCCGGCGCGGGAACCGCGGCCGTCACCAGCCCAGCACCCGCCCGCAGCGCTGCAAGAGATGTCATCGCGGGCGCTCCCGCCTTGCCCCCCGCTGTTCCGAACGCTCCGCCGACCACGAGCACGTGACCGAAGTTGCCTTTGTTGGCGGTCGCCGCACGCGGAGCCTGAGCCAGGGTCAGCGATGAGCCGGCCCAATCCAGCTTGAGTGCCGAAACGATCGCCTCATCCGGCGAGCCGATGGGAGCGACCACGACCGGCTGATCCCAGCGCCGCGTCAGTTGCCCAAATACATGCGCGCACTTGGGTGCGGTGAAGGTGATGACGGCGTCGGCGGGAAAAACCGGCCCAGCTGCAGTTGCGCTTGTTTCATCGGCTGGCCAAGCGGAAGGCAAATCGACACCGAGAATTGGGGCGTGACCTCGCTGCAGCCATTCGCGCGCGGCGAGCGCCAAGCCCTTGAGCGGAGGCTTGAATCCTGTACCCAAAACTGCGTCCACAATCAGATCGGTGTCGAGCGTAGCGTTGAGCTGAGCCAGAGCCTGGGCGTTCGCGACAATATGGACTTTCCCGCGTTTCGAACTGTTCAGTTCGGTCCACGCCACTGCGGCGTCGCCTGCAAGTTGCTCGGGCGCTCCCAGCAACAGCGTGGTCACCGCGAGTCCGGCATCAGCCAGGAGCCGAGCCGTCATCATGCCATCGCCGCCGTTGTTGCCGCGCCCGCACAGCACTGTCACGCGCCGTGCATTCG
The DNA here is from genome assembly GCA_963813015.1 of uncultured Acidobacteriaceae bacterium. Taxonomy (GTDB): domain Bacteria; phylum Acidobacteriota; class Terriglobia; order Terriglobales; family Acidobacteriaceae; genus Telmatobacter. Next base: position 98,718 of record CAWEXN010000012.1, read on the forward strand.
GGAACTGCGCGCGCGCAAAGGCCGCCACGGCCGAAGAGGCCGCCCGCATCAATTGGATCGATGGAATCCCGAACCGCTCCGTAGTGGCGCGATCGCAGGCCTGCATCTCGGCTGCGGACAGGACGTGCATCGCAACCATCGTACTAGAAATAGGTGAATGAGAACGGCTGATAAGATTGAAGCGCGGCCAGCTACTTGACCAAACGCGCCTGGAGAATGGTGCGCGAGTTTACGCGGGTCAGAACACAGACACCGTTCTTGTCGCAGTGAAAATGAACGGGAGCGGGAAACACCTGCCATTCTGCAGAGCGGTTCCGCATTCCGATGACTCCAACCAGAAAGACCCGCCCCCCCTGGGTATCGATGGTGCCCTGCGATGGGTTGTCGCCCACAATCACATCGTCATCGTCGATCGCGGCGGGCAGGTGGAGTGCACGTGCGGAGAACCCATATCCGCCGTCGCTGGAATGGGATCTCCTGCCGTTTGCGGCATCGTTGATCTTGTGGTGTCTCAGCCAGTCGTCCTGCTCATCGAGCGAGGGAAAGTTGGTGAAGAACTCCCAGGCCGCAAGGCTTTGATACTGCTTGAACGAACAGGGGAGACCGCCGGTAATGGTGACCTCCGCGATTTGCCCGTCTGGACCCGCAATATTCTGTACGGTGTCTCCGGTGGTTGTCTGCATCGGCGCCAAAGCGTCTGAAGAAGATGAGCCTGAAGAACCCGCGGGCGGGCCGGGAGTGGGAAGCACCACTTCTTTCTGGCAGGCGACAGCACCTGTGTTATCGAGGAGGCGAATGACGACCGAGACTGGGTGGGGTGGATTTACCGTTACGGCTTGAAAGCCGGCGGTTTGCTGCGGATCAAGTGGATCGATGTAAAGCTGATACGCGGGGTTTCCTTCCCAGCGCGCGATAAGCCGGGCGCCCAACCCTGCCGAATCGAAACGGCGCGTTCCAAGGTCGACATAAAGCTGTGGGGCCTTGGATTTGGTCAGTTTGGGGATCACGAGGGCCGCAAGCACCCCAAGAACCAGAATGAAAAGGATCGGCATGATAGCGATTGCCCGCTTGGACTTGGCTTCATTTGCCGCAGCTTCCGGGTCTTCAACGGGCGCGGGCTGATTGAAAGCCATGCGGAACCCGTAGAGGTCCTCTTGGCTAGCCCCTCCAGCGGGTGCCACCACGTTATAAGCCCTATCGGCCACACCTGCCTGAGCTTGTGAGCCGGATGATGCGGCCGTGTCACTAGCCTCGATTTGGATTGCGTTGGCCATTAAGCAGGTCCCAGTCCTTTGTTTTGAGAGACCGAGCCGACAGAAGTACTGATATTGGAGCATGGCCCTAAAAGGCCCGCAATAACTACTCTGTGTGATGGCTCACGAGGTAACCCAAGACGGGATAAGTCGCCGAAACGGCACTCTTTCCCGGGGCGCAGGTCGCATTTTTGGAAGCCCCATGGCCGCCATCCTCAGAATTCGATCCGTCCCTGAAACGCGATCATGCGTGGAGAGCTATCACCCCCCAAGCCCACGCCGAGCAGCCCGGTCGGCGGCTCCACTACACTTTGCAGCGTTCCGAATCTTGCCGGAACCGAACCGGGCACGCCGGCCTGCACCGTGCTGGGCAGTGCGAAGTTGGGATGGTTGAATGCATTGAACAATTGTCCGTCGATGCGCAGCCTGATTCCTTCCCGGATCGGAAGGGACTTCGTGATGTACATATCTGAATATGTGAAGTGCGGTCCGCGCACCGAGTTGCGGCCCGAGTCGCCGAACTGGCAAATGGTTGGATGATCATTTTGCACGCCCGGTACGCCGGTATAACAGGCGCCGGTTGTGGGATCGACTACCGAGACGAACGCGTCGGGGTTGAGCCACTGTTTCGTTCCGTCTATGGTGACGCCCGGATACGGAGTCTTGCGATAGAGCGGCACGCCAGGCACCCGGTTGGCATAGTTCGGCACGGCGAACTGGGTGGTCTGCGCAGGGTTGTATGCTTGCAGCACTCCATTGCCATTTGCGCTGTATGGTTGGCTCAGCACGCTGAAGGGCAGGCCGGAGTGAAGGAAGCCCGTTTCCGAAAAAGACCATCCTCCGAGCACCTGGCGCAGGAATGAGTGACTAGAGCGAAACGGTACCTGATACAACCCGTATGCAGAGAGGTTATTCCGCACGTCGTAGTCGCAACTGGCGTATTGCCGGCTCAACTCTCCGGGCAACGGCGATTCCAGCCCTTGCGTGGAGAAGGCCAGCAGGCCCCCATTCGATACCTCGTCCAGGCAGTGACTGAAAGTGTAGTTGGCGCGCAGCGTCAAGCCGCCCCATTGCTGCGTATAGACGGTCTGCAATCCGTTGTAGACGCTGCTGGCGCCGGTCTGGAATTCGGTGACGTTCCCAAACCTCTGATCGAGTGGCTGCTGATAAGGAAACGGCGCAAAGCACCCGCCGCAAACGTCCTGGTAGCCGTTGAGCTGCACCTGGTACGGTTCGTGCAGCCCACGCGTGCCCACGTAGTCGGCGCGCAGGTCGCCGTGCGAGCCGATCTGCTGCTCAACTCCGAGACTGTATTGGTAGTAGTACGGGGTCTTGAGCGTTCCGGTCGGGAAAGTGTTCAGGCTGACGGCCAGCGGACAGGTTGGTGCGCCCGGCTGGATGCCCGCGCAAGGCGCGCCGCCGGCGCTGTAGGAAGTCTGAAACAACCTATTGGCGCTGGCCGCGGCGTCCACAGCGCTTCCGGGAACGCCGGGGGCAATTCCCAGCCCGCCCACCTGTCCTCCGATACCGCCCGTGAAGGAGGGATCGTTGGGCGCGTTTATCAGGCCGTTGTCGGCGATCTGCTGCGGGATGATGTCGTTAAAGACGCCGAAACCGGCATGAACCACGGTATGCGGAAGAGGCTGATAAGCGATCGACGTGCGCGGCTGATAGATGAACAGCGGCGTCGCTGCGAACAGGTCTTGAACGTTGCCCAGGATGACCTGATCCAGTGGCTGATTGGTTTCATGCGAAGCGTCCAGGAAGGATCCCGCCATGCGGCCAAAGAGCCGCTGCGGGCTGGTGACGTTGGTGTTCCAGGTGACGCGCATGCCGTAAGTCAGGGTCGTCTTCGCTGAAGGCTTGAAGGTGTCCATCCCGTAGTATTCGAGATTGCCGACGGCCACCCGATCCTTCAAGGAGACCGGGAAGTTCTGCTGGGCGGTGTATGCGGCTCCATAAGTGAACTCCGACAGGTCGTTGTAAGCGACGGTCGGCACAATGCCTTCTCCGAGGTCGTAGTCGCTGGTATCGACACGGCGCGTATTGACGCCAAAGTGTAACGTGTGCCGACCGCGCGTCCAGGTCAGGTTGTCATTGATCTGCCACTGCGTCACCTTGCGCCCTTGCGCAAACGTATCGTCGAGGCCACCGACGGTCGTGAAGGGCACGCTGTCGCTGCCCGAGGTAAGCATGATGGGAAACCTTTGCTCGACCTGTGCGTAGTTGTTCGGCTCGAAGATGCTCGAGTACCAATCCGCTCCGGGATTGAATTGATTCACGAGCGTTGGGCTAAAAATGTGCGTGTAGCCCACAACCAGCGTGCGCTGCGGTTGCGGCGAGTAGGAATTAAAGATGGCGTTGATGGGGTCTGTAAACTCCGCCTGCAAACCCGTATCCTGCTGGAATCGGTACCAGATGCTGTCTTTGGCATTGATGGTGTGATCGACCTTCACCACGATCAGGTTCTCCCTGTCGCTGTTGTTCAGAGACCGCTGCTGCTGGGATGCGCAGCCGCTGCCGTCGAGCAGAGAGCCATTTGTCGGAGCGGGCAACAGGTTCCCGGATGGGTCCAGCGGGCAGGCTGTGATCGCTACCGGCGACCCACCCGGAGGCGGCAGCAGCGAGAACATGTTTTTATAGAATGGAATCTCCGCAGGTTGCGCCGGAAGGTTGGTTCCCGTAACCGGATCGTATCCGCCGGTGGCAAGCTGCCCCAGCACATACTGCTGATAGGCGGGCGTCGGCAGGGTGGTTGGCGTCACGATTGGCAAAGCGATACGAATGCCCTCATAGTGCCCGAAGAAGAACAGCCTGTTTTTGCGAATCGGCCCGCCCACGCTCGCGCCGAACTCATTGACGACTGAACGCGGCTTTTTGGCGATGTTCCCCGGCGAGTCGTTGGCGTGGAGAAAATAATCCTCCGCGTTGAAGAGCGAGCCGTTCCAGATCTCGTACAGGTCGCCGTGAAACGAGTTGGTCCCCGATTTGGTGAAGTAGTTGACCTGCGCTACGGCATAACGGCCCTGATCGACGGAGAACGAATTGGTGTTTACGGTCGACTGATCGACGGCGTCAAGGCCGATCACGAGGTTGGTTGAAAGCCCAATATTCAGGCCGAGCCATGGATCGTTGGAATCGTAGCCGTCGAGAATGTAGCCGTTCGAGGTCGCGGGCAGGCCGTTAAACTCGACGTTGCCGTATCCGCCCGGCGCTTTCGCATCGCTCGAGGATCCCGCCGTATTCATCAGAGCGCCTTGCGCGAATTGCGCCACATAAGTCAGGTCTTGACCGGGATTGGGAAGATTTTTGATGGTCTGGGCTTCAATTGTGGTGGTCGTATTCGAATTATCGAGGGTCAGCAAGCCCTGCTGTGCCGTAACTTCCACTGTCTGGTTATCCGTCTGGACGTGGAGCGAGAAGTTCAACGTGACGGTCCGGCCGACGCCTACAGGAGTCGGTGCAGAAGTTGAAACAGCAAAACCGTTCGTCTGCACCGTTACCTGGTAGGTGCCGGGATTGACCTGGGAAAAAAGATAATGCCCGCCGGGGTCGGTCTGTTCGGCGCGCGTGGTCTTGGTGTCCACTTCTATCGCCTTCACCTCGGCGTTGGCCACCGTCGCGCCCGAGGAATCGAGCACCGTCCCGGAGATCGCACTCGACGTCCCGCTCTGTGCCGCGAGTTGTCCAAGGTTAACCAAAGTTAACAGGAGCGAAATGGCCAGAATGCTGCGGCTTGTTCTTTTACACGTCATTGTGACCTCCGGGTGGATCGGGGAAGACTTCGGAAAATCAGCGGTCCAGCGCCGATAGCTAAACCAGTCCACGTGAAGAACGCTGTTGAGCGGCAGCCGTGCCGTTTTTTGAGCTACGGCCACCTACCGCACAGCCGTCCACGCCTGCCAGAAGACGACGACCATCATAAAGATCAGGTAGATGCGCAGGGCCCATACCAGCACCAACTGACCGCCGCGCAGTTGCCGGCGCGGAACGGGCGCGGATTTCTCCTGGACGAGTTGATCTCGTTCCAGGTTCGTGAGAACCCAGCCAACCTCTTCTTCCGTAATGTGTTTCGTTTTATCCATTCAGTCCTGTTAGCTCCCCAGCCACGCGAACGCCTGCGGGAAGACGACGCTGATCCCGAAGAGGACGCCGGCAGCCGTCAGCAACACGACAACTCCGGCCGCAAGCACATTAGCCCACCGCGGGCTGCGCACGTCGCCCATGATTTGCGGATCGTTGACGAGCAGATAAAGGAACACCAGCGCCGGCGGCATGGCGAGGACCGCAACCACATTGACGACCAGCACCACGAAGGTGAGGGGCAGATTCGGAATTAGAACGATGGCCGCCGCCGCCGCGGCACAAAAGCAGAGCACGAAGTAAAACGACTTGCCCTGATTCACCGGAAGATTCAGGCTGTGCGGGCGGCGCGCCACCTCGCCGAATGCGTAGGCCGACGACGTGGAGATGGTGATCGACGCAACGATGCCGGCCTCGATCATGCCGAGCGCAAACAGCGACGCGCCGATGTGCCCCACGATCGGCTGCAACGCCTGCGCGAACTGCGCCGCCTCAAAATTGGCCGCCCCAATACGGCCAAAGAGCGGCGCGGTGGCGATGATTGCGCCGAGCGCAGCCAGCGCGGCCAGCCCCGCGCCCAGCACCGTGTCGATGCGCCCGAATCGAATGTCTTTCGTCGTCAGTCCCTTGTCCACTGTGGCGCTCTGCTGGAAGAAAAGCATCCACGGCGTGACGGTGGCGCCGATGTCGGACAGCAGGATCAGCAAAGTCTCCTGGCTCGCGTGAGGCAAAGGCGTCCATGTGAGCATTGCATGGCCAATTGCGCCCCACTGCGGGTGAGTCATCAGAGCCACGGGCACGAAGATCAGGTTGCATGCGGCGGCAGCCAGGGTCACGCGCTCCCACGTCCAGTAGCGGTGGCTCAGCAGCGCGGAATAGAGCACCACGAGCGCCACCAGAACCGCGGCCCACGGCGGCACGCCGAAGTAGCCGAACCCGGCGCGGATAGCAATGAACTCGGTCACCAGCGTGAGAAAATTCCCGAGGGTGAGGTCGATCATTGAGAACCAGCCCCAGAAGGGGCCGAACCGCTCGAAGATCAGCTCTGCGTGGCCGCGATGAGTGGCCGCGCCCAGCCGCACCGTCATCTCCTGAACCACCAGCGCCATCACAAAAGTGAGCGCCACGAATGGAAGGAAGAAGCCAATGCCGAACTTCGCGCCCGTTGCGGCATAGGAAAGCATGCTCGGGCCGTCGTTCTCACCTAGCATCACCAGGATGCCCGGCCCCACAAGCAGCCAAAGGAGCGACACGCGCGAGCGCAGTCCCAGCGTGCGCCGCGCGGCACTCACGCGCGAGCGGTCGTATGCGCGATCGATGTCCTCATGCGTGACGACAACTTCATCGACTGCGATGGCATGATCTGGACCGATTTTTGTGCTGGCGTGCATCGGCCTGGCATTCCTCGGCAACGCTGGGTGCGAGATTCTTTTGGCTTTACGTGAACATTTGCAGAACGGACCAACGCGAATGCGGTGCACGCTCCATTGGCTCTGCCGGAGAGAATTCGGGCAGCGCGCAACCGTCACAATGCGGCATTCGCTTGAGAGGCCGCGATCACCCCTCAACTTCAGTATGCCACAGGTTGTTAAGTATGGTTAATCTTTTCTTTTAGATTAAATTACTATGAACGCTCCGGGCGCAGCCAGACCGCCTCGGCGGCCGGCCGGCCCAGAATCGTGCTTCCTGTAGGTAGATCAATCAAAACAGTTTGGTCGTAATTCTGGCTCGTGACGCGCAGGCTCTTGCCGGGCCCGATACCGGCGGAATGCAGAAACTCGAGCAGTTTGGGATCGCGCTCCTGGAGGCTGATGACGGTGTACCGCTTGCCGGCGGCGGCCTGGGAAAGCTGCATTTCGCCGCGCCGCTTGCGTTCGGCGGGATTGACTGGCAGGACAGCGTTCCCGTGCGGGCAGGCGCCGCCCTCGCCAAGTTTTTCCTTGAGCTTGGCCTCGAAGGCCGGCGAAACGGCGTGCTCCAACCGCTCTGCTTCCTCGTGAATCTCGTGCCACTCCATGCCGAAGACTTCGCTCAACATGCGCTCAATGAGGTGGTGACGCAGCGCGGTGTGGTAAGCCATTTCGCGGCCCGCCGCGGTCAGGCGCACAATGCCGTCATCGCCTACCTTCACGCATCCGTCGCGCTTGAGCCGCTTGATCGCCATGGTCACGGCAGGCGCGGAGACTTCAAGCCAATGCGCGAGCATGGCGGGAATCACCTGGCGCCCTTCGGCCTCGGCTTCAAGAATGGCCTTGAGGTAGTTCTCTTTCGAAACGTGGATCGAATCTTTCATGGCTTTGCTGAGGTTCAGTTTAACCGGTGGACGGTGAACAGTGGACAGTGAACAGCAAGGACGGCGGGCGGCAGACGGTAGGCGGTGGGACAGAACGAATCCAAACGGGCAGGTCTCGCGCGCGAATCCAACTCAACCGGCCTTGTATCAGGGCTTGGCTTCAGCCATGCCGCAAAGCGCGCAAAACGTGATTGGGCTTCAGCCCCTGCGGCGGGCTGCCCAATCCGCAACCTGGATTCTCATCTGAGCTTCACAAGGGGATCAGCCTATTCCGGCAGATTTCGCTTCATGTAGATTCGCGCAGTGCCATAAAGCGGGCCCTGCAAACAAACCAAGTCCGCATGTTGAATATCCTCAAAATCGCCTAACTTGCTTGTCCAGCTTCCACTCGTCAGTTGCCTAGCTGCGTGAGTAGGAAAGCCGTTTATCTCGTAAAGGACGATCTTCTCAATTCCGGGTTCTAACGATGCGTCTGCACAGAGTTGAAATCCGCGAGTCTGAAATGCAGCGATATAGGCCGGCAGCGAATAGGCGCGTAGCACGCCATCAGGCCAATAGTAGTCAGGGTGAGGCTCCCACCACGCTGCCGTTTCTGAGGCCGCCCAGGCGATGCAATTGTAAGAGCTAGTAGCGGGACTTACGTTGCCGTCGCAGAACTGAGGATGAAGGTATGGTAGCTGCGCCAAAAAAGTGTCTGTCGCGCTGAGCGTAAACTCCTTGGGCCAAACACGCCACCTAGACATATCCCTGCTCTTGGCCCCATTTGAGCCACGCCTTTGCCATCTCCTTAAGCTTGCCGCGGCTTTCTACGGGCACCGGGCTCTCGGCGGCGATGGCTGATAACGCGGGAAACCAGTGGTCGGGTTCATCTCCCTCAGATCGGAGCTGCCCCAAGATGTAGGGGAGAGCATCGCGCCCCATTCCCACAATTCGCTGATAGGACTGCAGCGAAACCATAGCTGCAACGGATGGAATTGCGCCCCGCTCCGCCTTCCACTGTTTGGCAAGGCCTTGGAACTTAATCCAATTCTTCGTTTTTGCGTCTAGGAGAATTTCCATCTCGGCCTGCGCGGGCCTGACGATTGCTACCGGCGACTCGGCCTTGTTAGTGAAAATCTGTTGGTTCGCCGTGGTGCCATCCGCTGCCGCATAAACAAGCGGTAGCGTCAGCATCAGCGAAACAAACATTTCCGTTGCGGGAAGCCTAACGGGAGTCATGCTAGTGCACCTTTGATCCTGGCTGTTGTCTCTTCAATTCGCTTGGCGCGCTGGCGACGACCATAACTTGGCCTGCCCTCAGCGCGTATACGGGATTTCCCTCAGGGTCGAATTGGTCGATGATTCGAACCGCTGACACAACAGTGACCTTGAGGCGCAGCGCCGAGCCATCCTCCAGCAAAACATCCGTCCATCGTTCGGTGGACTCCTTGACGGCCACTTCTACGCCGTCCGCCAAAGGACTTTGTGGGGTGGGAAATGGAATCTTGACTTTCCGATCAGGCATTGGCCTCTCCTGTCGAGTCCATAACGGACTTCAACGCAGAAAGCATAGCAGCTTTCTTAGGAATCAGATTGTGCCCCTCGCTCCTTAGTTTTTGCCCACCGTGCCATAACGGCATTCCTGGCGCTCGCGCTTCTCTCTTCGGGACTCATACTAGCAGCCCTTGCAGGGCCGCCTTTTCGGCCGCCCTTCCTTCCTAAGGCGACAGCATAACGGTTTTTCTTCCTTTTCTCCACACCTTCATTATACGTGAGCGCTCAGGAAAAGCAAGCGAGATCATCCTCAACCATGTACGTGACCGCTCACGTACGATTATCCAGGTCGAACGTCGTTCCGGCCATCTCGGCCCGGGTCAGCGGTGAACCAGCAAGCGTCAGGCCTCCAATTTGACCCCGCAAATGGAACCCTCACTTCCCCGTCTTGCGGCCACCCCTTTCCTGTCAAGACTCCTCTCCCTCCAAGAAGCTCCCTGAACCTAACCTAACCCCTTCCCCCTTTATCACTTGCGCCCTGCAAATAAATCTCCCCAAGTTTGCCGATTAATTCGCGCAAATCTGTAGCCTTGAAGATAAAAGGGGGAATTCTTCATGGCATACAAATCCATGACCGCAATCACCGTCGCCGGCGAGCTTGAAACTGAGTCAGACGACCCCGGCAAAGACGCCATCGACATTTGCAGGCGCGCCTGGACCAGCGCCCATATTAAGCGGGCTGAGGACGAGAAATCATCGGCGTGGGAGCGCGAGAAGGCTGGCAACAAGGCCTATCTCGAGGCCGTGCCCGCGCTCTCCGGCTACAAGAACATCTGCGACTTCGTCGCCTGCATCAACTACGCTTCCATGACCGGCGTCGTTACGCACGAGGATGCCACACACTACCTGGCCAACGCCAGGATCGCTTTGTCCACTATCTACCACAATCCAAAGCTGTTCGCGAGCGCAAGCGAGGAAAATCCGGAAAGCAGAAAAATAAATAATAAAAAATTTGGGATGTTTCGCCCAATTTTCGCCACTTAACTCATTTAGAATCAACAAACCGTCTTCCGGATCGTCGAAAATATGCATCCAATTAGGCGCAATTTATGCCACACAACTTCTCTGGAATCAACACGCGGTCTGCTCAAATGCAACACGTGCATTTTCGCTTCAATCTCGGCGAACCGCTTTCACTTCACGCGGACTTTGGGCTCGACGGAGAGTCCGGGACGGAGCTGGTGGTTCGGGTCCTCGTGGGCAAGGTCGGTGAAGTCGATGCGCACCGGAAGACGCTGGACGACTTTGACATAGTTGCCGGTAGCGTTCTCCGGCGGGAAGAGCGAAAGGACCGAGCCGGTGGCTCCGCCGATCTGCGTGACGCGGCCGCTGTAATCCTTGCCGGTGGCGTCGACATGGATTTTGACGGACTGGCCAGCCTGCATGCGTTTGAGCTGCGTCTCCTTGAAGTTGGCCGTGATCCAGATGTCCTCAAGCGAAACCAGCGTGAGAAGGTTCTGGCCGGGAGCGATGTTTTGGTCGATTTCGACGCTCTTGCGAGTGACGATGCCGTCGGCGGGAGCGACGATTTTGCAGTAACTCAAATTGAGCTTGGCCTGATCGAGCTGCGCCTGAGCCTGCTGGACCTGAGCCTCGGCCTGCTTGGCTTTCGCATCCTGCGCGGCAACCTGCTGCGGAGCGGTCTCGGCATACTTGAGTTGGGCCTGGGCCTGAGTCTCGCGATCGTGGGCCACGCGGACTCCGTCAGCGGCGGCCTGCTCATTGGCGCGGGCACTGGCCAGCGCAGCTTTGGCGGCATCGGCGGCGGCGACAGCGGCGTCGAATTGCTGCTTGCTGATGACATCTTTCGCGACCAGCGGTTTGTAGCGCTCAAGGTCAGACTGCGCCTTGGTGTTGTTGGCTTCAGCCTGGGCAACGGCGGCGTGCGCAGCCATGAGTTGCTGCTCGGCCTGGGCCACGCTGGCCTGGGCGCCAGTGACGTCGGCGTTAGCCGAGCGCAGATTGCTGCCGGTGTTGACGGTGATAATGGGAACATTGACGCTGGCCACAGCGGCATTGGCTTTGGCGCTGGCCAGCGCGGCCTCGGCGTTCTCGACAGCAACCTGATAGTCGCTCGGGTCAAGCTCGACGATGGGATCGCCAGCCTTCACGGTCTGGTTCTCTTCCACATCGACCTTGAGGACCTGGCCGCCAACGCGGGCGCTGACCTGGATGAGGTGGCCGTTGACCTGCGCATCGTCAGTATCCTCACTGAAGGTGGAGTGCCACCAAACGGCAAGCGCGATGAGCACCACCACCGCGATGCCGACAATGATGATGCCCCTGCGGCGGGAGCGCGGCTCTTCAATCTCTGTCTCCGCTGCCGACGAGTTCGGTTCAGGTGTTGGGGTTGGGGTTGGGTCGGGCACGTTCACTTCCCTCCTAGATACTTCTGGTAATTCCGGCCGTCTCCGAGCGCGCGGGCCAGGCTGAGCTTGGCCACATTATCGCGGTAGAGGCTGACCACATATTGACTATCTGCCTGGGCGACGGATTGCTGCGCCTGGCTTACGGCGAGATTGTCGCTGACGCCGTTGGCGTAGCGCTCCTGCGCTTCCTTGAGAGCTTCGCCGGCGAGGTCCATGCTGGACCGCGCGACTTGAACTTGCTGTTGCGCCGAGGCGATGTCAAGAAGCGCATCGCGAACGTCGGCTTCAACCTGTGCATTTTTGTCGCTCAACTGCGCCTTTGCAGTATCGAGCTGGGCCTGCGCCTGCTGGGCCTGGCCGCGCAGGGCAAATTCCTCAAACAGAGGAACGCTCAGCGAGGCTGTCGCATCCACAGTGCCGTGCGAGTGGGCCAGCGTGGTGCCGATGTCGCCGTAGTCGGCGTCGGCGGCGACGATGGGAAAACGCGCGGCGGTTGCTGCTTTGCGCTGGTCAGCCGCGGCCGCGGTTTCTTCAACGAGCGAGGCCAGATCTTTGCGGTTTGCCTTGGCCTGCTGGATGAGCGCGTTGGCATCGAGCTGATCGAACGGCGCGTAGGGCGCGGTGTCAGTCAAGTTGAAGCTCTGCGCGAGGGGGAGACCGATGGTGCGCGCAAGCGCGAGCTTGTCTTTCTCGAGCGAGTCCTGCGCGGCGATCAACTGCTGCTCGAGAGACTGGTAATCGACGCGGGCGCGCAGCTCATCGAGGAGCGGCGCCGTGCCGGCCTGGTGATTGGCGACAGCCTGATCGAGCGAGATTTTGGCCGTAGAGACCTGCGCCTGAACGCTCGAGACGTTGGTCTGGTCGGCGAGAACGAGGAGGTAGGCATTGCCGACGGTCAGCACGACCATATCGCGCGCATCCTGCGCGGACAACTGCGCGGCGGCAAAGTTGTGGCGTGCGGCGAGATAGTTGTGCAGCGACTGAAGGTCGACCACGGACCAACTGAGCGAGGCGCGAACGTCGGTGTATCCGAACGGCCCGATAATCTTGGGGAAGCCCGGAATGCGCAGGCCCTCGGCGGGAAGATCGATTTGCGATGGCTGCTTCCTTGGCGGTGAAGTCGATGCCTGGAAGCAGCGATTGCAACTGGCTCAGTCGCGCGGCTCGGGCTCCTGCCGTTTGCGTGCTGCTGAGAATCATTCCCAGATTTGTCTGCAAGCCGCGCTGGATGGCGTCGTCGAGCGAGAGATCGATAGGTTGCGCGGACGCCTGACCCTTGGTCAAGCTGCCCTGAAAATCCGTTGCCGTTGGCGGCGAAGGCAGAGTCGGCGGCGGAATGACCGACGACTGTGCGATCGCGCCCGGGCTTGAAAGACAAGTGCCCATGACAAGGGCAGCGGCACAGAAACGGATTAGGGCTTTGATGGATTTCTTTGGCAATTTGGACCTTGCGGTTGAACGGCGAATGGGTGCGCCCGAAAATGGCAATCCTACAACAAATGGATGCGGCTGAAGGACAGCACGGTTCTTAAATCCAGAGCCTGCTATTCACTTTCGCGCGCGCAGGCTGGAAAGTGAATAGCAGGCTCTAGTGTATCGAATGCGGGCATTGGGCGCCCTTGTTCATATTGGAATGGAGGCCGGCTTTTCGGGCACCGGAGTTTGCGCACTGCGAAGCTTCAATATGTTCCGGGTTGGCGGTAGGGTGACGCGGCAGCGTAGCGGCGCTCCTGGCCGCGCGGATCTTGCTCGATGTGGGGCGAGCTATCCCAGATCATCGTGTTGCGCGCCTTGAGGTCGTAGGCCGGCCAAAGCGGGAGGCCGGGATGATTGGGATTGCCGGTGGCGGCGTAGTGAATGAGCATTCCGGACATGGTGTCGGCGAGGGGTTGCGCGGCGGCGAGGTCTTCAGGCGAGGAACCGATCTGGCCGGGGGCGGCGGAGAGATTGTCGAACATGAAGGGAATGTCGATGGTGTGGACGGCGCGCGCGCCGGGGGCGTCGCGATGCCAATTCATTTGATAGACCCAGGTGTGTGGCTGGCTGACGGGATCAGCGACGCGGCGCTCGGCCTCAAGCACCTGGCCAGGCCACGCGCGGAGGGCCGTGGCAGCCGCGATCACGACGTCGATGGGCGATTTATCGGGATAGATGGTGCGGTACTTGGCGACGACTTGCTCAGCGGAGTAGGGCCCAAGATAGATGGCGACTGCATTGCGAAGCGCCGCCGGCGCGTCGTCCCAAGTGAGCGTGTCGCGGACGGGAACGGCGGTTTCATCGTGCGTGTTACCCAGGATCATGGGAACCGCGGCGGAGAGCGGAGGCGCGTCGGGAGTGAAAGGATCGCGCGAAAGGACGACGCCATCGACAACGGGGAGCCAGTCGGAGCTGGTTGCGGCGGCGGCGGCCTGGATCTTCTCCCAGGACATGGTTTTGAGATCGGCGAGATTGGATTGAGTGATGCCAAGTTTGTCGAGCATGATCTCGGTGCGCCTGGAGGCGATCTGGATGGAAGCGCCTTTGACCTGCTGGCCGCTCATGGTCATGACGCGATGGAAAAAGCCATGGGCAGCGGGCATGGCCATGAGCGTTGCGCATTTCGCTCCTCCACCCGATTGACCAAAAATCAAAACCCTGGAAGGGTCGCCGCCGAATTCGGCGATATTTTCGCGGACCCACTTAAGGGCGAGCACGAGGTCGAGCATGCCGACGTTGCCCGAGTCGGGATATTGTTTCGGGTCGATAGCGCCGAGATAGAGAAAACCGAAGGCGTTGAGCCGGTGGTTAACGGTGACGACGACAACGTCACCGCGATGGCACAGACGCTTGCCGTCGTAGAGCGCGCTGTTGACGGAGCCATTGTTATAGGCGCCGCCGTGAAAGTAGACGAGCACCGGACGCTTGCGGTGATCGCGCAGGCCGGGAGTAAAGACGTTGAGATGGAGGCAGTCCTCGCTTTGCACGCCGATTTCGGGAGCAATGCGCGGGGGCGCGCCCGCTGTGGCCGCGCCTGCCGAACCAAGACTTGGCGCGGAGCCGATGGCTTCGAGGCCGCGCAGCACCGTGAGCTGCGGAGCGCGCGTGGTGAACGAGTCACAGACCTTGACGCCGGTCCAGGGAGCGGGAGGTAATGGCGCCTGAAAACGGACGGGAGCCGTGTCGGCGCCATAAGGAACACCGCGAAAGACCCGGATACCGTCTTCGAGAGTGCCGCTGACGGAGCCGTAGCGTGTTTTGGCGATGGGAGCTGAATTCGCCGCGACTTCCTGCGATGTGAGCTGAGCGGCCAGCGCGAAGAGGTCCCGACCGGCGGCGGCAGCGGCTACCGCGGCGCCAGCGGAGCGCAAAACGGTGCGGCGATTGAGGGGATTCATGAGCGGGCCTCCACGGGACGACTTGGGCATGGCCGACGTGGTCAGACCATTTTAATCATCCAACATGCACAATTATGCGGTTGAGGGGCTTTGGGATGGGCTGCTTGGCAGCGCTTTTCTTCTCTGTTTAACGACGCCGAGGGGTTGCGTCTTGTATGGATGGCTTTGCGGGACTCGTAGACTTGAGGCGAAGCCTTGCCTTGGCGATGATCGAGATCGAGCGCGAAAAGAGGCGCGCAGGCTCGGGAATCCTGGTTCGACTGTCGCCGCACGGTGAAAAGCGGTAGACTTCAGAACAGCGAATTGGACGAAAAATGGCCAGAAGTACAAAGAAAATCAAGCTTTTCAATGGGCGGGACCACTCCTGGATGCAGTTCAATCGGCGTGTCCTGGAAGAGGCGGAAGACGCGGCCAACCCGTTGCTGGAGCGCGTGAAATTTCTGGCCATCACGGGGTCGAATCTCGACGAATATGTCGAGGTTCGGCAGGCCGGCCTAATGCAACGCATTGAAGACGGCTATCGTGAGCCTGGCTACGACGGCCTGCGGCCTGATCAATCGCTCGAAGTTCTGACCAGCGAGATCCATGGCTTTGTGGCCGCGCAATACCACTGCTGGAACAAGCAACTGCTGCCCGAATTGCGCAAGCAGAAGATTCGGTTGTTGGCGTGGGATGAGCTGAGCGAGCACGCGCGGGAATTCGCGCGCGGCTATTTTCAGCGTGAAGTCGATCCGCTGCTAACGCCTATCTCGATCGACCCGGCACACCCGTTTCCGCGCGTGTTGAACAAGGCACTTTGCCTGGCGTTGCTGCTTCGCGCCAAGCGGCGCAGCTCCGGACCGCAGGTGCTGGGAGTGGTGACGGTGCCGCGCGCGCTGCCGCGCTTTGTCCGGCTGCCATGCGACCACGACCACTTCGACTATCTGCTGCTGCAGGATCTGATCGAGCGGCATCTTGGCGGCATGTACCGCGGCTACGAAGTGCTTGCATCCGCAGCATTCCGCGTAACGCGCAATTCGAATCTCTATTTCGAAGAGGAAGAAGCGCGGTCGCTGCTCGAAACCATCCGCGTGGAACTGCACAACCGCCGCAAGGGCGACGCGGTGCGGCTGGAGATCGAAAGCGACGCCGATTCAGAGATCGTGGAGCGGCTGCGCGTGAATTTCGAGCTGGAAGAGGACCAAGTATTCCGCTGCGAGGGCCCGGTGAATCTGTCGCGCCTGATGTTCTTTTACGGCGATGTGCAGAGGCCGGACCTGAAGTTTCAACCGTTCACCCCAAAGCCTCTGCTGTTGAGCCGCAAGTCAACCGGACTCTTCGACGAGCTGCGCCATCGCGACATTCTGCTGCATCATCCCTACGATGCTTACGATCCGGTGGTTGAGTTCATCCAGCAGGGCGCGCAGGACCCGGCGGTGGTGACGATGAAGCAGACGCTCTACCGCACCAGCCATGACTCGCCGATGTTTCAGGCGCTGACCGAAGCCGGCGCGAGCAAGGAAGCCACGGTGGTGGTGGAGCTGATGGCGCGCTTTGACGAAGCCTCGAACATTCGCTGGGCGCGCAGCATGGAAGACGCGGGAGTGCAGGTTTTTCACGGAGTGGTGGGCCTGAAGACGCACTGCAAGCTGGCCATGCTGGTACGGCGCGACGAGGACGGAGTGACCCGCCGCTACTGCCACCTGGGAACGGGCAACTATAACCCCGATACCGCGCGCTTTTATACGGACCTGAGCCTGCTGACCAGCGATCCGCAGATCGGCGAGCGCGTGCACATGGTGTTCAACTACCTGACCGCTCATGCCGAGGTGGACGACTACAGCCCACTGCTGGTGGCGCCGCTGACCATGGCCGAGAGCTTCCTGCGACTCATTCGCCGCGAACAGGAGCACGCGCAGGCGGGGCGGCCGGCGCACATCGTGGCCAAGATGAACGCACTGCTCGAGCCTTCGATTATTCAGGCGCTCTACCAGGCATCGCAAGCTGGAGTGGAGATCGACCTGATCGTCCGCGGACTATGCATTCTGCGGCCCGGCGTGAAAGGGCTGTCGGAGAGGATTCGCGTACGGTCGATCGTCGGGCGATTCCTGGAGCACTCGCGAATCTACCACTTTGCCAACGGCGGCAGCGACGAAGTCTACATCGGATCGGCCGACTGGATGCCGCGCAATTTGTTCGAGCGCTGCGAAGTGGTGTTTCCGGTCCGCGATCCCGCGGTGCTGGCGCGCATACACGACGAAATTCTGCCGGCGTACATGGCCGACACCGTAAAAGCCAGGATCCAGCAATCCGACGGCATCTATGTGCGAGCCAGCAAGCTGATGAAGGACACTCAGCCCTTCTCGTCTCAGGAATTCCTGATGCAGCTAGCGGAGGGAAAGACGGATTTGGACGCGATTCCGGCACCTGCTGGAAAAGCTCACACGAAAATCGAGGAGAAGGCTGAGACAGCGGCTGATTAATTTGAAAGCCTGCTAGGGTGCGGCCTGCTCCGCAACAACGTGGATTCCGCGCTGCGTGTATTGAAATTCCAAAATCCAGTTCCCTGGCGCCGGCGCAGGCTTGAACTTCCAATGGCGCGCTGCCTCGAGCGACTTGCTTGCGAAATATTTGCTTGGGCCGGGCGATGTAAGCGTCGCATCGGTGACGGTGCCGTCTGCACCGACGGTGAGCGCGACCGAAACTCGGAGAGTCCCATTGATGGTCTTCATCGCGCTGGGCACAATGTCGGGAAGAATCTCGGTCACGATTGCGGGGTTGATGGTAGAGGCAGTGGGCGCGGGTGCGAGGTCGACTTGAGGTTGAGGTTGGACCTGTGGCGGCGGTGCGGCGGCCGGGACAGGTGCGGATGTAGATGCTGCAGCGGGAGGAGGAGGCGGAGGTTGTATCCGATGGAACCGGTTGCGCTGGAGTTCCTCCGGGACTTCTCTGATGTCGCAGGCGGGGTTGGTTGCGCTACGGTCGGCGTCGGAGATGGAGTCGGCGTTGCCGCTGGTGCGGTCTGAGCTTGCTGGGAGGGTGCCGTCTGCTCACGATGCGAGAGGTTCTCCAGATTACGATTGCAGTGAGCAAAACCGCCGCGACGGCAAACCAGCGCGAGATGCGATGTTTCGCAGGCGGAGATTTGGCCAGTTTTGCTTCCGGCTCCGGAGACACTTTTGCCGGTTCAAGACGCGCGGTGATTTCACTTATGGTAATGCGACGGGCAGGATCGGAGCGCAGGCACTTCCGCGCGAAGGAAGCGAAAGGCTCGGGCATCGACTGGGGCACGGTTGGGTCGGCGGCTTTGGCACGATTCCAAACCGGCGGGTACTTGGTAAGGACTTCGACAAGAGTCGCGCCGAGAGACCAGATATCCGAGGCCGGTAGAATCACTCCGTTTTCGGTCTCCGGAGCATCGCAGACGGTTCGCGTGGGCCTGGATATGACGGCTGCGCCCACGGGACAAACGCCGTAAGTGGTGAGCTTGAGGCTGTCGCCTGCGGCCATGATGTTCGATGGGTTGAGACGGCCGTGGACGAGACCCTTGGCGTGCAAATAAGCGAGCGCGGCAAGTGCCGGGCCGAGCATTTCGCGAGTCTCGTCGGGCGAGAGCGGCCGCTCGCGGAGAATCTCGGCGAGAACTTCGTCGGCATATTCTGTGACGACGTAGAGGCAGGGAACGCCGTCGATTTCGCAGCGGCCGTGCGTATAGACCTTCATTAGATTCGGATGGGAAAGGGTGGCTGCAGTTTCCCATGCGGCGGCGCGAGCGGCGGCATCCTGATCATCTTCGGGGACTAATTTGATGACGGCTTTTTGCGAATTCTCGCTCCATTCAGTGAGAAACACACCGGTCGCTTGAGAGCCGCCAAGCCATTGCAGGAGGGGGAACCTATCGGCGGCAAAACTCCCAACCCAGTCGCGACTGATTGCCGCACGACTCATAGTTTCGATCATAGACCCAACCTCAACGATCATCTTAGCCTTGATAGCAAAGGATCAAGCCGGGTTAACCCACACTTTAGTAAGGGGCATGGAGCGGAAGGAGCGTGCGGTTCTTTGCCGTTTGTTTTCCCAGTCACCGAATTGGCCGACGGAATAGCGGGTGAGCCGGGGGGCGGGTGGAGTGCGAAAGGCTGGTCCAAGGGCCGCTCAACGAGGCTCGCGCTGCCGACCCTCTTAGAATTAGAAGAGTGCCGCTTCCCCTCGCTGAATTGCCGGTTCGGGACAAGATTCTTGTTGCGGCTGCTTGTCGCCGCGCGAAATCCAGCCGGCTCCTTGATGCTCCGCGTGCAGTGGCCTTCTGGCATCTCGCCAGCCTGGATGCTCCCACCGTCGCTGTGGTCTGGTCGCTGGCGTTTTCATGGATAGGCCGGGTTCATCTCACGGGCCGGGTATTGCTGGTTCTAGCGCTGACGGTATGGTGCGCTTATGTCTGCGATCGACTACTCGACGCGCGCGCCGGGCTTCATTCGTCGCCGAGGCCGACACAGTCCGGGCTGTGCGAACGCCACTACTTTCATTGGCGGCATCGGCGGTTGTTGGCGCCGATGGCCATGGCCGCCGCGTGCGTTACCGGAATCACGGCGGTGACTTTTCTGCCTCCCTTCGCGCGCGAACGAGGGTTGGTTCTGGGAGCCGCTGCGCTGGTTTACTTTTCGGGCGTTCACGCGGCGCCGCGGGTACAACGATGGCGGCGCACGCTGTCATGGCCGGTCAGCAAGGAGTTGCTGGTCGCGGTGCTGTTCGCTGCAGGGTGCATTTTGCCGGCGTGGTCGCGGCTTCATGCGACGGGGGCACAGGAATTTTCCCGCTTGTGGTTCTGGATTCCGGCGGTTTATTTCGCCGTGCTTGCATGGCTCAATTGCAGCTCGATCGCTCTGTGGGAATTGGATGATGAATCCGGCAGAGACGGCTTGGACGAAGAGGACGCGCCATACTTTGAGCGCATAAGGCAGCGGACGAATCTCCATGCGGCGCTCATGGTTGCATTTGCCGGGCTGTCGCTGGCAGTGATTGCGTGCGCATGGCACCCACGATCCGCTGAGTTGATTCTGGCGGGTGCGGCAAGCGCGCTGCTGCTGGCGCTGCTTGACCGCATGCGAACTCGCTTGACGCCGCTTGCTCTGCGCGCGGCCGCCGACCTCGTTTTGCTCACGCCGCTGGTGCTTTTTCTGCGATGAATACGATGGCCAACTCGGAATTCGCTGGGCCTGAATGCACGGACCTTACGGTGGCGAAGCAGGCACCGAACTTCGATCGTTTGGCGAAAGTTTACCGGTGGATGGAGGTTTTCACCTTCGGTCCGGTTCTCGCGCGTTGCCGCAACGCGTTTCTGCCAGAGCTTGTGACGGCACGGCGGGCGCTCGTTCTAGGCGACGGCGATGGGCGGTTTACCGCGGAGTTGCTCCGCGTGAATTCTCTTGTTCGAATCGATGCTGTGGACTCGAGTCCCTCGATGCTGGGCGCTTTGCTGCGCCGGGCGGAAGCGAATAGGGGCCGGATCAGGCTTCGTTGTGCTGACGCGCGCGGATGGCAGCCTGAAAACGCGCAGTACGATCTGGTGGCTACGCATTTCTTTCTCGATTGCCTGACGACGGAAGAATGCTATGGATTGGCAGCGAGGCTGCGGAGCACTGTCTGCCCTTCTGCCGTATGGATCGTCTCGGAGTTTGCAGTTCCGGAGGGATGGTTTGGGGAGTTTGTTGCCCGTCCGCTGGTGTGGCTGCTCTATCGAGCGTTCGGAGTGCTCACGGGGCTTAGAATCCGGAGCCTGCCAGACCATCATGCCGCATTGCGCGAGGCCGGATTCGCGCTCACGCGGCGCCACACGTGGCTGCGCGGGCTGGTGGTGAGCGAGATGTGGAACCCGAAGGCGTAGAATGGCGCTGATTTTAAATTCGATTTTTTTGACGATCGAAGGATCAGGAACCCTTGATGACAAATAAAACTCTCGCTGCTCTGTTGTGCCTTTTCACGTTCTCTTGTGGAGCGGCACTGGCCCAAAAACAAACGTATCCGTTCAACGATCCAACGTTGCCGATGGAAAAGCGGATTGACAATCTGCTTTCTCTAATGACGATCGACGAAAAGATCGACTGCCTGGGCACCAATACGGGAGTGCCGCGACTGGGCGTCATGAGCTACGGCAATTCCGAGGGGATCCATGGGGTGGTGCAGCGTCAGGCTCGAGGCACGCGGCAGCCGATTACAACAACGCAGTTTCCGCAACCGCCGGGGATGGGCGCGTCGTGGGATCCGGAGTTGGTGCGCGAAGCGGCCGGAGTGGAAGGCTACGAGGGACGGTTCATCACGCAGACCGCGAAGTACGATCGCCAGATCCTGATGTTGTGGGGACCGCAATCGGACCTGGGGCGCGATCCGCGATGGGGCCGGAGCGAGGAAGTGTACGGCGAGGATCCATTCTTGAATGGAACGATGGCCGTCGCGTTCACAAAGGGACTGCAGGGCGACGATCCGAAATACTGGCAAGCGGCGGCGCTGCTGAAGCATTTCCTGGCCAACGAAAATGAGAACAACCGCAATGGCTCGTCGTCGAACTTCGACGAGCGGTTGTTCTGGGAGTACTACTCGGTACCATTCAGGATGGCCTTTTGGGATGGCGGCGCGAAGGCGGTGATGGCTTCCTATAACGCGTGGAATGGAACGGCGATGGCCGTCAATCCGATTCTGAGGAGTATTGTTCGCGATCAGTGGGGCGTGGACGTGATCTCGAGCGACGGCGGAGCGGTAAAGCTGCTGGTGGATCCGCGTCATCTTTTTCCTGACCAGAAGGCGGCGGTGGTGGCGTGCCTGAAGGCAGGGATCAACCAGTTTCTCGACGTGTACAAGGACGAGACCAAGGCTGCGGTGAAGGACGGCGAGGTCACGGAGGCGGAACTCGATGCGCTGTTAAGGCCGAAATTTCAGATCACGATCAAACTCGGACTGCTGGACCCGCCAGAGATGGTGCCCTACTCGAAGATCAAAGACTCCCCGGAGCCGTGGAATACCGACAAGGATCGCGATGTTTCGCGGCGGCTGGCGCTCGAATCTGTGGTGCTGCTGAAGAACGAGAACAACATTCTGCCGCTCGACAAGAGCAAGATCAAGTCGATTGCCGTGATCGGTCCGCTCGCCGATTCAGTCCATTGGGACTGGTACGGGGGGACGCCACCGTATGCGGTGACACCTTTGCAGGGCATCAAGGACGAGGTTGGTCCGGATGTGAAGGTGAACTATGCCGCCTATGACACGCAGGCTGGCGAGGACGATGCAATGAAGGCGGCGAGCCAATCCGATGTGGCTGTCGTCGTGATCGGCAACGATCCGACGTGCGGTGACGAGGCGCATGCGTGGTACAACTCGCCGGGTAACGGTGGAGGCATCACGCTTCCCTGCACCGTTCCGAGCGACGGGCGCGAGGGCCGCGACCGCGAGAGCATCGACCTGGCGCAGGAGCAGATTGTTAAACAGGTCTTCATCAAGAACCCGAAAACCATCGTGCTGCTGATCTCGAGTTTCCCGTTCGCGATCAACTGGAGCGCGGCGAATGTCCCCGCGATCGTGACCATGGCGCATTCCTCGCAGGATGAGGGAACCGCGCTGGCCAAGGTACTGTTTGGCGAGTACAACCCGGGCGGACATTTGGTGCGGACCTGGCCGAAGTCGGTGGATCAGCTTCCACCGAGCATGGACTACAACATTCGCGACGGGTACACGTACATGTACTTCAAAGGCGAACCGCTCTTCCCGTTCGGCTACGGATTGAGCTATACGACCTTCAAGTATTCGAATCTGCGGACGAGTTCGCCGACCTTGGCGAAGGATGGGACAGTCACCGTCAGCGTGGACGTGACGAACACGGGCAGCCGCGCGGGCGACGCGGTGGTGCAGATGTATGTAAAGCACCTGGGCTCGAAGGTGGAGCGGCCACGGGAAGAGCTGGAGGGGTTCAAGAGGGTCACGATCCAACCCGGCGAGACAAAGGGAGTGGAGATTCCTCTGAAGGCGTCGACGCTTGCGTGGTGGGACCAGAAGCTGCCGGGATTCCGCGTGGAAGCGGAGCCGGTAAGCGTGATGGTCGGGAATTCGTCAACTGATGTTGAAGCGAGTACGACGGTGCGTGTCCAGTAGGGATTTAGGGCATTTCCGGAATACACGTAGACTTCCTGAGTGCATTGGGAGGTGGCTTTGACTTCCTCCCAGCGGCGAGTGCCTGTCGCCGGGGGCCCGGGTGGGGAAAGAGTCGCTTGGGTGCGCGATTTCAGTTCACAGCAATTGCAGAAAACGCTGTAGCCTTGGGAGCCCTTGGATGAATCGAACGAGGAAGAATTCTACCGAGTCAACGATGCGCGCAGCTTCCGCCAACATCAATCGAGAAGAGACGCCTTTCGAGGCGCTGGCCAGCATCTGCTCAGTTCTGGTGGTGGGCCTGTTCATTCTGACCTTCTTGGCTCAGAACTACGTCATTCCGTCAGGTTCGATGGAGAACACGTTGCTTGTAGGCGATCACCTAGTCGTCGACCAGATCACGCTAATGCCGCCCGCTTCGTGGATGCCGCTAATAAGGTATCGCGAGCCGAGGCGCGGCGATATCGTGGTGTTCACCAAGCCCGTTTATCAGCCTGGTATTGATCCGACTGACGCCGATGGGACACCGAAGTACATTCCCCTGGTGAAGAGATTGATTGGCGTACCGGGCGATCATATTCATCTACGCAACGGCATTGTGATTGTTAATGGTGTCGCACAGCCTGTGGGATTTGCGCAGCCGACGACGACGGATAACTTCAACGAGTTCCTCGACGATTTTCCCGCAGTACCTCCAGCCGAGGTGCCTGGGTCAACAGAGTCGTGGGCCGTGAACTTCTCGAGTTATATCCAGGACGGCGACCTAGTGGTTCCACCCGGCATGTATTTCATGATGGGCGACAACCGGCACAACAGCCTGGACTCGCGCTACTGGGGCTTCGTGCCGCGCGCCAACATACTTGGCCGTCCGCTGTTCAACTATTGGTCGTTCAAGGCGACAGAGAGTCAACTTGAACAAACAGGGTTCGGTCACCGGCTCGCATGGATCGGTCACGTACTGGTGCACTTCTTCCCAGACACACGGTGGAAACGCACTTTTCACGTTGTCCAGTAAACCGAAACTGAACGCAGGTCGGACAGGATTGCTTTAGCGAGGCTGGACCCGCGTCGTTCCAGCGCAAAACCGAATGTTACAAATCTGTTAAAATGAGATATAAGGAATTCGGCCCGGCCCTCTAAGAGCGGTTCCACAATTCACCTGCCCCAATTGGCGTCCTGCAGGGTGGCTTTTTCTCGATGAAAAAGCCACTTTGCAATCGCGGTCCGGGGATAGCAATTGTGGAACCGCTAAACACCCACCGAATCGACCCCCATGATCCTTTATCTGATGCGCCATGCGAATGCCGGCACGATTCGCGAGAACCCCATTCTCGACTTGAAACGGGGCCTCGTGAAGGAAGGCAAAGAGCAGTGCATGCTCATGGCACGGGTTCTGGGAACGCTGAAAGCGCCCATCGATACGATCGTTTCAAGTTCCCTAAAGCGTGCCCTGCAGACCGCATCGCTCGTCGGCAACGAACTGGGCTTTGAAGGGAAAGTCGAGATCAGCCCCGGCCTCGGATTGAACGCGAGTTTCTCCGATTTCCAGAACATGCTGGCGAAGTATGCCAACCGCGAAGGGGTTCTGGCCGTCGGGCATAATCCGAACATGTTTCAGTTCCTGGGCCGCTTGATCACCGGTAATGGAGGCGCATCGATCCGGATGCGCAAAGGCTCCATTGCTCGGGTCGACATGGAACGGCATCCACCTCGGCTGCAGTGGCTTCTGGATCCACGCACGGCGCGGATCATCTACGCCAGCGTGACGAAAAGCTCGCGCCCGAAGACCTCGCGGAAGTAGCCGGCTTCCTTGCGCAAAGACCATAATTCCAGCTCGGCGCCGGTGCGCCCAGGGCGCAACTCCAGCAAGGCTCTTTTGGGGTAGACGCGCGTGTTGACGCGCAAAACGTCGGATGCGCGATCCTGATTCAAGGCTATCGCGAGACGCAGCAGGACCACGGCGCGATTGACGTTCTTGTGCTCGTCGGCGGGAATGTTGCGCAGAGCGCGGTCGCCCGGCTGCGGGCGGCTCTTGCCCAGGTAGCGCGCGATGGCTGACACGAGAGTGCGCTGCAACTGCGTGTATCCGTAAATCTCAGAGCTGGAGATGATGTACTGCGTGTGCCGATGATGGCCCTGGTGGTTGATGAACTTTCCGGTGTCGCGGAGCATAGCGGCAGCAGCCAACCAGCTCTCGTATTCGGGCGGAAGCTCGTGCATTGACTTGAGCTCGCGGAAAAGCTGGACGGTGTGGGCGCGCACGGGCTCAGCCTGACGGGGATCGACTCCGTAGCGGCGCGCCGTGGATAGCACGCTCTCCCAACGCTCATGCTCGAACTCGCGATGAGCTTTGGCGCGGGCATCCTGCTCGGCGAGCATCTGCGCCAGAATGCCGTCGCGCAAGCCGAGCGGCGAATAGCGAAAGCCCTTGAGCCCGAAGCTCTCGAGGATTTCGGAATAGACCTCAGCGCCGGCCACGATGATTTCAGCGCGGCGCGGACCGATGCCTGGAACAGCCTCGCGCTGAGGAAGCGACATTTTTGCAAGCTTACTGGCCAGCTTGCGCACCGCACGGGCCGGGACCATTCCGGCAAGGACGGCGGAGCGATCCTCGGCGCGGTCAGAACCGGATTTGGAGGCGGATTTACCTGCCTTCTTTGCGCCGGGTTTGCCGTTCTTTGTTCCTTGAACGTAAGCCGCGGCGAGTGCCGCAGCCGTTCCCGAAGTGGCGATGACCAATGGCGCGCGGCCCGGCTGAATTCTGCGATGAGCGCGGCGCAGTTCGCGCGCGATCAACTGCCGCATGCGCATCAGGCCATCGCGCGGAGCAGGATCGTCGGGGAGAAACTGCTCGGTGAGCCGCACGGCGCCAAGCGGAAGGCTGACGGTCTCCTTGATGCGCTTGTGCTCAGAGAGCGTGACCTCGCAACTCCCGCCGCCCAGGTCGAGCAGCAGCACGCGGCCACCGGCTCCCGGCTCAGCGCCGGTGACGCCGAGATGAATCAGGCGGCCCTCTTCGAGGCCGGAGATGATCTCCATGTTCCAGCCGGTCTCGGCCTTCACCCAGGCCTGAAAAGCGGCTGAGTTGCGTGCATCGCGCATGGCCGCTGTTGCCACCACGCGAATGCGATCGACGCCGTGAGACTGTACTGAGCGCTGAAAACGCTTGAGCGCGCGCAGCGTGGCGGCCATGGCCTCAGGAGAGATGAGGCCGGTGTCAAAGACGCTGCCGCCGAGGCGCGTAACCTCGCGATCTTCGGCGAGCGTTTTGAGCCGGTGCGCGTGAACGCGGGCGATCTTGAGTCTGCAGGAGTTGGAACCGATATCGATGGCGGCGAAGGTGGGCATTTTTTTGCGACGCGCTCCCGGGAAAGAATCGACCCATCGCCAAGATACACGAAGGTGGCGCGCGGTTGGTGACGCGAGTTCCACAGGGCATAAAACAATCGACGAGCAATTCAATGGAGCTGGTGGATATCGCGTGGTCGTGGGTTGCAGTAGGGTGTATTTTCAGCTCGCAGATGGATCTCTTGTGAGGCGGTTGCGTAGACGATTGGATTGTAGATTGAGGTTTGGCGCGGGTGTGAGTCGAAATTTGGGGTGTCGTTAGATTTCTTGCTGGCAGAGATGGCATGCGGAAGGGTCCCGCCCTGGCTGAATCAGGGCGGGCATGCACGCTCCCTCTCAGGTCAGGCGGCGTACCCTGTAACTCGAATTTGTCCCTTGGAGAGATCAACCCTGCCGGGGGCCCAGACCTGGATCGGGTTGACCCATGCATACTCGGGGTGATTGGTCGTGAGGGTCGCGTTCTCGCGGAGCTGAACGATCGGCGTCCCCGGTTCAGGAATCCCCACGCCGCCGGCGGCTAATGCGATCCTTTTTCCGTCTCCGGTCGTAATTTCAGCTTTGATGTCGAGCTGACATCGGCCGTCGGCGCGGATGTGAAGGTAATCGATTCCTTTCACTGCACCGTTGATTCTGGGACCGGTAATGGTTCCCTCGAAGTACACGTCGAAGCGCGCGCCTTCAGCCGGTGGCCGCGCCTCACCCGAAAATATCGCATTCGCAGAGCAGCCGTACTCCACCACCTGCGTGAAATGCAGGTCGTAGTGATAGATCAGTTCGCCTGGGTTGCCCTTGTATTCGCCCATTCGGATCCTCCGATCAGTGTGTTGGGGTTGTTGGGAACCGCCCGCCAATACCTCTCGGTCGGCGCGGCTCAGGACGAGACCGGCTAACGCCGGTGGTCGCATCGTACGTTTGCAATCATGATGGGCCGGGGAATATCCGATGCAATCGGGGAGGGTCAACCATAGCAGAGGGGTGTGCGCTCCCGCCAGTGTTTTGATTGGTTGCTTGGCGCATCGGGCATCGCAGGGTTTTTGCGAGATGCTGCGGGGGGATGGATGGGAGGGTGAACCGGGATTGGGGACCTGGCGCCGGCGCGTGCGAAACGCTGTTACGGCTTGATGATGGTGGCGATGAGGGCGGAGAGGCCGTTCCAGGCGATCTGGATGCCGATGCAGAGCAGAATGAAGGCGATCACGCGCAGGATTCCGTGGGCCGTGGAGGGTGGGATTTTCTTGGTGATCTTGGGGGCATTAGCGTAGCAGAAATAGACCAGAACGCTGAGAACGACGATGGCCAAAAATACGCCGAGGTGGGCCAGGATGTTGTGCGTCAGGTTCTTGTCCGAGATGTGCGCGGTGACAGTGAGCAATGCCACGAGCGTGCCCGGGCCCGAAGTGATGGGAAAGGTGAAGGGATAGAAGACGGCCTCTTCGAGATGACTGGTGTCGGGCTCGTCGGCTTTTCCGGTCTCCTCCTGCTTTTTGCGGGAATCGGCACCGGCGCTGCGCTCATTGAGCACGCCCCATCCCATGGCGGCGACGACTATGCCGCCGGAAAGCTGGACGATGGGCAGGGAGATGCCGAAGAAGCTGAGGATGATTCCGCCCGCGACTTCAAAAATGCCAAGAAAGACGATGTTGTTGATGGCGATGCGCCAGGCAAGCGAACGAAGAACCTTGGGCGGCGCATCGCCGACCAGCCCGAGAAAGACCAACGCGGACCCGAGAGGGTTGATCAGCGGCAGCAGCACACTGAACGCAACGAGAAAGACTTTCCAGACCGGCAAGGAGTTCTCCCTTGGTGCATGTTAAAGCCTGGGCGAAAAACTCAGAATGTGAACAACTCGTTCGATCGCGCACTGAAGGAACCAGCCACGGGACCGCACGGATGCCGCCCAGTTGGCTGGGCGGAGGGGGAAATGACAAAGGTAACAGCCGCCCTACCAGATAGTTGTACTTAGAAAATCGATTTAGGGATGGAGAGTGCATGCAACTTTGGAATACCGTGCGCTTAGAACCAAAGCTATGCCGTAACGGGTCCCGATGAAGTTTTTGAAGCGATTCCCTGCGATTCCGGGCGCTGTGATCGCACTTGCAGCGATGCTGCTGGGGTGCATGGTCACCGCCATCCTGATCGCCTCGTCGCCTGTGCACGCAGCGGCGACGCGCGTATCCCTCTTTTCGCGTCCGGGAGTTGCAGCGATTGGATTCACCGTGTTTCTGTTGGCCCTGGTGGCCGGCCTTTTGATCCTGCGGGAGCTGGCAGACCGCGAATACCGCACAGACCGCGACTTTCTGAATGCCTTTCTCGAACATATCCCAGACCACGTTTATTTCAAGGACCGCAACAGCCGCTTTCTGCGCGTGAACCGGGCGCTGGCCAACAGTTTTGGACTGAGCGATCCCGCGGAGGCCACGGCAAAGACGGATTCCGACATGTTCACCCCTGAGCATGCCGGCCGCGCTCTTGAGGACGAACGGAGAATTATTGAAACGGGCCACGGGATTACGGGGATGGAAGAGAAGGAAACCTGGCCTGATGGGCATGAATCGTGGGTATTGTCGACGAAGGTGCCTCTGAAGGACCGGCACGGCCGGATCATGGGAACGATGGGGATTTCGAGAGACATTACTGACCGGAAGCAGGCGGAGTTGCGCATCCACTATATGGCGCTTCACGACGCGTTGACGGGACTGCCGAATCGCTCGCTTCTCGAAGACTTACTGGCCCATGCAATCGCCCTGGCGGGGCGGAATGGGAAGCGGGTCGCCGTCTTGATGCTGGATTTGGACCGCTTTAAGAGCGTGAACGATTCATTCGGACACCATATCGGCGATCGTCTGCTTGAAGCTGTAGCTGTGCGATTGAGGAGCTGCCTGCGCGAAAGCGATATCGTGGCGCGGCTGGGCGGAGACGAGTTTGTGATCGGCCTGCCGATGGTGGAAAAGCGCGAGGATATTGAGCAAGTGGCGAGCAAGGTGCTGAGCACATTGACTGCGTCGTTTGAAATCGAAGGACATGGGCTTCAGATCGGCGCCAGCATCGGCATTTGCGAATATCCTTCCGATGGAGAGAACCCGCGGGACCTGCTGCAGGCCGCGGACACCGCGATGTACGAGGCGAAGAACAGCGGGCGCGGCATTTATTCCTTCTTCACGGCGGAACTAACGGATGCGACGCGGCGGCGGCAAAAGCTGGAATTCGACTTGCAGCACGCGCTGTCGCGAGACGAGTTTGTACTGTACTACCAACCGCTGGTGGCGACGGAAACGGGCGGCATCACGGGCGTGGAAGCATTGCTGCGCTGGCGACATCCGGAACAGGGGATAATCTTCCCCAACCAGTTCGTTCCGCAGCTGGAAGAACTGGGATTGATGGCGGACGTGGGGAACTGGGTGCTGAGAACCGCGTGCCTGCAGAACGCCGCGTGGCAGAAGGCAGGGCTTCCGCCGATCCGCATGATGGTCAATCTGTCGTCAACGCAGTTCTACCGGAGCAATATTGCGAGCAGCGTAACCCGGGCGCTATCCGAAGCCGGCCTTGATCCGAAGTGGTTGGAGCTGGAGCTGACGGAATCGCTGATGCTCGATGACTCAGAGACGACCATCAAGATCATGCGAGCGCTGAAACGGCTTGGAGTCAGCCTGTCACTCGACGATTTCGGCACCGGATGGTCGTCGTTGTCGTATTTGAGAAGGTTCCCGATCAACCGCATTAAGATCGACCGTTCGTTCCTGCGCGACATCGCGTCAGAGCCGACTGCGGAAGCGGTGGTGCGAAGCATCATCAATTTAGGTCGAGATCTTGGCCTTGCTTGCGTAGCCGAGGGAGTGGAAACGTCGGAGCAGCTTAACTACTTCAGGAAGCAGAACTGCGAAGAGGTACAGGGATTCCTATACAGCCCCGCAGTCCCCGAAGCCGATTGCCGCTTGCTGCTTCGCGCCGGGAAACTGAGCGTTCTTGGGACAAAATCCATCCCATACACCAAATCGAGAGAAGTTTCCAGTTACTCGACCTCGGCGGCGTAACGCGGCGTAGGCTCTCGCACGACGCCACATTCAAAAACAAAAGATGAGTGTTCCGGTTCGTTTACGCAGCACCTGAGGGCTCGTGCGCCCTGCACTGTGAAACGCTCTAGAAACGCGGCTGTTATTCTGGTATGGATACGACGGAATTGCCATTGGGTTTCAGGGGACATGGGTGGTTATCCCACGGGCTGAAGCCCTTTTTCTCTACGCAGCCGGATTGCGGCGCTCTCAAATTGACGCGTGGCATGGAACAGGCTGACGCAACACGCGGGATCAAGATGACAATGATGCATACGACAAGGACAATCGATCGCCCGCAGGCCGCTCTCTCGGCGCGCACGGTGTGGCTGGTCTTTGCTGTTCTCTGGGCCGCGATTTACTTTGCCTCGTTGTTCTCTCCGCCGCTGCTGGACGACGTGGATGCCTCGCACGCGCAGGCGGCGCAGCACATGGCGGAGAGCGGTGATCTGATCACCGCGAAGACCAACGGCATCCGTTACATTGAAAAACCGCCGCTGCCCTATTGGGTGGTCGCGGGAATGTACAAGGTGCTCGGCGAGAACACCTTTGCCACGCATTTGCCCAATGCGCTGGCAATGCTGGGGCTAACGTGGCTCGCGTGGCTGTGGGGGCGGCGAGCGTGGGGCGAGCGCGCGGGCTTCTACGCCGGGCTGGGCGTGCTGACATCCGTGGGCGCATTTTTGTTTACGCGCTTCATCATTCCTGAGGCGATCCTTGCGTTGTTTCTGCTGATCGCCTTATACGCTCTCATCGTGAGCCTGGAAGACAACCGGCCGGCGATGGTGTATTGGGCGTGGGCGGGAGTGGCACTGGCGCTCCTGACGAAGGGCTTGATTGCGCCGGTATTCTTCGGCGGCGCGGCAATCCCGTATCTGCTCCTGACCGGGCAATGGCGGCGGTGGAAGGCGCTAAAGCCGGTGTCGGGATTTCTTTTGTTTTTGGCGATCGCCGCGCCGTGGCACATTGCGTGCGGCATCATCAATCACGACCAGGGACGCCCGTCGGGCAATCACCCAACAATCGGGAATGTGCACGGATTCTTTTATCAATACTTCATCAACGAACACGTGCTGCGCTTCTTTAACCTGCGCTATCCGCACGACTACAACAAAATGCCGGCGCTTTGGTATTGGCTGGGCGAGCTGATCTGGATTTTCCCGTGGAGTCTTTTCCTGGGCGCGTTGGGGGCAATGGCATGGAAGACGCGGCGCTCATGGCTGAAGCACCTGCGGCACGATGCGGGCGACACGGTGGATTTCTATCTGGACCACGCGATGCGCGAGGATGTGGGCAGCTACGTGCGGCGGATCAAGTTCCGCACCAGGACGATCTGGCTTCTGAGCTTGTACTCGGCTTGGACGCTGATCTTCTTTTCGATTTCAACGAATCAGGAATACTACACGTTTCCGGTGTGGCCGCCGCTGGTGATGCTGATTGCGGGCGTGATCGCGGATGTAGAAGAGAACGATGGTGTGGAAGGCGGCAAGCCGACGCTTTCGACTGCGTGGCTGACGGGCGCACAGGCGGTGTTTGCAGCGATCGGCGTGGCGGCTGCGGCGACGCTGGCGTGGGGATTGTGGACTTCGCGCAGCCTGCCGTACGTGGCGGACATTGGAACGGTGCTGGCGCATCGCGGCGTGGGCGATTACACGCTGTCGATGTCGCACTTGTTCGACTTGACGGGCGAGTCATTTGCGGCGCTGCGTTTGCCGGCGGGATTGGCGGCGATCACGCTGCTGATTGGGCCGATGCCGGGCTGGTTGCTGCGGCTGAAAAAGAAACACATGGCGGCCACCGTGAGCGTGGCGCTGACGATGACGGCATTTTTTGTGGCCGCGCACATCGCGTTTGCGCGGTTTGAGCCGATGCTGAGCTCAAAGCCGATGGCCGACACCATCATGAGAGACGGCTCGGCAAACGACGTCCTGATCATTTACGGCGAGCAGTCGTCGGGGTCATCGGTGATCTTTTACACGAACGACTTTTTCCGGGGAAGGCCGGCGATGCTGGTGCTTCCGCGGTGCGGACAGAACGGCGAGGGAACCACACTGCTGTGGGGATCGTGCTATCCCGATGCGCCGGACATTTACCTGAGCCCCGCGAAACTGGCGGCAATCTGGGGGACAGGCGAGCGCAAGTGGATTTTCGCCGAAGATCCGGACCGAGAGAATGTGGAGACCGTGCTGGCCGGGCATTTGTATGAGGTGCAGACGCTGGCCGACAAGACGCTGTGGACGGACCGGCCGCTGAAGTGAGAATCTTTCGAGGATGAACTTCAGCCACATTGCTTTCGCCGGACTGATTGTGCTCGGTGTCTTCGGCATCATCACATCGACAATTTATAGCTTGATGGTGGTTGCGGGAGCGATGCGCTTCCGGCGCGGCGCGAGCGATGCGCAGGATGCGGCATTTCTGCCGCCGGTTAGCGTGCTGAAGCCGGTGCACGGCGACGAGCCCGATCTGGAACAAAACTTGGCCAGCTTTTTCGAGCAGGATTATCCGGAGTACGAAATCCTTTTCTGCGCGCGACAGGAGAGCGACCTCGGCCTGGCCGTAGCGCGGCGAGTGATGGCGCGGTATCCGCGTGTGAAGGCGCGCATCCTGACCTGCGGCGAACCGCCGTGGCCGAATGCACGGACATTTTCGCTGGAAGTGATGCGCCGCGAAGCGCAGCATCAAATCCTGGTGACGGCGGACAGCGATGTGCGCGTGACGCCGGATTACCTGCGAGAGGTTGTGCAGCCGATGCGCGATTCGCAGGTTGGCATGGTTACCAGCCTCTACCGCGGCTGCACCCGGCATGGATTGTGGGCGCGCCTCGAGGCGATGGGCATGAGCGTGGAAATGACCTCAGGCGTGCTGGTGGCCAACATGCTTGAGGGGATGAAGTTCGCGCTGGGCCCTTCTATGGTGATGCGGCAAAGCACAGTGGAGAAAATCGGCGGCTATGAGAAGGTGGCACAGTATTACGCCGACGACTTTGTGTTGGGCAATTGGACGGCGGCAGCCGGCGAGATCGTGGTGTTGTCGCATTACGTTGTCGAGCACCACGTGCTCAACGCAGCTTTCAAGAGCAGCATCGCGCATCAGCAGGGATGGGCAACGAGCACACGCTTTTCGCGGCCTTTGGGGCATTTCGGCGAGGTGATGACCTATGCGGTTCCATTTGGTTTGCTGGCCTGGATTGGACTGACGCTGGCCGGGCACTGGGCGTGGGGAGCCGGACTGTTGGCATTCACGATCCTGAACCGGGTGCTGCTGTGCTTGCTGGTAGGCAGCCTGGTGGTAAACGACAGCGTAGCCGTGCGCAAGGCGTGGCTCTACCCACTGCGCGACCTGATGGGATTCATTTTCTGGGTGAGGAGCTACCTAGCCACCAGAAGGCTGCGCTATCGAGGCGACCCGTACGAGTTGCTGCCCGAGGGGCGGCTGCGCAAACTGACTGAGTAGAAAGCGGGCCCGCTACGGCTTGCGCGTTGCCACAGGACGTGTGGGCGAAGTCACGGGTTTGCGGATGGGCACAATGGCCGCGGCTGAGCCGGTTGCGGCCTGCTGGAAACGAGCCAGCATCTCGCTGCGCACATACTCGACAAAGCCCTGCATCTGCCGGTTCATCTCTTCCATGCGCTCGCGCATCTGTAGGATGATGGCGATGCCCGCAATGTTGACGCCCAGGTCGCGGGCGAGATTGAGGATGAACTCGAGCCGCTCGAGATCTTCATCCGTGTAGAGACGCGTGTTGCCTTCGGTGCGCGAGGGCTTGAGCAGGCCTTCGCGCTCGTAGAGGCGTAGAGTCTGGGGATGGATTTCGTACATCTCGGCCACGGCCGAGATCATGTAGGCGCCTTTGGATTTACGTTTTGTGGCCATCGTAATTTCTCCAAACAGCCTAGCCGGTACAACTATGGCCTATGGTTATTCTCCGCATGAATCTTACAACTTGTCGAACAACGCCTTGCGCGGATCGTCGGGGTTGAGGCGTGCGAGTTCGCGCATGATCTCGCGGCTCCGCTCGTCGTTCAGATGCGGCACGGCGACCTCGACGGTGACGATTTCATCGCCGCGCTGACCCGGATGGGATGCGCTCTCAACGCCGCGCTCCCTCATGCGCAGCTTTTGCCCGCTTTGCGTGCCGGGCGGAATCTTCAATTGCGCGCGGCCGTCGATGGTGGGCACTTCGACCTTGGCGCCAAGAGCTGCTTCGGCAACGGTGATGGGGACTGTGATCTGAATGTCGTCGCCCACGCGCGTAAAGACCGGATTCGTGCCGGTGCGAACGATAAGGAACAGATCACCGGCGGGACCGCCGTTGACGCCGGCGTTGCCCTTGCCCTGAAGGCGGATGCGCTGGCCGTCGCGCGTGCCTGCCTTGATGCGGAATTCGACCGTTTCGGTGCGGGCGACGGTGCCCTCGCCGTGGCAAGTAGAACAGTCATGCGAGATGTGGCCGGTGCCGTTGCAGCGCGGGCAGGTGATGTTGAATTTCATGCGGCCACCCATCTGCGTGACCTGGCCGGTGCCGTGGCATTCGGGGCACTCCGCATTGCCGCCGACGCTCGCCTGGCCGTGGCAAGTTGGGCAGGCCTCCTGGCGGTTGATCTGGATGCGGGCCTGGCCGCCGCGGATGGCGGTCCAAAAGTCGACAGTGGCCTGGTACTCGAGGTCGGTGCCGGGTTGCGGTCCGCGCGGCTGATGCGAGCGCTGATGCGCGCCGCCGAAGATGCCGGAGAAGATGTCTTTGAAGCTGCCCGAGCCGAAATTGCCCTGCGCTCCGGGATCGCCCTGGAAGCCGGAAAAGTCAAAGCCGCCGAAATCAACGGGAGGCTGGCCGCCGCCGGAGCGCTGCTGGCGCGCGTAAGCCTCAGCCTGCGCGGGGTCTATTTGATCCGAGTAAAAGCCAACCTGGTCGTAAACTTTGCGCTTCTTCTCGTCCGAGAGCACGTCGTTGGCCTCGGAGATCTCCTTGAACTTTTCTTCGGCACGCTTGTCGTTGGGATTGACGTCGGGGTGATACTTGCGCGCGGCTTTGCGGAAAGCCTTGCGAATCTCCTCCGGCGTGGCCGTCTTCTTGACGCCGAGCGTTGCGTAATAGTCTTTGTTGGCGGTCGTGGCCATGGGTGTTTTCTTATCTCAGGTGCGCTTCACGTCGGCGTTGTGCGTTACGTTGCATGCGATTTGCCAGCGGCCTCAGGCATTTCATCGGCGAAGTCCAATCGGCCATTCACAATAGCCGTTTCCGGTTTTCATCATAAGAAGGCGGGGCGGACGACGTGCAATCGCCCACCCCATTCATCGCTGAATTTGTACGGTCCGTCCCCCGCCCTAGCAAAGCTAGGACGGGGCACCCATTTATTTCTTGTCGTCGACGTCGACGTATTCGGCGTCGATGACTTCGCCTTCTTTCTTGGCTCCGCCGGCGGGAGCTGCTCCAGCAGCGCCCGCGTCCGTGGGCCCTGATTGCGCCTGCGAGGAGCTGGCCTTGTACATGGCCTCGGCCAGCTTGTGGCTGGCGAGGGTGAGCCTTTCGTTTGCGGACTTCAGCTCCGAAGTTGACGGAGAGCCTTCAAGAGTCTTTTTGGCGTCGGCGAGGGCTGCTTCGACTTCAGTCTTGTCGGCCGCCTGCACCTTTTCGCCCGCGTCTTTGAGCATCTTCTCGATGTTGTAGACCATGCCGTCGAGGGAGTTGCGGGCCTCGATCGATTCGCGCTGCTCCTTATCTTCAGAGGCGTGCGCTTCGGCTTCCTTCGCCATCTTCTCGATCTCTTCTTTGGAAAGACCCGAGCTCGAGGTGATGGTGATGCGCGTGTCCTTTCCGGTGGCATTGTCCTTCGCGGTCACGTTGAGAATTCCGTTGGCATCGATGTCGAAAGTGACCTCGATTTGCGGAATGCCGCGCGGCGCGGGCATGATGCCGCCGAGCTTGAACTTGCCCAGGGTGCGGTTCTGCGCGGCCATGGGCCGCTCGCCCTGGAGGACGTGGACCTCGACTTCGGTCTGATTGTCGGCAGCCGTCGAGAAGGTCTCGGTCTTCTTGGTCGGGATGGTCGTGTTGCGCGGAATCATCGGTGTAGCCACGCCGCCCAGCGTCTCAATGGACAAGGTGAGCGGAGTGACGTCGAGAAGCAGAAGATCCTTGACGTCGCCGGTGAGCACGCCTGCCTGCACGGCAGCGCCGATGGCAACCACCTCATCGGGATTGACACCGCGGTGCGGCTCCTTACCGAAGAGCTTCTTGACCAGCTCCTGGATGCGCGGCATACGGGTCTGCCCGCCGACGAGAACGACTTCGTGAATCTGGCTGGTGGTGATGCCAGCGTCGGACAGTGCCTTCTTGCAAGGCTCGACAGAGCGCTCGATGAGATCTTCGACCAACTGCTCCAGCTTGGCGCGCGTGAGCTTGCGGACCAGGTGCTTGGGTCCTGAGGCGTCGGCGGTGATGAAGGGCAGGTTGATCTCGGTTTCGACGGTGGTCGAAAGCTCGATCTTGGCCTTTTCCGCGGCGTCTTTCAGGCGCTGAAGAGCCATCTCGTTGCCCTTGGAGGTGAGGTCGAGACCGTGCTCAGTTTTAAATTCGGAGATAAGCCATTCGACGATGCGCTGATCGAGGTTGTCGCCGCCAAGGTGGGTGTCGCCGTTGGTCGACTTGACCTCGATGACGCCCTCGCCGACCTCGAGGATCGAGATATCGAATGTGCCGCCGCCAAAGTCGTAAACAGCGATGGTCTCGTCTTTCTTTTTGTCGAGGCCGTAGGCCAGAGCGGCCGCAGTGGGCTCGTTGACGATGCGCTTGACGTCGAGGCCGGCGATTCTGCCCGCGTCCTTGGTGGCTTGGCGCTGCGCGTCGTTGAAGTAAGCCGGAACGGTGATCACGGCCTCACTGACCGTCTCGCCCAGGTAGGCTTCGGCGCTCTTTTTGAGCTTTTGCAGGATCATGGCGGAGATTTCGGGTGGAGTGTACTCCTTGCCCTGAGCAATTACCCCTACATGGTCGCCCTGCTGGACCACCTTGAAGGGGACCATCTTCATCTCGTCGGTCACCTCGTTGTAGCGGCGACCCATGAAGCGCTTGATGGAGAAGATGGTGTTCTCCGGGTTGGTGATGGCCTGGCGCTTGGCCACCTGGCCGACCAGCCGCTCACCGCTCTTGGTGAAGGCGACAATGGAGGGCGTAGTGCGCGCACCCTCTTCATTCGGAATGACTTTTGGCTCGCCGCCTTCCATGACAGCGACGCACGAGTTGGTGGTACCGAGATCGATTCCAATCATTTTAGCCATGTTTGTGTTCCTGCCTTTGGGGTCAATCTGACGGGTTAGGATCTCAGATTGAGTGTATTGTTGTCAACTTATATGATGCGATTTTCCTCAGTCGGGATGCAACTCCGGGAGTCGGTTACAGTTCGGAACTGGCTGGGGAGGGGTCGGGCGGGTTCTTCGGCCGGGATCCGCCTCAGCGGGAGCCTGGAGCTACAGCTTAGCCGCTGCCTGGGCAGCCGCGAGGGCTTCTTCCGGCTCAGGGCGGACGCGGAAGTCGGCGTAGGCCCGGGCGTAGAGGACGCGGCGGTCGCGGGCGAGCACGTAGGTGGCAGGCAGGATCAGGCACCAGCTTTGATCGCCGTTGACGAAAGGGATGTTGACCAGGATGGAGCGGTAGTAGTCGCGGTGGTATTCGGGGATGGTGTAGGTGAGGCCGAACTGCTCGGCCAAGGCGCAGCCGGGATCAGTGAGGACGGGAAAGGGCAGGCCGTGCTGGCCGACCATGAAATCGCTCTGGCGGGCGGTTTGCGGGCCGATGGCGGCGAGCAGCGCGCCGGACTCGCGAAGGGTTGGGTAGAAGTCGCGCCAAGCCTCAAGCTCGGTGACGCAGTAAGCGCACCAGCGGCCGCGAAAGAAGTTAAGGACAAGAGGCCCGAGGGCAAGGAGGTCAGCCGAGCGGACGGGGCGGCCAGAGGCGTCAGGAAGGGTGAATTCGGGGGCGATGGCTCCGACAGGAAGGATTCTTTCCTCGATGCCGGAGGCGAAGAGCTCGGCGACTGCGCGCTCGCTGACGGCCATGCGCTCGGGCTGGACGAGGTTGCGCGTGTTGGCGGTGATCTCGTCGAGTTGGTCCTGGAGGGCGGCCATAGAAATCTCAGGTTAACGCAGGATCGGATAGCTGCGCGCGATTTAAAAAAGCGAGTGCTTGCGTCACGCGGCCCTATCGGCCGAAGCGCTGCTTGGCGCCCATTCCCGCCAGCCCGCCGCGCATCATGCTCTTGGCGAGGCCGCCGCGGCCCACCTGCTTGAACATTTTGGCCATCTGCGCATATTGGCGGAGGAGCTGGTTGACTTCCTGCACGCTGGTGCCGGAGCCGGCGGCGATGCGCTTGCGGCGCGTGCCCGAGATGATGTCGTGATTGCGGCGCTCCTTGGGCGTCATGGAATTGATGATGGCTTCGAGGCGGACGAACTGCTTTTCGTCGATCTGGCCGGCGGCCTGCTGCATGCCGGCGAAGGGGCCGACTGAGGGCAGCATCTTCAATATCGACTCCATTGAACCGAGCTTCTTGATCTGCTGGATCTGGTCGCGGAAATCTTCGAGCGAAAAGCCGTCGCCGAGGAGAGCTTTTTTGGCCAGCTCCTCGGACTTCTTGCGGTCGAGCGTGGATTCGGCTTTCTCGATGAGGGAAAGCATGTCGCCCATGCCGAGGATGCGGCCCACGATGCGGTCGGGATGGAAAGGCTCGAAGGCGTCGGGCTTTTCGCCGACGCCGATGAACTTGATGGGCTGGCCGGTGACGTGACGGATGGAGAGCGCGGCGCCGCCTCGGGCATCGCCGTCCATTTTTGTCAAGACCACGCCGGTCAGTCCAAGACGAGAATGAAAGTCCTGCGCGGAGTTGACCGCGTCCTGGCCGGTCATGGCGTCGGCAACGAAGAGGATCTCCTGCGGGCTGAGGAGCTTCTTGAGGCTCTCCATCTCGGCCATCAAATCTTCGTCGATGTGAAGGCGGCCTGCGGTGTCGACGATGAGCGTGTCGCAGCCCATAATGACGGCTTCGCGGCGAGCTTCTTTGGCAAGGCGCTCAACAAGTGCGGTGCCAGCGGGTTCGCCCTTCTGGTCGCCCTCGTAGAGGCGCGTCTCGACTTGTTTGGCGACGATTTTGAGCTGCTCGCGCGCGGCGGGGCGGTAGACGTCGACCGAGACGAGCATGGGACGGTGACCACCCTTTTTGAGCCAGGCGGCAAGCTTGCCTGACGTGGTGGTTTTGCCGGAGCCCTGC
The DNA here is from genome assembly GCA_963813015.1 of uncultured Acidobacteriaceae bacterium. GTDB lineage: Bacteria > Acidobacteriota > Terriglobia > Terriglobales > Acidobacteriaceae > Telmatobacter. The sequence goes on from CAWEXN010000012.1 coordinate 138,398, forward strand.
AGGCCGGCCATGAGGATGACAGTGGGCGGTTTGGAGGCGAAGTTAAAGCGAGCGGTATCGCGGCCTAGGAGGTCGACGAGCTCGTCGCGAACGATTTTGATTACCTGCTCGGAGGGCGAGAGGGCAGTGAGGACTTCAGTGCCGACGGCCTTCTGGCGGATGTGCTCGATGAGGTCGGTGACGACCTTGAGATTGACGTCGGCTTCAAGGAGGGCCACTCGAATTTCGCGCAGGGCGTCGGCGATGTTCTCTTCAGTGAGCGTGCCCTGGCCGCGAAGGTTTTTGAAGACGCGCTGTAGTTTGTCGGTTAGGTTCTCGAACATGGTCAGGTTCAAGTTTACCGGAGGCACTTCGTGCGGCGGGCTTTTGGTTGAGTGAATTGCATGGATCAGCGCACGAGGCGGGCGGCGCTTCGCGCAATTCGCTCAGAATTACTAGACTGAAGTGGAGAGGTAGATGATGGCTGACGGACGCGAGGAGCGCGAAGAGCAGCGAAAGCGGCGGGAACTGGAAGAGCGCGAAAACCGCAAGGATCGGCTGGACGAGGATTATGCGAATCGCGACCGCAACGATGAGTCGCAGCCAGAACGGGGCGGGTCGTAGCTCGCAGCAGCGGGGTACTCACATTCCCCACCCTTCCAGCGTCGCCCGCGGCCATATTGGAGTGGGCGCCCGACTATTTGCAAAGCCAGGTGATGATGGGTCCCCAATAGTTGAGGTCCGGCCGGCGGAACGGTTGATTATGCGACGTCCCTGGAATCAGGAGAACTTTCGCGGGCGGAGAGCAAAACGCGGCCAGTTCCGACGCCATCTTCGGGGGAAAAAGCCGGTCTTTTTCGCCATGCACGATGAGGACAGGCTGGCGGCAATCGGCGAGCGGCTGTTGCGCGTGCCAAATGGGCGGCACCAGCCGAATGAGCCCCTTGGGAATCCACGCTGCTTTCGCGGCTCGGCGAAACGACGTAAAAGCCTGGCACAGAATCAGGCAGTGAGCGTCGAGTTTGTTGATCGTCGCCGTCGCCACGCCGCTGCCGAGCGAGAAGCCCAGGATAGAGGCGGGCAGACCCGGAGCGAGGCCGCGCAATGACGTAAACGCTGCCACCGTATCCTGGTCAAACTGATCCCAGTCAGGGCGCCCTGTGCTCTTGCCGTATCCCGAGTAATCAAACACCAATGACGCAACGCCATTTGCGGCAAGCAACTGCTGCACGCCGAACCACTGCTCGACGGTCTCGCCTATGCCATGGCAGAGCAGGACCGCTGCATGCGCGGGGAGAGAGACCGGCTCGACAAACACTGCGTCAAGCCGGTTGGCCGCGCTCGCGATGGAGTGGCGCAAAGCGCGCTCGTGAATGCCGACCGGAAGGCGCCCTTTCTTGGAGAGGCCGAAGACCCGGTCGCGCAGAATCATGTACCGGCTGATGCAGGTGATCGCAAATGTGAAGTACGTGCGATGGGCGCGGCTTGGGGCGTGCTCGTCGACGGCCAGGGCCTCAGGGGCCGGTAATTTGACGCGGGGCATGCGTCTCTCCGCTTCCATTGTCACTCTGTGGGCGCGATCAGGTACTGCTCGAGCTTGCCGTCGGGGTAGGTGTAGGTGGTGAGGCGGAGACGGCGGCCGGGATAGACAATGTCGAATGTGCGGAAGGTCATGCCGCCGCGGAGTTCTTCGTTGGTTTGTCGCAAGCTGAGCGGCTCGCCGAGAGGCGCGAGGCTGGACTGAAAGTCTAAGATCGCCTGCGGCGTGAAGTAATCGCTGAGATTCGGCGCGAGAAGAGTGCGGTCGATGCGACCTTGCTGCAGGCCGCGGTAGATGTCCAGAGCTTGCTGTTCGGGAGCGCTGAGCGGGTAGCCGGCGACGAGCGGAGCGGCGATCTTCGCGATGGTGGAGGCTGCGCCGACGGCGTCCTGATTGGTAAGGACGGCCACGGCCGCGCCGTCGTCGACGAGGACTTCATTGTCGGAGACGAAGCCGGAGACTTCCCCAGAGTGCTCGATGGAACGATGGCCCTCGCGGTCACGAACGTCGACGCCGAGACCGTACTCGGTGCCCTTGCCATTCTTGAGCTTGACCTCAGTGAACATTTGTTTATAGCTCTCGGGTTTCAGGATCGATTGCGCAATCAGGCTTTCGTCCCAGAGCGCGAGGTCGTGGGCCGTCATGGCAAGCTCGCCGGCGGCGAACATCCAGCCCGCACCTTCTTTCGGCGCGGGGCGCAGTGGACCCAGTGCATGGCGGTAGTAGGCCGTGGCGTCGGGAGGCATGAGCTGGCTCGCGTCGGAGTTCCAGACGGAAGTCATGCCGAGCGGGCGGAAGATGCGCTCGGTGAGAAAGTCGAAGAGCGGCTGGCCGGAGACGATCTCGACGATGCGGCCGGCGATAACGTAGTTGGTGTTTGAGTATTGCCACTGAGTTCCGGGATCGAAGTCGAGCGGTTTTTTGGCCCTGGTGTCGAGGATCTGCTGCGCAGTTTCGGGCTGGAGCATGGGAGTCATGACGTAATCCTCGGGCCAGTAGTCCTGGTACCCGGAGGTGTGGGAGAGAACTTGGCGAATGGTGACTTCACTACCACGCGTTAGGCCGGGAATGTATTTGCCGACGGGGTCGTCGAGAGAAAGCTTGCCCTGCTCCTGAAGCATGAGGATTGCGGCAGCCGTGAATTGCTTGGAGATGGAGCCGATGGAGTAGCGCATGGCGGGCGCTGCAGAAACGGCTGGATCCGAGCCCGCGGCAAGGCGCGACAAACCATAGGCGTGGGTATAGACAAGTTTGCCGTGCTGGACGACAGCGATAGAGGCCGACGGAACACCGGTGGCTTGGAGCACCTGCGTGGCGATGCGGTCGATACTGGAGAAAAGATCGGGCCGCGAACTGAGATCAGGCGAGAGGTTGTCGGCGGTTTGGCTGGGGATTTGGGCCGGTGCCTGGTTGGGGGACTGAGCGGGCGCTTGAAGGGTGAGGGAACCCAGGAACAGAATCGAGAGAAATGCGGAGCGCGACGAGCTTTGGATGCAATGCATGGGGGCCGTTTCCTCTCGTTCAGGATAGACGTGGGAGCTCGGAGAAGTGTAAAGCCCGCACGCATACGATAGGCTGGCAAAGGCGAGCGACGCGGAAATCCAGTCGCCGACAAACAGGCGCGAATGATTTCGCCGAAAGCGAGAATGGAGCGGCGGGTAAAGAATGCAAAAGCTGATTGAGGGACACAAGAGATTTCTCGCCGAGGTGTTTCCGGCAAGAAAGAGCCACTTTCATTTGCTGGCGGAGGGACAGACGCCGAAGTGGCTGTTCATCACCTGTGCGGATTCGCGCGTACTGCCGGATATGATCCTGGGGACGGAGCCAGGGGATCTCTTTATTTCGCGCAGCATTGGCAACGTAGTGCCTGTGACGAGCCACGACGTAGACGGCGTGACGGCCACGATCGAATACGCGGTGGAGGTGCTGAAAGTGAGGCACATCATTGTGTGCGGGCACTCGGACTGCGGAGCGCTGAAGGCCGCGCTCGACCGGAAGAGCTTGGAGAATCTGCCCAAGGCGCGGCGCTGGCTGGAGCATGTGGAGGCGGCGTTTGCATACCGGCAGCCCCTGAATCCCGCCGATGGCGAAAGCGCTGAGCTTGGGGCGCTGATTCGGGGTAACGTGGTGGCGCAGCTGCAAAATCTGAAGGCCCAGATGCCGGTGCGGAGCGCGATGAATGAGGGCCGGCTGACGGTGCACGGGTGGTACTACGACATTCTGACTGGTCGGATTGAGGAGTACGACGAGGGGCAGAAGAAGTTTGCGTCTTTGGCCGGTTGAAGCATTTCCCTGCTCTGCCCGGCGCAAGCAGGAAGATGCAGGTACGGTCCGACGGCTGCCATTGCGATTCTCCTTCGCTGCCGGCAAGCCGGGGAAATCGCGAAAACCCAACTCCCCAGCCCGACCATTGAACGCGGGAACCTGTGCTCGCAGGTGCATGCGTCCAGAGAATTATGAGGCGTCGGAATTACAGGCGGTTGCTTTCGCGGGCGATCACACGGCTTGAGGAACGAATCGAATCAAACGCGTTGGCCCGCGTGCGAATTCCGTGTTGACCTTGCTCTTAATGAAAGTCCGGGTTTCATCTACCGGTTGAACCGGCTGCATCTCGATCAATGCGCGCCCGGCGGCGCTTCAGTGTGGCTGGGCGGCTTGGTAAAGAGCCATGCGCAGGCAGCGCAGATGAGCGCCAAGACCGCGGTCCAGCGGAATACGTCAACGTAAGCGAGCTGCGCGGCCTGCTGCTCCATGAGGCCGTAGATGAGGCCATAGGAGCCGGGGCGCGCAGCTGCGGGGCCCATGCGATGGCTAAGGTAATTGGCGATGATGGCGGACTTCTGCTGCAGGATGGCTGAGCTTGGCGAGAGGTTCGCGCCCAAGTCAGTCTGATGCAGGGCGGCGCGGCGAATGAGTGCAGTAGTGGCCATGGAGATACCGATCGATCCACCGATGTTGCGCAGCATGTTGAAGAGGCCGGTGGCGTTTCCCATCTCGTTCCTTGAGATGGTGCGGGTAGATAAAGTGGCGAGCGGCACGAACACAAAGCTGAGCGCGAAGCCTGTGAGCAGGATGGGAAAAAGCAGCGTGTACGGACCGATGTCGAGGTTGACCTCGCCAAAGATGAAGGCGCAGACGGCGAAACCGAGGAACCCGGCGCAGAGCAGCTTGCGGTTATCGATGCGCGAACCGAGAATGCCGATGATGGGCGAGCCGATGAAGGAGCCTATGCCGCGAGGAAAGACGACGAGGCCCGCGGTGAACGCGGTGTAGCCCAGAATCTCCTGATAGTAGAGCGGCAGGATGGCAATGGTGATGTAGATGCACATGCCAAGCATGGCAATCATCAGGCAACCGGTTCGGAAATTGGGATTCTTGAGAATGTGCAGATCGACGAGGCCTTTGGGGTGGGTCCAGGAGTGCCAGATCCACAGCAAGAGCGCGATGATGAGCGCCGCCACCGCCCAGCGAACCCATATGGCACCGAACCAGTCGTCCTCCTGGCCCTTGTCGAGGACGATCTGCAGGCAGCCGGTCCAGACGATCAGCAGGCCGAAGCCGATGTTGTCGAACGCGCCGACTTTGGCGTTCTTGATGTAAGGCGGATCGTGCACGAAGCGGCTGATCATGATGACAGCCAGAATGCCCACGGGAATGTTGATGTAAAAGGCATAGCGCCAGCTAAATGTGTCGGTGAGCCAGCCGCCTAATGTGGGGCCGAGGACGGGGGCGCAAACGATGCCGAGTCCATACGCGGCCATGGCTTTGGAGCGGTCTTTGAGGGAGAAGCTTTCAAGCAGGATGGATTGCGAAAGGGGCTGGAGAGCGCCGCCGCCTGCGCCTTGGAGAACGCGGGCGAGGAGGATGACGGCCAGCGACGGGGCGGCGCCGCAGAAGAACGAGGCGACGGTGAAGAGGCTGACGCAGGTAAGCAGGAAGCGCTTGCGGCCGAAGCGCCGCGCAAACCAATTCGACGCGGGCAGAATGACCGCGTTGGCTACCAGGTAGCTGGTGAGCACCCAGGTGGCTTCGGAGTTGGAAGCGGAGAGCGAGCCGGCGATGTAGGGCAGGGCCACCGAGGCGATGGCGGTGTCCAGCACCTCCATGAAGGTGGGCAGCATGACCGAGACGGTGACCAGCCACGGATTAACGCCCTGGGTGAGCGGGTAACGAGCTTGAGCAGCGGCCGTGGTCATGCAGGGAGACTCTCATGAGGGTAAACGATGGCAGAGTTTGCCGCTTGTGATGCGGACCAAGGCGAGGCTGGCGGCGGCGGAGTTGGATTCGGAATGTGGGCAGAGTGATCTGGCTCAGCTTGACACAATCAGCCCCGCCCTTGATGCTGAACAGTTCCGCTTTTTTTGGCGACGGCTCGAGGAGGACTCCCCCGGTGATGCAGGTTCGCGTCTTTTATCACGACAAGTGCTTTGACGGAGCTTGCTCAGCCTCGCTGTTCACGCGCTTCCATCAAGAGTGCGTCACCCGGGACGCGAGCTACGAGTATCACGGGCTGGTTCACCGCGCCGGCGCTCTCTTTGATGAGAGCGAATTCACCGGCGACGAAAACGCGATTGTCGACTTCAAATACTCGGCGTCGCCGCGCATCACTTGGTGGTTCGATCATCACCAATCGGCATTCCTGACACCACAAGACCAGGATAACTTTCTGGCGTGCCAGCGCGATCCGAGTTGCGCCGCTCGGAAGTTCTTCGATCCCAACTACACTTCGTGCACCAGTTTTCTTGCGCACATCGCCAAGACGCGCTATGGATTCGACACGGCTCCCGTGGAGGAGCTGATTCACTGGGCGGACATTGTGGATGGCGCCAAGTATGAGAGCCCTGAAGCGGCTGTGGAAATGGCCGCGCCCGCGATGAAGCTTACGCTGATCATCGAGGCCACCGAGGATCCGGGGTTCATTCCGCGGCTGATTCCGCTGCTGACAGAGATGCCACTGGCCGAGATTCTGAAACAGCCGTTTGTCGCGCCGCTATTGCCGCCGCTGATGAAGCGCCATGAGGAGGCGCTGGAACTGATCCGCAGCCGCACAGAAGTGCGCGACGGAACGATCTTCTTCGACATTACCGATCACCCCACGGAAGGATTCAACAAGTTCATCCCGTACTATCTCTATCCGCAGGCGACGTACTCAATTGGGCTCTCGAAGTCAAGCTTCCGGACGAAAGTGGCCGTGGGATCGAATCCCTGGACCAAGGCTGACCCGAAGACGATGGTGAACCTGGCGCAGATTTGCGAGCGCTACGGCGGGGGCGGGCACGCGCGCGTAGGGGCAATCAGCTTTCCGCCCGACAAGGAAATAGAGGCGCGGGCGGCGGCGAAGGAGATTGTGGCGGAGTTAAGAGAGCACGAGCGCAAGAATCCTCCGACTTCATTTAGAACAGGCTCTGGGATTTAGGGACCAGGGACTGAGTGCCGCGCGGGCACTTGCCGAATCTGCACAATGAGCCGATACCTATTTGCGTACGGGACGCTGCAGCCGGGCCTTGCGCCGACGAAGATTGCGCGCGTGGCTGCGAGACTGCGGCCTGTAGGCGAGGGATTCGTGCGCGGCGTGCTCTACGATCTGGGCGGCTATCCCGGCGCCGTGGCCGATCCCGGGGCGAAAGGCAAGATCACAGGAACGGTGATGGAGCTGCCGGAAGAAGAGGGCTTGCTTGAGCAGCTCGACCAGTACGAGGGCTTCGATCCTAGATCGCCCGAGGCCAGCGAATATATTCGCGAACGGCAGATTGTCGAGTTGAAGACGGGCGGGACAGTGGAGTGCTGGTTCTACCGGTACAACCGGGAGCCGCGCAACTTGCCGCGAGTCGAGAGCGGTGAGTGGGCGAGATAAAGCAGCTTCCAGCTTCTAGCTACTAGCCTCTAGCTTCATTTGAGTCGCGCCGGACTCACAGCCCCAGCTCACTCGCGCGCTTTTTCATGGCCTCGATGCAAAACGCGATGTGGGCGTCGAGGTCGACGCCGAGCTCGGCCGCGCCCTGCACGATGTCTTCGCGGTGGACTCCGCGGGCGAAGGCCTTGTCCTTCATTTTCTTCTTCACGCTCGCGACTTCGACGTCCGCGATGGATTTAGTCGGCTTGACCAGGGCGCAGGCGGTCAGGAAGCCGGCAAGCTCGTCGCAGGCGAAGAGGACCTTGGCGAGGAGCGTGGTCCGCGGCACGCCGGAGTAATGCGCGTGGCCAAGGATGGCGGTGCGAAGCTCCTCGGGCCAGCCCAGCCGCTCGAGCTCTCTGACACCGACGAAAGGGTGCTCTTCGGCCGTGGGATGGCGCTCGTAGTCGAAGTCGTGAAGCAGGGCGGTGGTTGAGTAGAGCTCGACGAAGTCAGTGCGTGCCTCGCCTATCAACACGAGCCGGTCCGCCTCCTGCGTCCCGTAGGCGACGACGCATGCCTCAACAGCAAGCGCGTGCTTGCGAAGACCTTCGCTCTGGGTCCAATCCGTGAGGAGTTGCCAAGCGCGCTCACGGCTAAAGCTCGAGTTGACTGACATTTAGATCTCCAGTTAATCAGTATGGTTCGCGTTTTGTCGGGTTTCTTGCGAGTCTCATGGTGCTTTTGTCGGTTTGACCCTGAATTTCTACTTGACAATTATGGTTCATTCGTAGAAAGTAGCACCATTCAAGGTGCAGCGATGCATCTGGAGTCCCACGCTCTGGCACTCCGCGCATCCCTAAATGGCAACTTCAATCGTTAGCGTGGAATCACGCGAAGTGGTGCGGTGTGAATACTGCAGGTTGATGCAGTATAGGACCAGCAACTCCCTTTGCCGAAAATGCCACAGGCCTCTCGATATCGAGGAGCCTGTTTATCTGGCCCCAAGGCTGGTGACGAGCCAGCCGGTGCCTGTTAGTGGCGGCGCGGGCATGCAGGTAGCAGCGCAGGTCCGCGAATTGCGCAGGGCGCGCCACCTGAGCCAGCGGCAATTGGCGGGGAGGATGCAGGTACCGCGCACCTACATCTCGAAGATCGAGAACGGCAAGGCGATTCCCACGCTGGGCTCGCTGGAACGGTTGGCCACGGCACTTGGCGTAGAGATACGCCAACTGGTCCGTGATGAGCGCAGCCGCCGCGACGAAGAAGTGACTGCGATTCTGAGCGACCCGTTTCTGGCCGAGGTTGCCGAACTGCTGCCGCATCTGGACTCTTTGCACCGTACGCTATTCTTCGGTGCAGTGAGGGATGCGTCAACGGGTCGCCGCCGCACTGCGTAGAGCGGAGCCCAGGCAGGCCTCTCCATCGCGCTCAAGAGCTCGAGCGCAGTTCGTCGCTTGGGTGGCGACCGGTCTACTTCATCTTCGGAATCCCCTCCGGAGCCCCGTTTCGGCGGGGCTCCGGACCATTTCGGTCGGCCGGAACCGGAGACGCCTTTGCGCTGCGTTGCAGAATTCCCTAAAATGCTTTACGGTCGATGGTGTGACTCCCCGGATCCGGCCGCAGGCGTCTTGATGCCGGCCGGAAGTTCGCTCACGCAATCTGCGGCATCTAACCCGCCGTGCGCGAACCCGTCGGCGCCACTTCGGGATCCTATCCGGGCCTCCGCGTGGAAAGCGCAAATGCGATCTTCAGTCGATTCCTTGCCTCAAATTCCCCCATTACGCATCGATGAGCTAAGCCAGGAGGAGCGCGCCGTATATGCGACGCTGAAGCCAGAGTGCCTGCCGCGGCATGTTGCCATCATCATGGATGGCAATGGCCGGTGGGCTGGCCGGCGCTCGCTCAAGCGCTTTGTGGGACATCAGCAGGGGGCAAAATCGGTGCAACTGGTAACGGAGACAGCTTCACGCATCGGCCTGCCGTGGCTGACACTCTATGCGTTTTCTCTGGAAAACAATTTGCGACGGCCCCGCGCCGAGGTCAGCTTCCTGATGCGCCTGCTGAAGACCTACCTGGAAAGCAACGTGGAGCGGATGGGAATCAACAACGTTCGCTTCCGGACGATCGGACGGACACATGAGTTGGCGCCTGACGTCCAGGACAAGATTCGCTGGGTGGAGGACGCAACGGCGAACAACACTGGTACCACGCTGACGCTGGCGTTGAACTACGGCGGACGATCAGAGTTGGTGGACTCCTTCCGCGGACTGATGGCGGAACTGAAACACAAGCATGTGAGCCCGGATGGCGTCACGGAAGAAGATATTCACCGCCATCTGTACACGGCGCACATGCCAGATCCCGATCTGCTCATTCGCACCTCGGGCGAGCAACGCATCTCAAACTTCCTGCTGTGGCAAATTGCGTATGCCGAGATCTTCGTCACAGAGCGTTACTGGCCGGACTTCAGGGGAATCCACCTGTTGGAGGCCATCGCGGACTTTCAACGCCGTGAACGTCGCTATGGCGGGATCGGCGAGGATGGTGGCGAGGTGGAAGAGAATCCCGACCAGATCAGGATCGCGGTTAGCTAACCACCCTTCGTCATTCCAGCCGTTCGGTTGCGCACAAATCAGAATCCCAAGCCGTGGCGCAATCCTGCCCGGAAATCTTCAGTGACCGGGCCATTCCGCCCCGGCGGTGTATTCTCAACGCTGAATGAAACGCGTCATTACCGCTCTCGTTCTGGTTCCGATTGTTCTGGTTCTCGTGTTTCTCGGTCCGCGGTGGCAGTGGCTGTTCACGTTGGCCGTGGCGGCGGTTGCGGCACTGGCAGGGTGGGAGTACATGGCCTTGAGCCGGCGCTGCGGAGCGAACCCGCCGCGCATTGCGACCATGGTGGCGCTTCTGGCGCTCTTTGCGGTGAACTTTGAGTGGCCCGACCTGACGCCCGCGCTGTTTGGAATTCTGGGCCTTGGTCTGTTGGTTTATTGCACATTCTTCAAGCCGGTTGCGGAAACCATCGCCGACGCGTCGGCGTCGATCTTCTGCCTGCTGTACACCGGTCTTACGCTGATCGCCTTGCCTTCGCTGCGCGAACAGGCCAACGGTCCTTCGCTCCTGGTGTTCCTGCTTTGCGTGGTGTGGGTGGGAGACACGGCGGCCTATTACGCTGGGCGCGCTTGGGGCCACCACAAGATGGCGCCGTCGCTGAGCCCGGGCAAGACCTGGGAAGGAGCGATCGCATCGGTGGCCGGCAGCGTGGTGATTGCCGCGGTGCTGGTCGGCCTGGCGACGGTGATGCAGGAGCCATCGAACTCGGCCGTCCTGTCATGGCTGGAGCGTACGTTCCCGTCGGCGGTCCTGTCGTATCCCGACGAGACGTGGTACTGGCTGGGGCTGGCCGCAATCATCAATGTTGCCGGGCAGGTGGGCGATCTGGCGGAGTCGGCGCTGAAACGATCGGCTGGCGTGAAGGATTCAGGTACCCTACTGCCAGGACACGGAGGGATGCTGGATCGCATTGACGCGCTCCTCCTCGCCGGCCCGGTGCTTTGGTACGCGCAGGTGATTCACCAGAGGTTCTAGAATAGTTTTCAGCCATCTTGAAGCGACTCGCCATTCTCGGTTCGACCGGCTCCATCGGGCAGAGCACCCTCTCCATCGTTGAGCAGTTTCCAGAGCGTTACGAAGTAGCGGCGCTGGCTGCGGGCCGCAATGTGGACGAGGCCTTTGCGCAGGCTGTGCGTTGGAAGCCGCGCATGGTTTCTCTGGCCACTGAGGCCCTGGCGAGCGAACTGGCGGCGCGGCTGCGCGAAGCCGGTGTGAGTGGGGTCGATGTGGTTCACGGGACGGCGGGCACGATTGCCTGCTCGACTTTGCGTGAAGCCGACTTTGTAGTTTCGGCGATTGTTGGCGTGGCCGGGCTTGAGGCGACGCACGCGGCAATCCTGGCGGGAAAGCCGGTGGGCCTGGCCAACAAAGAGTGCATGGTGGCGGCCGGCGAGATCCTGACGGCGGCGGCGCGCGAGCGCAAGGTGCCCATCCTGCCCATCGACAGCGAGCACAACGCAGTGCACCAATGCCTGCGAGTTGGCGCGCACAACGAGGTGAAGTTCATCTGGCTCACTGCCTCGGGAGGGCCGTTTCGGCAAATCCCTCTGGACCAGTTCGCGAGCATCACGCCCGAACAGGCACTAAAACACCCGACATGGGTGATGGGCAGGCGCATCACCATCGACTCGGCGACGATGCTTAACAAAGGGCTCGAGGTCATTGAGGCCTGCCGGCTGTTTGACGTGACGCCAGCCCAGGTGCGGGTGACCATCCATCCCCAATCGACGGTGCACTCGATGGTGGAGTATGTCGATGGGTCCATCCTGGCGCAGATTTCGGTGACCGATATGCGGCTGCCCATTCTGTATGCGCTGGCATGGCCGGAGCGGCCAAAGTCCACATTGACCTTCGACCTGGCGGCGCTAAGGCACCTCGATTTTGAGGAGCCGGATTTCGAGCGATTCCCTTGCCTGAGGCTGGCGTTTGAGGCGGCTGAAAAGGGTGGAGCGCATTGCATTGCCCTGAACGCGGCCGATGAAGTGGCCGTAGGGGCCTTCCTCGAACGGCGTCTTCCCTTTACCGGCATCCCGGGTACAATTGAAAAAGTACTCGCAGCAACCCCGGAGGCCCACCCCGCCACAATCGCGGAGGTGCTCGCCGCCGACCAGGAGGCTCGAGAACGGGCCCGGGAAATGCTTGCGTCAGCCTAAAGAACCGAAGCCGGCAGGCCGCGCTTTGTCGAAGGAATTCATCACATAACCATGCATGATTTTCTGGTTTCTGCCGTAGCATTTATCGTCCTGATTGGCGTAATGGTGATCGTGCACGAGTTGGGGCACTTCACCGTTGCCAAGCTGTGCAATGTGCGCGTCGAGGCGTTCTCCTTCGGATTTGGACCGCGCCTGTTCGGCTTCAGGATTGGTGAGACGGACTACAAAGTCTGCCTGCTGCCGCTCGGTGGCTTTGTGAAGATGACCGGAGAGACCGAATCCGGGCTCACCGGCAGCCCATCGGAGATGGATGGCGAAACGGCGGCCAACGATCCCAGGGCATTTACAGCCCGCCCACGCTGGCAGCGCATGCTGATCGGGCTTGCCGGCCCATTCTTCAACTTTCTGTTGACCGTGGGGCTGATGTGGTTTTACTTCGCCTTCATCAACGAAGTTCCGTCAGTCACGGTAAAAACGACCACTGTGGAATGGGTCACTCCGGGCTCGAACGCAGCGTCGGCGGGGATTGAGACCGGCGATGTAATTGTGAGCTTCGACAACGTCAAGAATCCCGACTGGGACAGCGTGCTGGCGCACTCGCAGATCAACGCGAACCAGTGGGTACCGGTCGCAGTTGATCGTGATGGAAAGACGATCGTGACGAGCCTGTTTGTGCCGGCCAGCGCCAAGAGCGAGAGCTTTGACCTGAGCGACGTGGGAATATCGCCGCAATTTCTAGCCGGCCCGATCGCAGTGGCTGAAGTGCAACCGGGAATGCCTGCCGCGCAAGCAGGGCTTCATAACGGCGATGCGATTGAAGCTGTTGACGGCCACGCGTTCCACTATGTGGGTACCCTGCTGGCTTATATGCAGGCGGAGAAGGGCAAACCCATGACCCTGACCGTGCTGCGCAGCGGCGCCACGCTCGCGATTGTGGCCACGCCCGAGAAGCTCGATACAAGATACATGCTGGGCTTCTCATCGACCCAGATTCCGATGCGCGATGAGCCCCTGTCACTCGTTTCGGCGGGCGGCAAGTCCCTGGGATTCTTCAGGGATAATGCGCTGCTTGTGGGCGAGGTGCTGGACCGGCTGTTTACGCACCGACTCTCGGTCACACAGATGATGGGGCCGGTGGGAATTGCCAAGGCGGCCGGCGAAGCAGCCCAAATGGACGGCTGGTACCCCAAATTCGGTTTGGCAGCGGAGATCAGCCTGCAACTGGGAATGCTCAACCTGTTTCCCTTCCCCATCCTCGACGGGGGCATGATCCTGCTGCTCCTGATTGAGAGCGTGCTGCGCCACGACATCAGCCTGGTCATCAAAGAGCGAATCTACACAGCAGCGTTTGTGGTGCTGATGGCGTTCATCGCCTTTACGATTTTCAACGACGTGAGCAAGCTGCAAGTGTTCATGCATGTCAAGCCGTAATGACAGTGGTCAGTGATCAGCAAACCCGGCCCGGATGGCCGCTGGCCCAAGGATATCTGACAATTGAAAGCTGACCACCGAACGCGGAAGCGACCCATGCCCGTCACCACGGAAGTTCGCGTGCGGTATGCCGAGACCGACCAGATGGGCATTGTCTACTATGCCAACTACCTGGTCTGGTTTGAGCTGGGCCGCGTAGAGCTTTTGAGATCAATTGGCCTTGCCTATAGCCGCCTGGAAGCCGATCACGGATGCATTTTGCCGGTGATCGACGTATCCTGCCGCTACAAATCGCCGGCGCGCTACGACGACGAAATCCTGATTGAAACGTGGCCGGCAATGCTGCGCGGAACGGTCCTCAAGTTCGCCTATCGAATCCTGCGCAAAGCCCGCGAGGGCGAAGAGCAGACGCTCCTGGCCGAAGGCGAGACGGTACACGTGGTCTGCGACGACCAATTGCAGCGGAAACCTCTGCCCGAGAAATATGAGGCAGCATTGAAGACGCTGATGCGAGAGGGCGCAGTTTAAGTTGAGCAGCGAATTTCGGCTTGCAAAATCCTGCTGAAGATCATCCGATCTCGATTCCCGAAGACGGAAATTTCAGTTGCTGGTCATTGGCCAGGCGCTCCATGCGATATTTCCGGCAGGCTTCAATCTCATCCGGGATCATGACGCGATAGAGTGTGCCGTCGCGATTGGGTTCGCCTTCCTTGTGGATGGCGCCAATGGTTTCGAGGGCCCGCAAGGTGTCCTGCACCTTGCCCAGCGAGACAGGGTTGTCGTCGAGCTGCGAGTAGGAAGATTTGACAACGGCCGTCTGCAACTGGCGCGTGCTCACGCGAAGGTGAGGATCGCCGTCTTTGGCAATGGAGTGGCGGAAGAGAAACCAGTAGAACGCGGCGTCGTAGGGAGAGAGCTGCGGCTGCAGGTCGTCGACGATCTGCTGAATGATGAGGGGCAGCTCGGTAGCTGAGAAATCTCGGGCGTCCGCGGATTGCGTGCCGGGCTCCGACTCAAGCTCGTTGAGGAGCTGGCGTATCTTGTCGATTCGCTGATTCATGTTGGACAGAATTCTACGCCGCATGGACAGGATTGCCGAGTTTTTTGCGGCGTTTTCTCCGGCCCCTGGTGGGTTTCCGGCGATGGAGCAACTATGCTATTTGCCATGGAAGCCAACTTTAAGGAACCCAGTCTCGCCACGGCACCGGAGTTGCGCGACGTGCTTGCCGAGCTCTCCGCGCGGGAACCAATCTTTCACCACCCCGAGTTCGGGACTTCACGGGCGGATTTTGAGCGAATGACCGCGGAGGATTTCTGGGAGACCGGCGCGAGCGGACGGAGACACTCCCGCGAATCTGTGCTGGATGAGCTTGAACGGCGATTCTCCAAGCCGCACGAAGACATCTGGGAGGCGAGAGACTTCCATTGCCGACAATTGGGGCCAGAGACCTACTTGCTCACCTACACGCTACTGCAGGACAAGGAGCGGCGGACGCGAAGGGCGACGATCTGGAAGCGCACTGCGGACGGCTGGAAGATCGTATACCACCAGGGAACGATTGTGCAGGATGTGTGAAGCGGCTCAGCGAAGCACCACTGCCATCGCGAAGCCATCGAGACCCTTGACGCCCACGGTTTGCAGAGCGACGGCGCTCAGGCGCGGCTCACGGGCCATCATCTCCAGGCAGCGGCGCGTGCCGACAATGTCGGGCTCGGAGCTCTTGGCATTGACGACACTGCCGTGACGAGCGACGTTATCGACAACGATGACCGTTCCGCGGTGTGAGAGCTTCAGCGCCCACTGAAGATACTGCGGGTTGTTCTCCTTGTCGGCGTCGATGAAGATCATGTCGAAGGGGCCGGCGCCTGAAGCTTTCAGCTTGGGAAGGCTTTCGAGGGCGGAGCCGACGCGAATATCAACGCGGTGGAGCAAGCCCGCGCAATGCAAATTGGCGCGAGCGATTTCAGCGTGCCGGGGGCTGAATTCGAGCGATATGATACGTCCGCCTCTAGGCAGTGCCCGCGCCATCCAGATGGTGGAGTAGCCGCCGAGGGTACCGATCTCCAGCACCCGCCTAGCCTGCGCCATGTGCACGAGGACCTGAAGGAACTTGCCCTGCAGCGGAGAAACATCGATGGCTGGAAGGCGAGCCTTGCGATTGGCTTTGACGGCGGCTTCGAGCTTGTCGTCGGATGGGGCAAGAAGATCGCCAAGATAGCGGTCAACGGAGGTCCACAAGGGCTTTCTGATGGGTTTCCGCGGCATCTACTTCTCCCGCGCCACCACGAAATCGGGCACCCAGAGAAGCGCGCGTTTAAAGTCGCTGTCGGCGAGCGGCGCAAGAGCCTGGCGCGACTGCTCGGCATAGCGGTCGGCAGCGGCCATGGCATATTCGACTGAACCGTTGCGCACCAGAATTTCGCGGACCTGCTGGCGACTGACGTTCTCAAAACTGCGGTCGTCAAGGACACGCCGGATGGCTTTACGGTCAGAGGCGGTACCGTGGTCGGCGGCATGGACTACGGCGAGGGTGGCTTTGCCTTCGCGCAGGTCGCTGGCCACGGGCTTGCCCAGAACCTCTTCGCTAGCCGTCAGGTCCAATACGTCGTCGACAATCTGAAAGGCCAGGCCCACGGCGCGGCCGAAAGCGCCCAGGCCGGATTCCTCGGCCTCGGTGGCGCCGGCCAAAACCGCTCCAAGGCGCATGGAAACCGAGAAGAGGCAGGCGGTCTTGCGGAAGATCAGGTCGTAGTATTCCGCTTCGGAAACCATCTTGCCGAGCTTTTGAATCTGCAGAAGCTCGCCCTCGACCATCTGCTGCGTAAGGTTGATGAGCAGGTCGAGCACGCGCAGGTTGCGTTCTTCGAGCGCCACTTTGAAGGCCTGCATGTAAAGCCAGTCGCCGGCCAGAACGCACTTTTCATTGCCCCATGTAGTGTTGGCGGAAGGACGGCCGCGGCGGATGTCGGCACCGTCAATGATGTCGTCGTGAACAAGGGTGGCCGTATGTACCATCTCAACGACCGCGCCGAGGCGAATGGCGCTCTGGCCAAAGAAGTCCAGTTGATGAGCTGCCAGCAGCAGGAGCGAGGGCCGTATGCGCTTGCCGCCACCTTCGCGCAAATACTCGGCAATCTCCGTAATGGTGCTGACGCTGGACGCAGCGTCGCGGCCGAGCTCCTGCTCCACTGCGACGAGGTCTTCCCTCAGCAGCTCAAAGACCTCCCGCGCCGAGACTATGGAAGATGTGCTCAAAGTGCTCCGATTTTAATGCATCGACAGGGGAAATGGCGATTTGTTTTGCCGAGCGACTCGCTTCTATGCGCTGCAGCGGATTCTTGAGACCTGGACAAAAAGACGACCTGGTCAGTTGGTGCGATAGTTTGTGAACTGCAATTCCAGGCCGAGGTCCTTAGCGCGAAGCAGGGCAATGATGGCCTGCAATTCGTCCCGGTCCTTACTGGAGATTCTTACGGTATCGCCCTGGATGCTGGCCTGCGCCTTCTTTTTCGAGTCTTTTACAAGGCGCACGATCTCTTTTGCTTTTTCTACTGGAATGCCTTGCTGAAGGCTGATCTTCTGCCGAACACTCTGACCCGTCGCGGGCTCAACTTTACCGTAGGTCAGGTTCTTGAGCGAGACGCCACGCTTGACGAGCTTCTGGCAGAGAATGTCCTTGACCGCCTCAAGCTTGTACTCGTTGCTGGAGGCTAGTTGGATTGTGTCCTGGCCTTCCAGATTAACCTCGGAGTGGGTGTCCTTAAGGTCGAAGCGCTGGCGAATCTCTTTCATCGCCTGGTCGATGGCGTTGCGCGCCTCCTGCATATCGATCTTGCTCACGACGTCGAATGAATTTTCCTGTGCCATGGGTAATTCGTCCTCAAAACGCCCGGCGGGCCGCCGCCGGCAGTGTCTCTATCAGTTTCCCACGTCCGGCTGGAGGTCAAACAAGCGGAGAAAGTTTGCCGTGGTCGCGGCAGCGATTTCATCGGGTGTGACATTGAGGAGACCGGCCAAGACCTGAGCCGTTTGCACGACGAGCGCAGGCTCATTGCGCTGACCGCGATGAGGCGCTGGCGCGAGCCAGGGCGCGTCTGTTTCAACGAGAATACTGTCCAGCGGAACGCGAGAGGCAACCTCGCGGAGCGGTTGCGCCTTGGGATAGGTAAGATTGCCGGCAAACGAGACAAGGAAACCAAGGTCCAGTGAGCGCCGAGCCTGCTCCCAGCCACCGCCAAAGCAGTGCATGATGCCGCCAAGTCCGGTTGGCCGCCAATGCTCGTCCAAGACCAGAAAAGATCGTCCCAGGCGTCGGCGGACTCGTTGGTGCCGCGGCAATGGATCAGGATAGGCCGCTTGCGCGCCGCGGCAATCTCAAGCTGGTGGATGAGGCCAGTTCGTTGTACATCGTGCGGAGCGCCATCGTGATAGTAATCGAGGCCGATTTCGCCGCAGGCGATGACTTCAGGCTCGGCGAGCAATGCGTCGAGGTTGGCCAGAGCGGCTTTATCGGCTTCCGGGATGTTGTGGGGATAGATTCCCGCACTGGCGTGGAGCTTGGGAAAACTTCCGCCCGCTTGGCGCCGGGCGTTGAATTCGCGGCAGATGTCGAGCGCCTGATGCATTTCGGCAGGCCCCTCGCCAATGCCAACAGAGAGGACGACGCCGACGCCTGCCTCCCGCGCGCGCACAAGCATCGCCTCACGATCGTCCGCGTAGCGCGGGCTGTCAAGGTGGGCATGAGAGTCGATCAGCAATTGCGCCTCAAGCGGTGCATGGAGATTGAACTGCAAGGACCAGTTTAGTGCAGCAGCGGCGAGCAGAAAGGGGCTCGGGACTTCAGTCGCAACTGGGTGGCTCGTCTACCATCGGAGCAGCAGATGCGCAAAAAACCAAAGCTCGGGCAGAACTTTCTCGTGGACATACAGGCCGCGCACCGGATTGCGGCGGCATTGGGAGAGATTACCGGCCGAACAGTGGTTGAGATTGGCCCTGGAAAGGGTGCGATTACGGGAGCCTTGGCGGCACAAGCCGGGCACGTTGTGGCAGTGGAGCTGGATCGTGAGCTGGCAGCCGGTGTGCGGGAGCGATTCGATCCGGCACGGGTAACAGTCGTTGAAGATGACGTACTGCGATTCAACTTTGCGGAGGCAGCGGCGCAAGCAGGCGAACGGCTGCGCGTGGCTGGCAATCTGCCCTACGCGATCACGTCACCCATCCTTTTGAAGCTGGCGGCCAGCCACGCTGCGCTTGACGTTGCCGTGCTGATGGTACAGCGCGAAGTGGCCGAGCGAGTGACTGCCTCGCCGGGCACGCGCGATTATGGCCTGCTTTCCGCGACGATGCAGATGTACGGGCCCGTGGAGCAGCTATTCACGCTGCCGCCGTCGGCCTTCTCGCCGCCGCCAAAGGTTCATTCCACAGTCTTTCGCTGGCGATTCGCGCCGCGCTTCGCCGAGCTGGGAGTTGCGGAAAGCGAATTCCTTCGATTTCTGCGCCAGGTTTTCGCGCAAAAGCGCAAAACGCTGGCCAATAACCTACGCGCCGCGGGAATGGCGCCGGATGCGGTAACCGGAGCTCTGGCCGATGCGGGAATCGGTCTACTGGCCCGTGCCGAGGCGGTGCCCATTGAGGCTCTTGCTGAGCTGTGGCACGGATTGAAGGACCGTTGACAAGTGGTCCCCCGACTAGGGTTTTCTGCAAGGGGGCCTGCGCGTAAGCTATGAGACGGGGAGCAATCACTGTTCAGCTTCGAGCTTGATTTGCTGCGAAATTCCGGAACCCACAGGGTGCCAGAGAGAGTCTAACCAAGAAAGCGATGAATCCGATCGTCCAACAGGAACCCCGGCAAAAAGAGCGCCAGGACACCTTCCAGGAAACGCTGGTGAGCGCACGCCGAACCATGCTCATGAGCGAGATTCTGAAGCTGGCCGGAGACAGCTTCCGCGCCAGCAAGACGCGCTTTGCGCTCACCGCGCTGGGGATGGTGATCGGCACGGCATCGGTGATTCTGGTTGTGACGATTGGATTGACGGGAAAACAATACGTCCAGGAGTTGATCCAGAAGATCGGCACCAACACCGTAGAGGTCGAGTATGCGGGCGGGGGCGCGACGCCTGGGGAGCGGGTTCGATACAACGATTTCCTGACCCGCGAGGACGAAAAGGCCGTGGATCAGCAGGTGCCCGGCGTGATGTATTCCTCGCCCGTGCTGACGATGCATAACCGCCTCAGCTTTCCCGGCGGAATCCAGAGGGACACGCTCGTATTGGGCGTCTCTCCGCAATACCCGCAAATCCGCAACCTTATTGTCACCGAGGGCCGATTTTTCGATGAAACGGACGACACGACCCACTGCCATTGCGCCGTAGTGACGCAGCAATTCGCCAAGGAACAATATGGTGGCGATGACCTGGCCATCGGCCAGACCTTTCAGGTTCTGGGCATTCCCTTCACCATTATCGGCGTCTTCAAAGAGAGCGTGTCGGACTTCGGGCAATCGGAGATCCAAGACGAGACCGTGCTCGTCCCCTATTCGGTGGCGCGCTACTTTACTGGAACCGAGAACGTGAACCAGATCTACTTTTCCATGCAGAGCATGAACGAAGTGCCCGAGGCCGCGAGAGAGATAGTGCAGGTAATCAGGTCCAGCCCCCGGCATCGTCCGAGTTCGATCTATAAGGCACAGACGCTCAGCGAACTGCTGGTGACCGCGGCAAAGATCGCAGACGCGCTAACCGCCGTGCTGGTGATGGTAGCGGCAGTTACGCTGGCCGTGGGCGGCGTGGGCATTATGAACATCATGCTGGCCAATGTGCGTTCGCGCATCCGCGAGATCGGCATCCGCAAGGCGCTTGGCGCCACCTACCGCGAGATCAAGCTGCAGTTTCTCACCGAAGCTGTGCTCATCTCAATTACCGGAGGTATTGTGGGCAGCCTGGTCGGCCTCGCAATCCCGTTTTCCATCCGCGTCTTCAGCGGGTACGACTTTCCCATCTCGTGGTTGTCGGTGCTGATCGCCCTCACCGCGGCGACCTTGGTCGGAGTGATTTTTGGAACCGTGCCCGCGACGCGCGCTGCACAGATGGATCCGGTGGAGTCACTGAAGTATGAGTGACGATCGGCATGAGGTGATTGAGCAGCACGATGCCTCGACCGACGAACCGGCCAAGGGACCCAACCTGACTCTTCTGTACGGCCTGATCGCGCTCGCTTTGGCGGTAGCCATCGGCTTGGCAGCATTGATTGTGCGGCCTTTTTATCTGCGCCGGTAGAGAGAATTCGGCGCTTTCGCACATCCCCTTCAAAGCCGGGAGCATCACACGATGCGGGATATTGTTCATCGCATCAAAACCGACAGGAGAGAAAAGATGACGAGACCAGTAGTCAACACCGCGCGCTCATTGTTGAAGCGCTTCGCCCCCATGGTCCTGGCAGCAGCAATTGCCTTGCCTGTGCTGTGCACAGGCTGCACAGGAACTGTGCGGGTCTACGACCCCTACTATCACGACTATCACGGGTGGGCGGCGGAAGAACCCTACTACAACCAGTGGGAGCACAGCACGCACCGCGACCATGTGGAATTCGCCAAACGAAACAAGGACGATCAGAAGGCTTACTGGGACTGGCGGCACAGCCAACACTAGGAAGCTCGCCGGAGCCGACTCTCAGCGCAATTCGCCAGTCGGCTCTGCGCGTTCGATGATCAGGACGGGAATGCCATCGACAATGGGATAGGCCTGGCCGCAGACGATGCAAAGCAAGCGCGAGTTTTCACGGCTAAGCTCGCCGTAGCAGGCAGGACAAGCCAATTGCGCAAGCGTCGCCGGATCGAACGAAGAAGGATGCGCCAGCTTGTCAACCATGGCAGCCCTGATCACTGATTAGTGAATTGTCGCGTCGGTGTTGGCGCCGTGATCGGGACGCGGCTTGGGCCGACCAGCAAAGGCCTGCTCGATGCGTTCGTTGGCGCCGGAACGCGAGAACTCGTGGGCCACGCGAATGCCGTTATAAATAGCGACTTCGTTCGACGATCCGTGACCTATGATGCAGACGCCACGTACACCGAGCAGCGGGGCGCCGCCGTATTCGGTGTAGTCGAGGCGGCGGCGGAAGTCGTTGAAGGCCTTGCGCGACAGCAGCGCGCCCACCTGGGCAGTGACAGTCTTGTTCAGCGAAGTGCGCAGCACATCCCGCACAAAGCGGCCAATGCCTTCGCTGGCCTTTAAAGCCACGTTGCCCACGAATCCATCACAGACGATCACATCGGCCTGACCGTTGAAAATGTCGCGGCCCTCAACGTTGCCGATGAAGTTGATGGGCAGGGCTTTGAGGAGCGGAAAAGCTTCGCGGGTAAGCTCGTTACCCTTGGATTCTTCCTCGCCGATAGAAAGAAGGCCGACTCGGGGCCGCGCGATCTTGAGAACGCTGCGGGCGTACATCTCGCCCATCACGGCGAACTGTTCGAGGTTCTGCGCTTTGCAGTCGACGTTAGCGCCGACGTCAAGAAGCACGCAGGGATTACCCTTTGACGTGGGCATGGGTGTTGCCAACGCTGGGCGATCGACGCCGGGCAGCGCGCCCAGAACCATTTTGGCCGTTGCCATGGCCGCGCCGGTATTGCCTGCGGTCACAAAGCCCGTCGCTTTGCCTTCGCGCACGAGTTTGAGACCCACGCGAAGCGAACTGTCCCGCTTGGAGCGCACGGCATGCGCAGCCTTTTCGTCCATCGCGATTCGCTCTGAAGCGTGGTGAATGACGATGGGCAGGTCTTCATCTTCAAGATGCTCATCGAGCAGGTCGCGAAGTTCCGCCTCGGGACCAATCAGATGGACCCGCACGGGAAGAGTGCGGCAAGCGAGGATAGCCCCCTTGATCTCGGGCTCCGGAGCCTTGTCGGTACCAACGGCGTCAAGCGCAATGTCGGTGAGCATTGGGTTTGGGATTTACTTCTCCGCCTTCACTTCAAGCACGGAGCGGCCTTTGTATGCCCCACACTTGGGGCAGGCTTGATGGGGGAGCTTCTTTTCGTGGCAGTTGGGGCACTCAGAAAGCCCGGTAGCAGAAAGAAAGTCGTGAGCACGGCGGTTGGCGGTGCGGCGCGTTGAATGGCGCCTCTTGGGATTCGGCATGGTGCAATTCCTTTCAAATTTGGCCCGCTGGCCCTCTTTGCTGGCACCGGAACGGGGAGCGACTTGTTTCTGTGGGCCGGCTCAGCGCAACAAGCAACGAGCCACCCTGCAAATCATTGAATTATCAGGACTTGATCCGGCTGCGCAACCCGGTCAACCCCTCCCAGCGGGGATCGCTCGGACCCTCATCGCAAGAGCAGGGCTGGGTGTTGCGGTTGGCTCCGCAGTGCGGACAAAGTCCCTTGCAGTCGGGCTTGCACAGCGTCCTGACCGGCAGGGACAACAGCACCTGCTCACGCAGCACATCCTCAAGCAACAGACTGTCTTTCTGATAATAACCGATTTCGGTCTCCGACGCAGTTATGGAGCGCTCGGGAACGTCAGCATCGACGCCAATGGGGCGGAAGATGAGGTCGAACTCGGCGGCCAGGGGAATCTCTACCGGCTCAATGCAGCGGGCGCAAGGAACCTGGAAATTGCCTGCGAAGCGGCCTTTCAAGCGGATGTCGGGGACGATGTCCTTCGGTCCGCGGTGCTCATGAATCACTTCGGCCTGGCCGGAAGTGGCCAGATTGCCAATTTGATCGGCTTCATCGCCGAAATCGACCGCGCCGGGCTTCAGCTCCAGGTCGAATTCGATCGGCTCGCGCTCGAGGTCGAGGACTTTGAATTCCATGGTATGAGCGTAAAACATTTTGAGCCCGCCGGGGAGTGACCGGCAGAGTAACTGGCAAGCGAGGCCAAAGATAAGCCGCGAAGAGGTCAGACCACACATTGACAAGCACAATTGCGCTGCGGTACAAACCGGGCCATGTGTTTCAGTGACAAGCCGGGCCGGCTCTTCCT
Source organism: uncultured Acidobacteriaceae bacterium (assembly GCA_963813015.1). GTDB lineage: Bacteria > Acidobacteriota > Terriglobia > Terriglobales > Acidobacteriaceae > Telmatobacter. The sequence continues at coordinate 161,928 of CAWEXN010000012.1, forward strand.
CCTGGCTTCGCTCGTCGCCCTGGGCTTGCCCGCGATCTCTTCAGCCAACACGATTGGCATGAATGTGATTGCCCAACCTTTGACGCGGGAACGGATTTCGACACTCCCGAAGAAGGCGCAGAAAGCGTGGCTCGAGTACCTGGAGCGATCAGAAAAGCAAAAGGCGATTGACAAGCAGACGCTGGCCAACGAGCAGAAAGCCGCCGGCAACACAAGTCCCAAGCATGCATCGGGCGGCAGGGGAATGTACGTCCTGCGGGCCGATCATCCGGCGGACTGGTGGACCAGCGACGAAGCGATCAAGGGCGCGCGAAACATTGTGACCTACCAGGTGGCCGACGGCGGCTGGAGCAAGAATATCGACATGGTGACCCGGCCCCGCGCGCCCGGCGATCTGTACGACGCCAACAACGAAAATCGCTTTCCGGATTCCGCCGACTTCGACAAGCCGGTGGATCCCAATTGGCATTACATCGCCACGCTGGACAACGATTCAACGTGGATGCAGATTCGATTTCTGGCGCACGTTACGACCGCCCTGCTGGCGGCGCATCGCGATGCGGATGCGACGCCGTTTCGTGCCTCGGTGAATCTGGGCATCGAGTACCTTTTGGACTCCCAGTATCCGAATGGCGGCTGGCCGCAGGTGTGGCCGCTCGAGGGCGGCTATCACGACGCCATCACCATCAACGACGATGCCATGACGCATGCAGTGGAGATTCTGCACGATGTCGCGACGGGCGCTGCCGACTACTTGTTCGTTCCAAATGCTCTGAAACGCCGCGCAGCACCTGCGGCCAACCGCGGCATCGACTGCCTGCTCAAGCTGCAGATTGTGGAGAACGGCGTGAAGACCGTGTGGGCGCAGCAGTATGACGCGCTGACCCTGGAGCCCACTTCGGCGCGCAATTATGAAATGGCCGCACTGACCAGCGATGAGAGCTTTCCAATCGTGGAGTTCCTGATGAGCTTGCCTGACCCCACTCCGGCCGAGGTTGCGGCGGTGCATGCGGCCCGCGCGTGGTTCACGAAGGTGGAAATTTTTGGGTATCGTTTTGGGAGCGGAGATTTCTTTGCCGACCGCAAAAGCCCGGGCGGGCGGAAGATGGAGGCCGTCGCAGGTGCAGGTCCGATCTGGGCTCGCTACTACCAAATCGGCACAGACAAGCCGATCTTCGGGGATCGCGACAAGACGATCCACGACGACGTCGACGATCTCAGCCTGGAGCGGCGCAATGGGTACTCGTGGTTCAACATGGAAGGGATCGCCGTGCTGAATGATTACAAGACATGGGCGCAAAGACATCCGAATCTCAAATAAATCGCACGCTCTTGAACCGAAGCGTCGAGACGGTGGTGCGCCTCCTCTCCAATGAGTGCGCGTCCTGATTCAACTGAAGCATCGGCATCGGATAGGAATCGGCAGCACGCCAACAGTGCGATACCCCTCAAGGCAACGGCGATTGAGCCGATAGATTCAGCGACACTCGCCGAAAGGTTCGGCTGCGCGCTGAGCGGGAATCGTGGCGCTTTCGTAGGCGTATCTCTGCGCTTTTGGCGCGGGGCCTACCTGATGACGACTGTCAGGTCCAAACCGGGATTGAGCCGGCGGGAACCCAAATCTGCGGCCCTGGCGTGTGAGCGCAAGCTGCTCGCCGGGGCTCCCCGCCGATCAGGAATGGTCACGAATCCATCCTTCCACTTGCCATCGTTATGAAGTAAGGAAGTTTTCATCTTCATTCGCGATCGCCCCTGTACAGTTATTCTGGAAAGAGAGCCGGCGCGGCAGCGCAGCGACGGCGAATCCATGCAATGAACCGTAACCGAGCATCCAACCGTGGAGAGAAATCGGCATGAGCGCGCAAGAGTATGACTTGGTCGTCATCGGTTCCGGTCCCGCGGGGCAGCGCGCCGCAGTAGCTGCAGCCAAAATGGGCAAGCGTGTGGCCGTTGTCGAGGCGCGCTCAGTGGTTGGGGGAGTGTGCATCAACACCGGCACCATACCTTCCAAAACCATGCGCGAGGCGGTGCTGCATCTCTCGGGATACAACTACCGATCGATCTATGGCGTGAACTACAAGGTGAAAGAGAAGATCACGATGGCGGATCTGGCCTTTCGCGTCCAGGCAGTGATCAAGACCGAAGTGGACGTGACCGAGGCGCAACTTTCGCGTAACGGCATTGACGTGGTGCATGGCGTCGCGCACTTTCTCGACCCCCACCAGATTCGCGTTGAAGGTCCGCAGGGCGATTCCACTCTTTCAGCGAGCCAAATCATCATTGCCGTGGGAACCAAGCCTGCGATTTCAGACAAAGTACCGGTGAACGGCAAGACCATTGTCAACAGCGACCAGATTCTGGGCCTGGACGTGCTTCCCAAGACGCTTATCGTAGTAGGCGGTGGCGTCATCGGCGTGGAATACACCTGCATGTTCGCAGTGCTTGGAGTGCGCGTGACGCTGATCGAAAAGCGCAACCGGCTGCTTGAGTTCGCTGATCAGGAGATCATTGAGGCGCTCAGTTACCATTTGCGCGACGCTCGGGTAACCATGCGGCTGGGCGAGGAAGTGGACAGCGTGGAGGAGCCATCTCCGGGTACGGTCGTGGCCAACCTTGAAAGCAAGAAGAAGGTCTCAGGCGACGCGCTGCTCTATGCTGTAGGCCGGCAAGGCAATGTGGACGACCTGAACCTGGCGGCAGCCGGCCTCGAAGCGGACAAGCGCGGCCGCATCGCCGTGGACGAGCACTACCAGACCAAAGTCGAACACATCTATGCCGTTGGCGACGTGGTGGGCTTTCCCTCGCTGGCGTCTGTTTCGATGGAACAGGGACGCATTGCGGCGGTTCGCGCCTTCGGTGACAAAACGGCGAGTTCCAATCCCAGCTTTTATCCCTATGGCATCTATACCATCCCCGAGATCAGCTTCATTGGAAAGACGGAGGAGCAATTGACCGGCGAAGATGTGCCGTACGAAGTGGGCATGGCCTATTATCGCGAGGTGGCTCGCGGGCAGATTCGCGGAGATACAACAGGCAGGCTCAAGCTCATCTTTCATCGCGACACGCTGAAGGTGCTGGGCGTACACATTATCGGCGAGGAGGCCAGCGAATTGGTCCACATCGGGCAGGCGGTCATGACGCTGGGCGGCACTGTGAACTACTTCATCGATACCGTGTTTAACTACCCGACGCTCGCGGAGTGTTACAAAGTGGCGGCATTCAATGGCTTGGGCCGGTTGCACAAATACCAGTCGGAGTAGGAATCGGCCTTTTGCTCTTAGCTATTGGCTCTTAGCTTCTTTTTCGCAACATGAAAAGCATTGGTCCCAGCGGGCGGGCGCCGATCGATAAGAAGCGGTTTTGCAAGAACTGAAACTTCTCTCCATTTCCCAAGGAGGGTGCGATGAGCACGGCAATCGGCGTGGTGATGACCAGCCGCATCGTGACCGGCAGGCTGGAGGATCAGCGGTTGACGGGCAAGCTGCTTCACTATCCCGAAGACCCTGAATTGATGAATGAGCTCGACGCGATTCCCGGCAGCGAATTGGTCGAAATCCTCGCCGAGCATATTCTCGCGCTTGCGGGAGAAACGTCGGGCCGAGGGGGTGGGAAGGCCGACGCGATCGGCGTTGCAGTACCAGGAATCGTGCGTTCAGGGGTCATTGAAGAGTCGCCAAATCTGAAGCAATTGAAAGGCATGCGCCTGGCCGACGAGTTGGCCAATGCGCTCGCGAGGCGCGGAATCGCGGCGCCCGTGCACATTGGCAACGATGCAGACGCCATCGCCGCCGGCGTAGCCGCCACACGCGGAAAGCTGGACAAGCTCACACGGGTATGGACGATCGGCAAGGGCATCGGCTATGGCCGCTGGCCGTATATGGAGGGTGTTTGGGAGGGTGGTCATATCACCGTGACGCTCGACCCCAAAGAGCGCTACTGCGGCTGCGGCGGCGCCGGCCATCTGGAAGGCATCATGGGGCATCGCGCCATGCGCTTGCGTTTCCTTGACCTGGAGCCAGAAGAAGTCTTCGCCAACGCCAAGCAGGGGGACGCTCGCTGCCGTGAGTTCGTCGATCTGTGGCACCGCGCTCTGGCAGCGGCGACCGCGTCATTCATCCACCTGGCTGGGCCGGGGCGCTTCTACTTTACGGGAAGCAATGTCGGATTCCTCGATTTGGACAGATTGCGCAGCCATCTGGAAACCATGGTGCGGATGAGCCCGCTGCAAAGCTTCTCGCTGGAGATTCTTCCTCCTGACGATGAGACAGCCCTGATCGGTGCGGGAGTGAGTGCGCTGCGAGCGTTGGCGGGATGATGCTTCAGCGCTTTCGCAAGTAAGTTTTCGAGAGGCGATCATGGCCCATGAGACGGTCTTCGTCAAAAAGGGCCCAGACCAAGCCCAATCCCAGTGGCAAAAACGAGAGAAGGAGCGCGGCGAGACGGATGCATCGTTGCGCGCGGGAGGGGAGTTTTCCCTCAAAGGTGCAGAGCGCGATGCCGGCGTATCTCATGCCCGGCGTGGCGCGGGCGAGGACCATAAACAGCGCCTGATACGCGGCGCCGATGGCCAGCATGGCGAGGCCCGTGACGAGCTCGACTGTGCGCAGGCCGGGTAAGTGACTGGCGCGAGAAACCAACAGCGCCGCCAGCGATAGACAAGCCGCGAGGGTCAAGCTGGTGTCAACCGTAAGAGCCATCAGGCGAAGGTTCAAAGGCGCGAGTCTTATGGAACCTTGCGTCGCCCGAGGCCTAGATTCTTCGAGAAGCTGCTCGTCCGGTTGCGGCTTGAATTCGCTGGTCAACTCCTCGGCGCGCATCCACACCGGCGCGGCAGGCTCGTCGACCGGAGGCGCGGCCTCGGTCGAGATGCTCCCGGGATCAACTTCGAAAATGCTCAACTGAGATTGAGCCGGCGCGGAAGCCAATGGGCCTTCGGCGCGGCGAGGACGCATTCTGCGCGTAGCGACCATGGGGCGCGGGAATTGAATGAGATTGGCATAAATCGGCACACCCGCGTCCTCTGCGCGAGAGTCTTCGAACGCCTCCGCAGAGGCCTCAGATGGCGCCAGGGCTTGGCGGTCATCGGCTCGTTCTCCCCGCTGGCGGGCCTGCTCCGTCCGGTTTGCAGCAGAAAACGGTGAGCGTTGATTGAGAAGCTGAGAATCGAGCGTCTCCCGGAAAGCGGGCGCGCTCGATCCTTCAGATTCGGAATGCGTGACCAATTCCGGCGCGGCCGCGGCCTCAAGACCGTCGAGTACGTACTGTACGGCGGCTTGTGCCTGCTGGGCAGCTTTTGATGCGGCTTCAGCAGCACGCATCGCGTTGCGCGCCTCATCGGCCAGGAGTTCGCTGTAGCTGGGGGCCTGGGCATACCGCTCGGCTACGCGCGCGGCGGCTTGCGCGGCACGACTGCCGTGAGTTGAACGGCCATCCTGGGACGCCCTGGATTCGTTCGTCGATGGGGTCTTGCGGCTCATGTGGGCGGCGACGCGCCGATTAACCTCCTGCTTCCAAGCCGGAAAAAGAGTTGCCGTACTGGCCGATTTACTCAATGCTCACTTTTCCTTCCGCCGCGGCAGATTCTGCCTGCTGGCTCAAGCTGCCGGTTCCACTCGCGCACTGGGACGAGATCTGAAAGGAACGGCAAGGGGGATTGCATTTGAACCAAGGAAGAGAATTGCGGATCATTACAGGTGTCACCGCGAGATTTTGCCCTGTCTTCGTGGGATCAACCCGAGTTTTTCTAAGTTACCAGAGCTTCGTGGGTCACGTTCGAATCCCCGCAGCCGGCTTTGCTATGCTGAGCCTTGCACCGGTCATGGACTTGGATGTGCCCTCGTAACTTAGTATGTATCACGCTGCTGGCCGTCTGTCACCTGCGACTGGGCGCACAGGCCGCCCCAGTGTTGACCAATGCGATACCTTCCTCGCAAAGTGAGACAAGCGTCGCGCCAGAGAGCGCCGCGTCTCCTTCTTCAGATTTGTTGCCGGACGATCCGAGCCAGGAATTGGTGCCTTTGGCAAAACCGGAGGCAGGCCCTGCAACCGGAACACCGGTTGAGTGGGAGGCCAAGCGCCAGGATTGGGTCGGCGATATCTTGACGCTGACGGGCGATGTGGTCGTCCACTACGAGGATTACGTCCTTCACGCGGACTCCGCGGTCTATAACCGGAAAACGACTGAGCTTGAGGCCGACGGCCACCTGCAGTTGTCAGGCGGGCCAAACGATGTGCTCATCAACGCCACGCACGGCGACATGCGGCTCAACATGCATACCGCGCGCTTCTACGACGTAAGCGGCTCGCAGGGCGTGCGCACGATGGGACACACGATCGTGTACTCGACGCCCACTCCGCTGCTGTTTTCAGGCCGTGTCCTGCTGGAGACGGGCGAAGGTAAATTCAAAGTGATCGACGGCTCGATCACCAATTGCCGGCTTCCCCACCCCGATTGGCGAATCATTGCGCATACCATCGCACTGGACAACGAAAAAGCATCGACCACGAACGCGTTATTTGAGTTTCTGGGCGTCCCAATCTTCTACATTCCGTATCTGCGGCATCCAGCGAACGAGACTGGGCGCGTGAGCGGGTTCATGATTCCGTTCGTCGGCAACTCTTCCATCAAGGGCTACGTGCTGGGCGAACAGGTGTACTGGGCAATAAACCGCAGCATGGATGCGTCGGTGGGCGTGGAGTACTTCAGCAAGCGCGGATGGGCGCCCAATGGCGACTTCCGTTACAGGGGACCGGGGCTTGATCACCTGACCGCGCGCTGGAGTGCGCTCATCGACCGCGGAATCGAAGAGCCAACCACCAACACGCAAACCGGCCAGGTCAGCAATCAGCTCGTGAACCAGGGCGGCGTGGACGTGGACCTGATGGGACGAAAGGATCTGTCGCCTTCGACTCGAATTGCGGGGGCCATCGAATACTTGTCGAGTTACGTGTACCGGCTGGTCTTCAACGATAACTACTCACAGGCGACCAGCTCCGAGGTGGCGAGCGACGTCGTGCTGACGCATAATCACAACGGCGTTGAGCCGACTGCCTGGCTGGACCGATTCCAATCGTTCGCCGGCACAGCAAACGGAGATGAAGTAAAGATTCTGCGCTTGCCGCTGCTCCGCTACGATGTGCTGGACCGGCCGCTTGGAGACTCACCACTTTACTGGGGATTGGGATCGTCGCTGGGCTATTTGAACCGCTCCGAGCCGTCCTTTCATTCGCGCAACGTGGTTCGATCGGACGTCTACCCTCATCTTTCGATGCCGTTCACAGCCGGAGGGTGGAGCTTCGTTCCCGAAGTTGCTCTGCGCGACACCGCGTATACCATCAGCCAAACGCCAGCTCTAGCGGGACCTTTTACGGTTCCGCAGATTGATCACAGCGCTCTCAACCGCGCCGACCTTGAAGCGTCGGCCGACATCCGGCCGCCCGCCCTGGAGCGAGACTTTGAGCTTCCCATGTGGCACCGCGAGCTGCGCCACGTGATTGAGCCAGAGCTGACATACCGCTATGTCGGCGGAATCGGGGCGCAGGCCCGCAATGTGCTTCTCTTCGACACGACCGACATCGCCACCGATGTGAACGAAGCGGGCTTCTCGCTGACGCAGCGTTTCTACCTGCGGCCGACCGAAGAGCGACCCTGCAAGACGGATGATGACGATGATGACACAGGCGACGGAACGGGACAGGCATGCCCGAATGCGCCCCGTGAGTGGGCGACTTGGCAAATTGCGCAGGAGTACTTCATCGATCCCAACTTCGGCGGCGCGGTGATCGCAGGGAGGCGCAACGTTTTCGATGCGACGCTGGATCTGATGGCGCCAACCTTTCTGACTTCGCCGCGCAACATTGCGCCTGTGGTTTCGCGCATGCGCTTTGAAGCGATTGATAATCTGCGCGTCGAATGGGATCTGGATTACGACTCGATCGCGGGGCGCATCGCTGCAAACAATCTTTTTGCGGGGTACAGCTTTGGCCGGACAACGGTGGGGATTGGCCACGCGCTGCTCAACGCCCCCGACGAACAAACCAGCAGTATCAGCAGCGTTGCCACCATCATCAAAAGCCAGCAGCTGCAGCCCTTTTTTGAGTTCGGCAAGCAGAGCGGCAAAGGATTCAACCTGGCGGTGAATGGTGGCTATGACTTTGTCCAGCACGAAGTGCAGTACGCGGGAGTGCAGGCAGTCTACAACTGGAACTGCTGCGGATTGACCGCCGGTTACAGGCGATACGAGCTGGGCACAGTGGGATCAACAAGCCGCGACGAAACGCAGTGGCTTTACAGCTTCACGCTGGCCAACTTCGGCGCCGTGGGAGACATCCGGCGCGCAAACTCAGTCTTCCGCGATCCAACTTTGCCGCCTGCGTATTGAAGAGAGTGGTTAACGGCTCGTGCTTTGTGGCCACGAGCCAATTCTCGGCAGCAGGAGCGAAAGCCGCTCGTTTCCTGCATGATTGCGGTTGCTTTTTGCAAGGCGGTGCGTCTTTCTATTGCCGCCGTGTCATCGAGTGCACGAAGGGTCGCCGGGCACCCCGCTGGAGTATCCTTTCCTGAGAGGAAAAGCTATTGTTACGCTTTCGTTTTTTGGCAGGACTGCTTGTTTTGGGCCTGACCGCGGGTTGTAGAGCCCAGAGTACGGCGCCTTCGGGGCCCGATCCTGCCCTCAACCGGCGCATTGAGATTCGAGTTCGCTCTCAATACGAGCTGCCTCCAGATGTGACCGTCAGCATCGGCGCTCGCACAGGGAGCGAGTTTCCTGGTTATGAGACACTGCCTGTCACCATCGCACGCGACTCCAAATCCCAGGTCGTCAACTTTCTGATCTCTGCCGACAGCACCAAACTCGTGCATTTGGACACGTTCGACTTGACCAAAGATCCTGCCGACGCCATTCCAGTCGCGGGGCGCCCGGTTCGGGGCAATCCCGCAGCGAAGGTGACGATAATCAACTTCGACGACCTGGAGTGCCCCTATTGCGCGCGCATGCACGAGGAACTGTTTCCGGCCACGATCGAGCATTACAAGGACCTGGTACGGTTCGTTTACAAGGACGATCCGCTGAGCGAGATACACCCGTGGGCAATGCACGCGGCGGTCGATGCCAATTGCCTGGCAGCGCAGAGCAGTGATGTTTACTGGACCTATGTGGATTACCTTCACGCTCATGGAAATGAGGTCACGGGAAGTGACCGCGACATGCAGAAGAGCTTTGCAGCGCTGGATCGCATCGCCCACCAGGAGGCGACACTCGGCAAGCTCGACGAGACCATTCTCAACGCTTGCCTGGCGAAACAGGATGAAACGCAAATTCGGGCGTCGGTCAAGCTGGCCAAAGACCTGGGAATCGATGGAACACCGGCGGTGTACGTGAATGGAGAGCCCGTGAATGGCGGCGCAATTCCCCAAAATGAGCTTTGGATGGTGATTGACCGCGCGGTGCGTGCCGCAGGCGAGCAACCGCCGGCGACGCAGGACGCGGCGACTCCGGCGCAGGCCGGGTCCAACCGATGACTCATTTGGGGACTATCCGCCCGCCACATGCGGGATTTATCCTAGAAGGCCGGGGGGTCTAGTAAACCCCATGGGAGAGATCAACTTGCAAGTCGCATCGAGTTTTAGAAGGCGCAAGAACTTTGCCGCGGCCGCTCTGGTGGGCGTTGCCTTGTTGTCCACCGTAGCAGGCTGCCACCGATCGCCTTCAGCTGACGTGGTGGCCACGGTAAACGGCAAGGAGATTTTGCGCGCCGAGCTCGAGAGAAACTACCAGATCACTCTCGGAGACAGCCCGCAAACGCCATCGTCTGAGGAAGCCGATATTCGGCGGATGAGCGTGCTGGACCAGATGATTCGCGACGAAATTCTGCAACAGCAAGCGGCCAAGCTGAATCTGACGGCAAGCGATGAAGACGTTAACGGCAAGCTGGCGGAGATCAAGGCCCCTTACACAGACGAACAATTCAACGCAATGCTGAAGCAGCGCAACCTGTCGCTGGACGATTTCAAGCGCGATATTCGGCGCGGTTTGACCGAAACCAAGCTGATGAACAAGGAGATCGAGTCCAAAATCAACATCACCGACGCACAGATTGCGGCTTTTTATGCGGCGCATAAGGCGGATTTCAACCTGATTGAGCCGCAATATCATCTTGCGCGAATTGTCGTCACGACATCGTCGGGCCAGCAATCACCGAATCTACAAGGCGAGAAGCCGGCGAGCGATGCTGACGCGAAACGGAAAATCGACGCTGCATACAGCCAGCTCGAGAGCGGGGTGGATTTTGCGACTGTGGCGATGAACGCCTCAGAGGATCAGAACACCGCATCAAACGGCGGCGATATGGGCTTTGCGCGCGAATCACAGCTCAAGTCCGACCCCGAGCTCTACGAGGCAATCAATAAACTCAAGCCGGATCAGTTCACCGACGTAATTCCTGTCTATGACGACTCGACGCCGGGACACAAGATCGCCGGTTATGCGATCTACAAGCTGATTTCCCGCGAGCCAGCAGGACAGCGGGAATTGAACGATCCACGGGTGCAGCAGGCCATTCACGGATCGCTCCACGACAGCCAGAAGCAACTTCTCCAGACTGCATATCTCGAGACCCTGACAGATGGCGCCAAGGTGCGCAACTATCTCGCCGAGCAGATTCTGAAGCGGGGCGGCCAGTAAAGCCCCGCCGCTTATCTATCCGCTAGAACTTTGCCTCTATCCGTGATCCGGTGTATTGGATCGTCTTGTCAGGGTTTGCCGTCGCATCCGGCCCAACGCCATGGCCTGAAGAAACAATCACAACATTGAACGTGTGTTCGGACGGCATGCCAGTGTAGCTTCCCTCTCGTTCGCCCATCGTCAGCGTGTGGGCCGCGTCGTCCCAATGGATTGAAACGGTGGCATGAGCACCCTTCTCGTAGCGATAACTGTCGCCCTCGTCTTCATAGAACGTGAAAGCGCCATCGGCCCCAGGGTAGACGCGCAACTCGATGGGATCGGTGGCCTGGCCCGTGTACTCGATCACCGGGCCTAGCGGGAGGATTGATCCCGCGCGTACATCCAGTGGAATGCGATCGAGCGGAGCGGGCACCGTGATCGATGAACCGCCCGTGGTGCGCTCCCCACTCCAGAAGTCGTACCACTCGGCTCCCGCGGGGAGATAAACAGAACGGGACGTAGCGTGCTCAGTGAGGACTGGACTGACCAGAAAATCGGGGCCGAACATGAATTGATCGCCGATCTCGAAAGTGGCGGGATCGCCGCGAAAATCCATCACCAAAGGACGCTGAATGGTGTAATCGTCGCTCGTTACCTTCCAAGCCAGCGAATACACATAGGGCAGGAGCCGGTAACGCAAGCGGTCGACAGCGACGAGTGCGGGAAAAACCTGGTCGTAAACCCATAGCTCGTTGTGGTCACGATGGCCGTGGGTGCGGAACACGGGGCAGAAGGCGCCGTATTCGAACCAGCGCTCGTAAAGCTCCTGATAGCCCGGCGGGATGGTTTGCGCATAGTTAAGCGGATGGTAGCCGCCGATGTCGGTGGTCCAGTATGGATATCCAGAGAGCGCGAAATTGAGGCCGGCGGGAACCTGGCGGCGCAGCGCCCACCAACTGCTATAGACATCTCCCGACCAGACCGTGGCGCCAACGCGCTGCTGGCCCATGAAGGCGGAACGTGTGAGGAGAAAGACGCGCTTCTCGGGGTCTGCTTGCTTCCAATGTGCCGCGACTCCGGCCGTGTGTTCGAGCGGAAAAACGTTTGTGTACTCCAGGCCACTGCCAATGTGGAGTTGCTTGTCGCGGAGAACGGCATCGCCAACATGCGGCCAAGCCTCTTCCGGCTCAGAACTGTCGAGCCAGAAGGCATCCCAACCCTGGGCGAAGAGCTTGCCTACAAACTGGTTCCAAAAGAAGTCTCTGGCGGCTGGATTTGTTGGATCGTAAGCCTGCGTGTCGTCGATCTCGAATCCCTTCTGGACCATCTGCTTGAAGTTCTCGCTGTCCGGGTCCATCAAGGCCCACGCAGAGATCATGGCGTGGACATGCTCGTCGTGGAGGGTCTTCAGTTCGGCAGGAACGTCGGTGTAGCCGGAGTTATAGACCGGGTCTCCCTTGTGACCCGGGTTCCACCAGAACCAATCCTGCACGATGGCATCAATGGGGATGTGGCGAGACCTGTATTCGGCCGCGATGGAGAGAATCTCGGCTTGCGTCTTGTATCGGTCTTTGGACTGGAAGAAGCCATAGGCCCACTCGGGGAAGAGCGGCACATGCCCGGTCATGGACCGGTAAAGGTGGATGATTGAGTCCATTTGCTGGCCATAGAGGATGTAGTAATCGATCTGGGGCGCAGCCATTGATTCGAGATTCAGCTCAAGCGGGAAACGGTTGTCGAAGTAGCTGAACGAAGCCGTATTCCACAAAATGGCGTATCCCTTGCTGGAGACGACAAGCGGGATTGCGACGTCGGTGTTGTTCTGGCCGAGCTCAACGACACTGCCGCGATAATTGAGCATCCCGCTTTGATGCTGGCCGAGCCCGTAAAGAGCCTCGGTGGCGTCGGGGCCGAAGCGATCTTCGATATGGAATAACCCTTGCGCTTCTGAGGGGCGATAGGTGCGCGGCAAGTTCGGCCGCTCATGGATCAGTTCTTCTCCCTGGGACGTTCGGACAGTCAGGTTGCCATTCGTCTCTGAAAACGAAACTGCAAGGCGCGCCGTAGTTAAGCTTGCAGAACCGCCGGATTCGCTGAACTGAAAAGATGCGCCGGGGCAGGCTTCGGCCGTTGCGAGCATCCATGGCTGAATTTCGGCTGCGGACGGTGCGCCCGCCGGCCGCGCCGTGACGTGGATCAGGGAATCTCCGCAAACCGTGACCTCAAGCGTTTCTTGTTCATTCTTTGCGACGAAACCTCCGTTCGACTGGGCGGCATGCATTGCGGCAGGATGCGGCGCTACTCCGGGCACAGGCTGGGGAGCCGTCTGCGCCGGTGAGTTGAGAGCGGCCAGGGCGAAGCAAGAAGAAAGCAGAAGATCGATTCGTGCAATGCGGGACGCTTCCATCAAAGTACACCTCAGAACAGTTGAGATTGGGCTTCAAGAAAAACGGCCTCCGCAGAGCAGAGGCCGTCTCGTCTCGCTACCGGATGAAACCGCAGCGGCTAGTGCATCTGGCCGCTATTATCAATGGTGATGCCGCCGGGGCCCTGATTCTTTTTCGCTTCATTGGCCTTGCGCGTGTCCATCGCCTTCGTGGTCCATTCGTCTGCCGCCGCCAGGTCCTGAGTGACCGCCGAGGCGTTGCCGTAGTCCACGTCCGCCTTGTTGCGGTAGATGAGGTTCAGGTACTGCATGGCGTCGTCATAATTGGGGCGATCGTTGACGGCCATAGTCAGGTACTTCAGTCCCTCGTCCACGAGCGGCCCGTTTTCCTCGGCCAGCTTCTCCATGACCGGCTTCGGAGCCTTCACATTGCCCTTGCCGTCATCGTTGAGGCCCACAGCCTGCAGCGCATTGAGCTTGTTCTGGTGTGCCTTTTTCCAGTCAATCACGCCGATCGTATAAGCCGCCTCAGGATCGTTGGGATCGACATCCAAAACCTTCTTCTGCCAAGCCTCGGCCTCATCCATCTGGTTGATGCTGAAATAAATGCCCGCGATCTTCTTCATGCTGTCGACATCGTTAGGTTTTTCACTCAGGACTTCCTTGAACATGTCGATGGCCTGGTTGGCGATCTTCAGGTTCTCGGGTGTCGTGACTCCCGGGGCTACATCCTGCTCAAGCGCAGTAGCCAGGTAGGTCTTCGCCATGGGCAGCTTGGGATCGAGTTCCGTGGCTTTTTGGAAGTGCTCGATGGCCTCATCGTAGTGACCGTTCTTGTAGGCATCGACTCCCTTGTTCAACTGATCGCGAGCCATGAGCTGGTTGCAGCCGCTCATGCCAATCACCATGCCAGTTAAGGTCGCCGCGAGCGCCCAAAAACGTGCGGTTCGAATCATTTTCTTATCCTTCTCCTTCAGGCTTGGGCCTGCGGGCCGTACCTGGAAACTCAGCATCCGGGTGCAGCGAAAACGTACCGCAGCCAGGCGAAAAAATTGTACTCTTCCACGCCTCCGGATCAAGTGTCTCCGGACACAGCCAGCTTACTGGCCGGCCTGGATCTTCGGCGTCATCAGCCCGATGTGGTCCACATTCGCGGCCTTGCCAATATCGATGACATCGGCGATATAGGCAAAGTTCACATCGTCATCGCCCCTTACAAACATGACGCGTTCGGCGCGATTGGCATAGATCTCAGTCAGCTTTCCCAAGAGATCGGCGTGATTCACATCGGTGTCGTTAATTTTGTACGCCGGGGTCTGGCCCGGGCGATAAAGAACCTGAACGACGATGGTGCGGTCGTTCTGCTGTTGCTGCGTTTGCGGATTCTTGGGCGGCTGGGGTACCAGCGCATCCAGACCTTTGGGGGTTACCGGCACAATGACCATGAAGATGATCAACAACACCAGCAAAATGTCGATCATCGGCGTCACGTTGATCTCCGACATGCTGCCGGCGCCACCCATTGAAAATGCCATGGCTTAGACTCCTCGTTTCCTGAATATCGTTCCAACAGACAATCCGACTGCGGGGCTACTCGCCGCCGATCTGATTGCCTTCCCGTCTTTGCGTCAGCAGGCCGACTTCTTCAACGCCTGCCGTACGCACATCGTCGATGGCGTCTTCTACCACCTTGTACTGCGCGCGCGCATCGGCGCGGACATAGATTGTTTTGTCGGTCTTATCTTCCAGCTTATCCCGCACCAGGCTGCCCAGTTGCGAGGGATCGACCTTGTTCTGGCCGAGATACACCGCTCCGTCACGCGTGACAGCGACGACAATGGCATCTTCCTTGTCGGCGTCGGGCATGTTGGTGGGGTTTTCCACCTTGGCCAGGTCGATCGCCACCTTGTTCTGCAGCATGGGAGTGATGACCATGAAGATGATGAGAAGCACCAGCATCACGTCCACCATAGGAGTGACATTGATGTTGGAGTTTACCTTTTTGCCTTCGTCGCGAATTGCTACTGCCATAATCGGGACTCCGTACGTCAGAATTCTTCTACCCGGATGCGCTCCGGCCTACCGTGAACTCAAGCAACCCCAAGCGATCATCAAACCGCCGGGCGGAAGAGCTTCACATCCTCCGCCCGGCGAAATTCTCGCCCGAAACAAGCCAGTTCGCGCTTAGCGCTTGTGGCTTTGCTTGATGAAGTAGTCGATCAACTCGCTTGAAGAGTTGTCCATCTCCACGTCAAAAGCTTCGACGCGTCCGGTGAAATAGTTGAAGGCCATAACAGCAGGAATGGCCACGAGCAGGCCGAACGCCGTGGTGACCAGAGCCTCGGAGATACCGCCCGCGACCGCGCCGATGCCAGCGATTTTCTGGGTGGCGATGGCGTCGAATGCGTGCAGAATGCCGACGACGGTGCCGAACAGTCCGACGAACGGAGCCGTAGAGCCGATGGTGGCCAGAACCGACAAGCCCCTCTTGAGCTTAGCGTGCACGATGGCTTCAGCACGATCCAAGGCGCGGCCTGCGCTGGCGATGGTATCCTCGGTCGCCGTACCGGACGACGCGCGGAACTCCTGCAAGCCGGCCGTAACCACTTCAGCCAGATGCGATTTCTTGTTCCGGTCCGCGATCTTGATAGCTTCTTCGAGCTTGCTCTCCTTGAGCGCGCCGGCCACCTTGGGCGCGAATTCCCGTGATTGCTTGCGGGCCGCGGAGAAATACAGGTAGCGGTCGATCATCACGGCCAGGGACCAGACCGACTCGATGAACAGAACGATGGCTACGGTGCGGGCCATCCATGCCATGTGTTCCCACAGTTGCATGGGGCTGAAGCCAACCGTCTGCCCTTCATCCTGAAGGAAGGCAAGACTGTTGACCGTGTGCGAAGCGAAATGTGCGAGCTGAGCGAGAATCACTGAATCGTTCCTCCTAAGGAGATTCTTTGTACTGAATTAAACCCGACGCGGCGGGTCACCGAGGTTCATGGAATGCTGCCCTTCGGGAATACGCATTCCAGTCAAAAGCAATGCGCCCTGCCAAAGGAGCGGCAGGGCGCCGGAAATTCCATCACCCACCCAGGGTGAAGATTACGTTGACCGTGGTTTCCACCTCGACCGGCTCATTGTTGAGCAGGTACGGCCGGTAGCGCCATTGTCTTACCGCATCCATCGCCGCCTGCTGCAACATTGCCGGCCCGCTGATGACGCGCAGATCCTCGATGGTGCCCTGCTTGGAGATGGTAGCCTGCAGGACCACGGTTCCCTGGACGCGAGCGGCTTTGGCAATCGGTGGATAGGTCGGCTGGGTCTTATTCAGAAGGAAACCCACAGCCACACCGGCTGAGATGTTGACCTTCTTAGGAGGCGCGGCCTTTATCTGCGGACCATTGCCGCTGCCGAACAAACTACCCATGACGCCGTTGCTGTTTCCCATGCCTTCCATACCCGCGACGCCGAAGTTCGATGGCGGCGCTTCCTTTTGCGAGACCATCTCAATGTTCTTCGGGATCTTGGTGGGCGCCGTGAGCTGATTGTTCATCATCTCCGACTGCACATGGACGACATGAACTTCCGGAGGCGGCGGCGGTGGCGGCGGAGGCGGCGGCGGTGGCGGCACCGTCAAAATCGTTGCCATCAGCGCGCTCGGGAGCGCCTCGGGATAGATCAGCGGAATCAGAATCAGCAGAATGAGGATCGCGGCGTTGATGCCGCCGGTGAATAACATCCACCGACCGCTCTTGGTCTTGATCCTTTTCGCGGATTCAAATGTGGAATCTTCAAACATGGCCAGCCTCGTAGATCGGGTATCGTTACTCCTATTTTAGACACCACGGGAGGGGGAATTGTTCCCGACTGGAAAATCCACACAAAGGAGCGAATAAACCTTATCAGAAGTTCGCTCCCGCTGCCAACAGTGATGCAAAAATGGTGCAACTTTCAATGGCCCTAAATCCTTCTGAAACCGGCCCGTAGACCGCTGCCGCAAGCCTCCCTCAGGAGCGATTTCCCGTTGAGAATGGATGCAAGAATCAAGCTGCGCGGCCATTCTTTCTAACCTTTTGACTTCCTGGCTGCTGGCAGGGAGGCAGTTTTGCCTTTCCCCGCACGCCAATCCTGCCAAGCCACCAGCATCGGAGCCGCTACGGCGATGGAAGAATACGTCCCTATGAGGATTCCCACCACTAAAGCGAAGGAGAAATTGTTCAACACCGGGCCACCAAAGATAAACAGGGCCAAGACGGTAAGAAAAGTGAGGCCCGAGGTGAGCACGGTCCGGCTCAGGGTCTGGTTGATGCTGCGGTTCACCAGGTCGGTCAAGCCCTCGCGGCGGCTGATGCGAAGGTTTTCGCGGATGCGGTCGAAGACGACGATGGTGTCGTTCATCGAATAGCCGACCAGCGTCAGGATGGCGGCAATCACCGTCAGGCTGATCTCCCGGCCGGTCAAAGCGAAGGCGCCGACGGTAATAAGCGTGTCGTGGAAGCAGGCGACGACCGCGGCCACGCCATAAATCAGCTGGAAACGGAACCAGAGATAGATGAGCATACCGAGCATGGAATAGAGCGTGGCCAGCGTGGCCTGCTTTTCCAACTGGTGGCCCACCGTAGGTCCCACCACATCCACCTTCACCCCGGTGTTGGGGTTGAAGTAGTTGTTGTAGTGGTTCTGGAGCGCCGATTCGATCTCCTGACGGCCGGTATCAAGCGCCGCCTCGTTGGATTCTACGGGCAGGCTGATGAGAACCCGGTGATCGGCTGCCGGTCCGAAGGTCGTAATGGTTGCATCTTTCACGCCTGCGTCGGCAATGGCATGGCGGATGGCTTCGATGTCCGGGGGATTCGTAAACTGCACATCCACCTGCGTGCCGCCTTGAAAATCCACTCCCAGCGGAACGGGGCTGCCGATGTGCGACCAGTTCCAGCTCATCTTTGCGATGCCTGCGATGCTGAAGATCATGGAAAAGGCGAGGAAGTACCATTTCCACCCCAGCCAGTTCACATTCGGATTGCGAAAAAATTCCACTTCTTGTCTTCTCCTGCTGACGAATCGTTGGCTCTAGATCGAAACCATCTCGCCGGCTTTCAATTTGTTCAAATGCGCCTCGAAGATGACTCGCGAGACAAAGACGGCGGTGAAAAGATTGGCGGCAAGACCGACGGTCAGCGTGGTAGCAAAGCCCTTCACCGGACCGGTGCCAAAGATGAATAGAATCGCCGCCGATACGATGGTCGTAACGTGGGTATCGACGATGGTCAGCCACGCGCGGGCAAAGCCCTGATCCACGGCTGCCGAAGCCGCCTTGCCGGCGCGAATTTCTTCACGGATGCGCTCGAAAATCAGCACGTTCGAGTCCACGCCCATACCGATGGTAAGGATGACTCCGGCGATGCCGGGCAAGGTGAGAGTGAGCACCAGACCTCCGCCGCCCGAAGCGCCCGAAATCGCGGCAGAGAGCCCCATGATCCCCAACAGAATGATCAGGTTAAAGATCAATGCGAGATCGGCGTTGATGCCCGACCCCTTGTAGTAAATGAGCATGAAGGCCATGACGACGACGATGCCGACAATTGCTGCAGTCACGCCTTCGCGAATGGAATCGGCGCCCAGCGTGGCGCCCACAGTGCTGGCCTCAATGTAGTTGAGCGAGGCCGGCAGCGCGCCCGTCCGCAGTAGTTTGGAAAGTTCCATTACTTCGGCCTGGCTGAATGTGCCCTCGATTTCGCCCTGATCGCGAATCGCGCCCTTGATGACTGCGACGCTGCGCACCGAGCCACTCATCACGACGGCCATATTCTTGCCGATATTGGCGCTGGTGTAGTCCCAGAACTTGTCGCCGGCTTCATCGGTGAGGGTAAAGTTCACCGTTCTTTGCCCGGTATTCGAATTCACGCCTGGCTGGGCGGAGCGGAAATCGCTGCCGGCCACGATGGTGGACCGCTCGAGAATGTAGTAGGTGGCGCCATTTGAACCCGCCAGATCCCCCGAACTCTGCAGAATCTCCTGGTCAGGCGGGAGAGCGCCATTCACACTTTGGAGCGCCGCATCCTGGGTTGGAAATGGGCCACCGTCGACGGCATGAATTTCAAGGCGGGCCGTGGACTTGATCACGCTCTTAACCTGATCGAGATCGCTGATGCCGGGCAACTCCACCAGAATCTGGTTGGCGCCCAGGCCGTACTCCTGAATCAGCGGCTCGCTCACACCCAGCGCATCCACGCGGTCGCGAATGGTCTCGATGGCCTCGTCCACCGTGCGCTTATCGAGATCGTTCTCGAAAGGCGTCTTCATGGTCAGCGTCCAGTTGTTGTCGGACCCGCCAGAGACGTCGAACTCGTTGGCATATTTGTTGCCAGAAAGCAAAGTGTCGACGGCATCGGACTGCGCCTGATTTATCCCCTCGATGCGAATCACGTCCGGTTTGTTCGGATCGGGCTTGATCACCTGAGAGAACGTCAGGTTGGCCTTCTTCAGATCCTGCTGAATCTCCTGCACGGTGTTATCGGTTTCGGCGTTCACCGCTTCCGACACCTGCACTTGCAGGATGAGGTGCGCCCCGCCCTGCAAATCGAGGCCCATATGAATCCGGCTGGAAATGGCGTTCAGCAACGCCTTCCCACTGATCCCGGATGGGATTCCGAAGATGCCATACAGGCAGATCAAAAGAACCGCAATGATCAGGGCAATCTTGTTTCTGAGATTCTTCTTCATTGGTTCGTTTCTCTGGTTCAAAAAGTGAAAGCCCGGAGGGCTAGGATTTCGAAGCGTCGTCTTGCGTGACTGAAGCAATCGCGTTCTTGGCGATTTCAAGCTTGAGGTTATCGGGGGCGACACGAATCACGAACGAATCGTCTTTGATCGAGATAATGGTGCCGCGAATCCCTCCGGTCGTTGTAATCCGGTCTCCGGACTTGATGCCTGCGAGCATCTGCTGCCATTGCTTTTGCCGCTTCTGCTGCGGGCGGATCATGATCAGGTAAAGCAAGGGAATAAAGAGCAGGATGGGAAGCAGCATGGACAGGCCGCCGGCTCCCGTGGGGGGCGCAGCCGCCCAAAATGCGAAACTTGTCGGTCCGTTCATGATTAGCTCGTGTCCCTCACTCGCCCTCGCGGCCGTCGTTCGCCGACTTGGGGCGCAGGCTCACCCGGCCATTGCTGCCGGCGCCTGACAACAGATTTGTCTCCGGGAAAGGTTCTTGAGGCCTCGGTATTCTCCGGCCCAAGCTTTGGAAGGAGGGTTCGATCCCGGGGGCCGGAAACGCGTTCTTGGCCTGCCCGCATGAAAAACGTAACCCTACCGCCGCATACTTCCTGTTCGACACAGCATTCCCACAGGCATCCGGGCACAAGGAAAGCGGTTCCGCCTACATGGGTCCGCCCGGATTGCCAGAAAGAATACCTAATAGAGATAAGAAATGCGCGGTGGGTTCGGTGTCAAGGCGACACGTGCAGGAGGGTGACGGCAAGCACACATACCGTTCTTTATAGACCTCTTACGAATTGGCTACTCGTTCCTTACAGAAATGGGCGTCATCTGGTTGCACGAGGTCCTATAAGCGTCCGGCTAGTACAAGATCGACGGCGCAAAGGAGGACGGAAAGGGGAATCGTCTCCATGACGCTGGAAATTCATGAGCAGACGCTGTGGTTGATTCCCGTAGGTCTTGCCGTCAGTTTCATGATCTGGGTGCTTTTGAACTGGTGGCAGGAAGAGCGGCGCCCAAAAGACGGAAGCCGGAATTACTCATCCGGCGCGGAAGGATTCCAATATCGAAGTTCCGGCCGCGCGCAAGTGAGGCAAAGCGACTCGCCATTCAGAAGAGAGAACCGGCCGAAGTTCACGCCCTCGCCGCAGCGTTGACACACGACGCGATCGCCGGAACGGCCGGGCAAGTCAGCCCGATCGATGGTGACGCGTACCCACTGCTCATGGAAGAGCTGCTCATCCGGCAGTTCGCGATAGGCGTGAAGCTGCCGGCGCTTCGTTGTCTCGAGGTGCGGAAAAAGCTGTTCCGCGAGTTCGCGCGTGTTTTCGAGAGCCACGATTCGGATCGCGCGGCCTGAGACGAGATCGACAAAGGTCGCCGCCATCTTGCCCCAGTCTCTGAACTTGAGAGCTCGCTTACCCAGCCGGCATCCGGTGACGAGCGCAATCGCGTCCGTTGCGCAACGGTCGATTTCGACATAGGTAACAAGACGCTTGCGGTCCGCGCCGCGCGGATCGGTGATGCCAAGCCGGGCGAGGCCCAGCAGAGCCATGCGCACACCGAGAACCTGCCCCGCGCACAGATGACCGTGCGCGGCTTCAGCCTGCCGCAAAAGCTCGTCGAGCGATTCCATGCTGTCGCGTTCCGACCTGCCGATTGGTCCTGCGCGGTGGACCGAAATGCTACTTCGCGGGGGCCGCTGCAGGCGTTTCATCTTCGTCGCCCGTATCTTCCACCAGCGCCGCCGAGCCGGGGACAAAGTCGTAGGTTACCGCATCCGTACCAGTTGGATGAAATGCGACGCGAAGCGGCTCACGCTGCCACCCAGGCAGCGCGCAAACCGGGTCGGGGTGATTTTCGGGGTCGAAGGCAGCGAGCTTTTTGGCGAGTACCGGCTTGCGGACGGCGATTTGCGCAACCACGGCATAGAGGCTCTTGCGGCTGGGAGTTACGCCGCAATAGGCAGCGTAATCGCGAAACCAGCTCACCTGGCTCACGCCGGGGTCATAGTCAGGCAAGCGGAGCGCCGTCTCCCGGCCTGTAACGCGGTCGACCAACAACCACGGTCCACGCTGCCACACCCAGTGGCTCGCCTTTTCGCCGGGGGCAGGCTTGTCACTGGGCAATGCGTCGTTGAGCCGGATGACGCGCCGCACGACGAAGCTGCGATCGGTCACGTCGTGCGCGTCGCCGGTCGTCCATTCCTTCAGGACGCCGTCGACGAGGAGAGCGCGGATCTTCAAGGCGTCTTCACTGGCACCCGCCGCGGCCGGGTCGCCGGCTTTGGAGTACGGCACGCTCTTAATTGCGCCCAGAACGACTGTGTGCTTTTTCCGTTCCGCAGCGTGCGTAAAAGGTCCGGCGCTTAATGTTGCCAACAGTGCCAAAGCCGAAAAAACGGCAGTCTTGCTCATGGCCCTAACTCCTCAAATTCCCGAAGCCTCCACGGCGCGCGCCACGCGAAATGCGGTGCTCTCACCCATGTGCCGGGCAAGCACCTGCATCCCCACGGGCAGGCCGGTTCGGGTTGCGCCGCATGGAACCGAAACACCGCAGATGCCGGCCAGGCTGGCGGTGACGGTATAGATGTCGGCGAGATACATGGCGAGTGGATCGCCGGTTTTTTCGCCGAGCTTGAACGCGGGGAAGGGCGAAGTGGGCGTGACGATGGCATCGACTTCAGAAAAGGCTCTCAGGAATTCCTCAGCCAAAAGGCGGCGAACCTTTTGCGCCTTGAGGTAGTAAGCGTCGTAATAGCCTGCCGAAAGCGCGTAGGTGCCGAGGAAAATGCGGCGCTTGACCTCAGCGCCGAAGCCCTCGTCGCGGGAATGCGAATACATGTCAGAGAGGGTTGCGGAGTGGGGCGAACGATAGCCGTAACGCACGCCGTCAAAGCGGGCGAGATTGGCGCTGGCCTCGGCCGTGGCCACCAGATAGTAGGTGGGTACGGCGTATTTGGTGTGCGGCAGCGAGATCGGCTTGATGGCGCACCCGGCGGCCTCGAGCGCGGCGATTCCTTTTTCAACGGCGGCGCGGACTTCGGGATCGAGTCCCTCGGCAAAATATTCTGCCGGCACGCCGACGCACAGGCCCGCGGCAGGCTTGTCGCTTTCCGCGGCGAAGTCCGGCACCGGAGCCGGCGAACTGGTTGCATCGGCGGGGTCGTGGCCGGCAATGACGCCAAGCAGCGTGGCAGCGTCGCGAACGTTCGCGGCAAGGGGACCGATGCGGTCGAGCGAAGAGGCAAAGGCGATAAGGCCATAGCGAGAGACGCGGCCGTAGGTGGGCAGCACGCCAACCACGCCGCAAAAGCTTGCAGGCTGGCGAATGGAGCCGCCCGTATCGGTTCCCAGCGTAGCCACGGCCAGGTTGGCTGCCACGGCCGCCGCCGAGCCGCCGCTCGAGCCGCCGGGAACCCGCTCCGGATCGACGGGATTGCGCACGGGCCCGTAAGCGGAGTTCTCGTTCGAAGAGCCCATGGCAAATTCGTCGCAATTCGTCTTGCCCAGCAGCACAGCGCCGGCCGCCTCCAGCCTGGCGACGGCCGTGCAGTCGTACGGGGGGCGGTAGCCCTGAAGGATTTTGGAGCCGGCCGTGGACGGCGCGCCCTGCGTGACAAGCACGTCTTTAATGCCCACAGGAACGCCCGCAAGCGGAGGCAGCGGGTCACCCTTGGCGGCCATGGTATCAATGCGCGCGGCTTGCTCGAACGCGCGTTCTTTGGTGAGGGTCAGGAAGACGTTTAGGCGTGGGTTGAGCCTCTCGATGCGCTCGTAGTATCCGGCGGCGAGGTGTGCGGCCTTCGTCCGGCCAGCGACGATCTCCTCGCGGAGAACGGCAATCGTTTTGGGCCGTTCGACAAAGCTCTTTTCGGTCATCGTCTCGCTCGGCACTTCGGATTTCCCTCTTCGGCTATCCCCGGGTGGACAGTGCTTTGCTCTACCGTTCAATGACTTTGGGCACCTTGAAGAAAGACTGGTCGGTCTCCGGCGCCTGGGACATGACGGCGGATCGTTCAAGCGAAGGCCCCACATGGTCGGCGCGAAGAGCGGCGATGGCGCCGCCCGAGAGCTCGCTCATCTGAGCGAGTGGCACGACGTTCGATGTGTCCAGTTCATTCAGCTCAGCCACGTAGTCGAGAATCGCATTCAGGTCGCGTACCATGGGCCCTGTCTCTTCAGGGGCAAGTTCCAGATGCGCCAATTCGGCCACACGTTGAACGTCTTCGACGGTAACTTTTTCAGACATTTGGTCTCAATCTCGAAACTCAAGTATAGCGGTTTGACGATTGCCGAGCGCACCATGGTCAGTCGACCGTCAGAGAGAGATTCACCGATTGCGAGACGCCCATGGACGTGACGCTGACCGGAATCGTGTAGGTCCCCGGCGCCGTATTGGAGCCACCTCCGTTTCCGCCTGTACCTCCTGTACCTCCTCCGGAACTGGTGCAGCTGGACGCACCGCCAACCAAAAACGCCGCAAGCAGGATGAGCAAGAACAGCTTGCGTCGCCTCCGAACCAACAAAGGAAGCAGGAGCGAACCGCAAGTCAGCGGTAGGAGGCCCCTGAGACCGAAAAGGCTGAGGCCGGGATTCCCTAACTTCGGCTTGGCAATTCCGCGCCTCTCTAGGCCTGCCGTTGATGCGTTGCCCGTGGAGATCTCGACTGCGACGTTGCCCTGCACACCGGCGCTGAGCGTCTCACTGGCGGGGCTAAAGAGGCAGAGCGCGTTCGCAGGCAGCGTGCCACAGGAAAAAGCAAAGGTGGCGCCTGAGCCGGCCGGCGAAATGACCAGGGTGTAAGTGGCTTGCTGCCCGCCAGCGACAGTCTGGCTGGCCGAACCGGTAATACCGACGGTGAAATCGAATCCCGTTCCCGAAAGAGCAACGGTGGCTGGCGTGGAGACGGCAGAAGAAGTGACCATGAGCGATCCCGAAGCGGAGCCGCCGCCGCTGGGCTGAAAAACGACCGAAGCGGTGCAGTTGGCGCCCGCGGCAAGGCCGCCAGTGCACGTATTCTGTGCGATGCTGAAGGGCGCTGGAGCAGCAAGCGAAACGGAAGCGATGGCGTAATTGGAGGAATTCGTGACGGTCACCGGCTGCGCTGTGCTGGACTGACCCGCTGCGACCACGGGAAAAGCAATCTGGGAGGGGTTTGTGGCCAGGCCGGTGGCGAGCTGTCCCGAACCATTTAGCGTCACCGAAGCTGGGGCTATCCCCAAAGTGGACGATGAGACAGCAAGCGTGGCTGCGATTGCGCCCGTCGCGCTGGGGGTAAAGACGATCTGCGCTGTGCAACTGCTTCCGTTGTTGAGCAGCGCTCCGCACGTGGTGCTGGAAATGGAGTAGCTGGATGCCGCGGCGCCAGTGATCGAAAAACCGACATTGGCCAACGGCGATCCACCGACATTGCTGACGGTGAGCGTTTGCGGGGCGCTGGGGACGCCTGGCTGCTGGTTCGTGAAGGTCAGGCTGGAGGGGCTGACATTGAAGGCGGGCGGCGATAGGCCTGAGCCGCTCAAGGTCACGGTCTGCGTGCGCAGAGCGTCTGCAATCGTCAACGTGCCGGTGACCGCACCTACCTGAGCGGGAGCAAAGATCACGCTGATGGTGCAGACCGCGCCCGCCGCCAGTTGCGTTCCGCAAGTGCTGGACACCCGGAATTGGGCGCTAACCGAGACTGCGATCGAAGTCAGCGGCAAACCGCCGGAATTTGTCAGCGTCACATTCTCCGCGGCGGAAAGCTGACCGTCGGACGTCGGCGGGAAGGAGAGCGAAGCGGGGTTGAGAACGTCGGCGGGCGGAGCGATCCCTGTTCCCGTCAGTTCCACGGTTTGCGTACCCGCGCCGTCCGTGAAGGTCAGCAGGCCGGACGCGGGGCCATCCTGCGTGGGCGCGAACTCGAGCTCCAATTGGCAAACAGAGTTCGCGGCCAGGCTGGTTGTACCGCACGTGTTGCCAGAGAGGATGAACGGCGGAGTGATGGAGACGCTGCTAACGGGAATCGCCGCCGCACCGCTGTTGGCCACTGAGACCTGGAGCGGCGCCGATGTGGTTCCCACTTCCACCTGGCCGAAGGGGACAGTGCCAGGGGTCAGGCTCAGGGCACCAGCGGGCGACCCGGTGCCGGTCAGGTCCATCGCTAACTGCCCGCCGTAGACGTTGGCATAAATGATCATTTCTCCGCTCAGTGGACCCGTGGCTTGCGGCGTGAACGTCACCTGGATAGCGCAGCTCGCGCCCACTGCGACGGGCGCCGTCACACAGTTGTCGGTCTCGCTGAAACCTCCGCTCATCGAAATGGAAGAGAGCACGAGCGCGAGACTGCCGGTGTTGTTGAGAGTAATGGTCAGCGGACTGCTGGAAGTGTCAAAGACCTGACTGGAAAAGGCAAGAGACGAAGGGCTGGCGGTGGCAGCGGTAAGGCCTGTTCCGGCGCTCCAAAGCGGGGTTTGCCAGATGCCGCGCCCGTATGTGGCCGCGACCAGAACCTGCGCGGAAGACGAGCCGGGAGAGGCGCCGAGGGCAACGACTGGAGATGTGGGCAAACCGGAGCCAAACACTGACCAGCAGTTGGACAGGGATTGCGCGCAACTTGCGACCTCAGTGGTGAAGTACACACCCCGGTCTGTTGCGACGTACACCGTGTTCGCATTCTGCGGGTCAATGGCGAGGCTGTTGGCCGGCGCAATGGGCAGGTTCGCCGTGATGCCGTACCAGGTGGACCCTCCATTCGTCGAGCGGTACACCACCTGGAGCATCTTGACAGAACCGTCGGTGCCTTCCACCGTCACGTACACTGTGTTGGCTGTTGGGTCGTGGGTATCGATGACGACACTGGAAATGTCGAAGTTTTGGGAATTCAGCGAAGAGGAGTCGTTGACGACCGGATTCAGAGTGAGATCTTGCCAAGCGGGCGCGGCGCCGGAAGAGGGATCGACGGCCGCGCTCAGAATGTGGCCGGGCAGGTTGCTGCCATTGGAGGCGGCGCCATACGTGCCCACGTAGATGAGCTCGCCTCCGGAAGCCAGCGCCAGAGTGGCCATGGAGCGGATGAGTCCGTCGCCATTGCAGGGAACTCCGGTGGCTCCGCTGTCAAGGATCGGGCTGATCGCGTTGCTTGCGCTCCAATTGTTGCCATCTGCCGGTCCGCGCCACACGCGGCAGGTTCCAATGAGCAATTGCGAGTTGTCGATCGGGTCGATCAGGAACGGCGCCGGCGTGGGCATGGCGTCGCCGTCGCCGCCGACTTCCGCGTCGGAGATCACCGGGCTCGCGCCGAATGAGTCAGGCGTGCAGAGAGCTGACTGCGAGCATCGATAGATTGCGACTCCAGGCTGGTTGTTCACATACCAATTCGAGTCGTTGTCTAGATCGATGGCCACAGGGCCTCCGTCGCCCGACAGAATCTGCGGCCAGTCAGCGGTCGGGGAGGAACTCTTCACGCCTGCTGTGCCATTGACGCCCAGGCCAGCCATCAGGTCGTACTGCGAGTCCGTAACAGGGGCCAGGCTGACCACCTCCGCGAGCGATCCAAGGCTGCCATTCAGGTTCTGGAAGTGCGAGGAATCCAAAGCCGCGCATGGCGCCCCTGTTTCGCCGACTGCATCCGTCGAGCGCCAGAGCCCGCTGTCGTTGCCGAGAAAGATCTCCAAAGGGTTCGCCGCATTCCAAGCAAGCGAGTGCTGGTATTCAGCTACCTGCGCGCTCATGCAGGTGGTGGAGTTGGTGGTATTGCGCCAAACGCAACCCATGGCCAGGCTGCACTTCCACAGGTCATTGGCGCCGGCCAGCACAAGTGTGTCCTGCTCGTTTGGAACCGCGGCAAGGGTGAGGTCATAGTCGCCGTCGAGGATGGTGGCAGCGCCCTCAAGAGTGCTGGCCTCAAGCGCGGCGGTGTTCCACTGCGTGGCAAAGGAGATGGTTGGATTGCTGCACGTACCCGCTCTGATCGCGCAATGATCCTGCCATAATCCCTGATCCTGATTGTTCAGGTCGACGGTCCATGCAAACGTGTCTCCGGTTTCTGGATTGACCGCAAGCGCACCGCGATAGATAGGACAGGCGATGGAGCCCGCACTCCCGAAGCTGGTCGGACACATTTGCGCGGTGAGTTGAGCGCCGGGTTGCGCGGTCATGCGCGTCCACGTAACGCCGTCCGGCGATTGATAGTAGCCGTGATAGCGCACGGCGGCCACAAACAACTTACGCACAGGGTTCCACACCACCGCGGTGGCGGCGATGCCCAGCGCAACGGGAGTAGTTGCTGGCCCCTGGAGGATCTCCCCGGTGCCGTCGGTGATGGTGCTCAGGTGCCAGGTAGCGCCGCTATCCGTCGAGTAATACAAGCCCTGGTATGTGGTCAGCGGCCATGTGGCATTCACCAGCGTGCCTTCATAGGCCTGGGAAACCGCCGCGACCACAGTTTGCGGATTCGCGGTACTCCAGGCGAAGCCGGCAAAGCCCTGGCCGAGGAAGCTGGCATCCGCAAGACTCATGCCCTCTTCCTGATCCACGGTCCCCTGGATCAGGCTCCACGTATTGCCGCCGTCCGTGGAGCGCAGAATGCCGGCCCCATAATAAGAGTCGAGCACGTCGTTCGGGTCGCCTGTCCCGGCAAGGATGACGCCGGTTTCGCCCGGCTGCACTGTGAGAGCGCCGATACTGATGGAGGCGTCAGAGGCGCCGCCGAGCGCGGCTACCGTGTCAGTGAGCGGAGTGAAGACGATGGTTGACGGTGCGGACGCGGCTGCGTTGTTGGCCACCCAAACGCCGCCGCCGGTGGTGCCTGCATAAAGGCGGTTGCCGGTGGCGTCGGAAGGATCGAGAGCCAGCGCGGATACTCGGCCAGTGACGAGGCCAAAGTTCGGGGTTTGGACCGCCATGGGGCCGAGCGGCTGCCAGGTGCTGCTTGATGCCGTTTCGGCGATGCCTGGGGCGCCAGACGCCGCAGGACTGGCGGAAGCGCGTGGGTTTGGGGCGCCTAGGCGGCGCACGGCGCCCGCTCGTTGAGTCAACCTATGACCCGGCGTCCAGCCGCGCTCCTTGAGAAAACGCTGCGCTTCAAGAACGCGAGGTGGAACGCGCTCAGGCTGCGATGCTCGCGCCGGTGCGGGTTTGGTTTGCGCGGGCGGAAACTGCGTTTGCGCTTCAGCAGGTGCGACCGGGATGAGCACAAGGAGGCACGCGGCCAATGCTGCGCCGGCCCACGGGCCACGGGTTATTTGACGTCGTGCCGACTCGGCTTGATTCCCTGCACTGCTCCTCTGCGAGCGGCCTTTGCATTTCGGATCGAACATGGGATTCGTCACGCGTTTCCAGAATGGCTTTCCGGCTTCCCCTATTCTGAAAATCTTCCAATGGGGATGAACGCGAAATCCATCGGATAACGCTCAACGAAACACGCAATTTCCGGGAATGAGAATGCGGCCCATTATAGGACAGCTGCGATTGCCGCCAGTTGTGATGCCGGATACAACTGGGGGCTGAATCAGCGAGCCGCCTCTTCCGTGCGTAAGCCTGAGTTCGCCGAATTTGCGGATGTAGGCCTCAGCATTGAATTTGCGGGAGATACGATGCAGCGGTCATCGGCCGCACCAGCCCGAAGACCGGCCGGTTGAACCAAGGCCGATCGAACTTGCCAACGACGGCCCAGGCGATCCCCGCGTAGCCATTGGGATCGTGACCGTCGAGTTCGTAGCGATCATTCAGAATCACTGCCCAATCGAAGGCGGTGGCAGGATCGGGCGCCCATTCAAGGATTTTCTTGGCCCAGTACATGCGCATAGTGTTGTGCATCCAGCCTGTGGCGACCATCTGGCGCTGGGCGGCATTCCACAGATCGTCATGGGCTTCGGCGCGCTCCAATTGCTCGAGCGTGTAGCGATAGGGGCGCGGGTCCGAGGCATGCTCAAGAAGCGTCTTGCGTGCCCAGGGCACGGCGCACTCCCAGTTGTCGTAGTTCGGCTCGTGGCGAACGAACAGCACGGCAAGTTCGCGCCAGCCAATCAGCTGCTCGAGAAACCTTTCGCTGGTTTTGGACAGAATCTTGCCCGCGCGCTCAGCTCTTAGCACCGCCAGTGCAATCGTCAACGGCGAAATGTTCCCGAAGTGCAGATACGGCGACAAAGCGCTTGTGCCATCGCTTTCTGGATGGTTGCGCATTTCATCGTAAGAAGCGAGATCGTGCGTGATGAACGCCCGCAGCCGCTTCAGTGCGGCGTGCGTTCCGCCGGTAAACGTGTCGACGGGACCGACGGAGCGATCGAGCTTCGCAAATCCTACCGTGATGTCCTCGCCGAGCGAGATCGAGGCAACCGGCTTTTCCGGCCCCATCGATGGAGAACCTCTACGTTCTTCGGTTCCACCAGAAACTTGGGCAACTCCGCCTTGAGGCGCGGGCGAAAGTTGTGCAGCAGCACGAAGCTGCGATTGAAGACGCGCGAAGGCACTACGACGTCGGCATCGACCGTCCAGTAGGGGATTCTGAGGCGGCGTGCGAGCACCTTGCGCCAGCGTTCCGGCTCGCGGCAGGGGTTTTCGTCGCCGATGAGGAGTGCGGCCTCGACCTCTTCAAGAAATACCTCCAGCGAGGCGTCAGGCGACCGGCGCACGATGAAACCCACGCCCAATTCCGCCGCGTCCTCTGCCACGTCGCGCAGGCCCTGCTGAAGAAAATAGTAATGGCGGAGGTTGGCGCCTGGGTAATTCGGAACGACGCCAAAGTATACGATCACCGGCAAGTCGAGAATGTTGGCCGCCTCGATGGCTACGTCGAGGGCGAGATTGTCCGCGATTCGCATGGCGCGTTGCATCCAGTAGACAACCGCGCGGGCGGCCTTGCACGGGGTACCGGCGCGGCGCACCACAACGCGGGGCTGGTCGGCCAGCCGGGCGAGTTCAACGGGAATCTCATCGTCTTCGAGCATCGAGCTGACCGTGGCCTTTCTCCCGAAACCTGTTGCAAGGGTCAGTTAAATTGCAGCGGCACAGGCCCTCGCAAAATCATCATGCTAATGGCTGGCCGCGCCAGTTAGGATGAGTTGATTGCGCTCCATCTGTGCAAGACCATCCTCGTTTCCATGCTGTTCATCGCAATACGCGGAGTTTTCGATGAGACGAATTTTGCTCGCGCTGCTGCTGGTTTGTTCATGCGGCCTCTCCCACGCCGAGGACTACATCCTCGGCCCCGATTCGCAGCCGAATGACGGCGTGCCCAGAGGAACGGTGACCAAGTTCACACTCACGCCGGGCAAGGATTATCCCGGCACTCCTCACAACTGCGCTGTCTATGTGCCCGCTCGGTACGACGCCGGCAAGCCGACTCCATTCATGATTTTTCTCGATGGCAGCCAGGCGCTTGGCAACAGCATGCGTGTGCCAGTGGTCCTGGATAACTTGATCGCCAAACACGACTTGCCGGCGATGATCGCGATCTTTGTCGATCCGGGCATTTTGCCCGTAGTTTCGGATGCGGACCAGAATCGCTATAACCGCATCTACGAGTACGACTCGTTGACGCCACGCTTCTCCGACTTTTTGCTCAACGAGCTGATCCCCGAGGTGGCGAAACAGTACAACCTGTCGAAGAATCCAGACGACCGCGGGTTGAGCGGCGTGAGCACGGGCGCTGTGGGCGCATTCATGGCGGCGTGGAACCGGCCCGATCAGTTTCACCGCGTGCTTTCGCTCATCGGCACCTACGTTGCCATGAAAGGCGCCGATGCGCTGCCAGCGCTGGTGCGCAGGACGGAGCCCAAGCCGATTCGCATCTTCATGCAGGATGGGACAGCGGATCACATTACCCCCGCGGAGCCCTATGGAACCAATTTTGCAGGGAGCTGGCCGATCAATAACCAGGTAATGTACGAGGCGCTGGAGTTCGCGGGCTACGACGCGAAGCTGGTGATGGGCACAGACGGGCACAGCACGAAGCAGGGTGGCGCGATCCTGCCCGATGCGCTGCGCTGGCTGTGGCGCGATTATCCCGCGCCGATCGTGGTTCACGAGCCGGCGGCTGCGCAGCAGCCGGGTTGGGATCCGTCTTCGAGCGTTTTCACAATCATCAGTGCCGACAAACCGTGGCAACAGATTGGCGGCGATTACCGTTTCATCTCGAGCCTTGCGTCCGATCCGAACGGAAATGTCTATTTTGCCGATCCAAGGGGAGGAACAATCGAGCGCATCGATCCTCAGGGCCTGGTGACACAGGTCGCTGGCCCACCCAACGACGCCTCGATCCTGCGCGCGGCGGCAAACAACCGTCTCTACATTTACTTGCCTTCCAGCGGAGACATCATCTCGTCCGACACCGCGACTGGTGCGGCCGGCGATCAGAAGACTATCGCCCGCAACCCCGCTGGCATCGCCGGGCTCGACGACTTCGTGGTTACCGGGAACGGAAGCATCTATTTCCTGAATCCCTCGAGGGCCACGATCGGCGTCATTGATGCTGCGGGCCACGCTCGCGTCGCGTTGCGCTGGACCGATCTCGACGAAGAGATGACGGCTCCGACCGGGCTAGCACTCTCGCCCGATCAATCCATGCTGGTCATGACCGACGGCGGTTCGCGGTATAGCTGGTCGTTTCAAATCGCTGCGGATGGAACGCTTGAATACGGCGAGCCGTTTTACCGGCTGGAACTGCCGGAAACAACGATGTTGAGCTGGCAAAGTGGGACGCGCGGCGCAGTGGAGGACGTGAACGGCATGGTTTACTTCGCCACGCCGCTCGGCATTCAGGTCGCGATGCAAAACGGACGTGTGATGGGGATCCTGAATCCTCCGCTCGCGGGCGGCGGGCCGCTGACAGCGATCACCTTCGCAGGCACCGGCGATACAAACTGGCTCTACGTCGCCGAGAACGGCAAGCTCTACCGGCGGCCGGTGAAAGTGACGGGCGCGAATGCGTGGACGGTGGTAAGGCCGCCGAAGCCGACGCTGTAAGAGCGCGATCCAACTGCAATGAAAAGGGCCGCCCTCAGGCGGCCCATCAAACTAAAGGCAAAAAGCTAATCGCTAATGGCTGTCTTTCTACCAGCGTCCCCATGCGCGCGTGAAGTAATCGGTCATGGTCATACCGATCAGCACCAGGAACATAAAGATGCCGGAGGCCACTGTGAGCTTGGTCAGCCTGGTGCTGTACTTGACGTGCATGAAGAACAGCACCACCAGCATGGCTTTAGTGGTGGCGATGGCCAGGGCGACCACCGGATTCCAGAAGAGCGTGCCCCCGATTTGCCACCCAAAGAGATTGATGGCGATATGCCACTCGCCGAGGTCGATGTAAGAAGCGGCCACTGTGGCCGCGGTGCCCACCAGCAACGCGAGGAGAATCATCATATACGTCCTGGGGCTGACGATATGATGCCCGTTCTCGCCGTGTTTCTCTTGTTCGCTCATGCGCATCCGTCCTTCAGGAATGTCTGCTGATCAAATACAGCAGGGCGAAGAGATAGATCCAGATAATGTCGACAAAGTGCCAGTACAGCCCGAAGTTTTCGACAAACGTCACGTGCCCCGTGGTGTAGGCCCCGGCTTTCGCTCGAAAGATCATGAAGATCAAGATTCCGACGCCGATGACCATGTGCAGCGCGTGCATGCCGGTCATGGCGAAATAGAGAAAGAAATATTCCTCTGTTTTCTGGGCCATGTCGGGCGCCAGAGGTTTGTCGTCAGGATACTGGCTATGCACTTCTGGATCCGAGGCAGGATTGATAAATGTCTCGATGCTGTAGCTATGGATGCCGGGAACGTGGTGCTTCTCCCACTTCTCGTGCCATTCAATACCCTTGATACCGAGGAAGATAAATCCGAACACCAGCGTGAGGCTCAGGAAGAGCAGCAGCGCGCCTTTGCGGCGCATTTCCGAGGACCACACCGCCATGGCCATGGTGAAGCTGGAGGCGATGAGGACTGCTGTATTTGAAGTGCCCCAGAAGATGCTCAACTGGTGCGAACCCTCGACAAACGCCGGATAGTACCAGTTACGCATGATCAGATAAGCGGTGAAAAGCCCGCCGAAGAACATGATTTCCGTGAGCAGGAAGAGCCACATGGCAAAGTTCGTCGTGTCTGCCTGCTGCTCGACGGATTCGAAGTGGTGGCGCTGATAAGACGGATGCTCGTGATGAACCCCCGCGGCAGCGCTGTTGGAGATTGCCGTGCTATCCGACACTCGCCACCTCTTTCTGTTGCTGACGCTCCAGCCACTCGTAGTCGTAAGCTTCGTGGTCCATGATGGGAATCACAGGGAAGTTCTCGGTCAACGGCGGCGACTGCGTTTGCCACTCCAGGCCCGTTGCCTGCCAGGGGTTGTCGCCGGCAATCGCGCCGTACTTCAGCGACCAGGTGAGGTAAAGAATAGGCAACAAGTAGCCAACGCCAAGGATGGTTGCGCCCGCAGTAGAGAAGACGTTCAGCGCCTGAAATTCCGGCGGATAAGCGGCGTAGCGCCGAGGCATGCCCAGCGTGCCCAGGATGAATTGCGGAAAGAAGGTGAAGTTAAAGCCGATAAAGGTGACGACCGCAGCGAACTGCGAAATTTTCTCCGGATACATGCGCCCGGTCCACTTGGGCCACCAGAAGTGAATGCCGGAAAGGAACGCCATCAGCATGCCGCCCACCATCACGAAGTGGAAGTGGGCGACGATGAAGTACGTCTCCGTCAGGTGAATGTCGGTTCCCGTTGAGCCGAGGAAAACGCCCGTCATGCCGCCGATGGTGAACAGGCCCATGAAGCCGAAGGCGTAGAGCATGGGCGTCTCAAACGTGATGGAACCTTTGTAGAGCGTGAAGGCCCAGTTGAAGATCTTGATGGCTGAGGGCACCGCGACGAGCATGGTGAGCAGCGAGAAGACCAGCGCCGCATAGTTGGAGATACCCATGATGAACATGTGATGCGCCCAGACGAAGAAGCCGAAGACGGCGATAGCTACTGAAGAGAACGCAACCGCCGTGTAGCCGAAGACGCGCTTGCGGCTGAAGGTGGAGACGACCTCCGAGATCACTCCCATGCCGGGCAGAATCATGATGTAGACGGCGGGGTGTGAATAAAACCAGAACAAATGCTGGAAGAGAATCGGGTCGCCGCCATAGGCGGGATCGAAGACGCCGATGTGCACCGTGCGCTCAAGCACAACCAGCACCAGCGTGATCGCCAGAACGGGCGTTCCCAGCACCATCAGAATGCTGGCCGCGTAATTCGACCAGACGAAGAGAGGCAGCCGGAACCATGTCATGCCCGGGGCGCGCATCTTGTGGATGGTGACGATGAAGTTGAGCCCGGTAAAGATGGAGCTGAAGCCGGCCACGAAGATGGCAAGGCCGGTTGAAATGACATGGGTATTTAGATAGTGCGTAGAGAGCGGGCTAGTGAAGGTCCAGCCGGTGTCAACACCGCCTGCCGCCATGGTGTAGATAACCATGAAGCCGGCGATGATATAGAGATACCAGCTGAGCAGATTGATCTTGGGCAGCGCCAAGTCCTTGGCCCCGATCATCATCGGAATCACGAAATTCCCGATCGTAGCGGGCACAGAAGGCACGAGGAACAAGAACACCATGATCACGCCGTGCATGGTGAAGACCTTGTTGTACGTATCGGCGGCCATCAATGAAGTCTGCGGCGTCAGAAGCTCAAGGCGAATGAGTCCGGCGAGCGACCCGCCGATAAAGAAGAAAAATGTAATCGAAATCAGATAGAGCGTGGCGATCCGCTTGTGGTCGCCGGTGAGCAGCCAACTGAGCAAGCCGTTTTCCTTGGTCAGGAAGTTCATCTTGGGAATCCTGGCCGTGGATTGATCGGGAAGATTGGCGATGGTGTTCGTGCTCATGGCTTGACCTCCTTCTGCGGCGCGGGCGCCTTGCCCGGCGTCGCTGCTTTACCGCCTTCACTCCCGGGAACAAGATCGGTGGTGTTGAGAGTTTGCTGAACGCGGTAGTCGGAATCGAGATTCTTAATGTATTCGACCAGTGCGATCACGCCTTCCTCGCTAACCTGGCCCTGGTAGGTGGGCATGATGGGCGCATAGCCCTGCGTAATATGCTGCGACGGGTTCAGAATGGCCTGGCGCAGGTAGGCATCGTCGGCGGTGATGGTCTCTCCAGTGGAAAGTGTGAGCCTGGAGTTATAGACATTGGCCAGGCTGGGCCCACGGGCGTCTGGCCTTGTGTTGTGGCACGCAACGCAACTCAGGCTGGCGAAGAGCCGCTCGCCGTCCTGCGCCAGCGAGTTGCCGCTGGTCGAGCTGTCGAGCCATTTCCTAAAGTCGTCGGGAGTCATCACCACCACGTCGCCGATCATCTGCGAATGGTTGGTCCCGCAATATTGGGTGCAGAAGAGGTGATAGGTGCCAGGCGTGGTGGCCTCAAACCAGACCGTCGTGTAGCGGCCCGGAATCGCCTCGCGCTTCACGCGGAAGGCGGGGATGGAGAAGCTGTGAAACACATCCTGCGAGATCAGCGTCAACTGGACCGGTCGGCCGGTGGGCACGTGCAGCGCATTGATCTCGTGCTGGCCACCGGGATGCTCGACTTTCCACATCCACTGCTTGCCCACCACATAGATGTTCATGGCGTTGGCCGGCGGCGTGTAAATGCGGAAGTAAAGCAGCGCGCCCCACACGAACATGATCAGGAACAGGCCCAGCGGGATGATGGTCCACGTGGCCTCGAGCACCGTCGAGCCTTCGATCTGCACTGCCTGCGGATGGCGCGACTTGCTGTAGAGAATCGAAAAACCCACAATCAGCAGAACCACAAGCGTGAGCCCAACCAAGCTGACCAGCACCATGAAGAAATAGAGAGCGTCCATTTCGGGCGCAATCTTGGATGCTTCGGGCGGAAAGAGCGCGAAGTGCGTCAACCATTTGACGAGAAACTGCCACAATACTGGGCTGATGTGGTCCATTCCTTTATCCGTCCACTTTCTTTGCCGCACCCGGTTTCGCTTGCCCCGCCGGGTGATCGTGCTTGTAATCGCGACGGAACATCACCATCATGAATCCGCCCAAAAGCACCACTGTGAGGAACCCTCCCAACTGAATCACGCGCGCGATGATCAGGTCGTGCTTGTTGGTCGTGGGATCGTAGTGGTAGCAGTAGGTAAGAATGTTGTCGACCGGCGACCCAATGCGATTCGACGAGGCCTCATCGAGGCCCAACAGAAGATCCTTCGGCGAGTACTCGACGCCCATGTAGTACTGGGCCAGCTTTCCTTCCGGAGTTACGATCTGGATCGAACTGGCGTGCGCGTACTGCATCAGGTTGCTGCCCGGCACCGTGAGCTTGACGTAGCGGAAACCCACGGCCTGGGTCAGCGCATCGATATTGGGCTGCGTGCCGGTCAGGAAATGCCATCCGTTAGCGGTTTCGGGATGGCCATAGCGCTTCACGTACTCGCGCTTCTTCGCGGCAGCCAGATCTGTGCCTTCAGTGGGATCGATGCTGACCACGATGATGTTAAAGTCCTTGCCCGGGACATAGCGAACCATTTCGAGCGCGCTCGTCAGGCCGTCAAGTTCCTCGGAGCAGAGCATGGGGCAGCGGTAGTAAACCAGCGCCAGAATCGCGGGGCGCTTGCCGAGGTAGCTGGCCAGAGTTACCTGCTTGCCCGCATCGTCAGTGAAAGCGAGGTTGAGCGGCAACTGCGTGTTGAGATGCTGATCGATGCCCACGCCATTGAGAAGTGTGGGCGGCCTGTCGTTGGTTGGACCAGTCTCTTTGTCGCCGTAGCTGGAAACCTGCGCAGCGAGAAGCGGGCTGCCAAGCGAAAGCACAATCGCGCCCACTAAGGCTACCGCCTTGTTGGACCAATGCTTCCGGATTGTGCTTCCCAATTTCACGATTATTTCTGCTCTCCCTGCTGCTTGACGGCAGCCTGCTCCGCCTGTTCCTGCTCGTAGGTGGTGCGCGCAAACCCATTGGTCAGCGGTACGGTCACGGTAAGGACGATGTCGCCGGTCATCGGCGCCTGTGTATTCACCGCCTGCGCCACCGGCAATCCTCGTTGTGCGATCAATTGCATAGCTTGCTCGATGGGAATCCTGACCGTCCCCTTCGACTGATCGATCCAGGTGTAATTGTTCAGCAGCAGATCTTCGCGCGCATGCAGGTCAGCCACATCCTGGTCGCCGTCGTCGGTCAGCAACCGCGGCGTCGGAAAGGTTTGCGTGATCTCCGCGATCTTGTTCTGAAGTTCGGGACTGGAGGGTAAATTGCCCAATTGCCGCACATCCACCGTCTTGGTCCACTTGCTGTTCGGCCCGTCTTCCCGGTTCATGCGGGCGTTGAACCATGCGCCGATGCCGTAGCAGAGAAGCCCGACCACCCCCACAAAAATCAGGAGCGAGGTCATGAACACTGCTATCCCCGTTACGCTGGCATCGCTGCGCTCATAGCCAGTTGACGCGTCGATCTCGTGATTCTCCGGTTCGTGCCCTGGATCGGGGTGGTTATGCGTGGGCATGTTCAGGCTCCAGAATCTCCGCCAAATGCGGATCGTTCACCTGCACCAGCGGCCTTGTCTTCAGCCGCGTGCAGAAGTAGGCCACCCAGAAGGCAAACAGGGCCACGGGCACTGCAATGTACTCGAGAATTCCCCAACTAAAGTGAAGATTGCGGGCAGCGTCTTTGAAGTTGGGCTCGATGAGCCAGAACATGTCGAACGCGCGGGCAAACACCATCCACTGGCACACCCGCACAATCCGCTTCTTATTCCGCTTCAGGTCGCGCGACAGCAGCATCGTGAACGGGATCAACCAGTGGAAGATGAAATCCATGGTGATGATGACGCCCCAGCCGCCGCGAATGCGGTCGAGATACCAATTGATCTCGTCGGGCAGGTTACCCGACCAGATGATCAGGAACTGTCCGAAGGCCAGGTAGATATTCAGCATCACAAAGGCAAACGTCAGCTTGCCCAGGTCGTGCTGCTCCGTTTGGCGCAGAATCGTCTTGAACGGCTCGGCTTTTGAAAGCGACACGGCAACGATGATCCCGAATGCCAGGACGGCGTAGCCCTGTCCCACGAGGAACAGCAGGCCGTACACTGTCGAGAACCAGGTCGGGTCCATCGACATCACCCAGTAGATAGCTCCAGCCGTCATGGTGATGGAGTAGACCACGATGCCGGGACCGCTGATGTTCTCGAGTTTCTTGATCCAGTACGGTGTGGTCTCCAGCCCCTGCGTATCCCGCTTGAGTCCCAGCGAATTCAAACGCCACGCGTAGAATCCCCAGATCGCGAAGCACAGCAAACCGACCCACCAGAACGCGAACGGGTTCAGCATGGGCCGCTTGAAATCCATGCAATGTTTCTGAAATTCCGTAATCAGCCCGGCCTTCACGCCGGCCGCTGTATCGCTCACACTCGTGTAGTTCGCCCACAAGTAGAGCTTCTTCATGAAAATCGCCACAACCACCCAGTAGACAAGGATCAGAGGCAGCGTGCGGCTCATGGCTTCAAACGGGCGCCGTAGCAGCAAGCCCCACTTGCCGCCCGAGCAGTACTGCACCATCAGCATGGCGAGACCGCCAATGCAAAGTCCCCAGGTGACCAACGTGCCCAGCGTCCATGCGCGAAGAAAATGCTCCCATCCGAGGTGCTCCGGATCGAACGCCTGACCCAGCAACGCCAGAACTACGGCGATCACGGAGAAGATGGCGCCCACAATCAGTGCACGGTTCTTCCAGCCGTCCACAAACGCGGGTGCGCCCAGGTCCGCTGGGAGCTGCTTGGCGTGCGAAATTGCGTCGTGTGCCATTCCGTTCGTCCTACTTCTGGGCCGCGGGGGCCGGTTTGCTTGGTGGAATCGAAATCTTTGGATCGGCGGGATAAGCCGGAGCCATACCCGGCGTTCCCTCGCTCGCGATCGGCTTGTACGCCGTTACTGCCGTTGATGGCATCGGCCATGGCTGCGCGTATTCCGGATGCCCTTCTTCCGCGGCCAGATCCTTCAGGTTCTTGATCTGCGCACCCGCCGGCACATCCTTCGCCGTCGCGGCCTGACTCAGTTGCAGGGCACGAATGTAAGCGGCGACTGCCCAGCGATCCGCGGGCGGCAGTTGCGCCGAGTAGTCGGGCATGGCGCCGTATCCGTGCGTCATCACGTAAAAGTAGTGCGAGAGAGGTTGCGACATGCGCACCTGGTCATGGAGATTGGCGGCCGGCTTGAATCCGCGCTGCACGATTTCTCCGAGCCCGTTGCCCACTCTTGAGTGACACGGCGTGCAATAGATGTTGAAGCGCTCCTGTCCGCGCTCCAGCACTTCCATCGTCACGGGAATCTCAGGGGGCATCTCGTCGAGTTCCTGCTTGTAGCCGTTCGGGCCCTGCACGACTCCGGTATAAAAGTAGCTGTCCTCGTGGAGTTGGCCACGCGCCACGGTATCGAGCACCTGCGGCCGGGCCCCGCGATGGTCGGCAAAGAAATCCGTTCCGCGCTGCGGGTCCATCTTGGGCTGGTCCTGCATGTCCTGCCGGCAACCGACAACAAAGAGCGCGCCTGCGAGACCGGCGAGAGCAGCCCCGCGCCGCACAATCCTGCGCGCAGATCCGGCGGCTGAAAGCTGAGAGATGAAAGCTGAAGGCTGCCTGCCCATCAGTACTCCACCTCCACCACCGAGTTCGGACCGAGCTTCTGCAGGTACGCCTTGGCCTCCGCCAAATCGAACTTCGGATCGAGCGCCTCAAGACACAGGAAGAACTTGTCAGTCGTGGCGCCGTTGCGGAAATTTGGCGCGTTGAAAAGCGGGTGATAGAGTGCCGGCAATCCATTGAGCGCGAGCATTCCGAAGCCTGCGGAAAGTCCCGCCCACAGAATGGTCCACTCATAGGTGGGAATGAGAAACGCCGGCCAGGAATACGTGGGACGGCCCGCAATGTCGAGCGGGTAAGCGAGCACCGAGATCCATGTTTCCAATGCGAACATCGCGGCGCCGCCCATCAACCCGCCGATGAGGGTAATGAGCGGGACCTTATTGCGATGGAAGCCGATCGCCTCGGCCGCCTCTTCCACTGGGTAAGGCGTATAGCAGTCCATGCGGCGCCATCCGTCTTCACGCGCCTGCCGCGCAGCCCTTACCAGGTCGCTTGGCGTATCGAATTCGGCCAGCAGGCCGTACGTTCCTTCGCGTGCGGGCATTAGTCAGCAGCCTCCGCCACCTTGGGTTTGATCTTTGACCCGGGCAGCAACATGCGAATTTCGTTCATCGGAATCATGGGCAGGAAGCGCACAAACAACAGGAAGAGGAAGGTGAAGAAGCCTAGCGTGCCCACGAACGTCATGTAGTCCCACTTCGTTGCGCGGTAGGTTCCCCACGCCGATGGTAAAAAGTCGCGCGTCAGGCTGGTCACCACAATTACGAACCGCTCGAACCACATGCCGGTGTTCACGATGATGGACATGGCGAACATGAACGTAATGTTTGTGCGGAGCTTGCGCGACCACAAGGTGGTTAGCGGAATTGCGAGGTTGCAGGTGATCAGCGTCCAGTAGGACCACCCCATCGGTCCGAAAGCGCGATTCCAGAAGGTAAAAGCCTCCCAGTGATTGGCCGAATACCACGCCATGAAGGCTTCCATGCCGTAGCCGTAGGCCACGATAAAGCCCGTGACCAGCATTACCTTGCCCATGTTGTCGATGTGCCGCTCGGTGACCAACGCCTCCAGGTGATAGAACTTGCGCAGCGGAATGGCCAGCGTGAGCACCATAGCGAAGCCTGAGTAAATGGCGCCAGCCACGAAGTAGGGCGGAAAGATAGTGGTGTGCCAGCCAGGCAGAACCGCGACGGCGAAATCGAAGCTGATGACCGTGTGCACCGAGAGCACCAGGGGCGTGGCCAATCCGGCCAGAAGTAGCGACGCAGTCTCATAGCGCATCCAATGGCGGATTGAACCGCGCCAACCGACGCTGAGCATTCCGTAGAAATACTGTGCGATCTTCGATTGCGAACGGTCACGCAACGTCCCGAAGTCCGGCACCATGCCGATGTACCAGAACACGACCGAAATGGTTGCGTATGTCGAAACCGCGAAGACGTCCCACATGAGCGGGGAGCGGAACTGCGGCCACACCGTCATCGTGAAAGGCAGGGGGAACAGCCAGTAACCCAGCCACGGACGGCCGACGTGAATCAGCGGAAACAGGCCGGCGCACATCACGGCAAAGATGGTCA
Source organism: uncultured Acidobacteriaceae bacterium (assembly GCA_963813015.1). Taxonomy (GTDB): domain Bacteria; phylum Acidobacteriota; class Terriglobia; order Terriglobales; family Acidobacteriaceae; genus Telmatobacter. The sequence goes on from CAWEXN010000012.1 coordinate 203,865, forward strand.
TGGCCTCGGCAAAGCGGCTGATGGCGTTACGCCAGCCTTGCTTGAACAACAACAGAATGGCCGAGATGAGCGTGCCGGCATGGCCAATGCCGATCCACCACACAAAGTTGATGATGGCGAATCCCCAGGCAACCGGCTGCGAGATGGCCCAGATACCGACGCCCTTCAGGAACAGCCACGTGAGCGCCACCATGAGCATGGTGGCGCCGCCACCGGCGATGGTGAACAGCGCAAACCAGCCCATCGGCGTGTGCGGCGTAAGCACGATGCTCGCGATCTTTTCGGTGATCGACCTGAAGGTCTGGCCCGGCGCGATTACGCGGAATTCTCCGGTTGCCGGATCAATCGCGGGATCGTTGGGTTTTACTTCCCTGGTTGCCATCGTCGATTCAACCCTTCGCCGGTGCAAATTCCGCCGGCGTCACTTCGAGTTCCGCGTTCAAGTTGAGTACTTCGGCCAGATATTGCGTCCGCGGACGCGCGTTCTGGTCGGCAATTACCTGATAGCTGCGCTGCTGGGCCCTGAGTTTCGAAACGCGGCTCTTGGGATCGTTTATGTTGCCAAATACGATCGCCTCAGCCGGACATGCCTGCTGGCATGCGGTCACAATCTCGCCGTCGCGGACGTTGCGGTTGTCCTTATCGGCGTCGATTTTCGCTGCGTTGATGCGCTGCACACAGTAGCTGCACTTCTCCATCACGCCGCGCGAGCGAACACTGACATCGGGGTTGCGCATCAGCTTCAGGCTCTCGGTTTCATAGTCGGAGTAAAGCAGGAAGTTGAAACGGCGCACTTTGTAGGGGCAGTTGTTGGAGCAGTAGCGCGTCCCGACGCAGCGGTTGTAGACCATCGTATTCAGGCCTTCGGGCGTGTGTACCGTCGCGCCTACCGGGCAAACCTGCTCGCAGGGCGCGTTCTCGCAATGCTGGCAGGCCATGGGCTGGAAATGTGCACGCGGGGCCGCCAGGTCGCCCTCGAAATAGCTGTCGATTCGCAGCCACTGCATGTTGCGGCCGATGCGAACCTGTTCCTTGCCCACCACCGCGATGTTGTTCTCGGCGTAACAGCTCACGATGCATGCATTGCATCCCGTGCAACTGTTCATGTCGATCGACATAGCCCAGGCGTTGGGCTCGTTGTATGGCCAATTGGGGAACAGCGATGTGTCGGGAGGGGGCGTGTCGCGAGTCACGCCTTCGTGCGCAAAGTTGGGATTGACCTTGAACTCATCGAGCGTGGCGTAACGAATGATGCCGCGCGGGCCGAGCGCTTCGTCGGCCTCGAGAGAATTGTTGCCGCTTCCCTGCCCCTCAAGGAACTTCGCTCGATGATCCTGGTAGTGGCTCTTGGTGATCGCGATGCCCCACTTGCCCGGAACCTGCCGGATGGAGCCAGTGGCGTAGAGCGGCGCCCAGGTGTTGCGAATGAGGTAAGCGTTGAATCCCTGGCCCGAACCGACGCGGCCAGCGAACTCACGTCCGTAGCCCAGATAAACCGTAACTGAATTGTCGGGATGACCCGGCGCAACGATGACCGGCGCTTTCACTTTGCCTTTGCCCACGCACAATTCAACAATGTCGTCTTCTTCCAGGCCGAGTTTCGTCAGCGTCGCGCCGGAAACGATTGCCGCATTGTCCCAGCTCAGGCTGGTCACCGGCTTGGGCAGCTCCTGCAACCAGCCGACATTGTTCCAGCGACCGTCATAAATATTTGGATCGGGCCGGAAGATGATTTCGAGCGAATCTTTCGGCGTTGGCGTGGGAATTGCGCCTTTAAACGCGGGAGCGGCATTGGCTTTCGCGGGCCCGCTCGGGACCGTGTCCGCAATCCATCCATCGTGCAGCGCCTTGCGCCAGCCGGTTTCAAAATCGCCCTTGATCGTCGTCTTCCATGTTTCGCGCACCGCGTCGTATGGACTCACCATCGGATCGTTGAGCAGCGCCTGGAAGATGTGATGCGCCGTGCGTCCGCCATACAGCGGATCGATCATCGGCTGCACGATGGAAACCGTGCCGTCGTAGGCGCGCGCGTCGGACCAGGATTCGAGATAGTGCGCGGCGGGAATGTGCCAATGCGACTGCTGCCCCGTTTCGTCGTAGTGCGAACCAAGGTGGGCTACGATGTTGGCCTTGTTGAAGGCGTCGGAGAAATTGAGATCGGCGGGCGCGTCGTAAATCGGATTGGCATTCAGAATCACCAGCCAATCCACTTTGCCCGCGTTCAGGTCAGCGACAAGCGCTTTGAAATCGCCAAGCTGGTCGCTGGGCATGGGAATCGCCGGATCGGACGCGACAAAAACAGTCTTCCCGAGGTTGCCGAGTGCGTTGTTAATCGCAATTGCCAGCGCCGCGACGGACGGATCCTGATAAAGCCCCGGAAGCACCGCGCTCCTGCCTGCGTTGGCTTTCAGGTCTTTTGCCACCGCGGCGAGAAAACTCTTCTGGTCATCAGTCCACGCATAGGCCGGAGCGCTCACACCCGCCGCGCCCACTGCCTGCGCCAATGCCGCCGCAAACGCGGGAATCTCGCTCGCGCGCAGTCCCAGCCGGTGCTCGGCTTTCATGCCGGTGGTGGTGGTTGTGCTCTCGACCGCATAGAGCCGATTCATGCCGTTTTCCGGGTGCTTGCGGCGGGAAGCATAGTCGCGCACGAGCCGATGGAAGCCGGGGTAGTCCGCGCCCGAGAGGAAATTCGCATCGAGCGAAACGATTACGTCTGCACCGGCCAGGTCGTACTGAACATTTACGCCGCTCGCGAGGAACGTTCCGGCGAGCGCCGGATCGTACTGCACCAGCTTGGCCTTGGGCAACGCCGTCTGCACATCCTTCCATTGCCGCGCCAGCGTTGGCGAGGTGATGGTTGCGCTCAGGAAGTAGATGCCGGTTCCATCTTTGGTCGAAGTGACCTTATCGCGCAGCGCCTCGGCAAATTCTCCCCACTCGCGGCCCTCGCCGCGGTAGGTGACGTGTTGCGAGCGGTCGGGTCGTAGAGATCGAGCAGGGTTCCCTGCGAATAAGGATCGGATCCGCCGTGGTTGTACGCGTGCTCCGGATTGCCGTCAATCTTGATCGGCCGAAACTCGTCGCTCTTCACCAACAGCGGCACAGCACCCGTGGTGAACGGATGCGCCGTGGCAAAGTACATCGGCTTGCCGAGAACCAGGTCTTCGGGCGCTTTGACGTAGGGATAAATCGGCTCATCGGGCTGCTTGGTGCAACCGGCGAGGCCCGCAAGAGCCATCGACGCGCCCATCAATTTGAGGAAGCCGCGCCGCGAAACCGGATCGACCCACTCCTGCGACCGCAGAGGGAAACTCGCGTTCGACAGCGGCCTGAAATTCCGGTGTGTTGGCCAGCTCATCGAGCGACCGCCAAAACTTCTTGCCCTTGGTGCCGCTCAGCTCGCGCCGTACCGCATCGAGCGTCATGGGCTCCGAATTCAACGGCCGTTGCGCGCCGTTGAGGGTTGCATCCATTGGCTTCTCCACCGCAGGCGAGTTTTTCTTTTTTGCGCTCATCGGTGGCACACCTCGCAACTGGTCAGGTCTTTCGGCGCGCGGATTTTGTAATGATCGACCAGGAAGAGCCCGAGGGCTTCCTGGCTGATGAATTTCTGATAGGTTGGCGCGGCAGCCGGCATTGTTGCGGCCGCAACGTCGCCTGCCAGGCCCTTCTCGCCCAATGTCGACAACCGCAACGACGCCACTTCCGGTCCTGCGCCGCCGGGATCTTTGGTTGTGCAGCTCACGCTTTGCGCTGTTGGTACGCCTGACTTGTCTTCAGCAGCCGCGCACCAGACCGGATGGTCGTCGGCAGGCGCCTGCCAGTCCATGTTGTAGATCTGGCTTGTCGGGCGAAGGTTTTTCGCCGGGTTGCGATGGCAGTCCAAGCACCACTCCATCTGCAGCGTGTTTTGCGCGTACATTAACGGCATCTCATCCACGCGGCCGTGACAACTTTCGCAGCCGATGCCCTTGTTCACATGGATTTCGTGATTAAAAAAGACAAAGTCGGGAAGATCGTGCACCTTGATCCAGGGAATCGATTGCCCCGTATACCAGCTCTGGCGCACCGGTTCCAACAACTGTGCATTTGTCCAGATCTGCGCGTGGCAGTTCATGCAGGTGCGCGTGGGAGGAATACCGGCGTAGCTCGATTTCTCTACGGACGTATGACAGTACTGGCACTGCAGGCCGAGTCCCTGAACGTGATGCTTATGGCTGAACGGCACCGGCTGATCGGCGCGCTGGCCCTGCCGCGTAACCCACGGCGAGCGCTGCAACTGATCCAGTGTGACCCCCAGGGCAATCACGATCAACCCCGTCAGCACCAGGCTCATGCGAGCCAGTGCATTGGAGCTGCGGTCGAAAATCTGCGCCATGAAAGATTCCCGGTCTTACTTTCGTTTGGCATGCGCCGCATGTATCGGCGGTCACATAGGTTATGTACAAGAATTGCTCAACGATAGAACTTCAGGGAAGGGGCGGGACGCCCGAAATTTCAATATAGCAGCCTGTGACGGATTCGCAATATGCTGGGAACATAAAATCGACAAAATTATTTGTGGGAAACCGCTTTGCAACCGCTTGAAAAGAAAATCGCTTGTGACAAGCGGGTTTTCGGCGTAGACATCACCTTCCCCTGGCGAAAGGCGTACCAGAAGTTGGGATCGTCAGAGTGAAAATATCACGCCAGAGCCGTCCTCTGGCAAGCTTGCTTCGCTGGCTCCGCCCAAGATTCAAACGGGTCTGATAATCAGTCGCCTCTCCAGCCGGCGAAACTTCGATCATCCGGTCGAAATTGGGCCCATGCAACACCGCTCTTCTCGGCAAGAACCGGCGCAGCATTCGGCGCATCGCCCCGGTCGGGATTCAGCGAAGGAAATGTCTCGTGATGTTCGCGGCCAACCTACGATTACAAGAAATACGTCCAGAACAAAAAGAGCAATCGCGATGTCGTTGAAAAGTGTCGCCTGCGGCGAATTTGGCCAGAATTGATTAGCCGCCCAGAAGAGAAAGGCGACAGCCAGCATGATCGCCTTGAGAAATTCCGGCGCAGCCGGCCGAAGCCCAATCTGGTACACGAGGTATGCCAGGGCGATCATGGCCAGGGAAAATGCCGCGAGAATCGCATGACTCCCGGCCGGGAACAGCCCGGGGAAGGCGTCCCATCCCAACAGAAGTGCGACGCCGGCAAGTGTGACTGCGCCGAGGAGGACGGACAGGAAACGGTGGTTGTGGGCGGGGCGCAAAGACATAACTCATTATTCCCCGCATCTTGAAAGGAAACCGTAAAGACCCGCGGCCATGCCCTGCCAATCGAGCTGAGCCAGTGCCAACGATTAGATCGTTTAGAATTCAAAGGAACGTAACAATCGCTTTCATCAACACCTCAAAACAGGGGCGTAATGGTTCGGCGCCCTGGTTGGGTTTCCTTCCATCGCCGCCGAATGATCGCCTGCGCAAGATCCGCCAACGCCAAGATTCGCCGAAGAGAGACAAGGGAAGACATTATGAAGTACGCCGGACTAATGGTGATGCCCGCCGGGTTTTTCCTTACGCTTGCCGCGCTGGCGCTATTTCCCGATCCCGGGCGCCGATTGGCGTTTGTGCTCTGTGGTCTGGCAGTTGAGGTGTTGGGGCTGATCGTAGTGGTGCGCGGCCATATGCTGCCGCGCGGAGGCAGCCAACCATGAGCGTGGTTCCCCCCATGGTTCCGGCGGCGGCTAACGCAATGGGCGACGTTGTTTTTGCGCTGACGCTTGCGTTCATGCTGCTTGCGCCGATGGCCATTGCCGGCGTGGCGCTCATCAATACCGGGCTGGGCCGTTCGCGCTCGGCGGCGCAGGCGATGCTGGGTAACCTTGCCCTGATTGCCGTTGCCGCCATCGTCTTTGCTTTCGTTGGTGCCTCATTCGCCGGGTCTCTGGAATTGAAGGAAGTCGCTCTAGAGGCGGCAGGCAAGCCCTGGAGCGTGCTCGGTCTCGGTCCCTTTCTTCTTCGTGGGCTTGGCGCCGCGGCGCCGCAGGCTCAGCTCGCGGTCTTGTTTGAGTTTTTGGCGGTCGCGATGTTGGTTCTGCTCCCCTGGGGCTCAGGCGCGGATCGCTGGAGACTCGCGGCCGGCTGCGGATCCGCGGCGGTTTTGGCTGCGATTGTCTTTCCTCTCGCTGCGCATTGGATCTGGGCCGGCGGATGGCTTGCAGCACTGGGCGCGAACTTCTCAGTGGGCGCGGGCTTTCTTGACGCGGGAGGCGCGGCGACTGTGCACGTAATCGGCGGGATAAGCGCGCTGGCGGTTGTCTGGATCGCTGGGCCGCGCCGCGGAAAATTCCCCAAAGAGGGCTTGTCCACCGCGATGCCGGGCCACAACGCCACCTATGTGCTCTTTGGCTGCCTGCTGGCGCTGGTGGGGTGGCTGGCCTGGAACATGGCCGGAGCGATCGTTTGGTTTCACGCTCCTCTCTCCGCGCTACCCGGGACCGCGATCAATACGCTCCTCTCTGCTTCGGGCGCGCTGGCCGCCACTTTCTCGGTCACGCGCTTCCGCTTCGGCAAACCCGACGCCAGTCTCTGCGCCAACGGCTGGCTGGCCGGTCTTGTTGCATCAAGCGCGTGCGCGGCCTTTGCCTCACCGGTAGGCTCTCTCTTCGTCGGCGGCGTGGCCGGCGTCTTTACGCCGTTACTGGTTGAGGTACTCGAACTCGCGCTCTCGATCGACGATCCTACGGGCGCCATCACCGTTCACGGCGCGGCAGGTCTGTGGGGATTGATTGCGGCTGGATTCTTTGCGCCTCAAGCGGGGCAGCTTCTCGCGCAGCTTATCGGCGTAGCCGCGCTTCTCGGCTTCTTTTTCCCGCTCATTTACTTTCTCTTCGCGCTGCTCAATCGTTTCGTTCCCTTCCGCGTAGATCCCGACGGCGAGCGCATGGGCATGGATCTGCACGAGATCGGCGGCGGAGCCTATCCGGAATTTGTGATTCATCGCGACGAGTCCTACCGCTGAACGACGCGGCGTAATCGGGGCTTGCAGGATTAGCGCCGAGCCATCAGCAACATCACAACGAACAACGCCAACGGCACAAACGCCAATGCCACATAGAGCGCGAGCTTGCGCCCGCTGACTCGAAACTGACCCAGCCGAACTGGCCCGTGCTGGCCGCTTTCGATCCCCACAAGCTCCGGGTGCTCCAGTTCCCACGCCATGTCGGATGCCGTGGCATAACGATGACGCGGATCGCGCGCCATCGCACGGAAAAGAATCTCTTCGACTGCGGGAGGAATCTCCGGGTTCAGCTCGCGCGCCGGCGCGGGATCGGCGAGTAAACGCTCGTTCATCACTGCCAGCGGACTTGGTCCCGTGAACGGTGGTTGGCCGGTCAGCATTTCGTACAGCATCGCGCCCAGGGCATAAACGTCACTGCGCTGGTCGCCGTGCTGGCCCTTTACCTGCTCCGGAGAGATGTAGTCGGGCGTGCCCAGCGCCGGCGTTAGGCCCACTTGCGTGATGCGCCGCGCATCCTCCTTCAAAGCAATGCCGAAGTCGATGATCTTGATGCGGTCGCCCTCGCACACCATGATGTTTTCCGGCTTCAGGTCGCGGTGCACCACACCATGCTTGTGCAGGTTGTCGAGAGCATCGCAGATGGCAATGGTGAGGGCCACGGCGCGGTCGATGGGCAGCTTTCGCTCCTCATTCAGAATGGCGCGCAACAGGCGGCCATCTACCCACTCGATGACCATGTAACGGCGGCTGCGGTCTTCGCCGTCAAAAGTTTTCACTACGCCGGGATGGTCGATCTCCTGCCCGATCGCCTCCTCGCGGCGGAAGCGCTCGAGAAGAACAGGATCGGCTTCCATCTCCGGATGCGGAACTTTCAAGGCCACCTGGCGCCCGGTGCGCAGGTCCGTAGCGCGAAAGAGCGTGGACATGCCGCTGCGCGCAACTTCGGCGTCCAGACGGTAGTGGTCCAGGGTGTCTCCCGCTGCCAGTTTCGTCATGACTTCAGTCAGCATCGCAGGTTCGATTGTTGCACGCAATTTGTAAGAAAATCGCAAGGATCGGCGACGCCCATGCTCGAATGCAAAGCAGTACCCCCACGACGGTCCCGGCAGACTTGGATTGGCCCAAAGCAAAGGTGGTTCAGAGTTTTGCGATTCCCGCGAAATTCCCCACTCTATCCCTCCGGGAATCATTATGATGATGGTCAAGATGTCCCGTTTGATTCGTATCACCGCGGCCTGTCTGGCGCTGGCCTGCGTTGCATGGCCTGCCGCTGCTCGCGCCACCGCATCCAAGTCTCATCCGCTCAAGCCGGAGGCTCCGCAGGATACGGGATTCCTGAACCGGCGAATTGTGCTTAAGGGGATTACTTACCGGTTTCAGGTTTATCTGCCGGAAGAGTGGCGTCGCGACGACGGGAAGCAATGGCCCATCATTCTCGCGCTGCACGGGCGGGGCGAGCGAGGCTCCGAAGGAATGTGGCAAACGCAGGTTGGAATCGCCGAGGCGGTTCGCAACCACCCCGACCGCTGGCCCTTCGTGATCGTGATGCCGCAGTGCCCGCAGACCGCCCACTGGACCGATCCCGCCATGCTCGATTTGGCAATGGCTTCGCTCGATCAGGAGTCGGCCGAGTTTCACGGCGATCCTTCGCGCACTTACCTGACCGGTCTCTCGTTGGGCGGCTACGGCGCCTGGGAACTGGCGCGCCTTCATCCTCATCGCTGGGCCGCAATCGCTATTGCCGCAAGCGGCGTCTTCTGGAGCTACGAACCGGAGCGCTGGCAGGAAGCCTCAGTCCTGCCTGCCGAATACGCGCGCGCGGTGGGCCACACGCCTGTCTGGCTCTTCCACGGGAGCCTCGACAACGTGGTGCCGCCGCGACAAAGTGAACTCATGTTCGACGCCTTCAAGGCGGCCGGCGGAGATATGCGTCTTTGGATTTACCAGGGGCTCAAGCACGATTGCTGGACTCGGGCCTACGATGAGCCTGAACTGCCGCGCTGGCTGCTCGCTCACCACCTTCCGATCGCGCTCGAAGTCATGGCCGAACGCCTGGTAATTCCCGTGCGTCCGCCCACCGTCAACCTTTCCGCAGCGCAGCTCGACAGCTTGGCGGGAGACTACCGAGAACCCAACGGGCACGGGACCGGGACCATCTTCCGCCAAGGCGACCAGCTCTTCGAAAAGAGCCCCAGCGGTGAAGTCGTCTTGCTTCAGGCGGAGTCGGCCGACACCTTCTTCAGGCCCGGAGATAAAGCTTCCGCGAATGACTTCCACCTGATCTTTGAGCACGATGCAAGCGGGCACGTGACTGGCTACCTGCTCGACGATAACCGTCATCAGGAGCGCTGGGTAAAGTTGGGCGCAGACGTGAAGTAGTGCGGCCGTGTCGCAGCAGCGGATATTCTCCTGGCGACTGGAACATTCCACGCAGTAGTTGCGTATTCTTGCTCGGAGGAAAGGAGGGAATATGTTTTGCAGCGGATGCGGCCGAACATTGGCACAGGGACAGGTTGTCTGTCCTCAGTGCAACCGTCCAGTAGCGCCACAGGTGCCTCCTGTGCCCGGCTTTGAGTTTGTTTTGGCAGCATATGCCAGCAAGATCAGGGTGCTCGGCATTTTGTGGCTGGTTTACGCCGGATTGTCTCTAGTCGCCGGCTTCGCCGGACTCGCTTTCGCCCATGCATTCCTTTCTCATGGTTTCGGACCTTGGATGAACGGCCGCGGACCACAAATGTGGTTCTTCCCCGCGCTTCTGCGCTTTGCCTGGGTGTTCCTCGTCGGCCGGGCCGTTCTCTCCGCCGTCGCCGGATGGGGCCTCCTTGAGCGGACGCAATGGGGACGCATTGTCGCCATCATTGCAGCCATTTTGAACCTCTTCCACTTTTTCCCCTTTGGCCTGGCCCTGGGCGTCGCCACCCTGATCATTCTGATCGGGGCGCGGAATTGGGCGCTCTACGAGGACATGTGAAGGCAGCCGAGCGAGCACTCGGAACTGCCGACTTGCGGGATCCAATTGACGGGCTTTGATTCGCTGCCCACTGTGCCCTGTTCACTGATCGCTGTCTTACAATCAATTCATGGCCTTCCCAGTCAACAGGATGCGGCGCATGCGCAGGAGTGAGCCGTTGCGCGCGCTGGTGCGCGAGACTGTGCTCAATGCCGGCGACCTGATCTATCCACTGTTCATTTGTCCCGGCAAAGGAGTGTGCTCGCCCGTCGGTTCCATGCCGGGCGTCTTCAATCTGTCGGTAGACGAAGCAGTGCGCGAAGCCGAGGAAGCCGCGCGGCTTGGCTTGGGTGGATTGCTACTGTTTGGCTTGCCCGAGACGAAGGACGATCAAGGCACCGGCGCATGGGAAGACAGAGGCATCATGCAGCAGGCGCTGCGCGCGCTCAAGCAATCTGAAGTCTCGAAGAAACTCGTCCTGATCGCCGACCTTTGCCTGTGCGAATACACCAGCCACGGCCACTGCGGCGTAGTGGTCAAGTCGGGTGCCGGCCCCCATGCGAACTTCGAAGTTGACAACGATTCCACGCTCGAGTTGCTGGCACGTGCGGCAGTGAGCCAGGCCAAAGCCGGCGCCGACGTTGTCGCTCCCAGCGACATGATGGATGGCCGCGTGGCTGCCATTCGCCGCGCGCTCGACGCCGAGGGCCACGCCCAAACGCCAATTCTCAGCTACGCTTCAAAGTTTGCCTCCGCGTTCTACGGGCCCTTCCGCGAGGCGGCCGATTCAGCGCCACAGTTCGGCGACCGACGGACCTACCAGATGGACGGGGCGAATCTCAGGGAAGCGCTGCGCGAGATCGATCTCGACATTGCAGAGGGCGCGGACATGATCCTGATGAAGCCCGCCATGCCTTACCTCGACGTGGTGCGAGCGGCGCGCGAGCACGTGGACGTGCCGATCGGCGCATACCAAGTTTCCGGAGAGTATTCGATGCTGCAGGCCGCGTTCGAGAAGGGCTGGCTGGATCGAGATCGCGCAATCATGGAATCGCTGGTTAGTATGCGCCGCGCCGGCGCTGACTTTATCGTCACCTACTTCGCCAAGGAAGCGGCGAAGCTGCTCGGCTAGAATCTCGCCGCGGTTCCCAACCAGCGGGAAAGGGTTGCCATCACCATGAAAATTCTCTTCGTGACTTTCGGAATCGCGCTCGTGTGTACGATCGCTCACGCTCAATCGTCCCCACAGGTGATTCATCTTTGGGAAAACGGCGCGCCCGGGTTTGAGAGCCGCAAGGACATTCCGGAAGCCGCACAAGACTACTGGGTGCGGAATGTAAACGATCCATCGATTACCGTTTTCCTGCCGCCTAAAGACAAGGCCAACGGCACGGCGGTGGTTATCGCGCCCGGCGGCGGCTTTCGCGAGTTAGTCTTCAACGCTGAAGGAGTCCAGGCCGCGCAATTCCTCAACAGCATTGGTGTAGCGGCTTTTGCGCTGAAATATCGTTTGCCCGGTGAGCCGAACTCGCCCTACACCAAGGAGAATGTGCGCCAGGATGCATATCGCGCGATGCGCCTGGTGCGCAGCCGCGCCAAAGAATGGAACATCGACCCGCATCGCGTGGGCATGCTGGGATTTTCCGCCGGAGGCGAAGTGGTTTCGATGGTCGCCTACGCGCCGGGAGACGGTGATCCCGCTGCACCGGATCCCATCGACAGGCTGAACGGCAGGCCGGATTTTCAGATGCTGGTTTATCCCGGCGGCGGCGTACCTGACACCGTTCCATCCGATGCTCCACCGGCCTTCCTGCTGGTGGCCAATGACGACCAGTATGGATGCGACAAGGTGACGCTCGAGTTCTACGAGAAGTTGCATGCCGCCGGGGTTCCCGTGGAGGCAATTTTCCTGGCGCAAGGGAAACACGCGTTCAATATGGGCGACCGCTCCAAGCTTGTGACTGTCAACACCTGGCCGCAACGCATGGCCGATTGGATGAAGGACAGTGGCTATCTGACACCAGCCGCGGCATCGACAACGTCGCCGTCACCGTAAAGCGCGTGGCGGAATTCTTTCGTCCCCAGCTACAGGCTGCGTTTCTCGCTCCCCAGCTTCCAGTCAACCAAACGGCTGATGCAGCGCGCGTCGAACTTGACATACGATAACGAACCAGCAAGGCTACTCCCGTAATGGAGGTCATTCCCTTATGCCCCACATCCCTCTTCCCCCCGATCTGCCCGGAATTCGCGGTGCCATGGCGTTCCGGCCTGAAACTGCGCGGCCTCTCAATGCACTGGTGGAGATCCTGCTTCGCGGCCCAAGCACACTTTCACGCGGCGAGCGCGAACTGATTGCCACTTACGTCTCGAGCCGCAATTCGACCGAGTACTGCCACAACATTCACGGCGCCATCGCTGCCGCTCATCTGGGCGGCAACGAAGAACTCGTTCGCCAGGTCAAGGTCGACTACATGAAGGCCGAGATAAGTCCGAAGCTCAAGACTCTTCTGGCCATCGCAGGCAAAGTGCAGACAGGATGGCAAGCTCGTGACCGCTGCCGACGTTGATGCCGCGCGCAAAGAAGGTGCGACCGATCTGGAAATCCACGACACCGTGCTCATCGCCGCCGCCTTCTGCATGTACAACCGCTACGTCGACGGTCTCGGCACTATCCAGCCCGACGATCCTGCGTTCTATCGCGATCGCGGCGCGCGCGTGGCCCGCGATGGCTACGCCGCCGTGAGCGCGGAGTATCTGGATGCTCACGCGCCAGCGGTGTCTTGAGAGATCAAGACCACTTTCCGAGGATCTGCACATGCCGCACATCGATCTGCCCGAAGGCGTTCCCGGCATTGGCGCCGGTTTCGCATTTCGTCCTGAGACCGCCAAACCAATGCGCGAGTTGGCCGATATCCTGCTGCACGGGACCAACTCGCTCACGCCGGGCGAGCGCGAACTGATCGCCGCACATGTCTCGGCGCGCAATGAGTGCCGCTTTTGCTACGCGAGCCATGCGGCAGTAGCCTCAGCGCACCTGGGTGATGCTTCCGTCATCGAAAAAGTGCGCGCGGATTATCTTTCCGCTCCCATCTCAGCAAAGCTGAAATCACTGCTTGCCATTGCCGGCAAAGTCCAGCAGGATGGCAAGCTCGTCAGCCCTGCCGATGTGCAGCTTGCGCGGCGCCACGGCGCGACAGACCTCGAGATTCACGATACCGTCCTGATCGCCGCTGCATTCTCGATGTACAACCGTTACGTCGATGGTCTTGGGACCTGGCAGCCCGACAACCCCGAAATGTACGCAAAAATGGGCGAGCATTTGGCCAAAGAGGGCTACACGCGTCCTCCTGCTCGCCCGCCTGTCTGAGTTGCTGGTCGACGCGACAGCCGTCCTTCGGCCCATGCCCAACAAATTGTTCACGCCTTACGGTCTTTCCGGCGCACATTCTGTGACGCGGAGAACTCGTGTCGCACAAATCACTTTGGAATCCTGCCGCAGTGTGTTTTCCTATCAAGAATCCTTGGCAAGATTCCATCGATGATCAAGCGACTCGAAGCGTATTTCGAATTTGCCCGTCTGGGGACTAACTGGCGCACGGAGACACTGGCCGGCGTCACGACCTTCCTGACGATGGCCTACATCGTGCTGGTGAACCCAGCGGTGCTGGCCGATGCCGGCGTGCCGTTGCCGGCGGTCACGGCGGCCACCTGCCTGTCGGCTGCGTTCGCCTCCATCTTGATGGGAGTCGTCGCGCGCTATCCCATTGCGCTCGCGCCGGGCATGGGACTGAACGCCTATTTCACTTACACGGTTTGCCTCAAAATGCATGTCCCCTGGCAGACAGCGCTGGGCGCGGTGTTTCTCTCCGGAGTCATTTTTCTGGCGCTCACCACGGTCGGCATCCGGCAGATGATCCTGCGCGCCATTCCCCACCAGCTTTACGCAGCGGTCGCCGGCGGCATCGGCCTGTTCATCGCGTTCATCGGCTTCCAACACGCGGGCCTGGTGGTGCGCGACCCCAACACGCTTGTCGGCATGGGCAACATCCGCAATCCAACCGCATACCTCACGCTGCTCGGCCTCATTCTGATGGTTGCCCTCGAAATCCGTAAGGTAAAAGGCTCCATTCTCATCGGCGTGCTCACCGTAACCGGCATCGCCTGGGCGTTTCACATGGTCAAGTGGACGCCTTCACCGGGCGGCTTCGGCGCGCTCACTCAAACGGCATTCAAGCTGAACATCATGGGTGCGGTGAACAAAGGCTTGCTCGAAATCATCTTCGTTTTTTTCTTTGTCGATCTCTTTGACAATCTGGGCACGCTGGTTGCCGTCACCAAACGAGCCGGCCTCATCGCGCCCGATCACTCGATTCCCCGGCTCAACCGAATCCTCTTTGCCGATGCGACCGCGACCATCTTCGGCTCGCTGACAGGAACCTCCACCGTCACCAGCTATGTGGAGTCCACGGCGGGCGTGGCCGCTGGCGGCCGTTCGGGCGTGACAGCAATTGTGACCGGCTTACTTTTCCTCGTAGCCATCACCGCAGCGCCGTTTATCGGCATCGTCCCTCCGGCTGCTACGGCTCCGGCGCTCATTCTGGTGGGCTCGATGATGCTCGCGGCCATTACGGAAATTCAATGGCACGAACCGCTCATTGCCGTTCCCGCATTTCTCACGCTGATTCTGATCCCCTTCACCTACTCCATCGCTAATGGCCTCGGCTTCGGCATCATCGCCTGGGCGGTGCTGCACCTGTTCGCGGGAAAAGCTCGCCGCCAGGATTGGCTTCTCTACCTGCTCGCAGCGCTTTTCCTGGCGCGGTTCATCTATCTCGGCGCGAGTTAGCATCTAGTAGCATGGATATCGTTGTTTAGTGAGGCAGCGCCATGCTCATTGTTCACTTGCTCGAATGGTTTTTCGGCGGAGCGTTTCTGGCCAACTCTGTGCCGCACATCGTGAACGGAATCTCCGGTCGCGCTTTTCAAAGCCCTTTCGCCAAGCCGCCCGGCGAGGGGCTGTCATCGTCAGCAGTGAATGTTCTTTGGGGCTTTTTCAACCTGACTGTGGCTTACGTCCTTCTGGTTTGGCTGGGTCAGTTCAATCTCCATTACTGGTGGCAGGTTGTGACGGCCGGCGCCGGCGCGCTCTTGCTTTCTGTCATGATGGCTCGCCACTTCGGTCACTTCCACGGCGGATTGCTGAAGAGCTAGGTTGCCATTACCGTCCGATCGTTTGCGGCTGCGTTTCCCGTGGCCAAAAAGTCGTAAACCCGACCGATTCATTGCCTGTACTATGAGTGCAAGGCTTGTGACCCTCGCCAAGATGCGCACCATGAGAACGAGCACCCGGCGGATGCGATTCTCGCGGCAGTTGACGCTGCCCCGATTGGGCGTCGCAATCCCGGTTTCATTGGCGCTGGCTCTCGGAATCTCAGCCTGCGAAAAGGTCGCCACCTACACGCAGCCCAGCCTGGTCCGTTTTATCGACGCCTCTTACATCGCTCCCGCAGCCAACGTCCTTGTCGAAGGCCAGCTTCTCGCTGCGAATGCCGGCGCGGGAACGATTACGGCTTACGGCACCGTACCGGCGAGCGAAGCCGCCCCGATTCAAATTACCGCTGCCACCGGCGGGTCGGCGCTGGTGAGCACCAGCGGCACGCTACTGGCCGGCCATCAGCATTCGGTCTTCCTTACCGATAACGGCGCGGCGCCCAACAGTTATACAGTTACCGTTCTCGAAGACCAGCAGGTGCAGGCCGCGAGCAATCTTTCGGCTTTCCGCTTCCTTAACCAGGCGCCCAAGACCGGCGCCGTCGATATCTATATGGTTCCGGCAGGAGTTGCGCTGGCCGATGCCGTTCCTCTGGTCACCGACCTCCCCGTAGGAGGCACGGCAGGATATATCAGCTTTACCTCCCAGACTGTCACCATGGTCGTTACGCCCACCGGCCTCACCAAGCCGTCTTACACTTCCACGCCAATCTCCCTCATTGGCGGCGAAGTACGCACCGCGCTCATTATGGACACGCAATTGACCAGCAATCCACCTGTCCAGGTATCCATGGCGGACGACGCCGGGCCGGCGAATTAGGCGCCAGCATCTCCTATGAACATTTCACCGCTTCATCGCACACTTGCGGTTGTTTCTTTCCTGGCGGCTGCCGCATCGCCGGCCTTCGCGGCTGACGGCTATCGCATCGTCCACACCTACCCGCACGACCCTCAGGCCTACACGCAAGGTCTTCTCTACGAGGATGGGTATCTTTACGAGAGCACCGGCCTCAACGGACGCTCCTCGCTGCGCATGGTGGATCTGGAGACCGGACGCGTGCTACAAAAGGCAGGCGTTCCGGACAAATACTTCGCCGAGGGACTTGCTGCGTGGGGCGGCACGCTCATTCAACTTACATGGCAGTCGCATGTTGCCTTCGTCTACGACCGCTTCAGCTTCCGCCTCCTGCACACCTTTAGCTACAAAGGAGAGGGCTGGGGGCTCACGCAGGACGGGAAAAACCTGGTCATGAGCGACGGCACGGCGACCCTCCGCTTCTTCGATCCAGGAACATTCCGCGAGGTTCGCCACATCGTGGTCAAAGACCAAGGCTCGCAGGTGATGCAACTGAATGAATTGGAGTACGTACACGGGCAGATCTACGCCAATGTATGGCACACCGATCGCATCGCCCGGATCTCGCCTGCAACGGGCAAGGTACTGGGCTGGATCGACCTGAGTGGGCTGCTATCGCCCGGCCAGGTTTCCGACCCGGAAGCGGTTCTAAACGGTATTGCGTATGACGCCGCACACGACCGGCTCTTTGTGACAGGCAAACTCTGGCCCAGGCTGTTTGAGATCAAGATCGTCCCAGGAGCAGCAAAACTCCCTCCCGCGAATCGCACAAAGTAACAAATTGGAACTGAAAGCACGCTGATCCTATCGCCATCACTGCCTCGCCGCTTGACGCGCGTTATACTCTCCGCCGGGGTAGAGTAAAACCGCCATGGATCTGTCCTCGATCTTGATGCCTTCCAGCCTGCAAAACGCAGCTGTGTTTACCATCGTCCTCGCCTTCGCCGGCTATCTGGTAACTTTCATGATCAATCGCATGATGGCCCGCCGCGCCGACCGGCTGCGGTTGGTGAACCAGCGTCTCAATGAGTTCTACGGCCCGCTCTATGTGGCCACGGTGGCGGGGAACATCGCTTACAACTCACTGCTCAAGAAGCAGGGCAAGACCGAGTGCCATCCCATCCGTGACGAGGATTTGAAGGAGTGGACGCTGTGGATGACAACCATCTTCATGCCGCTCAATAACGTCCGCGAAAAGATCATCATCGAAAACGCTCACCTGATTGTTGAGGAGCAGATGCCCCAGTGCCTGCTCGACTTTGTCACGCACGTTGTAGGCTACAAGGCTCTGCTGTCGAAGTGGGCCGAGGGGGATTACACGGAGCGGCGCTCGATGATCGGCTGGCCGGCGGAGTTCGATGGCTACGTCCAGCGCTCGTACCAGAGGCTCAAAGCCGAGCAAACGCGGCTGCTGCACAATGCGTTTTGGCGGATGTGGCAACGGCTCAACCGGCGCAAAAGCCGCTAGGCGTTCGCGTCAGCAATCATCTCGGGATTCAGTGACGTGACCCGCGCGACGGCCTTGGTGAGCCGCGCCTCATGCGGACGCGCGCCTTTTCTCTCTGCCGGCGTATAGATATATTCGATTGCCTCGACGAGGTAGGCTCCGGGCAAGAAAACGGAACCTGTCCCCACGCCATCGCCCGGCAGCAAGAGCACATCGCCTTCGCGGGGCAGCGAGTGCAGCGTTTCCAGCGGCACCAAGTTGATGCAGGTACCATCTCCGGCGATGAACTCCAGGCAGTTGGCGCTGCGCAGAGTTCCTTCAAGAGCTCGCCGCGCTTCCTGCCGGGCCTTGAGCGATTCAAAGTACGTGCCCGCCACGATGGGCAGCCCAATCATGAATCCGACAACACTGCTGTACTGCGCAATAAGGTTCATCCAATGGTGCGGCATGCGGTCAATTGCCTCCAAAGGCAAGGTTAAACCGGATTGACGGCGGATTGGACATCGGCGAATGACGAATAGCTACGCCTCGACGCGCGGCTGGATTCAAGTTGTCGCTATTGCCCGACCGACCCGTTGCGGTGGACTCGTTCGCCTTGAAAGAAGCGATGATGCACCATGCTGAGCCCGAGCAGGAGAAGAAAGACCACAAAGAGGGCGACGAATCCGATTTTCAGCGCTTGATACAACCGTGTTTCACGCTCGGAAGGAGTCGATGAATTCGCGTCGTTTTCCATTGGAGTTGCCTCATTCCGGGCCCAGACGCGGGATGCAGCGCCGGGAATACGCAGCACTTCGCAGCTCGCCGAGCCTCGAACCAATTCGGAATCCGCGTTCGATCGATCCAGGTTCCGTAGAGAGTTTAGCTCGATTTAAGCGGATGCGCTAAGGCCTAGATTCTGCCACAAGCGCAGCGTGGGCCCAGCCTGGTTGATCGTGTAGAAGTGCAGTCCCGGTGCGCCGCCGCGGAGAAGCGTCTGGCATAGCCGGGTGACCACGCTGAGCCCGAAATCATGAAGAGCGGGCTTATCGTCCTGAAGCTCTTCCAGGCGCAGCCGCACCCAGCGCGGCATGTCTGCGCCGCAGCCCGAGCAAAAACGCATGGTGTTGGCGTAGCCGGTGATGGGCATGACGCCGGGCACGACGGGAATCCTGATTGCCGCCTTCTCGCAACGCTCCATGAAGTCGAAATATGCGTCAGCGTTGTAAAAGAGCTGCGTCAGCGCGGCGTCCGCACCGGCTTCCACCTTGCGGCGGAAGTTCTCGAAGTCATCCCCTGGCCGGTTGGATTGCGGATGCATCTCGGGGTACGCGGCCACTTCAATCCTGAAAGCGTCACCATGCTCCTTGCGAATAAAGCTGACCAACTCGTTGGCGTAGTGGAATTCGCCCGGCGCCGCTGCGCTCATGGCCGTCGCCGGCAGATCGCCTCGCAGCGCCACGATGCGCTTGACCCCCGCTTCGCGATAGCGCTGGAGTTGGGCTGCCACATGCGCGCGCGTCGAGCCAACACAGGTGAGATGCGGCGCGGCTTCTGCTCCGGAGTGCTTCACCACCGCCAGCAGCGTTTCGTATGTGCCTTCCTGATCGGAACCGCCGGCACCGTGCGTAATGGAAAAATAGTCCGGCCGCACCGCCGCCAGTTGCGCGATCGTCGCCGGCAGCTTGGCTTGCGCCTCCGGGGTCCTCGGTGGAAACAACTCGAACGAATAGCTCAACGGAGATTTCATTTATGCATCACCAGGTCGTTGGAGCCATAAAACTGAAGCCCCATCCGTTCTCAAAAAGGATGGGGCAGCCAGTTCCTTGCTGATCACTGTTCATTGACCACTAGTACCGGTAGTTCTCCGCCTTGTACGGCCCTTCCACCGGCACGCCAATGTAGTCGGCCTGCTTCTTGGTGAGCTTGGTCAGTTTCACGCCGATCTTTTCCAGATGCAGCCGCGCCACTTCTTCGTCGAGCTTCTTGGGCAGTGTGTACACGTTCACCTTGTAGGTGTCTTTGTTCTTCCACAGATCGATCTGCGCCAGCGTCTGATTGGCGAAGCTGTTCGACATCACGAAGCTCGGGTGGCCCGTTGCGCATCCCAAGTTCACCAACCGACCCTCGGCGAGGACGAAGATCGAGTGCCCGTCGGGGAACGTGTACTTGTCCACCTGCGGCTTGATGTTGATCTTGGTCACGCCCTTCGCTGCGTTCAGCCGGTCGATCTGAATCTCGTTGTCGAAGTGGCCGATGTTGCAGACGATCGCCTGGTCCTTCATCTTCTCCATGTGCTCGAGCGTGATGATGTCGGTGTTGCCGGTGCAGGAGACGTAGATGTCACCGCGGCCCAGCGTGTCTTCGACCGGCGCAACCTCGAATCCTTCCATCGCCGCCTGCAGCGCATTGATGGGGTCGATCTCCGTGACCACCACCCGCGCGCCCATGCCGCGCAGCGAGTGCGACGAGCCCTTGCCCACGTCGCCGTAGCCGCAGATGACCGCGACCTTGCCCGCCACCATCACGTCCGTCGCGCGCTTGATGCCGTCGGCCAGCGACTCGCGGCAGCCGTAGAGATTGTCGAACTTGCTCTTCGTGACCGAGTCGTTCACGTTGATGGCCGGCACCAGCAGCTTGCCCTGCTCCATCATCTTGTAGAGCCGGTGCACGCCGGTGGTCGTCTCTTCGCTGACGCCGCGCCAGTCCTTGACCACGTTGTGCCAATGTTGCTTATCCTCGGCGTAGACCTTCTTCAGCAGGTCCTTGATCACCTGCTCTTCGTGATTGCCAGAAGGCGTATCAACCCACTTGTCGCCGTTCTCCAGCTCATAGCCCTTGTGGATGAGCAGCGTCGCGTCGCCGCCGTCGTCGACGATCAGCTCCGGCCCTTTGCCGCCCTTGTGCGTGAGCGCGCGATACGTGCATTCCCAGTAGTCTTCGAGGCTCTCGCCCTTCCAGGCGAAGACCGGAACGCCTGCGGCTGCAATCGCTGCGGCCGCGTGATCCTGCGTGGAGAAGATGTTGCAGCTCGCCCAGCGCACTTCTGCGCCCAGGCTTACCAGCGTCTCAATCAAAACTGCTGTCTGAATGGTCATGTGCAGCGACCCGGTCACGCGCACGCCGTTGAGCGGCTTTTCCGCTGCATATTTGTTGCGGATCGCCATCAACCCCGGCATCTCCTGCTCGGCGATGATGATTTCCTTGCGGCCCCAATCGGCCAGGCCGAGATCGGCCACTTTGTATTCGGTCTCGATGTTTTCGAGTGTTGCGGTTGCCATTCAGATCTCCTTTTATCGTCGTATCGTGATATGTTGATATGTAACAGAATTCTCCTATGCCGTCAATCGTCAAAATGTTAAAGGTTGTGGCCGATCCCAATCGGCTGCGTATCTTACTGCTTCTAAAGGCCGAGGAGCTTTCTGTGGCCGAGCTTCAGGAGATTCTGGGCATGGGTCAGAGCACTATCTCCACGCACCTCTCGCAGCTCAAGCAGGCAGAGTTGGTGGAAGACCGGCGTATCGGGAAGAGCAGTCTTTACCGCGTTTCGCCTTCGGCTGCGTGGGGCAGTCCTTTGGACGAGATCCTCGATAAGGCAAAAGACGAGATCGCGGAGGCGGGCGCCGACCGCGCTGCGATGCGGCGTGTACTGCGCAAGCGGCAGGACAAAACGCGCGCATTCTTTGACAGCGTGGCGGGTCGGCTGGGCAAAGGCTACGTTCCCGGCAAATCGTGGAAGGGTTTGGCCGAGGTACTGCTGCGCCTGATGCCGCCGCTGGTTGTCGCCGATCTCGGAGCGGGCGAGGGAGCCTCCGCATTGCTATTGGCACAGCGGGCAAAGAAAGTGATTGCGGTCGACAGCTCAGCGAAGATGATTGAAGTTGGGCGCGAGCAGGCCCAGCGACACGGAGTAAAGAATATCGATTACCGCCTCGGCGACATGGAAGAGATTCCTATCGGCGACGGCGAAGTTGAGCTGGTGTTCTTTTCGCAGTCGCTCCACCACGCGCTGCACCCCGAGCGCGCACTGGCGGAGGCGGCGCGGATCCTGGTCCCTGGCGGCCGCATCTTCGTGCTCGATCTTCTACGTCACCGCTTTGAAGAAGCACGCGAGCTTTATGCCGATGAGTGGCTCGGCTTCAGTGAAGCGGAGCTCGAATTGATGCTGCAAAACGCCGGCTTCGTGAACGTCGAAGCTGCAGTCGTCGACAAGGAGCCGGATTCGCCTCAGTTTCAGACCCTGCTCGTCGTCGGAGAGAAGAAGAAGTAAGCTCTCGAAGCGAATTTCGGTGCTCCTGCGATAGCGCGAATCTCTGCGGCGATCCTCCGAACCGTTTATGAAGAGCGGCAGCATGAAACTCAATCGTTCCGTCAACCGTCATCTGCAAACGGGGGAAGTGACGCGCGCCAGATTCTTCTCTTTCTGTTTGGCGAATGGTGGTATCATCGGGTTCTATCAGCGGAAGAGCTGCGACAACAGCGGAGAGCTGGCTGTTAAGTTGTTCGGGCGCCATTCCAAAGATTCAGGTCCCCCCCCAAACAATTCGGAGGTTCGACATGCGTACGTTGCTCAGTTTTTTGGGGCCCCTGCGGAGCCCAGTCGTTGTCTTCTGCGCAGGCCTGGTAGTCAACGCTGCGGCCTTTGGCGCGTCCTCGAAGGGGTCGGGGGCGGCGTCCAGTTCGACCACACCATCGGCTGGAAGCGGTGACTCCAGCGCTGCGAATCCAGAGGGATTCGCCATCGAGTCGGAGATGCTGACCTATTCGGCAATGGACTCGGAAGCCACTGCACTCACCTGCGGCATTGGGCGCAACCTGGGCGCAGCGGATTCCAGTTGCAATGCGCAGGCGATCAGCGGACCGCCGGTGGGCGTGGTCGTCATCTCGGGAGATTCCAGCGCTCTCTCCGAGTTCCAACTCTGGCGCACCGACATTTCCACCATGGACATGCTGACGCTTCGCGCCAATCACTACTGCGCTCCGAGTGCGTCAACAAGAGCGGCCACTACGCTGGGCGGCACGATTCTGTCGATGTTCCCGGAGAGCCAGGCAGCTGAATTTGCGGCCTCGCTGCTGAGCGCGACGGCGGAAACAAAGCCACTCGAAGGCAACATCCTGGATCAGACGCTTGTCAACGACGTGGCGGGACACTTGAGAGCGCTGGGGATTGATGTCGTGATTCCGGACAGCTATATGCCGTATTCGCTGACAACGATCGACGCGAATCACTCGCCGTTTCTGTCCAAGTACGTTGCGCTCATCAAGGCGCGCGAATGCGTCGCTCCAGGACCGAGTGAGAATGCGCAACAGGCTCCTGCCGCTGAATCTGGCACATCGGGAGCAGCTCCAGCAGACGCGCATGCAGCGGCTGACAAGAAAGCGATCACAGACGCCATCGACGCCTACCTGAAATCACTCACTGAGCCGGATGTCTTTGACGTACCCCAGCCGCCGGGAGGCGGCCCGCCGACTCCGCAAACGCCGGTCATCTCTCATTTGAATGCCGTACTCAGGGCCGATGGCCTGGCGCAGGAACTCGATGCGGCATCTCCCGATGCACGCTCTGGAGCGAACGGAATCTGGTACGTGCTCTCGTTGAAGGCGCTCGAATCGGGCGGGACGTTGCTCAAGTCAGGAAATGCCCTGTCTGGCACAAAGACGAGTTACAGCGGCGGAGCCATCGGCACCTACGCGCTCTTCCGTTTGAATGGAGATGTGACGTGCTCGGGCGTGTTCTTCAACTATGAGCCGCCGACGCTCACTGCCAAGATTCCGGCCCTGCTCAGCACTCCCGGTGCGGCAGGGGGAAAAGTAGTTGGCGGCTGCCACTAGGATCAACGTCGCTTCGTTTGGAAGCGAGACCTCGAACGCAATGAGCAGAAGGGGCGGGCATCGGACCTGCCCCTTTTGCTTTTCCGACTCAGGCTCGCTCGGCCTTCAACAACTGCTGCTTGCGTTCGACGCCCCAGCGGTAGCCAGTGAGCGAGCCGTCTGCGCCCACCACGCGATGGCACGGCACCAGCAGAGCCACGCGATTCAGCGCGCAGGCACGAGCCACAGCTCGCGTGGCTTTGGGTTCACCCATTTCGCGCGCTAGCTGCGAGTAGCTGCGCGTTTCGCCGCGAGGAATCTGGCGCAGCGCCTGCCACACGCGAAGCTGGAAAACTGTGCCGCGCAAATCGACCCCTTCCAGGGGTCTCTGGTTTTGGACGGATGACGTGCCGGTACGAACACTCTCGAGCGCCACATCGACCAGCTTTGAAAGCGAGGGATCGCGGCGCAGCGTGGCGGCGGGAAACTCCTCGCGCAAACTTTTCTCCGCTTCCGATTTGGTGTCGGCGAGAGAAAGCCAGCAGAGCCCGCGCTCCGTGGCGCCCACGATCATCCAGCCGAAGGGCGTGCGCGCCGAGGCAAATCCGATGCGCTCACCGCGGCCGCCCTGCGCAAAGCGCGCCGGCGTCATACCGAGTTGGTTGCCTTCGTAAGCGCGGCTCGACGAGCCGAAGCCGGCGGAGTAGATGGCATCGGTCACGCTCTCGCCCTGCTTGAGAGCGCTGCGCAGCTGACCGGCGCGCATGGCTCGCTGATATTGCAACGGGCTCACGCCCATTTCGCGCTTGAAAAGCCGCTGCACGGTGAAGGGACTCAGGCCGACGACGCGGCCCAGTTCCTTGAGCTTCATGGGGCGGTCGAGATTCCTCTCGATATGGGCGCGGATTTTGTCCAAAGTTCCGCCTGGCGCGGTTGATGCAGGACTGCAACGCTTGCATGGGCGAAAGCCCGCTGCCTGCGCCTCGACGACGGAAGAGAAGAAGCGAACGTTCTCGCGCAGCGGCCTGCGGCTGGCGCAACCCGGACGGCAGAAGACGCCGGTAGTCGTGACGCCGTAGACGAAGCGCGCATTGGAGTCGCGAGCGGCGAGCTGGTTCCAGGCGGCATCGGAGTCGAGGGTCGAAGCTGACTGCGAAGATCGGATAGAACCTGGCGTCATAACCACACGGCTCATTGTGTTGGCGATTGCGATTTGTGGAGTAGCACTCATGAATTTCATGGTCGCCTGCGCACGATTTTTAGGCTATCCGAATCTTGCCGGCAATTCATAAACCCAGCGAAATCAAGCGGAAAGAGATGTCTCATCACAAGGTGCAAAAAGCATGATTGATTCGTTGAAAACAAAGGGGTTGTTGTGCACAAATTCGGCGCAATTTTGTGCATTTTGACGGACCTCTCGAGACAGTTTTGTTGATTCTAAACGAGTTAAATGGCGAATATTGAGCGAAACATCCCAAATTTTTTCTTTAATTATTTTCCGAGGGCCTGATCCAGCGGCAGACAAGGCAATGACAGGGCCGAATTTCCGCATGCGAGCCGGGTGGAGCGTCGACAAATTCGCCCAGGAGAAGAGTGCTGAACCGGTGATCATGCTTTCAAGTATGCGCCGGACAGGGGAAATAATCGGCAAAATTAAGTGGCTTGGATGCAATGAGTTAGAGCGGATGGGGCTTGACAGGTTTGGCCGGCGCAGGCCGTCAAGCTAGGAAGAGGTCAGCATTGCCTCCGCCCGCAGCAAATCTTCTTCCGTGTCCACGCCGATTGTGTCGCGCGGCGCGTCGGCCACGTAGATGGCGATTCCGTTTTCAAGCAGGCGCAATTGCTCGAGGCGCTCGAGTTTCTCAAGCGGCGAGGGCGGCAGCGCCGCAAAACGTCTCCAGAGTGGCCTTGCGGTAGGCGTAAATTCCGAGGTGCTTGCGGTAGCCGGTGAAGCCGATGGCGTCGCGGTCGAAGGGAATGGTCGCCCGAGAGAAGTAGAGAGCGCGCCCATCGAGCGCCGTGACGACTTTCACGGCGTTGGGATTGATGAATTCCTGCTGAGGGCAACTGACGGCAAGCGTAGAAACCTCAACTTCCGGCCGACGAAAGAGATCGAGCAGCGGCGGAAAGAAATCGGGCGTGAGGGTCGGCTCGTCGCCCTGAATATTGACGTAGATGTCGGCGTCGATCTGGCGGGCGACTTCCCTTACCCGATCCGATCCGCTTGGACAATCGGGGGACGTCATGACGACGGGGATCGAGCGCGCGCGGCAGGCTTCCGCGACTTCTTCCGCGTCGGTGGCGACAACCACAGGGTCCATGAGTCCGCTTGCGCTGGCGGCTCGCCACACCCACTCGAACATGGGACGCCCGGCGATGGGCCGCAGGACTTTGCGCGGCATGCGCGTGGACACGAGCCGCGCTGGAATGACGGCTGCGATGCGGAGGGGGCTCATGGAGACGAGTGTAACCGGTGGACGGTGGGCGGTGGGCGGTGCGCGGGCCGGAGGCCCCGCTACAGCCGGCCGGGAGGCCAGCGCTACAAAATCAGGCGAGCGGTGGGAACACGAAGTGAATGCCACACCAAAGTTGTCAGACGGCGAGCACACGCAACGCACGTTCGGCGTGGGCCAGGCCTTCGGCCGCGGCCTCGGGACTCTCGCTTTGACGCTCGGCGTAGATGAACTCGATTTGAGTGAGCCCGATGATGCCGAGGATGGCGCGCAGATACGGCTCCTGAAAATCGAGAGCGCGCGCGGCCGATCCCGCGGGATACGCGCCGCCCCGGGCGCAGAAGACGAAAACTCTTTTGCCAGGCGGCACGAGCGCGGCCACGCCGGCCTCAGTGAATGCAAACGTGCGCCCCTCGCGCACAATCATGTCGATCCACGCTTTGAGCGATGCAGGAATCGACAGGTTCCACATCGGCACGCCGAGGACAAGAACATCGGCGGCGAGAAGCTCGTCGACGAAGCGATCGGAGCCGGCCAGGGCACGCTTTCGTTCGGGCGTTGGTTCGCCGGAAGGATCGAGAAACGCCTCAGCTGTGGCCTCGTCGAGATAAGGAATCCGCTCGAGTGATGTGTTGTGGTGAACCACGGTGCCCGCGGGGTTTTGCCGGCGCCATTTTGCGACGAAGGCCGCGGCCAGGCGGCTCGAAACGGACGCCGCGCGCGGGCTGGAGTCGATATGCAGAAGACTCGGCATTGAAACGCTCCGGAACGATCTGGGATCAATGCCCAAATTGTCGCAGGAAAGGCTGCCCACGCAGATTGACCGGATTTTCTCAGCCCCGTATCATCAAATCTGGCGCGGTTTTACGCGGCGCGTCCCCCATGTGGCGGGGTAGCTCAGATGGTTAGAGCGACGGATTCATAACCCGTAGGTCGGCAGTTCGATCCTGCCTCCCGCCACCACCATTGCATGGAGCAGCCGCTCGCTATTCGCTCGCACGTCAATCCCTTGCGCGTAGACCGCATGGTCGTGGTCCGATGAGGTTTTTCGCCCACTATCAGAACCTGCAGCTTCGGTCCCAGCTGTAACTGGAAACGCGCATCGGCCCGTTGGCATATCGGCTATATTCATGGTGACAGCCACGAAACGCAGCGCGGCGTATCCATTCCCGTTCGATCGAGGTATTGAAGTGAATACGAACTCTACCGGCAAGGAGAAGCGGCCTGGGAATTCGGGCGATACAAAGGGCGGCAGGAAGAAGCCCTACGTGAAGCCGGCGGTGCGCCACGAACGTGTCTTCGAGACGTCGGCGCTTACATGCGGCAAAGTAGGCGGGATCAGCCGCGACTGCATCCTGGTCCCGAGGAATTCCTAGCCAAGTTGCCTATGGTCTTTGAGGCGCATTTGCAGGCAGCATGTTGCGATCTTGTTCTGGATGCGGTGCGCATTTCAGGCAAGGTGAAGCTGAAGGTCGCCGGCGCCAGCATGGTTCCCGCCCTCTGGCCCGGCGACTTGGTTTCTGTGCGCCATTGCGCGCCATCAGAGCTGGGGCCCGGCTCGGTCATCGTATTCCGGCAGAATCAACGACTCATCATTCACAGGTTGATCCATCGAACTGGTGACAGCATCGTCACCCGAGGCGACGCGCGGCCGCGTTTCGATGGGAATGTCCGTGCCGGCGATGTGCTCGGGTTTGTCGAAACCGTCGTCCGCAACGGGCGCTCTGTTCAGCTTCATTTCTCGCCATGGCAGAAGGCTGTCGCCTTCACCTTTCGGCATTCCGAGTGGTGCACCTGGATCTTTCTGCGCGTCAGCTCCCGATTGCGCCGAATGGGAGTTGCTGGGCCGGCGTAAAAGCGGGCTGTTTTCGCCAACCGCCTGGGATTCCATTCACAGGTTTGCGGCGCCGAAATACCATTGCCGGCATCCGGGGTGAAGTCTACAATGGCTCAATCCATGCCGCTTCCCGAGGCACCAACCAACCAGCACATCGTGATTGAAATCGGGGGACTGCCCATCGAAATTCAGACGACCAATGCCGATTTTGAGCGCATTCTGCGCGGGCGTTTCCGCGATTACATCAGGACTGCTCATGCGGCGCAGTTCGCCTTGAACGTGCAGGTGACGAGCGGCGATGGATCGTTCAGGGATGCGGATACCGAAGTCCGGTTCGAAGATCGTGAGTGGAAAATTACGCGCGGCGATTTTCGCGCCTCCTGGAATCCCTCGGAGCGCAAGGGACGGGTGCAGCAAACCGCGAATCCTTATTCCATCGACGCAGTGCTGCGCATCGTGCATACATTGATGCTCGCGCCTGAGGGAGGGTTCCTCCTGCACGCCTCGAGTGCGGTCCGGAACGGGAAGGCATTTCTCTTTTCCGGTGTCTCCGAGGCAGGCAAGACCACAATGGCTCGCCTTGCTCCGCCTGACGTGACCCTCCTGACTGACGAAGTATCGTACATCCGCAAGATGGATGGCCGTTACTTTGCTTTCGGCACCCCATTCGCCGGGGAGTTTGGCGAGCCGGGCAAAAACATTTCGGCGCCGATTGCAGCCGTTTATCTGCTGGTAAAGGCGTCCGGAAATCGAATTGAAGAGATCGATCCCGCCGAAGCAGCCAAGCGTCTTCTTCGGAACATTCTCTTTTTCGCGCATCAGCCCGAATTGGTGCGCCAGGTATTCGAAGCGGCCTGCGCCTTTGTTGGGGCCGTACCCGCTTATGAACTTTCGTTCTTTCCCGACGAGCGCGTATGGGAACTTATAGGGTGACAATGCCATCTGCCGAACTGTACCTTACCCAGAGCGCCGATACCGCATCACGCACCCTCGGCGAGGACACGATTATCATGTCGACCCTGGATTCGACGGTCTTCCTGTTGAATGCTGTCGGCACGGCGATCTGGAACGCCGCGGACGGCAAGACACCGCTCTCCCGAATCGTTCACGATCATGTGTGCTCTGAGTTCGATGTCGCCGACAATGAAGCCTATGCTGACGCAACAGAGTTTGTGGCGCAACTCGCGGAACACGGAATTCTCCATCTCTCGGACGCGCCTGTTTTCCCCAAGGAGATCCCATGAGCCTGATGGCAGAGATGAGCGCAAAAGCAGACGCCCGGGGCGTTCCGCTCAGCGCCCATATGGACATTACGTGGCGCTGCAACGAGCGCTGCGTCCACTGTTATCTGGAGCACGATGACAAAGGCGAGATGACCACGGAAGAGATCAAGGATGTTCTCCGGCAGTTGGCCGAAGCGGGCACCTTCTTTCTGAGCATCAGCGGCGGCGAGCCTCTTCTGCGGCGCGATTGCTTTGAAATTCTCGAGTATGCACGCTCGCTGCGTTTCAATGTGAAGCTCAAGACCAACGCGGTCATGATCGGGCCTCAGGAAGCGCAGCACCTCAGGAAACTCGGAATCGAGCAGGTCCAGATCAGCGTCTACTCCCATCGCCCTGAAGTCCACGATGCCATTACGAAATTGCCCGGCTCGTTGCGCCGCACCCTGAAAGCGATCGAGCACCTGAAAGACAACAAAATCAGAGTCTCCGTGGCCCACGTGTTGATGCAATTCAACAGCCGCGATGCCAAGGCTGTGAAGCAGATGGCCAAGGAGCTTGGTGTCAACTTCGTCGTCGACCCGACGATCACTCCCATGCTCAATGGGGACCGGTCGATTACAAAGCTCGGTATCAGCCCGGATGAACTGCGAGACTTGATGCACACCGAGGAGTTCGTCGGCGATGTTGCGGAATTCTGCTCGCCAGTCTCGACCGTCAACGACGACATCCTGGAAGGGCATAGCTGCAGTGCCGGCCACACGCTGGCTTACATTTCGCCCTACGCCGACATCTTCCCTTGTGTGGCGTTTCCGATGCCCTGCGGAAACCTGCGCAAGCAGGGATTTCGCGAAATCTGGTATGGCTCTGCCGCGCTTACCGAGTTGAGATCCGTGCGGGTGCGCGATTTGCATACCTGTTCGCATTGCACCCACACTGCCTACTGCTCCCGCTGTCCGGGCCTGGCCTACATGGAAGGCGACTTCCGCGGCCCATCGTCGATGGATTGCCAGAAGTCCTACGCCCGCACGGGCATTCCCTCTGCCGCCATGGATGGCACAGGGCAAAGCATGCCTCCACCCCTCAGCAGACTGGTCCAGATCTCTGGACTGCAATGAGGTCCAGCGATGATGCGGCAGGGTATGGCGCCGCTGCTTCGCCTTCTTCGGGGTGATGCGGGAAGTCTCGCGATCGATGACTCCGAATGGCCGGCTCTTGTTGAAGTCGCCGCCGAAGAAAATGTTCTCCCCTGGTTCGCGGAACGCGTGCGCGTTCTCGAGATCGAGCTGACACCGCCGCAACGCGATCAAATCCTTGAGGTGCGCCGGAAAGCCGCGCTCTCATCGTTCGTCTGGTCTGAGACGCTCAAGAACACGCTGGGGGCTTTTCACCGCGCAAAACTTCCGGTCATCCCTCTCAAAGGGCCTTGCCTGGCCGCTCGGCTCTACGGCGACGTCTCCTTTCGCGCTTATGGCGACCTCGATCTCCTCGTGCGCCAATCGGATCTGAGCCGGGCAGAGGAATTGCTCGCGGAACTCGGCTTCGCCCCCTGCAGCCGCGCAGACGATTATCATCGCCCCTGGAGACGCAAGGCGATCCATCTCGAACTGCATCACAACTTCGGCAGTCCTCTGGCATTTGACTTTAAAGTGGACGCGGCCTGGGATCGAGCGCGGCTCTCCCAGTTCTCGGAGGTGCCGGTTTGGCTTCTCGCCCCATGCGACGAGTTGTTTTACCTGTGCTTTCATGCAGTGCGCCATCGCTTCGACCGGCTCTGCCTGCTCGTCGACCTTGGTTTCGCGATTCGCAGCTTCCCGCTCTCATCGAGCATTCTCGGCGCATCGCGGTCCTCTGCGCTCGACAACGTCGTTGCTCTTGGCTGGATGATGGCGGCCCGGCTCGACCCCCAGATTCCCCTCCTGCCGGAAATGTTTGCGAGGCTTGGTGATCGCGCTCGCCTGGATCAATTCGCAGAGCGCATATGGCAGGAGCGCATGGCCGAACCGGCCCCGCGGTTGAACTGGGCTGCGCAACACCGGTTCTATCTTGAGATGGAGACTCCCGGATGGCCCCGGATCGTGCGTCGCTGGCGCCATCTGCGCATTCTGGCGACCCGCCTTATCGATGTCGATTTTGCCTTTGCCGAACAATTCGATCTGCACCGCAACTGGCAGGCTCGCATGCTGCGCCCGATCCGCCTCTTGATTAAGGCCGTGCGCCCGTCATCCAAGATGCTGGAATTGAAGCGGCGTTGATCGGGTTCGAGCGGTTCCAGGGTTGCTATACCCAGAATCGACTGAGTCAAAATGGCGCTTCACCGCCTGGCATGGATGAAAGAGCAAATCCCACGAATATCCCCTCTGCTACACTGAAAAACGGCAGGCCCCTGAAGATCCCCGTTCTTAAACCGTCACTGAAGACGAGTTCGCACCATCAAGTGAAACCGCTCATCCAGCAGATTTCAGCGGATGTCCAGGTGCTGATTCGCGGCAGAGGGGTGGCCGTTTTCTCGCCCGGTTTTATAAGACGTTTTCGTGAACTCATGTCGACGCAGGGTACCTGGCAGCGTTGGGCATATGTGACTTGGAGCTGCTGGGCCCTTTCAATCACAGTCAAGGCCAGAGTCAGCCTTTGCGAGGTCGCATTCATGTTCGACAGAAATCTGCATCGCTCAAGAGCATTGACAATTGGTTTAGCCTTCGCCGTAGCCGCCGCATGCGGCAAGCCGATGGTTGGGCAGGCGGACAAGGTGGAGTTGCACGGACTCCCGGAGGATTGGACCCACCATCACGCCGTCTTTTCCGATCCCGGCGCGGCAGAGACCTCGATCCGGAAAGACCGGTACGACCATTGGCTGAAGGTTATGAACAATCCGCGTTACCGGCTTCAGCAAGCGAGGCGGGGTCGCAATCATGGCGGCTCGGAACGATCGAGACGCACCAGCCAAGGGCTGATCAAGACCGATTGGAGCATGGACCTGGGAAGCGGCGCTACGGTCGGCGCCGGCCAGTGGCCGGCCAAGTACTCCTTTAGCACGACCTCGGCGAGTTGCAGCGATTGGATCGCTTACAACACGGGCCTAACCGGCGTGCCCGGCGGTCAGGCCAACATCGTTGCCTACAGCAATCTGTATCAAGGTCTCTGCTCGGCCACACCGCCAACGGTTGACTGGGCCTACTACTCCGGTACCGGCCAGGCACTCACGTCTCCAGTGCTTTCGCTCGACGGATCAAAGATTGCCTATATCGAGAACACGAGCAGCGGCGCAGTTCTGCGCATTATCCAATGGAAGGCGGGCGAAGGAACAGTCGCTGCGCCTGCTGCTCCTGACACAGCGTTCACGAATACCACAGCCGGCAGTGTGAGCAATTCTTCCTGGGCCGCGTGTACACCGGGGAATTCCTGCATGATCAGCGTGGCCTTCCAGAATGGCCAACAGGACAGCCTATCGGCTCCGTTTTATGAATACGGCGCCGCCGATACACTCTGGGTGGGCGACGCATCCGGCGAACTCCATGAATTCACCGGCGTGTTCAACGGGACGCCTGCGGAGGTGACAACCAATTGGCCTGTCAATGTGATCACCGAGACGACGACTGGATTGAGTCCGGCTCCAACGAACCCGACCATGTTAACCGGGCCCGTCTATGACAGCGTATCGACCCTTCTTTTCGTCGGAGATGGCGCCGGCTACCTTCACTCAATCACCACGACGGGCGCGCCAGCAGTTTCGACTTCAGCAAACCGGCTGGCATGCGATACTTCTGGATTCGTAGACCCTCCGCTGATCGATTTGACGACCGAAGAGGTCTACGATTTTGTCGGATATAGCTGCAGCAGCCCGAATCCGGCTTATATCAACAGGTTTACATCGTCGGTATCGAATCCCATCTCGACACAGGGCAATGGCAACGCGTACCAGGCTTTGACGAGCTCAGGTTCGGCGGCAAGCGTTCTGCACGTCGGGAATTTCGATAACACATATTACGGCGGCGTGGGAAATACCGGAAACCTTTACGTTTGCGCGTTTGGAAGTTTGCTGCAAATACCTCTTTCGACTTTCACAAACACATCCGGAACCAACTACTCCACGTACAACACCCCGGTCAGCAGTTCAACAACATGTTCTTCAGTAACGGAATTCGAGAATGGTGGTACCGACTGGCTTTTCATGAGCGTCGGAGCCAATGGAAACACCACGGCCAACGGCATTACGTGCAAAGGGGCGTGCCTGTACAACTACAACGTCACCAATAGTTCAGCGACCACAGGCAATCCAGTTGCGGGTTTGGCGGAAGCCGGTGGCACGAGCGGGATTGTGATCGACAACAGCGGAACCGGCGCCGGAGAATCCGAACTCTACTTCTCGACTCTTGCCAACCAGTCTTGCACAGGAAATGGAAGTTCGGGAGCCGGTACTGGGGGATGCGCGATTCAGACGACGCAATCGGGTCAGCCTGCCGCCGCGACACCGAGTATCTCTCCCAACGGCGGATCCTTTGGATCACCACAAACTGTCTCAATTACGGACTCAACAACGGGCGCGACGATCTACTACACGACTGCAGCGGGCACGAGCTTCACGCTGTACACAGGATCGTTCACAGTCTCGCAATCGGAGACTGTCGAGGCCTTCGCAGTCGCAAATAGTTATTCGCCGAGTTCTGTAGCTTCAGCGAGCTTTACGTTCACACCCGGCTCGCCGACGGTTTCTGTTACGCCGCAACATGCGGGGCTGGCAATTAATCAAGCAATGTCTCTTGTGGCGGTCTCGAGTGACGGCTCAAGCATAAATTGGAGCGCAACCGGCTCGAGTTGCACAGGGACCGCTTGCGGAGCATTTTCCTCGCCCAGCGCGGCGAGCGGGGCGGCGGTATCCTATACCGCTCCATCCGCAGCGGGCGTGTACACCGTCACCGCAACCAGCGCGACAGACTCGGCAGTGTCCGCGTCCGCGACTGTTGGAGTGACAGATCTTGTCGGAGTTACGACTTACCACAACGACCTCTCTCGCGATGGAGTGAACGCACAGGAGTATGCGCTCACGCCAAGCAACGTCACAACAGCTACCTTCGGCAAGCTCTTTAGTTGTCCGGTTGACGGCTTTATTTATACGCAGCCGCTGTGGATGGCAAATCTGACGATCGGTGGCGCGCGTCATAACGTTGTTTTCGTCGCGACAGAGAACGACAGCTTGTACGCTTTTGACGCTGACACTGCTCCCTGCACGACTTTATGGCATGTGAATCTGATCGACACCAATCACGGGGCTTTCTCGGGAGAGACCGCGGTTCCGAACACGCTGGTCGGCTCGGGATTCGGGGACATTCAACCTATGATCGGCGTCACCGGGACACCCGTCATCGATCCTGCGACGGATATTCTGTACGTCGTTTCCAAATCGATAAACTCCGCACAAACGACCATGTATCAGCGACTCCATGCGATTAGTCTGCCGACCGGAAACGAAGTTCTGTCGACGGGTCCCGTCACCGTTGCGGCGACATATCCCACGACGAGCGGCTCCGTCGCGTTCTCAGCGAAGCAGGAAAACCAGCGTCCGGGCCTGGCGCTGATAAACGGCGTCGTGTACGTGGGGTGGGCTGCGCACGAGGACGCGTCGCCGTGGTATGGGTGGCTCATGGGGTTTGACAAATCGAGTCTGTCGCTTTTGTACACCTACAACACCACACCCAACGGCAGCACATCGAGCGGAGGTGAGGGTGGAATCTGGATGGGTGGGGGAGCACCTGCTGCCGATGCATCGGGCAAGATTTACGTCATCACCGGTAACGGCACATTTGATGCAAACAGCTTGACCGCTCCGAACAACGACTATGGCGATACCTTCCTCGAACTGACCCCGAATCTCACCGTTTCACAATACTTCACACCTTCTGACCAATCGACCGACAACTCGGGAGACGAAGACTTCGGGTCAGGGGGTGCCAGCGTCGTTGTGGACCTTCCAGTCAAAGGAACTCTCCCCAACCAACTCGTGATCGGTGGGGGAAAGGACGCCAATTTGTGCCTGCTGAATCGAAACTCAATGGGCGGCTACACATCTACAGATTCGGGCGCGGTTCAATTGCTGGGTTTCGGCGGCGGTGTCTACGGGACGCCGGTCTATTGGAATTGGTCGTTCTATCTCGCCGCAAAAAGCGGCAAACTACAGCAGTACACGATGAATCAATCCACATATCAGATCAATGGATCGCCGGCATCGACATCGGCCTTAACTTTCGGCTCTTTTGGTTCGACACCTTCGTTGTCAACCAATCCTGCAGGCACCAGCGCAATTGTGTGGGCGCTCGACAACAAGAAGGTCTGCCCAATCTCAGGGTGCGGCCCTACTGTGCTGCACGCGTACAACGCGTCGAGCCTCACTACGGAGTTGTGGGACAGCTCGCTGACTGCCGGGAACGCCGCGGGGGGAGCGGTGAAATTCACTGTCCCAACCGTTGCCAACGGAAAAGTCTACGTTCCAACGTACGTTGAACTGGACGTGTACGGCTTACTCCCCTGATCGATCGCCGCCTGTGCCTCGCCAAAAATGCGATCGATATTTAGATTGCGGCTATGATTTTTTGCTCTTTGATCAACATTGCATGGAGCCGCTCGCTGAACGGCATCGCGCTATTCCTCTCAAGTCTTGTCGATGCCGCATGTTAGAATTTGCCCACGTCAGATCCCATGGTCGAACATTCCATCGAAACCGAAGCCGCGCTCGAAATCATTGCCCCGGATGGCTCACGGGAGAAGGTCGCCGTGACGCAGGAGCCCTTCAACATTGGGCGCGGCGGCGAGGGTGACAATGTGTTGCAGCTTGACGACGGGCGCATCTCCCGCCGCTGCGCGACGCTTATGGCCGAAGGGACCGGCTACAAGCTGCTTGACCGCGGGAACCGCTACGGCGTGTTTGTGAACGGCGCAAAGGTCCAGCAACACACGCTGCGCGACGGCGATCTGATCACCTTTGGCCTTGAAGACAGCTACCGGATCGTTTTTCATGCGGCGGCGGCGGCCGCCGCGCCGAGTCCGCAGTCGGTGGCCAACCTGCTGACGCGAATCGGTTCCATTTCCGACTTCACAGGCACGACAGTCACAGGCGGACTAAACCGGCTGAATCTGCTGCTGGAGGCAACTTCACTACTGCACTCCCAGCTGCCTCTGGACGCCGTGCTGGGCACGATGCTGGATCATGCGATCTCCGTGACACACGCCGACCGCGGCTTGCTGATCGAGCCTGACGCCTCGGGCGCGTTGCGCGTTCACCAGGCTCGGAGCAACAAGGCAGAAAACCTGCCGCCGGAAACACTGAACCCCAGCCAGACGGCGATTAACCAGGCAATCAGCAAGAAATCGGCCGTCATCACCGAGGACCTGAACCTGGCGGGTCTGGACCTGAAGGCGGCGGAGAGCATTGTCGTCCAGGGACTGCGCGCGGTCGTGGCGATTCCGCTGTACGCGTCGTCGCGCTCCACTGCTGACACTGGCGCGGAGCAGGAGCCAGGCCAGTTGCTGGGGTTGATCTATCTGGACTCACGCCGCATCGCCGCGTTTTCGGCGCTTGACCGCCAGATTCTGGATGCGCTGGCGGTGCAGGCGGCCAGCATTATGGACAATGCGCGGCTGGTGGAGCGGGAACGCGAGCGCCAACGGCTGGAGCAGGAGTTGTCGATTGCGCGGACCATCCAGCAGGCGCTCTTGCCGCACGGGCTCAACGACTTTCCGCACCTGGCCGTGACTGGCGTGCACTATCCCTGCCATGAAGTGGGCGGCGACTATTTCGATGTGGTCCCGGTGAGCGACGATCGCTCCGGAGTTCTGATTGCCGACGTGAGCGGCAAAGGGTTGGGCGCAGCGCTGCTGACGACGATGTTGCAAGGCGCATTGTCTGGAATGACGATGGGCGCTGACCCGGTGAAGGTTTTCAACCACATCAACCGGTTCCTTTGCCATCACTCCGAGGTGGGCCGCTATGCCACCATGTTTATCGGCATGGTGGGCGCAGACGGCATGCTCGAATACATCAAGGCGGGGCATCCGTCGCCACTGCTTCTTCGCCAGGGCAAAGTGACCGAACTCTACACGGAAGGATCGTTCCCTGTTGGCCTGATTGAGGAGGCCGATTACCCGTCGGCGCGGCTCCAGCTTGAGCCGGAAGACACGCTGGTGCTGTTCAGCGATGGCGTAACGGAAGCCGAGGATCCCGATAAGGAGCTGTTCGAGGTGGCGGGCCTGAGCAAAGTGCTTGAGGGCCGGGTCGACGAGTCAGTTGAAGACCTGAAGCAGGCGATTCTGGATGCGGTGCGAGCCTTTACCCGGGGAGCGAGCCAGTCAGACGATCTGACGCTGCTGGTGGTGCGCTACCGCAAGGCGGCGTAGGCCGGCGGCGCGCGCGCCGCCGGTGCTAAGCTGCCCAAGGGTCAAAATCCTCACGATTCAATCGACTGAATTTGGTCGCTTGGGATTGGTACAATCCTCACCATGGGCGTCCCCAAACTTATTGGAAGGTATGAGATTGTCGAGGAATTAGGCCGCGGCGCCATGGGGAGCGTCTTCAAGGCCAAGGACCCTGCCGTCGGCCGCATTGTCGCGCTCAAGACGATCCATACCACGGCGCTCGAAGGCGCTCAAAGCGAAGAGTACCGGACTCGTTTCTACCGCGAAGCACGGGCATCCGGCGTGCTGGCGCATCCCGGTATTGTGCCCGTTTTTGACGTGGGCGAGGATCAGGGAGCGCCCTTCCTGGTGATGGAATTCGTGGAAGGCCGCACACTGGGAGAAGCGATTAAGAAAGGCGAGCGATTTACCCTGGACCGCGTTTGCGAAATCGGCCAGCAGATCGCCGAAGCTCTCGGTTACGCGCACCGCCAGGGCGTAATTCACCGCGACATCAAGCCCGCCAATATTCTGATGACCTCGAAGGAGGTTTACGGCAGCGAACGGCCGCGCATCACCGACTTTGGCATTGCCAAGCTGGCGTCAAGCGACATTACGACCACTGGGCAATTGCTGGGCACGCCATCGTTCATGCCGCCGGAGCAGTTCACGGGTTCGCCGATTGACGGCCGCGCAGACCTTTTTTCGCTGGGCGTGATTCTTTATTCGCTGGCCACGGGCGAGCAGCCATTCCCCGGCGAAACCATGACCGCCGTCTCCTATAAGGTCGTCTACACCGAGCCGGTTCCGCCAGCGAAGCTCAATCCTGCCATTCCTGGGCGGATCGAAGCGGTGATCCTGAAGTGCCTGG
Source organism: uncultured Acidobacteriaceae bacterium (assembly GCA_963813015.1). Classification (GTDB taxonomy): domain Bacteria; phylum Acidobacteriota; class Terriglobia; order Terriglobales; family Acidobacteriaceae; genus Telmatobacter. The sequence continues at coordinate 241,947 of CAWEXN010000012.1, forward strand.
CCAAGAGCCCCGCGGATCGATACCAGACCGGCGAAGAACTTGCGCAGGACCTGGCGGCTGTGCGCACGAGCCCGGTAACGAGCGTGATGCAGTCTGCGCCGCTCATGCCTTCCGCGATGGAGTCCGATGCCACGCTCGGTCCGAACGCGATCTCCGGGTCGCTACGGCCAGCGCCGGTGGTTGCGGCGGACAAATCCGGAGCGAAGCAGGCCATAAAACCGGCGGCAGCAAGGCCGGCGACGCCAAAGAAGTTCGGGAGCGTATTTGCCATCGCGCTGCTTTCGGTTGTTGGGCTTGGCGCGGCGATTGCAGGTGGCTGGTACTGGTACGCGCATCGCAAGCCGCCCATTCCATCGCCTCCGTCTCAAGCGGTCACGATTCCCGTTCCGCAGCCGCAGCCAAGTCCTCAGCAAATCGAGCCTCTACCCGCTCCGCCGGAAACGCACCCTCCAGCAGCCGGACCTGAAACCACGCCGGCGAAACCCGGAGCCACGCCAAAAACTACCAACCCGCCGGCGACCAAGCCCACTCCCGGCAAGCCCACCGCGTCAAAGACGACGCCCCCACCGCAGCCGGTGGCCGCAGTCACTCCGCCGCCTGCTCCGGCCAATCCCGCTCAAAATCCCACACCGGCACCGGTTGTTAAACCACCGACGTCCACGCCTGCGGCTGCGGCGGCTTTCGATCCCCGAAAAGCCGACCCGAACAAGAACGGGAAGCTGAAGATCGACGTGAGCAAGTTCCCCAAGGGCATTCCCTTCACCGTGTCGATGAACAAGCAGCCTTATCTTCACTTCGTCACCGGTGACGGCACCAGCCTGGACAATCTGTATGCGCCGCCCGGCATGCAAGAGTTCCAGGTCTCGTTCAAGAGCGGCGGCCAGGAGTGGGATTCCAAGCCGGTAAGCTCCGAATTCAAGGCCAAGAAGACCAAGACCATGAAGGTCCAGCTCTTCGACGGAGACAGTCCGGTCTCGAAAATCACGGTGCCCATTGCAAAAGACGCGCTTCTCGCGATCTCCTTTTCCAACAGCATCACCAATCTCTTCTGATCTTTTGCGTTTGTAACCGGACTGTCACAATTGTCCCGTAGCATCTGGTTCGAAGATTCAGTGATCTCTAAGAAAAGAAAAGGGCGATGGAAATGGAACTCTCCACGCATGAAATGGACGGCGGCATCACGCGGGTCGAACTGGATGGGCGCATGGACATTGGCGGGGCTGCGGCCGTAGATATGAAGATGAATTTGATTGCGGGCAGCGCAAAGAAACTGCTGATCGACTTGCAGAAGGTCACCTTCCTTGGTTCCATGGGATTGAGATCCATCGTGTTTCCCGCGCGGGCTGTGCTTAGCCGTGGCGGCAAAGTGGTTCTGTTCGCGCCCACTGAGATGGTGGAATCGGTTTTGAAAACCAGCGGCATTGACTCTATCCTGCCGGTTCACCATGATCTGGCCGCGGCGGTAGCGTCTTTGCAATGAGCACCATCTCCTGTCCGGTGGCGGCCATGTCCGCAGAAGACACAGCCAAACACGTGTCACGGCTGACCCTGAAAGGTCAGCTTGACGACATGGCCTTACTCTGGCCATGGGTCGAGGCGCTGATCGCTCAATTTAACATCCCATCCGACACGGCGTTCGCTATCCACCTTTGCCTCGAGGAAGCGATTTCAAACGTCATCCGCCATGGCTACGTTGGCCAGGCGAACCAAACGCTGACTGTCGATTGTGCGTTGCCGGAAGCGCACCTGCTTGAATTCACCATCGAGGATCAGGCTCCGCCGTTCGATCCGCTCCAATCTGAGCATATTGAAGAATTGGTTGAGCCATCGCCAGAGGATTTTCTTCGGCCCGGAGGCCGAGGCATCCTTCTGATGCGGAAGTTCGCCAGCACGATCGCCTATGAGCGGGTCAAAAGCAGCAATGGGGACGGCAACCGGTTGACCATCGGATTTGTCCTGCCTCAGTGACGGCCTCTAACACCCGCGGTTAACACTTTCGTTTCCAGCGTTCTCCATCGTTCAGACCCTTTTCCGAGTGCTGCTTGGGGTATCATTGCGTCTATAGAGTGTGAGCGGCTGGCTTCCCCTTAAGAGCTGCTCTGGCGGTGTGCGTGTCCCGATTTTTCAAGCGCTTTGTCTTTGTTGTTGCATTCGTAATGGTTGCCGGCCTCGGCATCAGCTATGTGGCGGGCGAGTTTGGATGGGTCGGCGTACATGCCGGCGATGAACAGGACGCGGCTTACAAGCAGATGCGCGTCTACGCCGAGGTTCTGCGCAAGATTCAGAACTACTACGTGACGCAGCCCGACATTCCCGCCGTGACCACCGGCGCGCTCCACGGCCTGCTCGACTCGCTCGATCCCGATTCCAGCTATCTAACACCGTCCGAGTACAAAACCTACAAGGACCGCCCGGCAACGGACAATGCGCAGGTGGGGCTCACCATCTCCAAGCGATTTGGATACGCGACAGTGGTGAATGTGCTGCCCGGATCGCCCGCCGACCAGGAGCATTTTCGCGACGGCGACGTGATCGACCTGATTGACGGCCAGTCAACTCACGATTTGCCGCTGGCCATCGTGCGCTTCATGCTCTCAGGCAAGCCCGGCACCACGGTTACCCTTTCAGTCGTCCGGCCCTTCAAGCCCGATCCCGACACGATCAAGCTGACGCGCGCGGCGTTCGCAGTGCCGCCGTTGGGCGAGCAATTCTACGAAAACGCATCGATCCTTTATTTGAAGCCGGGGATTTTGACCGCGGCTCGTGTCGATGACATCGCTGCCCGCATCAAGGCGGCCGGAAAAGGCAAGAAGATTCTCCTTGACCTTCGCGACACGACTGGCGAAGACCCCCAGCAGGGAGTGCGCCTGGCCAATTTCTTCATCAAGCAAGGAACGCTGGCGTCTCTGGAAGGGCAGAAGTATCCGCTTCAGACTTTCAGCGCCGATCCTTCGCTCTCGCTGACGGATGCGCCGGTGGCAGTGTTGGTGAACCGCGGCACCTATGGCGCGCCGGAGATTACTGCCGCCGCCATTGAAGACCTGAAGCGAGGCGACGTGGTCGGCGAGCACACCTTCGGCGAGGGCACGGTGCAAAAGACAATTGACCTGCCCGATGGCGCCGGACTCATGCTGACGGTCGCCAAATACGAGGCTCCCGACGGGAAGAAGATTCAGGATGTAGCGGTGACGCCCAACGTTGTTGTCGCTTCACCTGAAGACGATGGCGAGCCGTTGCCTCCCTCGAATGGTGACGCGCCGCTGAATCAGGCGCTGTCGCTGTTGAAGGCGAAGAACGGCTGATCGCTAACGAGTTATGGCTGAATTCCCCTTTTCAGGCGCGCGTTCCCGCTCTTAACCAAGGTAATGCGGCCAGCGTAACCTGCGATTTTTCCAGAGCAATCCAATGCTAGGCTTAGGCTGAGGCACTCCTCCACCTCGCATGGCGGAGGCTTGCCCGTGAGGCCAGTCCTGCCTTGGCTACGACGTCCAATTTGCCACCGAAAGAGCGCGCCAAAGACCAACTGGGCGGGCGCATGCCGGCCAGGGCGCGCCGCCTGTCAAGGCCGCCGCTCCCCGCGCATCGCAGGCGCAAACTGGCCGGACGCTCGGCCATTGTTGCGCTGGTACTGCTATCGGCGATCACCGGTTCTCTCGCCGGCCTCACGCTTGTCTACTCCGTGAATCTTCCGCAGATTCAGGACCTGGAGCATTACCAGCCTTCCACGATCACCGATCTTTATGACCGCAAGGGCCGCGTCATCGGCTCGTTTGCGCTGGAGCGCCGCGAGGTGGTCGGCTACGACGGCTTCGCGCCCGTCCTGCGCCAGGCCGTGATCTCGATTGAAGACAAGAACTTCGAATCGCACTGGGGCATTAACGTGTTTCGCGTGGCCGGCGCCGCCTGGCACGACATCCGCAGCCACGGCCGCGCGCAGGGCGCCTCCACACTCACCATGCAGTTGGCGCGCAATCTCTTTCTCTCTTCCGACCGCACAGCGATGCGCAAGATTCAGGAAGCGTATCTTGCCATTCAGATCGAGCGCGCCTTTACCAAGGAACAGATCTTTACGCTTTACGGGAATCAGATCTACCTGGGCAGCGGGAACTATGGTTTTGAAGCCGCATCGGAGTATTTCTTTTCAAAACACGCGAAGGACCTGACACTGACCGAAGCGGCGCTGCTGGCCGGATTGCCAAAGGGGCCGGTGGCGTTTTCGCCGTTGCTGAACCCCGAGCGCGCGCTGCGGCGCCGGAACCTTGTGCTGAGCGAGATGGAGGAGGATCGCGTGATCACCCACGCCCAGGCTGAGGCAGCGCGCAACGCTCCGCTTGGCCTGCACATGGCGCGGCCCGTAGGTCTCGTGGCGCCGTGGTTCCAGGACTCGGTACGTGAAGAACTGGATAAGCGCTTCGGTACCGAAGAAGTGCATGAAGATGGACTGCGGGTCGATACAACACTCGATTTGGACTTGCAGACGGTCGCCAATCGCGCCGTCGTGGAAGGCGTGGCCGCCTACGAGCGCCGACACGGATGGCGCGGGAAGCTGGAGAATGTGCTGTCCGCCGACGTGACGCTCGACAACTACCGCCATCCGGACTGGGCGGTGATGGCTGGACCGGGCGACTACGTTCACGCAATCGTTACGCGTACTCTTCCGCTGGAGATTCACGCGCGCATCGGGCCGCCCGGTCAACCGGGCTCGGAGATTGTTCTGCTGCCCGCCGACTGGCAGTGGACTGGCGTGCGCTACGGCGACGCGCTCGCCAAACCCGGCGACATACTTTATGTGCGCATAACCGCGGCTACTGAAAGCGGCGAGCACCGCGCATCGCTCGAAGAGGACTCCGGCACGCAGGGCGCGCTGATGGCCATCGACAACACCAGCGGCGATGTACTGGCCATGGTGGGCGGACGCGACTACGCGGTAAGCGTCTTCAACCGGGCTACGCAGGCTGAGCGGCAGACCGGCTCGAGCTTCAAGCCCTACGTCTACACCGCGGCCATCGAAGACGGCGTGAAGCCGACCGACATCATTGTCGATGGGCCGGTGCGCTTTGGCGACTATGTGCCGCACAATTACGAAAATGACTACAAGGGCGCGATGACTGTGGCCAATGCTTTCGCGGAGTCGCGCAATATCCCAGCGCTCAAGCTGGCGGCGCGCGTGGGCATTCACAAGGTGATCGACGTGGCCCATCGCTTCGGCGTCACTTCGAACATTCCTCCATACCTGCCGGTGGCGCTGGGCGCGGTGGAGATCACGCTCCAGGAGCAAGTAGCCTCTTACGCAGTCTTCCCCAACGACGGTGTCCGCGTCGCTCCGCACCTGATCCGCAAAGTTTCAAACGCCGACGGAATCACGCTGTGGCAGGAAACGCCCGCGGTGGACGAAGTGCTTGACCAGCAAACGGCGCGCACCATGATGACGCTGCTGCGCGGCGTGACCGATCACGGAACCGGTGCGGCCGCCAAGCAGTTGAACCATCCGCTGGGTGGCAAGACCGGAACCACCAGTGGCTTTACCGATGCGTGGTTTCTGGGATTCTCGCCGTCTGTAACGTGCGGCGTGTGGGTCGGCAACGACAGCCGCGAGTCGCTGGGCGACAAGGAAACGGGCGCGGTAACCGCGTTGCCCATTTGGATCACCTTTATGCGCGCCGCGATCGCCGGCAAGGGCGACGAGCAATTCCCGGTGGACGAGGATGGAGCCGCGCCGGACATTGCGGACAACACGCCGCCCGCAAAGCTACCGGTGCAAGCGTCCCCCGCGAAAGCCGCCTTGCCATCCCGGCAACGCAATGCCGTCGTCAAGCCCGCGTTAGCTTCCCCACAAAGGCCGCCGAAGAAGCCGGCCAATGAAGCCGAAGTCAAGCCCGCATTGACCTCGAACCACTGACGCAGAAGCTCAGCGATCGCTCAAGTGCCGGAAATACCGCTTTGCCCGCGCAACATCCTTAATAATTTGCGCTTTCAGCGCCTCGGGCGACGGCCACTTCTGCTCGCCGCGCAGGCGCGCCAGGAACTCCAATTCCAGCGGCGTTGTCTCGTCCAGATCGATCGGCTCGAAGTCGAGGATGTGCGACTCAATTGCAAAGGACGCCTCGCCGAAGGTCGGCCGGTTGCCCACGTTGGACACCGCCTGAAAGACGCGCCCGTTCACTTTGAGCCGCGTCACGTACACGCCCAAGGCCGGCAGTAACCCATCGTAAGCGGCAAGATTCACCGTGGGCACCAGCAATCGCGTACCGATGCCGCGCCCCGATGCCGGTGTTGAGAGCACCGTGAATGGCCGCCCCAGCATCCATCGCGCGCGGCGGACGTCGCCGGCGGCAACCAGTGCGCGAACAGCCGAGCTCGAAACCTCAAGCCCGCGTACGCGCACGGCTTCGTGAACGTGCACGGAAAAACCAAGCTCCTTGCCCATGGCGGCCAGCTCGGGCACGCCCGCGGTTGCTCCGCGCCCGAAGCGGAAGTTTTGTCCTTCGTGCATGCTGCGAACGCCCAACGAAGCCACCAGAATCTGCTGCGCAAATTCGCGTGGCGAAAGATGGGCGAGGGCGGCGTTGAATTCGAGCACCAGAACCGCATCGATTCCCGTTTCACCAAGCAGGCGCAACCTTTCAGGCAGAGGCGTGATGAGCTTTGGCGCATGTGTCGGACGCAAAAACTGCTCGGGATGCGGATTGAAGGTGATGGCCACCGCCCGCGCGGCCGTCTTTCGAGCCTCGGCCGCAGCGGCGCCAAGAATCGAGCGATGCCCCAGGTGCACGCCATCGAAGTTGCCGACCGTTGCAACCGTGGGACCGAAGCCGGCCGGAATTTCATCGAGGGAACGATAAACCGCGAACGCACCGACGCGAGGAATTGTTGCGCCGTGCGACGTCACTTTCTGGTCGGCGTTGATAGGCTGCGGAGTCATAAACTCACAGGCACCGTGAGCCCGTCGTGAGCCAGCCGGACGCCCGCAGGAAGCGCGCGATTGGTTTCTTCGTGGCCCAGGTCGTGGGAGATGTGCGTGAACCAGGTTTGTTTGGCGCCAATGCGCCGCGACCATTCGACTGATTGCTCCACGGTGGAGTGGCTGGGGTGGGGCGTGTGGCGCAAGGCCGAAATCGCCAGCACGTCAATACCCGCAAGAAGCGAAAAACTCTCTTCCGGGATCGCGCTTACGTCGGTCATATAGGCCGCGTTTCCAAAGCGGAATCCGGCAATGGACTGCTCACCGTGCAAGAGTGGAATGCGCACAAAGTCGACGCCGTGCAATCGATTGTGGTCGGCGAGCGGGATGAGCTCGACGCGCGCCCGGTTCGTATAGGTCGCCTGCGGCGAAATCGTGTAGGCAAACGTGCGCTCGAGCGTTGCAGCAGCTTCTCGATCGGCGTAGAGCGGGATGGGACCGCTTTTTTTCGCGGCGATAAAGCTCAAGGGGCGCAGGTCGTCCATCCCCAGGATGTGGTCGGCGTGCCCGTGCGTATAAAGCACAGCGTCAACATGCGTAAGGCGCTCGCGCAGGGCCTGCTCGCGAAAGTCGGGGCCGGTATCGATGACGACAATGCGCTCGGCGGCGGAAGCGGGATCCGGCGAAACTGAATCCGTCCAGCGCAGCAGCACCGAGGGCCGCAGCCGCCGGTCATGGGGATCGGGCGAAGTGCACACCGGGCACTGGCAGGCCAGCGTTGGAACCCCCATCGAAGTTCCCGTTCCCAAAAATGTGAGCGTACCTTGCATGAATTCGTGGACGGTGGACGGTGGATCGTGAACGGTGGTTCGCGGTTTCGCGGTGAGCATTCGATCGCCGTTCACCGCTCACGAACCACGGTTCACGGTCTCTGCGGAACGACTCACTTCTTCGCCGGCGGCACGGGCGGCACGGCGGGCGCACCCACCATGCTGGTCAGTTCAAGAAAAGCCATGCGCGCTTCGAAGAGCACGGTCTGCAGCATGCGATCCTCGTTGGGCGTCAGGTTGCCGCGTGTTTTTTCGGCCAGCACGCCCAGCAGATCGATGGTGGCGCGCGCGCCCATGATATCCACGCGCGGCCGCTGGCCCTCCTGCGTACCCGCTCCCATCTGCAGCATGGCGGTCACATAGAACTGCTGTACCAAGTGCTCGAATCCCACTGGCGGCTGCGGGCCGGCGGCAGGATTCTGCGCGCGAATCAGATCCTCGAGCCTTTGCGCTGACGCATCGTATGCGGCCTTCTGCTCGTGGCTCTCTTCGGCCGTTGGCGGCGGCGGCATTCCATCCAACAATCCCGGTTCCGCTGTCGCGCCTGGCTCTGCTGTCACGCCCGGCTCTGTTGCCTGTGCTGCATCCTTTGCTGCCTCGTGTCGCGTTTCATTCACGACCAGGCGCGGGCCCGGTGAAGGCTCTCCCGGCGTGGCGTGAGCCGCAGGCTCAGGCTCCTTCGGCGTGGAATGCGCGTCTTCCCTCTCTTCTTCCGCTTTCATCTTGCGGCGGTCAATCACTTCGAATTTTGGCGTGTCGCTCATATGTTCAGTTTCTCATCCCTGCTCAGGGCTGCTCAATTTTTGCGTTTCTCAATTTTGGCGTTTTTGGGCCAGCTTCGGCGGAGCTTCCAGGATCCGCGCCGTTCCCTCGATTGCCCCGGCTTTGTATGCGAATGCTTGCGCGCGCTCCTCCGCTTCAGAGCGCATCATGCCCAGCGCAAAAACGCGAGGGCCAGCCGGTAGCTTCAACTCGGCCGCGCTGGTGATCTGTCCGGCAGCCGTTCCATCTTCAAGCTTCAACTCCGCGCCGCCCTGGGGCACCGGGCCTGAAAGCTCAAGCGGCCGCAGATGCCGGTGCACATTGCCGCGCGAGCGGATGCGCTCTACGATCTCCTGGCCGAGGTAGCAGCCCTTGGCAAAGTGCAGCGCCCGCATCTGCGAAGTCTCCTGCGGCAGGTCGCGCTCCACCATGTCGATGCTGTAGGCCGGAATACCCTCCGCAATGCGAAATGCTTCAAGCGATCGACTGCCAATCGGCGTCGCACCGCCGGTGCGCAAGCACGACCAAAGCTTGGCCAGCCCCGCTGATGGCAGCCAGAACTCGTAGTGCTGCGCAAGTGCGCCATGGGTGCGGAGAATTCTCAGGTTCCAGCCGTTCCACTCCACGGTCGTCCCGGCCATCGCGCTGCCGATGACCGGCAGGCCCACACGCTCCAGCACTTCGCCGGCTTGCGGGCCGGTCATGCCCACTACCGTCTCTGAGCCCGCCTCTCCCACCTGCTCATCTCCGAGCGGGACCAACTCCACGTCGTCCATGATGATGAACTTGTTTAGGTGGGCCAGCAGCTTCTCAAACTGGTCGGCTGCAATCTCCAGTTCCAGCTCGGATTCGCCGGCAAAGGGGGTTCCCAATAGAGGGTCGCCTGCCAGGGTCGCCGCCGCGGCGCTACGCCGCTTCGGTGAAGATTCCTCGCTGCCGCGCCACACTGTTAAATCGCCCTGAATGTGGCCTTGCGCGTTGAGCACCAGGTTCCAGGCGCCGGTGTTGGGGAAGAGATCGTTGACTGTGTTGGTGACCATCCCGCTCAACCAGCGAAAGCGGTCGGCCCCCCGGACGGCGACACGGCGCATCCAGCCCAGATCGTGGATCGCGGCTCCGAACGCCAGCGCCGCTGTTTCCGTTTCCGGCGCGTCCAACTCTCCGGGGGTCAACACGCCCCGGTAAACGGTGAGATCGTGCGGTGTATGTGAAGACTCAAGCAGGGCGGCCAGCGCGGTGGCCTGCAGATTTTGGGCGAGATCGGTCTCGGGCATGGGGAGCTTTTCCGTGGTTCAGCGCCGGATTTTCTGTCTAAACTTGGCGTCAAACCGCATCCTGATTATAGCCTTGAAGTGAGAAGGTGGAATCCCGGCCCGCGAACCCGGAAGCGCATCCAATGCCGCAGGGAGAATGAATGAGAAATCGGCACATGAAAACGGTAGAAATCGGGCGCTGCGGAGTCGCTGCCCTCGTGTTCTCGGTGGCAGCGACAGCACTTGCGCAGCAATCCGCCCGCGCCCCAACCGGCCACGCCTGCACCTCAGACTGCTCCGCCAGCCGGCGCCGCAAAGCCTTCTCCCGGTCAGGAAAGTGAAGCCGGCAAATCGCAAGGCGGCAATTCGCAGACCGGAAAATCGGGCACAAAGATTACGCCCGAACAAGCGCAACAACTTTTCGCTTTGGTCGACGAGCTCATCAAGTTCTCATCCGACGAGACCGGTCTGCCCATCAAGAGCACCGTCAAGCGCACCCTCACCACGCGCACCGCCGTGGAGAGCTACCTTGACGAGAAGTTCAACGAAGACGAGGGCGCCAAGCGGCTGGAGCGCGATGAGATCGTGCTGAAGAAGTTTGGCCTTCTGGACCGCGATTTTGAGCTCAAGCCCTTTCTGCTGGCGCTCTTGAAAGAACAGATCGAGGCCTACTACGATTCGAAGACCAAGACCGTGAACATTCTGGATTGGGTGGATCCCGATGAGCAGAAGCCGGTGATGGCCCATGAGCTGACGCACGCCTTGCAGGATCAGCATGCGGACCTGGAAAAGTGGGATAACCAAACCCCCGACGACGTGTCGAAGGACGCTGCCGGAGATCAGGATCACCTGGCCCGCGACGAAATGGACACGGCACGCGACGCCGTGGCGGAAGGGCAGGCGACGGCTGTGATGATGGACTACATCCTGAAGCCACTGGGCAAGAGCCTCGTGAAGGATCCCGAAGTGCTCGATGTCGTCCGGTCGCAGATGAACTCCACCGAGGACTCGCCGGTGATGGCGCGTGCGCCCCTTCTGCTTTCGGAATCGATGCTCTTCCCCTATCGCGAGGGCCTCAGCTTCGAGCAGGACATCTGGATGGATCAGGGCCAAACGGCGGCATTTGCCGGCGCACTCGATCGCCCGCCGTCGTCGAGCTGGGAGATCATCAACCCGCGCGTCTACGAGCAGAAGAAGATTCCGGCCATTCCTCTGCTGCCCAACATTCATCCCCTCGTGGACGCGCAGTACGTGCCCTACGACATTGGCCAGATCGGCGAACTCGACGTGCACATCATCACCGAGCTCTTCGGCGGCGACAACGCATCCACGCGACCTGACGCCAGCCTGGGACGGCGGCCTTTACTGGGCGGGGCAACTCCGCAGCGCCACGACACGCCGGCAGAGCAGGCCAGCACCAAATCCATCGGCCTCTTTTATCTTTCCGTCTGGAAGAACGCCGACTCCGCGCAGGTATTCACGCAAGCTCTATGCGAAAAACCTGGGCCGCAAATACTCCAATGTTCAATTGCAGGCCACCGCCGATCTCAATGCTGCCGCTAGCGACGGCTCCGTCGAGCAGGTTTATTCCACCGACGAGGGCCCCGTCGTCATCACCACGCGCGGCAAACTGGTCTTCGTCGCGGAGAGCTTCCCGCTGCCGATCGCGCGCAAGCTCACGTCGCTCATCCTCGATGCCCAGGGCGGAGGCGCGATGCGCATGACGTCAGTTCCGCAGCGAGGCGTTGATCCGGCTCCGACGCGGTCTGCTGGGGAACGAACGGTAGCCTCGTCAGCCGAGCCTCGGACTCTGTCCGGGGATTTCGTCCACTTCTTTGGCGATTGCGGCGTGATGAAGGCGGCGGTCGATGCGGAATTAAGAGCTGTTGGAAGATAATTCGCGGCGCAGGCGGTCCTCGCGACCTGCAGCCTCTTTCTCAGTGGAAAAGCCGCCCCAAACCATACCAACGCTCACCGCGCTCGCTCACTTCGACCGCGTTATGATGAAAAGGAGGCGCTCCACGCTTCCGCGTCTCGGACTGAATTCCGATCCAAACAGGGAGATTCGCACGTGCAAGGCAAGCTTGAATTGATGATGGGACCCATGCGCAGCAACAAGACTGCGGAGCTGCAGCGCCGCGCCGATATGCGCCGCCAGTACGCGAAGCAATACGTGATGGTGCTGAAGCCGAGTGACGATACCAAGGGCGGTCCCGGCGTGGTCGAAAGCCGCAATCCCAACGGCGGCGGCAAAATGAGCGCCATTGAATTCAAGGCCGCCGACCCGTGGGAGGTGCTGGGCGCGATTCGCGACACCGAGCAGAAGATCGGCAAGCGCGTGGAGTGTATCGCGATCGACGAAGGCCAGTTTGTCGATCAGCTTTTTCTATTCGTCAAGCATCTGCTCGACGCCGGCCACGACGTTCTGGTGTGCGGCCTCGATCTCGATTTTCGCGCCATGCCCTTCGGCGAGATGCTCAACCTGACCTGGCTGGTGAATGCTTACGGCGGCAACATTACCGAGTGCATCGCTTATTGCAGTTGCGGAGCGCGGGCTCTTTACTCACAGCGGCTGATCGACGGCAAGCCGGCGCCCTTTGACAGCCCCATCAAGGTTCCCGGCGACTCCTACGAGCCGCGCTGCGCCGAGCACTTCGTGCTGCCCGGCCGCCCGCACTAGACGCGGCGATCTTCCGGCACAGCCAACGCTTTCCACATCCTGCAGTCCCAGCTGCGGCGGCCGCGAGATATACTCGCCACTAAACTGAAAGCAGGAATCTCGAGCAATCGCCGGCTAAAAAGTTTTCGGAATTACAGTAGACCGAAAGCACACACTCAAGAAGTCTGCGCCCATTCCGAAAATTCTCTCAGAACGATGGGGCAGGTGAGGTCCGATTGCACACCTTTGGGAGTCGGAAATGAAGGTCGAGTCGTTCACGGTAAGCCGAAAGCTCGTGCTAAAGGCAGTCGACGATTTCCTGAGCACAATAATAAGGAAGGCCAGCGATCACTTCTGCGGCAGGCTGGGCAGAGTGAAAGTAACTCTGTGCACTGTTCTGCTGTCCTTGCTCGCAGCATTTCCACAATATAGAGGTTTGAGCCAGCAGCTTGATCAGGGTATCAACATTCAAGCGCTGCTGATTAAGTTCCACAATCCGCTGTCTCCTATTCCGCCGGAACTGAAAGACGTTAGCCGCTACTACGGCGAGGGATCCCACAATGACAAGCTCGAATTGCGCTTGACCCTCCCAATTCTCGGTTGGCTGGGCCACACCGGCAAGTGGACCGTCGTCATCTGGAATCATCTGTCCGCGCTCGTTGTGTTTTTCCTTCTCGCAAAGTTAAGCAGCCAGGCGCTGGACGACGACGTCGGGGGAGCCTTGTTCGTTCTGGCGCTCGGACCCACCTTTTTCGGATCCTGGTTCTTTAGCGACATCCATTTTGGCGATGGCATCGCGTTCATGCTCCTCCTGCTCTCCATCGCCTCCAGGAACCTCGTGCTCTCTTCTTTTTGGTTTCTCGCAGCGGCCTTTGAGGATGAGCGCTGCGTCTTGGCAGTGCCGCTGGTGCTCCTCTATTTCGCGATAAGCCTCCCCGGTAATGAGGAGAAAACCCTCCGCCGCAAGCATTACATTGCTATCCTGTTTGGCGTGGGAATGTGGATGCTTCTGAGGTACTGGAGACCGCGAAGATTGACCATCCGATCAGCACAGGACGGGCTGCCGTCATGCTGAATAACCTATGGGAGGCGCCACGGAGACTTATACTGCCGACCATGTCAGCCTTTATCACTCTTCTTGACGGTCTCTCGTTCACGGAGTGCCCTCGCTGGCGCGACGGGCGCCTCTACTTCACCGATCGCTACACTCACCGTGTGCTCGCGGTTTCGATCGACGGCACGGTGGAAACGTACGCTCAAACCCCTGGCCTTCCTGCCGGGCTCGGTTTTCTCCCCGACGGCCGGCTCCTCATTACTTCCATGCGCGATCGCAAAGTTCTGCGCCGCGAGCACGACGGCGCTATCGTGGAGCACGCCGACCTGACCGCGCTCGCGCCCGGAGAGCTCAACGACATGCTTGTCGATCACGAGGGCCGCGCCTGGGTGGGCAACTTCGGCTTCGACCTGTTCGCAGGTGCGCCCGTCTGCCCCACCGTGCTCATCTGCGTCGCGCCTGACGGCCAGGCCGCTATTGCCGCTGACGGACTGATCTTTCCCAACGGCACCGTGCTCACTCCGGACGGCCGCACGCTAATCGTCGCCGAGACGTTCGCCAACCGCCTCAGCGCTTTCACTGTCTCCGACGGCTTGTTGACCGAGCGCCGCACGTGGGCGGCATTCGGCAATCCTCCGGCATCGTCGGACGTGGGACGGATCATCAGCGAAGCGGACGTCGTGCCTGACGGCATTTGCCTCGATGCCGAGGGAGCGGTCTGGGTCGCAGACGTCATGAAGCAGCGTCTGATTCGTGTTGCTGAGGGCGGCCGAATTCTCGAGGAGCTTAAGACCAACGGCTTGTGCGCGTTTGCCTGCATGCTGGGCGGCGACGACGGCCGAACGCTCTTCGCCTGCGCCGCGCCCACCTTCGACGAAACGGAAGCCGCAGCGCACCATCGCTCGTCCATCCTGATGACACGGGTTGCCGTGCCCCATGCCGGGCTGCCCTGAGCCGCGTGCCGCATCGTTGCAGCTTTCCTCGATTCGATCGATTCGAGAGTCTGGTCTGATAGCCCGGCGGGAAACTCTTAATGCCAGCCAGCATTGCGCAGGACACGGCGGACTTTTTTCGGAGAGATAGAAAGGCGCTCGGCTACGCGCGCGATTTTCTTTTCTTCCCGCAACCATACCTTGGGGATCACGATCTCGGCAAACTCTTCGGCGATCTGCTGAAACGTCTTGTCGCCCAGCATGCCTTCTGACCACGCGCGCAAGGTGTCATTGATGCCGGCAGCCTGAACGATCCGGGTTTTCAGGTCGGCAAGCGCTTCCACCAGCAGATCGTTCTCACGCGGCCCGATGTTTGCGGCGGCGTCGGCGGCACAAGCGCGTGCCAGTTCCCAGTCCTGATAAAAATCGTTTGCGGCAGTCGCTCCGCGCGCCAGCAGCGCGGCAGCCAGCAGGCGGCGATTCTGAGTGCTCCGGGCCAGGGCTAGCGCCTCATCGCTGTATTCCCGCGCGCGGCTGGCGTGCATGGCGATGTCGTCGTGCTCGCCAGTCTGTTCCTCGACGTGGGCATTTTCGCAGGCTGCTCCCAGGTTGCGCGCGCGCGCCATCAGAATCTGGTCGCTCCGGCCGGATCCGATGCGAAACGCGCTCTCTGCTTCCTGCGATGCGCGGTCGATCTCACCCCGGTCCAGATGAAGCTGGCCCAGATTGAGCACCACGTTCCCCAAGCCGTCCTCGTCTCCGTGAAATTCGTAGATTTCCCTGGCGGTGCCGAGATTCCGGAGGGCCTCCTGACAGAGCCGCTGATAGCGCGTTCGCAGCGATTCAAGATCTCCGCGACCGGCGCGTGTGCGCGAAAGGCCTGTTTGCGCCCGCTTGTCGATTCGCTTCCTGATTTGCAACGCCAGGATGCGCCGGACGTAGGCCGCGTTCACCAGGCAGCGCGCCAGATTGGCGTGTCGCGGATCTCTTTTCTCGTAAAGCCTCACGGCTTTGCCAAAAATCTTGAGTGCGGAGGTGTAGTCGCCGGATCGGCGAACGATCCGCCCCCGGGCCGACTCGATATTGCCGAGGGCAATGTAATGATCGGTTGATTTCAACGCGGCCTCGGATGAGGAAAGGAGTTCGAGCGCCTCCTTGCCCAGCCCTTTTTGAAACAGCAGCCAGCTCTCCTGAATGCGAATGATGGCACGGAACACGAAGTCGCCCGAGGCGGTTGCCAGGTCGCGGGCCAGCGCGATGTGCGTCAGAGCACTCTCATACTCGCCCTTCTTTCTGTGCGCCCGGCCTTTCCAGAAATGCGCCAGAGCAAGTTTTTCCTGGTCGCCCAGATCCTGGCGGGCCTGAATTACGAGATCCAGAATGCGGATGGCCTCATCGCTTTGGCGCATCGCGAGGGCGCAAAACCCTTCCGCAAGGCGCAACCGCAAATACTGATCGACCGCCATTCCCTTGCGGAACGCACTGCTGAACCGGCCCAGAAGAGGCGCAAGGAATCTCGCGTCGCGATAGCCGGCATCGACCCATTGTGCAACGAGAAGCAGAAGGCTTCCCGGATTCAGCGTGGAGGATACACCGATCTTCTCGAGATCGCCGGCAATCCGCTCCATGAGGGTGATGCCCTCTTCGATGCGCCGGAAGCGCAGAGCCGCAGTCAGTCGATCGATGGTGCTTTGCCGCAGGGCCAATGGATTCTGCCTCAATTGTGGTGGGTCAAGTCGGTCGATGGTTCGGCTTGGCTTGGAGGCCCGAAGATCAAGAATAGCCCATGATGCGGGGCAAGGACATGGTGTTGGATGCTTTATAGCCCGGACCGACGCCATTCGTCTGCTCGTCCGATTCGGACGAGCGGGGTTGCGCAAGAGGGAAATCGAGCTTTGAATACGAACCATTGGTTCACGGGCCGAAAGACCCCGAGGAGATCGCAATGGAGAATTCCGCATTCATCGATGGTTGGGACTCGCACCGCTGGGACGGCATTACCCGGACCTATAGTCCGGAGGAAGTCGACAGGCTGCGGGGAACGGTGGGCGTTGAATACACGCTGGCTCGCGCAGGCGCCGAGAAGCTTTGGCGCTTGCTCCAGAGTGAGAATTACATTGCAGCCCTGGGCGCTCTCACCGGCAACCAGGCGGTCGAAATGGCGGCGGCGGGATTGAAGGCCATCTACCTGAGCGGCTGGCAGGTCGCCGCGGATGCCAATCTCGGCGGGCAGATGTATCCCGATCAGAGTCTTTATCCGGCCAACAGTGTTCCCGCCGTCGTCCGCGCCATCAATAACGCACTGCTCAGAGCCGACCAGATTGCGCACGCCGAGGAGCGCGAATCGTTTGACTGGATGTTGCCGATCGTAGCCGATGCGGAAGCCGGCTTTGGCGGCAACCTGAACGCCTTCGAGTTGATGAAGGCGCTGATTGAGGCGGGCGCCGCGGCGGTTCATTTCGAGGATCAATTGTCTTCTGCGAAAAAATGCGGACACCTGGGCGGCAAAGTGCTCGTGCCGACCCGCGAAGCGATTCTGAAACTGGTTGCGGCCCGCCTTGCCGCCGATGTGCTGAACGTACCGACCATCCTGATTGCGCGAACCGATGCCGACGCGGCGCAATTGATCACCAGCGACTGCGACCCCAGCGACCAGCCGTTCCTCGCTGGCTCGAAGACCGTGGAAGGCTTCTTCACCTTCCGTGGCGGCATCGAGGCGGCGATTGCGCGCGGCCTAGCCTATGCGCCCTATGCGGACATGATCTGGTGCGAAACCTCGGAGCCGAACCTGGAGGATGCAAAGCGCTTTGCCCACGCGATTCAGGGCGAGTTCCCCGGCAAGTTGCTGGCCTACAATTGCTCGCCTTCATTCAATTGGAACGCCAAACTCACCCGGCCGGAGATGATCCGGTTCCAGCAGCAGCTCGGAGAGCTTGGTTACCGATTCCAATTCGTGACGCTGGCCGGCTTCCATGCGTTGAACCACTCCATGTTTGAGCTGGCTCACTCTTACAGGCGCACGGGAATGCTGGCTTACGCGGAATTACAGGGGCGCGAATTCGAAATGGCGGAGAAGCACGGCTACTCTGCAGTCCGGCATCAGAGCTTTGTGGGGACAGGCTACTTCGATCGGGTTGCCACGACCATTGCTTCCGGCAACCTTTCCACGTGCGCGACGCCCGGCTCCACGGAGGAAGCGCAGTTCGAAGACCCTTACAACCACGCAGCGCCGAATATACAGCCGGCCAGCGCCTGATTCCGCACGGCGAACAAAGGAGCGATGAAGATGAGTTATGTTATCGAGATGTTGAACCCGGCCGACTCGCACTATGCGGAGCAGCGCGACGTACTCACCGCAGAAGCCTGCAGGTTTTTGCAGGCACTTCACCACAAATTCGAAGCGCGGCGCGTTTCTCTGCTGGGAACGCGGCGCCAGCGCCAGGAGCTCTTCGATCGCGGACAATTCCCCGGCTTTCTCGCCGCCACCGAGTCGATCCGGCAATCTTCCTGGAAGGTCGCGCCTATACCTGCGGAATTGCTTGACCGGCGCGTCGAAATCACCGGGCCGACCGAACGGAAGATGGTGATCAATGCGCTCAATTCCGGCGCCAAAGTGTTTATGGCCGACTTTGAAGACGCCAACTCTCCGACCTGGAGCAACTGCATTGAGGGGCAGAGGAATCTTCGCGACGCGAATGCTCGCACCATTGATTGGCAGTCGCCCGATGGCCGCACTTATAAGCTGAACCCGAACCCGGCGGTTCTTTTTGTGCGGCCGCGCGGCTGGCACATGGTTGAAAAGCATTTCCAGATCGATGGTGCGCCCATGTCCGCTTCGCTGTTCGACTTTGGCCTCTACTTCTTCCACAATTACCGGATTCTGCTCGATCGCGGTTCGGCTCCCTATTTCTATCTTCCGAAAATGGAAAGCCACCTGGAAGCGCGTTTGTGGAACGAAGTATTCGAGTTTTCGCAAGGTTATGCTGGAATCCCCTCCGGGACCATCCGCGCCACAGTATTGATCGAAACCATTCCCGCGGCGTTTGAAATGGACGAGATCCTCTATGAGCTGCGCGACCACTCGGCGGGCTTGAATTGCGGCCGTTGGGATTATATTTTCAGCTTTATTAAGAAGTTCCGCTGCCGGTCTGAATGCATGCTGCCGCAACGCGGCGATGTGACGATGGAACAGCCGTTTCTGCGCTCGTATGTGGAGCTTCTCATCCACACCTGTCACAGGCGCGGCATCCACGCCATGGGTGGCATGGCCGCACAGATCCCGATTCGAGACGACCCCAAGGCGAATGAAGAAGCCATGCAACGGGTGCGCGAAGATAAGTTGCGCGAAGTCCGCGCCGGCCACGACGGAACCTGGGTCGCGCACCCAGGACTTGTGCCGGTCGCTCAGCAGGTTTTTGACGAGCACATGCCCGGCAAGAATCAGATTCGTCCGCCGTCTGAAACGCTATCGCGAATCACAGCGGAGAATCTGCTCGAAATCCCCAAGGGCCGGATCACAGAATTCGGTTTCGAGCGGAACATTGAAGTCGCGTTACGCTATATCGAATCGTGGCTGCGGGGCAACGGCTGTGTTCCCATCTACAACCTGATGGAAGACGCCGCCACGGCCGAAATTTGCCGTGCCCAATTGTGGCAGTGGATTCACTACAGCGCCAAGCTCGACGATGGGCGCGCCGTGACTTCCGCGCTTTTTGACACGCTGCTCGCGGAAATCCTGGAATCGATCAGGAACACAGTCGGCAGCGACGCTTTTGAAACCAGCCGATTCAGGCGAGCCGCTGAGATCGTAAGTCAGCTCAGCCAGGGAGAATTCTGCGAATTCCTGACCACAAGGGCATCGGAGGATCTGGACTGAACCTTACGGAGTTGTCCCCTTCCGACTCCGAGACCAGCGCCGACAACCGGGCTTCCACCCCTGCTAAACTCTTGGGCCGGCGGGGCCCTGCGCAACTCATTGCCGTCTCTGCCCACTGGCCCCCGTATCGAATCGGTTACCGCCTCCCCCTATCGCCAGGAGCTCGGCAACAAACGTATCTCCGCGTTTCTACCCAAGAAACTCAGTGCGTGCGAGGCACGTGGGGCAGCCGGCTTTTCTCTCTTTGGCGTGGGTGTCCGTAAATGACATGAAAATGTCCGCTCAGGACCTGTCGCGTCCTCTATTTGCTTTTGTAGTGTATGCGAATTGCTTTCTGAGGCCAGGTTCGGAGAGGCCAGATTCGTCGAGGCCAGATTTGAGCAGGAGAAAACAAATGCGTGACTCCCAGAAGATGCAATCCGCTAGCAAGCAAATTGCCTTCCCCTATCACTGCGCATTCATAGGGTTCGTCGCATGCGCACTATTCACAGTCTCCGGCCTGCTAAGAGCGCAGACAGGTGGGACCGGCGCCATCAGCGGTGAGATCACCGACCCCACCGGCGCCATGGTTGTGAGTGCCCAAGTCAAGGTGACGGATGTGGCCACGGGCTACATCCGAGCCGCGCAATCCAACGACCACGGGATCTATGTTGTCTCCCTGCTCCCTCCGGGGCAATACACCGTCGAAGTCACGAAACAAGGGTTCAAAGTGGCCTCGTCGACGAATGTGCAGGTGGTCGTGGCGGAGACCACAGTACTGAATATAAATATGGCGCCGGGCGCGGTGACGGAAACGGTCACCGTGGCTTCTTCAAACGTCGACTTGCAGACCGAATCCAGTGAATTGGGGCGCGTGACGGACTCCGAGATGGTTGAGAACCTGCCTCTGGTTTCGCGTAACTTCACGCAGATCATCGGCTTGAACCCGGGCGTGGCGCAAGAGGCCAACGACGCCAGGGGCCTCGGGAGAGGCGGCGGCGCCCTGGCGGCGATGCCCGGTGGTGGAAGCATCATGGCCCAGGGAGGCACCGCGGTCGACAACAACTTCGAGATGAACGGCCTCTCGGTCAATGACATGCAGAGCTCCATGTTTTATTCGGCGGGAATCCCTGTTCCCAATCCCGACACCATCGAGGAATTCAAGGTGCAGACGGCCCAGTATGATGCCACCACGGGGCGCGATGCCGGGGCCGATGTCGATCTCATGACCAGAGGCGGCACCAACGAATATCACTTAACGGCGTGGGAGTATTTCCGGAACGAAGATCTCAATGCCAATGACTGGTTTACGAAGGCCGTAGGCTCGCCGCGAGGGGTTTTGCGGCAAAATCAGTATGGATTTACCGCCGGCGGTCCAGTGGTCAGGAACAAGTTCTTGATGTTTGGTTCCTGGCAGGGCACAAGGCAGTCCAATGGCATCGATCCCTCGAGCCATAAGATTGACCAGCTCCCTCCTCTTACCAATGATCGGTCGGCAGCGGGATTGGGAAAGGTTTTTGGCGGCGATGAGGGCTACCTTTACGCCGCCTTCTACCCCTACCTTGGCGCGTACGATAATCAGGTGATCGCCGCCGATGGCTCAAATATCACTCCGCAGGCCTTGGCGCTGTTCAACGTTAAGCTGCCCAACGGGCAATACATGATTCCGAATCCGCAGACGATCGACACTTCCAAACCGCTTGAGATTCAGGGCACTGCATCCCTGAGCAAGCCCGGCTCTTACAATGAAAACCAATGGATGGCGAACGCCGATTACCTGCGCAGCGATCGCAACAGGATCACACTTCGCTATTTCGGTGAGTCCGGCGTCATCGATCAGACCGTTTTATACAACACCTACGGAAATGACCTGTTTATCCCCACCCGATTCGATGTGGGCTCGATCGGCGACACCTTTACACTGAGCCCGAGCATGGTGAACCAATTCGTGGCCGGCCTCCATCGGTCGGTCTTCAACATGCACTACAACAATGCGTTTACCTTCTCGAGCCTGGGTATGACCGTTCCGGCCGAGGAAGACGCGTACCCCCTTATCGACATTGCCTACGATGGCTTCGCGACGGGCACAACTTCGGCGACGTCCTTCGGGGAGGATGAGTACAACATCACCGACACTTTGTCCTGGACCAGGGGAAAGCACCAGTTCACCTTCGGCGGCGCCTACGACTACGGCCGCGACGATATGTCGAAGTTCAACTTCGAGGCCTATTTGATTCCGCTCACCTGGGCGGATTTTCTGCTGGGGCAGAGCAACATCTATGGGTCTGGATTTAGCAACATCTACGAGTCGTTGCAAGGCCTCGGGAACTTCGGGCGCGACTGGCGATACAAGGAAGGCGATGCTTTCGCTCAAGACGACTTCAAAGTAACCAACCGTCTCACATTCAACCTGGGCGTGCGCTGGGAGCACATCGGTGACCTCGGGGTTGCCAATGGGAGGGCGGGCAACGTGGATTTGGCCAATGTGAACCCCACTCCACCTGTGGGTGGCAGTCTGGCCGGCTACGTGATTGGGTCCAATTACAACGGCCCCAAGCCTCCCCTCTCCGGAGTGGAACAGTTGAAGAACACATTCGGGTTCAACGGCCAGAACCAGAATGTATGGAATCCGCGTCTCGGCTTTGCCTGGATGTTGCCCGGCACAGACAGGTTCGTCCTTCGCGGGGGCGCAGGCTCCTATCACACCACCACACAGGGCCAGATGAATCTGCAATTGTGCGCATCGGCTCCCTTCGGTCAGTGGAGTTTCACGGAAGGAACAGGGAACGCAGCTGCAAGCGATGCCAATCCCATGCCGAACCCTGGGGCCTTCCCGCAATGGATCCCTTATACAGGTTCAGTCGATAGCAATGGTGTAGCCAATGGAAACGTCGACACCGGATACACCTTGGGTTCTTTTGCTATGGACTGGCGCCCCCCCACTACCTATCACTTTAGCCTTGGCCTGCAAACCAGACTGCCGGGCGGCGCCGTCCTTGACGTCACGTATGCCGGGGCACGCGACCTGCACCTGATCATGGGCGCTTCGGTGAACACGGCGCCTCTGGCCTCTCCGTCGCATCCGATTCGTGGCCAGACCACAAACACCGTTACGAACATCAACATGCGCAAACCATATCTGGGGTGGGCACCGAACTCGATGTGGCAATGGCGGATGGGTAACGAGGCCTGGTACAACGCTTTGCAGTCATCGCTCTCGCAGCAATGGAGACATAAATTGCAGTACCAGGCTTCGTTTACCTGGGCGCGATTGCTGTCGCCCGTCCCCGACTTTTCCACCGGGACCAACGTCACCGGACCATCCGGCGATCAGAACAATCTGCGCGCTGGATACGGACCGGATCAGAATATCCGGCCGCTGCGGTTTGTCTTCTCCGCGTACTATGCTCTCCCCAGCCCGTCGCCATCCCATCGTTTCCTGGCAGAGACGGTCGGTGGGTGGAGCCTTGCAACCACTACCCTGATCCAGGACGGCCGTCAGGAGAGCATCGGCTATACCAACACCAACAACGTTTACGGCGAAAACACCGATCGGGCGAGCTTCGCTCCAGGTTGTACCGCGAAAGATCTACCGACCAAGGGAACGCTCCGCAGCCGAATCAACGGCTACGTCAACAGCAATTGCCTCTCGACCCCGGCAGTTGTTGGCGATCCTGAGCCCTCTGGGACATATGTTGGCCAAAGGATCGCCACAACCTATGGCAACACTCCCAACGGCGTGATTCGGGGAGTTGACCAGGTCAATGCCGACATTTCGCTCGCCAAGACCTTCCAGGCGCGTTGGCCGAGGGAAGGCGCCAACGCAACCTTCCGGGCCGACTTCTTCAATGCTTTCAACCACCCCAACTTTGCGGATCCGGACTTGGCCTACACTGGTCCGACAGCCTCTGCTTTTGGGACCATCACCGGGATGAGCATCAATCCGAGAATCATTCAATTCTCAATCAAGCTCGGGTTCTAAAACGAATTGGGATGCCTCCGGCGCTGCCGGGGGCATCCCGCTGATCGCAGCAAGAACTTCACTGTCCTGCGCAGGCGCCGGAAATGACATCGCCATCAGGTTTGTACTCCGTCTCCACTCTGAAAGCACACCGGAATCTTCTCAACCTCCCGCTCACGGGTTGTGTGCTTGTCTCTCTTTCCGTGCTGCTTCTCATGCTGCTCTTCACTGCAGCCGCATTTGCTGCCGGTGTGCCGGCTCGTCGGAACGTCACCGGGCCCGTCGTCCGTGTAGCAACGGGTCAATTGCGTGGAACGTTGCAGGGCACCACCGCTGTATTCCTCGGAATCCCCTTTGCCGCCGCGCCAGTGGGTGCTCTGCGCTGGCGCGAGCCGCAGCCGCCCAGTGCCTGGTCCGGCGTGCGCGACGCCACCAAGCCAGGCAGCTCGTGCGTCCAGAATCCAGCGGGCATCGGCACCTTCATCCAACCGCTGGCTGCCGCCTACGGAAAAACCTACAACATCGTCCCGGTTGCCTTTTCTGAAGATTGTCTCTTCCTCAACGTCTGGGCGCCCCATTGGCCGGTTCAAGCTCCGCTGCCCGTCATGGTCTGGGTTCACGGCGGAAGTAACCGCATCGGGAGCGGTGCAGAGGACAGCTACGACGGCGCCGCACTCGCCGCGCGCGGCGTTCTCGTTGTCACTATCAACTATCGCCTCGGCCCCCTCGGGTTTTTCGCTCATCCCGAGCTAGCCGCCGAGTCGCCGCACCACAGTACGGGCAACTACGGCCTCCTCGATCAGATAGCCGCACTCCGTTGGGTGCAGCAGAACATTGCGCAATTCGGCGGCGATCCCGGCAACGTCACCGTCTTTGGCGAGTCCGCCGGCTCCGTTAATGTCACCACTCTCATGGCCTCACCGCTCAGCGCCAATCTCTTCCGCCGTGTGATCGCGGAGAGTGGCCCAGCCTTTGGGCTTGGTCGGGTACGCGACGCTTCCGAGATGACGCCACTCGCGCTGGCCGTCGGAGCCGCGGCCGGTGGTAAGCCCGGTGCCCAGCTTGAAGCTCTCAGAAAGTTGCCGGCCACGCAGGTTGCCGAAATTGAAAACCGTCTCATTGCCACTCAGTTTCCGGGATACAATCCCAACTCGCCCGTCATCGACGGCTGGGTCCTGCCGCAATCACCGGCCAGAGCGTACGCCTCAGGCGCCATCCAGAAAGTCGACCTCCTCGTCGGGTTGAACGCCAGAGAGTGGGCTGCGTTCCGCGTCGGCGCTGAAGCAGCTCAGAAAAAATCGGGCAAGCCCGCTCCGAAGCCCGAATTTGGCAAGCAGTTCAAGCTACTCAAGGATGCGGCGCTCCCCCTCTATGGGAATTGGGCCGACATCACCGTCGCCACGTACATGGCGAAGATGATTCTCCACGGAACGCCCGCGGTCGATCAATTCACCAACGACATCGTCTTGGCTTGCCCCATGGGCGCTGAAGCCGCGCTCGTCACCAGTGCGGGCCAGCATGCCTTTGTCTATCGCTTTGAGCGTTCTGTGCCGGGCCCAGGTGAGGCAGATCTTGGCGCATTCCACGCGATTGAACTGCCTTATGTTTTCAATAACTTTCAAGCCCGAACCTTCAGTTGGCTGCCTTTTACCGCAACGGACCACCAGCTATCGAATGTGATTCAGACTTACTGGACGAACTTCGCCAAGACCGGCGACCCCAATGGTCCGGGCCTTCCTCATTGGGACGCCTGGACCACCGCCCACGAGCCATTCATCGCTTTCGGGGAGAACGGCGAAGCTTCGCCGCAGCAGAACTTTTCGCCGATGTTCTGCCATCTCTCCCCAGACCGGCTGAAGGATCAACTCGGCAGTCAATAATCCTTCAGCCGGCCCGTACTGTGCTCACCACCTGGTTCCCAACATTGACCCGGATCAGAAGCTTGCCGAAATTCTTGCCGGCGAGCATCCCTATGAACGCCCGCGGCGCGTTCTCCAGGCCATCGATGATATCTTCGCGATATTTGACTTTTCCTTCCGCGATCCACTGGGCAACATCACGGAGAAAGTCCGCGTAATACTCTTTCGCGAAGTCGTAATTGATAAACCCCCGCACCAGAAGACGCTGCGTGAGAATCTGCCGCATCGTCGCGGCCAGGGGATATCGAGCGTCAGTCTCGCCGCCTCCATCGTATTGCGCCACCAACCCGCTCACAGGAACCCTCGCGAATCGATTCAGGAGGGGGAGAACAGCCTGCCACACTGCGCCTCCGACATTTTCGAAATACACATCGATCCCATCTGGGCAAGCGGCTGCAAGGGCCGCGCGAAAATCCGGTGAGCGGTGATCCACCGCGGCATCGAAATGCAGTTCCTCTTTCAGATAGGCACATTTCCTGCTGCCACCCGCAATTCCCAAGGCTCGCGCACCGGCGATTTTGGCCATCTGCCCGACAAGGGAACCGACCGGACCACTGGCAGCCGCGACCACAACCGTTTCGCCTTTTTGGGGCTTGCCGATC
This sequence comes from uncultured Acidobacteriaceae bacterium, assembly GCA_963813015.1. Taxonomy (GTDB): domain Bacteria; phylum Acidobacteriota; class Terriglobia; order Terriglobales; family Acidobacteriaceae; genus Telmatobacter. Next base: position 267,675 of record CAWEXN010000012.1, read on the forward strand.
GCTCTCATCCCCGCGTAGGCCGTGAAGCCAGGCATGCCGAGAACACCCAATTGTGCGGTTACCGGGAGCGCTCCGGGAGCGGCCCTGCGTACTCCTTCTCCTCGCGAGATCGCGTGCGTTCGCCATCCCGTATGGGCAAGCACAACCTCTCCTGTTGCATAATCAGCATGATTTGAGGCGATGATTGTGCCGATGGTTTCACCCGGCATCACTTCACCGATCTTCCGCGGCTCGGCATAGGACTTTCGGTCGTCCATCCGTCCGCGCATATACGGGTCGAGCGAAAGATAGTCCACCTTCATCAGGAATTCGCCCGGGCCAGGTTCGGGAAGCGCGAACTCTTCCAGGCGAAAATCGTCCGGCTTCACCTTGCCCTGTGGCCGGGCGGCAAGAACGATCTGAATTCCTTTTCTCTCGATCACGCGATTCTCCTTCGTTCCAAGACTCAATCAACTACGCAGCCTCGGCAGCGAGGATCGAACAGGGTTGAGCAAGGTTCCCCGCTCACCTGCGAGCCGCAGCCGCTTATCGGGATTCGTCCTTCATGGTTTACATTGCGCCGTCGGCCCAGGATTCTTCGGCGAATACAGGCCGACATTCAAACTCCAGGCGACGTCCCCGGCCGCGCGGCGCCGGCAAACGACCTCCTCGTTGAACTCGTACGTTCCTGGCAAGAGATGATCGGCCGGCTGTGGCGTTTCCTCGAAAGCCATGTACGCGCCCATCGATCCGAACACCGGCCAATCCGGCTGATGCGCTGCCTGCGGTCGGCCTGTGCGGGCAAAGCTGGCCCAATAACCGGTCATCGCGTCGGAAAGTGCCCCCTCTTGGGGCGTTGCCGGAATCTTGGGCCAAAGCGGCGGCGTGGAATCGGCCGTGCCGAACACATAGGGCAATTCGCTTGCGTGGAAGCCGTGCAAACCAGCGGTGTCGGCCGCTGGGTAGCCGTGATCAAAGAAGTAGAGGAAAGATGGCTGCCCCAGCGCGGTCTGTTTTCTGACCAGTCTCTCCGCAGTCCAGCCGTACAAGGCGTCTCGCGTCGTGGCCAGGATGCTCTCCTCCAGGTTGGTGCTCGGATAAAGCCGCAGGAATTCGTCGGCCAGGTCGCCATAGCGGTCGCGAATGGTCGCTTCGTACGCGGCAGCACTCGCGGCAGGAGGCGGGGCAAGGATCCTTAACGAGCGGATCTCGCCACTGTTGAAGCCGGCGAGCAGCGGCACGGGCGCTTGTTCGCCCTTGTCGAATACATCCACAAGCTGGCGCAGCATGTTGTGGCCGTCAATCGTTCCCCATGGCGCATAGCCCGCCGCCGGCGCGGCCTGACTCAACGTGCCCGCATCCATCGCTCTCATCGCTGCGATATCCGGCGCATGCAGGGCCGCGGCGAGCTTCACGCCGCTTTCCTCGGCAGATGGCAAGCCGAAGGCAGCGTTTTTCAACTCCGGAGTTGTGATCATATACGCGCTCTCTGCGATCGCTTTCGCGAACAGGCCGCGAGCCGGAGGCGATGCCATCAGGTACATGACGCTCAGCCCGCCCGAAGATTCGCCGGCGATGGTCACGTTGGAAGGATCTCCGCCGAAAGACGCTGATGTTCTGCCGAACCCATTTGAGCCCCTCGATCAGATCCAGCAATGCGTAATTGCCGGATACTCCGAGAGGCGACTCTTTACTCAGCTCCGGATGCGCCAGCCAGCCGAGGACACCCAGGCGAAAGTTGAGCAGAGACCACGACGATGCCCTGGCCGGCAAGCTTTGTGCCGTCATACAAAGCGTCCCTGCTCGAACCCGTAGTAAGAGCGCCTCCGTGTATCCAGAAAAAGACGGGTGCATTGCGCGCATCGGCGGGAGCCCAGATATTCAGCGTCAGGCAGTCCTCGCTCATAGGAACCGGAATCCAGGAGTAGATGCTCGTGCCCGGGTTTTGAGGCTGGAAGCATGCGGGTCCGAATTCGGTTGTTTGTTTGACGCCGGCCCACCGCGGCATCGGGCTGGGTGGTCTCCAGCGGCGCGAGCCGACCGGCGGCAACGCGTACGGTATGCCCTTGAATACGCGCAGACCGCCTTCCATCTGCCCCTCGACCGCGCCGGCAGGCGCCTTAACGATCGGACCGTTCTTGCTATCGGTTGAAGCTGGCATTGTTTTATCCTGTTGAGCAAAATTCGAAGGCGCCAAAACAAGGCAGACGCCCGCGGCGATCGTAACAAGCAATCGAGGAAGTGACATCATCGGATTTTTTCTCCAATGGTTCTGCTTTCGTTTCTAAGCACGCGCGCCAACGCCAGGAACAGCACTACAGCCACAACGTAGAACGACGCGAGCAGGTAAAGTGCGATCTGCAAAGACTGATGGGGATGGCTTGCGTGGAAAAAGTCGCTGGCCGCGCCCACGAAGGTGGGGCCGAGGCCGAGGCCGATCAGGTTCATGATCAGCAAAAGCAGCGCGCCTGACATGACGCGCTGGTCCGGCCGCACTTCCTCCTGCACCAGTGTGACTGCCGATGTCAGGTAGAAATAATTCAGAAACATCGTGCCGGTGAGGAAGAGCAACGCGAGACGCCACGAGGGGGCCCAGACAAATGCGAGATAAAACGGAAGGGCAAGAGCAAGCGAGGCGGCTGGCACCAGGGCATAGGCCCGTTTCGAGCGCCTCGTGAACCGGTCGATCGCCCGCCCAGAGGCGAGCATGCTCCCGCCCATTCCGATGGCTACAACCAATGCGTAATAGACCGCAACTTGCTTCAGCGTCATGCCTTTCTCACGCATGAGAAAGAGAACTGCGAAATTGATCAGCCCGTAGGTAACGAATTGTGTGGCGCCGCTGGCCAGTGCGGCGAGCATGAGAGACGGCCGCGAGATGAACATCACCAATGTCTGTCGGAATCCCGTTTTGCCCGTGCTCATCTGGTCCGAAATCTGATCCAGGCCGCCGCGACGGGGCTCAGGCACCAGAAAGAGGATGCCGATCACTGCGAAAAGACCAGCGGAGCCGAGCCAGACAAATGCATAGCGCCAACTGAAAGCCACTGCGATGGAAGCGCCGAAGGCGATTCCCAATGCTGAGCCAATCGGCGGTCCGATGTTGTAGAGGCCCAGCGCTCTGCCACGACGTCCGGGCGGAAAATAGTCGGAGATGATCGAGTAGGAAGGTGGAACGCCGCCGGCTTCGCCGAAGCCCACCGTCATGTACGCAAGGGCAAATTGGAGATAGCTGGCCGCGCCGCCGCAGCACATGGTTGCCGCGCTCCAGATTCCACATGCGATTGCCAAAACTTTCGACCTGTTCGTCTTGTCCGCGAGCCACCCTACAGGAATCGAGATGCAGCAATAAAAGAGCGCGAAATAGAGGCCGCCAATCCGTCCAAGCTGACCGTCTGAGACGTGCAGGCTGTCCTGGATGGGCTTGGCAAGAATGCCCGGCAACTGCCGCGACAGAAAGTTCAGGACATAAACCAGGATCAGCATGCCAAGCGCAATCCAGGCACGCGATCCGGGTTGAGTGGGGGATGGTGCGGATTGCGGCCGGGACGGCTCAGTGCCCTGCCCATTCAATTCAATCGGCGATCCGGACGTGCGCGTTGCCATGCTCACCAGCCTTACCTCAGAGAACCTCAAACAGCGCCGCCGCGCCCATGCCGCCGCCCACGCACATGGTCACAACGGCGTATCGAACTCCCCGTCGACGCCCTTCGATCAACGCATGCGCCGCAAGGCGGTTACCTGACATGCCATATGGATGGCCGATCGAGATGGCGCCGCCATCGACGTTGAGGCGATCATTGGGAATACCGAGCCTGTCGCGGCAATAGACCACTTGTACCGCAAAGGCTTCATTCAGTTCCCAGAGCCCAATGTCGTCCATTTTGAGATTGAAGCGTTTCAGGAGTTTGGGCACGGCAAAAACCGGCCCAATTCCCATCTCGTCAGGCTCTGTGCCAGCAACAGCCATGCCACAATAGCGGCCGAGTGGCTCAAGGCCTCGCGCGGCGGCTAGGTTGGCTTCCATCACGACGCAGGCGGAGGCGCCGTCGGATAGTTGGCACGCGTTGCCCGCAGTGATCGAGCCGTCCTGCCGCACGGGCTTGAGCAAGGCGAGGCCTTCCATGGTCGTGTCAGGCCGGTTGCCTTCGTCGCGCTTCAGCACCACTTCCTCCATCAAAGTCTCGCCGGTAGTCTTGTGGGTCACCGACTTGATCGTCTTGACAGGAATGATTTCCGCCTCGAAGCGGCCAGCATCCTGAGCTTCGGCCGTTCGGCGCTGCGACTGGAACGCGTACTCATCCTGTTGCTCGCGCGACACACCGTACCGACGGCTGACAACCTCGGCCGTGTCGATCATCGGCATGAATATGTCCCGATGAAGCTCGAGTAATTCCGGATCGGGTTCGATCCGGAGCCCGCCCGTCTGCACCAGCGAGATGGAATCCATGCCAGCGGCCACGACGATATCCATTCGGTCCATGACCACCTGCTTCGACGCCATGGAGATGCTCATGAGACCCGATGAACATTGCCGGTCAACGGTTTGCCCGGCGACTGAAACTGGCAACCCCGCGGTTAAGGCGGCGGTCCGGCCGATCGTATGCTGCATGCCCTGGGGCAACGCGGACCCAACGATGCAATCCTCGACTTCATCGGGCTCAACTTTTGCGCGTGCGACCGCGGCGCGAATGGCATGAGCGGCCAGGGTTGGGGCAGGGGTCGCGTTGAACGCACCCTTGTATGCGCGGCCAATAGGAGTCCGCGCTACGGAAACAATGACCGCGTCACGGCTCATGTCGCGCACCTTTAGAGCTCGCGTCTTTCAACTCGACCTCGCTTTGCACACGACCTAGAAATAATTGCCATCCACGCTGATCGCCTGCCCCGTAACATTTCTCCCTGCCGGCGAACACAGGAAGAGACACGTGAGCGCAACGTCGTCCGCGTTCACCATGCGGTGCAGGGAAATATGCTTGAGGTAATCCTCACGCATCGCCATCTCTTCGACGCCTTCCAACCTGGCGCGAGCACTGATGACTCGATCGATCCTTGGTCCTTCGACAATGCCGGGCAACACTGCGTTCACCCTGATGTTGTCGGGGCCGAGCTCGATGGCAAGCGATTTGGCGATTCCCACGATGGCCCATTTTGACGCCACGTAGGGCGTCCGCCATGGAATGCCCATACGACCGGCAACAGACGAAATGCAGACAATGTTGGCGGTCTTCGACGCCCGCAGCATCGGCACAGCATGGTGCAGACAGCGGTACTGGCCGTTCAGGTTTACGTCGATCGTGCGCTTCCATTCTCGTTCTGTGATCTTATCCACGCCGGCTGTCGGGCCCTCGATTCCTGCACAATTGATCAGGACGTCGAGGCCGTCGAATTTGGCGCGCTGCGCCTCAAAAAGTGCTGCGACCTGCGTTTCATCGGCCACATCGGCGTGGGTCGCGTGACAACCAGGAAGGCGCTTCTGGAATGTGGCCAGGGCAGCGTCGTCGATGTCGCAGACGTGGATTTTAGCGCCCGTTTCCGCGAATGCGGTGGCAATGGCGGCTCCAATACCCGAGCCGCCTGCGGTTACAAGAACCCGCAATCCCTGTGGAGGAAAGAGTCGATCCTGGAAGGTCATTCTTGACTCACCTTTCATTGAGCTTGTTTGCGATGACGGAGTGCCATCCATGGTAATCACGCGAAATGGACATTCTCCGGGCCTTTCAGATGCAACATCTCCCTCACTTCCGCAGGTGTGGCGATTTCAAAGGAGAGCTCTTCAAGGATGCGGCGGATCTTCCTGACCTGCTCGGCGTTGCTCGTCGCCTTGACGCCAGGGCCGAGATAGAGATTGTCTTCCAGCCCGACGCGCACATTCGCGCCCAGGATGGCTCCCATGGTCAGAAGGGACATCTGGTGGCGGCCTGCGCCCAGCATCGAAAGGTGATAGTTATCACGTCCGAATAAGCGGTCCGCCGTCGCTCGCATGACGAAGAGATTCTCCGGGTCTGGACCGAGCCCGCCGAGGATTCCGAACACAGCCTGAATAAAGAGCGGCGGCTTGATAATGTTGCGCTCGACGAAGTAGGCGAGGTTGTAAAGGTGCCCCACGTCGTAGCACTCCAGCTCGAATCGAGTGCCGCTCGCTCCAAGATTGCCAAGAATATATTCAATATCCGCGAAGGTATTCCTGAAGACGCCGCTCTTCATGCCCTCGATCTTCGGCTTCTCCCAGTCATAACGCCATTTTGTGATTCGCTCGGCGACGGGATGAATGGAGAAGTTCATCGATCCCATGTTCAGCGAACACATCTCGGGTTGAGCCTGGCTGGGATAAGCGAGTCGTTGCTCGATCGTCATATCCGAACTGCCGCCCGTGGTGATGTTGATGATCGACCTGGTACGTTCTGCCAGAACAGGGCAAATCTCCCGATAGCGCGCCGGATCCCCCGAGGGCCTGCCGTCCTCGCCGTTTCTGGCGTGGATATGGAGAATCGCCGCCCCCGCTTCGGCAGCCTCAACAGCACTTTCAACAATTTGGGATGGAGTGACGGGAAGATATTCCGACATGGTTGGAGTGTGGACAGAACCGGTAATCGCGCATGAAATGATGACTTTACGATTGTTTTTGGCCATCTTCGCTCTCGATAGGATCTATTGCACCAATGATCGAACGATGATAAGAAGCGGAAGACCAGATACGACAGGTTCCGAGCGGACATTTTCATGTCGTTTTCGGACCCGCGGCGGGGGTGTTGAGCCCGGCCAATGAGGCTTCGAGCCTGTCATTAACTTTCACCGGGGGAGAGTTAATCGCAGGCTCACGGCCGATAGCGCGCCGGGGTGCTGCCCGTCCACCTGCGGAACGCATGACGGAAGTTCGTAGCTTCGCTGAATCCCACAAGCTCTGAAATGTCCTCGATACTCAGTTTCGTGGAACGGAGATACTCGCTTGCCAGGTTGCATCGGACATCGTCGAGAATTTGAGTAAAAGACGTACCTTCGGCGTGGAGTTTTCGATTGAGTGTACGTACGGTTGTCGCGATCTGCCTGGCTACTTCGTCCATGCTTGGGGAATGCCCAGGTGTAAACGCAATGATCTGATAGACCTCCCCAGCGACACCGGTCGATGTCTTTACCTCACCCAGGATGCGATCGCAGGTGTCTCGCAGGATCTTCGAAGTGAGGCCGTGCGCCAGGCGCGGCTTCGCAGACAGAATCGATTTCGGATAGATAAGTTGAGACAGCGGCTGACCGAACCGCACCGGACAGCGCAGATAGCGCTTGTAAAGATCGGTGTGGTCCGGAGCGGAATACGTAAGCTCGGCGCGAACCGGCAGATAGGAGTCGCTTTCGAGCACATCTCTCAGATGTGTTGCCAGTTGGGTCAGCTGTTGCTCCATGAGAAAACGCAACAATGCGTCGGGATGCGTGACCCCTGCATTCACCGGGAAAAACCATGATGCGTAGTTGCCCTCTTCGCGCCACAACATGGGAAGAAGCGGCGTCGCCAGCCGGTGGTATTTGACCGCCACCTGGAAGTACTCGCGAATCGTGGGACTGCAAACCAGCGCGAATCCGTACATTCCATATGCGGATAGTGGAATTCGACTGCCCGTACTAAAAGGGGTCTCAGGGGTTTTCGAAAACTGGAGTGCGTTGTGGCATACCGTAATGTACTGGCGCACGGAGGTCAGAGTCTCAGGATTCGCGAGACTCTCCGGCAAAAGGCCTGTACCCGACAGGCTCTTTTCAGGCGCGACTCCCTGCTCTCCGAGAACTTCAACAAGGGCTGCTACCTTGTAGGGCGCGTACCGTTTTTCGTTCCAAAGAGGTAATTCCATGACCACCAAAGCCTGTCCGAAAAGAACACTCTTATGTCCGAATTAAACCTGTGCAGGTCAATTGTGCATCATTAGCATTCCGTTTTGGAAGCGGGTTCTTTGCGGGCCTTTTTCGGATCAGATCGGAATCCTATGTCAGAGTTCGTTATCACAGCGGCAAAGCGCACGGCCATTGGAGGATTTCAGGGAACTCTAAAAGACACTTCGGCGGTTGACCTTGGCGTGGTCGCAACCCAAGCGATTTTGCCAGGACTTCCCGCCGAAGATATCGCGGATGTGATTGTCGGCAATGTTCTGCAGGCGGGCAACGCCATGAATCCAGCTCGCCAGATCGCTCTCAAATCCGGTCTTCCCGATCAGGTCACAGCGCAGACCATCAATCGAGTTTGCGGCAGTGGTCTGCAGGCAGTCGTATCAGCCGTGCAAGGGCTGCAATGTGGAGAGGGCAAGATCTATCTCGCTGGGGGCACTGAAAGCATGTCGCGTGCCCCCTTTCTTCTGCCGCAGGCACGCGCCGGATATCGATATGGCTCAGGCGAAGTGGTCGACAGCATCCTCAGCGAGGGCCTCACCGATCCCACCCTGGGTTATGCGATGGGGTTGACGGCGGAGAATGTTGCGGAGCAATGCGGGATCACTCGCGAGGAGCAGGATGCTTTTGCATTCGAAAGCCAGAGTCGCGCAGCGAAGGCATTAAAGGAAGGATCGTTCAGCTCGGAAATTATTCCCGTTCCCATTAAAACCAAGAAAGGCATCGTCGAATTCTCGACGGATGAACATCCCCGTCCGGATTCCACTCTGGAAGTCCTGGCAAAACTGAAACCGGCCTTTAAAGCAAATGGGACGGTAACCGCAGGGAATTCCAGCGGCCTGAATGATGGTGCGGCGATGCTGGCCGTAACCACTCGGGAGTACGCCATCAGTCATGGGCTCCCCGAGCTGGCGCGCATTCTCTCGTACGGCCTGGCCGGGATCTCCCCGGCGCTCATGGGGCTCGGTCCGGTGGCGGCAGTGCCGATCGCTTTAAAGAAGGCGGGCCTGACTCTGGAACAAATCGATCTTTTCGAATTAAACGAGGCGTTTGCCGCGCAATCGATCGCAGTCGTTCGCAAGCTCAGTCTTGACCCGGTCAAGGTCAACGTCAGCGGCGGAGCCATCGCGCTCGGACATCCCATTGGCGCTTCAGGCGCTCGCGCGCTTGTGACGCTGATTCACTCCCTCAGAAGACTCGAAAAACGATATGGTGTCGCCAGCCTTTGTATTGGCGGAGGCATGGGAATTGCAATTGTGATCTCGGCTGAGTAAAAAGTGTAGTGGCCGTGTAATGAGCTTTCGTGGAGCTTCGATACTGCCCGCAGGTCGCTCTTACGATTACGACCGCGCATGATCCGATAGGTGCGAGGAACATCGATATGCTGGCCGGGTAAGCCATCGAGCATTGTGGGTTGTGGTCTGACCCGAGAGAGGGCAATCACGTGAATAAGGTAGTCAATTCTCCGGATGCCGCGGTTGCAGATTTGCGGGATGGCATGACCGTCATGCTCGGCGGCTTCGGATTGTGCGGAATCCCCGAGAATTTGATTACGGCTGTCATTCGCAAGGGAGTAAAAGGGCTCCACACCATCAGCAACAACATGGGTGTCGATGGATTCGGAATGGGCCTGATGCTTGAGGCTGGAATGATCGCATCTCACATCGGCAGCTATGTGGGCGAAAACCGCTTACTGGAGAAATTGGTCATCGCCGGCGAACTGCACCTTACTCTCATACCGCAGGGCACGCTCGCCGAGCGGATTCGCGCCGGCGGCGCTGGAATTCCGGCTTTCTACGTTCCTGCCGGCGTCGGCACGGTTGTCGCCGAAGGCAAGGAAGTGCGGGAATTTGATGGAAAGTCCTACCTGATGGAGCGCGCTTTGCGCGCTGACGTTGCCCTTATCAAGGCTTGGAAGGCGGACCGCCACGGCAATCTTGTTTACCGAATGACAGCCCGCAATTTCAATCCCGCAATGGCCACCGCCGCGGAGCTGACGATCGTCGAGGTTGAAGAACTCGTTGAGCCGGGCGAGTTGGACCCGGACGAAATTGTGACTCCGGGTATCTATGTAGATAGGGTCGTCGTGGGACCGGAGTTTAAGAAGCCTGTCGAATATCGATTCCTTGAGGAGCTCGCGCGGCGATGACAGGAAAAGATGCGGCACCGGAATCTCCTTTTACGCTCCTCGGCAAAACCGCCATCGTGACCGGCGCCGGACGAGGCATCGGCAGAGCCATTGTTCGTCGCCTCGTCCCGGCGGGTGCGAATGTGCTGGCGTGCGATCTGGATCGAGAGGCGTTGCAGGAGACGCAGTCCTCTGTTCACAATCCCGAGCGCGTCGCATTGGTCTGCGGGGACCTGATGCAGCCGGCTCATCCCCAGGAGATTGTGAACACCGCGCTCGAAACCTTCAATGCTATCGACATCGTTGTCAATTGCGCCGGCTTCAGTTGGGACAGCGTCATCCAGAAGACTTCCGACGAGCAGTTCCTCGCCATGTTGAATATCCACGTCGTGGCGCCATTCCGTTTGCTGCGCGCCGCATCCGATTATCTTCGTGCCACCGCCAAGCGCGAGATTGCTGCCGGTGAGCGCGTGATGCGCAAGGTTGTCAACATTACTTCGATTTCCGGGACGGATGGCAATCCCGGCCAGGCAGGCTACTCCGCGGGCAAGGCTGGAGTGATTGGCCTGACCAAGACCCTTGCCAGGGAGTGGGGAAGGTACAACATCAATGTGAACGCGGTTGGCTTTGGCCTCATCCAGACTCGCATGACCCAGCCGCTCACGCCCGAAGGGAAAATCAACATGGGCGGCAAGGAGATCCCGATCGGCGTCCAGCCCGCGATGCTCGATTCGATCGCTGCCGCTTGCCCGCTGGGGCGCATCGGATCTGCTGAAGAGGCTGCCGGCGCCGTGCTCTTCTTCTGCTCTCCGCTGTCGGATTACGTCACTGGCGAAGTGTTGATCTGCAGCGGTGGATTTCATTTTTGATGCGACAGCCCTGTCGCGCTTATGGTTCTGTCCCCAACGGAATGTCGGGGAGGGGGTTTCAAAGTGAACGGTAAAGAGCTTATCGCAAGGCGCATTGCCCGGGAGCTGAAGGACGGCTTTTATGTCAATCTTGGCATTGGCCTGCCCACCATGATCGCAGCGTACGTGCCGGCGGGAATCGAAGTCATCCTGCAATCGGAGAATGGCCTGCTGGGAATCGGACCTCCGCCCCCTCCAGATCAGGAAGATCCCGATTTAGTCAATGCCGGAAAACAACCGGTAACAACCCTTCCCGGTTCCAGTTTTTTCGCCAGCGAGCAGGCTTTTGCCATGATCCGCGGCGGGCACATGAACATGAGTATTTTGGGAGCCATGCAGGTCTCCTGCCGAGGCGACCTTGCCAACTGGACCATTCCCGGAAAGATGGTAAAGGGCATGGGAGGCGCTATGGATCTTGTCGCCAGTGCCGCTCGCGTCATCGTCGCGATGGAACATAATGCAAAAGACGGAACCCCGAAGATCGTCGAAGAGTGCTCGTTGCCTCTTACTGGGAAACGCGTTGTTCATGACATCGTTACCGAGCTGGGCTGGTTCCACGTTTCCGCCGAAGGGCTGGTCATCGAGGAGATCGCTGAAGGCGTGACGAGAGATGCAGTAGAACATCGGACCGGATGTTCTGTGCATTTCCCTCGAGATCTCCGCCCGATGCTTCCGTCCTAGGGCCTGTTAACACTACCTAGGGTGAACGGCGTTGCGAGCGAAAAACCGCTCAGTCGTGGCGGAGGGCGACGGCTGTGGCGGGTCCACCGCCTAGGACGACAACAAAGTATGAGCCGGTTCTTCGAAGTCCTTCGGAATTTGCCTCAATAGATGAACTTGAGAGAAAACTGAATCTGCCGCGACGTCCCCGCCGTCCTGCTGATCAACCCGAACCCCGATCCCTCGATCGTGTTCGCCGGCAGCCCCATGTTCACCACGTTGAACAGGTTAAAAAACTCGCCCCGGAACTGCACATCTGCCCGTTCCAGCCCGCTCGCGCGGCGGCCAATCGGCGTCGTCTTAATCAGCGCATAGTCGAAATCGTAGTACGCCGGTCCCCAAAACGTGTTCCGCCCCAGCGTGCCCGACCGGCCGGAGTTCGGCCCCGTCCCACCCGGGATGTGAGTGGGGATCGAGAAGTAGGAAGTGTTGTCTGGGCCCACTCCGAAATAATCGTTCCGGGGCCGGGTCGTGCTGTGCGCCGTTGACAGGTTCGGCTTCCCGATCTGATCCGGCCGGTCCGCGCCCACCGTGCCCGCGCCCGTCTGCTGAATTCCCGAATAGATCGTGAACGGCGATCCGCTGGTGATCGTCGAAATGCTCAGCAGTTCCCAGCCCTGGGTCACGATGCGGCTCCGCGCCGGCAAAAACCCCACATCCTGCAAATGCAGATCCTGCGCCGCGCTCACCGTGAACGCGTGCGTCACATCGTAATTCGACGGCCCCTTCTCGGCGTGCGTGTCGAACGGATTCTGTGGGCTGAACACCACCACGGCTCCTGCCGATCCCGTCCCTCCCTGCAGGCCGCTCACATCGTCGAGCGATTTGCCCCACGTGTATCCCGCCTGCAACGAAGGACCTCCGTGCCCGACCGTCCCCGCCAGCGAAGTTTGCAGCGCGTGGTAGGTCGAATGCGCAGTATCGGTAACCACCGCCTCAAATCCAAACCCGCCCGTCACCGCGCCCGTGCTGTCGAAGTCCGTAAAGCGTGCGAATCCCGGCTCCGCTCCCGGATACGCGTTCGGATAAGAAACGCGTGGCAGCCGGAACGACGCTGTGCCCACATACGCCGCATCCGCCGTCAGTCCGCCGAATGTCCGCTCCAGCCCCAGTGTCCATGTTTGCAGAAATCCATTGCCGAACCGCCGGTCGATTGCGCTCAGGTTCAGCAGCGATAACTGATGTCCCGGCGCCAGCGCCGCCAAGTCCTCCTGATAGCGGTTCACATCCATCACCGTGTTGACCGGCACCTTCTTCGCATCGTCGCTTGCGAAGACATTTGCGCCCTGCGGCGTATACGTCGCAGGCAGCTCGTCCGGCGTGATTTGGAACCCGTACGCAACTTCCCCGCTCTTGGACGCATTCACCCTCGGATACACCGCGAACGGCGTCGACCCCGTCAGAAAATTGTCCTGCCAAATGTTGGGCGGAATCACCGTGATCCCTCCGCCCGCGTGCACCCGCACCGCATGCGGCGCATTCCAGTTCACCTGCACCCGCGGCCCCCAGCCATTCCATTCTGTCTGATAGCCCGGCTGTGGGTTGATCAAATACTCCTGCCCCACGCCCGCCGGCGGAAATGCGTCCAGAAAACTCGATGTTCGATGCGCCCGCTCGGTGATCGGCGTGTACAGCTCATAGCGCAGACCGTAATCCAGCGCCCACCGCTCGTTGATCTTCCAGGTGTCCTGCACGTACGCATTCACGTCGTTCCGATTGATCGCCGCCGGCCCAATATGAGCGCCATTCGAGAAGTACGGCGGAGCCACCGCCACCGTGTATCCGTAGGGATAGCCGAGCAGCAGGCTGCTCAGCGTATCCGGCAGCGAATCGCCCGGCTCGACATTGTGCTGCCCGCTCTCCGACGCGATGAACACCGGCGAATACACCGTTCCGCCGCCAAAGTCGTACTCCCCGTTCGGACTGATGCCGAAGTACGTCGTGTCCCGATTCAGCCGGGCCTCCACGGCCCACTTGACTGCGTGCCGCCCGCTCGTCCAGGCGAAGTTCAGTTGCCCCTGGAACAAGTTGCCGAATGCCGACATCACCGAGCCCGCCGCGGAATTGAACGGCTCATAGAGGCCGTCCTCGAACTTCACCGCCGGATCGGTGTGGTTCGGTGTCGGAAACGACGGCGTCGTCCGCGTAATGCTCAGCGAAGCCGACCACAGGAATCGCGGCGACGGCGTGCGCGTGTACGTGAACACCACATTCCGCTGCCGATCCACATACTGCACGCCGAAGCTCGGATCCAGCAGGGTCTGATCGGGATTGGTCGTCGGACCGGTCAGGTTGTCGTAGTTGAACCGCCCCAGGAACTTCCCCTTCTCGCCCAACTTCTGATCGATCCGGATCGAAAACTGGTCCGCATCCGTGCTCACATTGGACGGCGCCGCATAGGTTCGCGCCCCAAATGCTCCCGTGGTGTTATTCGGCAACGGATAGCGCGCCAGCACTGCAGCGATCTGCGGATTCACCGGCACCTCCAGCGTGTCCCTGCTTCCGTCGGGGTACGTCACTGTGTCCTGGCCCGCGCGCTCCGCGGCCGTCGGCACCGCCAGCACCTGTGTCGTCCCCAGCACCTGCCGGAAGCCCTGATACTGCAAGAAGTAGAACGTTCGCCCACTGCCGTTATAGAGGTGCGGCAGCACCACCGGGCCGCCATTTGTGAACCCAAACTCGTTGCGCCGGAAGGGCGGAATCCGTCCTGGGTCCGCAATCGAGGGATGGTCAAAGTAATTCCGTGCATCCAACGCCGAATTCCGCAGAAACTCGAAGAACGATCCGTGAAAACCGCTCTTGCCCGACCGCGTCACGATATTCGTGAAGCCAGCCGCGCCCCGCCCGATCTCGGCCGGCATCCACCCGGAGCTCGATTGCAGCTCCTGGATTGCGTCCACGTTGAAATTCGTGAACGTGCTCCCACCCATCTCGGGATCACTGATGTCTGCCCCGTCCATCGCGAAGACCGCCTCCACGCCCCTTTGTCCGTTGATGGCGAACTGCTGCGTGAAGTTCGTCGCGCCATTGACGTCGGTCATGGTGCCCGCGGCCAGCAGGAGCAGCGTGCTGAAATCGCGGCCATTGAGCGGCAGCTCGCTGACGGACTGGCTCGACAGCTTCTCGCCGCCAGTCGTGTCTGTCGCATTCGCGGTTGCACTTGGGTTGGCATTCGGAGCCACGGCCGCTGGGGCCTGCGGCTCAGAGGTGATCGTCAGCGTGTTCTGGTCTGAAACTATAAGGACGACTGAGGCTTGGCCCACATTCGCCACAGACGGTACGGTCGGCGCCCGCTCAGGGAGCTGCACCATGAAGCTGTATCGTCCTGGCTCAACGCCAGCGACTGTGAAGCGTCCGTCGACTCCGGTCATCGCGGTGTGAAGATCGTGGCGCGCCGCAGCGGCGACGGTCACCCTCGCACTGGCCACGGGTGTGCCCGCAGTCGTGCGAACTACGCCGGCTAACGCTGCTCCGAGCTCAGGAGTCCGCTGCGCGGCCAGTGGCATCGCGGCCAAAAGTGCGAACAGAAACCAACCCGGCGTAAAGGGCCGGAACGTTTGAAGAAGCCATCCATTTGCGGCCCACAAACCTCTCAGCGACACACTTCCTCCATATAGCTAGATCGCGGCGCTTCTTAGCTTCAGTAGCAGAGTCTGCCACTGACGCATTCTATGCGGGCCAGGACGGCTTGTCTGTGACAAGGCAAAGCAGATGAAGATGTATTCCGAAAATGTTCTAGGCGCCGGCAATTGAATAGCGATGGCGTTATTTGCGCAGCGAGGACGAGTTCGCCCGGCAAATCATTTCTGAGTCTTTGCGGCGGGGGCGCAGGCGGTGCAAAGTTCGCCGGTAACTCCCTTTCCTTCTTCCACAGTGAAGATGCGATCCACCGCTGTGAGTGCGAGCTTTTCGATGTGCCCGCTGGGCCAGTGAATCTCCACTCCATCGACTATGGTTGTATCGCCCAAGCCAAAGTGGACCCGCATATCGTTCGAGGAGAGATAGCTGCCGCCGCTCAGAACGTCCCCACGCTGACGCATTCCTGCCGCTTTCAAATAGACTGTCGCGCCGACGGCATCGCGGGGGCTCCCGGGGCCTCCGATCAGTTTCAGCTCGACCCAGTGGTGGTGGTCTGGATTTACGTTGCGAAGCAGCACCGGAACGCCATCCATATTGTTAATGATCACGTCAATCTTGCCATCATTAAAGATGTCGCCAAACGCCGCGCCGCGGCCCACACTGACCTCTGCAAGTCCGGTTCCCTCGACGGCGGGAACCAAATCGAACTTGCCATTCTTCAGGTTGTGATAGAGAAGTGGACGTTCGGCATAGCTGGTTCCCCATTCTGGATGCTTATCCACTTCCGGATAAACATGGCCGTTGACAATCAGCAGGTCTTTCCATCCGTCGTTATCGTAGTCGAGGAAACCGTCGGCGAAACCGACAAACGGAATCGAGGACTCCGCTATGCCGGCCTGATAGCTGACATCCGTGAAAAACCCTGTTCCGTCGTTCTGGAAAAGAACATTGTAGTCGTCGGAAAAGCTGGTGTTCACGATGTCAAGGTGGCCATTATTCATGTAATCTCCGGCCGCGATGCCCATATTGGAGATCTCGCGGCCATCGCCATTGAGTGCATAGCCACTTTCGTAACTCTGATCCTCGAACGTGCCGTTTCCTTTGTTCATGTACAGATAGTTGGGTGTGGAATCGTTGGCCACAAGCAGATCCGGCTTCCCATCGCCATTCACGTCCACAAACAGGGCCCCGAGGCCGTAGTACCCGTTGGGATCGTCCACTCCCAGCTTTTTGCTGACGTCGGTAAAGGTTCCGTCTCCGTTGTTGTGAAACAGATGGTCGTGCTCGCCCGGCAGGCCGCGCGGGCCGCACATCACCTGCACTCCGCGATATTCGCAGAAAGCGAAGTTGACCGCCTTCGACCCGGAATATGGCGGGTTGGCCAAGTCGATTCGAAGGTAGCCGGCAACGAAAAGGTCCAGCCGCCCGTCCCCATCGTAGTCACCGAAGGTTGCGCCTGTGGACCACGTGCCGATGGTTACTCCCGCCTTCTCCGCCACATCGGTGAAGGTTCCGTCATGGTTGTTGCGGTAGAGGCGGTTCTTTCCATAATTGGTCACGTAAAGATCCGGCCAGCCGTCGTTGTCATAATCGCCAACCGCGCACCCATATCCCCAACGGTCGTTGGCAACTCCGGCTTTTTCCGTCACGTCGGTGAACGTGCCATCGTGATTGTTGTGGAAGAGAGCCGCATGCGGCGGAGTGGCTTTGCCCGCCAGCGCATCGTATGTTGAACCGTTGACCAGGTAGATATCCAGCCAGCCGTCATTGTCATAGTCCAGTAGACAGACGCCCGGACCCTTGGCTTCAAGAATCAGACGCTTTTCCGGAGTGCCTGCCTGGTGATGCCAGCGTGTAAGGCCAGCATCCGCAGCAACATCCTGAAAAACAATCGGACCCGTCTTTACAAAGCCGCCGGCGGTGATCGGACGGTGCTGACTGTCGAAAACGGCCGCTTGCGGCCCGGCATTGGCCATCCCGCCCTGGGATTGCCGCATTTTGCCCGGCTGCTGCTCGACGCTTGTCTTGGGCGCAGCATTTCCGGCATCTTGCGCATGCTGGGCGCCCACGCATGCGGTTCCCGCCAAGGCGATCATCCCGCCTAAAGCGGTCACCGCGGCTTGCCTGCGAAGCCGTCCACAGTTGGCAACCGCATACTGCAAGGGGTGCAGCGGAGATCGTTCAACCAATGCGGAGTTCACGTCTCCTGTTCCTTCGCGGGACGGCTTATTTGTCATCCACACGCGACGCACACGGATGATCCGTAGATGAGCCGCGCATATCACCACGGCGAACACCCGGGGGCACGAGAACCCATCCAATCAACCGGCCCTGCGTGTTTTCTTGAAAGTGTATCTCATTCAGCAGTATCGGGCGGTTTCACTTTGGCGTGCCGATAATCTGCACTAGTGAAGCTCTCCGTGCAGCACGGTCAATCTGAAAGAGACAAACATTCGGTTCGCGCTTGACAATTGAAGAGGGCTTTGCTCTCATCTTGGACAGCTAAAAGCGCAGTATATTGTTCTCCTTTTGACAAACGGTTGTCTTGGATATTTGTGGAGAATTCGCGCCTGTGAATGAATGGCTCTCGAACCGTCGAAGTTGTGAGGGAATCATGGATCCGAAATGTCGTTTTCGTTGCTTATTGTCCGCAGGTATCTGCCTCATTGCCGTCCCTTCCTGGACACAAAACATACCTGACGCTCAAGCCTGGCTGACCACCGTCGACCGAGCTGCGTTGTTTGCGCGCCAAGCGGAGCCGATGCATTTTTCCGAGGCAAGGAGCGATGCACGTGTGATCGTTGTAAACGACATGGAGCAATTCCAGCCCATCGAGGGGCTGGGGTTCGCGCTGACGGGCGGGAGTGCGCAATTGCTGATGCAGATGACGCCGGAGCGGAGGGCGGCTTTGTTGAAGCGACTTTTTACAACGGAGGGAGACGGGATTGGCGTCAGCTATCTGAGGGTGAGCATCGGAGCCTCCGATATGAATGACCACGTGTACTCCTATGACGATATGGCGCCTGGCGAGTTGGACCCGACCCTGACGAAGTTCAGCCTGGCACCGGATAAGGCTACGGTGATCCCGGTCCTCAAGGAGATTCTGGCGATCGACCCTCTTATCAAGATTCTCGGATCGCCGTGGTCGGCCCCGGCGTGGATGAAGACAAACGACATGGTGAAGGGCGGCAATCTCAAACCGGAGTTCTATGGCGCCTATGCAGAGTACCTGGTGAAGTACATCGAGGGAATGAAGGCCGAGGGCATTCCAATCACTGCGATCACGGTGGAGAACGAGCCGCTGAATCCCAAGAACACGCCAAGCATGGTGGTGTTTGCCCAGGAAGAAGATACATTCATCGGGAAGTACCTGGGACCGGCGTTTGAGAAAGCCGGAATCACGACGGAGATTCAGATATACGATCACAATCCCGACGTCACTTCCTATCCTTTATCGATCCTTGCCGACCCAGTCGCGAGCAAATACGTAGCCGGAACGGCCTTTCATTTGTATGGCGGCGACAGCGGCGCGCTAACAGCCGTGCACAACGAATACCCGAACAAGAACCTATACCTGACGGAGCAGTCGGTAGGTGGCCGGCCGAGTGAAACAACGATCGACATTGCAGAGCCGGTGAGCCGCGTGCTGATCGCCGCGACGCGCAATTGGGCGCGCAATGTTCTGCTGTGGAACCTGGCGGCGGATTCTCACGCCGGCCCCCACACAAACGACGGCGGGTGCACGGCCTGCTATGGCGCAGTCACGATCGAGGGAGGCAACGCGAGTTTAAACGTGGCCTACTATGCGATGGCGCACTTTGCGAAGTTTGTTCGGCCTGGCTCCGTGCGCATTGGTTCGACGGAGCTGGAACAACTGCAGACCGCGGCGTTCGAGACGCCAAAGGGTGAGGTCGTACTGGTTGTGGCGAACACAGGCAATTTTCCCAAAACATTTCAAATTCTTTACCACGGGCAAAGCATCACCTCAACTTTGCACTCAGAGTCGGTAGCAACCTACGTGTGGTGAGGTTGGAGTGCGAGAACATGGTGCGGCGTGGAATAGAAGCCCGGTATGCACGACCGACGATCCAGCGCAGCCTTGTGGCGTTCGTGCTCGTGTGCGTGTCAGGAAACCGAATGCCGTCCTGAGCAGAGCGATTGAATCGCCAGAGGCCCCCGGCGCGAGCCTCCAGCACATGATGACCGTGGCACTGGGCGACAAGGGAGAGATCTCTAATGTGATCGACGGAGTGGGAGGACCGACCTCAATCCGACCGCGAATCACGCCCAAGGTGAACGAGTTCCCTGCGAAAACCACGCCGTAACTCCGGAACGCGGCTCGTCATTGATCCACAAAAAGGACGAAACGAGTGCGCTGGATCACACCTAAGGCAATTGCCAGAACAAGCCTTTGTCTTTTAGAGAGTTGCCCCAAATTCAAGGCGAAATAGACAAAAGGGGGAGACCGCACGCTATCCGCGTGCGTGCAAAAGCCTAGAAAATCGATTTAAACAAGCGATTGCATAAAGATTGTCTGTCGTAAATCGCTTTTCTCAACCGAGTAACAACGACGGCGCCGACGACCGAAGTAGTGTGTCCATTGAAGGCTAAATATCCAATACAATCGTTTGTCTAGATCGAATTATTGACTTGACAGTCCACCTTTTGGTGTGGTGTAATCGCTGCCGCGTTCCGGATAAGCGGTTTTATGTCATCAGACAACCGTTTGTCTTATCGAATTAGGCGACTTTAGCCAATGGTTTCAGTTCGGTAATGGTAACGCGTGCGGAAGTTGAGATTGTGCATGTCCATTAGGAAGCAAATTGACCCTGTTCGTGCCAATTTTCCGTTGGACTTCAAGCAGCCCCAGACTATGGGGAAATCACCACTCAAGCAGCATCAACTTTGAAAAGGAAGGTCAGATGAAAAACGCAAAACACGGATTCTATCTGTTGGCGTTGTTCCTTATCCTGTCCTGCGTGGGAGTGCGGGCCCAGGAGAACGCGGTGCTCACCGGAACCGTCACCGATCCGACCGGAGCGGTCGTGCCCACTGCAGCGGTGACCATCATCAACACCCTCAACAGCCAAACTCGTACAGCAACGGCCAACGGGGCAGGGCTGTATCAATTTCCGGATCTGAACAGTGGCACCTACACTCTCAAAGTGTCGGCTCCGGGCTTTAAGGTCTACGAGAAGACCGGGATCGTCATGAACGTGGCTGCGACGGTGCGAGAGGATGTGCAACTTTCGATTGGCACCAGCAACCAGACGATCACAGTCGCGGCGGACGCTCTGAGCCTGCAGACCGAGACCAACGAGGTCAGCAACTTGATTTCGGGTCAGCAGATCACCGAGCTGGCCACCAACGGCCGAAGCATCACTTCGCTCACCACGCTGGGCACCGGCGTCTCAAACACTCTGCCCGCATTCAATGGCGTCGCGGCGCAGGGGAGCAGCGCTTCCGTCAGCTTCAACGGCATGCGTACGGGCCACAACGACTTTCTGATCGACGGCGGCGAAGTGTATGACCGCGGAAGCGGCGGCAGATTGGGAGTAATGCCCTCGCCGGATGCGATCTCCGAATTCCAGACGCTCAACAGCAATTACGCGCCAGATTATGGAATCAGTTCGGGCGGCACAACGACGATTGTGCTGAAATCCGGCACGAACCAGTTCCACGGAGGCCTGTGGGAATTCAACCGCAACGATGACTTCAATGCCGTCCCTTATTTCACCAAGCTGGCGGCTGTGCAGAATGGTAAACCCCCCGCCATACCGGAGCTACGCATGAATATTTATGGCGGCGACGTGGGCGGCCCGCTGTTTATCCCTGGGATTTATCCGAAGGAAAAGAGCAAAACCTATTTCTTCTGGACCGAGGAATGGCGCAAATTGATTCAGGGATCGAATCCCAGTTTCAATAATGCCGTGCCGTCTTATGACATTCCGACCGCTAACGCTGCGCTGACCTACAAGGTGCCGACGGGCTTCACGGAATCGCCGAGCACCGGCGTCTGCAATGCAGGCCAGACAGCGCCGTGCGTGCCGAACCTGCCGAGCAACGCAGCATTAACCGCCTTGGAAACGGGCGATAGCCTGGTTCCGGGAAATTCGTTTCCTGGCGGTGTGATTCCGGCGAATATGATCGACCAAAACGCCGTCCGGTTCATGGCGACAGGAGCAATTCCGGCGTCCAACGTAACCGCAGCCAACGGAGCGCCGCAGTTCACCGCCTCGCCAAAACAGCCGACGTACGTGCGCGAGGACGTGGCGCGCATCGATCACGACTTCACCAGCAAGATGCACCTGATGGGGCACTGGATCCACGACGCGATGTCGCAGACCTACTACCCCGACATGTGGAGCAACGACAGTTATCCGACCACAGGAAACGTGTTCGGCAACCCGAGCTGGGGCACGGTGATCAAGCTCACGTATACCATCTCGCCGACATTGCTGAACGAAGCATCGATGAACGTGAACGGCAACTACATTAAGATCCAGCCGGTGGGCATTTATAAGCAACCGTCCGGATGGACGCAGGCCGGGTACTTCGCGGCGGCGAACAATCTTGAAAGCCGAATGCCGTCGGTCGATCTGGGCTCGCCGTATGGCACCAACTGGACGATTAACTACTGGCCGTGGGCAAACGCCTTCCTGGACTACCAGCCACGCGACGATGTTTCGTGGACCAAGGGCCGGCATGCTTTAAAGTTCGGCTTTGCCTACATGCGGAACGATAAGAACCAACAACAGCAGGCGGATACGCAGGGGGACTACAACTTCGGCTCAGACTTTTCCGGCGATTCGTATGTCAACTTCCTGCTGGGCTTGTCGGACAGCTTCTCGCAGCTCCAGTCCATGCAAATGTTCCACTGGATCAACAACACCTGGTCATTCTACGGAATGGATAACTGGCGCTTGACGCACCGGCTGACCCTGAACCTGGGGGTTCGCTTTGACGGTCTGCCGCACGTCTACAACAAAGAAAACATGGCGGGGAATTTTGTGCCCGCGGATTTCAGCGTCGCCAACGAGCAGGTGCCCAACGCGAGCACAGGCCAGATGAATCCCACCGGCCCGGGCTTCTCCAACCCGACCAAAGCTGCGACGCCGTATTATCTCAACGGCGTTGAGCTTGCGGGCGTGAACGGCTTCCCGCGCGCCGTCGTCCAGAACGACTACAAGACGTGGCAGCCTCGTATCGGCTTCGCCTACGATCTGTTTGGCAACGGCAAAACGGTTCTGCGCGGCGGCTTCGGAACTTTCTATGAGCGCGTGCAGGGCAACGACATCTACGGAACAGACACGAATCCTCCTTTCGCTTACAAGCCGACGGCGGACGACGTGTATTTCACCAATCCCAGCACGAGCGCCATCAACGGCGCGACTGCCTCAACCCCCATCTTCCCGGCCAGCATGGGAACCCTCGACTATTACTATCCGAATCCGGGTACAGCGCAATACAGTCTGGGGATTCAGCAACAGCTTGCGCCTGCCATGGTTGCGGCGGTTCAGTACGTCGGAACCGGCGGCTGGAACCAGGACGTCAAGCGCCAGGTCAATACGCTGCCGCTGAACAGTACCGAGCGCCAGGCGGTCGCCGGGGGCGCCAACGCCAACCTCTACAGAAACTACCCTGGTTTCGCCGGCATTGACGAAGACGACAACACGACCAACTTCAACTACAACTCTCTGCAGGTGGCCGTCAACATGGCGAGTAAGCACGGCCTCACTCTGAACCTGGGCTATACCTGGTCGCATGAGATCGATATTCAAAGCGACGATCTGCAGCAAGACTTGTCCGACCCGTACAACATTAAGTACGACCGCGGTTCGGGAACCTATGACCGGCGCAACATTTTCACCGCCAACTATATCTACAATGCCCCGTTCTTCCTGCATTCCGGTAGTTCGCTGGAACGCAATGTGCTGGGAGGATGGACCATCTCCGGCGAGACGATTGCGGAAAGCGGAATCCCGCAGGCCGTCACCTGGGGTGGTGCGGACACAATCGGGCTCGGCGGCGGGACAAGCAATCGTCCGAACCTGACGGGCAAGATAACCAGGACCAAGACGCGTGCGCAGTGGTTTACCGGCAACTTCTCCGCTCCCACAGCTCCCTGGGCTGGAGGGGCGAGCAATGGTTGGGGCAACGTCGGCAAGGACGCCGTGTACCTTCCCGGATTGGAGAATACCAACCTGAGCCTGTTCAAGACGTTTGGCTTGACGCCAAGCGAGCGGGCGAAGCTGGAGCTCCGGTTCGAGTCGTTTAACACCTTCAACCACACCGAGTGGAGCGGGGTTAGCACAGGATATCCTAGTGGTAACTTCGGTCAGGTCACCAGTACCTCTGATCCGCGCACAATGCAGTTCGGAGGGAAGATCGAGTTCTAAACCTTCACACACAACCAGGGCGCGGCAGACCGTTGTCTGTCGCGCCCTTTTCATTTGTGGCGGGCGAGAACGCGCGGCTTCAAATAACATGGATAAGAAGCAAGATTGAGACACGCAATGCGGCAGAGAATCTGCCTGATACTGGCGATGACACTGGCGATAATCGCCGCGCACTGCATGGGGCAGGCGGCGGCGCCGGATCAGCAGCGGCAAACGGCGCTTGCCCTGGAACAGCAGGGCGAGAGCTCCGAGGCTGAGGCCGCATGGCGCTTGTACATGAAGGCTCATCCTTCGAACCCAGAACCTTATGCTCACCTGGGCCTCCTGGAAGCGCGCCAAGATCACTACAAGGAGGCCGTGCTCTTCTACCGCAGGGCCCTGGCGCTGAATCCGGCGATTCCCGGCCTGCGGCTGGATCTTGGTCTCGCGCTCTTCAAGGGCGGCGAACCAAAGCAGGCCATTGTGGAATTCAAGATGCTGCTCAAGAACGAGCCTCCAGGTTCAAGCGAGGCGCAGCGGCTGACCATGCTCCTGGGGATGGCCCATTATGGGCTGGAGGAATACGCCGCGGCGGCTCCTTATCTAAAACAGGCCGCTGCTCACGATCCGCAGAATCTCCCGTTACGCCTGGCTTTGGCGCACAGTTGCCTATGGTCGAAGCAGTACCAATGCGTTCTGGATACCTATCATCAGATTCTGATGCTGAACGCGGAGTCGGCCGAGGCCGATATGCTGGCCGGCGAGGCGCAGGATGAGTTGAAGAACACTGGTGACGCCGTCCAGGAGTTCCGTGATGCAGAGAAAGCCAATCCGAGGGAGCCCGACGTGCACTTCGGCCTCGGCTACTTGCTGTGGCGTCTGAAGCAATACGAAGAGGCGGCCCAGGAGTTCCAGGCTGAATTGGCCAACAATCCGGAGCACGGACAGGCCATGGCTTATCTGGGAGACACCGAGATGATATTGGGCCAGCCCGAGCCTGCACTTCCGCTGCTTGAGAAGTCCATCCAGATCGACCCCAGGATTGAACTGGCGCACCTTGACTTAGGTATCCTGTATGGCAACGCGGGCCGCCAGGACGAGGCCTTGCGGGAACTTAAGACTGCCGAAACGCTAAACCCCAACGACCAGAATGTGCACTGGCGCCTGGGGCGGTTTTACCAGGAAATGGGGAGGAAAGACGAGGCAAAGATCGAGTTTGACAAAACCCGCAGCCTGGTGAAAACCGCCGACGATACGACCTTCAAGAAGCTTCATCCAACGGCGGAAGCGCCCGGCGCTCCGGCTGCCAGGTAATTGCCGGAACGGAAGCCATTGCTTGACTTCGACCCTGGAACGGGGAGAGCGGAGACATGCCGGTTCCAGCGCCTTCCCACACAGAATAGAAACGATCGGCAGCCAGGTTAGTGAACGCCTCCACCTTCCCGTCCGGCCAAAAGACTTCTGCCCTATCCCGGCCGTCCCGGTTAGTATCGATCAGCGCCACGCCCCGCTCATAGTTTCCACGTTGAACTTCTCTACGGCGGGCCCCGGAGTACTACACTGCATCCAAGATAAGTCAATCGATTGTTTGCGGGACATTGATCGATGTCTGAGGCATTGGAGCGCTGCGAGAGGAAAGCAAGATGAATTTCGGGGTTCTACGAAGAGGCCCAAGGTTTGCTCTGCGGAACGCGGAAGGCGAGGAGTCCGCGATCAATCCCACCGCTTTGATAAACTCCTTGCCACTGCTGAATCGTACATCAACCATAGTATTGAGCGTGGGATCGAGCTTGACCGGCGCAGGAACGGTGATGCTGGGGGTGATTCTGCCTGCCCTCTCGCAGCGATGGGGATTGCGCGACGATCAAGCGGGCTTTCTCATGTTCCTTCAGTTCTTTGCTTCAGGGCTGGGCGCGCTTGTTACAGGGATGAATCGCGTTCGCTCGATGGCAATCGGCTATGGCCTGCTGGTTGCCACTCTGTGTGCACTTGTTGTTGGTGAAAAGCAGTTCGCATATGTCGCCTTCTTTTTTTACGGCTTGGGCCTCGGCATAGCGATAACTTCAACCAGCCTGTTCTTTTCCGATCGCTGGGGAAGTCTTCGCGCCACCAAGCTAGTTTGGTTGAGCTTCGCTTGGTCGGCCGGAGCGACAGCCGGTCCGGTTTGCATTCTGCCGCTCTTGCATCGCGGAGACTTTGGTTCTGTCTTCCTGATGATGCTCATCTTGTTTCTCGCCATGTTTGTGTGGGTGATTCTGGTTGAGCGGCAAGGGCCGGCAGCTGCACTTGTGCAGAGAACCCAAAGACTGAACCGATCCGTTCAAACCGTCTTCTCCATCCTCCTGGTGCTGGCAATGAGTTTCGTGGGCGTGGAGGCGGTGCTGAGCGGCTGGCTGACAACCTATTCTCACCGCGCAGGAATTCGCGACCTGGCGGGAGCCGCTCTTGCGACCTCAATCTTCTGGCTTGGTGAAATGCTTAGCAGGCTCGCCTTCTCGACCCGATTGCTCACCAAGGTTGGGGGCCGGAAGGTGATGATGTGGGGCAGCGCTGGCGTGACTCTGTCAACGATCCTCTTGATTGCATTCCCTCATCCCTGGGTGATTTTTCTCGTTGCTGGCGCTGCGGGCGCATTTGTTGGTCCCCTCTACCCGCTTTCACTGTCCTATTTACTGGAGCTGTCGCCAAAAGGATGGTTTTTTGCGATGGGTGGCATCGGGGCGGCGATTTTTCCTTGGATCACGGGGTTGGTATCGGCGCACTATCATTCGCTGCGCTGTGGACTGGCGGTTCCGGTGGTCGCGGGGCTGGGTATGATCATGCTGATTGTGCTGACTTTTCGGCGCCTGCAGCCGGTGGGAACATCCAATCCAGTGCTTGCTGAATCTTCATAAAATATTCAACCCTCTTAGGAGGATTTCGGCTCCTGCGATTAGCGAAAAAGCCGCTTTCGCTTGAGAGCCCAACCCTTGCCAGAATGTGCAAGCGCGCTTATGATCTAGAAGGCAAGCGTTTGTCTCTTTTCTAATCGCCTCACTCGACGAGTCGGTAAGGGGCGCAGCCGCGATGCCCCGAGCGTTGTAATGCCGGCAATATAATCAGTTCAAGAGAAATTTGAAAGACGAGATGAAGGACTCCGCGAGCAGCAAGAAATCCCAAGACGGTACAAAACCCCGGGTTCACCAGACAGCGACCCTGAAGCAGGTTGCTGAGCATCTTGGGCTCAATCCAGCAACAGTATCGGTCGTCATGAATGACGTACCTGGGCGATCGATTCCCCAGGCGACGCGCGATCGCATCAAGGCGGCCGCCAAAAAGATGAACTACCAGCCAAATCTTCTGGCGCGTTCGCTGCGCAACCGCAGGACCTTGACGATTGGCATCCTGGTGCCGGGCTTGGGCGAGGGATATCACACAGAGGTGATGAGCGGCATCGGAGATCAGCTAATCCAGGCGGGGTATTTCTACTTCACGGCTCATCACCGGCACAACAAGAATCTGATTGAGGACTACACTCGGATGCTGGTTTCGCGCGGAGCGCAAGGGCTCATTGCGGTCGATACCCATCTCGAGCATCCTGTTTCGATTCCGGTAGTGGCTGTGGCGGGCCACCGGCATATTGACGGCGTCACCAACGTGGTGCTCGATCACGCGCGGGCCGCTGAGCTCGCTCTGGGACATCTCTACGGACTGGGGCATCGCAGAATCGCGTTCATGCGCGGCATGCCGTTCAGCTCTGACTCCGAAGAGCGCTGGAACCACTTGGTTGAAGTGGCGAAGCGAATGGGCATTGAGATTCAGCCGAAGCTGGTGGTGCACCTCGACCGCGACATGACCTCGCCGGAACTTGGGTTTAGCGTCGTGCAAAAGCTGCTGGCTGCCAAACAGCGGTTTACCGCGCTTGTCGCCTTCAACGATATATCGGCCATGGGGGCGATTCGCACCCTGAAGGACTTCAACCTGCGCGTGCCCGAGGACGTCTCGGTCATCGGTTTTGACGACATTAAGGCGGCTGCATTCACCTTGCCGCGGTTGACAACGATCAACCAACCGCTCGAGGAGATCGGTCGGATTGCCACGCAGAGCCTGCTGAATCGCCTCCATAACACAGTTTCGCCACGCGACGAGATTGTCGTGGAACCGAAACTCGTCGTTCGCGAATCCACGGGGCCAGCCAGAAGCTGAAAAAGAGCAGCGTCTTAATGACGACTTAGCCCATCCGTGATTCGGGCGTATCGTCGGCAATCCGGAAGTGGCTCGTTTTCGGTGCTACTTCCGAGTTGCCGATCACTCGACAGGTGCCCGGCTAATCGAATCGGTAGGAGGCTAATTCGTTTCATCCCAGGCGGTGCCGGCGCGGCAGCTTCAACCACAGCTACTATCTACCATTTTCATTTCGATAGGCAGGGATCCGGCATCCATCAACCCGGGCGGCGTGATCGCGAGTTCGCATTATCGTGCGCCAGCAGCTGCGCAAGAAGTGTGCCGAAAAACTAAGGAAGCTCTAGAACGGAATCGATCGGAAAGCTCGTTGTATCTATTCTGCCGTCGAGCGACAAAACTCCCAACTCAAACCGTCGTGTATTGTGATACCGGAAAGAGGAAGTCTTGGCGCAATCCTGCCACATTGTTGGCACAAACGATTTTGCCATTTTGTAAACTGCTGAATCTAAATAAGTTTAGCTCTGGTGCCGGGAGGAGGGTCGAACCTTAGCCGCTGTTGCAAACACGCAAGTTGCTGATTCCAGAATCGCCACAATCGCTCAAATCGCCAGAAGCGAGATTCCTAGG
Source organism: uncultured Acidobacteriaceae bacterium (assembly GCA_963813015.1). Classification (GTDB taxonomy): domain Bacteria; phylum Acidobacteriota; class Terriglobia; order Terriglobales; family Acidobacteriaceae; genus Telmatobacter. Next base: position 296,030 of record CAWEXN010000012.1, read on the forward strand.
CACAATCCAGGCACAAAGACGCCCAACGTAACACTCTGATCCATATATCGATGCGCACCTAGTCTGTCGCCCATCGGAAATCTCGATTCTCACGCATTACTGTTTACTGAAACATAACTGACGGATTGGCGACGATACATCCAAAACACGGAATTCGCGCACGACTTTCCTACAGAGAGCGAATCTCGAGGCAGTCTTACCTCGATTTCACCGGCGGTATAAACTGCAGCAGTTCAATAGAGGCACCATTGTCGAGGATCATTGCCACCATGATTCCCTCGCCTGGACTGTTCGGGGATTTCGGGATTTCTTTTCCTTCGAGCGCAGTGGTAAGGTTATCCACCTCGAAGGCTATGGGAATCCAGCTGGCGTCGGGATGGAAAAACTGTATGTCACGGCTCAAGAAGCCAGGTTAGCGCCTGTAGGTACCCATCCATTCCGCCTGGGACACGACGTGCCCTTTCATAGCGCGGTCCAGTTCTTTTCTGCTGGCTCCTGCCTTGAGGGGGAGAGCAGTGTCAAGTGCATACATTCTGAAAAAGTAGCGATGTGCTTTGCCGGGCGGCGGGCATGGACCACCATAACCGATGCGCTGGAAATCATTCCTGCCCTGACAGGCGCCATTCTCAAGCACTTCTTTCGCAGGTACTCCCTCTGGCAAAGCCGTGAGATGGGCGGGAATGTTCCAGATCAACCAGTGTGTCCACGTACCTCTGGGCGCATCAGGATCATCCACAATCAGCGCCAACGAGTGCGCTGCGGGTGAGACGCCATCCCAGATCAGTGCTGGCGACAAGTCAGCGCCGCAGCACGTGTACTTCCTGGGAATCTCGCTGCCATTTGCAAATACGGTTGCTTTCAGTACAAGGGACATCGCAATACCTCTCTTCGGTAAGAAGGAACTGAAGGCCCACACCCGCCCGTGGAGACAGGACTACTCTTATGCTGGATAGCGGGGCTTGCGTTCGACGTGACAATCGTGCGATCTACGCTGCTTCAGCAGAACGCCCCGCTGCAAACCGGATGACTTTGGGTTCAACCAGCCGCTTGAAATCTTTCCAGGCCATGCGAATCAGTTCGCGGTGCGTCCCAGCATTGAACGCGATCTCTTTGTCCATCTCCAGGCTGTCATCGGCAAAGACATCGAGCGAGAAGATATTCCCAAAGGGAGGCATCGCGCCGGTTTCGCACTCAGGAAATCGATCCTTGAACTCTTCTTCGGTGGCCAGCGCGACAGTTTTTGCATTGACCGCCTTTCTGAGCAGCACCAAGTCGACGTGGAATTTCGCGGGGAGAACTGCCATCGCCAGCTTGCCGTCCAGCCTGACGATCACAGTTTTCGCCAGCTCCTTTCCTGAAATGTGCGTTAGCCCGGCAATCCCTTGTGCCGTGAAAGCGGGCGAGTGGGAGATGACAACGTACGCGACGTTGTGCTCATCGAGATATTCCATCAAGCTTGTGAGTGCCATAACCACCTCGTTGTCCGGTCGCGTTCTTGCGCGAGTTGCGATCAGCAGATGATTCCCATCGCGCGCGCCCACCACTTCCTGATCGCAATCAGCGCCATGCAGTCAGGCCTGTTCCGGTTCAGGCTGACTATCGCTTGTAGCCGATCTTCCGCAGCAGATCATGCCGCCAGGCCACATCCGCTTCTCCCTCGACTCCTTTGGGCGAACTTCCGTCGATGACGCCAAGCACGCCCTGCCCTTGTTCGCTCCTTGCCAGTACGACCTCGACCTGGTTGGCCGTTGCACAGAAGATCGAACACACTTCTGGAACATTGCGGATTGCATTCAGAAGATTGACGGGATAGGCGTCTTGGATCATCAGGACAAATACATGGCCGGCGGCCAGAGCCTTGGCGTTCCGGATGGCTGTATCGCGGAGAACCTGATCGTTTCCGTCTGAGCGAATCAGACACGCTCCGGAGCTTTCGTTGAAGGCCAAGCCGAATCTGGCGTGCGGCGTTGTCGTCACGACCGCTTCGTAAAGATCCTCCACCGTCTTGATGAAGTGGGACTGGCCGATGATGATGTTGGCTTCATCCGGAATTTCCATGAGCACCGTCAGCAAATCGATCATGGTCTCTCCTCCGCTTCAGGACTCCTCTATACAGCTTTCTTGTGCTGTGTGCGAACCCGCTCGACGTAGCGTCCGGTCCTGAGGTCGACACTCACAAACTCGCCGGGAGCAACGAACAAGGGAACCTGTACGGTGAGGCCATTGTCGAGCGAGGCTTCCTTTCGGGCCGAATCCTGCTGCGAGCGCGCGGGAGGCGCGGTGTTTATTACGCGCGCTTCGACAGTGTCGGGCAAGACTACGTTAATCGGTTCTCCCTCGAGAAACTCCGCAGGCACTTCTGTTCCGGGCTGCAGAAGCCTCCCGGCCAAACCAAGGTCGGCCGCAGGAAATTCAACCTGTTCAAAGGAGTCCAGCCTCTGAAAAATGCAGTCGCGGCCATCGCTGTAAAGAAACTCGAGCCTCCGTTTCTCCAGCTGGACGTCTTCTAACCGCTCCAGGGGCCGGAAGTGCTGATCCCATAGACGGCCGCTGCGCACATTCGAGAGTCTGGCCCGTACTGTGCCTCCCATTCTGGCGGCGCCAGTCTTGGTTTCAACTTCGAGGACTCTGTAGACCTGCTGGTCGATTCGGAGCGTCATCCCTTGCCGCAATTCGGATGCCAGAATCATAGGCTTCTCCAGACTTCACAGCGGGTTTTCTGCATGCCGCATGCTGGATCTCCCATTCCGCGCGGGAGGAAGGGATGCCTTGGACTGAAACCACTCCCCGGAACGGCAGCGGGGCGTCGCGGAGAAAGAACTCCGCGGCTGCCTCTCGGAAACTGACACCAACATTCTGCGCGAAGAGAAGGGCTATTCAGTGATACCCATCACTGGCCAGGAATGATCAGGTCGTGCCTGAGCGAAATGTGCAGGTAGCCGAAGGCCAGCTGAGAAGGACGAATCGTCAAACTCCTGTTAACAGGTTTCGCCGTAAACTCGGGTTATGTCTGGTTTTGTCCTGCTTGCGAAGCCCTGGTGGGTAAACCTGCTCATTCTCATTCCTGTGATTCCCTATTTCTTATCGCAGAACGAGAAGCTTCGTATCGGCAGGAAAAGGCTTCTGGTAGTCGCGCTCGTTGGCGTAGCCTTTGGGTTCGTCGAGGCGGCTGTTGTCGTCTATCTGAGAGCGGCCACAGGACTATGGCCTAACCCGCAAGTGAAAGCGCTCGTCGCCGTCCCGGAGAGCTTACTGAGAATAGAGTGTTGCCGCGAAGCGGCAACAATGATCATGCTTAGCGGCATCGCTTTGCTTGCGGGGAAAAGCGCCAAGGAAAAGGGCGTTGTTTTTCTGTGGACATTCGCCGTCTGGGACATCTTCTATTACGTCTGGCTTCGTCTCACGATTGGCTGGCCCACTTCCTTGATCAGCTCCGACGTGCTGTTCCTGATACCAGCGCCGTGGGTGGCGCAGGTATGGTTCCCATTGCTGGTCAGCGGCCTCACCGTGCTTGTGATCTGGTTTCGTTCCTGAGGGAAGGTATTTGGCGGAGATATCGAAAGTGTGGCCTGCGGCCTCTGGCCCGGCCTACAGCGCCGGCGCAGTAGCAGCCAGTTGCTCGATCCAACGGCGCATCCGCCGGGAGTGTGAGCCCTCCCAGTACACTCGCCCGCAGCCTGCGCACTCTCGGAACTCGTTGCACCACGCCAGAATCCCTTGCGGCACCCGCCCGCCAACCTCGGCTTTTGAGGTTTCCCTGAGCGGTTCATTGCAGACCATGCAGCGCGTGAGCGGGCGCAGTGACCGGGCCAGATCAAAGCGTCTCACTACCTCCTCGGCCTGGCGGCAGCTGTCGGTCTCGCGTAGCCAATAACCATGGGTCACGGCGGAGTGCTTCTGCACGCCGCGGTCGCGTGTAAGGAGGATCCGCCTTTCTTCGGCGGAGATTTGCACCAGCTCCAGATCGCTCGCGCGATTGGCATACACTGTGTCGAACCCGAGCATGCGCAGATAGCCCGCCAGCCGGCCCAGATGGACATCGAGCACAAACTTCGGCTCGCGTAGCGGCTGCGGCCTCAGACGCAACGCCGGCGTAATGTCGATCGATTCAAACACTGGATAGACGGCCACCCGATCGCCGTTCCGAACAAGGCGAGAGAAGTCCGACGATTCGCCATTCACCAGAACCAGGTCCACTTCCGTATGCGGCACGCCGATAGCTTCGATCATGTCCTTCACTGAAGCCGGCACGAAGAACTGCTTCTCCACCATCCCATACTGCAGCCTGGGCGGCAGATGATCGTTCAATTCAGCATAAAAGCGAAAGCAGGCGCAAGCGGGAGCGGGAGCCATAATACTCGCTTCGGTTTCAGTGTAGTCCCGTTCGCGGCGGCCCTCGGCCAAACATCTGGCGCCGCACTCTGATCTGCCCACCATATCTCAATGAGTACATTACCGAGGCACTCGTCGAACGCGGAATGCGGGGACATCTCCCTCTTTCGTTCCGGGTTCCGGCTGGTTGACCGGCTACACGCACAGAACTCGAAAATCGGGGTCATGTACGATTAGGCGACCACCCGCCCGGAACTGGAGAAAATGAATCTGGCCTGTTCTGCATAATTCAGCGACAAAAAGGCGCATTCGTTCGACGATTCTCCGGCGAGCGTTTGCCGGAAGTGTTCATTGCGCACTCCACTCCGGACCGCGCTGCAAATAGACATCCACTTTTCCAAGATCTTCATCACTCCCAAATTAGAGAGTAAAGGCACTTAGGAAAGATTTTTGTTTCGTTCATGCTTTCCTGATGCGATGACTTCGATGCTGAATAGAGCATTGCTGTCTTCACTCTTTTTACGAGCGGCGCTGATTTGTGCCGCCGCGCCAGGGTCTTTGTAACAACGAACAGGCAGCCTTCTCATTGCCCGTCGGTGAGCTGACACGCGTGTGCGCTCATCCCACGATTCGTGTGTCTACGAACACACAACGAGTTGGCGTTTCTTCCGCTATCGATCCGCTGCCCTTATGGAAATTGAAGAAAAAGTTTAGGCGTCCCTTACAGGCCCGGGGCTGCAATGGATCCTGTACTGGAGCGGATTGAGCGACGGAGGCGACGACCAAGGCGAGCCAACATCTTTACCGCTCATTGAACACGGATTCCTGGTTGCCTTCTTGAGCGACATGTCACTCGAATCGGTTGCCACACAAGGCAGGATACGAACACATCACTCCAGACGAAAGCGAGAGGTCATCATGAGAATCATTCTTTGGAAAGCCATGACGCTCCCGGCGCTCGCCGTTGGGATGACTTGCGCAGTTTTTGCGCAATCGGCCACAACCCAATCGACCATGACTGCGCGCGTCGATCCACCTGCGACGCCAGCATCTGCGACGCCAGCGCCTGCTTCACCTGCGCCTGCGACACCCGATCCGACAGCAGACGCTACTCACGCGTCTTCAGGCTCGACTCAACCGGATTTACAGCCTACCGTGACACAGGAAATTGAGGCGCTCAAGAGCCGGATCGACCAACTGGAAAACGAGGTACAGGAAGAGAAGGCGCGGGCACTGGCCGATAGCGCCGATACTGCGGCGATCAAGGCCGCAGAAAAAGACTTGATCGCCGGTGGCGGCGGCGCAGCGCCGAATCCCGCGACGCCTCCGTTTAGATTGATCCCTGCCATGCAGGCTGCTGCGCCGCCCGCCCCTCCCGAGATCAGTGCGGAGCGTCTTACCAAGGAAGCGCCATTTCCTGGCGACTGGACCTGGCTGAATGACAACGGTCATCAGACGGACAGCCCCATGGCCACAAAATACTTCACGCCTGAGTTCCGCGCCGATGCGAACTATACCTTGGACTTGAACCACCCCGAGGACGACTCGCTCGGCGGGTCGACAGAGACCTTTCGCTCCGACGAATTCCAGCTGGAGCAGGTCAGTATCGGCGGCGACATCCGCATCGATAACGTGCGCGGGCGCATCCTTTTTATGGATGGCTTGTTCGCCACCACTACGGTTCGTAACGACGCCAGCCCCAACCGCGGCCAGTGGGATCTGGCGGATGCCTACAAATACATCTCCGAGGGATGGGGCGGATATCACTGGGATGTTGGTCATGGCCTGAATGTGGACGCAGGCATCTTTGTTTCCTATATCGGCCTGTTCAGCTATTACAACTTCGATAACTGGACCTACCAGCCATCGTTCGTTTCCTCGAATACGCCGTGGTTCTTCAACGGTATTCGCATCCAGTACTTCCCGACGTCCAAGCTGAAGATCGAACCTTGGATCATCAACGGCTGGCAGTCATATGCCCGCTACAACGGACACGGTGGGTTGGGCGGCCAGATTCTCTGGCGCCCCAATCCAAATACGGACATTGTTTTTAACGACTACGGAATGGGCGAAGATGACGCCGGCTACCCCGGCCGTTCGCGTGTCCACGCCGACTACAGCGTACAGCAGAGGTTCTACAACAATCAGAGCAGCAAGACGTTGGATCAGATTGCCTGGACCATCACCGGCGATCTTGGGTGCGAATACGGAGGCGGTCCCGCGGTTGGGTATTACAACCCGAAGGGTCTCTCGCCAGAGATGGGCACCGCGGATAGTTACACCGGCGGCGTGAATTGCCACAACAGCCACAATGGCAAACCAAAGCAGGCGTTCATGGGCTGGATGAGTTATCTGCGCTTCTGGTTCGACAAGAATCTCTACGCAGTCACTCTCGGGGGCGGCCAAATGAACAACCCCGGCCGTTACCTCACGCTGCTGCCGCCGATCAATGGCGCCAATGCCATCAGCGGTTCCCCATACTATACCGAGAACGCGGGCGATCGGGCGCAGATGCACGACGGCACGATCACATTCGACTACATGCCCAGCCAGTTCATCACCTTCCGGTTGGAGTCCGGCTACAGGTACTCCGACACGCCATACTGGAGCGGTCGTCGCGGCATCACACCCCCAGGCGGGAATAATGGCTCACCGACACAGTACGCATGTGCCGCCGGTAATCCCTCGGGCGAGACCTACGGGAACCTGATCTTAGCAGAACAAAACTGCGGCGCAGGCGAAGCCGCAGGCACAGCTGCCGGTCTCAACTCAATCTGGTGGCCCGATTTGCGGACCAATCAGACCGTCATTACCGGCGCGATCATGGTGCGGTTCTAGTTGCTGCGGGGTTCGCCAGAGGGCGCGGCGAGTCCCCAGATTCTTCCATGGAGCGGCGCCGGGAGTTCTTACAGTTCCGGTGCCGCTTCAGGTGCATCAGTAACTTCCGCGCTGCGGCTACTCACAAGCGCACAAGTGCTGACACACGTTAGCCGGAATGAAAGTGGAACGGAAAGGTAATCGCTGATGGAGTTGGCCCTCAATCTCGAATGGACGGCGATGGCCGCAGCGATGTGCTGGCTGTGGGTTCGCCATGCGAGGCGTGAGGGCTCGAGACGCTTGGCGCAATTCGTGTCCCTTGCGCTAGTCCTCGCCAATATGTTTGTTGTGATCACGATGTATGACGACATGGCAATGGCGCAGAATCCCGCCGAGACTCGCTGTTTCCAGCAGCGCGAAGATGAATTAGGCACACATGTGCATGCCCCCCTGCATCCTATCGTGGGCTTAATTTCACTATTCTCTGCAAAACTTTCTCCTGACCCACCTCATTCTGCCGTGCTGGATAATCTCCTTGCGCTGGCGTCGAAAGTTCCTGCCACAAGTTCCATTCAGAACCGGCCTCCTCCGGACGCCGCATCAATTCCTTTCTCTTGCTAAATCTGTTGGCTGATCCCACGCCCGCAAACACTGTGCGATTCATGGCGCAATGGTTGTATGCGAAGCGAAACTAAGCTGTCCGTTTTCCTTTAAGAGGCGGGACGGCGTCCTGCCCTGCATCTTGTTTCATGGGCCGGCGAAATAAACCTTGCCTTAGAACACGGGGGCACTCGATGAAAAGCAAAGCTATGAAACTTGCTGTTGTGCCGATAACGCTCGCCGCATGTCTCGCAATGAGTGGCTGCAAGAGTAAAACGGCGGATGCCGCCGCAGAGGCGCCGCCACCGGCCAACGTGATTTCCGGAGTGGACCCCTCCTTTTTCGCGGTCGAGCATCCGGAGTTGTATCCGATCGCAACAGCGACCGAATACCAAGCTCCGTCGCAGATGTTCGTAACCGGCACCGTTTTTCCTGACATCTCGCGGACTGTCCCTGTGATCTCGCTTGCCTCAGGCCGCGTTGTGGACATTCGCGCTCGCCTCGGCGACACGGTAAGGAAGGGCCAGCTCTTGCTGCGAGTTCGCAGCGACGATATTTCGGGAGGCTTCGACGCCTACCGCAAAGCGGTCTCCGATGAGCTCCTCGCGCGCAAGCAATTGGATCGCGCGAAGGATCTATACCAGCACGGGGCCATCGCACAGCAAGACCTGGAGGTCGCGCAAGACAGCGAGGATGACGCCAAGACGACTCTCGATACCGCTACCGAGCATCTTCACTTGCTCGGTAGCGATCCCACCGATCCGAAGGGAATCGTCGATATCGTCGCCCCGGTTTCCGGCGTCATTACCGATCAGGAAGTTGCGATTGGGGCAGCGGTGCAGGCCTATTCTACGCCGAATCCATTCACTATTTCGGATCTGAGCAATGTGTGGATCGTTTGTGACGTCTACGAAAACGACATGGCCAATGTGCGCATGGGGGAACCCGCCGACATCAAGCTGAACGCCTATCCAGACAAAGTTCTAAAGGGCACTATCAGCAATATCGGCCCGATTCTCGATCCGAGTATCCGCACAGCGAAGGTCCGTATTGAAGTTGCCAATCCGGGGGACATGATGAGGCTGGGCATGTTCGCCACGGCCACTTTATTCGGCAAGGGTAAGCAGACTTACGCGGCTGTCCCGGCGTCCGCGATCGTCCATCTGCACGACCGCGATTGGGTCTACATCCCTTTGCAAGGAAAATTCAAGCGGGTTGAGGTCGTCGGTGGCGAACAGTTGCCGAACCAGATGCAGCAGGTCCTATCTGGGTTGCAGCCGGGTCAGCAGGTCGTGACAAACGCGATCAATCTCGAAAATGCGATCGACAATGAATGACGCTCGACTGCGGGGCCCGAGGAAGAAACCATGATTCGCAAGCTCGTAGATTTTGCTCTCAATAATCGGTACGTGGTGCTGGCGATCGGGCTGCTATTGCTCGGCTGGGGGGCGGTGTCGTTTCACAACATGCCCGTCGAGGCCTATCCGGACATCGCCGACAATTACGTGTCCATCATCAGCCAGTGGCCCGGGCATTCCGCCGAAGAAATGGAGCAGCAAGTATCGGTTCCTGTCGAAATTCAAGTGTTTGGGATTCCGCATCTCACAACGGTGCGGTCGGAATCGATTTTTGGTCTTTCTTTGGTTACGTTGATCTTCGACGATTCATCCATCAACGACTGGAACCGCCAGAAAGTCCTGGAAAGGCTCACGCAGGTAAGTGTGCCGGCGGGCGTGCAGCCTCAAATTGGTACGGACTGGAGCATGACTGGCCAGATTTATTGGTACACGCTCCGGAGCACGAATCCGGCGTATGACCTGATGAATTTGAGGAGCATCGAAGACTGGACTCTGTACAAGGAATTCAGAAAGGTTCCGAACGTAGTGGACGTGAGCGACTTCGGCGGCACCGCGCGCGAATATCAGGTGCGCGTTGATCCGAATAAGCTCATCACTTACGGCCTGAGCATCGGCCAGGTAGAGCAACAGTTAGCGAATAACAACGTAAACGCAGGCGGCAGCTTCGTCGAAGAGGGCTTGCAGCAACTGAACGTCCGCGCACTCGGACTTTACCGAAATGTGCAGGATATCGAGAACACCGTGCTGACAACTTCGAATGGTGCTCCGGTTCGCGTAAAAGACATCGCTGTCGTCGAATGGGGTCCCAGAATTCGGCTGGGGCACATGGCCAGAGCCGATCATCGTCCGGACGGCGTCATTGTCGATGAACCCGACGTCATCCAGGGCGGCGTGCTGATGCGCAAGGGGGCCGAAGAGGGTCCCACGCTCGAAGGCATCCACAAAAAGGTGGACGAGCTTAACAATTACATCCTGCCCGAGGGTGTGAAGGTCGTTACCATGCTGGACCGCAGCGATTTGCTTCATTACACGCTGCACACGGTGCTGCACAACCTCGGCGAGGGGATGATCCTGGTTACGATCATCCTGCTTCTTTTCCTCGGCAATGTTCGCGCGGCCTTGATCGTTGCAGTGACCATTCCGTTTGCCCTGTTGTTCGCCTCGATCTTTCTGAATTTGAGCAATATTCCCGCAAACTTGATTTCGCTTGGCGCACTCGATTTCGGAATGGTTGTTGACGGCGCAGTCGTAATGGTGGAAAACATCGTTCGCCACCTGAGCCGTGACTTCGGCTCAAACGGAGCGCACGGGCAGCAATCCAAAGGTCAGTCCAGCGGCCGGCAAACAATTCCCAAGTCTGTCTCTACCGTAATTCGTGAGGCGTGTCACGAAGTGCAGCGGCCGGTTTTCTTTGCCATTGCCATCATCATCACCGCCTACATGCCCATCTTCACGCTGCAACGAGTCGAAGGGCGTTTGTTCCGGCCCATGGCCTGGACCGTTGCCTTCGCGCTACTCGGCGCCATGACGTTCTCCATCTTGATCGCGCCAGTGCTGTGCGCCATCGTCTTCCGGAATGGCGTTAAGGAATGGCACAACCCGGTCATGGTTTTTCTCACCAAGCGCTACCGCACCAGCGCGCGCTGGGCTGTCGCACACCGCGCAGTTGTAGTTGGCGGTGGCTTGGCTGCGTTGGCCGTCGCTGCTTACCTGGCATTCAGTGGAGTTATCGGCTCGGAATTCCTTCCACATCTCGACGAAGGCGCGATTTGGGCGCGTGGCGCGATGGCCAACAGCGTAGGTGAAACGGAAGGTACGCGCTTCACCCAGCAATCCCGCTATATACTCGCCTCGTTCCCCGAGGTCACCAAGGTCGTCTCGCAAGCCGGGGCGCCCGACGATGGAACCGACACAGGAGGATTCGGCAACACGGAATATTTCGTCGATTTGAAGCCCAAGGACCAATGGCGGCCTGTGTTTCATCAGAATAAAGAGGAACTGATCGCCGCGATGGATCGCGAGCTGGAGAAACACCCCGGGGCATTCTGGAATTTCTCTCAGCCCATTGAGGACAACGTTGATGAAACGATGACCGGTACCAAAGGTGGACTGTGTGCCAAGTTGTACGGGCCGGACCTGGACGTGCTCGAGCAAAAGGGCGAACAGATCAAAGATGTGATGGCCAATATCGACGGGATCAAGGATTTGGGAATTCAGCGCGATACGGGCCAGCCGAATATCGATCTCACCGTTGACCGTCAGGCCGCTGCGCGCTTCGGTATCAATGTGGCCGACATCCAAGATGCGATTCAGACCGCAGTGGGCGGTAATCCCGTCAGCCAGGTGTTGCAGGGAGAGGCTGTCTACAACGTGGTCGTGCGCTATCAGAAACCGTATCGCGATACCAAGGAGGCTATCCAGAATATTCGACTGCTCTCTCCCTCGGGAGAGCGCGTCTCGCTGGCTCAGTTGACCAAGGCCCAGATTCGCGATGACGCCTACGACATTTACCGGGAAGACGGTTCCCGCTATGTGGCCATACGCTTTGAGGTTCGCGGACGCGATCTGGGCACCACGGTCAAGGAAGCTATCGACAAGATCGCCAGGAATGTGCAGTTACCGCGCGGTTATCGCCTCGAGTGGTCAGGAGAATACGATAGCGAAACGCGAGCCGAAAAGAGGCTGCTCTTCATCGTGCCCCTGACGATCTTTCTGATCTTCATCATTCTCTATTCCATGTTTCGTTCCTTTAAATGGGCGCTGCTGATTCTCGCTAACGTGGCAATGGCTCCCATTGGAGGCTTGCTCGCTCTCCTGGTGACTGGCACCTACTTCAGCGTATCTTCCGGTGTCGGCTTCCTGGCGCTATTCGGCGTCTCAGTTCAAACCGGCGTCATCATGCTTGAATACATCAACCAATTGAGAGCTCGCGGCTATACCGTAGCGGATGCCGCTGTCGAGGGCGCAGTCTTGCGACTGCGGCCAATCATGATGACCATGCTGGTCGCTACCTTGGGACTTCTTCCGGCAGCGATGTCTCGCGCCATCGGTTCCGACACGCAGCGCCCATTTGCCATTGTCATTGTGGGGGGACTCATGACAGCTCTTGCGATGAGCATTTTTCTGTTGCCCACCCTGTACGTCTGGTTCGCAAGAGAAGGTGACACGCTGCCGGAACCAGAGTTGGAGGCATCCTTTGAACACTAAGCGCACCGTTCGTCGCGTGAATTCGCGCGTCATGAAGCGTTGGATCGTATGCTCTCAGATCTGCGTGCTCGGTCTGTCATTGTCTCTAACGCAGAGGGCAAGCGCGCAGCAAGCGTTGACCTGGGACCAGGTTGAGGCAAAATTTGAGGCGAACAATCCGGCCATGAAAGCCGACGCCGACAATGTCGACGAGATGAAAGCTGAGGAGATTACCGCTTTTCTCCGGCCCAATCCGCAGTTAACTTTAGCGGCCGACGGAACGCAGGCAGCGCCACACAATGGGGTCTGGACTCCGTTTAAGGGCACTACAGAACAGCCGAACTTCAGTTATTTGCACGAGCGCGACCACAAGCGCGAGCTACGCCTTGAAAGTGCCCAGGAGGGCACCCGCATCACTGAATCGCAGCATGAAGACCTGGATCGCAACATGATCTTTGCTCTGCGCACGGCGTTTGTGGGAACGCTCCAGGCAAAGTTCATTCTCGACCTGGCGAAGGCCGACCTCGATTACTACGACAAGATCATTGACATTAGCCGCGCCAGCTTCAAGGCCGGCGCTATCGGCCAGATCGACCTGGACCGCATTGAACTGCAGCGCGTGCAGTACGAGTCGGAGATCGAAACGGCGATCGTCAATCTGCGGACTGCCAAGATTCAACTCCTGCAGATGATGGACGATCGCACTCCAGTCGATCAGTTCGACGTGACGGGCACATTTGATTTCAGCGATAATCTGCAGCCTTTGGAAACCTACCGTGATGCCGCTCTGGCTGCACGGCCCGATCTGCAGGCTGCGTTGCAGACGATCCAGCAATCCGACACCAATCACAAGCTCGCAATCTCCAACGGCTCCACCGATCCAACTTTTGCCGGTTGGTTCACGAACAACTCCTCGACAAATAACCCTCATGGCCCCGAGACCATCGGCGTGAGCGTCAGTATACCTCTACGCATCTTTGATCGTAACCAGGGAGAGAAGAAACGCACTCTGATTGACATCGACCGCGCGCAGCGAGCCAGCGAGGCTACGCGGGCCCAGGTCTTCAGCGATGTGGACACCGCATATGAACTGGTGCGCAGCAATGTCGCGTTGCTCAAGCCCTACAAGGAGAAATACAACGACCAGGCGTTGCGCGTCCGCGATACGGTCACCTACGCCTACCAACATGGCGGCGCATCATTGATGGACTTCCTCAACGCGCAAAGCGACTTTCGCCAGGTGCAGCTGGCATACGCGCAATTGCTAGGCTCTTATTTGACTGCGCAGGGCCAGTTGGCGCTGGCCGTAGGGAGCGAAAAAGTTCCGTAAACAACAATGCATCGTAAGCAGGGCAGTTCCGTTGTGAAGGTGAGGAGTCAAGACTCCAAACGAGGTCGGGAAAACTATATGAGACGTGAAGAAGTGAGGACGCGCATCGAAGAGATCGGGATCTTCCCGGGCATTCGTGTGAAATCGGCAGACCAGGCAATCTATGCCGCCGAAACCCTTTACCAGGCCGGCATTCCTGTAGCTGAAATTACCATGACGGTTCCCGGCGCCATCGGTGTGATCCGGAGATTGGCGGAAAGTTTTCCCGACATGGTGGTCGGCGCCGGCACAGTGCTTGATCGCGAGGTTGCGGAACGCTGTCTCGAAGCGGGAGCGAGATTCTTGACGAGCACCGGCCTTGTGCCAGAAGTGGTCGAGGCAGCGCTCAAGGCCAACGTTGTTGCGATTCCAGGAGCCCTTACGCCGACCGAAATCATCGCAGCCTGGAAGATGGGCGCGGACTTTGTCAAAATCTTCCCAACCGCGCCAGTAGGGGGAGATCACTACATCAGGTCGCTCAAACTGCCTTTGCCTCAGGTGAAGCTGATTGCCGCAGGCGGCGTAAATCAGCAAACCGCAACCGCCTATATCACGGCGGGGGCTACTGCCATTGGCGTGGGAGTGGAGTTACTGCCGCGCGACGCCCTGCAAAGGCGCCAGGATCATCGCATTCACGAATTGGCGCGGCGATTCCTGAGCTTCGTCAAAGACGGCCGCACCCCCGCCTGACACGCCGGGCAACCGCGCCTGAGGTACTTACAAATAATTACTTGTTGACATATCAACTTCATATAAAAGCTTCATGCCTCCTTCACTTGTTACGAGAAAACATATGAATGAAGGAGGCATAACAATGACACGATTCATTCCTCTCACACTCGCTTTGGCCGCCGCTATTTGCGCCGCCGGCCCCATGTACTCACAGCCGTCCGATCACCGCTCCTACTCTCAGAGTGAGGTCAAACAGATGATCCGTGACGCGCACACCGCGCAGCAGTATCGCGACCTCGCCACTTATTTCAGAGAGCGCCAACAATACTTCGCGCAACAGGCGCAGTCCGAGAAGATTGAATGGGATCGGCGCAGCCAGATTACCGCTGCAAGCTATCAGAAGTATCCGAGGCCGGCGGACTCGTCACGAAACCGTTACGAGTACTTTACCTTCGAAGCCCAGCAGATGGCCTCACAGGCCGACCGCTTCGACAACCTTTCTGCGAAGGGCCAATAGTAAATCCGGCGTGAAACGGGCTGGATCCCAGGGTTAAGGCATGAACGTATAAAGCGTTTATGCTTTGACCCTAACGTTTTCTTTGCGCCTTATTTATGTTTTCTTGACTATCTGCCATCTAGCCTCTTTGTACATGCATCCCGGAGTACTTAATCGTGAACGTCATGAAGATTTCAGCCTTCCTCGAGAAGCGGGATCCCCTGACACGATCGCAGTTTATTGGGGAGACTCTGGCGGGCTGCTGGGTAATCGCTATTCTGACCTTCGCCGGTTATGTGCTCCACTTCAATCCGGCGCCCGTGGGTTTTCTCTTCCTGCTGATCGTAGTCTGCGAAGCAATCGTTTGCGGGTTCTGGCAGGCCTCGATTGTCTCTGTACTTGCGTGCGCCTGCCTGGATTACTTCTTCTATCCGCCGCTTCTTCATTTCACGATCAACGACCCGCAGGACTGGGTTGCGCTTGGATCCTTCGAGATCAGTGCTCTTCTTGTGAGCCGCCTTTCATCGCGGGAGCAGCTCAATTCTCGTGAAGTCCAATTGCAGCGAAAGGCAATGGAGCAGCTGTACGAATTGAGCCGTAGCACGTTGCTGATCAATCTGCATCAACCGCCGGGCCCACAATTGACGCACTTGATCCAACGAATTTTCGAGGCCGAGGCGGTCGCGATCTTCGATGGGAACTCGGGGAAAACTGACCTGGCGGGCCCGTGGTCAAAAGACGAACAGGATCTGGCCAGGGAGTGCTACCTGCAGCAGGTGGATGATGAAGACAAAGCGACTTCAACCTCTAGACGGGTGCTGCGTGCGGGCGCCGATTCCATTGGAGCTCTCACGATTCGTGGGAACCTTGGAACCCTTGTGACCAACGCACTTGCGTCACTCACAGCCGTAACTCTCGATCGCTGCGTTTCTTTCCAAAAGGAAAGCGAGATCGAGGAGGCGAACAAGGGTGAACGGCTGAGAGCCGCCGTGTTGGATTCGCTGGCCCACGCGGTCAAGACGCCGCTTACAGCGATTCAGGCGGCGAGTGACGGATTGAACGAAGTCGGCAACCTGAATCGGGCACAATCGAACTCGTGACCTTAATCGATGACGAACTCAACAAGTTGAGCCTGTTAAGTACGAAACTTTTGCAGACCGCAAAGCTTGAGGCGGAGGACCTGAGCGTCGGCAGAGACGAAATTGTAGTTGAAGAGCTTGTGTCAGGAGTTTTGAGGGACCAGAGCAAGCGCCTGGCCGGCCACCCGGTAGAAATTGCGATTGCCGACCAAGCCCTGACGGTTCGCGGCGATCGAGAACTGCTGTCAATGGCGTTAGTGCAGTATCTGGACAATGCTGCCAAATACTCATTCGCGGGATCAGAGGTGAAAGTTGCGGCCTGGGAAAGCCACTCTGAGGTCATGATCTCAGTCCACAACTTCGGACCGCCCATTCCACTTTCCGATAGGGAGCGAATCTTTCAGCGGTTTTACAGGAGCGAAGTGACCATGCATCGGGCTCCCGGTACAGGGGTTGGACTATCGGCGGTAAAAATGGCCGCCGAGGCGCACAAGGGCCATGTGTGGGTGATCAGCAGCGCGAATGAGGGAACAACGTTCTATATGTCGATCCCTCAACAACCAGGAGGAAATCAATGAATCGGGAATCGGGCAACGTGCTCATCGTGGATGACGAGCGGTCGATTCGGCTGTCGCTTCGAACGATTCTCTCGAACTTCGGTTTTGCGATCGTCGAGGCGGCGCGAGGAGAAGAAGCCCTCTCGCTGATACGCGCTGCGCAATTCGACGCGGTGTTGCTGGATATCAACATGCCGGGGATGGGCGGTATCGAAGTGTGCCGGTTGATGCGCAAAACAGCACCGTTGCTGCCCATAGTGATGCTGACTGTACAGGACAGCGAGGATCGGAAGGTCGACGCTCTGGATGCCGGCGCAGATGACTATATTACCAAGCCGTTTCAATTGCGCGAGCTGACCGCGCGCTTGCGCGCGGCGGTGCGTCGGGGCAGGGTAACCGATGACGGCAATCGACCGATTGCGATCGGAGATGTTCTGCTCGACCCTGACCGGCACCTCGTGGAGAAAAAAGGAAAGGCCGTCCATCTAACTCCAAAGCAGTTTGAGGTTCTTCATTACTTGATGGCGAACGCCGGGCGTCCGATTCCTCATGCCAGATTACTGCGGTCTGTATGGGGGCCGGAATACGGAAACGAGCTCGAGTACCTGCGCACGTTCATCCGGCAAATTCGAATGAAGATCGAGGACGATCCGGCGGATCCAAAATACCTCCTCACGGATTCGCACATTGGATACCGATTCAGTGAATCGGGATAACACCCCGAACACAGTCTTGCCGGATTGGTACTGTCGCAGGTTCCACAGCGGCGTCTCCAGACAATCCCGCTCGCATGTGCACACAGGGGTCACGAAGTCCTAGACCGCGCACGCGAAATCCTCACAGGTCGCGAGAAGCGCGTGGGCGTATATTCGGACTGAGATTGACGGGGTTCGTCAGGCACGGCGAGATGGGCAAATCCCGGTTACATCCAGCGCGCAAGCGCCACGAACATGACAAGTAAGAACAGGACCAGGTTCGGCACAGCCGTTTCGTGGCGGCGCATGTGATAGAAGGCTGCAGTCCACGTTAAGAGCGCAAGTCCGGCGATGGCCAGCGGTGCAATCATGACCTGCGGCAAGAAGCTGTACGGTGTTGGCAGAGCCAAAGCAGCCAGAACTTCAAATAGGCCGACTGCAATGACTAATCCGTATGGCAGCCCAAAGGGGAGACCTGCTGGCTGCGCTCCGAGCGGCTTGGGTCTGTGCTGATAACTCCATATCTTCGCGAGTCCTACGCTCAGGAACACGCCAGCCACAAAGTACACCATAAATCGATCGAGACTGTTCATTTTTCCGCCCGCTTTCCCTCTGCTCTGCGAGTTAGGTTGCAAGAGGCGTGAATCGCGGCCTTGGAATCCGAAAAAGGCCCTAGAGATGAGCGAACCATGAAGAAAATATAAAGTCAATATAAAGACGAAAAATAGTCGATAATCCTGTGTCAAACGCTCAGACTTGGCGAATATTTATCAAGAACGGGCGAAAGGAAGTTGAGGTGGGGTGCCGGCGCTGAGGGACCGCCCCCCGCCCGCTCGCTGGTCCCAACCACCTCAGGCTCACCAACCCGAGCGCGAGTTTGATTCCATGCTGTTCCGGAGCTTTGACCGCCAGTGCCGTGAAGCAAAGCTGGCTACATTGAATCACTTCCAGAGACATATGGTGCCCAACCAAGATCAGCCGGACGCTAAAGGCCGCTCCCGGTCGGGTCACACTTTTTATGAAGAGGCCCAGTCGGTGGCAATCGCATGTGGCTGCGTTTGAGATTTCATCGATTCGAGTCGTCCAATTCCATTGCAATGGCCAGTGGCTATTGCAAGACGCTAAATTCTGGGTCTGGCCCAGGCGTAAAGACCATTCGTTTGTAGCCGGCCTTATGGCTGATCCGGCATCAGGCGACCCGGGCTGTCTGATTGCGAGCATCGCGAGGTCGCGTGCCGCTGGTGTGCAGGAAGTGTGGCCGAGAAAATAGGAAATCAATTTAGACGGAATCGATAGGGATGCACGTCGTGCCCGTCCTGCCGTCGCCCATCAAAACTCTCCACTCAACCCGCCCGAAGTGATGCCAGAACGGGGAAACCTTGGCACAATCCTGGCACATTCTTGGCACAAATTTGGCACAAACGATTTTGCCATTTTGTAAATCGCTGAATCTAATTAAGTTTAGCTCTGGTGCCGGGAGGGGGGGTCGAACCCCCATGACCACAAGGGCCGGCAGATTTTGAGTCTGCTGCGTCTGCCAATTCCGCCATCCCGGCCTCGGGTGGGGATCTGCTCCCAAAGTATCGCATAGCCATTACCCCCTTCGCCACCATTCCAGAGCCTCCGTATCACCGCAGAAAACGATCGCCTGCGCCGCGCCTTTTTCCTGGCGCGGCCCCTGCAGTAGGCCTCTGCCCCACCGCAGGTGGCCCTGTGCGAGAATGAAGGCATCAACGATGACCAGTTCCTCCGCCGCCGTCGTTCCCGAACCAGTCACCATCACTCCGCTGATGCTCGCCACACACAGCATCACCGCGGATGAGTACGAGCGCATTCTCGCGGCGCTCGGCCGCACTCCTTCGCTTACTGAACTCGGCATCTACAGCGTGATGTGGAGCGAGCACTGCTCCTACAAATCCAGCCGCGTGCACCTCAAGCGCCTACCCACCAAAAGCGATCGCGTCGTCCAGGGACCGGGCGAGAACGCCGGCATCATCGACGTGGGCGACGGTTGGGCCTGCGCCTTCAAGATCGAATCGCACAACCACCCCAGCTACATCGAGCCGCATCAGGGCGCTGCTACCGGCGTGGGCGGCATTCTTGCGCGACATCTTTACCATGGGCGCGCGGCCTCTTGCCGTCATGGACTCGCTTCGCTTCGGGCCGATCTCAACGAGGGTGCCCCATCCTCGCGGAATCTCCGGCTAGGGTGGGAAGCGATGCCGACGCGCAAACTCATCCACAGGAATCACTCCATCCTCGAAGGCGTGGTCAGCGGCATCGCCAGTTACGGCAACTGTTTTGGCGTGCCCAATCTTGGCGGAGAAACCAAATTCGAGCCTTGTTACAGCGGCAATCCGCTCGTGAACGCGTTCGCTCTCGGCCTGGTCCGCAAAGACGAGATCTTCTACGCCAAGGCGAGCGGCACTGGCAATCCCGTCATCTATGTCGGTGCCAAGACTGGCCGCGACGGCATCCACGGGGCAACGATGGCCAGTGAGGAATTCAAGGAAGGGTCAGAACAGAAGCGTCCAAACGTCCAGGTCGGCGACCCGTTCATGGAGAAACTTCTCCTGGAGGCTTGCATTGAAGCCATGAAAACGGGCGCGATCGTCGGCATTCAGGACATGGGCGCGGCCGGCCTCACCTGCTCCACATGCGAGATGGGTGCGCGCGGCGGTGTTGGCCTCGATGTCGAACTCGATCGCGTGCCGCAGCGCGAAACCGGCATGAGTGCTTACGAGATCATGCTCTCCGAAAGCCAGGAGCGCATGTTGCTCGTCGCAGAAAAAGGCCGCGAAGACGAAGTTCTTCGCGTCTTCGCAAAGTGGGGTCTCGATGCGGTCATCGTCGGCACCGTAGAGCCTGAGCCGCGTCTCCGCATCCGTCACCACGGCGAGCTCGTCGCCGACATTCCCAACCAATCGCTCACCGACGATGCGCCGCTCTATCACCGTCCCGTCGGCACATGGAAAGCTCCCGTGCCGATCGAACCTCCCGCAGAAGCACTCGCCAAATTATCCGAAGATCGCAACTACACTGCCGACTTCAAGAAACTTCTGGCCAGCGCCAACGTCTGCTCCAAGCGCTGGGTCCACGAACAATACGATTCCATGGTGCAGACGAACACCGCGCAAGGGCCGGGCGGCGAAGCCGGCGTGATGCGCATCAAGGGCACCGCCAGGCCGAATGGACTTGAAGGCCCGATTGGCGAGATCGGTCTCGCCATGGCTCTCGACGGCAATGGCCGCTGGGCCTATCTCGATCCCAAGCTCGGCGCCATGCATGCCGTCGCCGAGGCTGCGCGCAAAGTCGCGATGACCGGCGCAACTCCCGTCGCCGCCACCAACTGCCTCAACTTCGGCAATCCCGAGAAGCCGGAGATCATGGCCCAGCTCTCGGCCGCGATCGATGGCATCGCCGAAGCCTGCACCGCGCTCGGCACGCCCATTACCGGCGGCAACGTTTCTCTCTACAACGAGACGCGCGGCGAGGGCATCTATCCCACGCCGGTCCTCGGCATCGTTGGCATTCTCGACGACGTCACCAAAGCCGTCCCCGCGCATTTTCAGCGCGAGAAGGACGCCATCGTTCTGCTCTGGCCGATTCCGCGCGGCGAAGAGCCGAACCCGCAACTCAAGGTTCCGCTCAATCCCCCGCCGATCAGCCAGTATCCGATGCCCGCGCTGGAGCGCGAGCCCCGAGATCGCGAGCAGCCCGATGCATCCGACGCCGAAGTCGCGGCAAATCTCATCGCCTTCGGTTCATCTGAATTTGCAAAAGTAATCCTTGCCAGCCTATGGGGAACTCCGCCCGCGCTTGATCTTGAAGCCGAAGCTGACCTGCACAGATTACTGGCCGAGCTCGCCGAGCGAAAGCTCATGAGTTCAGCCCGTGACATTTCCGATGGCGGCATTGCCGTCGCCCTTGCGCAAGGCGCATTCGCAAAAGGAATCGGCGCCATCGTCGAGCAGGATCCCTCCCTTCTCGCTCACCCGCTCTTTGGCCTCTTTGCCGAGCCCGCCTCCACCGTCCTCGTCACCACGCACCCGTCCAACGTTGCCGTCATTGGAAAGTTGGCGAGTGAGCACAACTTCCTTTCCGCGCGCATCGGCACGACCGGCGGCAGGCGCCTTGAAATCTCCGTTGACGGCGACTTATTCATCTCCGCTCCACTCGCCGAACTTCAGACCCTCTGGGCCTCCGCCCTGGAAGCCAATCTCCACGGCGAGGTCATTGCATGAGCCGGTTGCTGTTTCAGGGCGTTGATGGCGTCCCAGACATTTCCGCATCTCTCCGCGCCAAGTCACTGATCACCGTCCACCGTTCACGGCCCACCGTCGGCGCAGCCGACACGCTTCACGAAGAATGCGGCGTCGTCGCGATTCACGGCCATCCGCACGCCGCGCGCGAAGCCTATCTTGCGCTCTACGCCCTCCAGCATCGCGGCCAGGAATCGGCCGGCATCGCCACCGCCGACGGCGCGCACCTGGCCAACATCAAGGGCATGGGCCTGGTCTCGGAGATCTTCACGGACGACGTTCTCGCCAAGCTCCCCGGCCACCTGGCCATCGGCCACACGCGCTACTCCACCACCGGCGACTCGGCGCTGCTCAACGCGCAACCCATTCGCGTCGACTCCACCAAGGGCCTCATCGCCATCGCGCACAACGGCAACCTGGTGAATCTCGGCAACCTCCGCGCAAACCTGGAGCGCGACGGCGCCTATTTCCAGACCACTTCCGATTCCGAAATCATCGTCCAGCTCATCGCGCACTCCCACTCCGGCACGCTTGTCGACTGCATCGCCGATTCTCTTTCGCAGGTCGAAGGCGCGTTCTCCATTGTCATGATGACGCGCGACCGCATCTTCGCCGCCCGCGATCCACGCGGCTTCCGCCCGCTCTCCATGGGTCGCATGAAAAACGCCCAAGGCCCTGACTCCATCGTCTTCGCCTCGGAATCCTGCGCCTTCGATCTGCTCCGCGCCGAGTTCATCCGCGACGTTCTTCCCGGCGAGCTGGTGATGGTTTCTCAGGATGGCGTCACCAGCCGCCAGTACGCGAGCGGCGTGCCGCAATCAAGCTGCGTCTTCGAGCACGTCTATTTCGCGCGCCCTGACTCGCGCATCTTCGGCCGCTGGGTGCAGGAGTCGCGCGATCAGATGGGCCGTCAGCTTGCCCGTGAGTCCGGCGTCCCCGCCGACGTCATCGTTCCCGTCCCCGACTCCGGCGTCACTGCCGCTCTTGGCTACGCGGAAGAGGCGGGCATTCCCTTCCGCATGGGCCTCATCCGCAATCACTACGTCGGCCGCACATTTATTGAACCCGAACAGCGCGTCAGAGACTTCGGTGTCCGACTCAAGCTCAACCCCGTGCACAATCTGCTCGCCGGCAAGCGGGTCGTGCTGATTGACGATTCCATCATCCGCGGAACGACAAGCCGCAAGATCGTCCGCATGGTCCGTGGCGCGGGCGCAACAGAGGTTCACCTCCGCATCAGTTGCCCGCCCACCATCTCGCCCTGCTTCTACGGCGTTGACACGCCGTCGAAACGCGAACTCATCGCCGCCAGTCATTCTGTCGAGGAAATTCGCCAGTTTATCGAGGCCGACTCGCTCGCCTATTTGTCGCTTGAGGGGTTGCTAGCATCGGTGCGCGACGAACACAAGACTGGCTACTGCACCGCTTGCTACACCGGCAACTACCCAACACAGTGGGTCGACGTGGAAGAGATCCTGCCGGCAGCAGTAACAACTTAGCGTTTGTTCTCCTTCACCTCAACGCTGATCGCTCGCAGCTCCGATGCACCCACATTCTCCAGCGTGTGCGGCGCCAACGGCCCTGACCAAACCGCGCTTCCCTCAGGGAGTTTTCCGCCAGCGCGGCTGTCGGCCACGACTTTCCCCTCCGCATCGCGCCGCACAAAATCGCTCCAGCTCATGAAGTAGAGGGCGCTCGGCCAACGATGCGTGTGCAGCGGAACCGTCTCTCCCGGCCCCACTCTCGTGTCGAGCACGCGAACAGCTTCATTTTCAAACAGAAGGACGTGATGCTTTGACGCTGCAATCAACGCATCAAGCTCTTCCGGCCAAATCTGTGCGTCTGACCTCGCCTGCATTTTTCTTCCTCTACAAGTAGAGCTCCGTTAGAGGGTCCGAGTGCGCCGCTTTCAATCCGCCCGCTCCCTTCACAGCGCTTCTTCCGCCAGTTCCGTTTCAGCTCCCACGGACCGCCGCGCAAGGTTTCGTGTCAGCAGGAACATCGTTCCCGCAGCCAGCAGGCACGGCAACACCAGCCCCCTCAATCCCGCGGTGTAACTTCCTGTGTAGTCCTTCATCACGCCCATCCAGTACGGCCCCACAAATCCGGCGAACATTGTGATTGTGTTCATTGCCGCAATGCCCGCCGCCGCCGCTCGCCCGGCTAGGAACTCTGTCGGCACAGCTACCCCCGGCCCAAGCATAGCCATGAACGCGATGAAACTGACCGCCAACGCAGCCACGACAATCCACGGCTCCTTCACATAACTCGCCGTCAAATAGCCGGCCGCCATCACCACGCATGGAACGATGCAATGCATCGCCCGCTCGCCTTTCCGATCGGAGTGCGCACCGTTCAGCAGCATTCCTGCTGCGCCCGCCAACCCAAAGCAAGCCACCAGGAACCCGACATTCTTCACGCTCCATCCGGTCGCGCCCTGCAGAATCGCGGGTTGCGAGAAATTGTAAGCGTAGCTCGCCGTCAGGGCGAAAAAGAAGTAGGCCCCAATCATCCACACCTTCGGCTCAAGCAGCGCCTTCATCACGCCTGCGCTGTGCCCCAGGTGCGCCTTCGCGCCGTCGGCCTTCAGTTGGCCTTCCAGCCACGCCTTTTCCTCCGTCGTAAGCCACGCCGCTTTGGCCGGATTGTCCGGAAGCATCTTCAGGATCACCAGGCTGAATGCTGCCGCCGGCAGTCCCTCAAGAAGAAAAAGCCATTGCCAGCCCGAGAGTCCCAGCTTCCCGCCAAGTCCCAGCAGCCATCCTGCCACCGACCCCATCACCACCGAACTCAGCGGCAGCGCAATATAGAACCGGCTCACCGCCCGCGCTCTCACCCGCGCCGGAAACCACAGCGTCAGGTAGTAAATCACTCCGGGGAAGAATCCGGCCTCCGCCATGCCCAGCAGGAACCGCAACACGTTGAATTCGAGAGGCGTGCGCACGAACATCATTGCCGCGGCCAGCAATCCCCAGGTCAACATGATGCGCGCCAGCCAGCGCTTTGCCCCGAAGCGCAGCAGCATCAAGTTCGACGGAACCTCGCACAGCGCGTACCCGATGAAAAACATTCCCGCGCCAAATCCGTAGACGGAAGCGCTGAAATGCAGGTCGCGGTTCATCTGGAGAGAGGCAAAGCTGATGTTGATGCGGTCCATGTACGAGAGCCCATAGCCCACCGCAATCATCGGAAGGAGTCGCAGGCTCGCTTTGCGCTGCGCCGATTCGCCAATTCGCTCGAGACGCGCCGCCTCATCCGCCGGTGCACCCGCAGTCCGATACAATTCGTGCGCGGAACCGGCAGCGGCCATGGGCGCTCACCTCGTGCGAATCGCAGTTTTCGGTTAGAAAAATTGGGAAATGAAGAAAGGGGAACCGTGAGCACAATGTACCACAGCCTGCATCGAAAGCTCATCGATCACAATCTCGGGTAATGAGTCAGTTTGATTTTCGGAGACTTAGCAGGAAGGCAATGCCTACTCCAGGTAAAGCGTAAAGCACCGCATTGCTGACGCATGTCAGCGTCAACCATGCTATATAGGGATTCGATGTTGATCTAGCTAGCCCCATCCACAAGACGGACAACGGGCAAACGTGAACAAACCATTCCCCGATTAATGTCCCAGAGAGTTTGAAGTACGCAAGCAACACAAGAGGTATGAAGAATCCGACTGATGCAAACGCGCCGACAATTTTCCTGCTCGCCGACATGCTGCTTATCCTAGCAGCCAATCTCGAAACATGGGTGCCCCAGGTCTCGATTTTGAGACCTGGGATAGCACGAGCCCAAATTCGCTTTTGCGGGAGAGCTACCAGCTAATGGCTAGTAGCTGTCTTCTCGATAATCCTGAACTCCCCACTCACATGCATCATGCTCATCAGATAGAGCATCCCGTCGTAATATCTGAACTCTCCCGACGGAACCGGCGTGTTCCACAGCGCATCCACAAACGCCTTCGCCGTGGGCCCATCCGTCGCCGCCAGGCTGCCAACCGCAGCAGTTGAGATCGGCCCCGAGGGGTGGTTGCTGCTCAACGGTTTCCCGTCCAGCGTGTACCGGTCCACGATCTTGTCGATTCCCTGTCCGTAGAAAAACTTCTGGATCCGATCGCTCAGCACGGTCTCGCGCGGATCTTTCTTCCACCACGAATAGTCGACGCTCCAGTTGCTCACGCTGCGCCATGAGTCGGCCATGAACGGCACCGGCGTTCCATCGCGCCCTGTCACGGGAGCCCCGTCAAAGTTGCTGCGGTCCGGCGTCAATCCCGTCTCCGGCCCCGTCACGCGATTGAACAAGTCGCGGCTCACATCCGCCGCCGTTGCCCAGAACACGCGATCCTCAACCGGGCCCCACCGCGCCCACAACTCGTAAAACGCCGGCACGATGATACGACGCATCCGTCACGCCATCCGGCCAGTTGGGCACAAACTTGATCATGTTATGCGCCTCGTCGACCATCGGCCCGATCGTCTCCTGTTGCGGCCCTCCGCGCATGAAGCGGAAGTATTGCGGCGGCCACGGCCGCCCCGCCGCCTTCGCTTCCGCCGCCATCCTGTCGTTGTTGATGCTCGGCCACGGATGATCCGGCTGCACAAAGGGCGGATCGTCAGGATGAATCCGGAACGGCCCAGTCCCCGTAAGCACCGGATGATGCCTCATGCCGCGCAGAATCTTGTCCGCTTCCGCCTGGTAGTTGTAAATTCCCTTGCCGTTGCCCCCCGTCTCGTTTCCCCATCGCCGCGCCGCAAAATAAAGCGCCATCGTGAAATACTCTTCTCCATCCGGCGCTGCCCCCGTAGAACGCGGCGTTCCATCCGTATTCATCGACCACGCGAAGTACCCCACCGAGGGGTCCTTCGGGTCGGTGATCAACATATAGGTATGCGCCCAGTTCCAGAGCGCGTCGAACTCGCGCTTCTTGCCGAGCTCGACGCAGATCATCATGCCGTAGCTCATGCCCTCGGTGCGCGCGTCGTTGTTCGCCCAGTCGGTCACGTACGCCAGCGTTCCGTTCTCATTCGCTCCGGTCTCAAAGTAGACGCGCTCTTCCTGCCCGTCGCCATGAAACAACTGCTGAAAAGCCTTTTCGATCTTGGCGTGCGTCTCAGCCGCGGTGTGCCCCTGCTCGGCAAACAAATCGCGATAGTGCCCCGTCTTGTAGGCGCCCTCGCCATCGCCTGGAAAGCGCTCGAACTTACCCAGCGGGGCATTTTCGTGCGGTGCCGGCATCATCCATCCCGGCATCGCCGGTGGTGCTTGCGCGGGTGCCTGCGCGGACGCAGCCGCCGGTGCCGGAGTGGGGCTCGGAGCCCCGCCCGTCGCCTGAGCCCTCAGTACAGAGCCAGCCAAAATCAAAATT
Source organism: uncultured Acidobacteriaceae bacterium (assembly GCA_963813015.1). GTDB lineage: Bacteria > Acidobacteriota > Terriglobia > Terriglobales > Acidobacteriaceae > Telmatobacter. The sequence continues at coordinate 322,812 of CAWEXN010000012.1, forward strand.
CCCGCCGCAAACACGCAACCCTGAACCCGTACCTTCATCTCGATTCCTTTCCTCTCACACGCAATCGACCGCAATCCACCTTACGATAATAAGGGGTCGCTCTCATCATGATCACGGCCGCCATTCTCATCCTGCTCGTCCATCTGCTTTGGATCGCGCTGGTCATCTTCGGCGCGCTCTTCACTCGTGGTCGCCCGTTCTGGACCACCCTCCACATTCTCGCCTTACTCTGGGGAATCGGCGTGGAAATCAGCCCCTGGCCCTGTCCGCTCACTCTCGCCGAGCAGTACTTCGAATCCCGCGCCGGCCTCGTCTCATTTCAGGGCAGCTTCCTGGCTCACTCTCTCGACGCCATCGTCTACCCCAACCTTCCCGACTGGCTCATCACTGTCGCTGGCATCACCGTCTGCGCCTTTAACCTCGGCATATACCTCTGGCGCTTTCTCGCCTCCCGCCGAGAGCCCTGATCGGCGATGACGTGCTCCCTTGGTCCCTTGGTCCCTTGTTCCCTGCCTCCCTGTACTTCCCGTCACAGGACGTTCACACTCTCGCTGTGATAGCATCCGTCTTTCGACAAGAAGGCGCACGCCAGAACACGGTTATCCACTCGTAAATCCCGCCGAAAGCGCGCCTTGCGAAGGAGAAGCCCATGAAAACGTACCAGGGAAGTGAGATCCGCAATGTCGCTGTAGTGGGGCATGCTCACTGCGGCAAAACCACCCTCATTGCCGCTCTGCTGCATGCCGCCAAAATGACTCCCACCCAGGGCCGTGTTGAAGACGGCTCGGCCGCCACCGCCTACGACGAAGAAGAAGTCGCTCGCGGCATCACCATGCAGAACGCCGTCGCCTTCGCCGAGTGGCAGGGCATCAAGATCAATTTTGTCGATACGCCCGGCTTCCACATGTTCACCCACGAAGCCCGCGCCGCGCTCTTTCCCGTCGAATCCGCTATCGTCGTCATCAACGCCCAGTCCGGCGTCGAGCCCGTCACCGAGCGCGTCTGGCGCTTTGCTGAAGAAGCCAACGTTCCGCGCATCGTTCTCGTCAATCAAATGGACCACCCCAAGGCCGGCGGAGGTGGTGGCCTAAGCGCCCTTATGGACGATCTCAACGAGCGCTGGGGCCGCAACTGTGTTCCCGTCCAGTTGCCCATCTCCGATGCCAACGGCTTTCACGGCGTCGTCGATCTCGTCACCATGGAGGCTTACACCTACACGCCCGGCGGCGATGGCCGCGGCAAAGTCTCCGCTGAAATTCCCGCCTCGCTCGCTGCCGATGCCAAGGCGCGCCACGAAGCTCTCGTTGAGCTCGTCGCCGAAGGCAAAGACGAGCTGATGGAAGAGTACTTCGAGAAAGGCACCATCCCCGAAGAGCACCTGATCACCGCGCTTCACGAAGCCATTCGCGAAGACCGCATCTTCCCCGTGCTGTTTTCGAGCGGCCTCTCCAACATGGCTCTCGATCATCTCCTCGATTTCATCAAGGCTTATACACCTGCTCCAATTGAGCGCGAGCCGATCGCGGGCAAAACCCCCGGCGCCGCAGCCGACGCACCTGCCGTCGTCCGCAAAATCGACGACTCCGGCCCAACCGGGGCTGTCGTCTTCAAAACCATGTCCGATCCCTTCGCCGGCCGCATCACCTTTTTCAAAGTCATCAGCGGCGTCGTCAAGAATGACGCCACGCTGGAGAACTACACCCGCCGCGGCCAGGAAAAACTTTCGCACTTGAGCATCATGCAGGGCCGCAAGGCCATTGAAGTCGCCGAACTTCACGCCGGCGATCTCGGCGCAGTGGGCAAGCTCCGCGACACGCTCACCGGCGACACACTCGGGCAAAAGGGCGCCGACTTCCAGGTCGATATGGCCAAGCCTCCCGAGCCCGCCATGACCTACGCCATCGAGCCCAAAAGCCGCGCCGACGAGGACAAGCTCGCCCCCGCCATCCACAAGCTCATGGAAGAGGATCTGCTCATCCGCTTCTACCGCGACCCGCAGACCAACGAATTCCTCATCGCCGGCGCCGGCCAGCCGCACATCGAGGCCATCGTCAGCCGCCTCAAGAAGCGCTATCACGCTGAAGTCACGCTCAAGGCGCCCAAAGTTCCCTACCTCGAAACCATCCGCGGCAAGGCCGAGGCCCACGGCCGCCACAAAAAGCAGTCCGGCGGCCACGGCCAGTTCGGTGACTGCAAAATCCGCATGGAGCCTCAGCCTCGCGGAGCCGGATTCGAATTCGCCAACGAAGTTTTCGGCGGCGCAATCCCGCGCAATTTCATTCCGGCCATCGAAAAAGGCATCGTCGAGACGGCCGCCCGCGGCTACCTCGCCGGCTACCCCGTCGTCGACTTCAAGGTCACCGTCTTCGACGGCTCCTACCACGACGTCGATTCCAACGAGCTGTCGTTCAAGACCGCAGGCCGCCTCGCCTTCAAAAATGCCATGGAGCAGTGCAAGCCCTGCCTGCTCGAGCCGATTATGAAGGTCGAAATCGAGGCCCCCGACGAATTTGCCGGCGCGCTCATGGGCGACCTCAACGGCCGCCGCGGCCGCGTCGGCGGAATGGAGTCCAAGGGCCGCACCACGGTCATCAACGCCCAGGTTCCCATGGCCGAGATGCTCACCTACGGCACCCAGCTCACCTCCATGACCCAGGGCAAAGGCAGCTATCGCATGGAAGTCGACCACTACGACATCGTCCCGCAACTGGTCGCCGAAAAAATCCTCGCCAACGCCAAACGCCCCGTCGACGAAGAGGAAGAATAAGAGGCGGAGAAACTTCTTCGCTCAATATCAACGGACATTTTGTTGCCCCATCCTTTTCGCGGCCTCACCGTGAAAAGGGTGGGAGGCCGCTGTGCCGGGTGCCGGGTGCCCCATCCTAGCTTCGCTAGGGTGGGTTATGCTGCATTTCAAGCAAACCAGCGTGAGCTACACGCCGCGTTGATGTTCCGAAGGGCATGTCGCCATTGACAACCGGCGCCCTACAGAACATACTGTCTCGCAATCATCGCTTTGCGTTTTCGCTTTCGTCGAGTTCTGCGGCGCATTGTGCTGCCGGGGGTTTGCGTAACCTGCAAGGCAGCATTTGCAGTTGACCCGCTCACCAGAGAAAGGAGCGGTCATGCTTTCTGCCGGTCAGAGAGAACGATCTCGTCTCATCTATGTTGCCGTCTTCCTGGCGGCCCTGCTTGCGGTTCAAGGATATGCGCAAGCGCCCCCAACAATCCCGCCCGACGTGAAGGCCATCATGAACAAGTCGTGCCGGAGGTACCCCCACTCCGCAGGAGCGGCAGGGTTCCAGCAGTGGAATCAATCTATGCGCAACAGCATGTCGCCCTCTGGCGCTCAAACCGGCGGCGCGCCTCAATCGCCCGGATCGTTCGGCTCGTCGCTTCGCCCCACTCGCCCGCTCGCCTGGCTCTTTCGGTCTCTACTGGCTTACCTTTCCAGGGCGGGGCCTCCAACGGCAAAATCTCGTTCACCCAGCTCTGCCCAAAGCCCTCCAGCGTCCCCCTGCCTTCCACGGCGCCCACCGCCGCTGAATACCGCGCCCTTGTCCAAACCCTGGCCACGCGCTACGGGGCAAAGCTCGACGTCCAAACCCGCATCGCGCTCGATAGCGGCGTGACGCAGGCTGGCGCCAACGCCGGCTCCCTGCCCGCGCTGCTGGTTCCCGCCGGAGCCATCAACGAAGCCGTCTACGCCGGTGCCGTCGCCGCCGAACGCAACCCGCTCGACGTGAACGCCGCGAACAATCTCGGCGTCAGCCTCGACCAGGCCGCCGACTACCCCAGCGCAGCCCGCGTGCTTCTTTATCTCACCTCGTTGCGACCGCAATCGCCGCTCGCCATCGTCAGTTGGCCTGGGTTCATTTCAACCGTCTCTCTGCCCGCGAACGGCTTGGCGCGCTCTGCGTGCGTCCGACGTGAAAACCGCACCTGAGGAATGCGCAGAGCCTGATTGCCGTCTGCCACGGCTCCATGGCGTCTGCAACGACTTGCTCGGTTCTCTCTGAAAAAGGGCTGCTCCTCCGCCGGCGCTGTGGGCTTGATGGCCGCGCAGCAGGCACAGCCTAGCTCGTCCGCGACGAAGCCGGCTGGGCTCCGCCGGATTCTGAACCAGCGCAAATGCCAGTGCCAGCCGCGACAAAGCGCGAGCAGATGGAAATTCCCGAATTATGCATCCGCTTGATGGAACGCATAACGAGAACCTCCGGGGGTGGATTTGCCTGAGCCCGTTCTCGTTTCGGCCCAGATCAGGGACTTATATGCATCTTGTGGTCCAAGCCGGAGATTCAAACTGCAAAGCATTGCAGCCGCATTTGAAGACACTGAAGACAGGGCAAATCCGGGCAGGCTTTTGCGCCGCGCCGGTTAAAACTTGCTCGGTGTACAGAGGAAAAAACTCGAGGTTGGCTTGGATCCGCGCAAAAGCGAGCGGAAGACAAATGCTCGAAAGCAAAAGCCAGCCGGAAAAGCATCGAAGCAAAAGATTGCGCTTAGGAACTCATAACGAACCCGGGTGGTTAGTTCTGTTTCGGAATGACGTATTCGTCAGTTCCGAACTGTCGGCAAAGGCCTCCGCCGGAAAGGTCTCTGCCGGTCCGCTCAGCTATTCCCCGTCCGGCACGTCCATCGGCATGTCCGCCTCGGGCACTTATTCTCTTGAAAACGGCGCCACGCTCAGCGGAGACATCGCCGGCCTCATCGGCGGAACGCTACATCAATAAACTGGCCGCCTCACTGTCGGCGCATGTTTGTTTTTGCGGCTAGGCCGGCGCCGCCGGCTGCCCTATGTCTCGACTTTGAGACAACGGATTCAAGGACTCGGCTCGCCAACGCCTCCACCACCGCCTCAGGATGGCAGGCAATCACGGTCAGATCAGCCCGCGCCCGCTCTCCGGAAAAAGCTTCAGATTCGCAGTCACGTCACGTCCGTCGCGAAGCTCGTACCCTGCTTAGGGGTGCACAATCGCGCAAAGATGCGCACTTAAAGCCCGCTTAAGCGCCTCGAAGGCCCAGTGAACGCGCACCAACTCGCTAAGCGTGAAATTCCTCGCGGCCATTACATCAAAAATGTGAAATTCCAAGCGACCAATTCGGCCCATTTCGCGAAATTCCTTGGCGCACCACTCGAGGATTCGCGAAACTTTAAGCGACCAATTCCGGCTTTTCGCGAAACTCCAGGCGACCATTTCGAGGGGCTGAGGTCGCTTTTGGGCGAACATTTCGCGCTTGTTTTCAGCGGGTTACCTGGCTGCCGCGCTCTCAGCCGGCCGCACGCTTCTTGCGAGCGCCCACTTCAGCTCGTCGATCCCCTCGCCTGTCACTGCCGAGACGGCGTGAAACTCGAGCTTCTTCCGCTTCGCATGCGCAGCCAGCTTCTTCAGCTTCTCCGGATTCGCCGCGTCGATCTTCGTGGCCACCACGATCATCGGCTTCTCGCCAAAGCGGATGCTCGTCTGCCTCTGCCCCTTCGAACCAAAGCTCGCCAGCTCATTATTGATCAGCTTGAAGTCTTCCACTGGATCGGGCCTTCCCGACGCATCCGACACGTCCACCAAATGAACCAGCACACGCGTGCGCTCAATGTGCCGCAGAGAACTGCGTGCCCAATCCCGAGCCAAGGTGCGCGCCCTCGATGAGCCCCGGCATATCGGCGACCACGAACGATTCCTGGTCCGGCTCCTCGCCCACCGTCACCACGCCCAGATTCGGCTCCAGCGTCGTGAAAGGATAATCGGCAATCTTGGGCCGCGCGGCTGAGATGCGCGAGATCAGCGTCGACTTGCCAGCATTCGGTAAGCCCACCAGACCCACATCGGCCAGCAGCTTCAGCTCCAGCCGGTAGCTGCGCTCCTCGCCCGCGCGGCCCAGCTCATGCTCGCGCGGAGCCTGATGCGTGCTGGTTGCGAAGTGCTGGTTGCCGCGCCCGCCGCGCCCGCCCTTCGCGATCACAATGCGCTCGTCCGGCTCCTTGAAGTCATGCACCAGCTCGCCTGTCTCCATGTCGTAGAGAGAAGTGCCCACAGGAACCTGCAGCGTGACCGATCGGCCGTCCAGACCCGGTGCAGTTCGAGCCCATCCCGTGCTCGCCGCGCTGCCCCTTGTGTTCCGGGTTGTAGCGGAAGTGGATCAGCGTGTTGTGCCGCTGGCTCGACTCCATGATGACGTCGCCGCCACGACCGCCGTCGCCACCCGAGGGCCCCCCACGCGGCACGAACTTCTCCCGCCGGAAGGCCATGCAGCCGTTGCCGCCGTCGCCGGCCTTTACCCGAATTTTGGCTTCATCGATAAACATGATTCTCAAGGGCCAATCTGGCCGTCGCTCGCCGGGTCACGCTCGCGCTATGGTCTTCCAACCGCCATCTGTTCAGTCTAACGAACGAATCCGCCCCTGCGAGCTGACTTGAAAACCGACAATCGCGCTGAAAAATCATTCAATTGTGACGCAGACTACTTTTCAGCGGCGACTTTGGGGCATAGAATCGCTGCCAAATTCTTTCTGGATCCACTGAGGGCCGCGAAAAGCTGACGCCTTCGCCCTCACCCCGGACTCGCCGCAAGAGCGGACCGGCTTGCTCATTTCTCCTTTCTCCCAGCATCTGCCTGAGCAGCGCCGGTAATGGCAGAGGCAAGGCGGAACTGGATTCGATGGTTGGTGTTGGGCGCGCTGTGCCTGAGCGCCCGCGCGCTGATCCCCGCCCAATCGAATCCGCCCGATTCCCCGCCGGAGCATTTCGTCCAGGTTCAATCTCCTCAATCCGGTTCGCTCGCCGGCCGCCTGACTGACCTGCATTCGGCGCCGCTGGCCGGCGTCTCCATCGTTCTGCGCAACCAATCCACCGGCGCTGAAGTTCGCGCCATTACCGCCAGAAACGGCGCCTTTCGCTTCGCCTCGCTCGATGCAGGAGAATACATGCTCGACGCCGATGCCGCCCAGCTAGGACACGGCCAACTCGAAGGAATTCTCGTGACAGGAGGCGTCGAATCCCACATTCAGGCTGCACTCAACTTCGAGCCTGCCGCTCCCGTGTTGCTTGAGGCTACAGCGCCGGCTCAAGTCGCTGCTCCGCCGATGGTCGCGGCGCACGTTCCGTTGAATGCTTCTGTGCCGCCCGCGGCTACGCAACCCTTTGCTCGACTCCTCCAGCCACAAGCGGCAACTGTCGCGTCCGCCACGCCTCCTACCCCGCTTCGCCCCGCGCTGTCTACATCCAGTCCGAATCTCGTCGCGTCGATCGCCAGCGAGCCTCTCAGTCTCCTTCCGTTGGCCATCTCTGGCGCCTCAGGCGCAATCAGGACCTCTTCCTCGGCAGGAGTACCGACGCATGTTCTGCCACCCGTCTCGCCCCAGCCCTTGGCGCGCCCGCAATCTGCGGCCTCAGGCGCCACTGCCGCTTCGCCCACCGCACTCCCCGCACCATCCACGCTACTGCAGGCTCGACCACAGACCCACGTCTTCTCCTTGCCGCCGCGCACCGCGCCGGAAACACAATCTGCTCCCATCGAACTGGCGCTCGCCGTCGCGCAACCGAACGTGTTTCCACTCAAGTCCGGAGCCGCACCCGCTCTCGCCGCAACTGCGGTACCGCCGAGTCTCGTGCAGGCGGCAATGTTGACTCCACCTGCTGTCTCACCGACACTGGCCACGGCACAGGCACCAGACCCTGTCGCGCCCGCTGTCTCCACCACGGTCTCCGCCTCGCAACTGCAAGCCCTGCCTGCAATTGGACGCCGCTGGCAGGAGTTCCTGCTTGACACGCCTGCCGCCAGCGCCTCGGCTGACTCGTCGCAAGCCTCTTACCGCGGCTCCCAGCAATCCGCCGAGGTCACGGTCGACGGCGCGAACGTCGGCCTCGCATTCGGCACCTCCGCAGGCTTCGGCAAGAGCGCCTCAAACGCCACCGGCGCGGAAAGCTCAACAACTCAATCAAGCAGCCAAGCCTGGACCGGGGGGCGTGGGCTCGGAGTGAGTGAAGCTGCCGTCCGGGAGGTAACTGCCGCCGCCGGCAACGTGGAAGCAGAGGGCATGCGCTCCGCCGGCGGACGCACCACGATTCACACCGAAAGCGGCAGTAATGCCCTCCATGGCCAGGGATTCTTTTTCGATCGCCAAAACACGTGGGGCGCCCGGAATCCCTTTACGCAGTGGGTTCAGAACACAGGCTCAACGACCGCACCCAACTTTACCTCCGTTCCATTCACTCCGCCCGATCACGAAACCGTTTGGGGACTTGGACTAGGAGGTGATATTCGGCGTAACAAGCTCTTCTGGTTTGGCGCGCTCGACAGCAACCACCGCAACGACCCCGGCCTTTCCACGGTTAAGAATCCCAGCGAGTTCTTTGCTCCGCCGGAACCGACCAGCGCGTCTGTCACATTACTCAGCGCCCAGCTCGGCGAGAGCCAAAACCAGGCATGGAACGACTACCTGGGGATCGCCTCGACCGGCTACTCGCCTGCGGGACTCGAACAATTGGCCGCGCTCCTCGGCCCGGCGCCGCGCACTTCCACGCAGTGGGTTGGCTTTGGCCGCATCGATTGGCAGGCCGCCGAACGTCATCGCTTGACGCTCGAGGGCATCGGCGCAGACTCGAGCGCTCCCGGCGGCGGTCTTACACGCGTCTCGGAAACGTACGGCAGCCACAGCTACGGCTCCAGCCAGGCCAGCCAGCAGTGGCTATTGGCCCGCTGGGAAGCTTATCTCACACCGAATCTGCTCGCCGTCACGCAAGGCTCCGCTGGCCGTGCCATCCTGAGCGCACGGCCCGATGCGCCTTCCACCTTTGAGCAGTCGTTCCTCAGCGGCAATTCCTGGGGCCAGTTGCCGCAGATCGTTGTGGACTCACGCTATGGATTTACCATCGGCAATCCCTCGCGCTTTGGCCAGGGCAGCTACCCTGACGAACGCCGCTCTGACGGCCAGGAGATGCTCGATTGGGTCCACAACAAACTGCTCGTCAGGGCTGGCTTCGAGCTCGACCACAACGCCGACGCAGTTACCGAGTTACGCAATCAGACTGGCACCTACACCTACTCCACCGTCGCCAGTTTTATCTCCGACGCGTTGGCTTTTCAGAAGTTCGGATTCGCCGATGCCCTCGACCCCAGCAATCCCCACAACTGCGGCGTCACAAATACCAAGTTCGGCAGCCAACCCTGCTACTCGTACTATTCACAAACGATGGGACCCACCGACTGGCATTTGAGTACGAATGATTGGGCCGGCTACGCGACGGCGCAATGGCAACCGAGCAAGATAGCTGTCTTCTCCATGGGCTTGAGATGGGAACGCGAGCAGATGCCGCCGCCCATGGCCTCTTTGGCCAACCCGGAATTGACGACCGCGACACAGACCAATCCCCAACCCCCGCTCACGGCAAATCTTCCCAGTCTTGGCAACAACTGGGGACCGCGCATCAGTCTCGCAATCGGGGAAGCACGCGACCGCTGGCCAGTGCTCCGTCTCGGCTACGGCATGTACTACGGCCGCACGGAAAACGCCACCATCGAGACGGCGCTCACGCAGACCGGATCGCTCAAGGGCGATCTGAACTTTTTCATGCGGCCATCAGACGACTGCCAACACTGTTCGGGAGGCGCGCCGCCCTTCCCCTACGTTTTCGCCGGACAACCAACGAGCATCGTCGCGCCGGGGGCTGTTGGCTTCGCGCCCAACTTCCATAATCCCGAAGTCCATCAGGCCATCGCAGCTGTGGAACAGAGGTTGCCCGCCCGCGTTGAGCTCACAGCAGGAGCCATGCTCTCGCTCGGACGCCGCCTGCCCATTTCCGTCGATACCAATTTCAATTCTTCCGTGAATCCCAGCACCATCACCTACGGAGTGAAAGACCCTACCGGCACTGGACCGATCAAGGCCGCGCAGATCACTGTTCCGTTCTATGCTTCATGGCCATTCAAGGAATGTCTTGCCGGCGCGCCGCTCAACGCCGCCAGCCAGTGCGGCCGCCGCTATGCCGATTATCAGCAGATCGCTCAAATCACGAGCCGCGCCAACTCGACGTATGAAGCCGTCATGATCAAGATCGCTCGCTACGGCCGCAAGGTCCTGAGTTTCCACGCGAACTACACCTACGCTCATGCCATGGATTGGAATCCCAACGAGACGACGCTCGTCGCCGGCAGCGATGTGCTCGACCCCGCCAACTTCAGCCAGGAATATGGCACCAGCAACCTCGACGTGCGCCACTCTGCCGCTGTTACGGCCATCGTTGAAGCGCCCTGGAAGCTGCGTGGCATTGCTGGCCGCCTTGGCAATGGTTGGGCGCTCTCCGGCATCGGGCAATTCCGCAGCGGTCTGCCGTACACAATGCGTACCTCCGGCTCGCTGCCAGAGGAATTCGATACCACCGGTTACGCCATCACGGGCCTGGGACCTGGCATGAATGGATCCGGCGGAGACAACCGCGTCTACGGACAGGGCAGCGACGGCCGCGCCTACAACATCGGCCGCAACACATTCCGCTATCCCAACACCTGGAAGGCCGATCTCCGTCTCGCCAAGCGCTTCAACCTTGGCGAAATGCGCGAACTGGAATTGATCGCTGAGACATTCAATCTCTTCAACCACCAGAACGTCACCGCGCTCGAGACCACCGGCTACTCCATCGAGAACAGCGGTTCTTCAGGCACGCTTCCCACTCTCTGCTACCTCACGATCAACACCGCCGGCAGCGCAAGCTGCGGAACGACAACTCTCACCGGCTCAGGAACTCCCATTGCAGCCTTCGGCAAGCCGCTCGACATCAACGCCATCGACTTTTACCGCGAGCGGCAGATTGAAATTGGTTTGCGCATGCGCTTCTAGAAATTCTGCTCCGCGCTCGCTCTTAGGGCGGATTGCCACGAGCTTCGCCGAGGAAACTCTTCAAATGACCCGTGACGCCGGCCACTGTCCACTGTTTACCGTGCTGGCAGAACAACCGGCGAGGCTCCATTCAAAAACGCCGGATCCATCTGGCTAATGTCCGCGCGATAACTCACAGTCGTCGCCGTCGGAAACGTCGCCGGGGCTTTCTGCGTAACGCGCCCCGTTGCCACCCACTCCGTGCCTCGTTGAAACGTGGTCATGAACCCCACGCAGCTCAACGCAAACACATCATGTCCCAGCGTGGTGTGAAAGATTCTTCCCTTCCCATAGCGCAAGACCATCAGCATCGGCTCATCAAGGCCCGTGCCCTTGTTCTTCGCGTCGGAGTGCGCAGTTGCCAGCACGACGATGTTCCTTCCAGGCCCGCGCAGCTTTCCGTAGAGTTCATCGTTGGCGTGCATCCAAACCGGTGGCAGGCCTTTCATGATCGGGTGCTCCGTGTCGCGTGTTGTCACCTGGAACGGCAGCCGCGCTCCGTGCTCCCCGGCCGGTCCTGGCGAAGCATCCGCCACCAGCTTGCCATCCTTCCAATACCAGTAGGGCCCCGCTTGCTCGTTACGGTTTCGCCAGCCGCCAATCCCCGTCATCTCGTTGTACGCGGGCCAATCGGGAAAAGCATTGTCGGCGGCGTGCACAATCACCAGCCCTCCGCCGCCGGCCACGTACTTTTCAAACTGCGCTTGCAGCTGCTCCGGCCAGCTTGGACCGTCGTAATTCATCACGATCGCCTGGTAGCGTTCGAACTCCGGCTTGAAGTTGCTAAAGTTCCCGTCCGATGGAGGCGCAGTAATCACCGTCACCTCGAACAGTCCCGTCTCTTCCAATTCCATCTTCAGCACTGGGGTCGTCAATCGCCAGTTGTGATACGCGCCGGCGCTTTGCCCATCCACAATTGCGACGCGAATCAAGCTACCCGCGCTTGCTGTCCGCGTCCAAAACAAAACGCACGCAATCACCACCCAGGTCATTCGTTTCATCATCTCTCCTCAATCGCCGCCATACCGCGGCCCGCGCCAGTCATCAACTTGTTTCCAAGGGAAATCGTTCACGCACCAACCTCAGCGCTTCCTCCGCCGTCGCGACCGTCCCTTCTAACTGCGCATCCTCAGCCGCGCGCAGCATCTCGCGGAAGCGAATCCCCGGCGGATAGCCCGCCGCGATCAGCTCGCGCCCAGTGAGCAATGGTTTGGGCCGCACCACCGCCTCGGGCATCGAAAGAAATCGCTCACGCACAAATTCCCAATGATCCAGATTGCCGCTCGCGGCCATGCAGTCCATCTTGTGCAGCGCCAGGTGCTCCTCAAACCGCTCCAGACGGAAGAACCGTTTCAGCGTCGACTCCTTCATGCGCTGTGCGTCCATGAACCGCATGTGATTCTCAATCAGTGCCACCACTTGATGCGTTTCCTCGTTTGAGAATCGGAATCGCCGGCAGACCTCCGCGCCCATCGCCACACCCATTTCTACATGCCCGTCGAAGCGAATCCTGTCCGGAGCCTGCTTGAAGGTTGGTGGTTTGCCCACGTCGTGCAACAGCGCTCCCCACGCCAAGGTCTCCGAACATCCCGGTTCCAATTGCTCAAGCAGCATCAGCGTGTGGATCCACACATCGCCCTCGGGATGGAATTGCGGCGGCTGCTCCACGCCTTTCATGCGGGCCACTTCCGGCAGTACTTCGTTCAGCAGCCCAGTCTCATCAAGCAGCTCAAACGCTCGCCGCGCATGGCCCTCGGTCAGCATCTTCGTCAGCTCGTCGCGCACGCGCTCGCGGCTCACGGCATGGATTCTCGAAGCCAGCGAGCGGATCGCACGCTGCGTATCCGCTTCGAGTTCGAATCCAAATCGCGCCGCGAACCGCACCCCTCGCAGCATGCGCAGATGATCCTCTTCGAATCGCTGCTCCGCTCGCCCAATCGCGCGCACCACTCCCGCGTCGAGATCGTCGAGCCCGCCCACGTAATCGAGGACGGCGCTGCGCAGCAGTTTCGGATCGCCGAGACACTCAACCAAAGGTCTGCCCCCTCGCAGCGGGTCCAGCAACAGACCATTGATCGTGAAGTCGCGCCGCTTCACATCTTCTTCGGCAGTCTTCGTGTAGCGAACCGCATCGGGATGGCGCCCATCGGAATACGACAAATCCGAACGAAACGTCGCCACCTCCGTCACGGACTCCCTGCCGGTTGATTCCTCCGATGGGGTCCCCTGCGAATCTTGTGGCGCGCCAGCGCCGTCTGCCCCACCGCAGGTGGCGACAAGCACTACCCCAAAGTGCGCGCCCACAGCAAAGGTCCGCGGAAACATCTCCAGCACTAAGTCAGGCGTCGCGCTCGTGGCCACATCGTAGTCAGCCGGCTCGCGCCCCAGCAGCAGATCGCGCACGCATCCGCCCGCGAAGTAGGCCTCGTACCCTCGCGCACGCAGCGTCTCCACGATCTGCATAGCCGCTTCGAGTTGTTCGGTTCCAGCCATCGTCGTTCCATCCATTTTCGCTCGCTTTGCGAAGTCTTGCTATCTCGCTGCCACTAAACTAGAACCATGCCCGGCTCCGGCCTCATCCTCGGCATCGAGACCTCCTGCGACGAAACCGCCGCAGCCGTTGTCGAGCGCGGAGCGCGCACGCTTTCTTCTGTTGTCGCCTCGCAGATCGCCACCCACGCCCGCTACGGCGGCGTCGTTCCGGAGCTCGCCAGCCGCGAGCATCTTCGAGCCATTGTTCCCGTCGTCCGCGCCGCGCTCGTTGAAGCCGGCCTGACCCTCGCCGATCTCGACGCCGTCGCTGTAACTTCAGGACCCGGTCTCGCCGGCGCATTACTCGTCGGCATCACGTACGCCAAGGCTCTCGCTTTCGCCAACAAACTTCCCCTGATCGCCGTCAATCACCTCGAAGGCCACATCCATGCGGTCCTCCTTCAGGAGCGCGAGGCAGCAACCGAAGTACGAAAAGAGAGTGCCCCAGGTCCCGATTCTGGGACCTGGGATAGCACGGAATTCAATCCCGATCCATCCCTCGCCCTCGTCGTCTCCGGCGGACACACTCACCTCTTCCTCGCGCGCCCTGCCAACGGCACATGGTCCTACACGCTCATCGGCCGCACCGTCGACGACGCCGCCGGCGAAGCATTCGACAAAGTCGCCAAGCTTCTCGGGCTCGGTTATCCCGGCGGTCCATGGATTGATGCACTCGCGAAATTCGGAAATCCGCAAGCCGTCCCCTTCTCCTTCGCGCAGATCAAGACAAAAGCTCATCTCGGCGGCAAACCCGCCCGTACCAAGGCTGCAAAGACTGCGCCGATCGCGCGCCTCGACCCGCACTTCCTCTTCTCATTTTCGGGAATCAAGACCGCCGTGCTGCGCTACGTCGAACTGCACGGCCTGCGTGCCGAAGCAAAGGGCCGCGTCAGTCGCGTGCTTGCCAACTTCCGCCCGCCGCAAACTCGCGAAGAAGCGCTGGCCCTCTGCCCGCAGCCCACGCTCGATCTCATTGCCAGTTTTCAGCACGCGGTCATCGGCGACCTGATGAAGAAGACCTTTGCCGCTGCCGAATCGCTTGGCGCCGCGCGTATCCTCGTCACCGGCGGAGTGGCCGCCAACCGCGAGCTTCGCGCACGCTTCACCGCCGAAGCCGCGCGTCGCGGCCTGCACGTCGCGTTTCCCACGCTTGCGCTCTCAACCGACAACGCCGCCATGATTGCCGCTGCCGCATGGCCGCGCCTGCTGGCAAAGGATTTTGCCTCGCCCGACCTCTCGGCCGACCCTTCGCTCGCGCTCAGCTAACGAAAAAGTGCCTCGCCAAAAACGTGCAAAGGCCCGGCTCGCGCCAGGCCCACGGAGTTCTTCTATTCCCTATTCCCTGTTGGCTATTCCCTGTTTTATTCCGTCCATCTCCGCATGATCAGCGTGGCGTTGATGCCGCCGAATCCAAACGAATTCGAAAGCGCAATGTCGAACGAATGTTTGATCGCCTTGTTGGGCACGTAGTCCAGACGGCACTCGGGATCGGGATTTTCGAGATTCATAGTCGGCGGAATCTCCTGGTTCACTAGCGCCAGCACAGTAATGCCTGCCTCAAGCCCGCCCGCGCCACCCAACAGGTGGCCGGTCATCGATTTCGTGCCGCTGATCTTCAGCTTGTGGCTCAGTGCGTGCTCGCCAAACACTCTCTCGATCGCCAGCGACTCGTTGCCATCACCCGCCGGCGTAGACGTTGCATGCGCGTTAATGTAGCCCACTTCTTCGGGGCGAATGCCGGCGTCTTTCAGCGCGGCTCTCATGCTTCGTTGCGCGCCCGCACCCTCGGGTGCGATGCCCGTCATGTGATACGCGTCGGCGCTCATGCCGTAGCCAATCACCTCTGCCAGAATCTTCGCTCCGCGCGCCTTCGCAAACTCAAGCTCTTCGAGAATCACGATGCCCGCACCTTCGCCGATGACAAATCCGTCGCGATCCTTGTCGAAGGGACGACTGGCGTGGGTAGGATCGTCGTTGCGTGTTGAGAGCGCTCGCATGGCGGCGAATCCGCCGACCGACATCGAGGTGACTGCGGCCTCGGTCCCGCCGGCGATCATCGCGTCCGCGTCCCCATGCAGGATCATGCGCACGGAGTCGCCTATGGAATTGGCGCTCGTTGCGCAGGCTGTCGCGGTCGCCGAGATCGGGCCTTGCGCGCCATAGCGGATGCTGATATGCCCCGCAGCCATATTCACAATTGCCGCGGGAATAAAGAAAGGCGACATCTTTCGTGGGCCGCCTTGCAGCATATTGTTGTGCTCGCGCTCGATGACCTCGAATCCGCCAATCCCCGAGCCGATAAACACGCCTACACGTTCGGCGTTTTCCGGCGTGATCTTCAGCCCCGACTGCTCCATCGCCTCTTGCGTCGCGCCAAAGGCGTAGTGGATGAAGCGCCCCATCTTGCGCGCTTCCTTCTTGTCCACAAATTTCAGAGGGTCGAAGTCCTTCACCTCGGCGGCGAAGGTAACCGGGAAACCGGTAGCGTCAAATGCCTTGATCGGCGCCATGCCGCTGGCGCCGGCCAGAATTTGCCGCCATACCTCGGGAGCGGTGTTGCCTACACCGCAGATCAGCCCCAGGCCGGTTACTACCACTCTGCGGTTGGTTGCCTGGGTCAACGCTTACTTGCCGCCTTTCGCGTTCTTGTCGATGTAGTCGATGGCGTCCTTCACGGTCTTGATCTTCTCGGCGTCTTCGTCGGGAATCTCCATGTCGAACGCCTCTTCAAACTGCATCACCAGTTCGACCACGTCCAGCGAATCGGCGCCCAGGTCTTCCTGGAAGCTGGCGCCGGGTGTCACTTCGGCTTCATCCACCTGCAACTGCTCGACGATGATCTGCTTCACTTTTTCATCAACAGCCATGCGTACCTCTCCTCGTTGTATTGGGAACTTAGGAAAACGTTTCGGGGATTCACAAGACCGCCCGCCCCGCGAACCTACAATACCGGCCCCCGGCGGGAAATGACAACCACAGCGCCAAGAAATCTGCGCGTGGCCCCGAATCTTCAAGTCTACTGGCAGGACCCTGGGGTGTAAAGGCTCACGGCTGTGGGGAAACCTTTGAAGAAACAGGGAATAATGCCGGCGGCCGCCCCGGATAGCGTTGCACCGCGAAATGCACAATCCCGGGGCGTATATTTGGCGAAGAGGGATTGAAGGAACCATGCCTGTCTGGATCGTTGGAGTCATCGCCGCGATTGCGGGAATTCTTATTGGCTTCTGGCTGCGAAGCGCGTCGGCGAAGGAGCGTGGAGCGGAACTGGCGCGCGACCTGGCCGTAACAAAGAGTGAATTGGCGCATGCGCAAACGGAATCGACGGCCAGGGCGGGCTTTGAAGCTCTAGCCGCAGAGCGCGGGAAGACGGTTGAAGGTTTGCGTAATGAATTGCAGGCAAAGGCGGAGTCAGAGCGAATGCTCGCCGCGCGCGTTAAGGAGCTTGAGGCTGAACTCAGGAACGAGCGCCAGAATCTTGCAGAGAAACTGGAATTGTTGGAAACAGCGAAGAAGGCCCTTTCCGATCAGTTTCAGGCGTTGGCTGCAGAGATTCTTGAGGCGAAATCAAAGACCTTTTCCGAAGGCAGCCAAAAGGAGCTGGGCACGCTGTTGGAGCCACTTAAGGCGCAGATTAAGGAATTCCGCGAAAAGGTGGAGCAGGCGCAGGGCGACTCAAAGACCGGCGTGACGGAGCTGAAGACCCTGATCGGCGCACTCGGCAGCCTCAATAAGGAGTTGACCGAAGAAGCGCACAATCTAGCCACCGCCCTGCGCCACGACACAAAGGCGCAGGGAAACTGGGGCGAGACGATCCTGCGAAATATTCTCGACAAGTCAGGATTGCAGGAAGGACTGCATTACAGCTACCAGCAGAGCTTCACTGAACTAGATGAAAACGGTAGCCCGGCGCAACGCCGCCAGACCGACGTAGTTGTGAAGCTGCCCGGCGGACGCCACCTGATTATCGATTCCAAGGTTTCGCTCAATGCTTACAACGATTCGGTGAACGCCGAGAACGAGAAGATTCGCGCGGAAGCGTTAAAGAGACACCTCCTCAGCGTCCGCAATCATTGCGCCGAATTATCCAGCCGCAACTACCAGGGTCTTGCGGGGCTCCAGTCGCCCGATTTCGTCGTAATGTTTGTGCCGATCGAACCGGCATTTCTGCTCACGCTGCAGAACGACGAATCGCTTTGGTATGACGCCTACGAAAAAGGAATTCTGCTTTCAGGGCCTACGACAGTTCTCTTTGTAGTTCGCATCGTTAAGGACCTCTGGCGTCAGGAACAGCAGATTCGGAACGTGGAAAAAGTGATGAAACGGGGTGCGGAGCTCTATGACAAATTCGTCGGCTTTGTCACAAATCTCGAGTCCGTCGGCGTCGCTCTCTCTGATGCTCGGCAAGCGTATGATGAGGCGGCCAAACAACTCTCAATAGGGCCCGGCAACCTGGTTCGGCAGGTGGAGATGCTTCGGGAACTGGGAGTAACGACGAAAGGGAGGAAGCAGATCCCGAAGAAGCTACTCGAAGAAGCGGGATTCGAAGAGCCCAACCTCGCCCTTGCCGCGGATACAGACGATTCCGGCCAGTCCGAGGGGTAACCTCAGCCGACTAAGTTCTCTCTCGCCCGATCATTGCTCTATTGCGGCGCCTGTGGCGGGGCCGCTTGGGTGGCTGGCGCAGCCGGAGTTGCCGGCGCCGCCGGCGTATCCTTCACTCGCGTCAGCGTCAGCTCCATGCCCGGGAAATCGGCGGAATCGGTCTTCGTCGCCATCTTGATTGAGTCGCCGACGACCGTGCAATCGTGGTGAATGGTGATGCCGTTGAATGAATCGTCAAAGGTGAACTTGTCGCCGTCCACTTTGCCGTTGCTGATTGCGATGGGATCATTTTGCGGCAGCTGCACCGTGCCAGTCAGCGTGGCGCCGTCCTGCTTGAAGGTGAACGTCAGCTGAAAACTCGATCCATCCGGACCTTTCGCCTCACCCGTCCAGGTGCCAGTCACATCGGCGGCCATTGCGGTTGCGGCGCTCAACGTCATCGCCAATCCAGCACATATTGAAAGCAGTTTCCTCATCGGTTCCCCCACAGCCCTCTTCGCGGCGAATCCATCATACAGAGGAAGTGCGAAAAGTGAAAAGGTGCCGCCCGGCACTGATCAATCCAGCACTTCTGATCTCTGATCTTTGATCCCTGTTCCCTGTCCACTGATCCCTGTTCACTGCACTTCTGCAAACGCCTCCCACAACCGCCTCCAGGTCGTCTCCAGATCCTCCGGCAGAATGCGCGTCTCCCCCACCGTGGTGATGAAGTTGGTGTCGCCGATCCAGCGCGGCATGGCATGCAGATGCAGATGTCCGGCCACTCCCGCGCCCGCCGCTTTGCCGATATTCATGCCGAAGTTGAAGCCGTGCGGCTTGTAGACGCGGTCAAGAACGCGTTCGGTCCGCTGCGCCAGATCCATCAGCTCATGCGCGGTCTCCAGGGGCAACACCGCCAGCCGATCCAGGTGCGCGTAGGGCATCACCATCACATGTCCCGATGTATACGGATAGGCGTTCAGGCAAATGAAACAGCTCTTCGCGCGCAGAATCAGACCGGCGGCGGCTTCTGCCTTGTCGCGATCAATTCCATTCGCGATGGCGTAGTCAATTGACGCCATCAGATTGCAGAACACGCAATCCAGGTCGCCTGGCCACGCATCCAGAGCCGCGGGCACGCCGCGCCGCGCCCCGCTCTCCGACGAGGTGATGTAGGCATAACGCCATGGAGTCCAGAGGTGATCCATCCCAGTCCAGTCTGTCCGATCCAGTATAGAAGGCTCTCTCCGCAGGCTTTTGCCCCGATCGGATCGTTAGGTTTCAGACCGGTCTCGGATGCGCCCGCGGGCATCGCGCTCCCTGCTTCACCGCAAATTCACGGCTCCTAACTCGTTTGCTTTGACCAACTCGATTGACGCTCGATTGCAGAGATTGCTACACTCAAGGCGTAGCTTCCTGCGCGGATTCCTGCAGTGAGTTGCGGCCGCCCTCCCAGCAAGCCGTTGCCTGCCGGCGTTTCCCAAGGAAACCCGCCGTGTTTTACCCCAGTGCAACAACTTGGGGACGGCCTTTCCTGTGGAAGACAGAACCGGCGCGTCACTTGGCGCGAGGGCAAGTCAAGGCACCGAAGGCGACCGGAACGCGGAATTACGGCGTTGGAGCCACCCAGCGGCTGGAGCAATCCTTTGCTGGAGCACGCAGTCCCGGAGCAGGCTGTAATGGCAAACGTCCTCAATCCCGAAACCGAGAGCATAACCCTGAACACCGAATTGGAAACCCCAACGCTAGACCCTGCGACGGAGCTTGAACGGCCGTCGTACGAATCCACGTCCAACCCTTCAACGTCGAATATTGACAACGCCTCTGTTGTCGATCGAGCCCCTCTGGACGCCGATGCCCTAACCGAGCCTGTCGCTCAGGCCGCAATACTCGACGAGCCCGCGCATTTAGAGACTCCAGCCGCGGCCGAGCCTGAGGCAATTGCCGCCGAGCCCGCCGCAGCCGTTACGCCGCCTGCAGCCACGCCAGCCTCGCCCACCGTGTCAGCACCGGCCCCTGCCGTCAAGGCTCATTCCGCTACGCACACTGAGCCACCCGACGACTTTTCCGAGGCCCTGGCCGCATTCGAGCGCGAGCAGGCTGCAGAAGCCGCCGCCGTCGAGGCATATGGAGACAAGGTCGTCTCCGGCAAGGTCGAAAAGCAGACCGAAAAATATCTGGTCGTCGATGTCGGCCTCAAGTCCGAGGGCCTCGTGCCTCTCGAGCAGGTTGTCGACCACACCGGCGCCGTCAAGTTCCAGCCCGGCGACATTATTGACGTCGTGATCGAGCGCGAGGAGCCGGAAGGCGGCTACCTTGTCAGCTACGAGAAGGCTCAGCGTTTCCGCGTCTGGGACACGATCGAGAAAGCCGCCAACGACAAGACACCCGTCACCGGCACAGTCGTGAGCCGCGTCAAGGGCGGGCTCACCGTCGATATCGGCATGAAGGCTTTCCTGCCCGGCTCGCAGCTTGAGATTCGCCCCGTGCGCAATCTCGATACCTATCTCGGCCAACAGATTGAAGTCCGCGTCATCAAGCTCAACAAGAAGCGCGGCAACGTCGTGGTCAGCCGTAAGGAGATCCTGGAGGAGGAGCAGAATTCCAAGCGCTCGGCCACCATGGAGCACCTCGCGGAGGACGCGATCCTCACCGGCACGGTCAAGAACCTCACCGACTACGGTGCGTTCGTCGACCTCGGTGGTATCGACGGGCTTCTCCACATCACCGACATGAGCTGGGGACGCCTCACCCATCCCCGCGATCTGGTCAACGTCGGCGACGAGATTCAGGTCAAGGTTCTCAAGTTCGACAAGGAAAAGCAGCGCGTCTCGCTCGGCTTCAAGCAATTGACGCCTGACCCCTGGCTTGATGCGACCGAACGTTATCCTGTTGGCGCCAAGGTTCACGGCCGCGTTCTTTCTGTCACGGACTACGGCGCGTTTGTCGAGCTCGAGCAGGGCATTGAAGGCTTGGTTCACCTCTCTGAGATGACCTGGTCCAAGCGCCTCAAGCACCCCTCCAAGCTCGTCAAGCCTGGCGACGAGGTTGACACCGTTGTTCTCAGCGTCAACCCCGCCGACCGCCGCATCTCTCTGGGCATGAAACAGCTCCTCGAGAACCCCTGGGAAAGCCTGACCGACAAGTACCCGATCGGCGCAATCGTCGAAGGCCGCGTACGCAACCTCACTGACTTCGGTGCATTCGTTGAAATCGAGGATGGTATCGATGGTCTCGTCCACGTCTCAAACCTGAGCTGGACCAAGCGCGTCAAGCACCCGTCTGAAGTGGTCAAGAAAGGCGAGAAGGTCAAGGCCGTCGTTCTCGGCGTCGAGCCGCAGAACCGCCGCCTGTCGCTGGGCATCAAGCAGTTGCAGCCCGATGTCTGGGAGAGCTTCTTCGCTACGCACCGCGTGGGCGACGTCGTTCACGGCAAGATCCTCCGCACCGCGCAGTTCGGCGCTTTTGTCGAAATTGCCGAGGGCGTCGAGGGCCTCTGCCACATCTCCGAGGCCGGTGATCCCGTCGATGGCCACTCCCCGCTCGAGCAGCGTCTGGAAAACGAATTCAAGATCATCAAGATCAACGTCGAAGAGAAGAAGGTAGGTTTGAGCCTGCGTACGGGCAGCAGCAGTCAGGAAGCTGAGCGGCCTGCCCGCGAAAGCTCCGGCTCCAGGCCAGACTCCAGGCGCGATCAACCACACAAACAACCGGTCTCCAGCTCCACCACCACGCTCGGCGACCTGGTCAACTGGCGCAAGGGCGAACGCTAAATCTCTTGCGAGCCAATCAAAACCAAAACGGCCACCCTCCGGGGTGGCCGTTTTACGTCTGAGGGAGGAGAGCTTCCAGCCCCGACCGAGCGAGATCAGAGCACCCTTCTCGGCTCCGAAGGTTCGAGTCGCTCGACTTCAATGCAAGACTAGACTCGACGCCGTTTTTCAAACTTCCTCCATCAATAAGCCTTAATGTCTTCTTGCCCCGCAAGCTGCTCCGATGGATTGTTTAAGAATTCCCCGATATAGACATCGCCTTCATTCGAATTCAGCAGCGGAGCGTGCTGGCGTTTCGCGAAGAGTAAACGCTGACTGTTGGGAAGATAGTGGTGGATCATGTCGTTATATAAAGGTCTGCAGGCATCATCGAGGCCACCCGCACCAAGTAGCGCCGGGACGTTGCTATAGAACGGTCTTTTAGTAGTGACATCGATAGGCTTAACGGGCCACGATTCGCAGAGCTTCCCGTAAACGTCGTTGACATGAAACCCCGCCAGCCAGGGCATAGTATCATCCTGCTGCTGAATGATTGCTGGATCTTCAAATGCCATTTTGTCGGAACAATATACAGATAATCGCATGCCCGAAATTGCGCCGTTCGCCGAGAAGACGCCGTCGAAATACTCTTTGATATAGCGTTCTTGCTGCCCGCCGATCATATCGCTCACGATCTGAGGTAGTTCCTTGATCCCGTCGTAATCCTCGACCTTGTTATGGAGGATGGCCAGCAATTCGCTGCGACCGTAGTCTAAAGTGACCACTGTGCCGTCCTTCAACCGATACTTTATCGAAAAAACCTTTCCATCAAGGCCGCCGAAGTAACTGCGGAATCGTGCGGTAAGACCACCTCCGCTGCTATCGAGCACCGCTGTCAGAGCCTCATTGAAATTGGCGAGCTCCTGCTCGTCGATATTCACAAACTCCGGAAGTGGTGAGTCCAGGACGAGGGAGCGGATATGCCGTGGGTATTTTTGCAGCACAGTCATCATCAAACCCCCGCTATACGAAATGCCCATCAAGTCGAGCGAATCGATCCCTAGCAAACGACGCAGGTCTTCAATATCTGCAGCACTTTCATCCGTGTTGTATGCGGATAAGTCAACTCCTTGTTGTAGAAGTTTCTTATGGCACTGACGCACGGTCTCCAGTACGGCCTCGTCGACAGACCGATGGTTGAGATAGGCCTCTTGAACCGCTTGCCCCGAGCCCTGGCATTCCAAGTTTGGCGAGGCATAGTGTGTGCCACGCTGTTCAAAGGCAATGTAATCTCTGTCTTTCAACAAAGACCTGCCGGCAATTGAAGTGACCGGGTGTAGTGAACTGACACCGGGGCCACCACCTGTGTAGAGCACCGGATCCGGTTTCTTGGCTGGATTGCTGCTTTCGACATAAATGAAGGGCAGCTTGATGACCCCGCTTTGTGGATGGAGACGACTTTCCGGGACGACCAGATTGCCACAATGGGTTTTGTGGAAGTCGTCTGCCTTGTAGATACAATCGCTTGACTCAATCCGAGGGACATCGGGACGCTGAGCTCCAGCCATGATGCCGGGCAGGATGAGTGGAAAGAGGCAAAGTATTTTCCGCATTGATTCCTCTTCTGCCGTTACGGCGCCAAAGTCTCGAAAGTTCCACCCACTGAAGATTTCGCCTTCGCCGATTCGCGACAAGAATCGATCTTCCGGCGGGTGCCCCATCCTAAACGCGCACACCGGGGTCCCCACGGACAGGTCCTCGTCCGTGGGGTGGTTGGGCGTTTAGGGTGGGATAGCACGAATCCAATTGCGCCGGCCCCGTAGCAGAGCTTAGCTTTGTTTGTTCCGCAAATGATCTTCGAAAGCGCCGGTTGCACTGCCTCAGTTCCCGGTCGGAATAATCCCCGCATTCTCGACCATCAGAATCGTCGTCCGTTTCGGCGCACGCGTCCGATGCACGATCTTCTTCGGCACCACAAATCCCTGTCCAGGTTTCAGCGTCACGGTGCGATCCTCAAGATCGATCAGCAGCTCTCCGTCAACTACATAGAAAAACTCGTCGTCCTCGTCGTGTTTGTGCCAGTGGTACTCGCCTTCAATGGCGGCCATGCGCACTACGGAATCGTTCACCTGGCACAGGGTTTGATTGAACCACTTGTATTCGTTTGCGCCCGGAACCGCCATGCACATCGATCAGCTCAAGCGGCTTGAAAAGGATATTGAGTCGCGTTTCATAGGGGAATGCTGCGCTCTCAGCCATGGCAGAAACCTCGGGGAGAGAATAGCAGGCGTCCTCCGCCTGCCTTTTTCAACGAGATTAAGAACCAATTCTTCGCTTGACTCTGACGTTGCGTCAGGCCCGACCATGGTCGGTGAACGATGAGGGGAGGACCGCCGCCATCTGACTTTCCGGCGTACACTTCTCTCGTTCCACTGAGGCGCCTATGTCCCACCCGCAACGCTCCATCCTTGCCGCTGTCACCCTCTTCTTCGTCGCACCCCTCGTCGCCG
The DNA here is from genome assembly GCA_963813015.1 of uncultured Acidobacteriaceae bacterium. Lineage (GTDB taxonomy): Bacteria > Acidobacteriota > Terriglobia > Terriglobales > Acidobacteriaceae > Telmatobacter. Next base: position 347,060 of record CAWEXN010000012.1, read on the forward strand.
AGTTCCTTCTCGGCGATTTTCCTGCCACCTGGCTCCCGTTGATCATCGTCCTCGCGCCCATGTACGGTGGCGGAGCGATTCTCATCCGCGAGTTCACTCGCCGTTCCGGCCGCGGCTGGCCCACCATCCTTCTCCTCGGCGTCGCCTACGCAATCATTGAGGAGGCCTTCACCACGCAAACGCTCTTTAATCCCGACATATTCGGCATGCACATGCACCTCCTCTCCCACGCCTGGATTCCCGCCCTCGGCATAGGCGCCTGGTGGACTCTCTTCATGCTCAACGTCCATGCCTTCTGGAGCATCGGTGTCTCCATCGCACTCGTTGAAGGCCTCTATCCTTCGCGCGCCCGCACGCCCTGGCTGGGCAACGTTGGCCTCTCCGTCGCCGCCGTCCTCTTCGCCATCGGCGTCGTCTACAACACCTGGTACACGTTTCATCACGACCCCTTCCGGGCCTCGACCGCGCAGTTCATCGTGTCCGCTCTCGTCGTCGTCGTCTTCGTCATCGCTGCCTTCCTCATCCCGCCTGCTTCTCGTGACCAGCCCGATTCAACCCGCGAGCCCCTCCCCGCGCCTCCAGCTTTCGTCACTGGCGTCGCCGCATTCCTTCTCGGCGCGGCCATCATGCTCTCGCCCATTCTATGGAAGTGGAACTGGGCCGCCCCCGCCTTCATGCTCGCCGTCGATCTGGTTTTTCTCGTTGGGCTGGGTCTGTTCTCTCATCGCAGCGCGTGGACGCCTTTGCACACCCTCAGCGTCGGAGCTGGCGGAGCGCTGGTTTACGGTGCGCATGCCTTCATGCAGGGCCCGATCGTTCCCTGCCCGAAAGCGATCGCCCTCGCCAGCCATGTGCTCTTTATGGTCCTTGCGCTCGCCGTCGTCGCCGCGGGTGCACGACGCACACATTCGGCTCTTCTCAACAGCACACCGAAACCGATCCCAGAGCACTCGGAAGCCTAACAATGGATGTGAATTAAGAATTTGGGGAGCGGCTGGCCGCCCTATCCTGAATTGAAAGCCTCAAAACGTTAGGGTGGGCCACCCGCCCTTTATCTTTTCACCAATCGAAAATAGTCGTTCGCGACTTCGACTACAGCATGACCTTTGCTGATGAGGAGATGCATCCCAGGGTCAGCAAATTCGCCGCACGCGTCTGTTGAATGCAGCTTGTTGAGGTTGACCTCGATGATTTTGGCATCGCTGAATCCAATTAGGTTTGGAGTGAAGTTGTATTTAGCGAGAAAATCACTGCTCGCGAGGTCTTCAACATCGACAGACTTTATCGGAATATCTCTGCCACAGACGGCGAATTGGCTTGGCGACACCTCGATAACGAGTCCAACAATCGCTCTCTCCTGTTTCGCATCGAGTCCGATCGGCTGTCCGACATCGTAGGGCTTCCCCACAGTCCATTTTCCAAGGACACTGGAGGGCAGCTGACCTTCAGCCAAGAATGCAATTGCAATAATTCCCAGCCCCAGCAGTTTAATCATGCTATGCCCTCCTCAATGCGCGGCGGGTGGCCCACCCTATCGTCAGACGACATGCCATCCCCCAAAAAATGGGGTGCGCCGTCCCAACTCTCTTAGGGCGGGAAGCACTGAACCGGGCCCCGCAGCTCTCTGCTGTTCGCTGAGTGCTACTGGCTACGGGCTACTGGCTCTCGGCTGCTGGCGGCTTTCAGCGCCACCACAATCCCCAATGCCGCCAGCACGCTGATCAGTGCAAACAGGAACACGCTGGCGTACCCGAACCAGCCAATGATGGCCCCGGCGATCGGCCCGACAAGAAAGAAGGACACGTCGGAGAATGCGGTATAGACACCCAGTGCTGTCCCGCGATTGAACTCCGGGACACGTTTCACAGCTTCCACGCCGATTGCCGGAAAAATGAGCGAGAGTCCCAGACCGCCCACTGCCGCACCCGTCATTGCCATCCATGGCGCCGTGGATTGCCACAGCAGAATCATCCCCACGGCTTCGGTCAGAAGCGAGGCAATCGCCACCGGGAAGCCGCCGAAGCGGCTGATGGTTTTAATGAATAGCAGGCGGACGGTGATGAATCCGATACCGAACGCGGTGAGGCAAAGAGCCGCTCCGCTCCAGTGACGGCTGACGTAAAACAGCGTCACAAACGTGGCCAGCACGCTATAGCTCACGCCGCCCAGCGCGAGTCCCATGCCGTGCGGCGCCACGCGGCCCAGAACATGAGCGAACGGCAAATGTTCGCCAGGCTCGACGGCTACCGGTTCCTTGCGCCACGCCAAGACAAAGCTGGCGGCGCCGATGAGAATCGTCAGCAGGCCAATGGACCCCAGGCCCCACTGCTGATCCAGAATCACGCCCAGCGGCGCAGCCAGCGCCATGCCGCCATAGGTGCTGATGCCATTCAGCCCGATCACCTTTGCTGTGTGTTCCTGGCCCGCGCTGCTGATGCCCCACAGCGTGGCGCCGGTAGAACCCAGGCTCTCGCCCACCCCGAGTACCAAACGGCTCGCGATCAGGATGGCGAAACTGAGCCAGTGCACACCGAGCGAAGCTGCCGCACCGATGAGAAGCGCGCCGCTCACCGTGCAGCAAGCCATGCCCCACATGACCGAGACCTTGGCGCCCATGTGGTCGGAGATGCGCCCGGCCCACGGCCGGCTGAGGAGTGTTGCGATGTACTGGATGCTGATGGCCAAGCCCGCGAGCACCGTGCTGTAGCCCATGCGCAGGTGGACGAACGGCGGCAGGACCGCCAGAGGCAAGCCTATGGAAACATAGCAGATAAAGGTGAAGTAAACGTAACCAGCGAGGCGCCACGTTCGGCCCCGCGCGGCAGACCGGACAGAAACCGGAACATAGGCAGTCGAGGAGTACGACATATTCTCGAACGAAAACGACGTGGAGTGTCTGTTCCCTCTTAGTATACCGAAGAATCGCTTTACCGAACCCCAGCTCGCGCGCCTTCAAAAACGCGCTTCCCGGCGCAGCCCCTACCGGCCGGCCTTCATCGCCCAAAGAATCCCGTTCTTGATGATTCCGTAGAGAATGGGATTCTCGTACTCTTCTTTGTTGTGGCCAAGCGCCAGATAAAACTCGCGGCCACCGTCGAATTCGTGGTACCACGCGAGCGGCAGGTCGACGGGGAATTTGGTTACATCGATCGTCATCGGCTCAAGGGTCGCAAGTTTGGTCCGATCAGTCACCAAAACGGGATGGATATCCGGGTTCAGATGGTCGAGAAAGTAGCACTCGTCGGTCCATGTAAACTGCGCGGGCAGTCCTTTCACGGCCGCGAAGCTTGGATCGACGACTCGAACAATGAAGGGCTGCTGGTGCGGGTGGGCTGCGAATTTGCCGCCCAGTACCGACCAGAAGTAAGGCCAATCCCGCTCGGAGCCCGAGGCCGAGTGAATGCCCACAAATCCGCCGCCGGATTCGATGTAGCGCTTGAAGGCGTCACGCTGCGCGTCGTCGCTGAAGGCCTCGTTGTTGCTGTTTGAAAATACCAGCGCAGCGTACTGGCGCAGGTTGCTTTCTGTAAAGACGCCTGGGTCGTCTGAGACATCCACTGCAAATCCAGCCTCGTCGCCCATCTTGCGGATCGCCGCCACGCTCGCGGCAATGTTGTCGTGCACATAGCCCTTGCCATCTGGCGTGTAGTTGCGCGTATAGACCAGGATGCGGGACTTCGGCGAGGTCTGCGCCGCGAAAGACGGGAGCAGGCACAATGCCCCGCAGAGGCAGGCGCCGAGACCGGCGATTCGTGAGAATTGGAGAGAGAGGTGCATTTGTTCTCCTCGGCTGAATCCGCTCCAAGCCTAAACCGCCGGCCCTGCTCCCCGCGAGTCGCTTCGCATCGAAAAAACCTACTAGACTGGGACAATGGCGGATTTTCTCATCGAGAACTTCGGCTGTCGTGCGGCACGCGCCGACGGCGAGGCCATCGCCGGACGTTTGCGGACGCTTGCCGAGAGTCAACCTCTCGCATCCGACGTCGTCGTCGTGAACACCTGCAGCGTGACCGCCGAAGCTGACCGTGCGGCCCGTGCCTTTATCCGCCGAGCGCACCGCGGAAATCCCGCGGCCAGAATCGTTGTCACCGGCTGCTACGCCCAGCGCGCGCCTCAGGAACTCGCGGGAATGCCCGGCGTCGCCGCTGTCGTTGGCAACAGCCACAAGGCGCTCGCGCCGGAGATCATCTTCAACCTGGCGCACGGTTCGGGCACAGCGCCTCCGCCCTCGATTCTTCCCGTAGCCTCGCTTTTTTCCGCGAGTACTCCGAATTCTGCTCCCATCTGGGCTGACGACCGTTTCGCCCACTCCTTCCTTGAGGATTTCGAGCTTAAACCAGGCGCTCAAACACGTCCCAACTTGAAAATTCAGGAAGGCTGCGGCAATCGCTGCACTTTTTGCGTCATTCCTCTTACTCGTGGCCCCTCCAGAAGCCTGCCCCACGCGGTGGTCCTTCGCCACGTTGAGGGATTCGTCGTCTCCGGCGGCAAGGAGCTCGTGCTCTCGGGAATTAACCTCGGCCGCTGGGGCCGTGATTTCTCTTCCGGCATGAGACAAGATTCGCTTGCAAAGCTGGTCCGGGATCTCCTGACTCAAACCGCCCTGCCTCTCCTTCGGCTCAGTTCCATCGAGCCAATGGATTGGAACAGCGACCTGATCAATCTGCTGAGCGAGTTCGGTGGTGGCCGTCTCGCCCGCCACGCCCACCTTCCGCTGCAATCGGGCTCCGACGCCGTGCTCCGCCGTATGCACCGCCGATATCGCCCCTGGCACTACGCGGACAAGGTCTCCGCGCTGTTTTCAGCAGCCGGCTCCGGCCTTACCCTCGGCGCCGACGTTATGGTCGGCTTTCCCGGGGAGTCCGATCGCGAATTCGATGAGACACTCGCTTTTGTACGCAAAATGCCCTTCGGCTATCTGCATCTGTTTCCCTTCTCGCCCCGGCCCGGCACGCCTGGATGGGCCCTCCACCAATCGGCGCCAGTTCCGCCGGCTGCCGTCGAAGAGCGTATGGCCGCGCTCCGGGTCGTGGCTGCAGAAAAAACGTTGGCTCACCGCAGCCGCTTCGTCGGACAAGATCTCGCCGCCATCACGCTCCACACGCCGGAAGCACTCGCCACGCTTGGCAGCACCGCTGCCCTTTCCGAGAACTTCGTGCCCATCAATCTCGGCGGCCATTTCCCGGCCAATCAGTTGCTCGATGTGCGCGTAACCGGCCTCCATTCCGATGGCTCGTTAGCGGGCATTCCCAGCCATTAACCTCTTTTTTCTGAGGACCGAGCCAATGCTATACTCAGGTTGCGTCGCTGCTCTGCGGCCCAATGGGGCGCCCTGCCCCGGCCCGTCCGGCACGCCTTCGGAGGAGTACCATCGCATTCGATAAACGAGCGGCAAAGTCTTTCATTCGCATCAACGATCGGATTCGCGCGCGCGAAATCCGCGTCATCGACGAAAACGGCGAACAGCTTGGCATCCTTCAACCCTTTGAGGCCCTTCGCATTGCCCGCGAACGCGGCCTGGACCTGGTTGAAGTTTCGCCCAATGCAGTCCCGCCCGTCTGCCGGATTCAGGATTATGGCCGTTTCCTCTACGAGAAAGAAAAGAGCGAGCGCGCCGCGCGCAAGCGACAGAAGGTCATCACCGTCAAGGAAGTCAAGTTCTCGGTGACCGTCGACGAGCACGATTACCAAACCAAGAAAAATCAAGCGATCCGCTTTCTGACGGAAGGCGACAAGGTGAAGGCGAGTCTGCGTTTCCGCGGGCGCCAGATGGCTCACCGCGACCTCGGCTATAACATCATTAATAGGTTGATCCAGGACATCGGTGCTGCCGGCGTTGTTGAGTTCATGCCCCGCATGGAAGGCACCATCCTGCACGCCATTCTCGCCCCCGGGCGCAAAGAACCGCCCAAGTCAAAGGGCGATTCAGCCGCTCCGGCCGTGCAAGTTTAGCTGTCAACCGAAGGCAACCCAAATTGGGATTTCCGCATCTCGACCCCCAGTGGACATTTAGCGCAAGCATCTGAAGCGATTCAGATCACAGGATTACCCCTGCCGGTAATGCTGGCAGAATTTGTGCATTACCCGAACTAAAGATGTGTCACCAAGGGCGTGGACTTGAAATCGCCATGGTTCGAAGGTGTTATTTCTTTCCAAGATACCCTGAGCCGAAAGTTACATTTCTTTCGGAGTGCATTTCAGGTGATCCTGTAAACATCGACGGAGTGATTGCCGTCTACTTGCTTAGGGATGGTTGTTCGAATTGAGTTCCGGATCCCAGGTCGTTTGGCCTCCGGCCGAAGCTTCCATCAGATTCTGGAGTTGCCGTGAGCCACATGAAACTGCTTAATTTCGTTCCGGTTGTCTTGATTCTCGTGGGTGCCGTCTTAGTATTTGAGCGCCCTGCATATGCCTACGCCGATCCAGGCACAGGCCTATTAGCCGTTCAGGCCGCTGGGTCCGCGCTCGTTGCCACCGGCTGGTACTTGCGCCGGAAGATCTATTCCCTCTTCCGTTCCGGCGATGCTCCCATTTCCGAACCGGATAAGCAGTCCGTTGCCATGGAGAGCGAGGACTTGCCAAATTCCTGATGGTTCCGAGGAGTAGTATTCTGGTCGAGTGGCAGCGCTCCCGCCCGTAAACATTGAATTGGAATTGACCTTTCGCGATCCGGCCGGTGAGCTCCGGCTCGCGGATGGTTGCGCCTTGCGGCGGATACGCCCCGCGGCTGAGGAAGAGACCCGCGCATTTCTCGCATCCCCGCTGCGCAAAACTCTCGAGCAAAGCGGTGACCTGATTCAGAGCCGCATCGCCGATTCCGGGTCCCATCCCTGCATCACCTCCGGCGAATTCTGGCTTGAACATCCACGCATCGATCCCATCAGTTACCCATGGGAGTGGACCACCGCTCAATGGCGCGCGGCCGCCGAACTCACACTGCGCGTGGCCAGCAAGGCCATTGACGCCGGGTGGACTCTGAAAGACTCCACGCCTCTCAACATTCTCTTTTCCGGCCCGCGCCCCGTTCTTGTGGATGTTCTATCGTTTGAGCGCCGCGATCCTCATTCCAGTGTCTGGCTGGCTTACGGGCAGTTCGTGCGCACATTCTTGCTGCCTCTCCTCGCGGCCAAGTATCTGAGCTGGCCGCTCCAGGCAACACTGTTTGCGCGCGACGGCTATGAGCCGCGTCAAATCTATGACGCACTGCCACGCTGGCGCCGGATGAATCCCAAGTTGCTTGATGTCGTCACAATGGCCACCGTCTTTGAGCGGCCAGGGCAACGTCGCGCCAACTCGAAAAAGACTCCATCAACTACCGATCCCGCTCTCGCGCGGCACGTCCTCCAAAAGCGAATCGCGCGACTCGGTAAGCAGATATGTCACGCGGCCGGCGAGGGCGGCCAAAGCCAATGGAGCCGCTATGAACAAACTGCCGGCCACTATCGGGCCGCAGACGTAGAAGAAAAACAGCAATTCGTCAAGAGCGTTCTAGCAAGATGTCAGCCCCAACATGTTCTCGATATCGGCGCCAACACTGGCACTTACTCGTTGCTGGCTGCCGATGCCGGCGCGCGTGTCGTCGCACTGGACAGCGACTCCGCCGCTCTCGAGCAACTCTGGCGCACTGCCTTGGACCGGAACAAGCCCATCACCGCCCTGATTGCAGACATCGCCCGCCCCACGCCCGCGGCAGGATGGCGTAATCGCGAACACCTTTCTCTGCTCGATCGCCTTACCGGACAATTTGACCTCGTTCTCATGCTCGCAGTCGTGCATCATCTGATCCTGCGCCATCAGTTGCCGCTCCCGCACATCGCCGGTCTCTGCGCCTCCCTTACACAGCGCTGGCTCGTGCTGGAGTGGGTGCCACCCTCTGACCCCATGTTTCAGGAGTGGCTTCGTGGCCGCGACGATCTCTACGGCCATTTGACTGAGGACGACCTGACGCGCGCATTCGCACCGCATTTCGCGGTCGTCGACCGCGCCAAGTTAGGTAACGGGCGAATTCTCTTTCTATTCGATAGAATTCCCGTGTAAGACGAAGTCGCGCAAATACGCGATCTAGGCGGGGGAGAAAGCACGGGATGATAAAACGAATCGCCCAGGCCTGGGGCTTCGCCGCCATTCTCCTTCTGCCCGGCTACGTTGACCTGACTTCTTCGTTGGGCGACGAGCGCATGCACGTTCCCTGGCCTCTTACCCGCCTGGTTCTGGCGCAGCTCGTCGACCTGGCGATTGTTGGCCTTGTTTTCGCCGCCTTGCTGGCGATCCTCCGCAGCCTGAAGGTCTGGACGCGAATCCGATGGTTCGCCCTTGCCTTCCTCCCCATGTACCTGCTCGTTTGCAACCTCAGAATCTTTCCGTTTCGAGTTCCATATATCTACGTGGCAATCGTAGCAGTCGCGTGGGTGGCGATCCTCGCGTTTTTGATTTTCCGCGCCCCAGGGGTCGCGTCAAAGCTCTCTGGCTTTGGCGGCGCCGTGCTCACCGGTTCCGTCGTATTTGCATTCGTCATGACCGTTCAGTTGGTCAGCGCGGCATTCTGGCGCCCCGGCATCCAGCAATTTAGCATCCTCGTTCCCGCCCAGCCGGCCGCCGCACCGCGCCTGATTTGGATCATCTTTGACGAGTTGGCTTATAAGCCAGTATTCGAGGCTCGCGATCCCTCGCTCGATCTTCCCAACTTCGATCGGCTACGTTCCCAGAGTACGGTGTACAGCAACGTGAAGCCGATTGGCTACCACACCAGATTGGTTGTGCCGAGTTTGCTCCTGGGCCGCATCGTAACGAGTTCCACCATTACAGCGAAAAATCAATTCCTCGTTCGCACCGATGATGATCCTCATTGGGAGCCTTTTGACGCTCACGCTTCGCTGTTCGGCATGGCCAGTCAGCGCGGCGTCTCGACCTCGATTGTGGGTTGGTACCTGCCTTACTGTCCGATCCTCGAGGGCACGGCCACCGAGTGCTATTGGAGCAACGATGACACAGAAGACGGCGCCCCTCCGTCAATCAATGCCAGTTTTGCTGATGACGTCTGGTTTCCTCTGCGCGTCGTCGCCGAACAACTCGTTGCGCCTCGCGTGGCTGTAGCCGATGTCGCCCACTGGGAATCTCTAAGCCACGTGGCGTCTGTGAAGGATATGAGTCAGCACGCTATCGCCGTGCTCGCCAACAGCCAGGCAGACGTCATCTACCTGCACCTGCCCACGCCCCATCCACCGGCCTTTTGGGATCGCCGCTCGCGCACCTACGGAGTGGGCGGATCCTATCTGGACTCGCTGGATTATTCCGATCGCTTCCTCGGCCAGATACTCGACGTCCTCGAATCGCAGCCGCGCTGGGCCAAAACCACTCTGATCATCCAGGGAGATCACTCGTGGCGCACCGGAATATGGCGCACAGCTCCCGGATGGAGCGAAGAGGACGAGCGCGTTTCTCAGGGAGGGGAGTGGGATCCGCGCCCTTTCCTCCTCATTCATGCGGCGGGACAAACCAATGCGGCAGTCGTGGCGTCTTCGACCAGCCTGATGTTTGTCCACGATTTTGTCGCGTCGCAAATCCAGGCTCTCGCGCGCTAAGGTTTTTTTACTTCTGGCCGATTTTATTTCGGCAGCGCCATCGTTCCCGAAATGCTGATCGTCGCCGCGGGCGTTCCCGCTTGCGGCTGCCCGCCCGAAACATAAATCTCGTAGTCGCCGGGCGTCACCGCTCGGTTTCCCTTCTCATCCACTTCGCTCAACAGTCGCGGTGAAAGTGTGAACTGCACTCGCCGCGCTTCGCCCGCCCGCAAATGGATTCTCTTGAATCCTTCGAGCTCGACGGCGGGAGACACTGTTGTTTGCGGAGGCCTTAGATAAAGCTCTGCCACTTCGTCCCCATCGCGCGCGCCGGTGTTGCGTACCATCGTCGTCACAACCACCGAAGCGCCGGCCGCGACTGCCTTGGCGTTCACCTGCGGCGCGCCAAAGCTGAATCGCGAATAACTCAGGCCGTATCCGAATGGATAAAGAACCTCGCCTCGATAATACCGGTAGGTCCTGTTTTTCATCGAGTAGTCGGTAAATGCGGGCAAATCGCTCGTCGAAGCATAAAACGTGACCGGAAGCCGCCCCGCGGGATTGTTCTTTCCCTTAAGCGTTTCCGCAATCGCGTCCCCGCCTTCCTCACCCGGATACCATGCATCGATCAGCGCATCTGCGTGCTGTTTGGCCCACTGAACCGCCAACGCGCTGCCCGCAGTCAGCACCACAATCAACGGTTTGCCCGTCGCGCCCACCGCCTCCAGCAAGTGCTCCTGGGCTGCGGGCAGCTCAATGCTGGTCCGGTCCCCGCCCTCGAATCCCGCCACGTGAACGTTCATCTCCTCGCCCTCAAGGTTCGGAGAAAGTCCCACGAAAGCGACAACCGCATCCGATCTCTTCGCAGCATCGATCGCCTGGCCCAGCAAACTATCCGCCGGCGGTGTCCAAACAAGCTCGACATTTCGATCGTTGGGAAGATGTTGATATTCCACGCGAATCGCGTGCGGATTTGTATCGGCGAAAGTCAGCCGCGCTTCGGCAGGATTGCTGGAGCCGTTCATCACCAACTTGTCGTCGATATAAAGCCGGACGCGGTCCGGCGCCTTTGTCGGCGGCGCTTGTCCTCCACCAGCCTCGCCGGTCATCAGATTTGCCATGAACGGTCGCGGCCCTCGCATGCCCAGCACATAATCTCCCGGCGCGGGCGGTACCAGCTCGCCAGTCCACCGCACTGCAAATGTTTTGCTCGGGAAATCTGCCGCGGGCGCGACGCGATTCCAGTCGAAGTTGATCTTCGCGTCCACGCGAGCCATCTTCGGGGCGCCTGTCAGATCCGTATTGTCGAAATATTCGCCCTTTAGACCAGCCGTCTTGAGCGAGGCGTCCGTGCGCAAGTATGCAGACGGAATCGGCGCCGGGGAACCATCGGCAAGAATCGATCCAGGAGCAAAAATCACATTCTGGCTTCCGAATTCCTTCTGCAATCCGCTAAGCGGCGAGACCGGATCGGGTGCGGTCCCGTTGTAGTTCCCCTCAATGGATTCCAGCAAATCGGCGGTCGGGCCCACCACCGCGATCTTCCGGATCGATGGCTTCAGCGGAAGCGTGTTGTCGCGATTCTTCAGGAGCACGATCGACTCGCGCGCTGCATCGAGCGCCAGCTCGTGATGCGCCGCCGAATTCACTTCGGAGGTTGCGATCGCATTGAATGGCACTGCTGCCGGCGGGTCAGACATTCCCAGTCGCATGCGCGCCGTGAACAGCCGCACCACTGCCGCATCGATGTCGGTCTCCGCCAACAGGTTTTCATGTACCGCCTTGGTCAGCGCTCCATAAGTCCGGCCGCAATCCAGGTCCGTGCCCGCCTTCACTGCCTTTGCTGCCGCCTCCTCCGGGCTCCCCGCAAAATGATGCCCGCGATCGATGTCTCCGACCGCGTCGCAATCGGAGACCGTGTACCCGTTGAACCCCCAATCCTTGCGCAGATGTTGCTGCAGCAGCATCGTATTCGCGCATGCCGGTGCGCCATCGATCGCGTTGTAAGCGCACATGATTGAGTCGGCGTGTCCCTCAACGATCGTTGCGCGGAATGCAGGCAGATACGTGTCCTCTAAATCGTGTTCCGAGACATCCACGTTGAATCCGTGTCGCAGTGGTTCCGGCCCGCTGTGCACCGCATAGTGTTTCGGCGTTGACACCAACTCTAGGTACTTCGGATTGTCACCCTGGAGTCCTTTGACGAACTCCACGCCCAGGCTCGCGGTCAGAAATGGATCCTCGCCAAAGGTTTCCATGCCTCGTCCCCAACGCGGATCGCGATCGATATTGATATTCGGCGACCAAAAGGTAAGCCCCGCGAACCGACTGTGATCGTCGTTGCGAATCGCCTCGTTGTATTTAGCGCGCCCCTCGACGGCGATCGTCGTTGCAATCCGGCGCATCAACGCCGTGTCCCACGTGGCCGCCAGGCCGATCGATTGCGGAAAATTGGTCGCAAATCCATTGCGCGCGACACCGTGCAGCGCCTCGTTCCACCAGTTGTATGCGGGGACATTTAGCCTCGGGATTGCCGGCGCCACGTCCTGCATCTGGCCCACCTTTTCTTCGAGCGTCATGCGGCTCACCAGGTCCTTCGCGCGGTCTTCCGCCGTCAACGCTCGATTCAGGTACGGACACGGCTCCGCGCCGCACGGATTCTGCTTCTCATTTGCAGATTGTTGAGCCGGTAATGCGGCCGAGGTTGCGCTGAAGACGAGAGACGTCGCAAGAAGAATCGATTGGATTTTCATAGTGGTTTGGTCAAAGAAAATTGCGCTGGCCGAAGACTATCATGTGGGCGGGGATATCCACGCTCCGTACCCTCCTCACCTTTATACTGGCAACAAACGCCGGACGGGCCGAAATTTATCCGTTTCCTGAACGTCAGGCGACGCCTTTGTTCGAACGCCGATGGAGATTGACAAGAAGGCCCGCGCTAAACTCAAGCTCCAGCAGCCACTTTGCCTGTGGCTCACTGGCCTTCCCGCGGCCGGCAAATCCACGATTGCGAACGCGCTGGAAAGGCGCCTGTACGCTGCCGGTCGACACACCTATCTGCTCGACGGTGACGAAATTCGCCTTGGCCTGAATAAGGATCTCGGCTTCTCTGAGGCTGATCGCATCGAAAACATTCGCCGGGTTTCCGAGGTCGCGCGCCTGCTTGTCGATGCCGGCCTTATCGCGATCGTCTCTTTCATCAGCCCCTACCGTGCGCAGCGCGATCACGCCCGCTCGCTCTTCGGACCTGGCGAATTCTTTGAAATCTTTGTCGACACACCATTGACTGAGTGTGAACGGCGCGACCCGAAAGGCCTCTACGCCAAAGCCAGACGCGGCGAATTGAAAAACTTCACCGGAATTGATAGCCCGTACGAGCCTCCTGTTGCCCCTGAAGTTCATCTTCAAACCACGCTCCAGACTCCTGATGAATGTGTAGACCGCATCTGCCGGGCCTTGATTCGCTAAGTTCCTCTTGACAGCAGCCCCGCTCTAACTGATCGTGATGTAAACGGCATTGCGAAGAGTCCCGGTGTGCGGGTTGCGCATTGGCTCCCCCGAGGTCGATGACCCGCACGTAATTGTCGATCGGTCACTCCATCAGCAGGTCAGAGGTTCGCGCGGTCCCATGGCTTTCAACTTTCGTTTGTTCTGGCGCCAGACGGTACGTTCCTTCTATCGGAGCGCCGGCACCGACGGCCCCCTCAACCGCGACCGGCTCATTTTCCTTCTGCCGTTTTATCCCATTTGGGGATGCATCCTGCTAGCAGCCTGGATCGGCTTCATCGCGGATGGAATCTTTTTCCCTGCCTACCGTAAGCAGCCGGTCGAGAAACCGCTCTTCATTGTGTCGAACTTTCGCAGCGGCTCGACTTTTGTGCAGCGGACACTGGCGCGCGACGTATCCACATTTACGTGCCTTCGCACCAGCGACATCTATCTGACCCCATCCATAACGCAGCGGTGGATCTTTGGCCTGCTTTCCCGCATAGACGTGGCGTTCGGTCGCATCGGTGAAAAGATGCTGCGCAAGCTCGACACCTTTTCACTGGGTCAATTGAAGATTCACTCCTTCGGCTTGTTCGATCCCGAAGAAGATGAGCATCTGCTGTTCTATATATGGTCCACATTTTTCGCCGGCTTCGTGTTTCCATATCTCGATGAACTGCCGCCATACCAGTATTTCGATACGGAAATTCCGCGTCCCGAGCGGCAACGCATCATGTCGTTCTACCAAGACTGCATAAAGCGCCACCAATTTTCGACCGGCGGCCGGCACTACATGGCCAAGAATCCCCTCTTCAGCGCCAGAATTGAATCCATTCTCGAAACTTTCCCCGATGCTCGCATCCTTTATTTGGTCCGCAATCCGTTGGAGATGTTGCCTTCGACGATTTCGCTGTTCAGCTACATGGGGCGTCTCTTCAGCGATCCGCCGCAAAAATACCCCCATCGCGACGAGATTCTAGCGTGGACAAAGTACTGGTACGATCACCCGCTCGAGGTCATCGAAAGAACTTCGCCCGAACAGTGCATGATCGTCAGGTATGACGACCTGATGCAATCGCCGGACGCCGTCTTCCGTTCCATCTACAGCCGCTTTGGTTATCCAGGGAGTGAAGAGCTCGAAACGATTTTGCGTGAGGCAGTCACCACAGCTCGGGCTCACTCGAGTTCGCACGAATATAGCTACGAAGCCATGGGCTTCACCCGAGAGCAGATTGTCCGCGAGTTTGCACACATCTTCGCCCGCTTCGACTTCGACCAGCACGAACCCGCAGAAACCCAAATGGTCGAATCGTCGGCTGTGTAGAACCGATCATTCTGTCTCCGATGAACGGTCGCGGCCAGCGCCGCGCCTCCCATCGCCTGCCCGATCCTAATTGCTCTTCCACTTCCAGTCACGAATCTCGGGCAGGTCCCTTCCCTCTTTCCGGATGTACTGGCCGTGCTCCACCAGCTTATCTTTGAGTGTCTGCTTCAGGTACGCGCCCTTCTCCCAGATCCGCGGAATCCGGTCGATGGTGTCCATCGCCAGGTGGAAGCGATCGAGGTCATTCATCACCGTCATGTCGAACGGTGTCGTGATCGTCCCCTCCTCCTTATAGCCACGCACATGAATGTTGTCATGGTTCGTCCGGCGGTAAGTAAGGCGATGGATCAGCCATGGATAGGCGTGGAATGCGAAGATGACCGGCTTGTCCTTCGTGAAAAGGGTGTCGAAGTCCGCGTCGCTGAGTCCGTGCGGATGTTCCGTTTGCGGCTGCAGCTTCATCAGGTCGACAACGTTGACCACCCGCAGCTTCAGCTCGGGTAAATGCTCGCGCAGAATACTCACTGCGGCCAGCGTCTCGAGTGTGGGCACATCGCCGCAGCACGCCATCACCGCGTCGGGTGCATCGCCCTGGTCGTTGCTCGCCCATTGCCAGATGCCGATACCCTCCGTGCAATGCTTGATGGCCGCGTCCATCGTCAGCCATTGGGGCGCTGGATGCTTGCCCGCGACCACGACGTTGACGTACTGTCGACTCCGTAGACAGTGGTCCATTACTGAAAGGAGACAATTGGCATCAGGCGGAAGATAAACGCGCACAACTTCGGCCTTCTTGTTCACCACGTGATCGATAAATCCTGGATCCTGGTGCGTGAACCCATTGTGATCCTGTCTCCAAACGTGTGACGCCAGCAGGTAGTTAAGCGACGAGATCTTTCGTCTCCACGGCAGCCCGTTTGTGACTTTCAACCATTTGGCGTGCTGGTTGAACATCGAATCGACGATGTGAATGAACGCCTCATAGCAGTTGAACAGACCGTGCCGTCCCGTGAGCAGGTAGCCTTCCAACCAGCCTTCGCATTGATGCTCGCTCAGCATCTCCATCACGCGTCCATCAGGTGCAAGAAACTCGTCGTTGGTTACTTTCACTGCATCCCACTGCCGATTGGTCGCTTCGAATACGGCGGTGAGGCCGTTGGAGATCGTCTCGTCAGGGCCGAAGATTCTGAAGTTCCTCGGCTCCGCGTTCAACTTGACTACATCGCGCAGAAACGGCCCCAGCACGCGAGTGTCTCCGATACCTGGCGCTCCGGGCGAAGGCACTGCCGCGGCATAGTCCCGGAAATCGGGCATCCTCAAGTCACGCAGAAAAATACCGCCATTGGCGTGCGGATTGGAACCCATGCGACGCGTGCCCGTAGGCGCAAGCTCGGCCAGTTCCGGTCGCAGGTGGCCTTTCTCGTCGAAAAGTTCCTCCGCCCGGTAGCTCCTCAGCCATTCTTCCAGCTGCTTCAGGTGCTCTGGATTTGTCCGCGGATCGGACAGCGGCACTTGATGCGAGCGAAACGTGCCTTCTATCTGCAATCCATCGACAACCTTGGGCCCCGTCCAACCCTTGGGCGAGTTGAGAACGATCATCGGCCAGCGCGGACGTGCCGTGTTCCCATGGGCACGGGCTTCCAGCTGAATCCCTTTGATCTCCTCCACCGCGCGGTCGAGTGTCGCCGCCATCGCCTCATGCATCAGTTCCGGTTCGTGCCCTTCCACGAAATATGGCTTCCAACCATAGCCATGGAGCAGTTGCTCCAGCTCTGCATGGGGAATCCGCGCCAGTACCGTTGGATTAGCGATCTTGTAGCCATTCAAATGGAGAATCGGCAGCACCGCGCCGTCGGTCGCCGCGTCGATAAACTTGTTCGAGTGCCATGCAGTCGCCAGCGGCCCGGTCTCCGCCTCTCCATCTCCTACGACGCATGCCACAATCAACTCGGGATTATCCATGACGGCACCGAACGAGTGGCTCAGCGAATAACCCAACTCGCCGCCTTCGTGGATTGAGCCCGGAGTCTCCGGTGACGCGTGACTTGGAATCCCTCCCGGAAATGAAAACTGAATGAATAACTTCCTAAGTCCGTCTTCGTCCTGAGTTATATTGGGGTAAATCTCTGTATAAGTTCCCTCTAAATAGGTGTGGCTCACCACGGCCGGCCCCCCGTGTCCGGGGCCTGAAACGTAAATCATGTCCAGATCGTATTTCTTGATCACCCGGTTCAAATGCGTATAAATGAAGTTCTGTCCCGGAGTCGTTCCCCAGTGCCCAAGGAGCATATGCTTTATATCCCCGATTTCAAGCGGCCGCTTGAGCAGCGGATTGTCGTAGAGATAAATCTGGCCGACCGAGAGATAGTTCGAGGCTCTCCAGTAGGCGTCCATTCTCCGCAATAAGTCTGGCGATAGTGTCGCTTCCATGATTCATCTCCCTTTCCTGCGCACTCAAAGATCGCTTCGCAGCAAATGCGAATCGATTGGCGGATCGAGTTCTGCGTATCCGCCTTGACTATAGTCTAGTTCTGTTTTGGGCGTGTTAAGGGCAGGCTCTCAATCTCTTCCAGTGGCTACGCCCCGCTCTCACGCCGAGCCTGATAGCATTTCTTCTGTCGCCGTCAACGGGCCTGCATCGTGCGCTAGCGTCCGCCGGAACGAATCTGCCTCGCACGCAAGTTTGCGGTTTTGTCCAATCAAAAGTGGCCTCGCAAAGCGGAGAATCCGAAATGAGTTATCTGAAAGAATTCAAAGTCGAGCCGGGAAGCAAGGTCAAGCTCAAGAAATTCGACCCGTCTTTTAGCGGCGGTCATAAAAGCCCAAAGTCCGCGGCCGATGAGATCGAGCACTATCAGAAGAAGCTCCGCGAGTTGCAGGACCTGCTTTACGCCGAGCACCGGCATTCGCTCCTCATCTGCCTCCAGGCCGTCGACACTGGTGGCAAAGATGGCGTGATCAACCACGTTCTGGGCGCCATGAACCCTCAAGGCTGCCGGGTGGCGCCCTTCAAACAACCCTCCGCGGAAGAGGCGGCGCACGACTTTCTGTGGCGCGCGCACAAAGCCGCGCCCGCCTGCGGCGAAGTCGTTATTTTCAACCGCTCGCATTACGAGGATGTTCTTGTCGTTCGCGTTCACGATCTTGTTCCCAAAGATGTCTGGTCCCGCCGCTACGATCAGATCAACAGCTTTGAGAAGGAACTCATTGCGCACGACACTCACATCCTCAAGTTCTTTCTGCACATCTCAAAGGAAGAACAGTTGAAGCGCTTCAAGGAGCGACTCGACGATCCCACCAAGCACTGGAAGATCAGCGAGGCCGACTATAAGGAGCGCGCCTTCTGGAAGGACTACGGGGCCGCCTACGAAGACGCGCTCTCCCATTGCAGCACGGCACACGCTCCATGGTTCGTCATTCCATCCAATCACAAATGGTTCCGTAACCTGGCCATCGCGCGTATCGTTGTGGAGCACCTGGAATCGCTGCGCATGAAATATCCAAAGCCGACGGTCAACATTGAAAAGATTCGCCGCGAGTTCCACGCCGCCGAGCGCGCTTAGCGCTGCTCTCGGGTCAGGAAACTCACAAGGATTCTTCTTATGAAAAAGTCTCTGCTGTGCGCTCTGTTGCTTGGCGTCCCTTCCTTCGTTTCGGCCTCATCCGTTTTCACGACGAAGCTTGACGATCCAAAGGCGGTGTATCTCACAACGCAGGAATTTGGTGTGCATGCAGATGGAGTCGGCGACGACACCACGGCGATCCAGACGGCCATCGATAAAGCCGAAGGCGGGGTTCGCGAGGGAATCGTCTTCATTCCTTCGGGCCGCTACCGCCTCACGCGCACCGTCTACCTATGGCCGGGCGTGCGGCTCATTGGCTATGGCGAAACGCGCCCTGTCTTCGTATTGGCTGACAATACGCCGGGATTTCAAACTGGCGTGGGCGTCATGGTCATGTTCACCGGCGCAAGTTCCGCCGCAATACAGCGCTCCGGCAAGCGCGTGCCGTTTCCGCCTCCGGGCAGCGTGCCGCCGAATGACAATGTAGCCGACGCCGACGAAGACACATTCTATTCGGCGATGAGCAACATCGATTTCGAAATTGGCGCCGGCAACCCCGCTGCGATCGCCATCCGCTTTCACGTCGCCCAGCATGCCTACCTCAGCCACATGGACTTCCATACCGGTTCGGGTCTGGCCGCGCTCACTGAGGTTGGCAACGAGGCCGAGGACCTCCATTTCTACGGCGGCCGTTACGGGATTCTTACTGACAAGACTTCGCCCGCCTGGCAGTTCACGCTCATCGATTCGGTCTTCGATGGCCAGCGCGACGCCGCGGTGCGCGAGCACGAGGTAGGCCTTACCCTCATCCGCGACAGCTTCCGCAATGTCCCCGTTGCGATCGATATCGACCCGCACTACTCCGACGAAATGTGGGCCAAGGATTGCCGCTTTGAACAAGTCTCGAAAGCCGCCGTCATCATCAGCAACGAGAAAAGCCCTTTCACTGAAATCGGCTTCGAGAATGCAGTGCTCAAGGATGTGCCGACCTTCGCCCTTTTTCGCGAGAGTGGTAAAACGGTCGCCGGCAAGGGCGCGACCTACCAGGTCGCAGATTTCAGCTTCGGTCTCATCGTGCCCGGTGAAGGAATGACCGGCACAATCGGCCAGCGCTATGATGCCGCCACCTTGAGCGCGTTGCCCGATTCGTTGCCGCCGGCAATCCCCGCGCTGCCGCCAACTTCCGACTGGGTCAACGTCCACACGCTCGGCGTGGTGGGAGACGGAACCGCCGACGACACCGCTGCGATCCAGACTGCCATCACCACGCATCGCGTGCTCTATTTTCCCAGCGGCCATTACCGTGTCAGTGACACGCTCGCCTTGAAACCAGATACGATCTTGATTGGCCTGCATCCCACGCTGACCCAGTTCGACCTCGAAGATTCCACGCCGGGATTCCAGGGCGTTGGCTCGCCGAGGCCAGTGATCTCTGCGCCCGCTGGTGGCGCCAACATCATCAGCGGCTTCGGAGTCTATACCGGAGGCATCAACCCGCGCGCCGTCGGAGTGCTGTGGCAGGCAGGCGTCGGCTCGCTCATCGACGACATCCGCTTTCTCGGCGGCCACGGAACCGGATTCAATCCTTACAACAACAACCACACCGCCGATTCCGTCCTCAGTAAGCGCTGGGGCGGTCAATTTCCCAGCCTCTGGGTGACCCACGGTGGAGGCGGCACGTTCGCGGACATCTGGACTCCTGACACCTTCGCACAGGCGGGTTTCTTTGTCTCGGACACGAAAACGCCCGGTCATGTCTACGAGCTTTCCAACGAGCATCATGTGCGCAACGAAATCATCTTCGACCATGTTGAGAATTGGGACATCAACGCGCCGCAGACCGAAGAGGAGGCCGGCGAAAGTCCCGACTCGCTGTCGCTCGAATTTAGATGGTCGCACAACATCACCATCGCCAACTATCACGGCTACCGCGTTACGCGTTCCCGCGCACCATTTCCCGCCGCGGTTCGCCTCTATCACTCCGGAAACATTCATTTCCGTAACGCACATATCAACGCGGAAAGCGGATATCCCATCTGCGATGACAACGGCTGCGGGACATTTCTCCGCGTCAGCAGATTCCCTTACGAAAATGCGATTCAGGACGTCACGCACCATCTGGAAGTCCGCGAGCGTGAATTCGCTGTGCTTGACATTCCGGAAAATCCAGCCTCGCCCGCGCCCGACGATGCTTCTGCCGTCTTGGCGCGCGACGCGAAAGTCGAGGAACTCGAGGACGGCTTCTTTTCCATCTCCGGCGCTGCTGTCGATGCATCCGGAAAGCTCTATTTCGTCGATCACCACGAGCAGCGCATCTACGGCTGGTCGGCTGCCGAGGGGCTGACCATTGAGCGCGACAATCCGCTCGATCCAGTCAATCTCGCCTTCGACAAAGCGGGCGATCTGCTCGTGGTCTCCTCCGCTGGACCTGAAGGAACCGTCTACTCTTTCCGCCCCGGATCGCCAGAGGATCAAATCGCGATCCTCGCGCCGCAGCCTGCGACGCCGCATCCGGGAGCAGCAGTCATTCTGCCGGCCAACTACTGGAACAACGGTGAATTCCGAAATCAGCTCGACTTCAACACTCTCACCTACAAAACGCTGGCCGAGATGTTTGCAGACGACGTATCAACGCCGAAAGCCAAGGAGTACATCTCGCTGGACGGCAGCGTCTTCCTTCCAGCCGGGCGCGTCTTTCAACAGGGTCCGCCTGACTCGACCGGCTGGCGTTTCTCCGACAATCTTGACACCTACGGATTCATCAGCGCTCTTCCCGGTCTACGCGTGTACATCAGCAGCGCGTCGGAAGACCGGACTTACAGCGCGCGCGTCGCTGCCGACGGCACGTTGACTGATCTCCAGACCTTCGCGGAGCGCGGCGGTGAGAGCGTCGCGGTCGATAGCAAGGGCAATGTGTATGTTGCCAACGGGCAGGTTTTTGTCTACAGTCCCGCGGGCAAATTGATCGCTCAGATCGATGTTCCTGAGCGTCCGATCGACATCGTCTTCGGCGGCCCTGATCATCTCACGCTCTTCATTCTCGCCCACCACGCGCTCTTCGCGGTTAAAGTAAAAGACCAAGACTGATCCGGCAAAGAGAACACCTGCCGTCGGCGCCACGCCACGAATGCGATCCCACAAACAGGAGAACAAATGGCCCTGCACAACACTCACAAGTTGAAGGCCAAGCCGACCAGCCCAATCGAGTCGGACGCCCTGCATCGTAACGGTCAGACGTATGTATTCCCTGAAGTCTCGCGTGATTCGCAAGCCGTCTACTGGACCATCCACGATCAGCTCGTTCTCGACGGAAACTCACAGCACAATCTGGCCACTTTCTGCACCACATGGATTGAGCCCGAAGTCGAGCGCATCATGGACGAGTCTGCCGACAAGAACATGATCGACAAGGATGAGTACCCGCAGACCGCGGCCATCGAAGAGCGCTGCGTCCACATGCTCGCCGACCTCTGGAACTCCCCCGAAGCGGCAAGCACCATGGGCTGCTCCACGACCGGCTCCAGCGAGGCCGCAATGCTTGGCGGGCTGGCTCTGAAATGGAATTGGCGCAAGCGCAGGCGTGCCCAGGGCAAACCCGTCGATTCACCCAATCTCGTCATGGGACCGGTTCAGGTTTGCTGGCACAAGTTCTGCCGTTACTTCGACGTCGAGATTCGTGAAGTTCCCATGGAAGGCGACCGCTTGCTGCTCACGCCTGAGGAAGTGTTGAAGCGTTGCAATGAAAACACCATCGGTGTAGTTGTCACGCTGGGGGTCACCTTCACCCTGCAATTCGAGCCGGTGCGCGAGATCAGCATGGCGCTCGACAAGCTTCAGGCCGAAACGGGCCTCGACATCCCCATCCACGTTGACGGCGCAAGCGGCGCTTTCCTCGCGCCTTTCCTTCAGCCAGATTTGATTTGGGATTTTCGCCTGCCGCGTGTCCGGTCCATCAACGCTTCCGGCCACAAATTCGGCCTGGCGCCTCTTGGTGTCGGCTGGGCGCTATGGCGCGAGAAGCTCGATCTGCCTGAAGAACTGATCTTCGACGTCAATTATCTCGGCGGCAACATGCCCACTTTTGCGCTTAACTTCTCGCGGCCTGGCGGCGAAATCATCTGCCAGTACTACAATTTCCTGCGTCTCGGCAAGCAAGGCTATCGCGGGATTCAGTCGGAATGCTCCGCCATTGGAAGAGAGCTTGCAGTCAAAATCGCTGCGCTCGGGCCATTTGAAATCATCTATGACGGAGCCGGCGGCATCCCGGGCCTTTGCTGGAAGCTGAAAGACCCCGTGTCTTCTCCGTTCACGCTCTATCAGGTCGCCGATCGGTTGCGTGAGCGCGGCTGGCTGGTTCCCGCCTATTCCATGCCTCCCAACCGCGAAGACCTGGTGATTCAGCGCATCCTCATCCGTCATGGCTTCACGCGCATAATGTCCGAAGAGCTTCTGCTCGAGCTGGACCGCGCCATCGAGCATCTGCAGAATCCCTCGCACCGGTCTCAACGGTCCGACGCTGGGGCTGGCTCCCATAACCATTCCGGCAGATGAGCGCAACATCCGGCACTCTCTTTTACGCCTGCCGGGCCATCGCAAGTTCCACGATCTCGCCGATCATTTGGGTGTAGGAGAGTCCTGACTTTCTCGCGGCCATGGCAAACTCCTGCCCGCTTGAGAGCCAGGGATTCGGATTCGCCTCGATCACGTACACGTCGCCCTTGGCCGATAAGCGCATGTCAATGCGGCCATAATCGCGAAGCTTGACGGCGCGATAGGCCTTGATCGCGGTCTCGGTCAACCTGGCTTCAGTTTCTTCATCCAGATCCTCGGCGATCGCCGATTTCGTCAGCTTGTAAGCTTCCGTTTCTCGTTCGAATTTCACATCCTGGCTGGCGATCCTGGGCACGCCCTTGGGAAGCTTCGAGAGGTCGAGCTCCACGAGCGGAAGCGCATGTGCGCTCTCATAACTGCCGAGAATCGCTGCGTAGATCTCGCGTCCCTCAATGTACTCCTCGATTAGCGCGGGAGAATCGAACTCCGTCTGAACATAGGAGACGCGCTCCATCAGCTCTTTCACGCTGTTGACGACAGCATCCGCGCCGATTCCAATGGACCCATCCTCAGAGGTCGGCTTCACGATGAGCGGAAACGAGATGTCGTGCGCGTGGTCGATGGTGCCGCGATACGACGTGGCGAAGTAGGGCGATTTGATGCCGTGAAAAGCAAACATCTTCTTGGCGATGGATTTGTCCTGGGCAAGTATGACCGCGTGCGGTCCCGCCCCGGTGTACGGGATTTCGAGCAGATCGAGGAATGCCGCGACGTGCATCTCCTTGGTGTCGTCGCCCGCATAGGACTCGGTGAGGTTGAAGATGAGGTCGGAACTGCACTTGGCTAGCGCAATCAGCGACTGCGGGCGGCCGTCGAGAACGTGATACGACGGCTCATGACCCAGCTTCTCCAGGGCTTCGAAGATCTCTTCGCGGTCATGCTTGATGGGTTTCTTCTTGCGCTTCTTTTGCCCCTTGCGCTTGCGCGGTGGAGGTACTTCTTCCTGCACTTCAGCGGGTTCTTCTTCCCACTGGTCATACAGCACGGTGACTTTCAACTTCGTTCCAGTCATGCGACCTCCAATCGGAGCGACGGCCTGCCAGCGCGCCTCATGGGTGAGTGAATTTTCCGCGCACCAGGTAATTCATGGCCAGTGCCGTTGTGTACGCGGTAAATTCCGTCAGATGCTCTGGCTCCTTGCGAATGTCCACACGCAGACCCAGGGCTTCAACCCGCTTGCAGATTGCCTCCACCAGCCGCTTCACGATCGGACGCTGCACGCCGCTCCAATACGCGACCTTGTCGATGATGGCTTTGCGATGCTGGCGTAGCATCTCATGGGCGAATCGCACGCCCTTGCTTCGCCGGCGAGAGATATTGAAGATGTCCGCCAGGTCCGCATCGAGCGCCAGCTCCTCGACAGGAACTTCTTCCGGCAGACTGAGCCGGTAGAACTCTCCAACCGTCGATTCCATCTCGTCGACGGTGATGTCAGTGCGGCCGCGGCGCCGGATGGGTTCAACGTCGCCGACTTTTCGCGCCATGCGATCGACATATCTCAGCTTTGCCAGTGCGCCCCAGCCCTTGTAGCGCTTGCGCCATTGCGATCGAGGCGTCAGCCACACTGCAAACGTTTCTGCAAAATCCTCGTCGGGATGCTTTTGCGCGTACCACCCTGCCATGTGGCGAACAAACTTCCGCGAAAACGGTATGGGACGGTAGTTGTCCCGATATGCGCGCCGGAACGGGCCAAAGAGATCGCGCCACTCTGCCGACTTGCAAAGCTGGTACGCGTAGTTGAATGCGTGTCCCGCTTCATGGCGCATGTACATCATGATTTCGCGAGCATCTTCGAGGTCGTTCATCTCGCGCTCAAGTTGAGCCAGATCAGGGTTCGCCAGGTAGAACGGCATTCCGATGACAGGCTCGCCCGACGGGCATCCCCATTCGTCAGTCAGATAGCAATGCGGGCGAAATTTATGAAGACCCTTGGCTTCCAGTTCGCCATAAAGCTGCTGAACGAAGCGTTCTATCGGAGACCCCTCGAGCTTGAGTCCAAGCTCGCGAATGGGCTTGGCAAGTATCTCCTGGAATTCCGCTCGGTTTTGCTCGAAATTGCGCACGGGGCTATTCAGTGTTCTATACCAATGAACCGGATTTGGCACCCCAGGGCGTATCGCTTTTGCACATAGTATTATGGGCACACTTCTGCGGTGTCTGGCGCTCCATTCACCGACTGTTGCGGCAGAAACTGAAATGAAAGGGTTTGGAAGGAGGGGAGGCGGGAAGCAGAAATCGAAGCAGATTAGGGATCGGTGCGGATCATCGAGGCGGAAACTGCGACCGGAGGACGTGGAGTCGACGCCTGAACTGGCGCAGAATTTCAACCCGTCGACCCTCCCAACAGCAAAGGCCCCGAGGCGCCGGCGACAACATAATGAGGTGGGCGCTTTTGGCTCTTGCCTCAAGGCTATTCCTGTTGCTGTAGAATCCATTGACAAAGCACGAACAGGCTAACGGAGGAGCCGCGTATGGCTGGGATCGTAGGCCAACGTTTTCCAAGTGGGCTTGCCGCGCCAATCGGGTGCCTCCCTCTCGCGCTCCTTCTAATCTCTGGCTCATGTATGGCGCAACAACTCACACAATCCGCGCCGACCAGCGTCCCGCCGCCAACGCATGCGGACTATCTCAAGCTGGCCGCCGAAGTCCGGAATGCACTGGACACCGATGTGATTGACGTATGGTTCCCTCGATCCGTCGACCATGAACACGGCGGGTTCCACACCCATTTCACCCGCGACTGGCAGTGGGCGCCCAGCGACGGCAAGGCTTCCGTCATGCAAGGACGGATGACGTGGGTCGCATCCCAGGTCGTCTTGCGCGATCCGAAGCTGAAGGCGGAGTTTCTGCCCATCGTGCAGCACGGGGTTTCCTATCTCGAAAACGTCATGTGGGACAAGCAGGATGGCGGTTTTTTCTGGTTGCTCGATGATGACGGCCACGCTACTCCGGAATTCGCGGACGGCAAACATCTGTACGGCATTTCATTCTGCATTTATGGATTGGCCGCGGCCTACCAGGCTACTGGCGATCCCAAGGCGCTCGACCTCGCGAAGAAGGCTTTTCTCTGGACCGACCGGCACGCGCATGACTCCGAGCATGGCGGGTACTATGAGTGGCTTGCACGCGATGGTACGCCAATCAAGCCGGATGTTCCTGGCGGACGCGTCGCCATGGGGCCGATTGGTCCTGTCGGCTACAAGTCAATGAACACCCACATTCATCTGCTCGAGGCCTTCACAGAGCTTTACCGCGTCTGGCCTGACCCGGCGCTGCGCGCACGCCTTGAAGAAATGCTGGTCATCGTACGCGACAAGATCTGCGTCGAGCCCGGCGCGATGAATCTCTATTTCACCAATGCCTGGCAGCCCATTCCCGACCTTGATTCCTTCGGCCATGATGTTGAGACGGCCTATTTGATGCTGGAAACGGACGAACTCCTCCATCACCACGCGAGCGAGAAAACCGAACGGATGGCAAAGATGCTGGTCGATCACGCGCTTGCCTACGGTTGGGACGCAAGCAACGGAGGCTTTTTCCAGGACGGCACAGCCGCGGGCAAGCCGGAGAGCCGGCTCAAGGAATGGTGGGTCCAGGTAGAAGGGCTGAATGCGCTGCTTATGATGCACGAACGATACGGAGCGCAAGAGCCCATTTACTTTCAAAGGTTCGTCGAACAGTGGAACTTCATCAAGAACCACACAATCGATAGCCAATACCACGGCCTGTATAACCTAACCGAGGCGGACGGCACGCCAACCACTCAAGACAAGGGCTCCATTTGGAAGGGCGGATACCACGACGGCCGGGCGTTTTGGAATGTGAGTGCTCGCCTGCGCAAACTCGCGGGGGAGAAATAGGCTTTCCTCTGACTCAGTCTCAGAATGTATCGATCCGGCGCGCCGGCCTCCGGTTTCCGTGGGCGCCCGGTTTCCGTGGGTTGGATAGAAACTTGGCGAGAGACAGGTTCTACAATTGCTGTGCTCCGTAATCGCAGTTTGTGCATGCGGTTCGCAGGATACGGGACAGGGTTGATGCGACGATGATGCGTCTGGGGATTCAGCGCCCGAAGAAGGATACTTACTATGAAAAAAGCGATTGGAATGGCTGCGGCGATTTGCGCTCTGTTGGTGGCTCTGCCTTCGCGCGCCCAGGTAAAGATGACGCGCGATCAAATTCTTTTCTACACCTCGGAGTGGAAGGGCGATCGTTTTCCAGATGGGCGGCCCAAGCTGCCTGATGCTCTGCTGAAGCGGGCACTGGATATGACCATTGAAGATGTATGGGAATATTTGCGCGACCACGGGTACCGCAACCAATTTGAGGGCGGCTGGCAGGCGCTCCATATCGACAAGCCATTCGCCGGACGCGCACTCACCGCGCAATACATGCCTACTCGGCCCGATATGCAAAGGGCGATTCTTGCTGAAGGAAAAGCCGAAGGCCGTGTAAGCGGAACCAATAGCTGGCCGATTAACGAGCTGCAGATTGGAGACGTGTACGTTGCCGACGGGTTCGGCAAAATCATCGAGGGGACGCTCATCGGCTCAAATCTGGGCAATGCAGTGGCCGCACATGCGCACACGGGCTTCGTATTCGATGCGGGAATCCGCGATCAGGAAGAGAACCGGGAGATTCCGGATTTCAACGGGTTCTATCGGGGATATGATCCTTCTGCCTGGGCCGACATGGAGCTGACCGGGATCAACGTACCGGTTCGCATCGGAAGAGCCATCGTGCTGCCCGGCGACCTGGTGCTGGCCAAGCCGGAGGGGGTTCTCTTCATTCCCGCGATTCTGGCCGAAGACGCCATCAGCGCAGCGGAGTTTACGGCGCTGACCGACGAATACAATTTCGAGTTGAATCGCGAGGGCAAGAACGGCGCGCAGTTCGAGGGGGGATGGACGCCGGCAAAGTACGACGCATTCGCCAGGTGGATCGACGCGCATCCCGACAAGCTGAAGATGCCTCGGAGCGAGTTCGATGCGCTGCTTGCAAAGGCCACGCAGCCGAAGCCGGAGCACCGGAGCCCGGGCACGCCGCAGCCCTAGAGTCTGTTCATCTGGTTCGCTCGACAATCAGCGGACTTCAAAAATGAAATTCACACTGGAAGGAATTGACTGAAATGTCAGACACACAGCGATTTCGCACCGACCGCCGCAGCATTCTCAAGTCCTCACTCGGTTTACTGGCAGGCGGCGCTGTTGCGCGCGTCGCGGAAGCTCAGGCGGAGATCAAGAACGTGAACCTCGCATCCAGTCCGTCGAGCCTGAAGATCACTGATATGCGCTATGCGGTGATCGTCAAGCCAGGACCAAGCCCGTGCGTGCTGATTCGCATTGACACCAATCAAGGCGTCTACGGCTTGGGCGAGGTCCGTGACATTGCCGGGCCGCAGTACGCGATGGTTTTGAAAAGCCGGCTGCTCGGCGAGAATCCCCTGCGCATCGACTACTTGTTTCAGAAGATCGCGCAGTTTGGCGGGAATGCGCGTCAGGCGGGCGGAGTGTGCGCGGTAGAGATGGCGCTGTGGGACATCGCCGGCAAGGTCTACAACATTCCTGTGTATCAGATGCTTGGCGGCAAATGGCGCGACGAAATTCGCATCTATGCAGACACGACGGAATCCATGGATCCGGCTGAATATGGCCGTCGCGCGAAAGAGCGCAAGGAGATGGGCCTGACCTGGATGAAGATGGATCTGGGCATCAACGTACTGGATGGAATTCCCGACGCGGTGATGCAGCCTTCAGGGTTGAGCAATTGGGAGCAGCACGTGCAACCGAACCTGTTCATTGCCACCGAGGTGACGGATAAGGGCATCGACCGGCTGTGCGAGTACGTGGCTGCGGTGCGCGAGAACATTGGATACGAAATGCCGCTCTCGATGGATCACCTGGGCCACATCGGCGTGAAATCGGTTATCCGCCTAAGCAAGGCGTATGAGAAATTCAACCTGGAGTGGATGGAAGATGTGATTCCGTGGTACTACACCGATCTGCTCAAAGAGATTACGCAGGAGAGCCCTACGCCGACCCTCACCGGCGAGGACATTTACAAGATTGAGGATTTCGAGACCCTATGCAGGGAGCACGTCGTGGATAAGATTCATCCCGATCTCGCAACTTCTGGCGGAATTCTGCAAACCCACCACATCGGTGATATGGCTTTCAAGTATGGTGTGCCCATGGCCATGCACTTTGCAGGAACCCCTGTAAGCTGCATGGCCAGCGTTCACTGCGCCGCCGCCACGCGCAACTTCCTCGCGCTTGAGAACCATTCGCTCGATGTGCCCTTCTGGCAGGACCTCGTCACAGGGCTGGAAAAGCCAATCATCAACAAAGGTTTTATCCGCGTACCCGATACCCCGGGCCTCGGAGTTGCGCTGAACGATGACGAGCTTAAGCGTCATCTCAAACCAGGAACGGGTTACTTTGAACCGACACCGATGTGGGACGACCCGCAGTCGTGGGACGACGCGCTCTTCAGCTGACCAATGGGGATTCGGGCACTAACTGGTCAACTGCGTCAGAGTCGGGAACCGAAGACCTCACCTTCGCCATGGAGTGCCCACCACCTCGATACGGGTCAGGAGGCGGCGGAGCCAGCCAACAAGAGAATCAAAACCGACATGGTGAAGCTACCTCAGAACCCTTCCGGTACCAGGTGATCGGCGAACCAGTAGTCGAGCTGAGGTCGCCGATCACGTCCATGCGCTGAGCAAATAGCGTATCTTCATCGGCGCCATCCTCCGTCCTTGCAAGTCGCACGACTGCGGAGCACTGTAAACCGCCAACTCCGTGTGTGATTCGTGGCACAGACTGCTCTGGCCGACTACGCCAAGTATGAACTAGCCGAAAACTCGCCGCAATGCCCAGGCTGTGCTCAGCCATGGTCTGAGTTCACTTCGGGATAGGAACCAATGCAATCGAGCAGGGACGGCATTCGTCTTACGCGGCGGCAATTTGTAGCTGCCGGAGCAATGGGCGGCGCGGCCCTCGCTGTTGGCTGCTCTGCCCGTAACCACGGAGACTGGGACTTCCTCAGCGATGGCCAGGCTCTGACACTTGCCGCGCTCTGCGATCGAATTGTCCCGGCGGATGACTTTCCCAGCGCCTCGCAAGCCGGGGTCGTCAGCTACATCGACCGCCAACTCGCCCGGACCTACAAGCGCCATCGGAATACTTACCGGGATGGGCTGGAGCAGGCTGATGCGATAAGCCGAGTGCGCTTTGGCCGGGATCTGGCGGCGCTGTCGGCACCGCAGCAGGTCGAGATTACCGGAGCCATCGAGCGCCAAAATCGCAAGTTCTTTGAGCTGGTGCGCAGTCACACACTTGAGGGCTACTACGGATCGCCGCGGCACGGCGGCAATCGCGATGCTGTGAGTTGGCGGATGCTCGGCCTTGCTGAGCCGCCCATTCTTGGGCGCGCGCAGTACGACCTGAGAAAGGGCCCGGCCTCATGAAACGCGTGAATGCAGTTGTTGTGGGCGCCGGCGCGGCGGGCGGCATTGTGGCCAAAGAGCTGTCGACTGCGGGCCTGAGCGTCGTCCTGCTGGAGCGGGGCAAGTGGTACACAGCCAACGATTGCCGCAAGGACGACCTGCGCAATCAGCGCACTACGGTGCTGGGCAACGCATTCGGGCCTGAGGATGACGGCAATCCTCGTGTTGTGGTCGATCCCGACGGCGGGCCGCAGATCTTTCTGCCCAGCGAAGGCGGCTACCAGAACAACGCCGCCTGCGTTGGTGGTGGGACGCTGAGCTATGGAGCCATGGCCTGGCGCTATATGCCTCAGGACTTCCGCATGCGCTCAACTTACGGAGCGCCTGCTGGGAGTTCGCTCGAAGACTGGCCCATCTCCTACGACGATCTGGAACCCTACTACGAGAAGGCCGAATACGAGATCGGCATCTCCGGAGATGATTCGGGCAATCCCTTTCACGGTCCGCGCCGGCGTCCTCTGCCGATGCCGCCGCTCCCGCCCAATCGCGAGTTTCAAATCCTCGAGCCGGCAGCCAAACGCCTTGGCCTGCATCCCTTTCCCATTTCCATGGCTCGCAACAGCGTACCCTACAACGGGCGCGGCCCGTGCATGCGCTGTCGCTGGTGTGTTGGATTTGCCTGCGAAGTGGATGCCAAGAACGGTTCGCAGAATACCGTGATCCCGGTAGCGCTGGCAACCGGAAACTGCGAGCTGCGCACCGAGTGCATGGCCAGGGAAATCCTCACCGACGACCGGGGACGCGCGCGCGGCGTGGCTTACTACGATGCCGATCGGCGCTTGCAGGAGCAGCTTTCCGATTTCGTCGTAGTCTCCGCTTGCGCCATCGAATCAGCGCGCCTGCTCCTGAACTCCAAAAGCCGTCTCTTTCCTGATGGATTGGGAAATCGCCACGATCAGGTAGGCCGGAATTTGCAGGGTCACCACTACACCGGCGCGATCGGATTCTTCGACTTCGATACTTACGACGATGTGGGGCCCGGCGCGAGCATCGCCATCTGCGACTACAACCACGGCACTCCGGGCCTGTGTGGCGGAGGCTTGCTGGCCAACGAATTCATCCGCCTTCCCATTCAAATGGTCGACCGGATGCCCGGCGGCACACCTCGCTGGGGGCTCGCGCACAAGCAGGCCATGCGCAACTTCTACAAGCGCAATATCGTCGTCATGGGGCCGACCCAGCAGATTCCCACCGCCGACGCCAGGGTAACTCTCGATCCAACGGTTCGAGACAAGTGGGGAATGCCCGTAGCGCGCATTTCGGGCAACGTCCATCCCCAAACCTACGAGATCGGCCTTGTGCAGGCTAAGCGCGCCGAAGCCTGGCTCAAGGAGGCCGGGGCGGCAAGCACACTCATCAGCGCAGGCGTGTCCAGGACCGTGTATTCCGGCCAGCACCAGGCCGGCACCTGCCGCATGGGCAACGATCCGCAAGGCTCAGTGGTGAACCGCAACTGCCAGCTTCACGATGTGGACAATGTCTTCGTGATTGATTCGAGTGTGCATGTCACCAATGGCGGCTTCAATCCGGCACTCACCATCATGGCCATCGCCTACTTCGCCTCCGCGGCATTGGTTCGCGACTGGAAGGGCACGGGCTTCCGATCATGATGCGATTCCTCAAGCTTGCGGCAATCGCTCGTTGGCTTCAGTGGCCTTGCTTGCGGTCGGTGTCACGTTTGGCGCGTCCTATTACTACACATCGCAATACGGCCAGGGCTGCGCAAGCTGTCACGAAATGGCCGCCTACGTCAGCGTGGTTCATGCGGCGCCTCACCGGACAGAAGGTTGCATGGATTGCCATGAGGCAAGCCTCGCCACCAAGCTGCGTCACATGCGAATTCATTTCTTCGGCGCCATTCCGGAGAACATCCGGATGCGGGACGTGGATGTGCAGGAGATGACCGCGAGCTGCCGCGCCTGCCACCAGCAGGAATATGCGAGCTGGCATGCGGGTCCGCATAGCGCTACGTACAAACAGATATTTGCCGATCCTGCACAAAACTCCAAACAGATGTTGATGGACGATTGCCTCCGCTGCCATGGCATGCATTTCAACGGTTCCATTCGCGATCTGGTCCAGCCTCTCAACACGAAAGGACCCTGGCGAGTGATTCGCTCGGACCTGGTCGATCAGCCGGCGATGCCCTGCATGACCTGCCACCAGATCCACCGCGAAGGCGCTCAGGAAACCAAGCCTGCCTCGCGCATCTCCGTGACGGGCGCGGCCGTGCCCGCATCGCTCGCCTTTTACGATCGCCGGGAGACTCTTCACTTTGCCGCAACGGCGCTTTCCATTCCACAGCTTTACGACGGCGCCCGTATCGTGAACGTCAGTCAGGACCCGCGGCAGGCGCTCTGCTACCAGTGCCACGCGCCGCGAATGCCAGATGCAGGTTCAATTGCAGCGGCCAATGCCTGGGGGCCCCAGGTGGGTTCAGGCGACGATCGCACGCCGATGGGCGTGCACGAGGGCCTGAGCTGCATCTCCTGCCACGATGGGCATAACGAGAACGCACGGGCTTCGTGCAAGACCTGCCATCCGCAAATGTCCCACTGTGGAATCGACGTGGAGAAGATGGACACGACCTACGCAAGCGCGGCCAGCGTACATAATATCCATTGGGTGAAGTGCACCGATTGCCACCAGCACGGTATCCCGAAGGCGAAGGCACACCCGGCAGTCAAAGCGAAGTTGCCAACCACTCCAGGCATGAACGGCTGACAACCGGCGAACTCCGGAAACGCAGAGACGGTAGTGGCCGGAGAGGCTGCAGCCTTTTAGCCCCGAAGCGGCGGTTCTTTCGAGCTGACCCGTTGCGCAGGCATACTTCTTTGTAGGAGGGTATTGATGAACCGTAGGAAGTTATCGATAGCCACGGCCATCTGCGTTTTGTTCGCGGGGGTGGCGTGGACGCAGGAACCAAATGTACTAACACAAGAGGAAAAGCAGGACGGATGGCAGTTGCTGTTCGACGGCCACGATTTGAAGGGTTGGCACTCGTACCTTGAGAAAGGAACGGGTGGCGACTGGTCCGTCGTTAACGGTTCCATTCAACTAAAAAAGACGAATCAGGACCCGCAAGCCGACTTTGCCGACATCGTGACGGATGCGGAGTACACAAACTTCGATCTCAAGCTTGAGTGGAAGGCGCAACCCTGCATCGATAGCGGCGTAATGTTCTACGTGCACGAATCGCCCGAATACCACGACACCTGGGAGACGGGCGTCGAAATGCAGATTGCGGATCTGGCCTGCACTGTTCCGGACAGCCGCGTCCTGATGGAACGCTCAGGCGATATCTTTGACATGATTTCAGACAAGGTTGAGTGGGTGAAGCCCGCAGGGGAGTGGAACCAGTTTGAGATCATCGCGGACCACGGTCACCTGCAACTGTTCCAGAACGGTCACCAGGTCATCGACACGCATTTGTGGGACGACAACTGGAACAAGTTGATCGCTGGAACGAAGTTCGCAAAGATGCCGGGATACAGCAAGTACCACACCGGACACATCTCGCTGCAGGGTACCGAGCCGAAAGGTGATCCGGGAGTGAAGATCTGGTTTCGGAACATCAAGATCAAGGAACTGTGAATGCGAGGCGTCCTGTTTCCGCCGGCGCCGGCCGCATAAGATGGTAAGGTGTCGGCCGCTTTGGCCAT
>CAWEXN010000013.1:0-432675 GCA_963813015.1 uncultured Acidobacteriaceae bacterium
CGCTTTCTGCTGTCAACCCCCTCTCACTCCCAAATTCCCCTAACCCACTGAAAATACTCGCAAAATTCTTCTCCCCAAGTTTGCCGATTAATTCCACCAAATCTGTAGCCTTGAAGAAGATGAAAGGGGATTCTTCATGGCATTCACAATCATTACCTCCATCAACGCCGCCGTCGAGCCTCAAACCTCGTCAGACGACTCCGGCAAAGAGGCCATCGATATTTGCAGGCGCGCCTGGCTCAGTGCTCACGACGAACAGGCTGAGATCAAGGGCTCATCCAACTGGGATCGCGAGAAAGCCGGCAACAAGGCCTATCTCGAGGCCGTGCCCGCGCTCTCCGGCTACAAGAACATCTGCGACTTCGTCGCATGCATCAACTACGCGTCCATGACCGGCATCATCATCCACACCGATGCCGCGCACTACCTGGCCAATGCCAGGATCGCCTTGTCCACCATCTACCACCAGCCAAAACTCGCCAGCAAGCGCAAACCCGGTCGCCCAAAGAAGTCCCACAAGAAACGGAAAAATAAATAATTAAAAAATTTGGGGTGTTTCGCTTACTTTTCGCCACTTAACCATTTTAGAATCAACAAACGGCTCTCAGAAATGCTGAAAATATGCATCCAAATACGCCGTATTTATGACCCGTAACTCATTTGGAATCAACGCGCGACCCGCTCATTTTCAACCCGGGCGCATTCACCCCTTAACTGCCTCATTCTATTGCTTTTGCTTTACTTCTCCACTCTCCCACTCACCGTCAACCGTCCACCGCCCACCGTTCACCGTCCACCGTTCACCGTTCACCGCCCACGGCCTCTTTGGTGCCCCGCCAGCACCACCGCGACCAGCGCCGTCACCAGCGAGACGCCGGCAAGTGCGACGAACGCAGTCCGCCAGCCGAACGCAACCGCGACGCGCGCGACGGTGTCGCCCGAGATCCATCCGGCCATGTAGCCAAAGCCGTCAATGATTCCCGCGGCCGTGGCGCTTCCCTTCTCGCCGCCGAAATCGAGCGACATGGCGCCCGCGAGATACGAGTACGGACCGAGCAACGTGAAGCCGACCAGCCCAACCAGAATCGACGGCGCCCACAGGCCGGCGGGCGAAGGAATGTGGCCCATCAGCATGAGACAGACGGTGCACGCCGACATGCCCGCGACGACGAGAATGTTGCGGCCGTTCGGCCCCAGCTTGTCGCTCAGAAATCCGCCCACCAGCACGGAGATTCCGCCGCACAACGGAAACAGCGCGCTGCGGCTCGCCGCCACGCTCGGCGAGAACCCGGCAAACTGCACGAAGTACGTCGGCATCCAGAGGTTGAAGGTCTCGCGCAACAGCGTCGCCCCAAACGCCAGCACGCAGACCATCCAGAACGCAAAACTGGTGAGCAGCGGCTTCAGAATCGCTCCGATGTTCACGCGCTCATCGCCGGCCGTTCCCCCGTTTGCACCTTCTTCGCCCGCGTACACGTTTCTCGGATTCACTTCCGGCTTGGGCAGGCCGCGCTCCTCCGGCGACTCGCGCAGCAGCAGCATGCACATCACCATCAGAACCGCGAGCGCGCCCGAGGCAAAGAAGAACACGCCGCGCCAGCCCACGCCGTGCGCCATCAGCTCGCTCATCATCCATCGGCAGCCCGCATCGCCGAACAGGAAGCTGAGGCTGACCACGGCCATCACGCTGCCGTATGTGGAGTAGGAGAACCAGCGCGACGAAACCCGCACCAGGGCCGCCCATCCCTGCGACTGGAAGAGGCGATTGCCGATCCACGCCATGGTGAAGAGCGGAAAGCTCCCGCTCATCGCAAAGAGGATGGTGAACAAGATCGAGCCGGCCATGCCGCCGAGAAAGCTTCGCCTGCCGCCGCCGGTATCGGCGATGGCTCCGGAGAAGAATTTGCCGAACGCGTAAGCGATTGTGCCGACCGAAGCGATGAAACCGAGCCGAATCTCCGCGGCATTCGGCGACATTCCGTGGCGCGCCATGTCGTGGATCAGATCGGGCAGCACCACCGAGAGATCGGAGCGGCAGAAGTAGTAGCCGGAATAGCCCAGCGCGAGGAGCAGCGCCGTCCCCGCATGCCACGCGGTAAATCGCCGCTTCGAACCTGGCTGCGCAGGCTCAAGTTGGCCGAGGGCCGGAGGATTGGCGGTGGACACACTAGAAAACTACCACATGGCTCTTTCGGAGAGTTCAACGCAGCGGCGGCCTTCTAGCCTTTCAGAACCTGCTCGACGGTCTCAATGTCAACGAGTCCGTTGCACCCGTAAATCGCCGGCAGCACTCTGTCGGCGGGGTAAGTACGCCGGAGTTGCGCCACTCTTTCCGTACCCGAACGGTAGGCCGGAAGGTACATGCGGCCCAGCAGCGGATGCCGGCCCCATGCGCCGGAGAGTTTATGCGCGCGTTCTTCGGTCACCAGAAATTCACGACGCAGCGTGGCCGCGACTTCCGCCTGTTGTCTCTTCTCGCCCCAGGTCATGTAGGACGATTGGTTCTTCGCATCATCCTGCAAGAGGGCCAGAAGCACGCCGATCTGCAAGTCTTCGTCGGGCAACTGGTCCACCTCAGTTACGCCATGCGCGATGAGGATGGCATTATTGGCAAGTCCTTCAAACAGCGTTGCGGCGCGGGTATTCATGGTAAGAATGGAAGCCTCGAAGCCTGCCTTTCCGCGCACGTACAAGTCCTGCAGATAGGCAAAAGTGGTCACATGTCCCGGAACCACTTCGTGGCTCACGAGCTGCTCGAACTCGGGATACGAAATCTGCAACGAAGCGTTGATCTCATAGCTGGCTTCGTATTGCGGAGTGCCGTCCGCGTTTCGCGCACGCCCAATGTAGTTCATCGAGCCGGAGAACCAGGCGTCCTTGATGGGCAGGAAGTCGATGTTGGCGCGCGGCACTCGCGCGAGCTCAGTGGGAAGGTACTTCAGCAGGTTCTTCGCGCTCAGATTGTCGAAGTGCGCGATCACGGCTTGGCCCAGTGCGCGCACCGATGCCATCGGGGTCACGCGATCGCGGCGCCACGCATCCACCGCGGCCAGAATTCCACCGGATTGCGGCGATGCGTATCCTGCGCGGCCCAGCAGCTCGGCTACGCGCTCCCGCTTTTTCTCCGGCCGCGAAGGTTCGGGCGGCTTACCGGTTGATGCATCGACGGCTCGCGCGTACGGAACAGGATCGCCTTTGCCCAGGACTTCCATGGCCAGGTCCCACATGACGTCGAGGCTCAGCGCCATCCCGTAAAGATAGGACCGCCGCAGTTCGCCGCACCCCGTGGCCTCTTTGCGAACGCCTGCAATCGCGCCGGGAATGTCCACATCGCGCAAGTAGGCTTCAATGGCGTCGCGGTCGATGGTTTTGCCAGCCACACCGCCGGACTCACGCAAGCGCGCAGCGGCCGGATGCGTGTAGGCCGCGGGCAGCGGCTCATCGGAAAACCAACTATCGGCGATGAAGCGTCCCGTGCCCGAGGGGCACATCACGTCGCCACCCCAAAGCGTGTCAATGCCAAGAATCGCCTCGGCGATATAAAGGTCAAGTTGGTTCATGACTTCTCCTTTTCCATTTTGGAGGCGCCGAGCCAGACGTAGAAACACAGCCCGGCAAAGAGCAGGCCCGAAACACATTGCGAAACCAAATCCCAGGAATAAAAAGGCGTTTGAATGAGATCTTCGTGAAATCCCGGGAGCAGCCGCAAAGCCGCGCCCAGAACGCCGCCCAGCGCGCCGCCGGCCATCAACCCCGAAGCCAGGATAATTCCGCGCTCGCGAATCCGATGTCCGGGTTCGCCGCCTATCTTTTCAGAACGGCGATTGACCAGGTGCGACAGGAAGCCACCGGCCAGGATCGGCGTGGTCAGGTTCAGAGGAAGGTAAATTCCCAAAGCGAACACAAGCGATGAGGTGCCAAGCATCTCCATGACCAGCGTAATCAAGGCTCCGACGCCGAAGAGTACATAGGCGACAGGCTGGCGGCTCATGAATCCTACAACCAGGGCCTTCATGATGGAAGCTTGCGGTGCCGCGAGAATGGGCCGCAGGTCGCCCTGTGCGGCTTCGCCGAACTGAAACGTATGGGCCAGCAGCACGATGGTGAGCCCGGCCGCGGCCGCCGCGGCAATCACTCCGAGGAACTTCACTTTCTCCTGCGCCGCGGGCGTGGAGCCCAGCCAGTAGCCCGTTTTGAGATCGGTGATGAACTGGCCCGAGACACACAGCGCTGTGCACACCATGCCCGCAATCGCCATCACGAAAAACATGCCCGTGGTTCCCGACAGGCCGAACCTCAACAGCACCACCGAAGAGATGATCAGGGTGAGCATCGTCATGCCCGATGCTGGATTATTCGCCGTGGTGGCGATGGCGTTTGCCGCCACGGAAGCAAAAAAGAAGGCAAACACAAGCACGAGCACAAGGCCCAAAGCAAGAACGGTCCAGGAAACCTGGAGGCGGCTGAAGAAGATGGCGACCGCAATGGCGCTGACCACGATGCCAAGAAGAATGGTGATTACGGATATGTCGCGATCGGTGCGCTCCGATTGATCGCCCCCGCTTACATGAAAAGCGCGGAGCGCGATGCCAAAGGAGCCGGCAATCACGCGCAGCGACTTGACCACGCCGATGAGGCCCGCCGTAGCGATGGCCCCCACTCCGATAAAGCGCACGTAACTGCCGTAGATTTGCGCCGCGCTCATATCGCCAACAGGCATAGTTCCGGGATAGACAGCCATGTTCATGTGGCTGCCCAGAAACCAGATCACCGGAACGATGACCAGGTTGGCCAGAATTCCGCCGGCGCAAAAGATGAGAGCGACGCGCAAGCCCATCACGTATCCCAGGCCGAGAATGAATCCGATGGCGTCGAAGCTCACAACCATGCGCCCGCGATCGGCAAGAGTACGCAGGAGCGGAATGAACTGCAGGTTCAGATACTCCCGCCAAACGTGAAAAGTGGTGACAAAGAAGTCGTACAGACCGGCAATGAGCGTAGCCTGCAGCAGTAGCTTGGCCTGCGAGCCGCCGCGTTCGCCCGTCACCAGCACTTCGGTGATGGCAGTCGCTTCAGGAAAGGGAAACAGGCCGTGCATCTCGTGCACGAAGTAGCGCCGCAAGGGGATCACGAAAAGAACGCCGAGACATCCGCCGGCGAGACAGATGAAGACGATCTGGGCCGGATGCGGATTGAGGTGAAGGATGTAGAGAGCAGGAAGCGTGAAGACCGCGCCGGCCACAACAGCGGCCGATGCTCCGCCCATTCCGGTGATGATCACATTTTCAAGCAGACTGGAACGCCGCTTGTAGGCGCGGGCGAGGCCAATGGCGAGGATGGAGATGGGAATCGAGGCCTCCATGCCCTGCCCCACTTTCAGCGTTGAATACGCCGAAGCCGTGGTAAACACAACGCAGAGAAACAGTCCCCACAAAATGGCGCGTGCCGTGAGTTCCGGTGCATGCATCTGTGCATGAATGATCGGCGAGTAGGTTTCGCCGGGTTTAAGAGGCCTATAGGCATTTTCCGGAAGAGCTTTACTATCGATTTCGTTCATCGCGGGATGATACTCCAATCAAACTGCTGCGGGTCGCTGGTTGTTGGCGGCGAGTGGGCTGCAGCGAATTGGTCACACGGAGACGAGGCGAACCACCGATTGTCGTTTTGATAGACATCAACTCGTGCTCCACCCATTGCATGGTCATCGCAAGCCTTCCCATCGTTTTCCTGGCCGACGCAACAGGGTCCGTACGTGAAGGTCCCGCACTCTGGCCGGATGGCATTATACTTCCGGCTAAAAACAACGAAATGTGACGGCCGTCTCCCTCCTCAACTTCCGCGAAAGCCTCATTTGCACAGGCGTTCCGGCGCAATGCGCTGTGTAGAATACTCGGAAGCGTTCCGCGAGCTCTGAGATCATGACGTACTACGACCAAGTGGTAGAAGCAGCTGCGTATCTGAAGGAGCGGCTCGGCGCGCTCGGAGCTCAAGTCGGCATTGTGCTGGGCTCGGGGCTGGGAGCGGCGGCCGAAGCCGTCGAGGATGCGAAGACCGTTCCCTACAGCGAGATTCCGCACTTTCCGCAATCCACCGTTGAAGGCCATTCGGGCCGCATCGTGGCGGGCCGGCTGGGTGGCGCGCCGGTAATCATCATGCAGGGGCGCGTTCACTACTACGAGGGGTACACGCCGCTTGAGGTCACGTTTCCCATGCGCGTGCTGGGCATGCTGGGCATTCGCGCAGTGGTGCTCACCAATGCGGCCGGCGGCATTCATTCCGGCCTGCACGTGGGCGAACTGGTGCTGATAAGTGACCACATCAATCTGATGGGCTGGAATCCGCTCAACGGGCCGAATGAGCCGCGCTTTGCAATTCACGCCGGCGCCGGCCAACGGTTTTTCGACATGACCGAGGCTTATAGCTGGCCGCTGCGCGCGCTGGCGAAGGAGGAAGCGCACGAAGACGGATTCTCGCTCGAAGAAGGCGTGTACCTGGCCACGCCGGGGCCGAGCTTTGAAACGCCCGCGGAGATTCGCGCGTTTCGCGCGCTGGGCGCGACGCTGGTGGGCATGTCGACGGTGCCCGAGACAATTGTGGCGCGGCACATGGGGATTGAAGTGCTGGGAATCTCCTGCGTGACCAACGCGGCCGCGGGCCTGGGCTCGAAGCCATTGAGCCACGAAGAAGTTGGCGAGACCGGCCGATGGGTGGAGAAACGGCTTGCCGATTTACTGAAACGCGTGACACCCAGGATTGCCGAGAGGGTCAGTCTGGAAGAGTGAGCGCGGGCATGGATGAGGCAGTGCGAAATCCGGCGGCAGATCGAGAGGCGCCCCAAGCGCCGAACAGCCAGCCGGGCGCCGCAGCGGGCAGCGTGGCCGCAGAACAACTGCCTCGCCTTCCCTTTCCGCCCGTTGTGATGGCGATTGCCGGCTGCTCGGGCTCAGGCAAGACAACTTTGGCGAACGAGCTGGCACGGACACTTGGCGGGCTGCGTTTTCACCTCGACGATTACTACCTGGACCTCGGGAATCTTCCGCTGGCCGAGCGCGTCCAAAAGAACTTCGACGATCCGGCGCTGATTGAAGTTCCTCTGCTGGCGCGGGACGTTGCGGCCTTGGCGCGCGGAGAAAGCATCGATCGGCCGATTTACGACTTTGCAACGTACACGCGGGTTCCGGGGCGGAGCCAGCGCGTGACTGCCGGTCCGTTTCTCATTGTGGAGGGAATCTTCGCGCTCCACTATCCAGAATTGCTGCCCAACTATCATCTGCGCGTGTATGTGGACGCGCCCGACGCGCTCTGTTTTGAGCGGCGACTGAAGCGCGACGTGGAAGAGCGCGGCCGCACTCCAGAGCTGGTGCGCGAGCAATACGATCGGACGGTGCGCCCGACCAGCGTGGCGTATGTGCGGCCGTCCGCGGTCCACGCCGACTTAGTCGTCGACGGCACAGGGGCTCTGGACTGGAAAGTGGAGCGAGTGATGACCGAGTTGCGCAAGCGCGGGCTGCTGGCCGCGGCGGGGTGAGAAGCAGAATACAGCTCTCAGCCGCGCGGACCTGCAGACGCGAAGTCTGCACGACTTATAGAGAAAGGTCCGGACCGCATGAGCGATCCGGACCGTTTCTGCGTGAAGTTACTTGCTCTGGCAGCAGCTCTCGTTGCAGCTACCTTTGCAGCAGGTTTTGCCGTCGCACTTTTGGTGGCAGCAATCGCTGCAATAGATGGCCTTGGCGTTAGCGGTTCCTGGCTGTGCAAAGGCGGTGGCGGCGAGGACGGCGGCGAAAGAAAGAACTGCGATGGTGCGTTTCATAGGACTCTCCTTGAACGTGAGTGGAGCAATTGATGGTTTTGGCCTGCGATGAGACCGCATCAAGGCGTGCACGTCAAAGGAGAATTAGATTCGGAAGACTTGATTGAGAAGGTAAGTGGGGGGAGACGGTGCCCGCGTATCGATAGCCGAGCGGACTGTGAACCGAGGCTCTACCACCGGTACCAAGAAAGGCAGCACGGCCGGCGAAGCGAGCGCAGGAAAATGAAATTCTATCGGCGTTGCGACAAATTCGAAAGCCTGGGGGAGGGATTGCGAACAGCAGTTCTGAGGGCAGTTGCCTGCGGCGGTCATGCCGCTCATAGGACAATCGGTACCCATACTTCTCATCATTGGGCATCCCGGGACACAGGCTGCGGGCGTGCCTTGAACGCAGGGCAGAG
Source organism: uncultured Acidobacteriaceae bacterium (assembly GCA_963813015.1). Taxonomy (GTDB): domain Bacteria; phylum Acidobacteriota; class Terriglobia; order Terriglobales; family Acidobacteriaceae; genus Telmatobacter. The sequence goes on from CAWEXN010000013.1 coordinate 8,215, forward strand.
CGGCCAACGCGGGCTGAACCGCCAAGAGTCCGGTCAGCAAGATTGCCGCGAATTGGATGCGCCGTTTCATCTGCTGATTTTGAAGATAGTCGGCGGTTTCCTGGCGGTCTGTGTTTTGGATCACATCGAGCGCAAAACGTTCATTACTGCGGCAGGACTTCAATCCCGGTGACGGTGGCGTAGCCGTGAACCGGAACAAAGCTCAAAATCAGCTTGCCCTGCGCATTGGGCTCCAGACCGGCGAATCTCCGGATCACGACGTCTGAAGTGCCGGCTTCCTTCGCCAGGTCGAAGGCGGTGAGAAGGGTCTGGCCGTTGCAAAAGACGTTGAAGACATGCGCGACTGCCGGCTTGCCTTCAAATGCATCGGAGGATGGCTCGTCCCAGTTGCCGTGCCGCGCGGCAAAATACAGGGTCACCGCGTACCTTCCGGCAGCGACAGGGATGGCATAGGTGAAGTTGCCCCACCGCTCGGTCTCGTATAGCTCGGGATCGTCGGTTCCCTTCACCGGCGCGGTATAGGCCGCCAGCTGGCCGCCTTCAAAGTAGTCGTCGGGACTCCACCAATGGCTGTCGTTTGAGTAATACGGAGTTTCCCTGGCCAGGATTCGAATGGGACGAATATGTCCCCGGAATCCGGGCAGGATTTCGATGGCCGAGAGAATCGCCTGCTCCCCGTTGTCCGCCGAAAACTCGAGGTGCAGCTTGCCGTCCGAGGCCGGCTCGATGCCCGTGAACACCTTCACGTCGGCGGTGGAGCTTGCGCCCGCGTCGGCCACCACATCGAAATCGCTCAGCAGCGGAATTCCGTTGGCGCGCACGTTCATAATCCGGCTGCCTTCTCCTCCCGTGCCTGAAGACTCGGGGCCATAGACGGTTTCGGCAAAGTGCAGGTGCAATTCGTAGACGCCTTTGCGCAAGGGAATGTCGTAGCGGAACTGCCCTTGCCTGCTGGTGCGATAGAAGCCGGGATTGAGGGTACGCGCGATGTGCTCAATGGAGCTTTTCACCGCCGTGCCGCCGGTGAAACCTTCGTCGGCGCTCCACATTTTGTCGGCATGGTCCACAAAGCTCCGCCCGGAGCCCGCCAATATGCGGATCTCTTCTCCTCCCGGCGGACCCAGAGGCGGTTCGAAGCTCAGGCCGGCGAGCGGGGCCTGCTCGCCTTCATGCGGCGCGGGCTTCTGCTGGCGCGAGAGATGCCAGGCAAGCCAAAGAGCGAACACGAGGCAGACAGCGCCTGCGATCCACCCCACGCGCCAGGCGAAGGCAAGCGAATGATGCGGCGAGGGCCCGCCAGGGGCAGCGGTTGCTGGCGGCGATGCAGCCGGCGTTTCGACTACCTGAACTTCCTCAGGAGCGCTGTTGCGCTCGAACCTGGGAATGTATTGCCCTACCGGAATCGTGATTTGGATCGGATTGCTCGCACCTTCGCCCTGGTAGTACTCGGCAAGACGCCGGCGCAGTCGGTTGGCCTCAACGCGAACAATGGAATCCGAATCCTGATCGAACGAATCGCCGCGACGAAACGCCTCGACCGCAATCGAATACTCCTTGATCTGGTTCGCCTCGCCGGCAAAAAGCTTCTCACACAAATAGGAGAGGAGGTTGGCCAGAGTGGGGGCCCGCACAAAGCCTTTGGACTCGAGCACGGTCCTCAGTTCCGCGCGCTGCTCGGCGAGTTCGATCGCTTCTGGAGTTTCCACGGTCATCTCCGCCGCCTCGCGAACCCCTAAGGGATCGCCGCAACGATTGTTATGTTAGCGCGGCTTCCTCGTTTGGGAAGGCTTTAACGGTGTCCGATGGGGCGCAAGGCACCATGTAACGCCCTGTAACCCCGGCCGCAGAGGTTCAAGGATGTGACCGAGTCTCTATTTCACGGTGAGCACAAACTGCTGAATCGCCGCGTCTTGAACGATACGCCTGTTCCAGTAGCCCAGCCACCGAGGGCAGGTAGCAGGTATAGCGTTGTACGCCGCGGCGGGTTGATCTCTACTCAATATCGAACTCACGGTTCGGGGACAACCGATCAAGCAGCCCTCCCTGAAGTGGCCCGGACCGAGAAAGAGGTGATTTATGAAAAAGCTTTCTGCCATCATCGCCGCGATGAGCCTCCTGTCCTGCGCTTCCGCGTACGGCTGGCGTGCTCCCATGCGGGACCTGCCCAATGGAATCAGCCTTGAGACGGCGTCGGCCGCCGAGCAGAAAGGCGACATCGCCCGTGCTCACAACGATTATCAGTCGGCCATTGCTTACTATCAGCGGGCCCTGCGCTCCAAGGGCGCAGACTCCCAACTCTATAACAAAATGGGAATCGCGCAGCTCTCACTGAAGGAATATGGCGCGGCGCGCAAGAGCTTTCAGGAAGCCATCAAGACCGATCCGCACAACGCCAACGCGCTGAATAATCTGGGCGCGCTCCTGTGCATCCAGAAGAAGTACAAGCCGGCATTGACAGATTTGAGGCAGGCCCTGGAGCTGGACGAAGCCAACGCCCCCTACCACGTCAACATGGCTGAGGCGTGGATGGGCCTGAATGACATAGAACGCGCCATGAATGAATACGCAAGGGCGATGGAACTCGATCCCGACGTTTTCGACGTGGAAAATGGCGGGGTGGTGGCGCAGCTGAGAACACCGCAACAGATCGCGCGCACCGATTTCCTCATCGCGAAGCTTTATGCACGGAGAGGCAATATGGAGGGCGCGCTCGACTACCTGCACCGCGCCAAAGAGGGTCACTATCCGCTGTTGGAAGACGTATACATCGACAAGGAGTTCGCCGGCCTGTGGAAGGATCCACGGCTGCAAACCATCGTTAAGCCCTAAGAGGTAAATTGGCGCACTCGAGTGGAAGGTTCGCGGGAAACCGTGGAGCTGCGCCAGAGCGGTTCCACAATTCACGTGCCCTTTCCTGCGCCTTGCAGGGTGGCTTCTTCTTGATGAAGAAGCCACTTGGCGATCCCGGAGCGGGGCATAGCCATTGTGAAACCGCTGCAGCGCTGGTTGCCGGCAGGTGCGGGGTTATACGCAGAACTCAAGCGCCGCCGGCAGCCAGCGGAGCATGGGGTTGGTGTAGAAGTGGGTTTCCCCCTGTGGCAACAACGGGACAGGCGGATCCTCTCAGCGCCCCATTAGAAATTTATACGAAATATGATATAAAGGAGTTGTGGATGAGTTCGCACAGATCTTTTGGGTTGGCGACGCGAAAGAGGTTTTGAGCGCTTTCCGCAAGAGATCAAGAGCGTGCTCGGTTATTCGTTGCGCAGGGTACAAAAGGGACTGTTGCCGGATTGCGATGCTCGCCGGATGGAATCGATCGGCAAAGGCGTTTGGGAACTGAAGGCATCCGACGAGCACAAATGGTACCGGCTGATTTACCTGGCGCGCATCGGCAATGCGCTTTACGTTCTGCACGCTTTTGAAAAGGGCAGCCGGAAGACGGATCGGCGCGATCTTGAAATGGCACGTTCTCGTTTGCGGTCGGCCTTGGCCCAGTTGAGATGAGCATGAGGAGGAATTCGATGGCTCGGATGACAAGTGCGTTTACACATGTGACCCGGGGCGATGTGCTGGACGATCTCGGATTCACGCGGTCTGAGGCTACGGCGCTTAAGGTGAAGGCCGATCTTCTCGACGCCATCCGCGCCGAGATTGACCGAAGGTGCTACACACAGCAGCAGCTCGTTCATATCCTCGATGAACACCAACCGGCCGTTAGCAACCTGGTGCGTGGCAGAATCACGCAGGTGAGTATAGAGAAGCTGCTTCGTTACTCGGACCGGCTGGGGATGCGGGCACAGTTAAAGGTTCTTCCGGCGCGGAGGGCTGTCGCCGCAGCCTAGGTCGCCATGCCCTTATGGCGAGCGGAGCCGATCCATCTGAAAGCTTCTGGGCCCTCCACAAACATCTTCTCTGAACGCAAGAGTTGATTGAGGCCACGGTAGGTTATAAGGATCTGGAAACTCAAATCGCCGATCGGTTTCAAAGATAACCCCTGCTGTCCAGTTTCGCGGAATAGGCATGGGTTCTTGCTCTCGTTCTTGGTCTTGCTCCAGTTCAAATTAAGCGGGGCTTTAACAAGCAACAATTCTCGGAGGAACACAAACGTCACTCCGCAAAGAACATGCGCGCAGTCGATCTCGCTGGCTCGTTCCCGGATCGCGTCGGTTCGAAATTCATCCTTGACGACAGCAAAGAGATGGACTCTACAGCGAAAGTAGGCCGGGTCTACGTGCGGTAACTTGACTTCCTCTTCAAATTTCCACTTGATGTCTTTGAACTTCCACCCATCAAGCCAATTTGCGACGAGCTGAATTTGGCTGTCAACGCGATCGCGACCGTTTACGAACTGAGGCTCAAGAAAAGGCATTCTGGAACTCAAGCGCCACCGGCAGCCAGCGGAGCATGGTGTTGGTGTAACAGCGAATTTCCGGCTCCATCGGCAGCCGCGAACATTCGCCGGTAGACCTGGAAGCTGTTCTTGCCCCTCAATTTCGCTGCATACATGGCCTCATCGGCACAGTGCATCAGGGTCTCGATATCGTCGCCCGCCTCAGGGTAGGTGACCACTCCCACGCTGACCGTGATGACCGCTTGCGTGTGATCGATGGCATACGGCTGGGCGATGGCGGCCACGATCTTGGCGGCGATGGACTCGGCCTCGGCAGGAATGCGCAGGTCGGGAAGCAGCACGATGAACTCGTCTCCGCCGATGCGCGCCACGGTGTCAGTTTCGCGCACGCATCTGCACAGGCGCCCCGCTAGCTCGCACAGCAATTTGTCGCCGGCCAGATGGCCGAGGGCGTCGTTGACGACTTTGAATTCGTCGGCATCGACCATGAGCAGGCCCAGGCAGGATTGAAAGCGCACGGCCCGCTTGAGCGAATTCTGACATCGATCGTTCAGAAGAATGCGATTGGGCAGGCCGGTGAGAGCATCGTGCTCCGAAAGATGGCGCAGGCGCTCCTCGCTGCCGCGAAGCGCGCGGGTCTGCAACGCGACGCGATGGCGCAGGACGACGATCCAGACGAAAGATGCGGCGACAAGGAGGGTGACGATGGAGAAGCTCTCGTAGGTATGCTGCGCGGTCCACCAGGTGGGAGCCTTGAGAACGGCAACGTCGTCGAGAGAGCGCAAAAGGATGTGCACCGACTCGGGCCGTACTGCGCCCTCGCTCAGATTCGTGCCCAGAGAGTCAACCTGCACATTGCTGACGCCTGTGATGCGCACCAGGCTGCCGTCTTTCCAGGGCAGCGTCGCGCCAAGGGCCACATCCTTAGGAAGGATGGCCGGGAAAAGCACTCCGCCTGCGCGGACCATAAGTGTGGGATCGGACGCGGCAACGTCGCGGCCAATCAACTCGGCGTCGATCTGGATGAGTTTGCCGTCGAGATCGCCTTTGACGGCCTTATCGGAGCTGATGGTCACGGGCGGCGGAGGCGAGCCTGCGCTGCCCGTGGCGCGAAAGATCGCATCTTCAAGCGAAGGTTTGAATAGGTCAATGGCGGGAAAGCCAACCACATCGACAAAGGAGCCGACCGGGACAGCGGCAGCCTCCGTCGTCTGCATGCAGATGCCGGCTTTAGCGTCTTGAATGCAAAGGACGCGCCCCGGCCAATCGAGCGTGACCGTGCCCTGCACGTGAACGCGATGGAGCAGTCCGGGATCGGGCGAGAAGCGGAACAACTGCGCCACCGGAACGGCGGGCACAGCGAAAGGATCGCGCGGCGCCGGCTGAATGACCGTGACCTGGCCGAGCGTGGGGAAGAACAGGTGCACGCCTACCATCTGGCGCCGCTGGTTAAAGAGCGGTGCCGCGTTGCCGTCGATGCGGACAAGGGAATCGACCAGCGACTCGTAGTCCACGCCGTGCTGGCGCACGGTCACAGCCGTGAGCATTCCACCGTCGCCAGCCACGCCAAGGACCACGTTATTCGGCCCCACATGCGCGGAGCGAACGCGGCCTTCAACCTCAACCCACTGGCAATCCAGTACGCCGCTAAGTAACTGCGTCAACGTGACCTTGGGAGGATTCACAGGCAGGCCGGACTGGCCGACCGGACGCACGTGGTTGCTTGAGACGACGGGCGCGTAGTCGCCTGCATTGGTCACTCCGGTGATATCCACGAGCGTGCCCGGCTTGATGGAGAGGAAAGGCCGCGCGGGAACGGAGACGAAGACGCCGCCCGACGCGTCATGAACGAAAATCGCTGCGTGTCTTACGTCGATGTAGGGATCGTAATAAGTGACGACAGCGCGGAGATGGACGGGGATATCGCGGGCAGCATCTTCGGGAGGAAGATTATGCACCGCTCGTGCCGAAACCATGACGCGCTGTGCCTGGTGAGTGAGAGGGTTGGGCTGAGCGCCTGCGGTCACGCAGGCAGCAGCAAGCGCGAACAGCGGCACGAATTCGCGCCGGATCCGCATCGAATCCCCCCATTCAAACCGGTTGATTCAGCCGCGCAAAAACGGCAGGCTCAATCACCCGCACAAAGACACCAGTACCATGAGGCCAAGAATGTCATCGACCATTATGCTCCATAGCATGAGGAAAAGGCGGATTACCTGTGCTGTGCGAACGAAGGTGGCATGACAAAAGTGGCACGATTCGCCGGAGCAGGAAGAAAGCGTTTCAAATCGGAATTAGCCGGGAAAGGAAGAATGTGGCGGGCGGGGCTGGTTTACTTTGCCGTGAGCGCCGCCACCGGCACCAGCATGTCTTCCTTGCGCATGACGAGATTGGTAGCGTTGAGCGTGGCCAGCTCAAAGCCATGGCCGTGCGTAATGGCGTCAGTCGGGCAGGCCTCGACACAGTAGCCGCAAAAAATGCAGCGGTTGTAATCGATGTTGTAGACCTGGGCGTATCGCTCCGACGAGGAGATGCGTTTTTCGGCGGTGTTTTCCGCAGCCTCAATGTAGATGCAATTGGCCGGGCAAGCTGCGGCGCAAAGAAAACAGGCCACGCACTTTTCCAGGCCATTCTCGTCGCGCTCGAGCACATGCGCTCCGCGGAAGCGCTGCTCCAGCACCGCGCCGCGATTGGGGCCCTTGCCGTCAGGGTAGTTTTCCACCTCGGTGGGGGAAAACATCTCGCGCAGCGTGATGCTCATACCCTTGGCGATGCCGGCGGCGTTGCGCACAATCGACATGGCTTCAGTATACGATGGGCGTTAGGAGACATTCACGATGCGTTGGACCATTCGTACCGCTCTCTTTTTGCCGCTGCTTGGTGTTTCCGCGATTTGCGCGCAAACTCAAACGCAAAATCAGCAACCAGCGCCTGCCGGCTCCATGGACGGTATGGACATGAGCAAGCCTGCCGCCAATGGCGGCACGAACGGCGCAAACTCCGGTAAACCGATGGATATGAGCCACGGCGACTCCATGCAGATGGGCTGCAAGATGGACATGGGCGCGGGTAGCGGCCAAGCCATGGACATGAGCCATTGCATGGCGATGATGAAGGCCGGGAACAGCGACCTCGCCAAGATTCCGCCGGGAACACTTCGCGTGACCTTTGCCGACAAGTCCACAGACTGGACGGCAGACAAACTCGCAGCTTTGCCGCATACCAGTGTCACGGTCCACAACGAACACACTAAGGCGGACGAGACCTACTCCGGTGTGCCGGTCATTGCGCTACTCACGCCGCTCGGCGTGACCGACAAGCCGCGCGGAAAGCAACTGCGGCTTTATGTTGTGGCTTCCGGTTCGGACGGCTACGAAGTGGTGTACGCGATTGGCGAAGTCACACCCGATGTACACGATGCCACGGTGATGGTGGCCGACACGGAGGATGGGAAGCCCATCGCCGGCGATGGGCCGCTGAAGCTGGTGGCGACAGGAGAAAAGCGCCCAGCGCGCTGGGTGCGCAATCTGGTGGCGATCGACGTGAAGACCGCGGACTGAGACGCGCGCACGCCCACGAGCCTCTTCTTTACGAATAGTGAACTCAAAAGTCCGCGAAGGATCGCGCACTCCGGGAAATTCTTCCCCGAAGTGCGCGAGCCGATGCGATGACTGGTTCTGCGCGCAGCGTCCTTCTACTTGTGGTGCCCACCGCCACTGCTCCCGCCGCCGTGACTCGCCGGTGCGGATCTCGAGCTGTGGTCTGCCGGAATGGGCCGGCTGACGGCCGGAGTGGCTGGCCGCCCGTGATTCTGAGACGCATATTGTCCGTGAACCGCGCCGTAGCTCTGCTCATGCTGCACCTGCGTGTTCATGCGCGGAGCCGTTGGCTCGTGTGCCGCCTCCCGCTCCGCTGGCTGCGGCCGGGTTTGCACGCCCGAACCGCCGCGATAACTGGGGCGAGGATTGTTGTTGTTGCGGTTGTTGTTGTAGTTGTTGTTGTTGCGATTGTTGTTGTAGTTGTTGTTGTTTCCGCCACCGTAGGAGCCGCGGTTGCCGGCGCGGTAGTTGTACGTGTTGTGGACCGCACGCACGTTGATGTTGTTGTACGCGCGGTTATAGAAGAAGTGGCCGCTGTTCCAGTAGCCGCCCTCGTAGCCGAGGCCGATGTAGCCAAAACCGTAGTTGATGCCGCCATAGAAGCCGATGTGCAGGCCCCAGTGGCCGGGATAAAAGAGATAGCGTCCGCCGTAGAAGCCCCAATAGCCCGGCGTCCAAAGCGCGGCTGTGTAGGGAGGCTCAACCCACGCGCCCGGCACCCAGTAGTAGCCATTCGGACCCCAGGCCCAGTAGCCCGGTGTCCAGATGTATCCGTCGCCAGGCGCAGGAGGTTGATCGTAGTCGGGAAGCGGCGGTGGCGGCTCTGTTGCTTGTTCTGTCGGCATCTCGGCGTAACCGGAATCGTCGGGAGCCTGGCCTGGCTGCTCGGCAGATTGGTCGGGCGGCGGAGCTTGAGTGGTGTAGGACGGCCCGCTGGGCGCCATGTTTCCTGCGGCGGGGTCGGGCCCTTGATCGGGTTGACCTTGGTCTGGGGGCGCCTGGTCTTGCGCGGCCGCAACGGCGGCAAAGACCGAGGAAGTGGGGGAAACAAGGCCACTGCGGCAGACCGAGAAGCAGAGTGCGGCCGCAACGGCAATCGACAACGCGATAGCAAATCGAGGAATTTGGTTCATTTTACCCTCCAATGAATAGGACGGAGCCCGTGGTCACTCAGTCTAACGCGCCGCGCTGACCCTCGGCTATTGCCCATGGATGAAAGAACACGCATTGGAGCAACTAGTGGCGGGCTGCGAGTTACACCGAGCGGCCGCGGTTCTTCGCTGGCTTCACAGCGACCGCATCCACCAGGGTGTCATCCGCGCGATCCACCGCGGATGCGTGCGAAATGCTGCTACTTCGGATGGTCGTCTTTGTCTGGCGGATTCGGTTGGTGGTTTTGCTGTTGTGGAGCTGCATGGTGTTGCTCCGGCTGCGGAGCAGCCGGGCGTTGTGGTTGCGGCGGCGGCTGACGTTGCGGTTGCGGGGCTGCTTGGTTTTGTGGTTGCGGCGCCGGGCGCTGTTCTGGCTGCGGCACAGCATGGCGTTGTTCCGGTTGAGGAGTTAGCTGACGTTGTGGTTGCGGTGCCGGGCGCTGTTCTGGCTGCGGCACAGCATGGCGTTGTTCCGGTTGGGGAGTTGGCTGACGTTGGGTTTGCGGTGCAGGGCGTTGTTCTGGCTGCGGGGCTGTTTGGCGCTGCGGCGGCGCCTGGCGCTGTTCCGGTTGCGGTACTGCATGACGTTGTTCCGGTTGCGGAACTGCGCCGCGCGGCGGTTGCTGACCCGCCTGACGTTCCGGTGATTGCGGAGTGGGCTGGCGTTGACCCGGTTGCGGGACTGGTTGATGCTGCTGTTGCTGCTGCTCTACTTCCCGATTGGTCGCCCGCAACGCCGGCGGAGCTTGCACGTTGCGGTCTGCCGCAAGAGGCTGCTTGACAGCCACATTTGCTGGGCGACCATGATTTGCACTGGCAAACTGGCCGCGGTTGGTGCTGGCCGTACGCTGATTCTCGAGTTGTGCTCGCATGGGCAGAGTATGCTGCTGCCGCATTGCCACCCGCTCCGCGGGCCGCGCCGCAACATGGAGACCACCCGTTCCGCCGTTGTAACTCAAATGGGCGTTGCTCGTATACGCAACGACCGGGCGGCTGTAGAAGTTGTGAACCACAGAGGTGTTGACGTTGTTGACCGAGCGGTTGTAGTTGAAGTGACCTCCGCCCCAGTAACCGCCCTGGTAGCCGTAGCCGGTGTAGCCAAAGCCGTAGTCGATGCCGCCATAGTAGCCGATGTACTGGCCCCAATAGCCGGGGTAATAGCCGTAGGCGTTGTTCCAGTAGCCCCAGTAGCCGGGGGTCCAAAGCGCGCCTTCGTAGGGCGCCTCAACCCATGCGCCGGGAACCCAATAATAGCCGTCTGGAGACCAGGCCCAGTAGCCGGGCGTCCAGATATAGTCGTCGCCGGGGTCCTGCGGCTGGTCGTAGTCCGGTAGTGGCGGCGGCGGCTGAGCTGAAGTGTACTCCGGTTGCTCTCCGTAGCCCGGGTCGTACGATGCCTGGTCCGGCTGTGGGCCCAGGTCGGATGTGGGTGCCTGAGTGCTTGAATTATCTGGGGTGGGGGGCAGGTTGGCCGCTGCCGGATCAGCGTTTTGATCCTGCGTGTTTGCCTGGTTGTTATCCGGTTGAACCGTAGCTTGATCTTTATGGCAACCAGCAATCGAAAGCCCGATGGCCAGGGGAAACAGTAAATACCATGCAAGTCTGAAAAGGCACCTCATTTTACCCCCACTCAACTTTGGATGCTACGGGAGGCGCGGGAGGCAATACTGCTCTCTATTGACCACCAAATAAGCGCGGGCTGGAACCACTCTAAAGCTCACCTCAATGGCGGGCGGTGGGCGGAGCGGACTTGCCTCGATTGTTGGCCGGAGGAGTGGTCACGGGCTTGCGTTGCGGTTGCTCATTCAGCATTTGCTGGCAGACCTGAGAGTCCTGCCCGCGCTCCAGGCCCTGCACGGTACTTTGCCCACGACAGAGTCGCAGCTCCATGGCATCGGCGTCGTCGCGCGTGAGTTCGTAGGTCCGCTCCATCCCGGTTTGCGGATCCACGTCATAGCGGAAGAGCGTGTTGCTGGGAGGTCTCAGTTTGCCATATTCAAAGTGGTTCCACGTGCAAAGAAACGCGCGGCCATCGGGTTCAGCCATCACGGCGTAGACCTGCGTCCACTCGATGCCGCTCGCGGCGCTTGGGCCCGTCGCATTCCAGACCAGGGCTCCCTGGCCACCGCGCAGCCACCGCGCCGCAAACATGTGGTGGGCAAGATCATAGTAAAGCGCCGTAAAGTACGTGCTGGCTGCGCAATTGTGGCAGTTGTCGTAGAGAATCGTCAGCTCTTCGGGCGCGTCCGTTTGAAAATGTTGCCAATCGAACCAGCGCAGGTTGACGCCGGACAGCAGCGGCGCTACGACGTGGCTGGTGAGCGAGACGTTCCAGATTGTGAAAGAGTCATCGCCGGGCGTCGATTGCGGGCCGGGACGATCTGCAGTGACGACCAGCGCCGCATCGTAGACCACGCCGATCTCGCGGATCGCTGTCCATTTCTCCACGGTGAGCGAGCGCGTAATCCAGGCAACGATGTTCTGATCTTTGGGGTCGTGAAAGTCGATCCAGCGAAATGTGCCCGAGGTTTGCTGCGCGCCAAGAGGAACAGCAAAGATTAGCGCCGCGGCAATTGCGCTGAGGCGCCTGGGGAGGTCAACCTGCATGAATTTAGATATAGCAGAAAGAAAGGGACTGAGGGACTTAGGGACGAGGGACTACGGCGCTGCGCGGCTACGGGAGCAAGGGAGCGAGGGAGCAAGAGAGCAAGAGACCTCGTCAGGAAACAAGAGCGTGGGGAAAAGCTACTTTTGCGCCGCAGGCGCGGGCTTGATCTTCGCCGCAAAGTCCGGCGGCGGCGTGTCTTGATCCGCAACGCCCGTCAGCAGAGCATCCCAGCCATCGTCGCCACCGTGAAACTTCGTGTATTTGGCTTTGCAATACGCCGTCATGCCGCCCGCATCCTGCGGAACGGCAGCGCTCTCGGCCAGATGGATACCGCGTGCGCAGTACCAGAAGCCATTGGCATCGAGCGGCGTGGATTCGAGGTCCGCAACGGCCAGTTGGTACGTGTCCTGAACATTCGTCGGATCGATCTTCAAGGCGCGCGCCAGCCATTCCCTGGCCTGCGAATAGTTCTTCTCCTGGACCGCGCAGTAACCTTCCGCGCCGATAAAAATATCGTTGAGCAGCTTGCTCAGCGCGACGTAATCAGCAGGGGACATATTCGCGGGCTGGCGCCACATGGGTACTGCGAGCATTCCGCCCGATGCGTATTGGCACATTTCGCTCAGTGCCGCATTATCGCCGGCGGCCGCGTTCACGCGGTCGAGCGCCACCACAATGCCCAGCGCGCGAATATTGCCTTGGTCGGCCGCGAGCAGCCGCTTGGCCACTTTCATCACCTGTTTCGAATCGCCAGCCGCCTGCCACGCCGCCATCTCCTCCTCGAGCGCATCCATCAGAACCACGCTCTTTGGATACTGCTGGACGAAGCCCTCAAGAGCTTCAGCCCGCGCGGTCGCATCCTGCGTGTTGATGGCGGCCATGTAGGTGTTGTATTCGGCTTTGTCCTGGATCGTCGTTTGGCCGGAGGGAGGTTGTTGCGCGGTTGCTGCTGCAGCGGCACAAAGGCCGAGCGCGAGGAGCGTGAAGAGGGTTTGAGAATTGCACAGGCGATACACAAAGGAAGCGTAGCACAGGCGAGGAGGGCTGTTGGAAGGCTCAGGACGAGCGCCTTCTTGCCGGAGTTGGTTCAGATTTCGCGCGGTTCCGGCGCGGCCTTCTCTCCGGGCCATCCAGTTGCAACAAGGTAAGCAATCTCATCGACGACGCGCTTTAGCTCACCGACCATCCGGCTGTGAAGGCGCGGCTCAAATATCTCAAGCAACGAATGAAAGTACCAGAGCTGATCCTTCGGGCCGCGCTTGAAGCGGTCCCAGACGGCAGGGCCTATTTCCTTGAGGTCGTCGAGAATCGCCTTCGCGTTGTAAAGCTTGTCGGCGGCGGAGATCAGGAGCACGTCTTCCGGCTCCGTGCGCAGGCGCGCGAGATAGGCTTTCTTGCGCTGCTCCCAGCCTTCTTTCTTGTCGTGATCCTCGGCGAGAGTGTCGGACAAGCCATCCACCATGCGCGCGACGTGGGGACCAAATTTCTGCTCCACATCGTCGAGCGTGCGCTGGCCGCCGTGATCTTCGACGGTGTCGTGAAGGATAGCGGCGATGACCATATCTTCGGTGACCAGGAACTGCGCCGCCGGCCTCGCCCATGACCAGCGATGCGACTCCGAACAGATGAGCCATGTAGGGGATTTTGGTTCCCTTGCGGGTTTCCGTGTGGAGCGTGCGCGCGTAGTCAACGGCGCGAGTAAAGCGGTCAGTGAGGATTGGGGTTTGTGTGGGGTATTTCATCTTTTAGTATCGCACGGGGCAAGTGCAGAACAACAATTACGGTAGTGGGCTACTTTGAAGTCTTTGACCTGCGTATGAAGAGTGGCATCGTCCCGAGAACCAAAAAAGCTATCCAGCCAAGCAGGAAAGTGAGCCACATCAAAGCAAAGATTGGGTCACGTACCGCTTCTGGCAGTCTGTCTAAGACCTGAGCAATCGCGCCGACTGGAGGAATCTCGCGTGCAATCACATTAGATGCGATTAGCCACACGACCATGCCGAGCCACAATAGTCCGCAAGCAAACATGGCGTAATTCGCCCGTTTCATGCCGCTCTTTCCGCCTCCTGCTCGTAGGACTCCCAAAGAGCCACGAGGTCAAAGTGGCCCGCTACCGAAAGTTGCGCGTGCTTCTGCTCACGCGCCTGCGCATCACAGCCCCAGCTTCGCCCACATCGCGTCGACCTTGGCCTTTGTTGCGCGGTCCATCTCGATCATCGCCGGCCACGGCCGGTTGAATCCCTCGGCCTTCCACTTGCGCGTGGCGTCCACTCCCATCTTCGATCCGTAGTTGGGCAGGCGGCTCGCGTGATCAAGCGAGTCAACGGGGCCGAGGGTGAACTGAATGTCGCGCTCGGGATCGATGTTGTTGGCTACGCGCAGCACGACCTCGCCGATGTTCTGTACGTCGCAGTCCTCGTCGACCACGATGATGCACTTGGTGAACATCGCCTGGCCCAGCGACCAGATGGCATTCATCACCTTGCGCGCATGGCCGGGATAGCTCTTCCGGATCGACACGATCATCAGGTTATGAAAGACGGCCTCGACGGGCAGATGAATATCGACCAGCTCCGGAATGGTCATCTTCATCGCCGGCAAAAAGATGCGCTCGACAGCCTTGCCCATCCATGCATCCTCCATGGGAGGCTTGCCGACGATGGTCGCTGCGTAGATGGGATCTTTGCGATGGGTGACACAGGTGAGATGGAAGACCGGGTACTCATCTTCGAGCGTGTAGAAGCCGGTGTGGTCGCCGAAAGGCCCCTCTGCGCGCAGCTCGCCCAGCTCCACGTAGCCTTCGAGAATAATCTCTGCGTTGGCCGGCACTTCAAGGTCGACGGTCTCGCATTTCACGATCTCGACAGGCTTGCCGCGCAGAAACCCTGCGATCAAAAACTCCTCGACTTCAGGTGGCGCCGGCACGATGGCCGCGAAGGTCGTGGCGGGATCGGTGCCGATGGCCACGGCCACTTCGAGCCGCGAGCCTTTCAACTTTCCGAGCGAAACCTGCGGCGTGCCGGCCAGGGGGCCGTCCGGAATTGCAACCGCACCGCCGGCGGTCTCGGCCATCATCGCCACGCGTGCGCCGGCCGAACTCTGCGAAGGGTCCGCGTCGGCGCCAGCCGACGCAGCATTGCGCAGCGCCTCGCGGTAATGCTCGGCGGCGACCTTCTGGCGCTGCCAGTGCATGCCCGTGGTCTGGCCGTCATAGACCTGCATGCGATACATGCCGATGTTGCGCTTGCCGGTGCGCGGATCGCGCGTGTGTACGCAGGGCAGCGTGATGAAACGGCCGCCATCGAGCGGCCAGCATTTAAGAATTGGAAAATAGTTGAGGTCGAACTTGTCGCGCCGAATCACTTCCTTGCACGGCGCGTCCTTGGCGTTGACAGTCTTGGGAAACGCGCTGGTGAGCGCGCCGAGCTGCGGCAGCATTTTCAACTTGTCGAACAGGCCCTCGGGAGCCTTCACATTCATCAGGCCGCTGATGCGATCGGCGATCTCGTCGATGCTCGAAACGCCCAACGCGAGAGCCATGCGGCGTTCGCTGCCGAACTGGTTGATGAGAACCTTGTGGCCGGGATGCCCTTTGACGTTTTCGAAGAGCAGCACCGGGCCACCGGCCTTCGTAACCCGATCGGTGATCTCGGTAATCTCAAGCTCCGGCGAAACCTCTTCGCGGATGCGCTTGAGCTCGCCGTGTTTTTCGAGGGTCTTGATCCAATCGCGCAGATCGTCGTAGGCCAAGGTCGTGCTCCGAACGGTGATGACCGTTCCTCAACCATGGTACGGCAGAAAGACAGATGTCAGGTATCAGGTTTCAGGGGTCAGATATCGAGAAAGCGGATACTCACTGTCGAAGCCCTGGAATGAGGTGCCGGCTTTGCCTCCCGCATCAAACTATGCGATGCTCGCCTTAAACGCTGCTGTTGATCAGAGGAGCTTCCCTCATGAACCCTTCCCGCTCCCACGCCGAATTGCGCAAATACCACAACAAGCCCTACTACAAACTACCCAAAGACCCGAGAGCCGCAGCCGCCACGGCCTGGAATGTGCCCGATCTTTGTGCCGCGTACGATTGGCCCATCGGCGAGCCGGGTGGCGGCGTGATTGCAATTGTTGAGCTGGGCGGCGGCTGGGTCGCCTCGGACATCGACGCATTCTTTCAATCTCTCGGCCAGCAAGTGCCGTCGGTGACAGACGTCTCGGTGGACGGCACCGAGAACACGCCGGGGCAGAGCGGATCGGCGGGCGACGACGATTACGAGGTTGCCCTCGATATCGAGGTTTCGGGTGCGGCGTACTACGCAGCAACAGGCCATGCCGCGACCATTCGCGTCTACTGGTCGCAGGATATCGGCACCGCCGTCCAGAAAGCCGCGGCCGATGGATGCGATGTGTGTTCCATTTCGTGGGGAGCAGACGAAGCGAACTGGGGCGCGACAGCTGCGCAGCAAATGGAGGCGGCGGTGCAGGCTGCTGTGGCTGGGGGGATGGCGGTGTTTGCCGCTTCGGGCGACAACGACTCGAGCGATGGCGGCTCTACGCCGGCGAATGTGGATTGTCCTTCCTCGTGCCCGCACGCGGTGGGCTGCGGCGGAACGATGAAAACGCCGACCGAGGAGACAGTGTGGAATGACAATCCCGGCAAAACCGACGGCGAAGGAACCGGCGGAGGATACTCGACTATTTTTCCCGTGCAGGGTTTTCAGATTGGCGCGCCGCCCGCCCCCGCTAACACTCAGTATGGCAAGGGGAGAATGGTACCTGATGTTTGCGCGAATGCCGACCCCAACACCGGCTATAACATTTTTGTACACGGATCGGCGACGGTAGTCGGGGGGACGAGCGCTGTGGCGCCGCTCTATGCCGGACTGTTCGCCGCGTTCGGAACCAAGCTCGGTTTTGTGACGCCGACACTCTGGAAAAATCAGAAGGCGTTCAACGACATCACGATTGGCAGCAACGGATTCTACAGCGCCGCCGTGGGGCCTGACCCATGCAGCGGAATTGGATCGCCAATCGGATCCTCAATCGCCAAGCTCATTGCCATGTTGGCATGAATTGTTATCCGGCGGGCTCGATGGATGGAACCAGTGTCTTGAACGGCGGAATTTCGTCCATGGGATAGCCGAGGCGCTTCCACTCATCGAAGCCGCCGCGCAGAGGGCGCACGCGATCGATCCCCAGCTTGTGCAGTTGCAGCGCGACCTTGGCTGAAGTGGCCTCGCTGGGGCAAGTGCAATAGAGAACGACGTCGCGGTCGCGGGGAATCTCGCTGTGGCGCGTGGCGAGAGCATCGGGCGCGAAGTGAACGGCGCCAGGCAGTGTGAACGGGTCGGGCACCAATTCGAGGGGATGGCGGAGGTCGATGATATAGACTGGCTCGCCCGCATCGAGTTGCTGCTTCAGCTCTTCGGGCTCAAGGCGCGAGGCCGCGAGGTCCTTGAGCACCATGCGGCGACGAACCAGGCGCCCGATAAAGAATCCCACGACGCCCAGAATCAGCAGCGCGCCGGAGAAGCGGCCCACCCAGTCGAGAACGCTGGGATTGCGCTTGAGCAGATCGCCGAAGAAACGGCCGCAGGCCATCGTAGCGCCTACCCAAAAGGCCGACCCGATGCCGTCATAGAACAGAAAAGCGCCGAAGCTCATGCCGTTCTGCCCGGCAACGGGTGGCGCCAGTGTTGACAGGCCGGGAACGAACTTGGCAAACATCAGCATGGTGCCGCGGCGGCGGCCAAACGAGTCCTGCGTGCGGCGTACGCAAGTAGTCGGCTCAAGCGATAGCTTGCACAGCAGGCGCAGCACGCGATGGCCCTGGCTGCGTCCGATGAAAAACCAGACGCTATCGGCAGTGAGGGACGCAGCTATAGCGACAGCAAGGGCCAGCGGAAAACTGATCTGCTTTTGCGCGGAGAGCGCTCCCGCGGCCAGCAGTATCGGTACCGACGGCAGCGGAATGCCGAGCTGCTCAATCAGCACCCAGGCAAAGATGAGCAGGTAGCCATACATCAACAGAATGTCGGTCGGCAGCGCCATAAATCGATCCGAATGAAAGTGTGACGGTGAATCAAGCCGCCAGCTCCGCGGCGTGAATGCGGGGAGAATGCGGCCTCACCCCATGAGATGAATTTAAACGAAGTTCGTTTCAGAAGATTCAAGAAAAACTGCGGACGGAGTCAGCTATGTTTGGCCGCTGCCGAAACCACCTGTTCAATGGTCCAGTCAACCCAGGCGGCCTGCTCGGCTGGGCAGGCCAGGAGGGCCGAGTCGTTGGCCCGAATGGCGGCCACGAAATTTTCGACGATGGGGAAGTGAAGGTTGACGTGAGGGGGCATGAGCTCTATGCGGTCGGCCGCAGGCAACTCCGAGCACAAGCGTAGCTCAGGACTGTTCAGGGGATCGAGGTTGATCTCGCCGTTTTCGCCGATGATGCGGAATTGATCGCGGGCCACGCGCGAGTTCCAGCGCACGTCGACCGTTGCGTGCACGCCACCGGCAAATTGCATAAGGACGGTCGCGGAATCTTCGACGGCAATCCGATGGCTCGCGTTCGACAGCAGCCCGCACGCCCGTTCAGGCTTGCCAAAAAAGAAGTTCATGGCGTCAATGCGATGCGAAGCGATGTCATAAAGCGGGCCGCCGCCGGAAAGCGCGGGATCGGCGAGCCAATCGCGGCCGGCAATCTCAAGCCAGCTATGGCAGTTGGCCTCGGCGAGGAGCGGGCGGCCGATGGCGCCTTCCGCGATAAGTTGCTTGGCCCGGAGGAGCTTGGGATAGAGTCGACGGTAATACGAAACGCCGAAGAGGCGACCTGGTGATTGGCCCTCGGCGACCATGCGCTCGGCCTCGGCAAAATCCATGGCCATGGGTTTCTCGCAGAGCACATGCTTGCCCGCACGCAGCGCGGTGATCGCGGCGGCCGCGTGAAGAGCCACAGGCAGCGCGATGTAAACGGCATCGACGGCGGGGTCGGAGACGGCTTCTTCGACGCTCGGCCAAGTCCGCGTGCCGGCATAGTCGGCGGCTTTCTCAGGAGTTCGCGTGATGAAGCCATGTAGCCGACTGCGCGGCTCGGATTGAATGGCGGGAATGACGCGCTTGCGCGCAATGTCGCCGATGCCGGCGACGACCCATTTGACCTCGTTCATGCTTCGGACAGGATAAATCCGCGCGGCAGGGCGAGCAAGAAAGCCGCCCGGAGGCGGCTTTTTGCATTCTGAATTTGGAGCTCCGAGCTGTTACTGGTGAGCCGACGCGGCCCCGCCAGACATGGTTGACGCTGGCAACGTTGTGCCTTGCGTCGGTACTTCGCCGGGCGCGGAGATCGCTTCCTGGTTCTTCTCTCCGAAGTAGTCGTGGTCCCAAAGATCCTGATAAAACGCGCCCGTCAACTCGGCTGCGCGGGGGCCGAAGGTGGCCCTGCCACCCTCGAGGAAGAAGACCGTCACGAGACCGCCCTGAGGTGACTCGGAATAGGCGGCGAACCATCCAAAACGAGTTCCATCATCTGAGCAGGTCCCGGTTTTGCCAAAGATGGGCAGCTCGCGGAAGTTCGCGCGCAGGCGGCGCGCGGTTCCATATTCAACCGCACCGGCCATGCCATCTTCAAGGTCGGGAAGGTATCGCGCGATATCGAGGGTGCGCTTGATCTGGGGCTGAAACGAAGCAATCTCTTCCGGCGTGGTCGGATGCTGCAGATAGTAGAGCGTTCCACCGTTGGCGATGGCGGCAACAAACGCGCCCAACTGAAGCGGCGTGAGCGAAACGCCTTGTCCAAAGCTGCACATGCGGCCTACGCCACCTTCGGAATCGGGAATGGGCTGATCGGGATATACGCCCAACTGCTCGCCCGGAATGTTGTAGCCAGCCAGCTCGCCCAGGCCGAACTGCGTGGCGTAATGGCGCACGCGCTCGAAGCCCAGCTCGCGGCCGAGTTCCTCAAAATAGAGGTTGTTGCTTTTGGCCAGCGCCTGCGTCATGTTCATGCGGAAGCCGGGGAGTTGCACCATGGTGTCGCTGGTGACCAGCGATTCAGACAGCGCGGCAAGCGCCACCGTGAGTTTGATGGTGGAGCATGGCTCGGCGCCCGGCGCGAGCGCAAGCTTCTGGTTGACCATGGCAAGGATGCGGCCGTTGGCGGGATTGATGACCACCGCCGTGCCATTCATATCGCCAAGAGCATCGATGGCCGCCTGGCGCACCACCGGATCTTCGCCCGTCGTGATGTCGT
Organism: uncultured Acidobacteriaceae bacterium; assembly: GCA_963813015.1. GTDB lineage: Bacteria > Acidobacteriota > Terriglobia > Terriglobales > Acidobacteriaceae > Telmatobacter. The sequence goes on from CAWEXN010000013.1 coordinate 28,166, forward strand.
CCGCGCCAACCGCGCCGTTAACGAACGAGCTGGCCGTGAAGCGCTCGTAATAATGATGGCGGCGGTGATAGGAGGCGGTGCGCACATGCGCGCCCGCGGTGGAGGTGAGATGGCCGGCAGTTGTGGTTCTGGCGGCGACGCGGGCCCTCGAACGGCTCGCGTACCTGCGATGAAGACTTGAAGTGTGCGTGGCCGAGGCGCGCGTTGTGGAGGTGCGCGAAGCAGTCGTCGTAGCCGTGTGCGCTACCGCATGATGCGTCGCAGTCAAGTGCGACACGGTTCTGGATTTGGTGTGATGCAGAGGTTGCGGAGCGTCCAACGCCGCGGCGCTGATGGCGCCGATGGCGAAGAGCAAAAAGACAATATGTATAGGCCCAATTCGGAACTGCTTCATCCGGTCAACAACCCCTCAAGTTTTGGATCCCGTGCCGCGCGTTCGCTCTTGGGCGCCGCACTTCTTACGATCAACTCGTGATGCCTCTTTTTTTCTCCTGCCGGCCCGGCACCACTCGAGTGCGACAATCCACCTGCGCAGACCGTAAGATCTGCCGCCGCCCAGGTTCCTTCTGACCCCCAAAAACAACCCAGGAGACAGTAGTTTCCCTTGATCCGGCTTCGCAACCCATACAACTTTCGGGGCGTTCTGTTTACTATAACCTTTTCTCGCCCGATTTGGAACCATTCCCGATAACAAGCTGCGGCCTGAGCCGTTGATTCAATGGGCCCTTAGAACTTGTGCCGGCGCAGAAATGTGGGAACGTCCAGGTCTCGCTCAGGCTGCTCCGCAGGACCTGCGAAGAGGGCCGAAGCGGCCTCAGCACCGGGCTCCGCAGCACCGCGCGGGGTTCCAGCGAAGTCGGCAGCAAAGTCACGGCGTTGTAGATCGGTTTCAGATTCTTCAATATGCGATCCATTCGACGGTGCGCTGTCGCTCGCAAACTCGTTTGGCTGAACGGCAAGTTCGTTTGCCGGCGCGGCAACTGTGACGGTGGTCGTCACTCCCGGAGCGGCAGAGGCGAAGAAAAACCCGTCTTCGCCGTTGTCTGTCTCCGCATCGTCTTCCTCGCTCATAAAGCGCGCCGGTTGAGCAGCCGGTTCCGGCTTGCTTTCGCGCATCCAACTGCCGGACGACACGACCGGTACCGAGACCACGGGGATCTCTTCCACATTCAGCATGCGCGCGCGGCGCTCCGGCATCTGGTCCCGGAATCCTGTCGCGATCACGGTGATCTTCACATCTTCGCCCATCTTCTCGTCGAGCACAGCGCCAAAGATGATGTTGGCGTCTTCATGCGCGGAAGATTGAATGAGCGACGAAGCCTCGTTAACCTCGGAGAGCTTAAGCGAGCTCGATCCGGTGATATTGATGAGGATGCCGCGCGCGCCGTCGATCGCGCCCGCCTCAAGAAGCGGCGATGCCATGGCCGCCTGCGCCGCTTCAATGGCGCGGTTCGAGCCCGAACGCAGAGCCGTGCCCATCACCGCCTGGCCCATGCCCGCCATGGTCGTTTTCACGTCCGCAAAGTCGCGATTGATAATACCCGGAATGGTGATGATGTCGCTGATGCCCTGCACGCCCTGGCGCAACACGTCGTCGGCGATGCGGAAGCTCTCAAAGAAGCCCGCGTCCTTGGCCACGGCGAGCAGCTTCTCGTTGGGAATGACGATCATCGTGTCCACACTGTCGATGAGTTCCTTCAAGCCGCGCTCGGCCTGCATCAGGCGGCGCTTGCCCTCGAACGCAAATGGCTTGGTGACGACTGCGACCGTGAGGATGCCCATCTCGCTTGCGAGCGACGCGATGACTGGCGCGGCGCCGGTGCCCGTGCCACCGCCAAGGCCCGCGGTGACGAATACCATGTCTGCGCCTTCGAGCGCCTCAATAATTTTTTCGGAATCTTCGAGCGCCGCGCGGCGGCCGACGTCGGGATTGGAGCCGGCGCCCAGCCCTGAAGTGAGACGCACGCCCAATTGCAGCTTGACTGAAGCCTCAGACAGCTTGAGCGCCTGCACGTCGGTGTTAGCGGCGATAAACTCCACGCCTTCCATGCGGGCCTGGATCATGCGGTTGACGGCGTTTGAGCCGCCTCCGCCCACTCCGACCACTTTAATGCGGGCTCCGCGCACAACTTCGTCGTGAAATTGGATGCGCATTTCGCCGGCTTCACTCATTGTCTGTTCCATGGGGGCCACGCTCTCCTCGATTTTTATTTGTTTCTTCACCGTGATTGACCTCGCTCCGCCACCGATTTTCTGATCCCTGAAACCTGAACCCTGTCCCCTGTATTTAGAAACTTGCCGCAAACATGGCGCGTAATCTGTCGCGCAAACTGCTGTTGCTGTCCTCGGCCGCGCGCGTCATGCGCGTGCGATGCGCGTAGAGAACCATTCCAATGCCCACCGCCCAGGCAGGATGGTTGAGTTCCTGGGGCATATGCGACAACCGTACCGGCAAACCCGCGCGGGCCGGCGCGCGCAGCTGGCTCTCGGCCACGTCGAGCATGCCGGGCAACATGGAGCCTCCGCCGGTGAGCACGCATCCGGCGCCCAGCGCATCCACCACGCCGCCGTAGCGCAGGCTTTCTTTCACGTAATACATGAGCTCTCGTGCGCGCGGTTCCAGGATTTCGGCCATCGTACGCAAGGGCAGCGTGGCCGGCGCGCCCTGTGGCGTAGTGATCTCCACCTCTGCCAGCTGCGGAACCGCGGTGACCACCGCGTTGCCATATTGCCGCTTCAGCTCTTCGGCCTGCGCCGAAGGCAGTTGCAATCCGATGGCAAGATCGTTGGTAAAGTGCGCTCCGCCGATGGCGACCGACGCCGTGTAAGCCACGGCGCCCTCAAAGAAAACCGCAAGGTCGGTGGAGTGCGCGCCGATATCCATGACGCATACGCCCAACTCGCGCTCGTCGGCCGAGAGCGTGCACTCAGCAGCAGCGAGCGATTCGAGCACTGCCTCCGATACCTCAAGGCCCGCACGGTTGGCGCAGGTGACTGTACTTTGCAGCGCGCTGCCGCCGCAGGTGGCAATGTGCAGCTCCACTTCCAGCCGCGCGCCCACCATGCCCACGGGATCGAAGATGCCGGCCTGCTCGTCGAGGATGAACTGACGCGGCAGCAAGTGCAGAATTTCGCGGTCGGCGGGCAACTCGATGGCGCGCGCGCGGCCAATGGCAGAGCGAACATCCTCGGCCGTAATCTCGCGCATGCCGCGGCTCAGCTGGAATCCGCCGTTGGTGTTGACGCCGCGAATGTGCGGCCCGCCCACTCCCACCACGCACTCGTCAATGTTGGCGCGAGCTACGCGTTCAGCCTGCTCATTGGCCGCGCGGACGACCTTCGCCGCCGGCGCAAGCTCCGCGATCAACCCTTTGCGCATTCCCGCCGACGCCATTACGCCGTGCCCGCGATAGCGCAACACGTTCTCGTTCACATCGGCGGCCAGAACGCGCGTCCACGCGCTGCCGATGTCGAGCACAACAATCAGGTTGTCCTGCTTTTGGCCCATTGCTCACCCGCCCTGTGAAACGGCCCCCGGCGACGTCTTCGGGGAGCGCGAATTGCTTCCCGAGGTGGTCGCGGCCGGACGGGTTGTGGAAGCGCCCCTCTGTGTGTTTTCAAGAGTCGTCCGCTTCGGTGTGTTCGCATTAGCAGCCCGCTTTTGCGGAGCTGCGTGTTTTTTGTTTGGAGCAGGCTTGCTCTTCTTCGCCGCTAGATTTTTTCCAGCCGAGCTTTTCACTGCCGAACTTTTCGGCGCTGATCCAGGAGCGGGCGGCGTGGATGCGGCTGCAGGCGAGTTGGTCGGCGTTCCCGCAACGCCCGCATCGCCGTTCGAGGCCTCCGCAGTCTGCTTGCCGGAGGCCATCTCAAGCACGACCTGATTGTCGTAGCGCAGATCGACCGCGGCGAGGTGCGGATACTGCTGGCGCCACTCCGCGATGTGCGCCTGGTAGCGCTCGTAGCGCTCAAGGAAATGATCCTCGCCAAAGTGCGCCAGAATGTCTGCACCCTGCTCGGGCATCAGCACGCGCGCGTCTTCGGGATCGGTGAGGTCAATCTCCGAGATCTGCTCGGAGTTGTGCTTGCCGCCGGCGTCCAGCTCCGCCATCATGCGCATGTACACGTCCATGCGCTCCTTGCGCGAATCGGCCGAATCGCCGGCATCGATGCCTGTCAAAACCGGAAAGGAGTAATGATGCTTGGCCATGGTTCCCGGCGCCATGTTCAGCAGAACACCGTTGGCATCGACGAGCCCGATTTCCTCGCGATGCCGCGTAAACGCAACCGGCTGCCTCTCCACCACTGCAACGCGAATCTGGTCGGGCAGCACGCGCATGACCGTGGCCCGCTCGATCCACGGAATCTGCTCAAGCTGCTTGCGCCGCGCATCGACGGGAACGAAGAAGATGTTGCGGCCCATGTCTTCGCCGAAGACGGGCATCATCTCCGCACGGCTCACTTCGGTGAGGCCCGTGGCCTGAATGTCCTCGCTGCCTGCGATGCGAAAGCGCGGGTCGCGCTCTAGCGTGTGGCGAATCATCACGACCGCGGTTGTGAACGCGCCGAGCACGACGAGCGCTCCGGCCGAAAGAAACACGCGGCCCACCGTCGAGGCTGGCCGCCACCAGGGGCGCTTGGATTTTCCGAATCGATCCGCGCCGGGGCGGAACACGCCATCGCCATCCGGATCGTCAAACTCGAGCGGCATGCCTGGCCCTCGCCTGCCTGCAGCGCCCGGCCGAAAACGTCCTTCTAAGGGGGAGTCGTCCCGCGTGCGCCGCGATCGAATCTCGGCGGGCGGGTCGTCCTCCCACAGCGTGGGCCGATTTGGTGTATTTCCTTGATTCGTCACGGCTGAGCGGGTCGTGAGAGTCGCCAGATTTCACTATAGCCCGCGCTGTGATGGCTGTTTTCCGTGAGATGAGCGGGGGTATCCGTGGGGTTACGGGTGGAAGTAGAAAACCCGGTGCGCGGGAGCAAGGGGAACAGGGTCCTCTCACCCACTTATCGCGACGTGAAGGAAACGTGATCCGCTTTGCAGATAGCCTTGACAGCGGGACGGGCCGTCATGAGGCCCGATGGCAGACCGCCGCCGGGCGACACCCATTGGCCGATCATCACGAATTTGCTCAGGCCGGGCAGCGTCCTCGACATCGGCCTGAAGCCCGTCTTCGGCGTTGGCAGCCAGCCTTCCATGCTTCCCTTCCAGTTGCCGGTATAGCGGGCGATCGAAGCAGGCGTCGACACATCGACCACCTCGATGGCCGCGCGGATGTCTGGAATCCGCTTCTCGATCGCATCGATCACCGCCTCGGCCACGCGGTGCTTTTCGTCCTTATATCTCTCTGGATCATCGACGCGCAGCTGCGCCCAGTACGCAAAGGCACGCGTCGGCAGAAAGCACGTGATCGCCGTCTTGCCCGCGGGAGCGAAGGTGGGATCGAAGTTGAAGATCCGGAACGAGACCTGTTTGACCGCGGTTTCCGGGTCGATCTGGAGCGGCGCATTGAGCAGACGTGTAACGTTGCCCGGCTCGTCATGCAGATCGAGCCCCACTCCGAGCGAGACCTGGAGGTAGCTCGGAAAAGTCTCCAGAGTTCGGTACCTCTGGTTGACGGTCGCGTCAACGTATCTGCCGCCGAGGAGCTCGTAGATGGTGGCGTGGCCGTCCGCGGCAGAGATCACCCAATCCGCCTTGATCGTCTCGCCGCCAGCCAGCGCGACGCCGATCGCCGCGCCGTTCTCCACGAGGATGCGCTCGACTTTGGTTCTGAAACGCACCCGGCCGCCCAGGCGAGCGAGATTCTCCTCGATCAGGCGGACGATGGCCTGCGCCCCGCCGACAACATATTTCGCTTCGTCCGTGCTCATCCACGCAATTGAAAAGACGATGGCTATCGCCGAAATCCCGCTCATCTCTCCGCCCGCGAAGAAGGTTCTTAGCAGCGGATCGGTGAACTGCTGGCCGTACTCCCGGCAGGTGGTCCGGGTCAACTGGCGCAGCAGAAGAAGAGAGCGAATATCGCCGAGCAACGCCGGCGCATTCTCCACCCAGTTCTTCGAGGGGTCAGGCATCTTGAATGTGCGCAGGCGGCGGACAGCCGAAGTAAGACGCCGAATCGCTTTGGCGTCCTGCGGCGCGCGCTGGAGCAGATCCTTCTCCAGGCGCTCGGGATCGGTCGCGATGGCCAGGGAGTCTCCGTCCTCGGTTTCCAGGCGCGCAAACTCCGGAAGATCGACGAAGGTCAGACGATCGATGTCGAATACCTCGGCCCATTGCGAATACATCGGACCCTTGGGGTCGGAGCCGTAGAACCAATGCAGGCAGGTCTCGAACGTATAGGCGCCGCGGCGCCAGCTCATCGCCAAGCCGCCGGCCATGTCGTGCATTTCGAGGACTTCAACCTGATAGCCGCACTTCTGTGCGTACACCGCGGCGCAGAGCCCCGCAATGCCGCCACCGATGATGACGATTTTCTTGCCGTTCGGATTCATGCACACCTTCCCGCGGCGTGAGAATAGGAGCGCAGCATGGATGCTGCAGTGACCGGTGGCACAAGAGACTATGACAAGACGAGTAGGGATCCGAAGAATGTTAACGGCAAGTGAAATCGCCTGATCGCTATGCCGCTTCCAGCGCGGCCAGGATTTGCGGCGCGAGCTGGCTCACGCTGCCAGCGCCGAGCGTCAGGATGATGTCGCCGTCGCGCGCGTTCGCAGCCACAAGGCCGACAGCAGTCGCGAACTCCGGTGCGAATTCAACGCGCGGGCCCTGAATGCGCTCAACGAGCAGCTCCGCAGTCACACCGGGGATGGGCTCTTCGCTCGCGGCGTAAATGGGCAGCACAATCACCGTGTCAGCGTCGTTGAATGCGCCGGAGAACTCGTCCAGAAGATCCGCGGTTCGCGAGTACCGGTGCGGTTGAAAGACAACGTGAATGCGCCCGCGACAGCATTCGCGCGCTGCGGCCAGTGTGGCGCGAATTTCGGTGGGATGGTGGCCGTAGTCGTCGACCACTGCGACGCCGCGCGACTCGCCGCGCTTGTGGAAGCGACGATCGACTCCGCGAAAGTTCGCGAGCCCCTCGGCAATCTTTGCCAGGCGACACTTCGAGTTGCCGTCGCAATGGCTACGGCTGCCGTTGCGTTCAGAATGTTGTGCCGCCCCGGCACGTGCAGCTCGAACGGACCAAGCGGACCCGCGGCGGTGTGAACCTGGAAAGTGCGAGAAGCCGCTTCCCTGCCCCAAGTTTTCTTGACCTGACCCGATGCTCGGCGATTTTCCCGAATCAATCAGCTCCAACCTGTAATCGGCCTCAGCTGCCACTCCATAGGTGAACACGCGCCGGCGCACGCGCGGCAGAATTCCTTTGAGCAGCGGATTGTCGATGCAGGCCGTGACTGCGCCGTAAAACGGCACGCGATCCATGAAGTCGACGAAAACGCGCTCCACATCGGCCATGTCGTGGTAGCAATCCATGTGCTCGCGGTCAAGATTGGTGACGACCGCGAGAATCGGCGAGAGCTTGAGGAAGGAGCGGTCGCTTTCATCGGCCTCGGCCACGAGATACTGCGTGGTGCCCAGGCGCGCGTTCGAGCCCAGCGCATCGACACGCCCGCCGACAACGACCGTAGGATCGAGGCCGCCCGCCGCCAGCACCGCGGCCACCATCGACGTGGTCGTCGTCTTGCCGTGCATGCCGGCAATGGCGATACCGTACTTGAGCCGCATCAGCTCAGCCAGCATCTCTGCGCGCTGAATGACGGGAATCTTCTGCGCCTGCGCCTCGAGCACTTCGGGGTTATTGGTGTGCACCGCGGAGCTGGTGACGACGACCGTTGCGCCGGCAACGTTGGCCGCGTTGTGACCCTCGTAAATCGTGGCGCCCAGTTGTGCCAGCCGATCGGTGACGGCGCTGCGCTTCAGGTCGGAGCCCGAGACCTTGATGCCCAGGTTGAGCATGATCTCGGCAATGCCGCTCATGCCGATGCCGCCGATTCCGATGAAGTGCGCGTGCTGCGAGGTAGCAAACATGGGGTTGAAGGATCAGGGTAACAGGGGACGGGAGCTTCGAGCCTCTAGCTTCTAGCTTTTAGCTTTTTAGTAACAGCGGGTTGCTGACTTGTGCTGGTGGTTCAACTGGTTCTTGGTTTTCCGCTCAAACTTTCCCCGGGGCGCGGAGGAGCTAGAGGCTAGAAACTAGCGGCTCGAAGCGTTCTTTACTCCGGCAGCGCGTACTCGAATTCGTAGAAGTGCTGGCCATCCTCCGCGCGAATGGTGAAACTGCCCTCGATGCCCCTGAGCTCGCCCGCGCCCGATCCCGGCACCGCGATCACCTGCATGCAGGGCCCTTTTCCATCCATGGTGGCAAAGTGCTGCAGCGCAAAGCTGCCGTATTTGCCATGGAGTGTGCCAGTGACGAACTCAATCGCCACGTATCCTGCCGCGCCCTGCTTGGGATCGCCGCCGGTAAACATTTCGCCGATCGTTGTTGCTTCCAGGTCGCCGTGGATCGTCTTGTTGATCGAGAAGCGGCCGATTCCTTCAGCAGGCGCGGGCGCGAGCGGATGGATATCGACGGTGAAGTTGCCTTGAGCGCGAGACATTGGGATCTCCTTTGAGGCAGCAGCGGCCGGCCGAGTGGAGCGCATCTCGCCGGCGCAACCGGCCGGCAACACTGACCGCACTACAGGATATCGCGGCGGCACGCGAGTCGCATTTATCGGCAAAAAACCGCGCGACGTGAACACGAATTCGGCGAAAAGTTGCGCGCTTTTATTTTCTTCCCGCTCCGCAACCTTCTGCTGCGCTGGTGTTTGACATGTGCAGAACGGTGAGCCAACGGAGCAGCAAGAAACAAGCTCCCGGGTGGCGGCGAGCCAGAGCGGACATGTAGAACGGTCCGCGCGGAATGGAGGGATTATGGGCAGCATGAAGAGGTGGGTGTTGGGAACAGCATTGGCAGTGGGAGCGCTGGCCATGACCGCAGCGCCCGCCCAGGCAGCTCGAATCGGATTTTATGTTGGCGCACGTGCGGTAGCTATTCCGGCTTGCCCCGGACCCGGATACGTGTGGGTGGCCGGTTACTGGAATGACGGCTACTGGGTTCCCGGCTATTGGAACTTCGTAGGGGTTCGCGTCGGTGGCCCGATCATCCGCGGCGGGGTGGTCTTTGGCCGTGGGCCCGGCGTCTACCGGGGCGGCTTTTACCGCGGCGGTTTCCGCCGCTAGCTTTTCACTTTCGCGGGTAGCTCCGCCTTCTGCTGCCTGCACCATACGGCCTCTCCAAACTGGAGGGGCCGTTTTTTTGGTCGTTTTTGGCGATTTGAAGCGTCTTATATGGTGGGGCGAAAGCCGCAATGGGTCCGTGCAGGAGTCCATTCGGCGTAACCCCTGAAGCACCAAGGGTTCTTGCGTTTTCCAGCCGGACGGAGGATGCTTTAACCGGACCGCAACAAATTTGCGAAAACGCTGTTTATAGAGTTGAAGGCCGGCCACACGATCAAATGACAGGGGCCGGGAAGTGCTGAGACCGGAGGCAACTCCGGGACCCCGTCCGGGCAAGTCGCGGATGGGAAAGCACATGGAGGATGTCATGAAGAAACTCGGTTTGGTTCTGTTGGCTGCGCTTGTGGTTCTGCCGTTCGCTGCTGTTCCGGCGAGCGCCCAGGTTGGAGTTGGAATTGGCGTCGGCCCGGCAGTGGTCGATCCCGGATATTACGGGTATAACGGTCCGCCGGATTGCTCGTGGGGCTATTACCCTTATTACCCGTACGCCTGCGCGCCTTACGGCTACTACGGACCTAGCTGGTTCTACGGTGGTGTCTTTATCGGCGCCGGGCCGTGGTACGGATGGGGCCGGCGCGGCTGGGGTGGCTATGGCTATCGCGGTGGTTACGGCTACCGGGGCGGGTACGGCTACGGCGCGCGCGGCGGATACGCGGGACGCGGCTACGTGGGCGGCGGACGCGGTTACGCCGGTGGCGGCTACCGCGGTGGAGTCGGTGGTGGCGTAGCGCACGGATATAGCGGCGGCGGCTACCGCGGCGGCGGTGGTGGCGGCTATCACGGCGGTGGAGGCGGTGGTGGCTTCCACGGTGGTGGCGGCGGGGGCGGCTTCCATGGCGGAGGCGGCGGCGGCCACGGCGGTGGTGGACACCGGTAATTAAGGCTTAATGCGGACGATGAAGTTCCGCTGATTCGTGAAGAGCCCGCTTGCTTCGGCAGGCGGGCTTTTTGTTTTCGCCGCGGTTCGGCTCAATCTGTAATCTCTGTATAGCCGGTCATTCGACCGGTGCTTAGGCGTCAGTCCTTCCCCAAGCCATGTCTTCTCCCCGAAAAGCAACTGAGATTGCAAAGACGACGCCGACAGGAGAAATCGAAATGAAGAAATATCGCCGCGGATTTAATCTCGATTCGAAACCAAGTGGCGACGGGTGTGTGGAATGTCTGGCATCACCGAACGGTTGGTGGCTTCATCTCCGCCGGTGTGCCGAGTGCGGGCACATCGGTTGCTGCGATAGTTCTCCGAGCCAGCATGCATCCGAGCATGCGGCAGCGACGGGGCATCCGATCATTACCAGCTTTGAACCGGGCGAGGACTGGTTCTACGATTACGAGAGGCAGGCGATGATCAAGGGTGTGGAGTTGCTTCCGCCTCATTCGCATCCAACAAATCAGCCCGTCCCTGGACCGGCAGGAAGGGTGCCAGCCAACTGGGAATCGCTGCTGAACTAACCGGTGCCAACCGATTTTTGTCGACCAATTCTTGTTGACCGATTTTTCATCAATGGGAGCGACACTCGGGATACCGTATCTGTAATGAACACCGAACCAAAAGGAGCCGTCAATGAACGCGGTACAAGTCGAACAGAAGAGCTATGAGATGCCCCCACGGGAGGGGATCAGTATCGCTCATTTTCTCACCGTCGCCGAAATAGAGCGATCGGCTCGCTATTACGAGAGGGTCTTCGGCGCTCGCATTCTGAGCCTGGGTGACGGCAACGCGCCTGCGTACCTTCAGCTCGCGAATATCTGGATGATTCTGAACATCGGCGGCGGGCCGACACCGGACAAGCCGACGGTAACGCTCAGCGTCCCCGACCCTAATCACATCAACAGCTTTATGAATTTCCGCGTTGCGGATATCCAGGCGTGCTACGAATTATGGAAAAGTCGAGGAGCCGAGTTCATCACCGCGCCGATCCCCAAGTACGGCGAGATTCGCTGCTACATCCGCGATCCTGATGGCTATATCATCGAGGTCGGACAGAGCACAGACCTTACGTACGGTTAACGCTCGGGCCGCTAGCTCCGCTGACTTCCGCCGCCAACTCCGCCAGACTGTCTGCAATTCGTTCCGCCGCACCGGGATGCGCCTGCGTGCGCGCAGCGGCGCCCATCACGGCCAGCCTTGCTGGATCGCCGATCAAGCCGGCGAGAATCCAGAGCAGCTTGTCGGGAGTGCCCAGATCCTTTTCTTCGAGCATGACTGCGGCGCCGGCTGCCACCATGGCCTCGGCGTTGCGCCTCTGGTGCTCATCGGTTGCGGCGGCAAACGGAATCAGCAATGCGGGCTTGCCGGCTGCTGCCTCTTCGGCCACGGTCGACGCGCCGCTGCGCGACATCACCAGGTGGGCGCGAGCAAACTCCGCCGCCATCCTGTCGAGAAACGGCCGCACCACCCAGCGCGTGGGGTCGGCGCCGCTGGCGGCGTACGCGGCATGAGTGGCATCAGAGTTGCGCTCTCCGCTCTGATGCAGAACCGTGAGGCCGGGAACCGCTTCAAGCAGAGACTTGATGATGTGCGGCAGATTCATGTTGAAGATCCGCGCTCCCTGCGAGCCGCCGAAGACGAGCAGATGCGGCGCGCCCGCCGGCGCATCGAGCGAAAAGAATTCCTGCCGAACCGGAACGCCGGTGACTTCTGCGTTACGGAACCATCTGGCAGCTGCGGGAAAGTTAATGGCCGCAGCCTGCACCCGCTTGCCCACCAGCCGGTTGGCCAGGCCGGGCATGGCGTTGGGCTCAAAGGCCATGGCCGGAATCTTGAGCCGAATCGCAGCCACCATTGCGGGGCCCGATGCATAGCCGCCAACGCCGAGCACGGCGCCGGGCCGGAACTCGCGGATCAGACGCTTGCAGTCGCCGATCGAGCGCGGCAGCCCGGCCAATGTGCGCAGCCGCGTCATCAGCGAGACGCTTTTGAGCGGACCGACGTCGATTAATTTGAGCGGGAAGCCGGCTTCTGGAACGAGCCGCGACTCCAGACCGCGCGCAGTGCCGACAAGAAGAACCTCGGCTTCGTGCCGCTCGACAAGCGCGCGCGCCACCGCCAGCGCGGGAATGATGTGCCCGCCTGTTCCTCCGCCGGCAATGAGAATTCGTAGCTCCGCCATGCCCTTACTCTTGTTTCTGACCCCGAACTTTGGCGTTCTACTCCGCTTGCCGGCTGATATTCAGTAGAATTCCTATGCTGGCCAGCGTGCAGAACAGCGACGTGCCTCCGTGGGAGATCAATGGCAGGGGGATGCCTTTGTTGGGAACCAGCGATAGTACCACGCTGATGTTAAAGAAGGCCTGCAGCAGAATCGTGATGGTGATGCCGAATGCGGCGAGCCGCGCAAAAGGATCGTTGCAGCGGAAGGCCGTGCGCAGGCCGCGCACGCCAAACATGGCAAACAACAGCACGATGAGCATGGCGCCAACGAAACCGAGCTCCTCGGCAATGTTGGCGAAGATAAAGTCGGTTGCGGCCTCAGGCAGGTAGAAAAGCTTCTGCATCCCTTCCATATATCCGCGGCCAGTGAACCCTCCTGTGCCGACGGCAATCAGAGACTGATAGATGTGGTAGCCTGCGCCCTGCGGATCGGACTCAGGATTGAGAAAGACGAGCATGCGCGCGCGACGCCACGGCACCATGAGCAATAGCGCGGCCAGCGCCGGCAGCGCGGCAGCAACTGCGCCCAGCAGGACCTTCCACTCCATGCCAGCGAGCACAAACATCATTGCGGCCACTCCCGCCAGCACGAGGGCCGTGCCCAGGTCGGGCTGCGCAGCCACCAGAACGATGAACAGCCCGGGAATGAGCGCCGCGGGAAGGAGGGTCTGCTTCCAGTCGCGCATGGAGCCCAGGCGAGTGTGCAGAAACCACGCAAGAAACAGCACCAGCACGGGTTTGGCGATCTCCGAGGGCTGAAGCGTGAAAAAAATTCCAAAGCGAATCCAGCGATGCGTGTGGTGCGAGCCGGGCATGAGAAAAACCAGCACCAGCAGAACCACCGTGATGGAGAGCGCGGGATAGATGAATCGCGGCGATTTGTAACGGCTCACATCCAGGTGCATCAGCACGAGCATGGCCAGCACGCCCACCGCGGCCCACACCGCCTGCGTGAAGATGAAGGTGTAAGCCGAGTGGTACTTCTCCTGGTCGACCACAGCCGAAGCCGAGAAGACCATCACCAGCCCGGTGACCACCAGCACCAGCGTGGTGAAGAACAGCCATTTGTCAACGCCAACCCGCTTCGCCATAGACCCTTATTCGTCCTGCTTCGGCTTCCAATCTTTTTGTTCAGCAACGAGTTGCTTGAAAACTCGCCCGCGCTCTTCGTAATTCTCAAACTGATCGAAGCTGGAGCAAGCCGGCGCCAGCAGCACCACGTCGTCTGGCCGCGCGGCGCGCGCAGCTGCGCTTACTGCGTTGGCCAGGGTCGTGCATGCGTGAATCGGCACCACGCCGCGCAGGTGCGACTCGATCTTGGCCGCCGCCGCGCCGATGGTATACACCGCGCGCACCCGCTCGCGCAGCAGCGGAGCGAGCGTCGTGTAATCCGAGCCCTTATCCTTGCCGCCCAGAATCAAATGAATGCCACGGGGAAACGAAGCCACCGCCTTGGCGGTCGCATCAACATTGGTAGCCTTCGAGTCGTTATAGTACTCAACGTCATTAATCGTGGCCACGTATTCCAGGCGATGCTCGACGGCGTGAAACTTCTCAACAGCGCGGCCAATCGACACTGGATCCACGCCGGCCAGCCGTGCCGCGCAAACCGCTGCCAGGACATTTTCAACGTTGTGCTCGCCTTTGAGCGGGATTTTGCTGAGCGGCATGATGGTCTCTGTTGCCGCTTCCGGCGCGGAGCGATAGACCACGCTTCCGTTCTGTGCCCATGCGCCGCGGCTCACTTCATGCTTCGCTGAAAACCAATAAACGGGCGCATGCGATCTTGCCTCGGCCTCGGCGGTGCGTGGATTGTCAGCATTCAGCACCACGCTGTCGTTGGCGTCCTGCACGGCGAAGATGCGCTCCTTGGCCAGCGCATAGTTCTCGAAGGTTCCATGCCGGTCAAGATGATCGGGAGTGATATTGAGAATGACAGCAATTCTGGGGTGGAACTCTTCAGTGCTCTCCAGTTGGAAGCTCGAGACTTCAAGCACCGACCAGGTATCGTCCGTGCTCTCGTCAATCACCCCTACGACCGGCACGCCAATGTTTCCGGCGACGACCGTCGGATAACCGGCCTTCTTCAAAATCTCGCCGGTGAGTGTCGTCGTCGTCGTCTTCCCGTTCGATCCCGTGATGGCGACAACTTTGCCCTTGAGAAATCTTGCTGCCAGTTCCAGTTCGCCGATGACCGGGCGGCCGAAGTTTCGGGCCTGCACCAGCTCGGGCGTATTCAGCGGCACGCCGGGGCTCACCACGATCAGGTCCTGACGGCGAAAGGTCAGCAGACCGTGCCCGCCAGCCTCCACCATGATCCCTTCATCGAGCAGCGACGGAATCTCCTTGGCCAGCGACTCCGCCGAACGAATATCGGAGACCGTAACCTGCGCCCCCTTGCGGCGCAAAAACAGCGCCGCCGCCAGTCCCGACTTCCCCAGGCCCACAACCAGAACCTTTTTGCCCTTCAACTCCATCTTTTATTCCTAACGGCCGGCGCACTAGCTTTATTGTGCACCGCTGGGGATGCGGCGTGCGCTGCTGCTAGCGCAATTTCAGTGTAGTGAGTGCAAACAATGCAAACACCAGGGCGCCAATCCAGAAGCGAGCGATCACTTTCGACTCGCTCCAGCCCAGCTGTTCGAAATGGTGATGCAGGGGCGCCATCTTGAAGATGCGTTTCTTGCGCAGCTTGTAGCTGCCTACCTGCAGGATGACCGAGACGGCTTCCAGGATGAAGATGCCGCCGATAAAGGGCAGCAGCAGCTCCTGGCGGATGATGATGGCCACAGTGCCGATGGCCCCGCCCAGCGCCAGCGAGCCCACGTCGCCCATGAAGATCTCCGCCGGGTGCGCGTTGTACCAGAGAAAGCCGATCGACGCACCGACCATTGACCCGCAAAAGACCGTCAGCTCGCCCACCATGGGCATGCGCTGGAGTTCCAGGTAGTCGGCGAAGACTACGTGGCCGCTGATGTACGTGAGCACTGCGAGCGCGCCAGCCGCAATGATGGTGCAGCCGATGGCCAGGCCGTCCAGGCCGTCGGTCAGGTTGACGGCATTCGATGTGCCGACCAGCCAAAGCACCACCCACAAAACGAATGGCACAAACGCGAAGAGAGCCATGTGCGGAAGCGTCGCCGGCCAGTGGTGCCACAAAAGATCGGGGCGCAAGCTTTTGATAAACGGAACTGACAGCCGCGTGGAGAAGACGTCGAACTTGTCCAGCACGACGAGCGTTACAGCGACAATCAACCCCGCCAACCCCTGCCACAGCAGCTTGGCGCGCGGCGTCAGGCCCAGGCTGCGGCGCTGAACCACTTTGATGTAGTCGTCGGCAAAACCGATGGCGCCATACGCAAGCGTGGAAAAAACTACGACCCAAACCAGTGGATTCGCCGGATCGGACCAAAGCACCGTTGGCAGCAGAATCGCGATCACGATCAGCACGCCGCCCATGGTCGGCGTTCCCGTCTTCTTCAGGTGCGACTGGGGACCGTCCTCACGCACAAACTGGCCGATCTGGAACTCCCTGAGCTTCTGAATCACGTAGGGCCCGATGAAAAGCGCAATCAGCAGCGCCGTAAGCGAGGCAAACGCGGTACGAAAAGTCAGGTAGCGGAAGATCCGGAACGGGTGGAAGAACGGAAACAGCTTTTCGTAGAGCAGCCAGTAAAGCAAGGAGCCTCCAAGGGCCGGGTGAGGAGGAATTCAGCTTGATTCTACAGGGTTGGGGGCTTGGCCGAGCTGCGGGCCACGTGACGAGTTCGATTCGCCTCCAGAACGCTCGTTGTTCCTGAAGAACACGCTTAAGGAACCGCATCCGCCGCTTCGGCGTATGCTTTTCAAGACTCGAAAAATCCTGCAAGTGCGTGGAGGAACCGGAATGAGACATCGATTCTCGGGCGCCGTATGCGTGTGCATTTTGGTGTGTGCAATGGGCAAAGCTCAGAGCCCGGATGACGCGGCGGTGAAGGCGCGGCTGGATCAAGTGGCCGCCTCGTACACGAATAACAACGCTTTTATGGGTACGGTACTGGTGGTGGAGGGCGACCGCGTTCTCCTGAATAAGGGATATGGTATGGCCGACCTGGAATGGGGCAACGCCAACGCCCCGGATGTAAAGTTCCGGCTCGGCTCGGTCACCAAACAGTTCACGGCAGCCCTGGTTCTGCAGCTACAGGATGAAGGCAAGTTGAAGATCGAGGATCCGGTTAGCAAGTATCTACCTGATGCGCCTGCCGCGTGGGCCAAGATCACCGTGGCGGAACTACTGGGACATACCTCCGGCATTCCGAGCTTTACAGGCTTGAAGGAGTTCCCAGTTTGGAGCATGAGCCCACACACGACCGACGAAGAGTTGGCGCTCTTTCGCGATAAGCCTTTGGAATTCGAGCCAGGCAGCAAATTCGAATACAGCAACTCGAATTTTGAGGTGCTGGGCGCGATTGTTGAGAAGGTAAGCGGCAAGAAATATGGCAACCTGCTGCGCGAGCGCATTTTCGACCCGCTGGACATGAAGGACTCGGGGTTGGATAACGACCAATTGATCCTGCCCAAGCGCGCTCAGGGTTATATGCCCGGCAATGGCGGACTCGTGCTGGCGCGCAGCGAGTCGATGACCGTGCCTTGGGCCGCCGGCTCGATCTACTCGACGACCGGCGATTTGCTCAAGTGGGAGCACGGATTATTTGGTGGGAAGGTCATGTCGGCGGACGCGCTGAAGCAAATGAGTACGCCGCGCAAAGGGAACTACGGATTGGGCGTCTTTGTCGAGAATAAGGACGGCCTGGAAGTGGTGAGCCACGATGGTGGCATCGAAGGCTTCAATACGCACTTGGCTTATGTTCCGGAGCGACGTATCGCTGTGATCGTTTTGAGCAACGTAAACGGCGGCGCGCCCGGGATGATGGGCGGCCAGTTGCTGGATGTTGTACTGGGAAAGCCAGTGGTCCTGGCCAGCGAACGGAAGGCACTCCCGATTGAGCAATCCGCACTTGCCAAATTCGTGGGTGTGTACGACCTGACGCCGGCGTTTTCATTGACCATCGGCGTGTCGGGAGACGGCTTGACCGCGCAGGGAACCGGACAGCCCGCCATACCGATCCTGTACGAAGGAGCGGCGGACGGGCATCCGAAATTCTTTTCTCCTCAAGTCGATGCGGAGATCGAGTTCGTTCCCGATGCAAGCGGAGCAATCACTTCGCTCATCCTGCACCAGGCCGGCCACGACATGCCTGCCAAGCGGCACTAGCCGATGGGCACGGCCGCTGCACAACGATAAAGTCGAGCCTCCAGCTAGAAGCCGAGAGCAAGTAGCTGGAGGTCGCTTTTCCTACCGCGTCTTCGCCACTTCTTCAACCGTCACCGGATCGAGGAACGGCATCTGAGCGCGCAGTTGCTTGCCGACAATTTCGACCGGGTGCTTCGCCTCGGCCTCGCGGAAGGCCAGAAACTCCTTTTTGCCGGAATTCTGGTCGGCGAGAAACTTCTTCGCGAAGGTCCCATTTTGAATCTCGGCAAGAATCTGCTTCATCGCCTTCTTGCTTTCGGCGCCGATCACGCGCGGCCCCGAGACATAATCGCCGTACTCGGCCGTGTCGGAGATGGAGTAGCGCATGTATGCGAGGCCACCGCGATAAATCAGGTCGACGATCAGCTTGAGCTCATGCAAACACTCGAAGTAGGCGCTCTCCGGCTGATAGCCGGCCTCGACGAGCGTTTCGTAGCCAGCCTTAATCAGCGCGCTCACGCCGCCGCACAGCACCGCCTGCTCGCCGAAGAGATCGGTCTCGGTCTCTTCTTTGAACGTCGTTTCCAAAGCTCCTGCGCGCGTGCAGCCGATGCCCTTCAAATAGCTCAAACTCAGAGCGTGCGCGTTGCCAGTCGCGTCCTGATGGACGGCGATGAGCCCGGGAACGCCGCCACCTTCAATAAAGACTTCGCGCACACGATGGCCGGGCGCTTTGGGCGCGGCCATGCCCACGTCGATGCCCGCGGCGGGCACGATGGTCTTGAAGTGAATATTGAAGCCGTGAGCGAACATGAGCAGCTTGCCCGCGCTCAAGTTAGGCCCAATCTCCTCGGCATACAATTTGGCCGCGGTTTGGTCTGGCACGAGAACCATCACCACGTCAGCCCATTTTGTGGCCTCGGCGACGGTGGTCACTTCGAGGCCCGCCTTCTGCGCCTTGGCAATCGATTTCGAATTCGCCGCCAGGCCCACCTTTACCTGCACGCCCGAATCTTTCAGGTTGAGGGCATGCGCATGTCCCTGCGAGCCGTAGCCGATGATGGCCACTTTTTTTGCCTGAATCAGGCTGAGGTCGGCATTGTTGTCGTAGTAAGTCTTCGCCATGATTTTCCTGGTTTTCCTTTGCATGATGGGTTGAAGTTTGTTTCGAGCGGACTCGTTTAGCTGCCGGTGACGCAACGTCACTTATTCCAAACCGCAGCCCGCGAAAAAATCGAAAATCTGTGGAGGCCTTTCCTGACTTGAAGAGCGGGGCCTATGCCTTTACAAAGGTCGTTAACCCCCGTCGGGTACGCTCGCGAAGCTGGCAGTTCCGCAGTTGGTCCGCGAGGGCCTCCAGATTAGGAACTCCATAAATCGAAAAGTTCTCGAGTTCCGCATCGGACGAAAATAAATGCAACGATGCCTGGCCGAGCAACCGCTTCCCCAGCGGCTTGCGCAACTCAAAATGGTCGATGCGAAACAGCTCGAGAGATTCCTGAACTTTCGAAAGCAGGCCGTGCTCCAGTTTGATCCGCTGCGTCGTGATCTCGTAATGAATGCTGCGACTCCTCAGGTAGTAATGGATACAGATCGCCGCGCACGCAACCAGAAAAAATAGGACCAGATAAGCGATGTCGCGATCGGAGTTCCCAATGTAACGGGCCTCCATCAGGTACCCGACAAGAATTGTCACGGCAATCACCACGACAAATGGCATGAACTGGCCGACGGTATAGATGATTGCCGGGTGCCCGACGAACAGATCTTTCTCGGTTTCGAGATCCTTCGTTGCTGCATACGCAGTCAGGTCCGTATTGCAGAAACGGCACTTGATCGCGGCGGCCTTGATGGTCTCACCGCAGACTGGGCAGGCTTTCTCGTCAGCGTCCATCCATCTTTCCTCTCAAGCCAGAATCATAACCCATGCCCTCGGGTGCAATGGCGCACAACAACGGGTCATCACTTACTCGGCTTCGCCGGTAACGGCGTCTGCAGCAGGCTCCTCTTCGATCTCCACGGCGTCGCCTTCAATCACACCCATCGCCTTGACTACGCTGCTTACGTGATGTCCGCGCCGCATGGTCATTTTGCCGCTTCGGCAAATCTCCAGAATTCGCCCCTCGTCTTCACGCAGTACCTCGATGAGCCCTTCAATCTTGCTCTCCACGCCGGTCATCTCGATCATCAGCGACTCCGATGTAAGATCGACGATGCGCGCACGGAAGACCTCGGCCAAATCGAAAATCTGAGCGCGGTTGCGCGGCGTTGCCGCGATTTTGATCAAGGCCAGTTCGCGCGTCACCGAAGGCGCCTGCGCGATGTCGTCCACATCCACGACGTTTTCAAGTTTAAACAGGCTGGCGCGGATGCGGTCTCCTGCCTCCGACGACGCCTCGCACACCAGCGTGAGCCGCGAAAGGCCCGGCCGCTCGCTGCGCCCGACGGTAAGCGAATTGATGTTGATGTTCAGGCGCCGGAACAGCGACGCCACACGCGTCAGCACGCCCGGGCGGTCTTCAACGTATGCAACGAAAGTATGCAACATAAATGCCTTTCCAGAGATCAGAGAACAGAGATCAGAGATCAATCCCCTAAACAATTTCTCGATATTAGCTCTTCAATGATTTCAGAGCCCCGTAAATCATCTTGCCGACTTCGTGGGACAAATTCTCAGCGTGATCAATCAGCTTCTGATTCCCCATCTCGAGCTCGCGAGCAATCTGCAACTGCGTTTGCAATTCGAAATTCGACGCGCGTGCGATGCCGAGGAACTGTCGGAATTCCGCCCTATTCAATCTTCCATGCCCCTCTGCAATGTTGCTCGGCAAAGAAACAGCCGCGCGTCGGATTTGATTGGTCAACCCGTAAAGTTCTTCCCTTGGAAACTCCATGGTCAACCTATAAATGGCCACCGTTAATTGCATTGACCTTTGCCATACAACCAACTCCCGGAATGATTGCGCCATGAACCACTGCTCCTGTCTGACCTCCGGGACAACTGATCTCTGATCTCTGACCCCTGATCTCTGTCTACTCCTCCAGCGGATCGTGATCGGGCCGGCGAATCATCTCGTGCAGCGCGCTGCCTGCCGGAATCATCGGATACACCGAATCTTCCTTCTCCACCAGGAAGTTGAGCAGATAAGCGCCCTCTGCCGAGCGAGCCGCTTTCACGGCAGCCTCGACATCGGCGCGCTTGCGCACCGCGCGTCCCGGAATTCCGTGCGCATCGGCCAGTTTCACAAAGTCGGGGCTCACCAGCGGTGTGGCCTCGTAGTTGCGCTCGTAGAAAAACTCCTGCCACTGCCGCACCATGCCGAGGTAGCCGTTGTTGATGACGGCGATGTTGATCTTGATTTTTTCCTGGACGATGGTGGCCAGCTCCGCCGCCGTCATTTGGAAGCCGCCATCGCCGGCAACGACCCACACTTCTTTTTCAGGGCACGCCACCTTGGCGCCGATCGCCGCGGGCAGAGCGAATCCCATCGTCCCGAGGCCGCCGCTGGTAATCAGCGTGCGTGGCTGTTCGTGCTTGTAATACTGCGCCTCCCACATCTGGTGCTGGCCTACGTCAGTCACGATGATTGCGTCGCCGCCGGTCAAGCGCCACAGGTCGTGCATCACGTGCGCCGCGTACAGGTGGCCGGAGTCGGGCAGGTTCTTGATGTCATGCACCGCGACCGCGCCTTTGCTGGCCTCGATATTCTTGAGCCACGCAGCGCCATCGCGTCCTGCAATGCGCGGCAGCAGTTGTTCCAGTACCTCGCGCAGGTCACCCACCAACGCCACATCCGCCTTCACGTTCTTGTTGATCTCCGCCGGATCCACTTCAATGTGAATCTTTTTGGCCTTGAGGGCGTACTCCGTCAGCTTGCCCGTCACGCGATCGTCAAAGCGCATGCCGCACGCGATCAGCAGATCGGCCTCTTGAATGGCGTGATTCACCCACGACTCGCCGTGCATGCCCATCATGCCCAGGCACAGCGGATGCGAAGCGGGGAATCCGCCAAGCCCCAGCAGCGTGAGGCCCACGGGAATCTCCGCGCGCTCAGCCAGCGTGCGTACCTGCTCCATTGCACCCGACTCCATCACGCCGTGCCCAGCAAGAATCACCGGCCGCTTCGAGTTGCGAATCAGCTCAGCCGCATCCGCCAGGCCCTCGTCGTCCACGTGCAACATGGGATGCGGACGATACGGCTTCGGCTTGGCGGCTTCGAAGTCGAATTCCGCCGAGACTTGCTCCGCGTCCTTTGTAATGTCGACCAGCACCGGGCCGGGACGCCCCGAGCGCGCAATCTGAAATGCGTGGCGAATCGTCGGCGCGATGTCCTCTGCCTTGTTCACCAGAAAATTGTGTTTGGTCACCGGCAGCGTGATTCCTGTAATGTCCACTTCCTGAAACGCGTCGGTGCCCAGCAGCTTGGAAGAAACATTCGCGGTAATGCAGACGATCGGAATCGAATCGAGCATCGCGGTGGCAATGCCGGTAACGAGATTGGTTGATCCTGGCCCGCTGGTGGCAATGGCCACACCCACCTTACCCGTAGCGCGCGAGTAGCCATCGGCCATATGGGCCGCGCCCTGCTCATGGCGCACCAGCACGTGCCTCACGGGAAACTTCCGCAATGCATCGTACGCCGGCAGAATCGTCCCGCCAGGGTATCCGAAGACGGTGTCGACGCCTTCACCGACCAGCGTGGCCCAGATAATCTCTGCGCCTGTGAGCCGTGCCGGCGGTTTCAGTTGGGCATGGGCGTCTGCCACATTAGCGCCCGGCTTGGTCGCGTTCGCTGCCGCTTTGCTTCCGTTCCCATCGTGCGCTTTCGTCGTCGCGTTTCCCTTGTGTGCCATTTGAACTCCTTGAGCGATAATGCCGCTGGCCGTTCTGATCTCTGACCCTTGATCTCTGTCCCCTGCTCTTACGTCGTCGCCCCTTCAGACGCCGAATTCACCCGATCCACGTACTTGCGGAAGACGCCCTTCGGCCAGCGCAGCGCCGGCGGCTTGAAATCCTTGAGCCGCGCCGCCATCTCTTCCTTGCTGATCTCCACGTCGAGCGTCCGCTTGGCAATGTCGAAATGAATGATGTCGCCCTCGCGCACGGCCGCAATCGGGCCGCCGACAAATGCTTCGGGCGCAACATGACCCGCGGTGAATCCGCGCGTCGCGCCGCTGAAGCGCCCGTCAGTGAGCAGCGCCACCTGCGCACTCAACTCCGCATTCGAGCTGATGGCCGCTGTCACCTGCAGCATCTCGCGCATGCCCGGCCCGCCCTTCGGCCCTTCGTAGCGAATCACCACCACGTCGCCGGGCTTGATGCCACCGGCCTGCACAACCTTGAAGCAATCTTCTTCAGAGTCAAACACGCGCGCGGGCCCGCGATGGTCGTACTTGCCTGCCGCCGCAATCTTCATCACGCAGCCTTCGGGCGCGAGGTTGCCCTTCAGAATCACCAGGCCACCATTGGGCTTGATGGGCTTTTCGAAAGTGGCGATGACGTCCTGGCCCGGAGTTTCTTTTGCAGTCGCCGCTTCTTCGGCCAGCGTTTTGCCGCTCACGGTCAGCGCCGATCCGTCGGCATGGCCCGCATCGATCATGCGCTTCGCCAGCAACCGCGATCCGCCCGCCGCCTGATAATCCGAAGCCACATACTTACCCGCAGGCGTGAGAGAGCAGATGTACGGCGTGCGCGCTGAAATGGCGTCAAAATCGTCGATGCTTAGCTCGACACCGAGCTCGCGCGCAATGGCCAGCAGATGCAGCACTGCATTCGTCGAGCCGCCGCTGGCAGCCACGCTGGCGATTGTGTTTTCAAGAGATTTGCGGGTGATGATCTGGGAGGGCTTGCGATTGGCGCGAACGGCATCCATCAAAATTCGTCCGGCCTCGCGCGTAGCTTCAAGTTTGTTGGGAGCAGTGGCGGGAACGCCGGAAAGCTCAATCGGCGCAATGCCCAGAATCTCAGCACTCATGGCCATCGTGTTGGCCGTGAACTGCCCGCCGCATGCGCCGGCGCCGGGACAGGCATTGGCTTCGAGCGCTTCGAGGCCGGCGTCGTCAATACGTCCTGCCGCGTGCGAACCGATCCCTTCAAACACGTTCTGAATCGTGATGTCGATTTTCTTGCCATCGGGCCCGTTCAGTTTTCCCGGGGCGATGGACCCGCCGTAAAGCATCATGCCCGGAATATCGAGCCGGCACAGCGCCATAATGATGCCCGGCATATTCTTGTCGCATCCGCCGATGCCCACAAGGCCGTCGAATAGATTGCCTCGCGCGACCAGCTCAATCGAATCGGCGATCACCTCGCGGCTCACCAGCGAGGCCTTCATGCCCTGCGTGCCCATGGTGATGCCGTCGGAAATGGTGATCGTGTTGAACTCCATCGGCGTGCCGCCCGCCTCGCGAATGCCTTCCTTCAGTGCCTCGGCAATCTCGCGCAGGTGCACGTTGCACGTGCCGATCTCGGTCCAGGTATTCGCAACACCGATGATCGGCTTGTGGAGATCTTCTTTTTTAAATCCAGAACCGCGCAGATACGACCGCGCCGCCGCTCGGCTCGGTCCTTCGGTCAACGGAATACTTTGTCGCTTGCCTTCGATGGTCATGTGCTCTTCGCTTTGCTCATCGCTAGCTGCTAGCCTTTAGCTTCTAGCTCCTAGCCTGTTCGTACTGCGTCTAACCTCTTCAACTAGGCCTCGGTATTCCTCACCTATTGCCTGCGCCGTTTGCTCCAGCAAATCCGCTAGAGGCTAGGAGCTAGAAGCTGCCTTTTCACTTCGCCTTCAGCCAGCCGGCTTCGTCGTGCTTCGTTTCAAAGGTGTCCAGCGCCGCTGCGTGTCGCAGCGTCAAGCCGATATCGTCGAGTCCCTCGAGCAGGCAGAACTTGCGGAAGGGATCGATCTCAAACTTCGCACTGAATCCGCGTCCATCGGTCACCGTCTGCGCTTCAAGCGAAACCGTGAGCTGATAGTTCGGAATTTCCTTCGCGTTTTTGAGCAACGTATCGACTTCTTCCTCGCTCAAACGCGCCAGGACAATTCCGTTCTTGCCGGCATTCGAAAAGAAAATATCGGCAAAGGTTGGCGCAATCACCACGCGAAAGCCGTAGTCGCTGAGCGCCCACGCGGCATGCTCGCGGCTCGATCCGCAGCCGAAGTTCCTTCCGGCGACAAGAATCTTCGCGCCCTTGTAACGCCCGTCGTTCAATACAAAATCCGCGATCGGCTCTCCGCTGGCGGTTTGCCGCCAGTCGAAGAACAGAAAATCGCCGTAGCCGGTGCGCTCGATGCGCTTCAAGAACTGCTTGGGAATAATCTGGTCGGTGTCCACGTTGGCGCGATCGAGCGGCGCGGCCAGCGCGGTCAATGTGCGAAACGGTTCCATTAAGCCTCTACCTCCTCATTCACGCGCCAGTTGCGAATGTCCACAAAATGCCCGGCGATTGCGGCTGCCGCGGCCATCTCCGGCGAGACCAGGTGTGTGCGCCCGCCGCGTCCCTGCCGCCCTTCAAAGTTGCGATTGCTCGTCGAAGCGCAGCGCTCGCCCGGCGAAAGAATGTCGGGGTTCATCCCCAGGCACATGGAGCAGCCTGGTTCGCGCCAGTCGAATCCCGCCTCCCGGAAGATGCGGTCCAGGCCTTCTTTTTCCGCCTGAGCCTTCACCAGTTGCGAGCCGGGAACCACCATCGCGCTCACGTGCGTTGAAACTTTGTGGCCGGCGGCAATCTTTGCCGCCGCGCGCAGATCTTCAATGCGGCCGTTGGTGCAGGAGCCGATGAAGACGCGGTCGATTTCGATCTCCTCAAACGGCGTTCCCGCCTTCAAATCCATATATTCGAGCGCCCGCTCAAAGGACTTGCGGTCAACTTCGTTTTCGGCCTTCGCCGGGTCGGGCACATTGGACACCACCGGGGCCACCATGCCGGGGCTCGTTCCCCAGCTCACGTACGGAACCAATGTCGCCGCGTCGATTACCAATTCTCGATCGAACTTCGCGCCCGGATCGGAAGGCAATTTACGCCATTCGGCGACTGCCTTGTCCCAGTCCGCGCCCTTCGGCGAGAACTGCCTGCCTTTCAGATACTCAAATGTTGTTTCATCTGGCGCGATCATGCCCGCGCGCGCGCCTGCTTCGATGCTCATGTTGCAAATCGTCATGCGGCCTTCCATCGAGAGCGCGCGAATGGCCGAGCCTGCGTACTCGATCACGCAGCCCGTCGCGCCATCGGTGCCGATCTTGCCGATGATGGCCAGAATCACGTCCTTGGCCGTAACGCCGAGCGGCAGTTTGCCCTCGACTGCGATGCGGAAGGTCTTCGGCTTCGCCTTGCGGCAGCGTCTGAGTGGCCAGCACATGTTCCACTTCGCTGGTGCCGATGCCAAACGCGAGCGCGCCGAACGCGCCGTGCGTTGACGTATGCGAGTCACCGCACACAATCGTCATGCCCGGCTTGGTCAGTCCCAGTTCTGGCCCGATCACGTGCACAATTCCCTGCTCGCGCGAATTCACGTCGTACAGTTCGACGCCAAAGTCGGCACAGTTCTTGCGCAGCGTCGCAATCTGCTTGGCAGAAATCTGATCAACGATATTCAGTCGCCCCTCGATGGTCGTGGGCACGTTGTGATCCACCGTGGCTATGGTGCGATCGGGCCGGCGCACTTTGCGCCCTGCGAGCCGCAGCCCTTCGAATGCCTGCGGCGACGTCACCTCGTGTACTAAATGCAAGTCGATGTAGAGCAGCGTTGGCTCGCCCTTCGGCTCAACCACCACATGCTGCTCCCAAACCTTTTCGAATAATGTTTTCGCTTCACTACTCATTGAAGAACAGCTCCTGAAAACCAGCTGTTATGCGCTTACAAGCTGCTCTTTCACCGTCTCCCGCACCTTCGCGCCCATTTCTTTCGTCGAGAGAACCGTCACTCCCTGCGTATTGCCCCGCGCCAGGTCCGGCGTGCGGAAGCCCAACTCGAGCACCTTGCGAACCGCCGACTCAATCGCCGCGGCTTCGGCCTCCAGGCCACCGGAGTGGCGCAGAATCAGCGCTCCGGTCAGAATCGCGCCGAGCGGATTGGCCAGCCCCTTGCCCGCGATATCCGGCGCCGACCCGTGGACCGGTTCATACAAATTGACCTTGCCGCCAATCGTCGCCGAGGGCAGCATGCCCAGCGAGCCTGTAATCACCGCAGACTCGTCGCTCAAAATGTCGCCGAAGAGATTCTCGGTCAGCACCACGTCGAAGTCGCGCGGCCGGTTCATCAGGTGCATGGCCATCGCGTCCACATATTGGTGCTCCAGCATCACGCCCGGAAAATCCTTGCCCACCTCGTTCACGGTCGCGCGCCAAAGCTGCGAAACCTCGAGCACATTGGCCTTGTCCACGCTGGTCAATTTCTTGCGGCGCTTGGCGGCCAGTTCGAAAGCGATCCGCGCCACGCGGGCCACTTCGTCGCGGGTGTAACGCATCGTGTTCCAGGCCTCGCCGCTGGCCTTGTTCCACTCGCGCGGCTGGCCGAAGTAAAGCCCGCCCAGCAACTCGCGCACGAACAAAATATCCGCGCCTTCGACGATCTCGGCCTTGAGCGGGCTGTTGACCGCCAGCTCCTTGAAGGCGAACGCCGGACGCAGATTGGCAAATCCACCCAGCGCCGCGCGAATCGCGAGCAGTCCGGCCTCAGGCCGCTTATCCGGCGGAAGCGAATTAAATTCGTTGCCGCCGACCGCTCCCAGCAAAACCGCGTCCGACGTGAGCGCTGCGTCGAGCGTCTCCGCAGGCAGCGGTGTTCCGTCCTGCACAATCGCCACGCCGCCGATGCGCTTTTCCGCAAACGTAAATTCGTGCCCGCCCAGCGCCGCCGTCTCTTTGAGCACGGCGACCGCTTCGTTCGTCACTTCGGGGCCGATGCCGTCACCGGCCGTCACTAGAATCTTCAGCTTCATTTTTTTAGTTCTCAGTTCTTAGTTCGCAGTTCTCAGCGGGCCGAGGTCAGGGCGATCACTCTAGTCCCTGCTCTCTAATCCCTGTTCCCTGGCTTTTCAGTCCAGCTCGCTCACCGGCTCGCTCCGCCGTTCGCGAATGTTGTCCGGAAGCAATCCGACCAAATCCTGGTCGTAGATGTTTTTCTTGCGGTCAGCCAGGGCCACAAACCGATAGTAGACGTGCTGCAACTCCTCGCGGCTGACCGTGAAGCCGAGCTGCTCCAATCTATGTCTCAAAGCCGCGCGGCCGGAGTGCTTGCCAAGGACCAGATGGGTCCGCGCCACGCCCACAAGCTGCGGTGTCATGATCTCGTAGCACAGAGGATTGGCCAACATTCCGTGCTGGTGAATGCCCGACTCGTGCGCGAATGCGTTAGTGCCCACAATCGCCTTGTTCGGCGATGGCCTGAAGGTAATGAGCTGACCCAGCACTTCGCTGGTGGGATAAAGCTGGTCGAGCTTGATCGATGTCGACAAGCCGAAGTGATCGCCGCGCACATAAAGCGCCGCCGCAATCTCTTCAAGCGCCGCGTTGCCCGCCCGCTCGCCGATGCCGTTGATGGTGCACTCCACCTGGCGCGCGCCGGCCTGGATCGCTGCCAGCGAGTTGGCAACCGCAAGCCCCAGATCGTCGTGGCAATGAGCGGAAAGCACAACGCCTTTTTCGTCGATTGCGGGAATACGCTCGCGCACCTCGCGAAACATCTGGCCGTACTCCTCGGGAGTCACGTAGCCCACGGTGTCGGGCATGTTGATGGTCGTCGCGCCCGCCTCCACGGCGATGCGCACCATCTCCACAAGGAAATCGCGATCCGAACGCGTTGCGTCCTCGGGAGAAAACTCCACATCGTCGCAAAGTGACCGCGCCAGGCGCACGCTTTCGCCGCACTGCTCGAGCGCCTCAGCGCGGCTCATTTTCAACTTGTATTCGAGATGCAGATCGCTCGATGCCAGAAATACATGGATGCGCGCCCGGTCGGCAAACTGCAGCGCCCGCGCCGCCATCTCGATGTCTTCGGTCTTTGCCCGGGCCAGTGACGCGATGCGCGGCTTGCGAATGGCCTGCGTGATCGTCGCAATGGCGGCAAAATCGCCTTCCGAAGCCATGGCAAAGCCGGCTTCGATGATGTCCACACCCAGATCTTCAAGGGCGTGGGCCATGGTGAGCTTTTCCTGCGTGGTCATGCTGCAACCGGGCGATTGCTCGCCGTCACGCAGGGTAGTGTCGAAAAAAACTACGGGTTCGCTGCTCATGGGTATTCCTGCTTTGTGCCTGCCGGGGAAGACCGGCCTCGTCCAGTTCTTCCATTGTCCGCTACCGGCACTCTATAAGGCAAAGTTATAATTGTTTTGATTGCCATAAGTTTCAATTATATAGTGAAGAAGTGAAAGAGTGAGGGGGTGAAGAAGTCAGGAAGCGAATGATTGAAGAAGCCAACGCAATAGTCCGCGTAGGGCTGACGCATTTCATGTTCGCTTCGTCTCCGGCTTACTCTTTCGTTTCACTGCTTCACTTCTTCACTCCTTCACTTTTCACTGCCGGGAGGCCCCCATGGAACTCAGCCAGCTCGAAACCTTTCTCGCCGTGGCCGAGGAACGCAGCTTTTCCCGCGCCGCACAGCGCCTGCACCGCACCCAGCCTGCGGTCAGCCAGGTGATTCGCAAGCTGGAGGGCGCAGTGGGCGAAACGCTCTTTGACCGCACGTCGCGCGACGGCTCGCTCACCACTGCTGGCGCCCTGCTGCGCGACTACGCGCAGCGCCTGCTGGCCCTGCGCCGCGAGGCCTCAAGCGCTCTCGACGAGCTGAAAAGCCTGGAACGCGGCCACCTGCAATTGGCCGCCAACGAGTACACCTGCATGTACCTGCTGCCCGCGGTCGACGCCTTCCGCCGCGAGTTTCCCCACGTGGGCGTTACGGTGCAGCGCATGCTGGCCTCGCTGATTCCCGAGGAGCTCAATCTGCGCACCTTCGAGCTCGGCGTCATCTCATACAAGCCCGATCCCGCGCAGGTGCGCAGTATCGCCGTCTATGGTGACAGCCTCGCGTTCATCGTCAGCCCGCATCATCCGCTGGCACGCGCCAGCCGCGTTTCCATCCGCGACCTGGGCAACGAAAACTTTATCGCGCACAACGTGGCCTCGCCGCTGCGCCGCAAGGTCATTGAAACTTTCCAGCGCCACCGCACGCCGCTCAATATGGGCATCGAGCTGCCTACGATCGAGGCCATCAAGCGTTTTGTGGCGATGGGGAACGGTGTGGCGCTCGTTCCTCATCTCACGGTGGCGCGCGAGCTTGAGATCGGCGACCTGGTCCGCGTCAAAGTCGACGAGCTGGATGTGCGCCGCGTGCTGCGCATCGTTCACCGTCGCCAGGCCACTCTCTCCTATGCCGCCAAGGCCTTTCTGAACACGCTGAGAGCCATGGCCAAAGAGCAGGGACCGCCATTTTATTACCACGTTGAGCGCGCGGGGTGACGCCCTCTTTCGCCGCCATGCGTCTAAAGCCGGGTAAGCTTTCATGAGCGGCGCCCCATTTGACCCGGTCCGGCCATTTACAATGCTGAGAGCGGGGCACGGGGCTTCCGGTGCACCGGATCAGTGTGCGGAAACTGGCATGGGTTTTGCCGCCGCATCTTTGTGCAGTCCAAGAGGAACAGGATCGAATGAAGAAGATTGCTTTTTTTGTCTGTCTGCTGGCCGTCTGCGTGGCCACAGCCCGCGCCCAGGAAAGCCGCCAGGACATCAGCCTGAGCGGATCGGCGCTGATCGAGCCGTACAAGGCATCATCCACCGACATTCAAGTCCACTCCACCACCGCCTACGGCGGATTGGCCAGCTATCGTTTCATGCTGACGCCTACAAGCGCGCTTGAAATGAACTACGGCCTCACCTACGAAAACAAGATCACCTTTTATGGGCCGCAGTTCCCCAACGGCATTGGAGTTTTGACGCGAAACCAGGAGCTCTCGGGCGCCTACGTGCGCTCCTTTGTCTTCAAGAACTTCAACCCGTTTGTGGAAGCCGGCCCGGCGGCACTCATCTTCATGCCCATCCTCAACTCGGGGACCAAAACTCTCGACGCCCACCGGCAGACCGCAATCGGCGCGATGTACGGCGCAGGGTTTGCCTACGAAGTCAGCCCCAGCTTTGACGTCCGTGTCGAGTACCGTGGGCTGGTCACGAAGGTGCCGACCTTTGGCGTTGGAGCCAGCGGCTACAACTTCACCACCAACGAGTGGTGGAACATGTCTGAGCCTTTGGTTGGCGTCGCCTACCACTTCTAGACAACGCGGACCGCGGGACCGAAGAATAACAAGGGGACGGATATCAAATCCGTCCCCTTGTTTTTGGCGTTGCAGGGCCGTGGAGCGTTTACACCGGTTCCTGAGTTACTGTGTCTCGAAGCTGTTGCATTCAAGTGGCTCTTTCCCTCAAGAAAGAGCCACCTTGCACAATTCCGGAACAGGCTACAAGAACTCAGGAACCGGTCTAGTTCCCGGCTTCCCTGTAGCGCCCCAGCTCTTTCACCATGCCGCAGTGCGCACCAAGCGCCTCAAGGGCGCGTGTTCCTTCCTCGCCTGAGGTAATCTTGAAATCCACGTAAAAGATGTACTCCCACGGCTTGCCCTTCACCGGCCGCGATTCGATCGCAGTCAGATTGGTGCCCATCTCGCTCAGTGCGCTCAGCGCCGCCACCAGCGAGCCAGGCTTGTGCTCGAGCGTAAAGGCCACGCTCATTTTGTTTGCTGCGGGATCGCTGTGTGTTTCTCCGCTGCGCCGCACCAGAAAAAATCGGGTGTAGTTCTCCTCATCGTCCTCGATGCCGCGGGCAAGAATCTCCGCGCCATAATATGCGGCCGCCCGTTCGCTGGCGATGGCCGCTGCCTTCGCGTCGCGGGTATTCACCAGTTGCTTCACGCTTCCCGCGGTGTCGTAAAAGGCCACGGCTTTCATCGCGGGATGTTCGGCCAGGAAGCGCCGGCACTGCGCGAGCGCCACGGCATGCGAATACACGCGGTCGATCTCGCCGATCTTCGCGCCGGCAACGGCGATCAGATTGTGACGGATGCGAATCTGCGTCTCCCGCACCACCTTCACATCGTGATGGAGCAGCAGGTCGAAATGTTCGAGGACTGAGCCGGCCAGGCTGTTCTCAATGGGAATTGCGGCGGCATCGGCAGCGCCCGAGTCGAGCGCTGCAAAAACATCCGCCGAAAGCGCGCAGGGAAGAATCTCCGCATCCGGCACGAGCTTCAGCGCAGCTTCGTGGCTGAACGAGCCCGGCTCTCCCTGAATGGCGATCTTCATGTCGTTTCTTTCTTCACTAACATCTAAAGTCTTTCTGCACTCGCCAAACTAAATCATCGTTTCTTTCTTCTCCAACATCAACAGACCTCCCGCAAAGGACCGACCAAATTTTATTTCGGATGTCATCCTGAGCGAATCCGCTCGCCGCGGCGAGTGGATGAGTCGAAGGATCTGCGGTTGCTTTTCCTTTCGCACCATACCACACGCGATCGGTTGGATTTCCGGCGCGCCTTATTGTGACGTATCGGCGGCAACTTCTTTCTCGGCCTGCCCAACCATCGCCGGGATCAGGTCGCTGTCACTGGCGGGAACCCGCGCGGACAACTGCACCAAGTCAGTATCCGCTCCCGCGACGATCGCAACTCCATCGATCGGGCTTGCATTCGCCTGCAGGCGCGAATCCGTTCCTAGACCCTGCTGGTTGGCAGGAGTTTCGAACTCAACGATATTCTTGCCGCGATACGTCAGCTTGTCGCTCGGGTATGGGCCGAAGGGAAAGTCGCTGGCCGGTTCGATTCCTTCCGCAATCACATTTTGCGCGAAAGTTTTGTACGCCGGAAATACGCGCGCGATGACCTTGGCGACTTGAAACCGTCCTGAAGTGCCCCCGTCCATCTCCGAAACTTCGATGACCTGCCCCGTAAATCCCTTCCAGTCCATCGAGGACAAGTCGCTCGTTTTGATCGGGTCGGAGCTCACGAACAGATTGCTCCCGTCGGAGCCGTAGTTGGAAAAGCAATGCCAGCCTCGCGGCGCCAGAGCGCCGGGACCGTACTCCGATTTGTAGTAGGCGAGGCGTTGCGCCATTGCAGCCGGAATAGCGACTGCAAGGCTTTGCCCGCTTGGCGCTGCCTGCGGCCCCGCTTGTCCATCAGAGGCACAGCCCACAAACGGCACCATGACGGCGGCGGATGCAGCCGGCTTTGCGGCGGGCGCGGCCTGCGCAAACGCCGTTTGACCTCCTGCCGTCGCCACAACGAAAACAAGACTCGCCAAGAGAAGATGCGATGCCTTCATGCGTGCAATCATAGCAATCGGCGCGGCAACAGCCGCACTCCTGAGACAGAAGTCGAGAAATGTGGGCGCCCATCCGGAGGCATCCGCCGCCCAACAGTCATGGTTTGCGAGTCTTTCTTGTGTCCAATTCATCTGAAAAGAGACGGAGTTGAATGGTCTTTTGGGGGGCGCATGGGGCTCATCGCGAATATTCTTTTCCCTGTCGATTTCTCTTCATCCTGCGTCGCAATGGGTCCATATGTCAAAAGAGCAGCCGCTATATTCGGTGCGCGCATCTCCCTGATTTATGTCTTCGATCCCGCCAGTTACAGCGGCTGGGAAGAGTTCGTGAGGGGTCCTGTCGAAATTGCCGACGAACACCGCCAGGTCGCCCATAGAAGGCTCGACGCCTTTTTGGCCAATGAGTTCCCTGTGTCCCAACACCCAAGAATCCTTGCCAAAGGCGACCCCGCGAAACAGATTGTAGAGACCGCACGCCATGGATTCGACCTCATCATGATGCCCACTCATTCGGGAACCTTTCGGAGGACCCTCCTCGGTTCCACTACGGCCAAGGTTCTAAACGATGTGGATTGCCCGGTGGCGACCAGCCTTCACGCGGAATCCATCGCGCCGCGGCCAATGGAGCATCGCGAATGGCTTTGCGCCATTGGCCTTAGCGACGATTCCGAGCGCGTGCTCCGTTTCGCCCTGCAGGCCGCGACGGAGGCAGGCGCTCACCTTCGCATCATTCATGCGATTCAGAGCAACGACCCCGGCCTCCCAGTCCGGTTGGACCTTGAGGAGCAGATCCAATCCGCGGAAAAACGACAGGCGCTTGAACGCATCGATGCATTGCAGAGAAAGGTCGGTTCCCACGCTTCGGTCAGAATCACTGTCGGCCCCGTGAAGGACGCGCTCATCGAGGCCATTCGGCAGTCTGACGCCGACGCACTGATGATTGGCAGAGTCTCTCCATCCGGGCTGCAGGGCCGATTGCGCGATCTCACTTATGCCGTAGTGCGCGACTCACCCGTACCCGTCATCAGCATCTAATTCGGGAGTAGAATCGTGACGGATGAGATCAACTGGTCGGCCGCACAGCTAGACTGGCGATGAGCAGGAAAAGGGGGGTGGCTCCGCGAATACCGTTTGGCAAACTGAAACGGGCTGCCTCGAATGTCGCTGGTCTGGACTCATCGAGGACACAAGGTACACCCCAAATTGGCTCAAGGAAACTTCTGTCGGGCCTGACGACAACACCTTGACACCGGCCCCGGATTTCGCTGCGCACAGCCCTCTTGGCTCGGGCGAGTGGTTCGTTCCCTGGAATTCGCGCTGGTGCCTTCCAACTCGCTCCTGATCCCGCTGGAAAAGTGCGGTCGTCACCCGGCCCTCATCTTCGTATCCACAAATCCGCCGTCACAAATCCCAAAAACACCATGGCAATCACCCCGTTCATGGTGAAGAACGCGGCATTGAGCCGGCGCAGGTCGCGCGGCGAAACAAGGGAGTGCTCGTAAGCCAGCAGCAAACCGACCGCGCAAATCCCCATCCAGCCTGCCAGTCCAAAACCAAAAAGAAACCCGAACCACACCAGCAGTCCAAGCATCGCGCCGTGCATCAACCGCGCCGTCCAAAACGCCGCGGCCACGCCGCTTGCCTGCGGCAGGCTATGCAGCCCGGCCGCGCGATCGTGTTCGTAGTCCTGGCAGGAATACAGCACGTCAAATCCGCCCGCCCACAATGTCACCGCAGCGGTCAGCACCAGAATGCGCGGGTCCAGGCTGCCGCGAACGGCAATCCACGCCGCAGCAGGCGCGAGGCCCAGCGCCAATCCCAGCCCCAGGTGCGACCATCGCGTCACCCTTTTCAGATAGCTGTAGCCGAGCAGCACCACGAGCGCCACAGGGGCCAGTTCCAGCGCCAGCCGGTTCAGCTCAGCCGCGGCCGCCAGAAACACCGCAATGGCCACGCAGGTAAATCCCAAAACGAACTGCTTTGAAAGCAAGCCGGCCGGGATCGCACGTTGTTGAGTGCGGGGATTTTCGGCATCAAGATCGGCATCGGCCCACCGGTTAAAAGCCATGGCCGCCGACCGCGCCGCCACCATGGCCACCACGATCCAAGCCAGCGTTCGCCAGCCGGGCCAGCCGCCCGCGGCCAGCAGCATCGCCGTTACGGCAAATGGCAGCGCGAAGATCGAGTGCTCCCACTTGATCATCTCCAGTGTGGTGCCGATCTTGATCAAAATGCTCGCCATCGCATCAATTCCCCGTAGCGCCGATTCCCTGCTCCCAGTCTAGCGAACGGCTCCTCTCGCACGACTCTTCAATCCGCTTTGGCTTATAGCCCGCCCCGCCACGATCATCTCTCCGCAAAGCCCCCTGCTTTGTTAACCTAGGGAACGTGATGCCAATCACAAGTTTTGGGCCCCGGTTGATGAAATGATGGCTTCGATACTCCCCCCTTCGGAGCACACGCATGAAAAGATCTTCGCCCCCGGCAGTCCGGCACGTGAACTTGGACCCCGATGCGTTTGTTGCCGATCCGAGCCTGATTCGCGCCCTCGACGGTTGCTCCACTCCAGTTCCCTGCGAGACTGACGGTGTGCTTTTCCGCCAGGACGAGCCCTCGGTAGGTATTTTTATCCTTCACGACGGCACGGTGACGCTCAGCATGGCGTCGGCCGATGGCCACTCGCTGTTTGCTGTACAGGCCAAGCCCGGCTCCATTCTTGGGCTCCCCGGCGTCATTAGCAATC
This sequence comes from uncultured Acidobacteriaceae bacterium, assembly GCA_963813015.1. Taxonomy (GTDB): domain Bacteria; phylum Acidobacteriota; class Terriglobia; order Terriglobales; family Acidobacteriaceae; genus Telmatobacter. Next base: position 63,889 of record CAWEXN010000013.1, read on the forward strand.
AACCCTACACGCTCAGTGCGATGGCTCGAGCCGGCGCCCAGGTCGGCTTCGTCAGCAATGCCGTTCTAGCCGCGCTGATGCATTCCGATCCGGCGTTGTCTCTCAAAATGCTCGAAGTCCTCGCCGCAGAGGTTCGCAGCGCCCGCAAAGCAATCTATTAGTCTGGAACCGTGTTCAGCTTCGCCGTCGCACCCTACATCAATGGAATGCCCGGCTCACACGCAACCCATGCGGCGCGGCGGCGCGTCCAAATGGTGTGCCCTCACCTGCTAAACTCGGTCGTTGTGCCGTTCGCCGGGATCGCCATCGCCGCGTATCTGCTCGGGTCTATCCCCACGGGATACCTGCTCTATCGCGTTTTCCGCCGTCAGGACATCCGCTCCTTGGGCAGCGGCAACATCGGCGCTACCAATGTGCTTCGCGCCGGAGGCAAGGGCCTGGGAGCAGCCACCTTTATCCTCGACGTCCTCAAGGGTTGCGCAGCCGTATGGCTTGGCGCATGGCTCGCCTCGCTCTGGATGCCTTCCGTCCCCTTGCGCACCGCCGAGGCATTCGCGGCCCTCTGCGCCGTTCTCGGCCACATGTTTCCTGTCTGGCTCAAGTTTCGCGGTGGCAAAGGCGTGGCCACTGGTTTTGGAGTCTTCCTCGTCGTCTCGCCGATCGCCGCTTTGGCCGCCATCGGCGTCTTCGCCGTCGTTCTGGCTCTCAGCCGCTATGTTTCCGTCTCTTCCATCGTCGCCGCGTTCAGCTTTCCGGTTTTTGCCTGGTTGCTCGTCACCGGCTCCCGGCCACCTTTTTTCTTCGTGGCCGGAGCACTCGTTTCCCTGCTCATCATCGTCAAACACTACCCGAACATCCGGCGCCTGATCGCAGGCACTGAATCCCGAATCGGAGCTCACAAGCCAGCATGAGCCGCATCGCCATCTTAGGTTCCGGCGCCTGGGGAACGGCTATCGCGCTCTCCCTCGACCGCCGCGGGGGCCACCAGCTCTCGCTCTGGGCTCACACTCCCGAGCTTGCCCGCCAGATTCTCGACGCCGGGGAAAATGCCCAATTCCTTCCCGGCTTTCCCATCCCGTCCTCCGTCACCGTCACCGGCGACCGCGAAGCCATCACCACTGCCGACATTCTCATCTCCACCATTCCTTCAGAGTTTCTCCGCACCACTGTTCTCCGCATACGTGCTCACATGCGCAGCGGGCAGTTCATCGTCAGCGCTACCAAGGGGCTTGAAGACCGCACTCTATTCCGCATGACCAAGGTTCTTTCTGAAACTCTCGAGCCTATCGGGCTTCTGCTCCCCATCGGCGCGCTGTCTGGCCCGAGCTTCGCGCAGGAGGTGGCGCACGGCCAGCCCACCGCCATCACAGTCGCGTTCAGCGATCCGGAAGTCGCAGCCCTCATCCAGCAGGAATTCTCGTCGGAGACCCTCCGCCTCTACACGTCGACTGACGTGATTGGGGTGGAGCTGGGCGGCGCGCTCAAGAACGTCATCGCCATCGCCGCCGGTATCGCCGTGGGTGTGGGCCTCGGCTACAACTCGACGGCCGCGCTCATCACCCGTGGTATTGCCGAGATGACGCGTCTGTCCGTAGCCTGCGGCGCGCGGCGCGAAACCCTCGCCGGACTCTCCGGAATCGGCGATCTGGTCCTCACCTGCACCGGTTCGCTCAGTCGCAATCGCACGGTCGGAGAGCAACTCGGCCAGGGCCGTAAGCTACCCGAGATTCTTCGCTCGCTCGGCGGCAAAGTTGCTGAGGGCGTGCACACCACGCACGCTGCCCTCGGCCTCGCACGCAAGCACGGCGTCGAAATGCCCATCACCGGCCAAATGGAGCTCATCCTCAACGAAGGCAAAGACCCCCGCGAAGCCATCCGCTCCCTCATGCTCCGCCCCGGCAAAGACGAGCAATAGCAAAGCAAACTCGACTCAGCGAATCTCCCTCCGCAGTTCGAGATCATCATGAATCTCGAATTCTCATTTAAGATCGCGTCGTACGGCAAACAAAAATGACTCGCATGCCATGATTCACAGCCCCATGAAACGATGGACAGTTTTGCTTTGGTTGAGTGCCTTGCCGGCTTTTTGCCAGAGCAACAGCGGAGAGCTGCGGATTCATGTCGCCGATCCTGCGGGTCGTGGCATCCAGGTCATGGTTCACGTTCTCAGCGAAGCGAATCAGTACAACGTGGATCTGGCTACCGACAGGCAAGGGAATCTTGACGTGGCCAGGCTTCCCTACGGGGTTTACCGGTTGGAAATCGGTCAGGTGGGATTTTCGCCGGTTGCCGAGACGGTGGCGTTGCGTTCCTCGATTCCGGTCAGCCAGACGATTGCACTCAAGCTGGCCACTGTGGCGCAGACGGTTGCGGTTCAGGCGGCCAGCACGCTGATCGATCCGGAGCAGCCAGGCAGCGTGGATCAGGTGGGGTCTTCCTTCATCCAGCACCGTCTGGCCTCGATTCCCGGGCGCTCGCTTCAGGACCTGGTGAATGCGCAGCCGGGGTGGCTCTACGAGGGGAATGCGGTGCTTCATCCGCGGGGCTCGGAGTATCAAACACAGTTTGTGGTGGACGGCATTCCGCTGACGGACAACCGGTCTCCCAGCTTTGGGCCTGAGATTGAGGCCGACGATGTACAGTCGCTGAGCATCTACAAGGCTGGAATTCCCGCCGAATACGGGAGAAAAATGGGAGGGGTGATCGAAGTAAATACGGTGCAGAATGCGCAGCCCGGGTTTCACGGCGATCTGACGCTGGCGGGAGGCAGTTTCGATACTGGAAGCGCTTTTGCGAGGGGGCAGTACACGGCCGGGAAGAACACAATGGGCGGCAGTGTGAGCGGAAGTATGACCGACCACTACCTGAATCCCGTGGTTCCGCAGAACTACACCAATTCGGGCACGCTCGGCGACTTCTCGCTCCGTTACGAGCGCGATCAGTCGCCCAATGACCGGCTCAGCATGAGCGTCCGCCACGAACTGTCGCGCTACGACATCCCCAACGAACAGGTGCAACAGGCGGCGGGTCAGCGGCAGACGGCGGACAACATCGAGAGCATGGGGACCGCCTCATACCAGCACACCTTTTCGCGCGACACGTTGGCGAGAGTAGACGGCATGGTGCGCGACAACGCCAATGATTTCAATTCGAACCCCCAGTCGACGCCGGTAGAAGTCTTTCAACACAATCGATTTCGCGAGGGTTACTTCAAAGCCCTTGTGGTCGCGGACCGCGGCCGAAGCGAGTGGAAGGCAGGAGTCGAGTCCGATAACACTTTCCTTCACGAAGATACGAGCTACGCGATCACCGATCCAACCCAGTTCGATGACGGCGCACCGCTTACTTTTGCATTTGCGGCCGAGCGACCCGACCTTGAGCAGGCGGCCTTCATTGAAGACCTGGTGCACGTCGGCAATTGGTCGATGAACGCCGGATTGCGATGGGATCACTATCAACTTCTCCTGAACAAGCAAGCGGTGGAGCCTCGATTTGCCATCTCGCGCTATTTCCCATCTCCCGGCCTGATTCTGCATTTCTCCTACGACCGAGTCTTCCAGACTCCCTCGTTTGAAAACATCCTGCTCTCCAGCTCAACGCAGATTGAGTCGCTCGATCCCACGACTTTTCTCCGTCTGCCCGTGCAACCTTCAGCGGGCGATTATTTCGAAGGCGGAATGACACAGGCGCTTTTCGGGAAGGCGAAGCTCGACATCAACTACTTCCGGCGGGACGTGAGCAATTACGCCGATGACGATCAGATCGAAAATACAACCGTCAGCTTCCCGATTGCTTTCCGAAAAGCGATCGTCTACGGCGCGGAGTCGAAGCTGGACCTGCCCGATTGGCGCAAATTCTCAGGCTTCCTGAGCTACTCCTACGAAGTGGGCAATGCGTGGAGTCCGGTGACGGGCGGACTTTTTCTGGGCAACGACGCGAAAGCCGCCGAGACGCAACTCTCCGGACACTTCCCGGATTCACAGGACCAGCGCAACTCGGTGCGAGGCCGTGTTCGCTATCAGGTTAATCCTCGATTCTGGCTGGCAGCCGGCATCCAATACGATTCCGGGCTGCCCTTTGAATTCGACGGAGATCCGGATACGGTTCTGGCTGAATATGGGCAACAGGTGCTCGACCGCATCAACTTCGATCGAGGGCGCATCGATCCTTCTTTCCAGGTGAACGCTTCCGCCGGAGCGGATCTCTACAACTCCGAAAGGGTCCGAGTGCGGCTTCAGGCCGACGGTGAAAACCTCAATAACGTTCTTGAATTGATTGACTTCGGCGGACTGTTTTCTGGAAACGCAATCGGGCCCTCGCGGAGCGGTTTGCTCCGTCTCACCATGACATTTTGAGCCTGCATTTCGCGGCCCAATCATTCCCTTTTCCCTGTTCCCTGCTTCTTTCACCCACCGGCGATCGCGCCCAGAATCAGCAGCGGCTCTTTTCCTGAAGCAACTGCCTCGGGCAACGGCTTGTCCGGCGATTCGAGCGACCAGTCTTCCTCACACGCGAAAAAGCGCAGAAACGCGCGGCGATTGCCGGTTTCATATTCGCGAATCGTCCCGCGCAGCATGGGATAGCGAGCCTCAAGAGCATCAAGCACGCCGCGAATCGTAACGGGGGCGGAGACTTCGAGCGCCACATCGCCCTCGATATGCGCCAGGTTGCGCAGATGAAAGGGGAGCGCAACTCGCACCGTCGCCGCGCCGGTCTTCTCCGCCTCGCTCAACGCGCACGCTCCCTCATCGCCGTTCCCTTATCCCTGTCTGCTGTTTCCTGTCTGCTGTTCACCGTCCACCGCTCACCGCTCACCGTCCACCGTCCACTAATTCAGCGTCTGCACTTCCACTGACAGGACGGCCGGCAGATCGCGCACGATCGGCGCCCAATGATCACCCGAGTCGGCCGACGCATATACCTGGCCGCCCGTTGTGCCGAAGTAGATGCCACAATCGTCGAGCGTGTCGACGGCCATTGCATCGCGCAGCACATTCACATAGCAGTCCTTCTCCGGCAGGCCTTTGGCCAGCGGCTCCCACTCATTGCCGCCGGTGCGGCTGCGGTAGACGCGCAGCTTGCCGTCGAGCGGATAATGTTCGGAGTCGCTCTTGATCGGCACCACATACAGCGTCTCCGGCTCGTGCGCATGCACGTCGATCGCGAACCCAAAGTCGGTCGGAAGGTTGCCACTCACTTCGCGCCAGTTCTCGCCGGCGTCGTCGGTGCGCATCACGTCCCAGTGCTTCTGCATGAACAGCACATCGGGACGCGAGCGGTGCATGGCCACGTGATGCACGCAGTGGCCAACCTCGGCCTTCGGATCGGGCATGAAGTTCGACACCAGCCCCTTATTGATGGGCTTCCACGTCGCGCCGCCATCGTTTGTGCGGAACGCGCCGGCGGCCGAAATGGCAATATAGATCCGCTTGGGATCGGTGGGATCGAGAAGAATGGTGTGCAGTCCCATGCCGCCCGCGCCTGGCTGCCATTTGGGACCGGTGCCGTGCCCGCGCAAGCCCGACAGCTCCTGCCAGTTCTCGCCACCGTCGGTGGAGCGAAACAGCGCCGCATCCTCCACACCCGCATACACAGTTTCCGCATCGGTGAGCGACGGCTCGATATGCCACACGCGTTTGAACTCCCAGGGATGCTGGGTGCCGTCGTACCACTGGTGCGTGGTCAGCGGCTTTCCCGTTTCCGGCGAAGCGTCGTATACGAACCGATTCGGCAGCGCCGCCGGTGGCCCGGGAGCGGGAATCGCTTCGTTGGGCAGCCCCGGTTGGTGCCATGTCTTGCCGCCATCGTCCGACCGTTGGATCAGCTGTCCGAACCAGCCGCTGGTCTGCGAGACGTAAATCCGGTCGGGATCCACCGGCGAGCCTTTCATGTGGTAGATCTCCCAGCCCGCGAAAAACGGCCCGCTCACCGTCCAGTCTTTGCGCTTGCCGTCGGAGTTAAGAACGAACGCGCCCTTGTGCGTTCCGACAAGTACCCGCACACCACTCATTTTTGACCTCCTGCTGACCTCAGCCTTTCAAGCTCGCTTTCGGCGTCGAATCGGGGCCTGGGAATGCTCTCAGTGAAACGCCGCTTCGCCATTTTTCCGAATTTCCCGTGCAAAATGCAAGAAGAATTCCTTTTTTGGGGCGCCTAAACCTCGATATAACACTGATTTGTTATTGAACGCCCTCTTGATCCAACCGACAATTGTCACGGCCCTCAACCGATACCCGCGCACGGGTGTGCCTCGCCTGCCGCGCATGAATTGGCCCCTTATCATGGCTTCCCAGTTGAGGAGGCGTCAAAACACGATGACTCCGCGCAATCTGCCGCAACTCGCTCTCCTGCTTCCACTTGCAGCCGCAGTGTTTTCCGGGGGCGCGGCAGCCGCTCAGGCCTCCGATCGGCTTCCGCGCGTCATCGATTTTGCCCAAGTGCAGACCCTGGCCGATCATCATCCTCAGTGGGCAGTCGCTGGCAACGATGCGGGCGCAGTTCCCGCCGGATTGCCCGTCAACAACCTCACACTGGCACTTGCCCGCTCTTCTCAACAGGAGCAGGCCTTCGAGCAGTTGCTGCGCGATCAGCAGGACCCCTCGTCGCCGGACTATCACCACTGGCTCACTCCGGACGAAATCGGCGAGCGCTTCGGCCTCTCCGATGACGACATTGCGGCCATTACCGCCTGGCTCCAGTCTCAGGGGTTGCAGGTCAGTTGGGTGTCGCCAAGCCACCTCTTCATCGGGGTCAATGGAACCGCGGCAAACGTGGGCCGGGCATTCGGAACCGAGCTCCACTACTACAACGTCAACGGCAAGCAGCTTCTCTCGGTGTCGTCCGATCCCACGATTCCCGCTGCGCTGGCGCCCGCCATCCGGTCCGTCCGCGGCCTCTACGCGATTGACGAGCGTCCAGCTCATTTCGCCACGACCATGGTGTCCAGCCAGCCCAATCTCACGATTCCCAGCGGCGGCACAACATATCACTTTATTGCGCCGGGCGATTTTGCAACCATCTACGATTTGCCGGCTGGCGTTACCGGAGCCGGAATGGCAATTGGCATCGTGGCAGAGGCGCGCACCGATGCGTCCGACTTCAACGAGTTCAAAAGCCTCACCGGTTCCACATTCCCGAACCCTACTGAGATCGTCCCCACAGCATACGGCGGAGTCGATCCGGGGCCGGCCTATACGGCGCCGCCAAACTGCGGCAGCAACTGCGAGTTGATGGACTATCAGGGTGAAGCAACGCTCGACGTGTTGCGCGCTGGCAGCGTAGCCCCCGGTGCATCGCTGCTCCTGGTTACCGCTTCTGCCGCAAGCGGCGGGATTGAAGATGACGCCCAGTACCTTATCCAATCCAAACCCGTTCCCGTTCAAGTAATCACGATCAGCTTCGGCGCTTGTGAGCTTGCGGGCGGACCGTCGGGCGTAACTTTCTGGGATGGTTTGTTTCAGCAGGCAGCCGCCGAGGGAATCTCTGTTTTTGTCTCCTCAGGCGACTCCGGCGCCTCCGGCTGCGATAGCGCATTCGTCACCCCTCCATCTGGCCCCTATCCAAACAGCCCGAATTACATTTGCTCTTCCAGCTACGCGACGTGCGTGGGTGGAACCGAGTTTAACGACTCGACCAACCCAACCACCTATTGGAACTCGAGCAATGGCACAAATCTCGCGTCGGCCCTCAGGTATATTCCCGAAGGCGCGTGGAACGAGCCGCTCACTTCGGAATCAGCTCCAGAAGTGGCAGCGTCGGGCGGAGGCGTGAGCAGTTACGTCACGACGCCAAGCTGGCAAACCGGAACGGGCGTGCCCTCGGCACGCGCAGGGCGCTATACCCCCGATATTGCATTTTCCGCCTCAGGCCACGACGGCTACTTCGCGTGCTTCGCGGCAGGCAATGGCAGTTGCGTTAGCGGCGCCGGCGGAACTCCGTTCACTGTCTTTTCGGGCACGTCGGCCGCTGCTCCGGGAATGGCAGGCGTGGCCGCGCTCATCGACCAGCAATCCGGCTCCGCGCAGGGCAACCTCAATCCTTCGCTGTACTCCATGGCGGCCGGCACTCCGGCGGCGTTTCATCAAGTATCGGTTGCATCGAGCGGCGTGACGAATTGCTCCACGGCTACGCCGAGCATGTGCAATAACAGCATTCCGGGTCCAACCGGGCTTACCGGCGGTCAGGCGGGCTATCAGTTAGGTCAAACCGGCGGTTACAGCCTGGTCACCGGGCTTGGCTCGCTCGACGTGAGTCAATTCATCAACGGGTACACCAGCGTCGGTTCTACCAAGCCCACGCCAACCGTCACGCTTTTGGCCCAGCCCACAGTCACCACGGCTCAATCGGCGTCGATCTTGATCACCGTGACCGGCAGCGGCGGCACTCCACCCACTGGAACAGTGACGCTCTCCAGCGGCACATATGCTTCGGTTGCCACCACGCTCGACATCCCTGGCCCGAACAGCAACGGCGTTTATATCGTGATTCCGAGCGGCGCGCTTGCACTTGGAACCGACACGCTCACAGCGTCCTACACATCCACTTCTTTGGATTACAGCGACGCATCCGGATCGACGACGATCATCGTCACCGCGCCTAAGCCCGTACCGACGATCACCTGGGCCGCACCCGCCGCGATTACGTACGGTACAGCGCTCAGCGCAACGCAACTCAACGCCACCGCCAGCGTCGCCGGCACATTTACCTATTCGCCCGCATTGGGCGCAGTTCTCACCGCCGGCCAGCACACACTTTCGGCGGTTTTCACGCCCACCGATTCGGCCGATTACAGCAGCACCGTCGCGACCGTCACGCTGACGGTCAACCGCGCCACGCCGGTCATCACCTGGCCCACGCCGGCCACAGTCCCCACGGGAACCACCCTGGGCGCAACGCAATTGAACGCCACGGCGAACGTGTCTGGCACATTCACCTACATCCCTGCCGCAGGAACTTACTTCTCGTCGCCCGGAAGCTTCGGGCTCTCTGTTTCGTTTGCTCCCATTGACTCCACTGACTACGCCTCGACGAGCGCCGCGGTCACACTCACGGTGGTCCCGGCATCGGAGACGGCGAGCGTTACAACCAACGGCGCTACCGCGGTCGTGGCAAACTCCGCAACCCTAAATGGAGTGGTCACGCCGAATAGCTCCGACACCCACGCCTGGTTCCTCTACGGAACCAGTAGCACGCTGAACGGAGCAAGCCAGACGGCTTCGCAGGACCTTGGTTCCGGATCCACGGCTGTGAATCTCACTGCCGCCGTGTCGGGCCTCAGCGCCAACACCACATATTACTTTCAGGCGTTCGCGCAGAACAGCGTCGCCACAACTTCAGGCAGCATCCAGAGTTTCGTTACCGGCGGGGCGGCCGGATTCACTGTCAGCGGCACTGCCGTGACGCTTGCCAAGGGCTCCAGCAGCGGCGATACGTCGACCATCACCGTAACTCCTTCCGGCGGATTTTCCGGCGCGGTCACGCTGGGTGCAGCGATCACCAGCGCTCCGGCCGGCGCGCAGGATCTCCCAACCTTTAGCTGGACTCCTTCCAACGCGCAGATCGCACTCTCCGGATCGAGCCCCGGAAACGCCACGCTGACGATTGCTACGACGCCCTCGACTGTCGGCGCCAATCAGCGGCCAGAAAATCCCGCGGCACACTGGTACGGCACAGGCGGCGCGGTGCTCGCCTGCGTCGCGCTGTTCTGGATTCCTACGCGCCGGCGCGGATTGCGCAACATGCTGACCATCGTCGCCCTGTTCGTTGCGCTTGGAGCCGGCCTCGTGGCATGCAGTGGCGGCAGCAACACCATTGGCGGGGGTGGCGGCAACTCCGGAACCACCAGCGGCACCTACACCATCACGGTGACAGCAGCATCGGGATCGACGAGCGTGTCGACACCTATCAGCGTGACCGTTCAGTAGGTCCTTCCCGCCAAAAGCAGACGCTGCGCCGGTGCGGGGCAACTGGCGTCTCTCGGCCGCGTCGCTACGGCACGTTCGCTGAAATCAAATGCACCGGCCCGAGCAACCCCGACGGCAACAGCGGCGAATCGGCTTTGTAAGGCGTGAAATCTGCAAACGCATACTTTTTCATCGCCCACGGCTGCTGATCGCCGATCATGCGATTCACCCAGAGATTCGTCACGCGTACCTCCAGCCGGTTGGGACCCGGCTTGAGCGTGCTCGTTGCATCGACCTTAAACGGCGTCTTCCAAAGAACGCCGAGGTCCACATCGTTCACTTTCACGTCGGCGAGCTCACGTACGTCGCCAAGATCCAGCCAGAGATGCGCGCCCTGCGCTATGTTGTCTGCCGGAATGTCGATCGTCTTCGTGTAAGTGGCCGTGCCCGAGTAATACTTGAGAGCTTCGTCAGAAAGTGGGAGCGGGGAGTCGCTCCACGAGAGAAGCCGGTGGAAGCCTAACGTTTCCGGAATGCCTTTGCCCGGCTGGAAGCTGACGCTCCAATCGCGGTTCAACGCCTCATCCAGGCCGTCAATTACAGTCTCCTTCGGCGTGGGTAAATCCAAACTGTTCCTCGCTGCCGGCGCGCGAAAAACGACGAAAGTTGTTCCATACGGATCGAGCTTGAGCGGCACGGTCGTGCGGCCGTCAGCGGTTGAGCCAAACGAAGTCGGATGCGTCGTCCCAGTGGCCGGATCCCATAACTCCGGCGCTTTTCCTTCCACACGGAATGTTCCATTGACTTTTTCGGCGCGATCCTGGCGATTGCCGACGAAATACACGTCGCCATCGTCGAGTTCGCGGTGCACAAACATCACATTAGTGTCTGACTCCGGTTTCGTGTACTCCCAATCGCGCTCGACGCCAAGTTTTGTCAGCACTTCGTCCGCGCTCATCCCTGTGTACACGCGGCCCTTGCCCACCTTGCGCATCGACTTACCAACCGCAGGCCGACTTCCCCAAAGCTGGTCCGCCACGCGCTTGAACTCCTTTTCATCGTCGGCGAGGCTCGGCGAATCCGTGGGCCGGCTACCCACCAAAACTGCGCCTTGCGCCACTAACTCATAAATCCGGCGCAATACCGGCAAAGTGATGCGCTGGCTTCGCCCGCCCAGATAGAGGATCCGATAACTCGTCCCTCCCGGAGTGATCAGACGGCCATCCTTGTAACTGAGCTCGTGGAGGATTACGTCACTGTTGACAAAGTCGAAGCCATAACCATCCGGCGCGTCCTCAATTCCTTTCCACCCGAAGACCGCGGTCAATGGGCCCTCTTCGCCGTAGAAGTACGCGACATCCGCGGAGTAGTGTCCCTGCTGGAGCATGTAGGAACAGCGCGCAAGATAGTCAATCCAGGGCTTGGCTTCTTCGGCCCAGGTATCGTTGCGATTGAACCAGAGCCCGTACGGCCCTAACGTCAGGCCCGGAGCCAAGTCGGGCACTGGTTGATGTGTTGACTCATGAATCTCGAAGCGATTCACGCCCAGCGCAAATTCGAGATCCGCAACCTTTTTCAGATTATTGGGCGAGAAAGACCACGCCGGCCCGCGTGACGTCATGGACTCGGCACCGACCAGATTCTGCCCATAAATGTGGGCGATAGACGCGGCACCGCGCAGGTCGGCGCTATAGTCCACATCGGATTCGGGGCTGTCCGCCCAGGTCCACATCGCTCCCATCGGAACATCGGCCTTGCTGCGCATCTCCATGTCGTCACCCAGGGAGGGCCGATGATACTCAAGCGCTTCGCTGTAGTAACTCATCCCATGGCTGTGTAAGTCTTCGGCAATCTCTCCATAATGGTTTTCCGCGAGAAGCTGGCCGAGCGTGCGTCGGAAATCCCAGAGAAAGCGGTCTGTATCTTCGGTGCTCTTGATGACTACGCCAGTAAGTGCCGGCAGCCATGGGCGCGCGTCGTATCCGCGCCGCTTCTGGAATTCTTCGAGGATGTTGTTCGTCCAGTTCTGCGGACCTACTTCAATGCTGTCTGTTAGTAACCACGAGATGCCATCCTTGCCTATGTTCTCCGGGCCAGCCGTATCCGCATACATCTTGAGATAGCCGTCGAGATAGTTCTTCACGTCCTCGCGGTTCAGCTTGTCAACTTCGAGTCCGGTCGCCTCCGCCGGTGCTGGGCCATTCTCGTGGCCGGTGAGCGAATAGCCGATGCGAAGAACCATCCAGTTTCCATCAGGCGGAGTCCAGTCAAGCATTCCATCGGGCTGCATTTTCGCCGTCAAGTCGATCACGCCCTCCTGTGGCACGGTGAACTTCGGCTCGACTCTCGGGTCGCGTATGGCGAAGAAGTCTCGCGCGTTGGCATATCCGGCGCGCTGTTCCCACTGGTTCATGCGCGCGCCACTGGCCAGCACCAGTTCCGTGATCTTGTGGTCGCGCTGGGCGGGGGTGCCCGGTTGCGAAGGGTAAACGATACGGAAGTACCGCGCAGTCACCGCATCAAAGGAGGCCGTTCGCTCAACCAGGCTGCTGAAAGGAATGTCGGCCACTTTCTTGAAGTTCACGCCGTCGTCGCTCGATTCGATGAACGGCGGGGCCGCGTTGCTTTCATGATCGAACACACTGATCGCATCGTTCAGGCTCGCGAGCGTCACAGCCTGAATCGTCTGCGGATGCCCGTAATCGAACTGCACCCACGCCGCATTCAGCGGCGCGTCCATGAGCAGGTCGAGCGCCACAGTATTCACATCGCCGTCAGAGAGCGCGGCCACGTTCACTGTTCCGCCACTCGAAGTAACCTGCGGATTCAGTTCTGCCTGCGGCTCGTCTCCGTCGGGAATCTTGTACGCAATCACCTCGGAGTCGGCATAAAACTGCGGAGGCGTCACGATGGTTCCGTCCGCGGCGCGCCGCCCGGGGACTTCGAAATTCTGAAAGGTTCCGTCGACTTCAGGAGGATGAGGTAGCTTGCCGATGAAGGGCTGTCCGCCTTCAATGCGCGTCGCGCTCCAGACCATCTTCTTCATGCCTTGCGCCGCGGGCACCCAGGGTCCGCCGGTTTCACTCCAACCCGGCGAACTGGCGATGGCCACCTCCATGCCGAAACCGCGCGCCTTCGTCACCGCATTTTTGAAGGCACCCTCCCATTCCGGTGTCATGTATATGAGCCGATTCGGAACGACTTGCGGCGTATTGATGGAGCCTTCGAAGATGGTCACGCCGCCAAGGCCAATGCGATGCATCCACTCCAGGTCGAGCTCGATGCCCTGGTTTGAGATGTTTCCGTTCATCCAGTGCCACCACACGCGTGGGCGCGCTTCGTTGGGTGGATCGACAAATCCACCGAGCAGCGGATCGCCTTGCAAGGCCGGCTTCGCTTGCGGATCCGCGGGAGTCTGCGCGCAAACAAAGCAGTTGACTGAACAACCAAGGCAAACGACAGCAGCAAGAATCGATCGGCTACTTTTCATAAGGACCCATTGTAGATTCGTTGCTCCCCGAAGAGAAGTTGGTGAGAAGCTTACATATCGCACAGATCGACGGCAGCGCGCAGACTTTTAAACGGGTCGCGCAGCGGGAGAAACTCGTGCGCCACATACCCTTTGAAGCCCGCATCGGCAATAGCCCGCATGACTCCGTCCCATTGCACTTCCTGCGCATTGTCGAGCTCGTGGCGTCCGGGCACGCCGCCGGTGTGGAAGTGCGCAATCCACGGGAGATTCGCGCCGATGGTCGCAATCAGGTCGCCCTCCATGATTTGCATGTGGTAAATGTCGTAGAGCAATCTCACGTTCGGCGAATTTACTTCCTGCACCACGCGCACGCCCCATGCCGTGTGGTCGCACATGTAGTCGGGATGGTTGACCTTGCTGTTCAACAACTCCATGCAGATAACGACCCCGTTGTCTTCCGCGATCTTTTTCACGCGGTTCAGCCCCGCAATGGTGTTTCGCGCGCCCTCGTCTTCCGGCATTCCGCGCCGGTTTCCTGAGAAAGTAATCACAGCGGGAATACCGGCCTTTGCCGCAAGCGGAATGTTGGTGCGCAAGTTCGCTTCAATCGCGGCGTGATTCTCCGTGCGATTCAGCGCATCCGGAATCGTGCCTGCGCCGGCGTAGGCCATGGTGCAGATCAACCCGTAGCGGCGCGGCACTTCGTATTCTTCCGGTTGCAACAGGTCGATGCCCTTCAGCCCAATCCGTGCTCCAAACGCGCAGAGCTGGTCCAACGGAATGTCTTTGTAGCACCAGCGGCAGACCGCCTGATGAATCCTTCCCTTGCGCACGGGCGCTGCATCCTCGCCCATTGCGAGGTTAGGCAGCGAAGCCAGCGCCGTCGCCGCGAGACCCGACTTCAAAGCGGCACGGCGGCTGAATCGAGAATGGGTCATTCGGTTCCTCGAGTCTTTTGCGAATCCAGAACCAAATGTACTCCTGTCGAGCCGAAATCAGCGCTGCGCCGGGCGTAGAAACGCACTTCGGCCCTCGGCGCGATCTCGGGTCTTCTGATGTTTTCGCGGGAGATGGAGGAGAGCTTAGAAGGTGAAGGCGAGGCCGGCGCTGAGGCTGCGCTGATCGTCTGCGAAAAGCAGCAGCGAACCGTCGCTCAGAAGATAAGGACGATAGCCTTCGGCGAGCAGGTTCCTGACTTCGAGCAGGGCTTCCAGGCCACCCGATCCATCGCGAGTGACGTGAATAGGCTGGTTCACACGAATGTTCAGGTAGGGTGCAGACGCATTCTCGGCGAAGGGCGCAATCTCTGTCACAGTGCCATCGGGCTGCCATCGATAGCTCGCGCTCCAGCGAGTACGGGTCCCATCCAGCGTGCCTGAGAGCGCTATCGTATACGTCTGTGCCCGCTTTGGATGAGCAGAGACGAGCAATTCGGCCAGTGGAGTCGCATGCGGCAAAGCGGGCATCACCAGCGCGGCTCCGCTTGCATAGCTCACGCGTATGTGGTTGCTGCCAGCCAATCGGCGCTCCGCGCTGGCTTCCACTCCCGAGGTGGAAAAGGCCGGCCCAGCCATTCGAAGCAGGCCGCTCGAGGGATCGAAGAGCGCGGCCTCGTCGGAAGCGGAACCACCTGCGGCAAAGCGGCCCAGCGCCTGAAGGACGGGATTGTCGATGCGATCGGAGTAAACCAGAACCGCCAAGCCCGAAGAATCGGTCTCCCGTTCCCAGCCGATCTCCTGATGCATCCCATGCTCAATGGCCAGTGCCGTGCCGCGCATCGCCATGGCCGGCAGCCACGTGGAGGATTCGGAATCGTCCTCGCCGAGAACCCGATCCTGCGTCATGGTTGCCAACCGGTATCGGATTCCGTTGGCGCCATGACGCCACTCAACGTTCACAAACGGAAGCATCGCGGTTGCGGTACTTGGACTGTTTCCTCCAAGCCGCCCAATGACCGCTGTCGAACCGACCTCGGCATCCATATCGGGTCCGAATTGCATATCCTCGAAGCTGCGCACCGCCGCTTCATCCAGACCTTGATCTCCAGCTCCCTCGATCTCCGGCGACACGGTGACCGCGGCAACCGATTGCACCGATCCTGCCATACCCAGATCTTGCCGGAAGCCCAGCATCGATTCCATGCTGCCATCGGTGCCCGGAGCAAAATCAACGCGTGCCAGCAATTCACGGCTGTCGGCCGGCGTGTCTTCTACGGTGGTCGAGAAGC
Source organism: uncultured Acidobacteriaceae bacterium (assembly GCA_963813015.1). Lineage (GTDB taxonomy): Bacteria > Acidobacteriota > Terriglobia > Terriglobales > Acidobacteriaceae > Telmatobacter. The sequence goes on from CAWEXN010000013.1 coordinate 79,490, forward strand.
GCTCGCCGCTCTCGCCGAAAGTTCCGGCCTGGCCGGTTGCCATCAGGCGCGCCTTCAGTTTCGGCCTGGCGCCCGAGCCATCAGAGACCACGACCAGCGGCCCATCCTGAAGCCAGCGCAGCAGCGGCCGATTCGCCGCGGAGCGCAGCGTCCATGCCCAGTCATCCTTTGACACTTCGCCAGCGCGCGGCTTCGCCGGTAACCATTGGATGACTTCATAGAGAGTGTTCAATGTGAGATTGACGACGACTGCGCCGCGAACTCTGACGCCTTCTCTGAGGGCCGGCAGGAAGTAGGGCCCCATCGCCTTGAGGGCGTAACTGCCGGGCACGAGGGATGAGATGAAAAAGCGGCCCGCGCTGTCGGTATAGACGCTGGTTACAACGCTCAAGTCGGGGCGAAGAAGCTGGACCTCGGCGCCAATCTGAGGCACGCCGGCCGAATCGCGAACGAGGCCGCTCACTGTCGCCGACGCCGCGCCAAACACTGGCACGGCACCAAAGACGATCAGCACGGCTAAACCGGCGAGATGGGCACTTCGCTTCATCAGCAGATCTGAGATCCCACCACGTCCCTGGCAGTTTTCCTCAAAGAACAAACCGTACAAGCTCCTGAATTCTTAAGTCCAGATGGCGTATGCACGGGTTGATACCTATTCGACGACAAAAGGAGCCGATTGCGCAATCTCTTGTTTCGAGATCGCATCGTCGATCTTCACTGTCACGGTGTACTTGCCGGGTTGCAGGCCAGCGACCGAGAGAGATTTCTCGACCGTCAACTGATCGCTGTGCGCCCCTAAATCCTTTGAATCCAGTTGCTTCTGCAGGATTATCGTTCCAGTGGCGTCTGTAATTTCGTAGGTAACCGTCGCGGAGTTACTCTTGGTCGCGTCGTCGATCCCCAGGTTATAAAACTGCATCCAGAAATTGAGGTCCTGGGTGCGTTTGAAGCTCACCGGCGTGGCCAGGCCCGTCGCCACGCGCGGCCGAATAAATGTGTTGCTGATGATGAAGTTTCCACTGCCAATCTGCCGCGATGAAACCGTGTTCATCTCATCGGCCAGGATCAACGACGAGGCTCCGACCTTGTCGTCCTCATAGGTCGGAACGTTCAGCGCCCTTCCGAAGATTCCAATGTGATCCGGATTATTCACATCCTTGATGGCAATGTCCAGACGGTAAAGCCCAGGTTGCAGCGGCAGCGCCTTCCAATAAAGCGACTTGCGATCAAGGCTCTTCTCCAGCAACTCTGACGGCTGTTCCACCTCAACGGTGTCCTCGAAGGTCTGCACCGTCTTATGCATGATGGTAGTCACTTTGCCCAGGATGTTCACCACACCTTTTGAGACCCCGTCCTTGGTCACGAACGTGATATCGCGGTTGCGCAGTTGGATGGTGATTGGAACCATATCCATGCTGTCAGTGACCTTAACGAAATCGGTGCGCACATCAAACGGGAAAGGCGGCCCGCTCATTAACTTGTGCGTCGAGCTGAATGCGTCGAGCGCTGCGTCAAGATCGCTGAACTTGATGGGCGGAGGCGCAAACAGCTTGGAGGCCAGCTCAATGCGATCGAACTCCTTGGCCTGATCGTTTACGCCCATCGGCCCGTTGCCGAGCTGCTCGAGGCCGCTGCCACCGAAGCGGTCTTCCTTTCCTTTGTGGTTCATTTCCTCATATTGGGTGAGGCCGGCGCCAGGCACGTACTTCAGCGCGTCTTTCTCGCTGCGGTCGATGGTGAAGTGGTAGTCACCGCATTGGCAGGTGTCGACGAACTCGATGTCGACGTTTTCGCCGATGCCCTCAAGGTAGCGGTAGTGCCATACCTCGAATGGAAAAGTGGAAGTCTCACCGCCGCCTTCCTCCATGGGGCGCTCATACAACCCGCCCGAGGGGTGGGAGTCGATCGAATCCGCCGGACCCCACATGATATAAATGCGCCCGCGATCGCTCTTCCATCCCGGCTTGCCGGCCGCATAGTGGTCGTTGGCGTATTGAATGCGCCGGTAGTGCTCTTCGCGGAACTCGTTCTCAGGAGAATCTGGATTGGGGTTGCGCCGCTGCCAGAAGTTCTCAATGAACGCTTCGCGTTCCTCATCGTTCGCCAAACTCAAAAACGCTTTGCGTTCATCGTCGCTAATGATGTAGGGAACCTCCTGGTCCAGCCAGGTTTTATAAGGACCCTTCAACTCCTGCCGCAGTTCACGCTGGGCCTTGTAACGCTCCTTATCGTTGAGTTGCCGATTGAGCGGATCGGCTGCCTGGCCCGGAGCACCTGCCGGGGCTGCAGCCTGCGGATCGGCGGCGGGGGGCGTGCTGGTTTGCTGCGCCGGAAGCGCGCTCGCGGAGACCCAGATCAGGCCCGAACCAACTACTGTGATAAGAAGACGGCGGCTAAGGAACATCATTGCCTTCAAGACTCCTGCAATCTCTTCATTTTACGGCTACTTTTGCCGCCGGGCAAGGTTCCGGGCAGGGTGGTTCGCCGGTTGGACGCTTAGGCAGGGTCAATGTCAACGATTTAAGGGCAAACCCGGGCAAAAATTCGCGCCTTTTTCTAGGCCTCCGAGCTCGCTTGAAAGCCTCCTGTGCCGTCCAAGCAGCAGGCCTGATTCTCCCGACCACCGAACTCCTGGCTCGCAGCCCGGGATCTTTAACCAAGAGGGTTGATCGGCTTTCTCGATTGGCCGCCGGATTTGCGCTCGACACGCTGCCGCCCGGATATGTCCATTCACCATCAGGGAACCTTCCGCCGTCCCCTCGCGTACACTTGTATGTAGAAAAAAACAGGGATTTCATACGCTCATGAAGAAAATCCTTCTTATCGCTCTCGCTGTGCTCGTTGCTGCCGGGCTCGTCGCCTTCATGGTTATTAAGCAGCAGTCCGGCTACACCAAGGTTTATACCGCGAACCTCACGCGGGAGGATCTTTCCACCGTCATCAGTGGAACCGGACAGATCAAGCCCAAGAACTACGTCAATGTCGGCGCCAATGCAATGGGCCGCATCACGCACCTCTACGTGGCGGAAGGCGACAGAGTACACAAAGGGGAGATGGTCGCCACCATCGAGAACGTGCAGCAGGAAGCCAACGTCAACGGCCAGGAGGCCGCAATCGCTTCTGCGAAAACCGACATTGCAGCTTACATCGCCGCGGAAAAAACTGCGCAGGCAAATGTCCAGCACGCGCAAGCCGACCTCGAACAGAAAAAGCTCGATTGGGACCGCGCCCAGGCCCTCTACAAAGACGGTATCGACTCCAAACAGCAATACGACGCCGCCAAGGCCGCCTACGATCTTGATGTCGCCGACATTGCGCAGTCCGATGCGCAGCTCAACCAGGCCAGGGCCAACACCGATTCGGCACGTGGCCGCCTGCATACCCAGGAAGCCGATCTCAAGGTGAACCAGGATCTCTACAACCGTACTATCGCTGTCGCGCCCTTTGACGGCATCGTCACCAACGAGCCCCCTCGCGAAGGAGAGATGGTTGTCACCGGCATCCAGAACACCGAAGGCTCCACGCTCATGACCATCGCCGACATGAGCGTCGTCACCGCCGAGGTTAAGGTGGACGAGACTGACATCGTGAATATCAAGCTCGGCCAGGCTGCCGAAGTCACGGTCGATGCGTTGACCAGCAAGGTCTTCAAGGGCCACGTCACCGAAGTCGGCGACCAGGCGCTGCTGCGCTCGACTGGCGTCTCTACTTCGCAGTCGACCACCGGCACAGAAGAGGCCAAGGACTTCAAGGTTGTGGTTACGCTCGATAGCCCATCCGATGACCTTCGTCCGGGACTTTCCTGCACCGCCAAGATCACCACCGCGCACAAGCCCGACGTGCTCGCGCTGCCCATCCAGGCGCTCACCATGCACGATCCGGCCACCGACAATGCCAAACCCGGCTCCGTCCAGGCGGCGTCCAACGCGCCAAAATCCAACCCCGTGCAGGGAGTCTTCGTCGTCCAAAAAGATGACCATGGCAGGCTGCGCGCCAAATTTGTTCCCATCACCACGGGCATCACCGGGGCCACGGACATCGAAGTTCTCTCTGGCCTGAAGAACGGCGATGAAATTGTCACCGGCCCTTACAAGACTCTGCGCGACCTCAAGGGAGGCTCGTTGCTCAAGCGCGACAAATCCGCGCCGTTGACCACCAGCGACAGTTCAAACAGTTCCAGTTGATGTGCGTGATTCTCCAGGAACCGGCAACCGAATTCTGAATGAGGATGAGTTAGAGATGGCTTTGAACGGCGTCGGCATCGAAGAGCTACCGGAGACAAAGGTCGTGGATGCGAACGACATCATTGTCGTTGAGGATCTTTGGCGCACCTACGACATGGGCTCTGAGCAGCAAGTCCAGGCCTTGCGCGGCATTTCGCTCCGCATCCGGCGCAACGAGTACGTGGCCATCATGGGCCCCTCCGGTTCGGGCAAGTCGACGCTGATGAATTTGATTGGATGCCTCGATACGCCTTCCAAGGGACGGTACTGGCTCAACGGCCAATTGGTCAGCGATCTCGATGACGACCAGCTCGCGCGCATTCGCAACAAGGAAATCGGATTCGTCTTCCAGACTTTCAATCTCCTCGCCCGCGCCTCTTCGCTGCACAACGTGGAGCTGCCCCTCATTTACAACGGCACCCCGGCCGCCGAGCGCATCGCGCGCGCCAAGCAGACCCTTGCCGATGTGGGCCTTGAATCGCGCATGATGCACAAACCAAATGAGCTCTCCGGTGGTCAGCGCCAGCGCGTCGCCGTCGCCCGCGCCCTGGTCAATAACCCCTCGATCATCCTCGCCGACGAGCCCACCGGCAACCTCGATTCCAAAACGGGCATCGAAATTATGTCGCTGTTCGATCAACTCCACGCCAAGGGAAACACCATCGTCCTCGTCACGCACGAAGCTGACATCGCTCAGTATGCGCATCGCGTCGTCCACATCCGCGATGGACAGATCTTCTCCGACGAGCCCTCTTCGCGCGCCCACTAATCGTCGCGACTCAAACAAAATCCGCTGCTGCGTCGACAACTTAATTGGCGGAGTTTTTCCACAACAATCCGCGCAATCTTCTCTCGACTTTCATCAAATCGCCTTGACATGGATCAGGAATGGGTCCAAGATTTCCACAGAGAGTGAGGGAAGAGACGCAGGCGGTCGGGATGACCGCTCGGCGCACGTCGGATCTCATCCTGGCCTTCCTTCCACACCTTCCCGATCGGCGATTTCTCCCGCCGTCAACCATCGCGCTTGTAGCCGCGCCTCGGTAGCAAGTACTCCTCGGGTTTGTTCGCCGATCAAAGTGATCGCAGGGTCCTATGAGTGCATTTTTTGCATCCACAGCTCCTGTATTGTTCATCCAGGTTTCCCGCAATCATGGGTTTTTGCCAGTGAATGCTGCAACATGCGGTTTCTTTCGGAAACCCGCCGCGCGGGTTTTCATTTGAGATCGAACTCAAGGGACTTTCAACCGGGCGGAGGAGTTCGATGGTTGTCACTTCACAATGCAATGGCCGCCGCGTCACTGGGCTCTATGTTGGCGCTAGCAACGTGCGCCGCTATTTTTCCAAGCGCGCAACACAGATTGAGCTCCGGCTCGACCACCTGCTCATCGAGTGTGGCCTGTCTCCGGGCTTTTGGCGCGACAAACCGGAGATTCACGATCCCCGCTTGTGCCTCTGGCTGGAATCGAAGCAGCACGCCGGCAGCGGGCAATCGCCCGTTCCGCTGGCCATGACTCCTTCCGGAAACAATTCATTCGTTCTTGGCCCCGCAAGCAAGGAGGCCGCGGCTCTATTGCTCTACGAGATGGGAGATGCTGATGAAAACGGTCGCGATCTCGACTGAATTCGCAGCGCGCGCTGCCGATGCGCTGAAGGCCTTGCTCGGGCGCTTTTCCGCCATCAAGCTGATTGAGCTCAAGCATGAATCGCAGCACGCTGGTGACTTCGCCGCAATCCTGGCGCGGCCCGGTGGCATCTCTGCCACCCTCCTGGCGCGAATCGAAATCTATGGTCACAGCCACACGCTGGCTTGCGAGGTCGATCCAAGTGGTGATCCGGCCCGCCTGCGCGCAGTGTTGCGCAAAAGGCAGGCTTTCGCTCAACCCATTGCGGCCGATTCCATCCCGGTTGTCGTCGCGCCTTATCTTTCGCCGGAAGCGCAGGCGCTCTGCAAGCAAAATAAGATCGGCTTTCTCGACTTCGTGGGGAATGCCCGCCTGACCGTCGGCGACTTCTTCATCGTCATGCGCTCGCTGCCCCGCGAAGGAGCAACTCGAGTGTTTGCGACACCACAAAAACTACCTGCCCACACTGCCATCGATCCAATTTTTCCGAGTGTCTTGCCGAAGATTTCCCGGAAGCACCCGGCAGTGGCGCTCTCCGCCTGACGCCGTCGGACACCTGCCTCGCAGCTCCAACTTCAACGCAAAATATGGGTGCCCCAGGTCCCGATTCTGGGACCTGGGATACAACGAACCTCGACTCAGCAAGAGACCGTGACCACCGTCCGCCGAGCGAACTTCTCGTCCAGCACGAGCCTCGCAGGCGATCTCATTGGCAGTAAGGGGGAAGATCCTCCAGCGGCTCCTCGCGGATCACGCCTTCGTCCATGCAGGTACTGCTTTCGTCAGCCATTTCTTCCGCGTACGCTGTGCTGGAGCTGCCTGGGTAGCCGCCCGGGGCAATCCAACCCATCGGGGGCACCGGTGGCGTCGAGGGCTGGAGAATGGCCTTGAGCGAAGCCAGGGACGGCTTGTAACTGGAGAGTACGGCCTCGGCTGTGGCGCGCTCCTGAGCTGCAAGAGAGGCCGGAATGGTGGCGTTCATAAAGAAAAGCTTGTAGACGCCGTTGGTGTCCATCGGTAATGAACAGAATCGCGTCTCGAAATTCTGTGGGCCTTGCGCATTCGTCAAGCTTCCGAGGAAGATGCCGCACTGGGCAACTTTGCCGAGCGGCACGGGTTTGGCTGAGGATACGTTGACGCTCGCACCTGGAAAGCCTGAGGCGGCGGCCGCCTCCTGCCAGACTGCCTCGACCTTTTGAGTAAGCGTGGCCTGATTGGGAATCGTCATCGGGTTTTGACCAGGCCTGTATGGACCGTTCCGGATCAAAAGCGTGTTCCCGAGGGAGATGGACTCGCCTTTCGGGCCGGACATTTGGATCAGACCATATGCGGCTTTGGTCACGTTCCACCCGGCAGGGACGCCGACGGACGCGCTCTGATCGGACGCTGTGTAGGTTTGCAAGGCAGTGGCCGGAACAGGTGTTGATTGTTGCGCGGTGGCTAGCGAAGTGCCGGCAATAAAGCCTGCCGCGAGGACTGCGAACCTCAAGAATTCGGAACCATGTTTCACCTGCATAGGGAATTTCATCCTTTCGCCCCGAGGGAAATCTATTCAGTTTCGCAACTGTACCATGCCGGAGGGAGGGGTGACATGAACCCAAACCAGCGCGCTTTGTAGCGGGGCCTGACTGGTAGCCTTCTCGCGCATCGCGCGCCCACATCCACCACAAAATCGGGGGTGCCCCATCCTGGCTTTGCTAGGGTGGGGTAGAGCGAATCCAAACCAACAAGCTTTGTATTCATCCGTTCATGAATGGCTTCATGAGAGAAAGCCCGGTGATGAGCCGGGCTTCTTCGTTAGAATACATCTGAGAGCCAAGAGAATTATGGATAAGGAAGTGGCTGACGCGATCGCGGAATTGAAGGCACAGGGAATCCCCGTGACAGATGATCCGTCTGGCCGTAATGCTGATCTCTATATTGCGACCGCTCCGGATGGAGAAAGATACGAGTTTGATGCCGCCGGATTATTGGATCTGAAGGCGAAGGGAAGATTACACCTCGAAGGACTCCAAGAGCTGCATTTCGCAAAAAAGAAAATTCCGAACTTTCACAACCCTCCTCACACTTAGAAACAGCGCGTGCCACACGTGTGCGGATGCCGCAGGAACCTGCCTCTCGCGGCCTCCCTCCCACGCCGTGTCATCCTGAGCGAACGGGGCCCCGTACGTCTTTCAGTTTGGGGGTGGTGAGTCGAAGGATCTGCTTTTGCTTTTTGAACCGGCTAAGGCGAAAAATTCGTGCTCCCTGTTCTCCGGCCCTGACCACTGAACTCTAGATTTCCAGAATGACGGGCATGATCATGGGCCGCCGCCCGGTGCTCTTCTGGATCAGCCGCTTGAGTTCCACGCGCACGCGCTCGTTCACCATGCCGTAGTCGGACTTCTGTTCCACGCTCAATCCGTCCAGCGTCTTCAGAACCGTCTCGCGCGCCTGGTCCGTAATATCCGCGCCGCCGAACCCACGCATCACAACCTCAGGTTCGCGCTCCAACTTGCCGGTCTTCTTATTGATGGCCAGGACGGCCAGCACAACCCCGTCCTCCGACAGGATGCGCCGGTCGCGAATCACCAGATCCTCCACCACGTCAATCGACGATCCGGAGTCGATCAGAATTCGTCCCGCGGTCACCTTGTCCTTTTTGCGCGCGTCATCCTTGTCCAGCTCCAGCACGTCTCCGTCTTCAATCACGATGGCATGTTCCACCGCGCCCGTCTCCATCGCCAATTGTGCATGACGCCGCAGGAAGCGATAGTCGCCGTGAATCGGAATGAAGAACTTTGGCCGCACCAGGTTGATGAGCAGACGCATCTCTTCCTGGCTGCCGTGGCCGCTCACATGGATCAGACCGTGCTGCCCGTCGTCGTAGATTACCTCTGCCTCGCGCCGGCTCAGGTGATCGATGACTCTGAAAATCGCGCTCTCGTTGCCGGGAATGATTCTCGAGCTCAACACCACGGTATCGCCCGCATCGATGTGAGCGTGCTTGTGGTTATCGACCGCCGCGCGGCTCAGCGCGCTCAGCGGTTCGCCTTGCGTCCCGCTGATCAGGATCATCAGCTGCTCCGGCGGAAAGTCGCGAATCTGCCCGGGATTGATCATCAGTCCCGGCGGAATCTCGATGTAGCCGAGATCCTGAGCAATCTCCGTGCTCTCCACCATCGACCGGCCCACCACTGCCACTTTGCGCCCATGTTTGCGCGCCAGTTCCATTGCGATGCGGATGCGGTAGATCGACGAGGAGAAACAACTGAAGAAGAGCTTCTTCTTGGTCTGCGTCAGAATCTCGTCGAGCCGCGGAATCACCGCACGCTCGCTGGGCGTGTAGCCCGGCCGCTCCACGTTCGTCGAGTCCTGAAATAGCGCCAGCACGCCTCGCTTGCCGTACTCGGCAAAGGTGTGCAGATCGAAGGCCTTGTCGTCCAGCGGCGCCAGATCGATCTTGAAGTCGCCCGTATGAATAATGACGCCCACCGGCGTTTCGATCGCCAGCGCCACGCAATCCACCAGCGAGTGCGTCACGCGGATGGGCTCAATGGTGAACGGCCCGATCGTGAACTTCTCTTTCGGCGCAATCTCGATCAGCTCGATCTCATCGAGTAGCTGGTGCTCTTCCAGTTTGTCTTCCACGTAGGCCAGCGTGAATTCCGTGGCATACACCGGGACTTTCAGCTCGTTCAGAATCCACGGCAGCCCGCCGATGTGATCTTCGTGCCCATGCGTCAGCACGATGGCCCGAACATGCTTCTTGTTCTCAATCAGGTAGGTGATGTCGGGAACCACGATGTCGACGCCCAACAGCTCTGTCTCGGGAAACATCAGTCCCGCGTCGATCACAATAATGTCGTCTTCCCAACGCACGGCCAGGCAGTTCATGCCGAACTCGCCCAGCCCGCCCAGGGGAATGATCTGCAGCTTTTTTGTTTGCATCTGTCATCTACGATGTTACCACTCGGAGCGTTGCGCGAATGAGACGTTGCTCCCCCGCTGACAACGATCAGGTCATTGATGTAGATTGGGTCCGCTGCGCCTTTAGGGTTCAGGAGACAAACTCATGATTGCCACGAGACGAAAATTCATTCAAAGTTCATTCGCCGGAGCGGTTGCCGCCGGATTCCCCGCCATCGTTCCGAGTTCGGTTTTCGGAGCCACTGCGCCCTCCAATCGAATCAACATCGGCGCCATCGGCGTGGGCCGCATCTCGCGTGGCCATGACATGCCGGGCGTGCTGCAGTTCACGGGCGTAGCCGGACGCGACAACCGCATTGTGGCCGTTTGCGATCTGAGCGCGGAGCGCGTCGAACTCGGCAAGCAATTCGTCGAACGATGCCTATACCAAGAAGCTTGGCAAGCCTTATACCGGCACAAGAGGCTACTCCGATTCGAGAGAACTGCTTGCCGACAAAGAGATCGATGCTGTCCTGATCTCAACCCCTGACCATCAGCACGCGAGGCTTGCCATCGCCGCTGTTGCCGCCCGCAAGGATGTCTATCTTCAGAAGCCGGCGTCGCTGACCATCAGGGATGGACGCACCATGGTCGATCACGTGAATGCCAGCAAGCAGATTCTTCAGGTGGGATCGCAGCAGCGCTCGTGGAAACAGTTTGCGCGCGCCGTGGAGCTGGTGCGCAATGGCCGCATCGGCACCGTGCAAAGGGTCGAGGTCGGCCTTCCTGGCGACCCTGCCGGCGGAAATCCGCAGCCCATGCCGGTTCCTGAAGGATTCAATTACGATGAGTGGCTCGGCTCAACGCCTGAAGTGCCTTATACCGTTGACCGCGTGATGCCGCAAAAGGGATTCGACCGGCCCGGGTGGCTGCGCATGGAACAATTCGGCGCAGGCATGATCACCGGCTGGGGCGCGCATCATGTCGATACCGCGCACTGGGGAATGGATACCGAGCTCACCGGACCCGTCGAAATCTGGGGCCACGCCGATTTCCCGACAGAAGGCCTCTGGAATGTCCACGGCCCGTTTAAAACATACGGTCGCTATGAGAACGACGTCGTCATGACGATTTCAGGCGAATTCGAAAACGGCATCAAGTGGATCGGCGACAAGGGCTGGATCTTTGTTTGCCGCGACACCGGAACCACGCCGACAGCGTCCTTGAATTCTCCCCCGGCTCCGATAGCTCCTCTCCGCGCCAGCGACCCCTCGATTCTCGACTCGGTGATTGGGCCGAATGAATTCCACGTCTACACTTCCGACGATCAGCATGGAAACTGGCTTGACTGCATCCATTCACGAAAGGCTCCGGTGGCGCCTGCCGAGATCGGCCACCGCGCCTGCTCCACTTGCCTGCTGCATTGGATCGTCATGAAAGTGCAGCATCACATTTACTGGGATCCGAAAACAGAAATGATCCAGGGCGATGATATTGCTGCCAGTCTGCTGTCCCGGCATCAGCGCCATCCCTACGAAATCGCTTGATGCTCGGCCCCGGCGCCGGCAACAAAAAAGGCCACACACTGCCGCTGTTGCAGTGTGTGGCCCGCCTTTTCTTCTCGCATTCTTATTGAGTCGCGACTTAGACTGAATCCCCTATGAGTACTCGAATCCTATGATCAAAGCGTCTTGTTCGTTGACAAGAAAAGGTACGATTCGAATTGCATCTCCGGCGCGCACGAGCTTTGGCCATCGACCTCAATAGGCATTCTTGCCCATGAATCCGCCCCATATCGTCATAAGGATGATGCGCATGTCGAATAACATGCTCCAGTGGTGCAGATAGTAAAGGTCATATCGAACTCGCTTCGGGATCGATGTATCCCCTCGCAGACCATTTACCTGCGCCCACCCCGTGATTCCGACATTGAGATGATGCCGCGTCTGATAGAGCGTAATGTTCTTGCGAAATTTCCCCACAAAATGCGGACGCTCAGGCCTTGGCCCCACGACGCTCATCTCGCCTTTTAGAACATTGAAGAATTGCGGAAGCTCGTCCAGGCTTGCCTTTCGCAAAAAAGCGCCTATCGGTGTGCGCCGCGGGTCGTCCTCTCCGGTCCAGCGCGTGTCTCCTTCGTTCGTCGAAGTCAGTCGCATGGTGCGGAATTTATACATCGTGAAGACCTTGCCGTTTCTGCCCACTCGTTGCTGCCTGAAGAGGATCGGGCCGCGAGACGAGAGCAGAATTGCCACTGCGATGACGAACATCGGAATGGCCAACACCAGCAGGACCGCGCTGGAAAAGACCACGTCGAAAACACGCTTGAAAAGAAAATAGCCGATAGAGGGCATCGGACTTGGATCGAGATCCAGCATCTGAAGGCGGCCCAGTTGGATCACCCGGTCCCGCACCTTCATACCGTTGCCCGAATTCACAATAATGCGAATCGGCTTGCCAAGGCCATTCAGTTTTGAAATGCAACGGCGAAGGCAGCTGAACTCGTCTGTCGGGACCGCGATCAGAATATGATCCGCGTCCTGATTCTCAATGGCATCCATTTGGTCCATTTGAAAAATGGACACGTTGGTCACGCGAACCTCTTCCCCCGGCAACTGGATATGCCCCACAACGACGGAACGGACGAATTCGTTGCGCTGAATCCGCATGGCCGCCTGCGCCGCGAACCGGCCCGTTCCCACGATGAGCACCCTTAACGCGGAACGGTGCCCGCCGACCGTCCGCAGCAGAATCCGCACCAGCGTGCGCACTGAAACGGTCAGAAGCAGCAGAATGACAGCGCTGAGAACGATGAACGCCCGAGAATAACGAAGCTGATGCACGAAGAAGAGCGCAACGAGATTCGCGACAAACGTGATTCCACAGGCGGCGAATGAAGCGCGGACTCCGGTATATTCCGCGGTCACCTTTGTAATGCTGCTGACTTCATGGCGCTCCGCCACGATCGACCAAACCATGGTGGTGAACAATGCCAGGTAGACGAACTCAGCCGACGTGAACTCCGGCGTCACTCCCAACCAATGAACACTTATGAAACCTGCCAGCACAAACGAAATGAGCGGAAGTACGACAATTGCCGCGCGTAGCACGAGTCCATAACGCCTTAATTCTGCAATCATTGTCAATCACTCTGAGACAGGTGCACCGTGAGCGCGTTCGGCATCGCAGACGCGCACTTCTTGGGCCAATAAACCCACCGCGGCCGTCGCTCGGATGCATCTGCGGCCGGCAATGCAAACGCATCCAAAACGAATTCCAGCAATACTGCAACCACCAGCTGGCTGCCCGCAGCCATGGCAGCCGCTCGAATTCACGGTACAAGTGCCACACTTTCTTGGCGGCTGTAATCTTGTCGGCATTTCTGCTGCCCGTCGACAACCGATAACGGCCCAAATCGCTGGGGAGAAGGAAACCAACATGACCTCCAAGAACCAATCCGCGCCACGCCAGCCAGTCTTCATGACAGTCGCGCAAGACCTCGAAAAAGCGAAAGTCCATTGCTTTTGTCCGGTCGATCACGATGCTCATGCAGTCCCCTGTTCCACGTCTCGTATGAAGTGTCTTGAACGTGAGACGGGATGGCCCTTTCACCACCGCACCCAGGTTTCTGCCGTCGGCGGAGATGTAGCGAAACGCGTGGTAGACAAAGGAACATTGGCGCTGTTCCATGAATTCCAGACAACGCTCCAGTTTCTCCGGCAACCAAAGGTCATCGGCATCAAGGAAAGCGATGTATCTGCCCCGCGCCACTTCAAGCGCGCGATTGCGCGCGAAGGCCGGTCCCCGGTTGGAGTCTAGTTTCAATAGCCTGATGCGCGGGTCGCTCGCTGCGGCACGCTCGATCAGCGCAACCGAATGATCGGTGGAACAGTCGTCGACCAGAATTTGTTCCCAATTGTCGAAGGTCTGCGCGGCGACAGAGGCAAGCATCTCCCCGAGCCACGGTGAGGCGTTGAATACAGGAGTGACGATTGTGACGATGGGCATGGAGAATTGCTTGAGAATCAGGCGGCTAATCGCGAGGGCAGCGGAGAATGGCGGAGAATATTGGCCCACCGGCAGAGAACGACAACGGCCAGCGTGGCGAGTAACAGGCTCGGAATCCGTTCAAAGACATAGCCGAGGTTGCCGCGCGGCGCAAAAAGTGCCCGCACCAGGCACTCCGCCCATATCCCGGCGAACAGCGATCTGTAAGCCATTGATTCGACCAAGCGCCGGGAAATCGCACCAAATAGAAAGGACCCAATGAAGATTGCAGGCAAGCCGCCCGTGAGATAAAGCTCGAGTAAGTAGTTAGATCCGGCGCCCGATCCCAAATCGTTGCTATTGCGGCGGGTAAGCAAATGATCCAGCGTGGCGATAACATTGTGTGTTTCGCCGACGTCCATCGTGCATACGTGCAGAGCCGTATAGGGAATGATCTTAGCCGTCATCGATACCAGGAGGGGCGGACAATCCCAGTGAATCGCGCGGCGATCATTCTGGAAAAATTGCAGGGTGCTTCCAGCCTGGAAGTAATCGAGCCACCGCGGTATTCCGCGGGCATCATTGCCCCCAATGGGGTCTCCCCGGGTCAAGGACGGCACGAATAAAATCATCAGCGCCAGAAGACTTAACTGAACCACTCGCTTAAACGAAACGCGAATCCAACCTCGGGCCAGGAGAAGAAAAAGGATACTTACGATGGTCTGGCCCACAAAAAAACGTCCCCAGTGCAGCGAAATAAACAGCCGTGGAAGGATGACCAGCGTGGAGACGATCAGCACCCGGCGGCGGTTTGCGCCTTCACAATCAGGCACGGTGGCAATAAACATGTAAGCGACGAACATGTGGGAATAGAGAATGGCCTGGGTCAGGAGCGGGATATCGTTTCCCTCTCCATAGACCATCCCCGCACGGTAAACCGCGAAGTTCAAGCCCACAATGAACGCTGGAATCGCTACGGCTTTAGTCGCACTGTATGAAAAACGTTCGCAAAGATCGATGGTGCCCTGCGAAACGACCTGTCTGCTCCCCATCCGAGCCGGCAAGAAATAGCCGGCAAGGAAGATTCCCAATGCGGATGCGCTTACTCTCAGTGTCCACGCCTCGATCGGATCCTCCAGTCCAACAGAACGGAAAAGAATACTCGGAAGCCACCAAAAGAGCAGGCAGGCCACGAAGAATCCGAGGGGGAACAACCGCCTTAACGAATTCCTGCCCTGGGAGGCTACAGCAACATTCTTCATGGGCAATTCAGTCATTGAAGGCCGTGAGATCCCCAGTGCCCGGAGCTGGACTCATTCCGCTGCAATCTGGATTCCTACCGGCGATGAGGACCCGTGCAGGCCGGTCCATGGTTTGATTTACTCTGACGCGATGCATTGGACCTTGGGCGCCGAAAGCCAGAGGTTGCACAGTCCTGAAGGCGGATGGTCAGAGGCCAGCTTGCCACCTCCAACAACCAAAGCCTCTGCAAACCTTGAAAGAAGGAATCTGACCAGCGGCTCCGGTGTACGCGACGGATTGCACTCAATCAGCAGTTTGAGCTTCGGCGATCGGCCAATGGTCTCCTCCATCCCCGTAAGTGCGGATAGTTCCGCACCTTCGATGTCCATCTTGCAGATGTCGATGGGCGGAAGACCCAATGAGTCGATTTTTTCGCAGGGGACAGAGACCGGATCTTTGCCGCCAAAGCAATTCGAGCCACCCCAATTGATGGGGTTGCGATACATCGTAAGCGCGCCGCTCCGGTCTGCTGCCGCGAGCTCAAACAACGTGACCCGGTCGCCGAAGCCATTGAGCTCGATGTGGTGCCTGAGTCTTGCGGCATTACTTGGATCACCCTCGATGGCGAATACCTTCGCGCCGCGTTTGGCTGCGATCAGCGTATAGATGCCGATATTTGCTCCAACATCGAGCACGACGCTCCCAGGCCCAACGGCGGAGCAGAGCAGTTTTCGTTCTTCCTTTTCGAACAGCTCGGGTCGATGCCACACCTGGATTCCTATGAACTCCCTGGGGTCTACATCGAGCTTAAGATCGCCGTCGAAATCTTCGACGCGAATTGTCCACTCCGGGGGAAATGGCAGAGTGGCCGCATAGACTCTGCGAATCAGCTCCAGTCCCCGTAGCCACGGAAGATGTCTGGTGATCCGGCCCCATTTGAGGAGCGAAGTAACAAGCATGAAACCGCCTTCCACTCTATTCGGGGCTTGCACACATCGGATGTCGAATCGGCGAAATGTGGATTCCCGGTTTTGAGTCATTGAGCAGAATAGAGGAATTCTCTAAGCCAGCCTGGCCATCGAGACCACTCATGACAACGAGGGCTCCCCGGTTATCGAATGTGCGGCGGCACGGTGCCCAGCTGAAGAAAACGCTGAATCCACGCGCAGATAAGATGTGACCACACTCTCGATCGTGTAATGGGAAACGTCGATGGGTGCCCACTCTGAATGCATCGCCTGACGCAGAATTGTCAGCACATCCGCCCGATCCCATGACAACGGCAAAAGCAGGACCGATCTGCCCACCCGGCCTGGAGCAATTTCAATACCCCCGCCGCAAGCCGGCATTGCAACGATACATCCCTGACTCATGGCTTCCAGATACGTAATCCCGAATCCTTCCACCTCGTTGCCGGAGACGAACACTTTGGTATGGCGCAGGCATTCCCGCACATCCAGGTCGGAGGGAGCCCCATGGAACTCAAAGCGGTCATCATTGACGACCATCGCCTCTAATTCCGCGCGTTGCTCGCCCTCGCCGATAATACATACGCGCAGGCCGGGGGTCTCATCAAGCAAGTCTTGGATCGCGGGAAAGAGCCGATGCAAATTCTTGGCTCGGACCAGCCTCCCAACGTAGGTAATAAAGCGACGTTGACCTGGCGCATCATCGGGGGACTCCAGATACATCGACTTCACCGGGTTGCGAATCACAGCGTCGCTCTTCACGTTGAAAATCGCTCTCAATGTAGTTGCGGTATAGTCTGAAACTGAGACGAGTTGAACTCCCGGACAAAGATTTGCAAGTTTGAACGAGGCAATCATCCCTGCAACCGTCTTCCACCCCTGGCCGCGAAAATCGGACCTTGGAATTCCGTGAGCGATACAGATGGTTCGCCGCGCAAATGGCGCGGCGAAGACCGCTCTCATACTGAGAATCTTCAGCACTCGAGGATTCCTGAGCTCACGTAGACGCTTGAATATAGAGAGTGGAGGGATGACTTCGGCGTGGATGTTGCGGGCCACAAAACCTGCCTGGAGAGAGAGCGCGAAACTCTCCAGTCCTCCGATTTCGCGCCCTCCAGTGATCAGGACTTTGTCAGGAAGTTCATATCGCATGAATCAGTGCCTCTGTCATCTCAAGTATGCAACCGCCTGCCTTCGCGTACGGATACTCGCGGTAGAGCGTATGTGGTCAGTTGCCGTAGAAAAGGAAATTGATCGCTCCGGATTCCACGAAGCCTGATTTGATCCACCTGTTAACATCGTCCGCCGTCACGTTCTTCTGACCGGGACCGAAGGCCTCGCATTTGTATCCACCTTTCCAGAAGAAATCAAATGTCTCACCGAAGCAGTGATTGATTCGATCCGGAGTTGGTCCGCCACTCAGTTGTATCTCGACCATCCAGACCGGCTTTGGGAAGCGGTTCAACATTCCGGAGGCGCCTGCAAGCACCTCCGACTCGAAGCCCTCAACGTCCATCTTGATGAAGAGCCGCTTTCCGGGAAACCGGTTTTCCATCACGAGATCGAGGGTAGTAACCGGTACCAGACCGGCCCGGCGATTCGGCGCCTGCGCCCAACCCCGTATCAGGGACGAAATCCCGCCAAAGCCATAAATCGGCTTTAGGCCTGGTTCTCTTCCGAGGCCGACGGGAAGGACCTCGACGGCAGCGAAGCCATTGGACCAAAGGTTGCGATAAAGAAACTTTAGATTCCGAAGCGCCGGCTCGAACGAAACCACGCGCTTGCCTCGGCTTGCTGAAAGGCAAGTATAGAAGCCCACATTGGCGCCGATATCAATTACGACGTCGCACGTTTCACATTGACCAAGAAATGCCTCTACTTCCTTCGGCTCAAAACGTGCGCTCGCCATTTCGGAATTGCCGGCCAGATCGAATCCGTACGCCGTCTGTCTTGCGAAACGCCAACTGGTGAGGTCGCGAAGCGATCGATAAAAATGCGACAGCCAGGGCGCATACGTATCGGCCGGCCTTCGCAACTTGGTCAAAAACACTTTTTCTCCTTTATGCCTCGAGTGCTGCCAGGGCCAGGTCGTCGCGTCTTCTGTGCTCAACCTTCCGCCACTTTTTAAAGATTGCCGTTGCTGAAACAATCCCGATCGCCCCACTGGAGATGAAGTAAGTCAAGGTGCCTCCCGCGACACCCCAACGTGGGACCAGGGCGGCCACGCCGAGAAGAGTGACGGCGCCAACAACAAGAGACTGGATGAGGAAGGGTTCTCTTTTGTGCGCCCGCAGATATACGGCCTCGCTTTGGACAATAAGCGTGCAAAGAGCAGTGAGCAGCAGCATTGCAAACAGAGCCGGCGAGACCATGCGGGCCGCGACCTGGGGCAGTAAATGCTGCACTGCCAGGAGACCCAACATGCAACCCAGGGCAAGCGCTCCCAGCACTGTCACTGCCCGGAAAAGAGTTTGGAAGAACGATCGATCCAGCCGTTCGAATTCGCCGCGCGCGATCATCTGTCCGAAAGGCGTCGCTTTCGTGGACATCCAGGCCAAAACCACTGTCCACAAATATCCGGCTATGCTGATCGACATGCCCATTTT
The DNA here is from genome assembly GCA_963813015.1 of uncultured Acidobacteriaceae bacterium. Lineage (GTDB taxonomy): Bacteria > Acidobacteriota > Terriglobia > Terriglobales > Acidobacteriaceae > Telmatobacter. The sequence continues at coordinate 98,029 of CAWEXN010000013.1, forward strand.
TCCGGCTTCGATAGGTCCGCGCAGGATAAACAGGGCAGGTGTAAAAACCTGGATTGCAAAGTAGGAGCACAGCGAGCTGAGGCCGATCTTCCATTGGAATGACCAAACCTCATGGCGCCACGAGACAGCGGCCCCGCCCGAGCGATAGCGCAGAAGGCCGCGTAGAAGACGCCGACGTTTCCCAAGGAATCCCAGCGCGACGACGACATAAGCACCCATCACCATCGCTGGAGCATAGAGCCCATGATGCAGGATCAATGTGATCCATGCGGCTGCGATACCTGCGGCGGCTTGACCCAGGCGCATGCGGGCAACCTGCGGCACTTGCCCGCACCCTTCGATAAATGAACTCAGCGGATTCAGGAAAAAGAGCATCACGCATAACAGAACCGTGACCGCCCATGGGCCCTGCCACGCCACTTCAACCCGGTCACCGGCCCGCCGGGAAAAAAAGAACCCGCCCACAACCGGCAGAATCAGAAGCATGAGGAAGGACGCGCCAAGATACCATTGGACCGTCTTCCGCAAAACAGAAGCGAGACGCGCTCGCGCAATCTGGCTTCCTTCGATCCGGCCATCCTCGTGCAAAGTCACGTGGATGCACTCATGGGCAGCCAACTGCAAGATCACGACCGAGAAACCCAGCTCGAAAACCACCTGCAAATTGACCAGGCTCAGCAGCGTGTAGTAGTAGCCCTGCTCCACTGGACTGAGGAAATGCACAATCAGCAGGACAGTTCCGACGCTGCCTAAAATGCTGCATATCCTGGCGCCCGCGGTGTATGCGATGGCGTGGTCCACGCCCAGCGTCCTGGCGCATTTCGCTGCTGACTGCGCCAGCCACTCTCCGCTGCGCTTCGCCGTCATGGCCGATGGCCTATTCCAGGCAAAGAGGCCGCAATGTCCTGCACAAAGACCTTCCACGGATTTGTATCATCGATCATGCCCCACACTTCGCGATTGACAATCCACACGGCGCCAATGATCAAGCTGAGAAGGATCCCAGCCGCAATCAAAAGCATCCTGGGCGGAAAACTCTTGTTCTGAGCAATCACCGGGGGGTCGAGCACTTTAACGCTTGGAATTTCCTCCGCCTCCTGGATCTTTGCCGCTTCGAGCTCTCTGCTTAAGAGCTCATACGCGACTTCAAGTGTTTTGGTGTGCCGATAAAGGTCAGCGTAAGTAGCACCGCGCAATGGAAGCTGCCGTAACGACGGATAGGAATCTTCTGTATCGGATGCGAGATCGCTGTCTCCACCCGCCCCTTCCAGCTTCTGCAGTTCTCCGCTGAGCGTTGCCACGCGCGCCTTCGCCTGCTTTACGCCGACACTTTCGTCTGTATAAGCAGCCTGCATGCCATGCAATTCAGTTTGGGCGCTAATGAGCTGCCCCTGAACGGTCGAAATGGCATCCAGCATCGCTTTCGACTGCGCGCTTTGGTCCATCGTTTCAGTGCGGCTTGAGAAATGGCCGAGTTGCTGTTCCGACGACTCCAGGTCGGTCTGAATCTGTTTGAGGCGCTGATCCAGAAACTGTCGCTCGGTGTGCGCGGCGGAGGTGTCCATGGTTACAACCAGCGCATCCAATTCATCCACGTAAGCCGCAGCCAGGTCACGGGCGCGAACCGGATCACGATCCGCTACTGTGATCGAAACAATTCCTGTTGGCTTGTCCTCGCTCGCTTCCGTTCTGCGGCTAAGAATCTTGCGCGCATCCGCCAGGTATCGAGCGCGATAAACGTGCTGGAGGTTGAAGCGATTGATGAGATCGTCCTGCATCGTGCGGCTGGCGATGATCCCCAGCAACGGACCGGAAGGCGATCGCGAGCTGAGGAGCCCTGAGGCGATCCCCGTCCCGCTCGGCGACGCTAATGAAATGGCGGAAAACGGCGCTGTCAGACTTGCGTTGGTGCTTTGCCATCCCGGTGGCATCAATTGAACTGTTGATTTGTACTGGCTGGGAATAAGAAAGGCGATTGCCGTGGAGAGAATGAGACCCGCCACGAAAAACCAGCCCAGGGTGCGCGAATTCGCCGCCAGCAGCTTTAACACCACGAGTGACAGTGGCGCCGGCCTTGCTTTCCCTTCATGAATCACGAGTTCGTCAGTTTCTATCATGTTTTGGCTTGTCCGAAAATGCCAGTGAAGACTTTACCGTTCTTGTTCCGCGATGAGTGCTCAAAGAATCGAATCGCAATCTGATTACGGCGCGGCCAATGGTCCCTAGAACGCCCCCACTGCGGCCCCGGTCAGGGCCACCGACGACATGATCTGCGCGGTGCCGATCAGGTTGCGCCAAATCTGCGAGCCGCCCATCACCTTCTCGGGCACGATAATGGAGTCTCCAGGGTGCAGGCGAAGATCGAGGACGCTGTTGCCGAACAGGGTGCTTCCCTGCTCTCCCACAACCGAACCATCGGCGTGGACGATAAAGATGTTTCTTTTGTCGCCGTCGCGCGTCACGCCTCCTGCCTGGCGCAAATACCATCTGGCGTCTTTGCCAGGCCGGTAGGTAATTCCGGTAGCGTTGTACACCTGGCCGCCGACAAGCACAAAGTCAGGGCGCTTGGGAATGCTGAGCCTGTCTCCGGCGCGCATCAGGACATCCGCGGACGTCTTTTCCCATTGGCTCAGTTCCGGCGAGATTTTGATCACCAGACGGCCGGATGATGCGTGACCGCGCAGGCTTGTCAGCACCTGCTGTTGCTGCTGCTGCATAGTCTGCAACATGTTTTGCTGATCCTGCGGCGTGGAAAGCCCTGCCGCCACCGTCGGCATGGTGCTTTCAATGCGGCGAATCATCTCCTGCCGGTTGTTCTCCTCCATTTGCCGCACTGCAACTCGCTCCAGAACCGCACCCGCGGGATAGGCATCGTCACGAAGCCCTCCGGCGCGCTCCAGCACCGAGCTCAGGCGCTCGCCCTCCTCGATCCCGTACGTTCCCGGAAACCTCACTTCCCCATCGATCGTGACCGACGCTCCAATGTCCTGCCATCCGGTCATTTGCCGAATGCCGACCACATCGCCGGGCTGCAGCGCGGCATCGGCGCTCTTGTCACCATTCAACGCCTTAGCAATATCGACGACACTATGTTTTACCAGCACCTTTTCATCGTTCTCGATCACATAACTGCTCAGGTCGGCTTCCTTGCGATAGGCGCCGCGCCTGAAGCCGCCGGCCATGCGCACCAGCCCAGTAACAGTCATCCCTTCCGACATCGGATATTCACCTGGCCGATTCACTTCGCCATGGATCGATACCTTCGGGGGATCAATTTCATAGCGCCCAAACACGCGCACCACATCGAAGGCCTGAAGCGGGATGGGATTGTTGCCAATCAACAATTCGGAGAGATCGAAGCTGATGATTTCCGGCCGCAGATCCGGCGGATCAAGGCGAATCACCTCGGCATAGTTGGCAGGCTCAGGCATCACGTCTTTGTAAGAGCGAAGCAGGTCATTCACCGTCATGCCCTCATGCCATGCATGGGGTCCGGGCCTGAAGACATGGCCATCGAGGTACACCACTTCGTTGTCATAAGGAAGGATCGGGGCAACGGTAACGTTGTCGCCATCCTGCACGCGAAATGCGGTCATCTCCGCGACGCTTCCCTGTGCGCCGTCAGGAACGCGCACGCTCAGTGTCGTGCGCCTGTCGTGGGCCTCAACCCGCTCCACGCGAATCTCCTCCAGGCTGGCCGAGACAAGAAGTCCGCCGGCAAGGGTCAGAACTTCATTCAGATTCTGCTCGCTTTTCAACTCGTAGATCGCGGGCCGGCGCACCATCCCTGCCACCGTAACCTGCGTGCCCACTGGAGGGACCAGAATCGTATCGCCCGGCAACAGGCGCTCCAGGTCCGACCGCACGCCATGCAACAGCAGATCGTACAGATCGATTTCGCGAATCAGTTGCTGGCCGCGGTAATGCTTCAATGTGCGGAGGGAACCACGGCTGGTGGGGCCTCCAGCTGCGTAGAGCGCGTTCAATGCCGTCGACAGCGAACTCACGTCGTAGGCCCCGGGCCGCTGCACGTCACCCACAACGTACACCCTAACCGTCCGCACGCGGCCCAGTGACAATTCCACATGCTCATTTTGAAACTGCGTTCCCAGAGCCGCTTGAATCGCGCTTTGCGCCTGGCTCATCGTAAGCCCGGTCACGGTCACCGTGCCTACCGCGGGCAGTGCGATCTGGCCCTGGCGATCGATCACCCGCTCCAGCCGAGCAGATTCGACGCCCCACATGTTCACCACAACACTGTCCCCCGGACCGAGAACATAGTCCGGGCCTGCTGGCAGGTCCATCGGAAGCTGGTTTACATTGCCGGTGCCGAACTGGAAGGTCTCGCTTCCGAAACGTCGCAGCTTTCCGTTCGCCGGCACAACCTGCGAATAGAGTTCGATCAACGACGGCAGGTTTGGATAAGGTATCGGTCGCCGCTCGAGCACTTCACTTGGCTGCTCCTCGGGCTGTACTGGGAATCTTGCATTCATCCCCTCCGGCGAGGCTTGCGTTCTTTCATGGTCTCTATGCAGCGTCTCTGCGCGAAGCGAGCCCGCTGGATTCGTCTCTTGTTGATTCGTCGAGTAGCCCTGGTCTCTGAGCTCTGCAGTCACTCCGCTGCGAAAGTTCGCGTCCTGCCGGATGCAGTTGTAAACCCCGTCGTCGGAGATGGTCGATGGATCGACTCCAAATCCCTGCGCCAGAACAGTCTTGACTCCGGTCAAGAGCTCGGGGGCCTGTTGAAGGATCGAAATGATCTCATCGGCAGACATCGCTGCGGGCGTTTGATCGGAGGTTTGTCCCCCAGCCGGTTGATCTGTCGAGTACGCACCACCTTGCTGTTCGTATTCGCCCGATTGCTCCGTCGAGTTCGCATCCGCCTGCCGTGCGTACCCGCCATTCGACGCTTGCATCTGCGATAGAGCCGATTGCGGTAACGCCATCCCTTGACTTCGGGTGGACGATCCAGGGACCGGCCCTGACCCGCCGAGGTAGCAGGCCTGGGACGAGCCTGACCCGCCTGCCGACGCGTTTTGCTGGTCGGAAGGTTGCGCCTGCTGATATGGAGTTTGCGCACCGGTTTGCGCGATTGCGAACGTTCCGCCGAACGCGATCACAACGACGCACAATAAAATGTGCCGGAAACAGTTGGCTCTAATGCGGTTGTGAAGCCCCGGGAGATTGCTCTGCATTCTGCTTTTTCCAATCTTCATCGCGTCCGGCATTCTGCTCGACGATCCGCCACGATTGAACATGAATCCCTCACCAGTCCTGGTGGTCATTTTTCGCTCTGAGTTTCTTCGAGTCGGTCCAGTTCGCCTTCGCCCATGTCGATCCGACCTGGTGGTCTCCTGGCCTTCAAAAGTCCGATCTCCGTGGTCAGTTGTTCAATCTTTCCTTCGAGGCTTTTCACCAACGCCGAATGTTCATGCACGGTCACAGTCAGCGCGCTCTCTTCATGGGCACGATTCAGCAGACCGCAGATTGCGCTGCGCGCCAGATCCGAAATGCTCCGCGCTCCACTGGCAACACAGTATTTTTCCAAAGCCGAAAACTCCTCAAGGGAGAGCCGAATACTGATCGAGCGTGCGCGAGGCATCAGAACTGCCATAAATTCAATCGATTGCGCTGGTGCGGTATTCCTTTATCCTGCCGATAACTTGCAGGACAGTGCCGAGCTTCACGCGGGCAGGCTCCGCCCCTCTTGGTCACACGTGTAAGTTGCAGTCTTGGGAAAAACAGAAGGGTAACGACATCCCGCGCCGCGGTCTTTAGCCGTGTCGTCAGGACTGGTCGACATCGAAAGTGCACAACTTCGCTTGGAAGCGAAAGGCGCTTCGTGCGACTTCAATCATCTTGGGGAATTGCCTCGGACTATAGCACTCGACTTATGCAGACGCAAGCGAAAATGTGTGACAATTGCAAAACATTTGTGAATGTTTCCCGAAGTCGATCTGAATAAACGTGAATCACGTCACATGCAATCGAAGCTGACGTGATGTGTATCACGCTCTACTTCGCCAGCCAACAGGCTGCGGCAACGATCATTTCACCGCCCGACGAAAGACCGCATCGCATTCAGATGGAGTTTCGATGCCGCTGAACCCGAATCCGTTCCATCGATAGGCGGCGATGCGGGTTGTCTTCGTCGCAGGATCGGGTATCAGGAAAGAATCGCCGCGATGAAGCGCGCACAAGACTCCGTCTGCTGATTCCACCGCATCGATCAGCGGCCACGCCAGTGCGGAGCCTCGCCAGCGCGCGATCAGGCCATGAGGACCGACGGCGTAAACATAGGGCCGCAGGCCTACCTCATCGTCAATGGATGAGTTATGGCGTTCGAGCGAGAGAAGCAGCGGATCGGCCGCCATGGAGGTGGTCAGTTGCAGTGAAACCAGCGCCTGACGTCGCGACTGCCACATCATCTTTCCCGCCTGGTAGCCATCGAGAATGATCCCGTCAACTGGCTGCTCGGGAAACCATGGCTCTGGCCGGATGCTTACTCCATTGATCTCCGCACCCTGCCCAAGCTGCGGAGAACAGCCCGCGAGAGCCTGATCGGCTGCTGCGTTTCTGCCCACCAACCTGGGATAAGCCGTGGTCTCATCGGTATGCGTGCTGAGCGCGCCGCACAACAAGTGCCCGGCGTGAACGCTGCAGTCCGCGATCATCCCGTCCTTGGTCTCCGCATATTTCTGGTCGAAGAGATGATTGCCAAGTGAAAAGAAAACCGGCCTGCCTTCTACACACGCGGGAGCCTGGACAACATGTGGATGATTCCCGACGATCAGGTCCGCTCCGTGCTCGACCATCCAGCGCGCCTGCTGCTGCTGCGCGTCGGTTGGCCAATCCTGCAGCTCGTTGCCCCAATGAATCGAGACCACGACCAGGTTCGCCAACTGCCGAGCGAGCCGCAACTTCTGCGCCATCTCAACGGAAGGAACCTGCTGCACGCGCCCATCGGCGGCCTTGACGGTGGTCACCGCAATAAAGCCGACCGTCAGCTCGCCAAAGCGAAAAAACTGCGGAGAGCTGTCGAAGTTGAGCGCCGGCAAACCGTTCTGCCGGAATGCTTCGCGCGTTTCAATTCGGCCCGCCTGCCCCAAATCGCCGGAGTGGTTGTTTTCCGCGCTCACCAGGTTGAATCCCGCCTGGCGCATCGTCTCGGCTGCTGAGTCGGGCACGGCAAAGCACAGCTTATTCTCCGGCGGGCATTTTGTTGGGTCGCCGATTGCGCCCTCGAAATTGCCGCCGACGATGCTCGCGCTGTGAAAGAGTTCGGCAAATCCAGCCCACGGGCTCGTTCGCCGCTGCTCCATCTCGATCCGCACCAGGCGCGACATCATCACGTCGCCGGTAAAGAGCAGCCGAAAATCGCCGGGCGCCTGCTGCGCTTTGGCCGCTGGACCAATGAGAATTGCCGCAGCAAATATTAGAAGGGCGGTTCTGCCGGACATGCCAGGCTCTCCCTGGAAATGAAAGAGCTGACCCACGCCGGATGCGCCTCGGTCTCGACCTTGCCGGGCACCGCTTTGTCTGCCGGTGTTGGGTTCGTGGGGTCGGCGTCGGGGTTGGCCGGCTTTCCGGCCCAGTCCAGGTCTGTGAGCGGCTCGGACGAGGGGAACTCGTAGTAGGAGTAAACACTGCCCTTCACAATTTCGCGCCGGCCAAAGTAAGGAACCACCTGGTCCCACTCCAGCGGCCGCCCGACAGCAGCTTCGAGGTACGGCACTTCGCCTCCGCCGGCAACATCGGCAATCTTCATGATCGGGTTCGGCGTCGAGAGCGCGAGGTCTGCGCTGGCAAGACTGTTGTAGACCAGGAAGTCATGCTCAGCCACCCCGCCTACAAAGAGGATCTCGTCATAATCGCTGTCCGCGAGCGGCTGATTTTGTAGTTCCTTCTGGGCCATGGCCTCGAACAGTCGCGCCTTGCTGGCGGTTGCTTGCAGGCGCCGGATGATGCCCGCTTGCAGCGGCTGAGCTGCATCGTCGCTCGAAGAATCCTCGGCCTCCGTGGGGTCCTGCGGCAGGTTTCCCGTAAAGTTCGCCGACTTCGCTACGACCTGTTCCATCTGGTCGAACAGCGATGCAATGGCTTCGAAGGTCTTCGGGTCGGGCTCCACGTAGCCTCTTGGCGGACGCAGAACAATCGCCTCAAAGCCGCCCTCGCCGCACTCCGCGGTGGATCTCTCGTTCACCAACACAGTTGCATGGCGCAGCGTAGCCCAGGAGCCCAGGCCCGTCTGAATCCTTTTCGTATTCCAAAGTGTGTCTTGCCCGTTGCCCGGAAATGTTGCATCGTCAGCCCACTGCAATGCCAACGCGTTAATCCACGCATCATATAGATCCGTCTGCGCAGCGCCCTGCGGCATGCGTTTTTCAAGTGCATCGATCGCGGGACCCAGCGCGGGATACGACGCAAGGTCGGTCTTCAGCAACGAACGGGCGTAGCCGCTGCCCAGGGCCGCCGCAAGGTCCAGACCTGAGGGCAAGCCACGCGCCCCTTTCGGCCCGGTGATCTGTTCCGCGGCTGGCCAATCGGAATGGTAAACGGTCGACAGCAGCACTTCGTTGTCAAAGCCCCACGAGAGAGGAAAGACCTGCGGGCTGGCGCCGGGATGAAGCGCAAACGCGGGCGGAATGAATGCTCCTGAATTCCACACCAGCGGCGAGCGGCTGGGCGCGATGTAAGCGCTGTAGGCTCCAATCCACTGCATTGCTTTCGCCTTCACATCGTCGGGCAGCGAATTCAATGGAGTTGCGTCGATCGCTGCGGAAACCGTAGTCAAGTAATGAACAGCTTTGAAGTACTCCTGCATCTCCGGCGTCGCGGTGTAATAGCCGCGCGGCGTGAGTTCGGCGAAATCGAACACTTTGCCGAAGACCGGAGAATTGAATTTCCCTTGCGCTTGTTGAATGTGCAAAGCTTCGGTGTCGGATGAGTTCGTTGCGCTCTCTGAATCTGCCACTGCATCGAAGGCCGCAGCCCACGTGGAGTTAGGTGCGCTCGCATCGAGCGACTGGCGCGCCGCGGCTACAAACGCCCAGAACGCGGGCATCGCCTGCTGGCGCTCTTCAACGATAAATGTGCCTTCATAGGCCGAGGCCACCAGTTCCCAAAAGATGTCGGTGGTCACCAGGTAAGGCCGCGTTGGCGTCGCACTGTCGAAGTGCCCACAGGCATACGACTCCGTGTCGTAGAGCTCGTACATCTGGTCTTCGTCGGTTGTGCGAAACATGCCGCCATTCTTGGTGTAGCTGTTGCGGTCGGCAGCGTCCTGCGTAAACATCCACGCGTTGATCACGTCCGCCAGCGGAACTTCTATCGGCACGTAGACCAGTGCCTGCGCACCCGCCTTTTCCACCAGTCCGATGACTCCTTTGCCGTCGGGCACAGACGAAGGCGTGGAAATAAACTGGTAGCCGCCGGCCTGCGTTGAGGTTGTGGTGCCATGGTCGCCGATGACGGCGATGCCCGGCACGCCGCTTTTCCAGTGCAGCAGAGCCGCGCCGTTTGGAGTCACCGTCAGCGATCCGCCGCATGGATTGCCGACGATATGTGAAGGCTTATCCCAATTCTGGCCTGCGTAGGCCAGCTGCTGAAAGCAACCACTGCCGTCTTCCCAGATCAACAAATGCCCGTCTGGATGAAAAGACTCCGGCAGCGCCGTTGGGACGAAGTTGGGCGTTGGATCACCATCGGAGTCGGCAACCTTCACGTAGGTGGATTGCGGCCCAATCACCTGGTATTCCCGCTGGCCATCTTCGGTAATCGAGCGCGTGGAGTACACACCGCTCGGCAGCCGCTCGGCAAAGAAAATCCGGTAACTCTCGATTGCCTGGTCCGTTGTGTCGTTGTAGCCGGTTTCAAAGGGCCGCGGCGCAACCAGAAGACGGCGCACGTCAGCAGAAGTTTGATAGACCGTGTGCTGCGTCCAGCTTCCATTCACGTTGTCGACCGCCAGAATCTGGGATTGCTGGCCGGTCTTTCCCTCGACAAAAAACCGCTGGCCCATCGGATGAACAGTAAGGGAAGCAGCGGTAAAGGTCGCAGGTAGATCGAGGAGCGGCGTCGCGCTGCTGTCGCCCGCGTGCCAGCTCACCACATGGTTGCCGGCCGCGTCGTGGGTCAGAATGACCGCATCCGCGCCCGTCGGCCAGATGTCGAAGTCCACAACGGATGTTCCCGCGGGGAAGCTCAACTCCGAGCTCGCTGCCGGCGAAGGCGTCACGTTGAGTTCGGCTGTCGTAAAGGACGAAGGCGCCGCAGGCGCCTGCGCAAACATAGTGAGAGCCGGAAGGCTCAGAAAGATCGCCAACGCGCGCGTCTGCGCAGGTTTCATGCGGGCCTCCGGGGAATACAACGGGGCTCATAACCCTGACCGCAGAAGAATGAGCACCGATGGGACCCGACAGCAAGTCGGGTCCCATGAATCCAGCGAGTTGATCAGGACGGCTTATGAGACCGGTTCTCGACTCAGGCAATTCTAGAACATGCGACGCGCATTCGCGACAAAAAGACTCCTGACATCCGCACACCGCCCGGGATGTCAGGCGCCAGACTCCCCGATTCCTTATGGTCTGGTCGAGAGGCAGTGATGGCTTTCTTCTATGCCAGCACGTGCAATAGGAACGTCATTGAGCCGTGGCCCGAACCACAGTAAACGGAGCAGCGGCCCGCGAAATCGCCGGTCCTGTTCGGAGTGAATGTCACTTCAGCCGTTTCGCCGGCCTTGACCTTCATGTTGATGCCGAGATCGCGGATGTGAAGCCCATGGCTCACATCGAGGCTCCTCAGAACCAGGACGACGGGCTGCCCGACCTTGACGGTGACTTCGCCCGGTTTGAAAACGAACCGCTGCGCCGTAATCTCAATTCGCTGCGGCGCAGCTTGACCCCACGCCATCGGGGAAGGAATCGCATATCCCGCTGCGCCGAGAAACAGAACAAGCAACATGATCCTTTTCGTCATAAACCTAATCTCCTTGTCTTTCGCTCTTGTTCGTCTCGCACAGTCTGGCCTACGCTACGGAATGTCCACAGATTTCGCATGGAGTGAATGCGCGCGTTGACGCTTCCCGCTGATTAAAAAGCCCGCTCAAAAAGCGGGCCATCACTTCAAATCTCTGGTAGCGCTACCGGGAATCGAACCCGGGTTTTAAGATTGAGAATCTCACGTCCTAACCCCTAGACGATAGCGCCACGCATTGTGTGGAGTCAGCCCGCGGACGCGAGCCACTCCTTTACTTTACCAAAAATCTGACCTCAATCCAATGACGCGTGGGGCCCTGGAGCGCCCGTTCAAATCCCCAACTTCCGCACTTCATCGTTATAGTATTTGCGGTACAGAATGTCCCACTCCTGCGATCCTTCAAGGATGATCTTTCGCTGGTTGGCGATCTTCTGACGCGCCAGCATGTCGATCTTCGCTTCCTCGGTCAGCAGCAGCTCCAGCTCCTTCCGCGCCTCCTGACGGATCGTGTTGCGATCCTCCAGGAATCCCACCTGGTCGATCTCCGCCAGCGTGTCCGCCACGGTGTGGGCCAGCTTGTTCAGCTTGTCGCGGTTGATCCTCATAGCACCGCCTTGTATTTCTTGGTCAGCTCACCCTTCACCTTTTTGAACATCTCGGCGTACTGCGCGCCGCTCTTGCGCATCTCCTCGGAGTAGGCGTCCAGAATCACGCGCACCTCTTCGTTGATGCGGTCCTCGAGCGCAAGCTCCTCCAGCAGAGCTGCGTTTACGCGCTCTTCCGTCACCTTCAGATCACTGGTGGTGATCATCTTGGCGTCGATCAGATGCTTGACCGTGCGGCGGGCGAGGTACCCAATGTAGTCGCGGGAAAAAATCATGGGTTAAGCGTCAGGATACCGCACCCCACCCGTGCCTGTACACCCGCTAACTGGCATAATCGCCTTCATTTTGCGGCACCTCGCGCCCGCTCACCTGCTTCGGTCCTCTTTACGCGCCCCTGCGCATCACCGTGTAGTACGGCTGGTTCGAGAGCGTCTCATTGAAGGCCGGCTCCAGCCGCGTCGCTCCGCTTTTTCCAGCCAGATCGAAGTAGTACTCCAGCGGGAATTCGGTTGCTGTGTAGTCGGCCGGAATCGTAGCCGTAAAGCTCCCTCCGTCCCCTTGCATATCGACCCGCTTCCACCGTTCCGCCTGATTCACATGCCGGAAGTGCAGGCGAATCGAGACCACTTCATCCGGCACAAGAGCTGTTACCGCAAGCGCCAGTGGCGTGCCGGAGTTAAACCTGATCGGCGGATTGTGGGTGCACGCCAAAACAGGCCGCCCCGGCCTTCCCGTCGCTTCGACAGTCGCGCGTCGCGTGTTCTCGCTCGATACGTCCGGTTGCCCCGCGCTCTTTACACGTTCTGTCAGAGCCGCAAGGTCCGTGTCGATCGCGCTCAGCCGATCGCTCCAGTGCCCGCGTCGCATCGGTATGCTTCCGTAGGAAATATCAGACCGGTAAACGGCCGCAGCCCCCTTGGCCATATCGGCCCACGCCTCCCGCGCCATTCCGTATTCGTCAATTGCCTTCCGCCCCGCTGCCATCTCCTCAGATTGCTCGAAGACCGCGTACAGCACGCCGCTCCGCAACTTCGACGCAAAAAACCACCCCAACCCGATCTGGATCTCCACGTCCGCCTCGATTCGCCGAAACGCCGCCGACCTTCGCGAAACAGTCACACGCCGCGCCTGGTCCAGTGCCGTCGTCGCCGCTGTCGCGCAATCCTCCATCCACTGCGCCACCTCGATCGGCGAATATTTTGGATTCGCTGCGCCACCCATCTCGTCCGCGGCGTGCCCGTCGATTGTCGCGAACAAAACCGGATCAAGCGGCATGACCGTCCCAAAGCATTTCGGCTCCGGCGTATCGCTGTACGGCTCGAACTCGCTGCCGCGAACCACCGGCATGTTGGTATACATCTCCGGCCAGAACGAGTGATTCGACGCTGATGGCAAATGCGCCGAAGTCAGCAGCGGCAGAATCCGGCTCGCATTCGCCACCGCCGTCTCCACTGCGATTGCCCCTGCCCCGAATCCTTTGCGCAGCCATCTGCGCCACGCTTCCGGATTTGCATCCGGATCGTAAAGCCGTCGACCCCACACCCGGTAGTAGAGTTCGAATTTCTCCCAATCGGACTTCGGGTTCAGGCTCGCGTCCGCATACGCGCACCGCCCGCCCGCGTGTCCCGAGCCTTCCCTTCCCTTGAACGTCAGCGGCTCCATCAAATCCAGCCCAGCCGCTCCGCAAAAATGCGCAGTCCTTCCGTATGCCGCCGCCATCTCCGGATCGGCGCTCAACAAATGCCGTTGCGTGCCCGGCCACAGTCGAAACAGCAATTTGTATTTGCTTCCGGCTTTCAGAAAATCCGCATACCCGTACCGCGTGAACGATCGCGAACCCGAACTCAGGCTGAATGGCCCTCCGTTCTCAACGTTCGGCTGCGGAATCTCCAGCGCGCGAATGTCCGCCTGCTGATACCCAAGGCTTTGGTGCTCGGCCGAATATTTCGCTCCCAGCTTCACCGGCATTCCAGTCGCGTTGGCAATGTCGATCATCTTCTGGTCCACGCCCTTGGCGTGCATGTCGATCTCGACCGTTCGCCCGCATCCCTTGATCGCTTCGAACAGCGTTTTCCAAAAGTCGTAACTTCCCTCCGGAATCCCGCTCTCGCCGTGCACGCGCAGCGTCAGCCCTTCTATCTCCGGACACTCCTTCAACAGAATCGCCAGCGCGTCGCGGCAATACGCCGCGTGTGTCTCCTTCGAAAGCCCTTCAATGTTGTGATACGCATGCGGGCTGTCGGTCCACTGGTACGCGTGCGTCCAAATCCCCAGTTGGAAGTGCAGTCCACGCGCCGCCGTCTGCGCGGCAATGAACTGCAGCGCTTCGAGATTCATCTGCCGCTCATGGTCCCTCAGCTCAACCGGCGCGGGGAGCACCGTTCCATCGGCTGCGGCCAACTGCATTACGCGCACGTTATACCCAGGAACGTTCGCCATATATGGATACGGGAAGTGCAGGTAATCGCTGGTCACACCCCGTGGGAAAGTCATACTCCAGCCCGAACGCGAGGCAGAATCGGTTGAACCGGCACGCAACCAGCAAATCCAGGTACCCTAGCCAGAAGTCCTTATCGTAAAGCCACGGCTTGTCCTCGACCTCGCTGCAAAAATACCGGCCAACACTGCGCACTTCGTTGGCAGGCTTCTCCACAATTGGCTCCGCCACGCGCAGCGCGGTTCTCGCGTCTGCGCCAAACCGCACGCGCTCAGCCAACTCCAGCAGCCCGTATACATACCCGCGCACATCGCTGCCGGAAACAATCGTGGCAGGCATCCCGGCATACCGGATCGGCGTCAACGCAAAACTATCCCGCTCGCCATGCCACATCGGCAATCGTGGCGCGTTGGCGGTCGGCGTCAGTCCGGCGGACGTCGGTTCCTCTGAATTCACCAGCACATAGAATGCTGCGCTATGAAGCTTCTCGCCGCCCTTAACAATCCAGCACAACGCACCCTTAGCTGCCAGCGCCGCGCGAAGTTGTTCCGCCGCCCACTGCACGGGTGGTGCGCCGGCTACAGGATCGCGGGCATCGATCTTGATCAAACAGCCGCGCCCCGACTGCGCCAGCGCGCCCTGCGTTACGCTCGCCGCCGAAACCGCCCCCGCCAGCTTGATGAACTCTCTTCGCTTCATCTTGAAATCTTGGCTCCGGATTCCGTTGCTCCTCAGTCCCGTAGTCCCTTAATCCCTTAGTCCCTCAGCCCCTTCGCCACTGTTCCCTGCTCTTAACTCCTGTGCGGGCACGTCTTCGAATTGATGCACTCATCGGCGATGCGCAGCCGCTCCACCGGCCGTCCTCCCACCAGGTGTTCGGTCACAATCTCCTCCGCGTCTTCCGGTTTCACGTTCCCGTACCACACTGCCTCCGGATACACCACCACCGTAGGTCCATGCTCGCATTGGTCCAGACACAGGGACTTATTGATCCGCACTTTACCCGCCAGGCCGGCATCTTTGCTCAGTTGGCTCAGCCGCGCGTGCAGCTCGCTCTTTCCATCCGTCGTGCACGAGGGTCGCGGAGCATCGGCAGGTCGTACGTTATGGCAGACAAAGACGTGGTGTTCAAATAAGGGCAAGCGGAAATCCTCCTCAATTCATTCCAGAGTAACAACTCCCGCTGCCTGGTCTTGCCCAGCCAACCGCGCTTCGCCTCGCTTGAAAGTTTTCCTGATCCCCGCCCCGCCCCCATCTGCGAGAATAGATGTCTGACGATGAGCACCGACAACCTCCTTTCGCTAAAAGATGACATGGTGGCCTTTATTGAGGGCCATGGCCTCCATCGCCTCCCCGGCTATGTCACGGACGACATTCCATCCGTCCTCTGGGAAGGCCGCGGCAATCCCGACGCGTGGAAAGACTTTGTTGAGATGGCCAAGCACGTAGGCGCTCCCTTCGTCACCTTCAGCGAGATGACGCTCGACCGCGAGGAGCTCGACGCCCTCATCGAGGAAGCCGGCGAGATGAACTTCCCCGACGAGGAAGCCGCGGAACTCGTCGAAGCCAAGTGGCTGCGCAAATACTCCGGCATGCTCGGCTACATTCAGCTCGGGTTCATCTACCAGGGCATCGTATTTCTCCACGAAACCACTACCGAGTGGTACGAGCGCTACCAGTCCTTGCTTGAGAACATTGAAAGCTTTCACGACATCGTCATCGACGACGCTCACTCCCGCGACGACGAGGACGAGTAAGTCTCAGTGGCCGATATAGCCAGCGCCACCGGGCTCCCAGGCGCCAGCGCCACTGCAACGACGCCCCGCACCGCTTCCACTCGCTCCCTGCCGCCTCAACGCTGGCTCCTCGCCCAGCCACACCCGGAAGAATCCGCTTCGCTCGCACGCGAAGCTCGCCTGCCCCTCGTTCTCGCCGAGCTACTCGTCGCGCGTGGCGTCACCACCGCCCCCGAGGCCTTTGCTTTCCTCAATCCAGAACCCGCGCACCTCCACGATCCGTTCCTCATGCTCGGCATGTCCACCGCCGTCGAGCGCCTCGAACGCGCCATCTCCGCGCGCGAGCCCATCCTCCTCTATGGCGACTACGACGTCGACGGCACTGTCGCTGTCGTGCTTCTCAAAACCGCCATCGAAATGCTCGGCGGTGAAGTCCGCTTTCACGTCCCCCATCGCCTGCGCGACGGTTATGGCATGCAATCAAGCGTTCTTGAATCGGCCCGCACCGAAGGCGTCCGCGTCGTCGTCACCGTCGACACCGGCATGCGCGCCTTCGCTGAAGCTGAAACCGCGCGCCGCCTCGGCCTCGACCTCATCATCACTGATCACCACTTAACTGCCGCAAACGACGCGCTCCCCGTCGCACACGCCATCCTCAACCCGAATCAGCCAGGATGCCCGTATCCAGAAAAAAGCCTGTGCGGCGCGGCCATCGCTCTCAAGCTCGCGCAGGCGCTGCTCGAGAAGTCCTGTCTCGACAAGTCCGATCGGGTTCGCCGCGATCCCGCGCGCCTGCGCGAAAAAACTCTGCCCAGCTTTCTCAAGATGGCGGCCATCGCCACTATCGCCGATGCTGTGCCGCTCCACGGCGAAAATCGCACTATCGCCGCCCTCGGCCTGCGCGAGCTCCGCCGCCCCGTTGGCGCCGGTCTTCGCGCGCTCTTTGCCGCTGCCGCGCTCGACCCCGCCTCCAAGCAGCTCACCGGCTTCGATGTCGCCTTTCGCCTCGCTCCGCGCATCAACGCTGCCGGCCGCATGGACGTCGCCTCCGACGTCATCGAGCTCTTCTCCACGCGCGATTCGCACCGGGCCGTCGAGCTAGCCACGAAACTCGAGCGCCTCAATCGCGAGCGCCGCGACGTCGAAGCCGCTGCGCTCACCATTATCGAAGCTCGTCTCTGTTCCGACGCCGAAATCGCGGAAGATCGCCTCCTCGTCATCGATGGCGACGGCTGGCATCGCGGCGTCATCGGCATTCTCGCCTCGCGCGTCGTCGAACGCACCGCCAAGCCCGCCATCGTCATCAGCGTCGAGGACGGCGTCGCTCACGGTTCCGGCCGCTCCGTCGATGGCTTCCCGCTTCTCGCTGCCATCGAGTCCTGCGCCGATCTCTTCACTCGCTTCGGCGGCCATGCCTTCGCTGTCGGCTTTGCGCTTCCCGCCGAAAAACTTCCCGACCTCAAGCGCCGCCTGCGCGACTACGCCAACGCGCATCTCGCGGCGCGCGAGCCCGCGCGTCTCCTGCGCATTCACGCCGAGCTTCCGCTCGACCGCATCACTCCCGTTCTCGCCGGATGGCTGCGCAAGCTCGAGCCCCTCGGCCACGGCAATCCCGAGCCCATCTTCATCGCTCGCTCCGCGCGCCTGCTCGCCCCGCCGCGCATCATGAAGGCGCAGCACCTCCGCCTGGAACTAGCCCAAGACGCCCTCGCGCAGGATTCTCCCGCGCCGGCCAGCGCCGCCTCGCCATCCCTGCCCGTTTCCGCCGCGCCCGTCAGCTCCATCCGCGCCGTCGGCTGGAACCTCGCCCAGCGCGCCATGGAGCTCCGTCTCGCCCAAGGCTCACTCGTCGACGTCGCCTACCGCATTCGCGAAAACGACCACCCCGACTTCGGCGGCCTCGAAATCGAAATCGTCGGCATTGAATTAGCAACGTAATGTGCCGCCAAGCGCCAAGCGATGCAAAGCTCGGCGAATCTGCTCACGGCATGTTGACGGCATGCTGCGCATAAGGCGGCAAGAGGTTGGCTACAATCGGCGTCACCACCGGCGCGGCGGCACCTACGTATTCGATGATGGCGTTGCCACCGACCCACACATTGCCCGAGCCATCAATAGCAATTGCATATGGAAGATACCGCTCACCAGCCTCGTAGCCAGAGTACGCAGGGGAGATGGTCGCGCCGCTCGAATTGAGTTCGCTGATGCTGTTGCCCGTGAGATTTGCCGCCCAGACGTTTCCTGAGCCGTCGATGGCGATGCCGATCGGGTTACTTATTCCGCCGCCCGTGTACCCAATTCCCGGAGATAACACGGTCCCATTGGAACCAAGCTCCGCGATGCTTTGGACGGAGTTTGTCACCCAGATGTTTCCCGCGCCGTCGAGGGCAATAGCTTGGGGTTGTTCAATGTACTCCGATGGACCGCCTCCAAAAGCAGTGGATCCGGAAATGGGTGAACCGGCGGAACTGAACTCGCTAATGCCGGTATTGGCTTTCACGTTTGCGACCCAAACATCGCCGGAAACGTCGATTGCGATTCCGTCGGGTTCGCCCAGCCCTCCGCCGGTATAGCCGCTTGAGCCGGAGATCGGCGAGCCGCTGGAATTGAACTCGCTCAGGTCATAGGTGCCGGTGTTTGTGCCAGTATTTGTGACCCAGGCGTTGCCTGAGGTGTCGATCGCGATCGCTGCGGGAGAGATCAACCCACCGCCGGTGTACCCCGAAGAGCCAGAGATGGCCACCCCGGTTGAGCTGAGTTCGCTGATGCTAACACCGCCTGTACTGTTTGTTGCCCACACGTTCCCAGAGGCGTCAATAGCAATGTACTGAGGGTTTGCGAGCCCTCCGCCCACATATCCCAACGTGCCCGAGATGAGCTTGCCTGCGGGATTGAGCTCACCGATAAAGTTGCCCGCGAGACTCGCAAACCAAACGTCGCCGATACTGTCAATCGCTAACCCTTGGGCGGAATGCACCCCGCCGCTCGCGTAGATGATGGAAACGGTGAAGTCATTGGGCGCGGCAGTCAGCTGCGGTTGAAACGGTGAGTTCGCCGTCTGCAATGCAATAAGGCTACAGACTTCGAAGCCGAGGTAACATGCTGGGTTGTGCGCAATGTTGATCGCCGCCGTTGCCGTATCCGTCGGCTGTGTACCTGTCGTTCCGCCCGACTCCGCATTGGTAAACAGCGTGTAGCATGGCGTCGCATTCGTCGGCCCCGTCACCGCCCCCGTCGAATTCGTGCACGCTGCGAGAATGTTCGCCAGCGTATTGATCTCCGCCTGAGGAACTGTCCCGTTTCCCGCCGGCGTCGTTGTGTTCGCGATGCCCGTGAAGGATGTGACCCCGCCGGTCGTCGTCACCTGCTCCAGGTTTGGTATCGCGGCAAACGCATTTGCGACTCCAGTTTGCGCCAGCGTGCTGCCCGAGCTTGAGACATGCGTCGCATCCACCGCGTAGCCTGCAATGGCGTATGCGGTCGCGATCGTCGAAACCTCATTGACGATGACCACAGTCGACGATTTCAAGGAGCCGCACGATCCCAGCCCAGCCAGCATCCCCGCCGCCGAATTGTTTGTTCCCTGCGCGAGTCCTGGATTCCCGCCTATCGCGTATAGATACACCTGCGAATTTGCATTCGGGCATGTGTAGTCGCCGGTGATCGAGAAATTGCCGTTCGAGTCGGTGGTCACATACCCCGGACTATCGAGCAGCGAAACCGATGCGCTCCCGTATCCGGTCGTATTCGCCGCATAGAGATACACGTTCGCCCCAACAACGGGATTCTCTCCACCGTGCACCTTGCCCTGCAGTGACGCGCCATGAAGTGGATTGATCTGCGTGTTCGAGCCGATCCGCGTGCTGATACAACCCGACAAAACAACGACGCTGATAAGTGATAGAGCACCCAAGGCTATGCGCATTGCAAGGACTCCTGTTCCCCACCGGTGCCGAATTCTGGGCGCTAATTCGATTTGCTTCTGATGAACCTAGCCTTCTTACCACAAAGGATAGATCGAATCAAATGATTTCCTCGTTGGCCGGGGCCGTCACAGAACTCTCCGCAAATGCAAAAGGCCCTCCGCGCCACGGAGAGCCTTTTGCATTTATTTTGAATCCGCTGCGCTCAAAAAATCCCGATTGCCGAAATCATCGACGCCGCCGCGAACCCGCCAACAGAAAAGGCTCCGGATCGGGGCCTTTTCGCTAACTTGCTAACTCGCTGACTTGCTGCTCTTACCCCACCACTTCAATCCCCATCGACCGCGCCGTTCCCTTGATGCTCTTCACCGCCGCGTCGACCGACGCCGCATTTAAATCCGGCATCTTCTGCGTAGCGATCTCGCGCACCTGCTTCTCGGTTACCTTGCCCTTCTTTTCCTTGTTGGGCGTGCCCGATCCCTTCTCGATCCCCGCAGCCTTCTTCAGCAGCACCGCCGCCGGCGGTGTCTTGGTGATAAAGCTGAAGGTGCGGTCGCCGTAAACCGTGATGACGACCGGGATAATCAGCCCGGCCATCTCCTTGTTCTGCGTCTTGGCGTTGAACTGCTTGCAGAACTCCATAATATTGACCTGCGCCTGGCCCAGCGCGGGGCCAACCGGCGGCGCGGGCGTCGCTTTGCCGGCCTCGATCTGTAACTTCACGTACCCATTAATCTTCTTCGGAGGTGCCATGTTGTTCCTTTGGAACCAGCTACTAGCTCCTAGCTTCTAGCTACTAGCTCGTTCATCTTTTCAAAATTTTGGTACTGCCGATCCAGCGTTCACTTCAAACCAGTGTCTGCTAGGTCGACGCCCTGGCTAGAAGCTAGAAGCTAGTAGCTGGAAGCTGCAGTTACTCAATCTTTTCCACTTTGCCGAACTCCAGTTCGACCGGCGTTGACCGCCCGAAGATCGTCACCATCACCTTCAGTGTCTCGCGATCCTCGTTCACTTCGTCCACCACGCCGTTAAAGTTCGCGAACGGCCCATCCGTGATGCGCACCTGTTCGCTCTTCTCAAACTTGATCTTCATCCGCGGCTTGTCTTTGGTCGTCTCCGAGCGGAAGAGAATCGAACTCACTTCTTCCTCGCTTAGTGCCACGGGCTTGTCGCCCGTGCCCAGGAACCCCGTCACTTTCGGCGTGTCCTTCAGCACGTGCCACAATTCATTGTCCAGTTCCATCTCCACCAGCACGTAGCCGGGCAAAAATACCCGCTCCACCGTCCGCTTTTTGCCGTTGACAATCTCCGTCACCGGTTCGGTGGGAATCATCACGCGCCCCACGCGCTCCTTCAAACCAAATGCCTGCACGCGGCTCTCGATCGATTCGCGCACCTTGCGCTCGAACCCCGAGTAAGCGTGCAAAATGTACCACCTGAAATTCTCATTCTTCACCGGCGGCGGCTCTGTTGCTGCCGCGGCCGCTGCGGGCTCCGTCGCCGCTTCCGGCTCCGCCGCGTTGGCCTCTGCCTTAGGCGCCTGCGGTTCTGCCGCTTCCGCCGTCGCTTCGGCCGGCGCCTCGGTCGACGCCGTCTCTGCGGACTCTGTTTCTGCGGATTGCTCTAAGTCTTCCTTCATCCCACTCTCGATTCTGCGCCGTGCCGCTTACTGTGATCCGCCCAGCCGGCTCAATAACCCATGCGGCCCCATGATGAGGGCGTTGAAAATGCCGTCCACGACAAAGAAGTACAGCGCAAACAGGAAGGTCGTAACGATCACCACTCCCGTCGTCACCCTCACTTCCTTCCACTGGGGCCAAACTACCTTGCGCATCTCTGAGCGCACATCGCGCAGAAAAGTCGTGAATTCGGTCCACTTGCCCAATGCGCCTCCACCAAACTCGGCCAATGCTCCTGGCTGCTGCCGTTTGGCCGACCGCTCTGAGCCTTTTTCAATTGCCGTCTTCGTCGCCATGCTGTGCTTCCTGTTCCAGGGTTCAGGTTTTTCTATTCCCTGTTCCCTATTCCCTGTTCCCTGTATCTCTGGCAGGGGCGGAGGGATTCGAACCCCCAAGTCCGGTTTTGGAGACCGGCAGTTTAGCCGTTGAGCTTACGCCCCTGTGAAGCAGTTCACGGTTCTTAGTTCAGAGTTCACAGTCCTGAATCGTGCACGATTGCCTTGAAACTGTGAACTAAGAACTGCGAACGATGAACTGGTTCCTACTTCGACTCTTTATGCACCTGGTGCTTGCGGCAGCGCTTGCAGAACTTCTTCAACTCAAGACGGCCCGTTACGGTCTTCTTGTTCTTCGTCGTTGAGTAGTTCCGCTCCTTGCACTCGGTGCATTCCATCGTAATGATTTCCCGCATATCCCAATCCCTTCAGTCCTCAGTTCGAAGTTCTTAGTTCGTAGTTCTCAGTTTCTGTTGCGCCGTTCATCTCGCTTTGAGCCGCCGTCGCGTTTTACTGTGAACTACGAACTGCGAACTGTGAACTGTTACTTAATGATTTCGCTGATCGTTCCCGCGCCCACGGTCCTGCCGCCTTCGCGAATCGCGAAGCGCAGTCCCTTCTCCATGGCCACCGGCGTAATCAGGTCGATTTCCAGCTCCACGTTGTCACCCGGCATCACCATCTCCACGCCCGCCGGCAACTCCGCCACTCCCGTCACGTCCGTCGTGCGGAAGTAGAACTGCGGCCGGTAGCCCTTGAAGAACGGCGTATGACGCCCGCCCTCTTCCTTCGAGAGCACGTACACCGAGCTCTTGAAGTTCGTGTGCGGCGTAATCGACCCCGGCTTGGCCAGCACCATCCCCCGCTCCACGTCTTCCTTCGGCGTGCCGCGCAACAGGATGCCCGCGTTGTCTCCCGCCAGACCTTCGTCCAGCTGCTTCTTGAACATCTCCACGCCCGTGCAAACCGTCTTGCGCGTCTCGCGGAAGCCAACAATCTCCACGTCCTCGCCCACCTTCACCTTGCCGCGCTCGATGCGTCCCGTAACGACGGTCCCGCGACCGGAGATAGAGAAAATGTCTTCGATCGGCATCAGGAACGGCTGATCCACGTCGCGCTTCGGCTGTGGCACGTACTTGTCCACCGCATCCATCAGCTCGTCGATCTTCGCCTCCCACTGCGGCTCGCCGTTCAACGCGCCCAGAGCCGACCCGCGAACCACCGGCACGTCGTCGCCCGGGAACTGGTACTTGGTCAGCAACTCACGTACTTCCATCTCCACCAGGTCGATCAGCTCCGTGTCTTCGACCGCGTCGCACTTGTTCAGGAACACCACGATGTACGGCACGCCCACCTGGCGCGCCAGCAACACGTGCTCCTTGGTCTGCGGCATCGGTCCATCGGTCGCCGCAACCACCAGGATCGCGCCGTCCATCTGCGCCGCGCCGGTGATCATGTTCTTGATGTAGTCGGCGTGACCCGGGCAGTCCACGTGCGCGTAGTGACGGTTGGCCGTCTCGTACTCCACGTGCGCCGTCGCGATCGTGATGCCGCGCTCCCGCTCTTCCGGCGCGTTATCAATCGAATCGAACGAGCGGAACTGGTTCTTCGGGTTGTGCTTCTGCAATACCTTGGTGATGGCCGCCGTCAACGTCGTCTTGCCGTGATCGATGTGCCCGATCGTCCCCACGTTCACGTGCGGCTTCGAACGATCAAACTTTTCCTTCGCCATAAAAATCCCTTTTCCCCTTCCTGGCTCTTCTGCTTCCCTTAACATCAAGGGGCGTTCGCCGCGGCGAACTCCAGCCCCAAAACCTTAAAACCAGCATCTAGCTGCTAGCTTCTAGCTGCTAGCTCCGTCCTTCCAGCTAGACTCGTCCAAACATCCTCGGCCCTGCTCAAGATAACCTCATAACGCTTTGCGGTTCTTGGAAAATCCTTCTTCGCAAACTCGGTCTCCCGCAAGAGCACCAAAGATTCCAGACGATTACGCCTTCTTGTCTCTTCAGCCTGAGCGCCAGCTATGTTTCCAAACGAACCCGCGGAACCAAAGACCCGCGAGGTTTCCCCCAAGTTGTACGGGCTCAGGTCATATTCCTTTTCGAGTAGGCGCTCACAGAAATCTAGAAACGATTTTCCCGTCTTAAAGCGTTTCGACTCTTCCATCGGCGCTACCCCTTTCAGCAACGATCACCAGCTAGGAGCTAGAGGCTAGAAGCTAGTAGCTGTGTCTCTCAGTAATAGGCGTAAACCTTCAAATACCTCTGCCTCAGCTCCAGCGGCACTTTTTCTACCAGCCGCAGATACCGTTCGCGCGTCAGCGCCTGGTCTGAGACCGGCAATCCCTTGTACAGCCCGATCGCTTCCTTGCCCAGCAGCCCTCGCTCCAGGATGCCTTCATAATTCCTTACCCGCAGCTTCGCCTTGCTCACCCGGTTCAGAAAAACTTCCACGTCGCGCGCGTCAAACGCCGCATCGATCAACTCGTGCAGCTTCGCATATCCCTGCTCATCCGTGACCGCAATCGCTGCCTGCTCAAACATCCTCTTCAACCCTCACAAAAGCTAAAACCCAAACTATGGAGCGGGAGACGGGGTTCGAACCCGCGACCAACAGCTTGGAAGGCTGTGACTCTACCACTGAGTTACTCCCGCCCTCTGAGTCCCAGTTCAACTGCGATCAGCGTCACTAAGAACTGTGAACTGCCTTCCGATTTCTGGAGCTGATGACCAGGATTGAACTGGTGACCTCTCCCTTACCAAGGGAGTGCTCTACCAACTGAGCTACATCAGCCCTCTAAATCCAAGCTGCTAGCTTATAGCTTCTAGCTTCTAGCCTCATCTTGCCGGTATGAGCCACGGCGGCTCGGACCCGCAACTTCAAGCTGGAAGCTAGTAGCTAGAGGCTAGTAGCTAGTTCTTCTCCCCGTCCCTGCGAATCTTCTCCGCATGCCGGGCTAAAACTGTTCTCAAAGCCATACCGCCGATCACAATCAGCGGAATCAACTTCAACTCCACCGGCTTGCCGAACACGAGCACCGAACCATCGCCCATTGTCAGCCAAACCAGCACTGCCAAAACCGCAAACATTCCCAGCGCCACCCAAAACTTCCGGTCTAAATCAGCCTCGGCGCTCTTCACTTCCCACTACCCACTAATCCTTGTCCCTTAGTCCCTTAGTCCCTACGTCCCTGCATTTCTGGTGCACAGGGGAGGATTCGAACCTCCGTAGCTCGCAAGGAGCGGCAGATTTACAGTCTGCTGCCATTAACCGCTCGGCCACCTGTGCCCAAAGGCCCCACGCACCAAAAATCCGTCCGCGGCGCCCGAAACATCGTCCCCCAGCTCCCCACTCATTCATCTTCCGCGCACGCCGCAACCTCCGGATACTCTCCGGAATTTCTCGACTTTTCGCCTGAAGTGGATTCTTCGAGGAGTTGAGCACCGGCATCTAAAAAATCCTTCCCGCCGGTCAACTCTTGCCGCTTTCGTCTCCCGTTCCGGCTTCTTGTGGAGCTGGCGAAGGGATTTGAACCCCCGACCCTCTGATTACAAATCAGATGCTCTACCAGCTGAGCTACGCCAGCTCTTTACCCACCCGGAAACCCTTCCGGAGGCCGACTCGTTCGCGGACACACTCCAGCTTTCCGCGTACACGGCACAGAACACAAGGTTAGCACACCGCAGCACCGCGAGCAAACGCGCGAAGAGTCTCAAAAGAACCGCCTCGAATGCGACCGCAGCTGCCCCCGCCCGCCGCTGTCTACAAGGCTAAAATTGGCCTCTGCCGGATCGCATCGTTTTCCCGCAAGCGCTGCTTCCCCCTCCCCTGATCTCCCAAAATGATTTGGCCTTCATCTCCGATTTGCCTTGACAGAAACGGCAGGAAGAATCGACGCTTCTTTCAGGCCCCTATGTACGCCTCTTGAGGTCCATTACATGAATTCCAAGAAATCCGCTTCTCTACTGGCGGGGCTGTTGGCCTTCGCCGCTGCCTTGGCCGTATTGCCCGCCTCTGCCCAAACCCCTCCCACCCGCAGACCGCGTGTCGCCGTGCTCGATTTCGACTACGCCACGGTGCAAAGCTACTCCAACGCCATGTTCGGCGCTGATGTCGATATAGGCAAGGGCATCGCCGATTTGCTCATTACCAACCTGGTGAAAGACGGCACATTCGCAGTCTATGAGCGCCAAGCCCTCGATAAGCTCATGACCGAGCAGAATTTCTCCAACTCAAATCGTGCCGACCCCGCCACCGCCGCGCGCCTGGGCAAGCTGGCCGGCGTTGATGCCATCATCATCGGCGGCATCACCGAGTTCGGCAACGAGACCAAGAACCAGAACGTGGGCGGCGGAGGCGGCGGCTGGCATGGCATCGGCATCGGCGGCATCGGCCACTCCAACTCCAAGGCCAACGTCGTCATCAATCTCCGCGTCGTCGATGTCGACACCGGCGAAATCTTGGCCGTGGCCGACGGCACGGGCCAGTCCAGCCGCTCTTCTACCTCGCTCCTGGGCGGCGGCGGTAACTGGCACGGCTTCGGCGGCGGAAACGTGGACTTCGGTTCCAGCAACTTCCAGAGCACCATCATCGGCGAGGCCACCAAGGCCGCAGTCGATCAGCTCACCGCCAACCTGCTCACCGATGCCTCCAAGATCACCGTGCGTACCATCAAAGTCGATGGCCTCGTCGCCGCGGTCGATGGCGGACAGATCGTCCTCAACGTTGGCGCCAAAGCCGGCGTCAAGGTGGGCGATCAACTTCAGGTCCTCCGCGTCACCAAGGAAATTAAGGACCCCTCCACCGGCCAGGTCATTCGCCGCCTCACCTCCACCATCGGGGTGATCCGCGCCACTGACGTCGACGATGCCTCCTCGGTCTGCGTTCCCGTCTCCGGCTCCGGATTCCAGGAAGGCGATCGCGTCTCGTCCGTAACCCAGTAGCGGCCGCCGCCACCTTCCTACGCCCGCCGCGCACCCCGCTCGGCGGGCATCTTCTTGCGCGCCTTTATGTTGCGCGTCTGCACACCATAACCCGAAAGTGCTCTTGCGAAAAAGCCGCGCCTCAAGGGATCATTTTCTTGGTATCTTGCAACACATTTGTCGGTCCCAATTGACGACTGGAGGCTGCTTTTATGCGCAAGGCTATATGCGCGGTTCTATTTCTGGCGTTTTGCCCGTTCCTCATCGCCCAGCAGGTACCGTTCCTCCTCGCCCAGCAGGAGCAGGCGCTGAACAATGACTCCATCATCAAGATGGTCAACGCTCAGCTCTCAGAGAAGGTCATCATCACCACCATCAATGCTTCGCCGGGCGCCTACGATACCTCGCCTGACGCCCTCATCGCCCTCAAGCAGGCCGGCGTCAGCGACAAAGTGATTACGGCCATCGCGGCCAAAGGCGAAGGCGCCGCTCCCGACTCCGCCGCGCCTTCCACCCCCGATGCATCCGCGCCCTCTGCGCCTCTTCCTTCGGGCGTCGACAATATCGGCGCTTACTACAAAGACAGCGGCGGCAACTGGCAACCGCTCCCTTCTGAAGTCGTCATCTTCCAGTCAGGCGGAGTGATCAAGCATTTTGCCTCTGCCGGCCTCATGAAGCAAGACCTGAACGGCCTCATCGGAGGCATGCGCAGCCGCCTCGTCGTCAGCACTCCCATTACGTTCGTACTCCACGTGCCCAATGGTCGCACCGCCAGCGACTACGAGCTCGTTCGCCTCCACGTTGTCGGCAACAACCGCCAATTCCAATCCGTCGCCGGCGGCCTCATCCACGAGTCCTCCTCCGGTTCCATCCGCGACGAGATCGATTTCTCGAGCACCCAGATCGGACCATCTGCCTACCAGATCGTCCTCAATAACGGATTGGGCAATGGCGAGTTCGGTTTCCTCGAGCCGCAGGACACATCCTCGCCCAAAACTCCCGCCAGCTCCGGCAGAATCTTCACCTTCGCCATCGTCGACTAGGCGATCAGGTTCAGATTGTCGACAGCCCCGCGCTACGGACCGAACTTGCGCCCAGACTTTCGGCGGGAGCGCTGGCCCCGTGATCGAAGCATTCAATTCGCGGTGGTAAGCTCACGTCGTTGCCGACATAGGCCTTCAGAGAGGTTCCCTTTTTGAATTTTGATGTCCTTACCGTGCTTAATCAATCCGATCGGTCCGAAGAGGACTGTCAGCGCCACGGTCGCGGTCGTGCCGTTTTGGCCTTCCCCGCCCTTTGTCCCGCGCAGTCTCACCTTTACGTCTCCAACCTTCAAATAGTCCAGGCGAATGCTCAAGTCGCCGGGCTTGCCCATCATTCCGGCCCGCTCCGCATGACTCACCTCGCCAAATGCCTTGCATCCCGCCTTGGCAACAACAACGCCTCCGACCTTGAGGTCGTCAGTAAGCACAAACGTCACAGGGTCGCCTTCCGCTGCAGTCTTTGAAGTTAGATCCTCATCAAACGCCAGCTGCACATCCGTTCCTTCAGTCAAACGCAGCGTTGCCGGCGCAGCATTGGGTGCGCCCGCCGGGCTCGGATTCGAACTCGGTGGAGGCACAGGGGCCGTTTGAGGCGCGGTTTGCGGGGCGGCCGGTTGTGCCTGCTGTTGCGGCGCCGATGGCTGCGCAGGCTGCTGATCCGCTGATTGTGGCGCGGGCTGTTGCGCATACAAAAATGGGCATCCAAGAATCACAAGCAACAAGGCAAGAAAAGCGGGTCTCGAAATGTCCTTCACGGATAGGTCCCTCCCAAGGCACAATTAGCTTTCGGTCCGAATGATACACCCCATTCCATTTGTTCACTGGGCCGCGGAATAGTCGCAGCGCTCTACGACGTGCCCCTGTCTCCCCTCTTGCGCCCTCGCCCCGCCGCCATTACCATTTCCTGCGAACTCAAAGACCCGTCAAAAGTCGTTCCGGAAGTGACCCATGTTCGTGCCCGAACGATATCCTTTTCGCTTCGCGCTGCCTCTGGTGTGCGCGCTGGCCATTTCCATCCCGTCGACTCTCGCCCGCGCTCATCAAAACCCCGCTGCAGCCGTTCCGCAAGTCTCGAACGGCCCCGGCTCCGCATTCCATTTCACAAAAGACGACTTGAAATTCCTCAACGAAGCCAAAGCAATTGACAGCGCTTTGGAAGCGAAAGGCTTCATCCTGCACGATCCCGACGTCCAGTCCTTCGTTGATTCCGTCGGCCAACGCGTGTCCGCCGGCCGCCCCACTCCCGAAAAAGTCACGTTCCGCTTTTTCGTCCTGCGCGACACCTCGGTCAACGCCTACTCCTTAGCCAACGGCTCGGTATACGTGACGACTGGTCTGCTGTCGCTCCTCAAGAACGAGGCACAGCTGGCCAGTGTGCTCAGTCATGAGACATCCCATGTCTACGAGCGTCACGGCTACCTTGAAAATCGCAGCGCGGGCCAGAAGAGTCTGGCCATGGAAATCATCGCGGCAGCGGCCTATTGGGTGCCCGGCGGATATGCAGCGTCCCTCGCGGCCGACGCCGCGGCCAATGTCAGCTCTCTCATCTTGATTGAATCCATTTACGGGTATTCGCGTGAGAAGGAGCAGCAGGCCGACGCGGACGGCATTGCCGCAATGGCTGCGGCTGGGTACAACCCCCACGCGATGGCCGCGTCCTTCGAGCTCCTCGACCAGGACAGTACTCTCGAATTCGAGCAGCGGCCGACGTTCTACCACGATCACCCCAAGCTCAAGGATCGCGAGCCAGCCGCACTTGAATATGCTGACAGCCACACGCCCGCAGACGCTCGAATTGGTTCCGAGCAGGACTACTTGAACGCCGTTGCGCCGGCCATCGTGTCCAACGTTGAAGACGACTTGGAAATGCGCAGGCCGCGTACCGCGGTCGCTCGCGCCACGCGCCTCGTGAATGCCTTCCCAGGAAACCCCGAATATCAAATGCTCCTTGGCGAGGCCTACCGGCAGCTCGGCGCCAAAACCACGGAGCCGACCCAGGAGGAGTTAACGCATCGCGGCGAAGCAAATCAGCGCAAGCTGATGCTGAAAATGTCCCAGGAGCAGGAACAGCAGAAGCTGCTCTCGACCGATCTAGGTCGCGCCACGCTGAAGCAGAACCAGGCCGCCGCCGAAAAGCTTTTCCTCTCTGTCATTCAGGAGCAACCCGACGATGCCCTTGTCTATCGCGAACTCGGCTTCCTCTACGAAGATGAAGGGCGTTACTCCGAAGCGGCAGCAAAATACCAGGACTATTTGAAGCGGCTGGCTCCGAACAGCCTTGACCGTTATCGCATCGAGCGTCGCCTCGCCCAGTGCCAGAGCCGGCAAACCGCGGAGACGCACTGATGAGGAATTCAATTTCGATGAACGCTAAGCGCCGATTTTCCTTGATCTCCTTGCTCGCAGTGTTCCTCTGCGCATCTGCTTTGAACGCCACTGCCGAATCGTTCTGGGCCCAGCACAAGGTCTTGTCCGGCAAGCCTCCCATCCGCACCGCCTGCATCATGCCTCCTGAAGCTGATCTCGTTAAGCTCGGCGTCAAGACCTCGGAGAAAATGCCCAAGGAGTCCGATGACTGGTCCAGGGCGCTCAAGGTTCTGGTTTGGACGCACCTTAGCGCCGATGGGATCGCAATGGGGGCCGCTACCGATGCTCTCTCCAGCGGCGCATCCTACCCCGATATCCAGCAGGCGATCCAGCAGATTCAACAAAAATACGACGGACTTTCAGGCGCTCTCTACAAGAAGCCGAAAGAGATCGAGAAGGGAGCCTACACGCTCGGCGATCAGGTGGCCATGCTGCCGTGCGCTGCGACTTCCGATGTGCTCGTCTTTGTCCAGGGAGCGGGAGCCATTCCCACCCCAGGTCGCCAGGCCATGGGGGCGCTCGCTGGAAGCATCTTGACCGAGGGCGCAGTCGTTTACATCACTTTTGCCGACGCCAAAACCGGCGAAATTCTGGCCATGGTCCGCTTCCACAATACCGGCGATTTTCTCACCGACGAGGAGGAGGGATTCGCCGCTCCGCTCGATGCCGCGCTCGCCGATATCAACCTCGGCTCGGCGCGCAAGGTTGAGAGGGCTCGGGAAGCCGCTTCGCCCGACCAGCGTTAGCGTTCATGTCTTTTCCCTCAAAGGGTCGCCGGCCATCCCGCCAACTCCGTTAGCCTCGCCGCCTCGCTGATTTGCCCAGGCTTTTCCGTTCCATCGCTTCCCTGATCCTTCGTTCTCTGCTTTACACTCATTCCTGACGGTTGCCCCTCCTGGCGAGGGGGGAGATTGGTTATGAAACGATTCGCTCCGTTTTTCGTTCTGCTTCTCGCTTCCTTCGCGGCCGCGCCGCTCCAGGCAGCGCCCGGCCAGCACCCGCCCGTCGACACGATCGTGGTCGACCAATTCACCAACGCCAACGGGATGGCTCAATCGCCGGACTTCAGCCACTTTTTCGCCGACTACGTTTCAGAGCAGCTCGCGAAAGGAAGTGTTGCAGTCCACGTCGTCGATCAGGGAACTCCCGTTCCCGATGCTGCAGCCGCTAACTCATTGGTCATCGATGGCAAGTTCCTCTCGCACGAAAACGCCGGCCTAGTGAAGCCGGGCAAGCTCATCGTCGAAATCAGCATTTACCGGCTCAGCGATCATGCGCTGGTCAGAACTTTGACTCCGGCGACCCACTTCCCGCCCAACGGCGATCACAAGGACCGCGTCTACGCCTATTACACGGGAACCGCTGCCGCGGACGCGATTTCGGATGCGCTCAGAAGCATCGACTTGTCGAGCATTCCCCCCGCAGCCCCCGCCTCCAGTCCCGCAGCTTCCGCCTCCGCACCCACCGCTCCAAGTTCCAGCCCCGCAGCTCCCAGCCCGGCGCCCGCGCCGCCATCCGATGCCGCGCCATCCAACGTCGTCGCTCCTGCTGGCCCCGATGCAGTCGCATCCGTGCAGTTATCTTCGGACCCCACCGGTGCTGAGATCACGATCGATGGCAACTATGTCGGCAACACGCCCACTCTCATCAAGCTCCGGCCCGGTACGCACTCCATCAGGATGACGATGCCCGGATACGCGCCCTGGGTGCGGTCGATCGAAACCGCGGCTGGCGAATCGCGCAACTTTGCCGCTACTCTCGAAAAATCCAGCCAGTGATTCCACACTGGCGGCCCGGCCTTCGCGCAGTTTCTTACGCGAGGGATGGGCGGAGTATTTCTTGCCCCACGCGAACGCCGGGTGCCCCAGGTCTCGTTTTTGAGACCTGGGATAGCACGAAAATAGACTCACTGTTTTCTTAACTCGGCCAACCCCGCCACCCCCGCTATCTCCGCTAACTCCGCTGCACTCTGTTACGCTCATTCCTGACGGCTCCTGCATCAAATCCCCATGACGCGACGCACCCGTAAAACGCTTCTTATCGTCGCCGCAGTCCTGCTTTTGCTGGCCCTCGCCGTTTTCCTGCGCTCCAAGGCCCCGCCCGAGGCCGCGCGCCTGCTTCCCGAGTCTGACGGCATCATTTACGTCAACCTCAAGGCCATCCGCGCCCTCGCTCACAATAACTTCAAGGCGCCCGACCGCGTCCCTGAATACCAGCAATTCGTTGACGACATCGGCATCGACCCCGAGCGCGACCTCGACCAGGTAGCCATCGCTTTGCATCGCATGCCCGATCCCAACGGGCCCAACGGCCCTGTCGCCTACTCCATGGTCCTCGTCGGCAGAATCACCGGCCCGCGCTTCAACGCGTGGCTCGACGCCCACGCAACCTCCCGCGAAACCTACGTCGGCCACAGCATCTACAACATCACCTCCCAGAACCGCACGGTCCGCGTCGCGCAAATCGGCTATGACGCCGTTGCCATCTCCAACACCCCAACCGCTGAGCAGATCCATTCCATGCTCGACCGCCATCGCGCTGCCGCGCTGCCCTTTTCCGGCTCCTCGCTCCTCGAGCGCCACTACCACGACGTGCCCCTGCTCTCCCTGGTTTGGGGCGTCGGCCAAATCGGCCTGCCCTTCTCCGAGAGTGGCTCCATTCACGTCTTTGGCTTCGCCCTTCCTCTCGAAGAAGACTCCACGATCATCGCCAGCGTCGCGCCCGCGCTCCCCGTTCCCGGTACACTCGCTGCGCTGCGCTTCAAAGTTGAGGAAATCGCCCCCAGCGAGGACAAAGCCGCCAGCCAGGCCGCTGATCTGGCCACGCTCGTTACTCTTGCGCGCGCCGTCGACCAGCCAACCTCCAACGCCGGCGCCAACGACGCCTTGAAGGAGTTGCTCAAGACCACCGAAGTGACCCAGCACGGCGAGCGCGTCGTCGTCTCCGGTACCATCTCCGCCGGCACCCTCGCCCATCTTTAACTCTCGCCGCTCGCTCGCAGACTCGTTCCTGCTTCCCGCATTCCCGAAGTCCCGTAGTCCCTTAGTCCCGGGAGTCCCGCAGCCCCTTAGTCCCTGGTCTCTAGTCCCTAGAACTGGTTGCACAAATGGTTTTGTATCAGGGCACGACTTCAGTCGTGCCGTATAAGGCGCGTAAAAAGCGGGGCTTTAGCCCCTGAGGGAAGTTTCTTCACAACCCAAACTGTTTATGCAAACAGCTCTAGTGTCCTGTCCCTAAAGTTCGCAGCATAATTACCAGTCATCCTGAGCGGAGTTTGGCTCGTTTTTTGAGCCAAACGCAGTCGAAGGACCTGCATTTCGGGCTTCGACTTATGGAGCGAACTTCGGGGACACCGCACTAGTCTCAATCCCCTGAGCACTACTCTTCGGCAGGAGTATCCGGCGCCGTAGGGATGAAGTTTTCGAAGACGCTGGGTATGGGTGGAGGGAAGAAGACGGCAAGGTGCTCTCTGGCCGATGCAACCAGTTGTGGATCTATTTTTTGCGATTGGCCGTGGCAGTGGCTGTAGAGTTCCAGCCCCAGTCTGCTCGGCGTAATATCGAAGCTTTCGACGTCACGATAAGAGGTAAAGTCGAAAAGGTTCTCAACCAAGCCCAGGTTGAATAAATAGGCGAGATCGGTAGCATTCCTGCTCAGGTCGTGCACGCCGGTTAAATGGACCATCTCTTGCGTGCTGACAACGATGGGCGCGGAACCAGAATTCTCAAGCCCTGGCGCCGAGCTTAGGGCACGCTCGCATCCATGGAGCAAGATCTTGGCCTCGGTGGGTGTGAAGTGGACAAGAAGGTCGACAAAGATTTGATTGCCGTCGTCCGGCGCATCAACCGAGCAGGAAGACGCGAGAAGGCCCACCCATAGCTTCAGGATCACTTCATCCGGCGCCCAGGAGCCTTCACGCAGAATGTTTGCCAGCAGCTTTGGATGGGCGCGCATTCGGCTGGCATCGGGCATCGCGGCCAGCAGGTTCTCCGCAGCGAAGGCTATTTTGAACAGCGTTTCTGTGCGGCCTGAGTCGAGCCGCCCATCCAGCAGCAGAATCGCTTCGTCGGCCTGGGACTCGCAGAGGCGGTACAGAAAAAGAACCGTCCGGAAGTGACGGAACACATCCGCCACTTGATCGCGATCCGTGATACTGACGATGTCGTGCACCAGCGCTGCGCACAGATCGGGATTCATGCCTGGAGGCAGAACAAACTCCAGCGCGACGCCGTCCTCTCCCTGCCAAGCGGCCCTGGTTTCAACGGATATCTGCAGCTCTGAGTTGCCCTCACGCTCGCCATTCAAACGGAGGATGAGGGCGACGGTCTGATCAGCAGGGAAACGCTCGTCAGTCAACAGGTAAACGCCGGAGGCGCTGACGTCTTTGATGGCGGCAGGCTTCGAGGCGGACTCGATGCCATAAAGTGCCGAGAGGCCCGTTGCGGGCCATCGTTCGGCCCGCGGCTGTTCCGGCTCACCCAACCTCAGCAGCGCGCGTTTTAGATTGCTCAGCCGAGACATCGCTAAAACTCTCTTGCCTCAATGCCCGCGGCGCAATCGCTTGATGGGTCAGGGCCCAAAACCGGCGCCGATCCTTCGCGACTGCGAATGGTGCACCCCAGGAAGGACGAATACTAGACAGCACATTAGCACCACCGCGCGAGCAAAACCATTGCCAATCTGTGCGGGCGAACCACAGTTGCCAGCCAGACAACTCCAGCTTCATTGGCGATTACACCCGGAACCAACACGGCTCCCGTTGCCCGCGGCTCACGGAATGGAGTTCGCATTCCCAGACCTCTCCGAAAGCTCTGGTGCCTCCGCTGACTCCACCCAGCTCGCCGTTGTAGCATTGAACGTGCCCGGAGACCCATGCAAATTCGAGTTTTAAATCCCTGCTCCATCCTTCTTTTCGTTACCGCCCTCACCGTCTTTGGATCGCGTGTCGTCCCCGCCCAGAGCCCCACCTTCCCGGTTCAGCCCGCAGCCCCTAAAATTGACGGCCCATGGATGAACCCCCAGCTCTCGCCCGAAGATCGCGCCGACCTCGTCTTGAAGCAGCTCACGCTCGATGAGAAGATCGCCCTGCTGCATGGCAATGGAATGGCTCACACTTCCAATTGGCAGATGCCGCTCACCGATCTCACCAACGGCGGCGCCGGGTACGTCGAGGGCATCAAGCGCCTTGGGATTCCGGGGCTCGTCATCTCCGACGCGGCCTATGGCATCCGCGACTCGGGCGCCAACGGCAGATACTCCACCGCCCTGCCTTCGAGCCTCGGAGCCGCGTCAAGCTGGGACACCGAATCCGCATGTGAATACGGCGCCGTGATCGGCAGCGAGCTTCGCGCGCAAGGGTTCAACATGACACTTGGCGGCGGAGTCGATCTCGCCCGCGAGCCCCGGGACGGCCGCACCTTCGAGTACGCCGGCGAAGACCCGCTCCTAGCCGGAACCATCGTCGGCAATCTCATGAAGTGTGAGCAGGCCCAGCACGTCGTCGGCGACATCAAGCACTACGCCATGAACGACCAGGAGACTGGCCGCAACTTCGTCAACGCCATCATCTCAAAACGCGGCATGCAGGAATCCGATCTGCTCGCCTTCCACATCGGCATCTCCATCGCCAATCCCGCCGCCGTCATGTGCTCCTATAACCGGGTCAACGGCGATTACGCCTGCGAGAATTCCTATCTCCTCCACGACGTGTTGAAGACTCAATGGGGCTTCAAGGGTTTCGTTGACTCTGACTGGGGCGGCACTCACTCCACGGAGAAAGCATCAGCGGCCGGTCTTGACCAGGAGCAGCCTACTGCGAACTGGTTTGGCCCCAAGCTCAAGGATGCCGTCGACGCCGGCCGTGTGCCGCTCTCTGAAATTGACGACCATGCGCGCCGCGTCCTCTATGCGGAGTTTCTCTCCGGCATCGTCGACGATCCGCCGAAGAAAAGCGTGGTCGACGTGCAGAAGGGATTGGACATCGCCCAGCACGTCGAAGAAAACAGCATCGTTCTCTTGAAGAACCGCAACGCCGTGCTTCCCATCGTTCCTTCGCGCGTCCGCAGCATCGCCATCATCGGCGGCCATGCCGACGTCGGCATGATCTCCGGCGGAGGATCGGCGCAGGTTGACCCGCCCGGCGGAAACGCCATCATGCCCCCCGGCAAAGGCGCGACCGTTTGGCAGGAGCACATCTGGTTCCCCACCTCCCCGCTCGCGGCGCTGCGCGATAAATTGCCGCACACCAAAATCACATTTGATCCTGGCACCGACCCCAGCTCCGCCGCCAAGCTCGCCCGCAACTCCGACCTCGCCATCGTCTTTGCGTATCAGTGGGAATCGGAAGGCATGGATCTCCCCAATCTCTCGCTCCCCGATAATCAGGACGCATTGATCGAGCAGGTTGCCGCCGCCAATCCTCACACCATCGTCGTGCTCGAAACCGGAACCGCCGTCACCATGCCCTGGCTCGACAAAGTCTCCGGCGTCGTCGAAGCCTGGTTCGCCGGCAGCGCAGGACACAAGGCTCTCGCCAATGTTCTCGTCGGCGACGTCAATCCATCCGGCAAGCTGGCCATCACCTTCCCCAAAACCGAGAGCGATCTTCCGCATTCAACTATCCCGCCCGCGCCCCCGCGTCTTCGCGGGGAAGGAAGGGGCCCCGTCAACGCAGGCGCACCGCCTTCAAACTATTCGGTCACCTACACTGAAGGCGCAGAAATCGGCTACAAGTGGTATCAGGCCGAGCACAAGACGCCGCTCTTCCCCTTCGGCTTCGGCTTGTCCTACACCACGTTCGCCTACTCCGGCCTCAGCGTGGACTCAACCGCCAGAACCGCTGCGCTTCACCGTGCGCAATACCGGCACGCGCGCCGGCACTGAAATCGCGCAGGTCTACGCAACCCTGCCTCAAGGCTCCGACGAATCCTGGGAACGCCTCGCCGGCTTTGCGCGCATCACGCTCGCTCCCGGCAAGTCGCAAATCGTCACCGTCTCCATCGATCCGCGCGTGCTCGAAACCTTCCGCGAAGCCGACGAAAGCTGGAACCTCGCTGCCGGCGACTATAAAATCCTCGTCGGCCCATCCTCCACCAACACACCCCTCACCGGCACCCTCATGATCCACTGACGAGCCAAGCAGCTGGGTGCCCCAGGTCCCTCGCATTTGGGGACCTGGGATAGCACTTGCTGGCGCTGCCCCACCCTTCGCTTCTTCTGGCGAAACGCGGGATCGCACAACCCTGATTCTCCTCACTCCGCCGGCCCGCTAACTGGCTGCCCCCTTTGTTCGCCATCAAACAGAAACCGCTCGCCGGCGGATAAACTGATTGCAGCGAGAGGCGAGGAAGAACTCTTCATGCCAGTTCCCAAAAAACCGTGCGATGGCTTCTTCAGCGAGGAGACCAACAAAATACTTCTCGCCAACATAGACCGGGCACAATGGCTTCTTCATCCGTGCGCGCGTTGTGGGCAACAGGTTGGCGCGCGCCTCGAGAAGGGCCGCTGGACTCCCGAGGCACACTGGCCATCCGTCCCCCCGCGCCCGCCTCGCGCTAAGCAATGATGTCGAGTTGCCCGCTCCCTCAGTCCCTAGTCCCTTCGTCCCTAGTCCCTTCGTCCCCAGTCCCTGCTCCCTGGTCTCCGCCTCTATTGCACCCCCCGTCCCCTCCCCCGCATCTGTAAGAATGGTCCCTGGGTTTTCCAGGTCGATCCGCACTTCCCGCAATTCATCCCCTAGAGAGGTCTCATGAATCATCTGTCCCGTTTCCTCACTCCTTCTGCCGTTTTCGGCCTTGCCGTCCTCGCTTCCGCTCTTAGCGTCTCGGCGGCTTCCAACCCCGCCGCTGACTCCTCCACCAAACACACCGTCCTCACCGGTCAGGCCGCATTCACTGACGCGGCTCACGAATCTCCCGGAACGCGCCGCCATCTTACACTCGCCGACTTGCCCGAGCCTATGCCCGATCAATCCGTCGACAACGGCGCCAACGTCGTTCCCCGACCCGCGAATGCGTGGCCCATCGCGCCCAAAGGTTTTAAGGTCGAGCTCTACGCCACCGATCTCGATAACCCGCGCCTCATCCGCTTCGCCCCCAACGGCGATCTCTTCCTCGCTGAAAGCGCCACCGGCAAAATCAAGATCTTCCGCGGCGTCGATGCCAATGGCAAACCGAAGCAGGTCTCGGTCTTTGCCACCGACCTCCATCAGCCTTTCGGCATCGCCTTTTATCCTCTTGGTCCCAACCCTAAGTGGATTTACATCGGCGACACCGATGAAATTGTGCGCTTCCCCTACCACAACGGCGATCTCAAAGCCACAGGCCCCATGGAAAACCTGGCCGATCTGCCCGGCGGCGGCCGTCTCCGCGGCGGAGGTCACTGGACCCGAGACCTTCGCTTTTCACTTGACGGCACAAAGCTCTTCGCCTCCGTCGGTTCGCTCACCAACGTCGACGATGCCGACGTTCATCCGGAAGAATTCCATCGCGCCGATGTGCTCGAGTTCACTCCGGAAGGCAAATTCATCGAGGTCTACGCATCGGGCATTCGCAACTGCGTGGGCGAGGCCATTAACCCTACCACTGGCCAGCTCTGGTGCTCCACCAACGAGCGCGATGCCCTCGGCAACAATCTCGTCCCCGACTACATTACCCATGTGCAGGAGCACGGCTTCTACGGCTGGCCCTGGTTCTATATGGGCGGCCATCAGGATCCCCGACTCGAGGGCAAGCACCCCGAGCTCAAGTCCCAGGTCATCACACCCGACATTCTTCTCGAGCCGCACTTCGCTTCGCTTGAGTTGACCTTCTATGAAGGCTCGCAATTCCCCGCCGAATTCAAGGGCGACGGCTTCGCCTGCGAGCACGGCTCCTGGAACCGCAACCAGCGAGCAGGCTACGAAGTCATCCGCCTGCCCATGCGCGACGGCCACGCCACCGGCGAGTATGAGGACTTCCTCACCGGCTTCACCGTCGGCGGCGCCGATGGCGATGTCTGGGGTCGTCCAGTCGGGGTCGCTGTCGCTCCTGACGGCTCGCTCTTCGTCTCCGACGACGGCTCACGCTCCATCTGGCACGTCATCTACACCGGCAAATAGCTACTCTCGAGCCTTCACAGATCGGGTGCCCCAGGTCTCGATTTTGAGACCTGGGATAGCACGAAGGCCAACTCCGCTGGCTCCGTTTCACCCTCCCGGAGGGAGGATCGAAAATAGCCCAGGGTGAAACCCTGGGAAAACGTGAATGCCTCAAGCCCCGCCCCGTAGGGCCGGGCGACCCTTCATCCCGTTTACTCGCGAACCGCCAGCCCGCAAAACAGAACAGGCCCCGCAAAGGGGCCTGTCCACTAACTTCGCTAACTCTGCTGCTCTTACTTGTACGCTCCATTTCCCTTCAGCAGCTCGTCGCGATGCTGGGTGTAATCAACGTAGGAATCGAATGCCGCGCCGATCAGCGGATTGTCGTGCCCTGCGCCCCTGATAGCCGCGCGAACTGTGTCGATGCCTTCCGGCTGCGGTGTCACGTAGATAATCGCAAACATCCCCGGCGCATCGGTGTGGATGGCCTCTGTGTCGACCTCGTATTCCAGAATCGTACCGTCAGCCAGCATCTTTTCCAGCATCGGCACAACCACGCTCTTGCTCAGCGTGCTCACCGCATCATCATCCGCGTTCGGCTTCAGTTGATACATCGCCACGTTGACATAAGCGCCCGTGTAGGAGCCCGGCTTCCAGTTGTAATAGTGGCTCACGAGGACGAGGTCCCAGTGCTTGGTCGGATTGAGTGAAATCGGCGTATCGGCAGGGGGCAGCGCTCTCACCTTATCCAGCACCTTCAACAGCCCCGCGATCGAGGTCGAGGACCACCAGGTATCGTGCGATTCGCCATCCACCGTGTGCACCATGTTCACATCGTAGCCGTAGCCCACCAGCGTCCCATCGCTCAGCGCGGCATCGAAAATCTTCTTGTCTACGTCGTTGATTCTAGCCACGTCGCCCCAGCGCTCCCGGGGAAATTGCCAGTCGGCAACGTACGAGTACATCGCTGGTTTCTCTTTGACCTCTGTCGCCTGCGCGCTCGATGGAATTGCGCTCGGCACGAACGCCGCGACCCCGCACAGACACGCGAGGACACTACACACTCTTGTGTTCATCTGCTTTCTCCTGTCTTGATTTGGTCAGCGCCGGACCCGGGGAATGGCTGACCACGGCAAGTCTACAGCAGCCGCGACGGATCGCTGGCTGTGAATCCTTCGCGCCTGCTGCACGATCGCGGTTTCGACCCCACGCTTTGCCTCACGCCAGGCTGGGGATTCCGGCGGCTTCGGGGATGGCGGCGACACTTGGCTGATCAACCAGGACACCCAGCAAGCCGAAGAATTCGCCGGCGGGTACGGGGCGCCCATAGAGCCAGCCCTGGCCGTAAATCTTCAGGTTGTCGGTGGAGAAGTAGTCGGCCTGGCTAGGCGATTCGATTCCTTCGACCACCACGGCAAGGTTCAGGTTTCTCGCCATGGCGATGATCTGCGGAAGGATCGCGACCGTCACCGCGTCCGTTCCAATGGCCCGCGTGAAGGCCTTGTCGATCTTGATGGAATCGACCGAGAGGTACAACAGATAGGAAAGGTTCGAATAACCGGTTCCGAAATCGTCAATGGAAATGCCGAATCCCATGCGGCGGAGCAAACGGATCGACTCCAGCGCGTCTTCCTGATCCGCGGCGGATGTTTCTGTCACCTCCAAGGTCAGGCTGCTTGGCCGCACATGGGCCTCTAGGACGGCAGCTTCAATCATGGGCAGAAACCGGGGATCGATCAGGTCCGCGGCTGCGACATTGATGTTCAGCCGGAAGTCGGGCAGCTTGTTGAGCACTTCGCGGAACTCCTTCAGCGCACGCCGCAAAACCAGACTGGTGACCGAACCGATGAAACCATGCTGCTCCGCTGTCTTGATAAATTCGCTCGGGCTGACGGAAACACCGTCCGGCCTGGTCCAGCGCGCCAGCGCCTCGGCGCCAACAATTCCTCCAGTCGCCAGGTTGACGATTGGTTGATAAGCAAGGTGAAGTTGCTCGTGCGCGACTGCGCGCTTAAACTGCTGATCGATTGAAATGCTGCGGCGGTGATAGCCACATAGCATAATTCCAATGAAAATGCCGCCGATCCCGCACGCGATGGTCGTGCCGCCGATCGCAGCGAATTCCCCGCGCCTTGCGTCGTCAACCCCTACCGACGCCACGACGCAGCGCGACATAAGCGGCGAACATTGGCTGGCCACGATCGTGCCTCCCCTTAGCGCCACATCACTGGTCGCTTGGTCAGAAGACGGTTCGGGCGAAACTTCACTTGATGTTGTCTGGTTTCCTGCCTGGTACGGACCGATTTCCAATCGAATCGGCATCTGGCCGTCGGGTTCTGGCAAATGCGCACCAAAGACTACGAAAGCATTGCCGAGCTGAATCCCCGTCCGCTTCAGGTTTTGATCTTCGACGGGAGCGAAATTGCTATAGATTACGGTCCCATCGGCCTGAGCTCGCCCCCCTTTGAAATT
The DNA here is from genome assembly GCA_963813015.1 of uncultured Acidobacteriaceae bacterium. Classification (GTDB taxonomy): domain Bacteria; phylum Acidobacteriota; class Terriglobia; order Terriglobales; family Acidobacteriaceae; genus Telmatobacter. The sequence goes on from CAWEXN010000013.1 coordinate 139,541, forward strand.
ACCAAACGGCCGCGCGGGCCGGCCTGCGGGTGTCGAGCACTCAATCCTTCCCCGTTGAATCCGTCCGGCAGCCTTCAAATAGTTCGAGCGAAAAACCAGTTCTCTCAGATTGATCAGCTCATCCTCGGAACAAGCCGGACCGGCGGAATGCTGCATGGTATCCAGAACAGAGCGCGCCTCCTTCAGTGAGGCATCATCTTGAGCCGCCACTCGTTCCATGTAGGTTTTCAGATGATTCTCGGCCAGCGGGATCGCCAGCACACATCCCAGCAGGAGGCCTGTTATGGCTCCGAGTGCTGCCGTCATCGTCACTGTTACACGAGCGGCGAGTACATTCTCCTGCTGATTCTGCATAAACACCTTGCTTCACCCGGATTAAGAATTGGTGGTGCGAGAGCCGATGCTCTCAAGTGCCGTTCGCCCCGGCGAATCGCGTCTTGCACGGTGTCGAATTCCTTGTTTGATCTCTTAATCCGGTCCAGCATCTGTCGCGGCCTGCCATGGAGTGTGAGGACGCCACGTTATAGAGGTACTTCGATTTACAAAGGGCAACAATGGCGGTTTCAGGTTAGACCGGGGCCTGTTGGTACCCTGCCCGACGGGTTACTCTTGCCTCAATACACAGGTTGTGAAATTACTCGTGTAGATTCAAGAGATTACAGGATGGCCTTCATCGGACCGGGCGATGCGCAAGTCGCGCCGCTCGTCACTCGGAATTGGCTGCCGGTCGCACTCTCGCGGGTAAATCGGTGAGGCTGGCGGTTCTCCGCGCCCGAGTCTCGGTGGCTGACGTGTCGCCCGACGCCAGAGGGAGTTCGCCCTGGCTCCGTTCCTGCTCTCTCGCCAACCTTGCCTTGAAATCCCACAACACTTAACCAAGCACGAAGACCTGCCCACTGTTCACTGTTCACTGTCCACTGTTCACTGTTCGCTGTCCGTAAAGATCTCCTCAATCGGCCTCTCAAACAGCCGCGCCAGCTTGAACGCCAGCGGCAAACTGGGATCAAATTTCCCCGTCTCGATGGCATTGACGGATTGCCGCGACACCTCCAGCCGCTGGGCCAGATCTCCTTGCGACCAGTCCCTCTCCGCGCGAAGCACCTTCAGCCGGTTTTTCATCGGTACCTCAGCTTGAGCACCAACCTGGCTATGCACGTGATGAGCATAAACAGCGGAAAGACAAACAGCGACTTCAGTCCCTTCACCAGGTCGAACTCCGCCAGAGCTCCCCAGAATGTGATAAGTGTCAAGGTCGCGCCAATGCCCCACAGCAACGCCTGGACCCAGACGGCGCGCTCAAACTCGTCCTGCTCTTCTTTTAGGTAAAGGCCGAAGATGACAATAAATGCGACGCCCATGAGCGCGAACAGAATGGCGGGAAGGTAGGCCGGTACGCCAGTCAGATGGCGATAGCCAATTCCCCAAATCGCCATGACGATATTCGCCACCAGCAACGGCATCCCGATGAAGAGGATGCGATCTTCCATGTGATCCCTTGCCGGATTCTTGATTCGATCAGTCATGAGCAGTCCCCTTTCGCATTGCGCCGGCGTTGCCACGCAGTACTGTCTGCCTGTTCTTCATCGGTACCTCAGCCTGACCACCGGATAAGACACCACGACGAACAACCAGAAGATCGGATAGACCCAGATCAGATCGAGGTGCGGCGCGTGGGCAAAGTCTTCCAGATAACCCCAGATCGTGGTCGTGGCCAGAGTCCCCCCGGTGCCGCCAAGCACGCACTGAATGAGAATGTTGCGCTGGAACTCGTCTTTCTCCACAGCCAGGAACCTACCCATCTCCACGAGCACCCAAAGAATCGGAAGCGTCGGCAGAACAGCCACAACATAGGCCGCAAATCCGTGCAGATGGTAAAAGCGAAACGCGCCGGCAGCGCCTATGACGAGCGGCACAACCAGCCCGGCGCTCATCCAGCAGGAGCGCACGAACCGGCGTTGCTCGGGAGTATTTGTCGTACAGAACATTGTAAGTCTCCTTTACAGATTGACAAGGAAACATTACATCGGATCGAAAAATCTGTCAAGTGTCATTGACATTTTTTCGGAGAAATTTGCGGCCAGCCCGGAACGTGTCAAGACCCCTCTGCATGCCGCCCGCTTTGATCTCATTGGCTAACTTACTGATTTTTAATTCACTTATTCACTCTTTCACTTCTTCACTTTTCTGCACCAAGTTTGCCGATTATTTCCCCGGGTTGGCTACACTGGTCTTAAATGCAGCCAACCTGCCAACTCGCCATCACGCGCAAGCGTGGCCAACCAGCCAGGACGCGACGAGTCCTGCGTTCTCACAGCTCGGAGTCCGGCCCGCCTGTGCCCGTTCCAGCTCTGTCTATCTCGTGGTCCAAAACCCTCATCTCCACTGCATGAAAATGCGAAAAATAATTAAATAAAAAATTTAGCCACTTTTCGCTAAATATTCGCCATACAACTCGTTTAGAATCAACAAATCGGTTTCTGGAAAGCCGGGAAAATGCATCATATTACGTCGCATTTAAGGCAAACAACTCCTTTAGAATCAATGCGCGACCCACCAATTTGCGCCAGGACGCTTTCTCTCCGTAACTGTCTCATTTCTTTACGCTTGTTTCACTTACTCCCTCCTTCAGCCCTCCACGCCGCCACTCGCCGTCACCGTCCACCGTTCACCGTCCACCGTCCACCGTCCACTGTCCACCGCCCACCGTCCACCGCCCACCGTCCACCGTCCACCGTCCACTGTTCACCCTCCACCGTTCACTGTTAGGCTCAATCCGTGGGATTCCAGGACTTCCTCGGCAACGCGGCCACCGTCACGCACCTGCGCGAAAGCATTCGCTCCGGCCGCTTTCCCCACTCCATGATCCTGGCCGGCCCTCGCGGCGCGGGCAAATACACGCTCGCCCTCATGCTTGCCCAGGCCGTCAACTGCCTCAAGCCCACCGAGACCGACGGTCTGCCCGACTTCTGCGGCCGCTGCTCAAACTGCCTCCGCATCGCAGCCTCAGCTGATCTCGAAACGCTTGTCGATGAAGCCGTCGAGGCTCGCGACGATCTGCGCGAAACCGACAAGCGCGAGACGCGCATCCTCATCCAGACACACCCTGACGTGCTGGTCATTCCGCCCGACCCGCCGCAACTCATGATCAAGCTCGGCCAGGTCCGGCAGGCGATTCACGTCGCCTATTACCGCCAGCCAGCCGAAGCCCAGCGCGCCTTCACCATCTTCACTTCGTCGGCATTCATGAAAGAGGCGGCCAACAGCCTGCTCAAGCTGCTTGAGGAGCCCCCCGACCACACGTCGCTGATCCTGCTCACCGAAAATCCGCAGGAGCTGCTGCCAACCATTCGTTCCCGCGCGCTCATTCATCGCCTCGGCGCGATTCCGGCCTCCGATCTTGAATCTCTCCTCGCTCGCCGCCGCCCCGAGCTCAAACCGCAAGAGCGTTCTCTTGTCGCCCGTTTGGCCATGGGCGCAGTCGGGCGCGCGCTCTCGCTCGATCTCGCAGCGTATCTCGCCGGCCGCGAAGACGCGCTGGTCATTCTGCGCACCGCGCTGAATGACTCCGGGGCCCCCGCGGACAGGTCTTCGTCCGTGGGGTGGCGAGAGCCTGACTACTCCGCGCTCTTCCACGCCACCGAGAGCTATCGCGCCGGCGCCGACGGCCAGGAGAAGACCGTCAATCTCCTTCGCGCTCTCTCCAGCCTCGTTGAAGATCTTCTCCTCATCGTGGCCGGAACGCCATCGCTCATCCGCAACATCGACATTACCGCCGAGCTAACCCGCCTGTCTGAAGGCCTCACCATCGACTGGATCGATTCCGCCGCCCGCGCCCTCGTCCAGGTGGAGCAAGGCATGCGCCGCAACTTGTTGCGTTCGCTGTCGCTTGACGCCATGGCCGTCGGCCTCGCCGCAAACACTGCCCTCTAGCGCCGCTAACTGTTCACCGTCCGCGATTCTCGGCTCACTATCCACGGTTCCTTTCGCACGGTTCACCGTTCACCGCCCATCGTTCACCGTCACCCAACTTGACGCTCAATCGGAATGGCCGCAGAATAAAAGAGCAACCCCCAATCGGCACCACGCATCTTTTTGAGTAATTAGTTCTCCCATCGAGTCCAGGGAAAGCGGGAATCGTATACCCCGACAACGCAGGACTGCCGTGTGTTTAGGCGTGGGAGCTTGGCGTTTGGGTCTTGATTTTCAGCCGGGGTCGTATCCGCCGGCTGGTTGATGCACTTTTCCCGGGCGAGGCCTGCGGAGTTTGAGTTTTCAGCTTTCGTTCTTCGCGGAGGATTCTTCCCCATGAGTTCGCCATCGATTTTGCCCGAATCGCGCGTCTTCGAGCCCGGCCAGCTCCCGGCGCGGAGAAGGAAGAATCTCCCTGCGCCGCTTCCCTTCCGTTTTCCCGCGCAAACTGTCGACAGCGCCACGCCCAATCGCCACGCGGAGCTCTTCTATCTGCAAAAACAGATCCAGTCGCAGACTCCGATGGTGATTGTGCTTGAAGACGGCGAACGCGTGGACGGCTGTATCGAATGGTACGATCGCAACTCGCTCAAGGTTCGCGGCACGCACCAAGACTCTCATCTTCAAATCCGCAGTCAAGTACATGTACAAGCTCGGCGACAACGGATAGGCCGGTCCCTTAGTCCCTCGGTCCCTTAGTCCCTGCTTTCAAGAGCCGGTCGCGAATCGCCGCGCCAATCCCCTCCGCCGGCGGCAACGGGCACAGGATCACCGTGCACCCCGCGGCATCAAGTGTCCGCAGCCCCGCATAGAGCCCATGCGCCAGCGTCTCGGGCGCGTCCCACTTGCCCCATGGATAAACCTGTGCGGGCCTGATTTCATCGGGCGTCATCATCCCTTCCGGCAGCATCACGCCCACGCGCTCGCCGCGCTCCATGCTCGCAGCCGCCGCCAGGCGGCCGCCTAACTCCTCGCCGCGCGCCTCCACCAGTACAAGCCGCGCACGCGGCGCATAGTGCTTCAGTCCCACTCCCGGCGAAGGCATCGCCTCCCTTGGCGTCTCGCGCAACGACTCGCTGCTTTTGAATTGCTCCACCGGCCCGGCGATCTCCGTAATCTGCTCCGCCGTCACTGCGCCCGGTCTGTAGATCACCATCGGGTTTGTCGATGGATCAAGCACCGTCGATTCCACGCCGCGCAGCGTTGGTCCCGCATCCAGCACTGCGTCGATGCGCCCATCGAGATCGTCGAGCACGTGCTCGGCAGTCGTCGGGCTGACGTTCCCAAAGCGGTTCGCGCTCGGCGCCGCCACGGGAACCCTCGCGCGCCGGATCAATTCAAGGGCCACCGGATGCGCCGGCATGCGTACGCCCACCAGCGGCCTTCCCGCAGTGACCGCGTCTGGCACGGCGTGCGTCCGCTTCAGCAGCAGCGTCAGCGGCCCCGGCCAAAACGCATCCATAAGGCGCCGCGCCGTTTCCGGAATCTCTTCAACCAGACCCTCGACCATCCCTCCCGGCGCAACATGAACAATCACCGGGTCCCATGCCGGCCTGGACTTCGCCTCAAAAATCCGCTCGACCGCCGCCCGGTTCAGCGCATTCGCTCCCAGGCCGTACACAGTCTCCGTCGGCAGCGCCACCAATCCCCCGTCGCGCAGAATCTCAGCCGCGCGCTCCAGCGCCTCCCGTGCCTCAGCCGTTTCCAGATTGTTCGCGTCCACCTTGAGCCGCAGCGTCTTCACTCTTCTATTCTCGCCTCTACAAACCACTCTGGCCACTTTCAACTTCACACAACTCACTCATTCATCTTCACTCTTTCACTTCTTCACTCCTTCACTTCTTCTATACTCACCTTGACCCATGGCCATCGAAACTGAGATCAAATTCCGCGTTGCCGATCTCGCCGTTCTCGCCGAGCGGCTCGAATCCGCCGGCTTTCGCCTCGAAACTGCGCGCAGCTTCGAAAGCAACACCCTTTACGACACGCCCGATCGCCAGATGCGCGCACGCACCGAAATCCTTCGCATTCGCAGCTACGCCGGCCATTGGACGCTCACTCACAAGCGACTTCCCAGCCCCGCAGCCTCTGGCTCGGGTTATCCCGAGATCGATCGTCACAAGCATCGCGTCGAAACCGAAACTTTGGTCGCGCATGGCGGCGCGCTGGCCGAGTTCTTTCTCTCTCTCGGCCTTGTCGCCGCCTTCCGCTATGAAAAATGGCGCACCGAGTGGACCGACGGCGAGGGCCACTGCGTCATCGATGAAACACCCATCGGCAACTACGCCGAGCTCGAAGGCTCTTCCGATTGGATTGACCGCGCGGCCTCCCGTCTCGGCGTCGAACCCTCGAGCTACATCACCCTCAGCTATGGACGACTGTTTGACGAGTGGCGCATCCAGCACCGCCGCAATGTCGAAGACCTGACCTTTTCCGCCATCGCCGCCTCTGCGCGATAATGCGCTGAGCCGCCTGCCCGCCTCGACCCGCTCAATCCCCGCCACTCACTCGGCTTTCCCTGCGTCCCCGCCGTTGCGCCGCCCCTTTACCCCCATCACCATCAATCGGTTAGCGATTTCGTCCCGTGTCCATCCTTTCGCACTCCCCCGAAAGCGTTATGGCAAGTCCCATATCAGCAATGAGATCGCTTAAAATAGACCTTTGGGAGCCGTTTGTTTGCTATGCTGCAAGCCTCGAGGGATACTGACATCCCGGATGTGACCAATCTGAACGTCGCGCTTCTCGGACCGGACGAACAACGCCGCAAAGTTGTCGCCGGCGCTGTCTCCAAGCATCCCGGCCTCAAGCTCCACGAATTCTCGTCTTTTCCCCCTCGCCTTGAGGACCTTCCCCAGCGGCTCGCGCAGGCTTACGAAGTTGTCATCATCGACGCGGACAGCGATCCGGATTACGCCTTCGCTCTCGTCGAAAGCCTCTGTGCCAGTGGACGCGCGTACGTCATGGCCTATTCGGCGAACGCCGACATGAAGCGCGCCGTCCAATTCATGCGCGCCGGCGTGCGGGAATTCTTCACTCTGCCAATTGACCCCAACGAAGTTTCCGCAGCCCTCACTCGAGCTGCAGCGCCCCGCGCGACGCCCCCGCCGCCTGACGATAATAAGAAGACCGGCAAATTATTTGTCTTCCTTGGTTCCAAAGGTGGCTGCGGCGTCACTACGCTGGCCTCGAATTTTGCCCTGGCGCTGGCTCAGGAGAGTGACAGCACCACGCTCCTTATCGATCTCGGCCAGCCACTCGGCGACGTGGCCATCAACCTCGGCATCGTCACCGAATACTCCGTCGTCACTGCCCTTGAAAACCCCAACCGCGTGGATGCGAATCTGCTCTCCACGTTGGTTTCCAAGCACAGCTCGGGGCTCTCCGTTCTTCCCGCGCCTACGGATCTGTCTGACGTGCGGGCGACTAAGGAGGCTGTTGACAAGCTGCTATCAGTCACGCGGGATATCTATGACTATGTCGTGGTCGATATCGGATCGAGGATCGATCTGATGGACTCCACTTTGTTTGAGGATTCCTCCACCATTTTCCTCGTTACACAGGTCGGTATCTCTGAAATGCGCACGGCCAACCGCATGATCCTGAAATATTTTGCCAAGCGCGACGAGAACCTGCAAATTGTCGTCAATCGCTACAAATCCAATGACTCGCTTTTTGACGAAGCCCAGATCATGAAGGCTTTGACCCGTCCCGCGAACTGGAAGATTCCCGACGACTATGCCGCGGCGCGCAGAACCCGCGAAACCGCGACTCCCATGGTCATGGTCGACTCCACCATCTCTCAAACCATCCGCACCATGGCCAAATCAGCCGCAGGCCTGCTCTCTGAGAAGAACGAGAAAAAAGGGTTCTTCAGTTTCCTGCGGTGAAGGGAGCGGGGACCAGGGATTAGGGGACAGGGATTAGAAGAGTGGAGCGCCTAAAACCAGCTTTAGAAAACAGAAGGCCCGGCCGATTTGGCCGGGCTTTCGAGCCTTCGAGTAGAAGTATCCTGTTCTGTTCCTTGCTCTCCGTTTCTCTCTCTTTTCCCGCCGGTTCCTTGTCCCCGCGTTTCTGTTCCCTGGTCCTTAATCCTTATTCCCTGCTCCTACGCCCCGTGGCACTTTTTGTATTTCTTGCCGCTGCCGCAAGGGCAGGGATCATTGCGACCCACCTTGTCGCCCGTCCGACGCTGCGCAGTTTCGCTTGACTCCCCGCCGCCCTGCCTGCTGGCCACGGCGAGTTCCCGCTCTTTTTTCCGGTGGAACTCTTTCTCCAGCTCGTCGATGGTGGTCGACGGTTTGCGCGTAGGGATCTCGATCTCCCGCGGCGCGCCATCGCCGGTATGTGGCTGTGCGGCGCTGGCCACCGGCGGAGCCTTGGGCACCGTCCCGCGCGGCCGAGGCGCCGCATCAATCGGCTGACCGTCCGGCCCCAGGATCTGCATCCGGAACAGGAACCGCACCGTGTCTTCCTGGAACTTCAGCATCATGGCTTCGAACAAATCGAAGGACTCGCGCTTGTATTCCACCAGAGGATCGCGCTGCGCATAGCCGCGCAGATTGATTCCCTCTTTCAGGTGATCCATCGAGAGCAGGTGATCCTTCCATAGCCCGTCGATCACACTCAGCATCACCATGCGCTCGTGGTGGCGCATCGTGGCCACTCCCAGAATCTTCTCCTTGGCCTCATAGCCCTCGGCCAGCTTGGCAAAAATCTCTTCACCCAGCTCGTGCCGGCTCAGCGTCTCCGGCTTGATGCCCGACGCGGCAAGGTTGAATCCAAAATGGTCGACGAGTTTCTCGCCCAGGCCCTTCAGATCCCACTGATCCTGCCGCACGCGCTCGCCGGCATATTCATCGAGAAGGGTGCTCAGGATGCCGCCGACATAATCCTCCAGAATCATCTCGCGCTGCTCGACGCCCTCCAGCAGTTGCCGGCGCAATCCGTAGACCGCCTCGCGCTGCTTGTTCATCACGTCGTCGTATTCGAGCAGATGTTTGCGCGCTTCGAAGTTCTGCGCTTCCACCGCCTTTTGCGCGCCCTCGATGCGCTTGGTAATCATGCGCGACTCGATCGCCTCGTCCTCGACCATCACCTTCTGCATCACGGTGCCTGCAAACCCGCGCGCGAAAATACGGATAAGGTCATCCTCGAGCGAAAGATAAAAACGCGACTCGCCGGGATCGCCCTGGCGTCCGGCGCGTCCGCGCAGCTGGTTGTCGATGCGCCGCGATTCGTGCCGTTCCGTGCCCAGGATGAACAGGCCTCCGGCTGCGATCACAGCTTCGTGCTCCGCCTGCGCCGCGGCCGCATGGGATGCATTTGCTTCCGCCCAATCGCCATCGGAGACCTCGAACTCCTGTCCCTGGTAGTAAAAGCGCTGGAATCCCGCCGGCGCCATGGGATTGATCGCGCCCTCTGCCACGCTGATCGCACGCGCCTTGTTCTTCTTGACCAACTCCTGCCGTGTCATGAATTCCGCATTGCCGCCCAGCAGAATATCGGTGCCGCGCCCGGCCATGTTGGTCGCAATCGTCACCATCCCAGACCGTCCCGCCTGCGCCACAATCTCCGCCTCGCGCTCGTGGAACTTCGCGTTCAGCACCACGTGGCGCACGCCTTTTTTCTGCAAAATTGCCGACAGCCGCTCCGACTTTTCGATCGACGTCGTGCCCACCAGCGCCGGCTGCCCCTTCGCATGTAGCTCGGCAATGTTTTCCGCAACTGCCTTGTATTTTTCCTTCTCCGTGCGGAACACCACGTCCGGATTTTCCAACCGCAGCAGCGGTTTGTTCGTCGGAATCACCACGATCTCGAGTTTGTAGATCTTCTCGAACTCGGCAGCTTCAGTCTCCGCCGTTCCCGTCATGCCGCTCAATTTTTGATAAAGGCGAAAATAATTCTGGAAAGTGATCGTGGCCAGCGTCTGGTCTTCCTTGCGGATGTTCACGCCTTCCTTGGCCTCGATCGACTGGTGCAGTCCGTCGCTCCAGCGCCGCCCTGGCATCAGCCGGCCCGTGAACGTGTCCACGATAATGACTTCGCCGTCCTTCACCACGTAGTCCACGTCGCGCTTGTAAAGCGCGTGAGCCTTGATCGCCGTCTCCACGTAGTGCTTCAGGTCCCAGTTCTCCGCGTCGGCGATATTGCCAATTCCCAGCGCCTTTTCGATCGTCTCCCACCCGGAATCCGTCACGCCGATCTGGCGGGTTTTTTCGTCAACGAAATAGTCGCCGCTCATGTACTTCTCGCCTTCGGCGAGCCGGATGCCCAACTCTTGTTGCCGCTGCGTGTCGCTCCATTCCACCTCTTCGCCCATCTCCAGTTGCGGAATGATGTGCCGCACGCGCGCGTATTTATCCGTTGTCTGCTCTGTCGGCCCTGAGATGATGAGCGGCGTCCGTGCTTCGTCGATCAGAATCGAATCCACTTCGTCCACAATGGCGTAGTAATGCCCGCGCTGCACGCAATCCTTGATCTCGAACTTCATGTTGTCGCGCAGGTAGTCGAACCCGAATTCGTTGTTCGTGCCGTAGGTGATGTCGGCTCCGTAGGCAGCGCGGCGCTCGTCGTCGCTCAGGTCGTGGACGATCACGCCCACCGTCAAACCGAGGAACTCGTAAATCTTGCCCATCCACTCGGCGTCGCGCTTGGCCAGGTAGTCGTTCACCGTCACCACATGCACGCCGTGACCGGCCAAAGCATTCAGATAGCAGGCGAGCGTGGCAACAAGCGTCTTGCCTTCGCCCGTCTTCATCTCGGAAATTTTGCCCTGGTGCAGCACCATGCCGCCGATCAATTGCACGTCAAAGTGCCGCATCTGCACCGCGCGCCAGCCCGCCTCGCGCACCACCGCGAAAGCCTCGGGAAGAATCTCGTCGAGCGCTTCCTTCTCGGCTTCTTTCTTTTCTTCGGGGTCCTCAATTCCTTCGAGCCTTGCCGCAATCCGCGCCTTGAACTCGGCTGTCTTCGCTCTAAGCTCTTCATCCGAGAGCTTCTTGGTCTCCGGCTCCAGCACGCTGATCTGGCCGACAACGGGTGTCAGGCGCTTGAGGGCGCGCTCGTTCGCTGTACCGAAGATTTTGGCTAACAACTTATCAAAAAACACAGGTATCTCCGCTTTCTAGTCTAAATGGCTGGGGGTCACGGGAGCCTTCGAGCGCTCCCGTTGAAATGCAGGAATTCGGCGGTCTTCGAACGCGCGTCACAGCCGCAAAACGAGATCCCCAACCTGTTCGCCCCGGCGAATACGTTTGAGCTGTCGGCTGAGTTGCTTTGCGATGCTCTCCGGATCGCCCTGATCGTCTTCCTCCACATCCTCGTCCTGCTTTTCCTCAAGAACATATTGCAGGGTCGGCCGGACGAATACCTGCATGAATAACAACATCATTCCCATAGCGGCGGCCGAAGGACAAAACCCCAGGTTCTTCTTTCCGCACCGCTTGTCGATCTTCCACTTGGCTCGGCGCAGCAAGAAGTGCACGAACATGACAGCAATCGCCAAATATGGGAGACTCGCCGCAATAGAACACAGATAGAAAAGATTGGCGCTCATTCACACCCTTCCTGACAGTCAAGAACATCTTGAGGGAATAGAAAACGGCGCAGAGCAGCGAAAGCTGCTGTGCGGGACCGTTCAATTTCTCAGAGATTTAACCGAGTAGGATGGGTGGTGGGCGTTGGAAGGATGCGGGAAGAACAGGATTGTCGGGGGCACGGCCCAAATACATATAGGCCATTGGCGACAGTAGGCTGAGCGGCGAGATCATCCCAACAAACAGGAGGATAGGGAGGACCGCTAACCACGCACCAGCGTCACCGGAATGGCCGTGCGGGATCAGCAGCAGAGCCAAAGCCGCCATGATTGCAATTACCGCAATCAGAGCCCATCCCCGCCGATGCCAGCCTTGAATCATCATCTGTCCCGTGATCGGCAGTATATCACTTAGCGATTCTCTATCCGAGTGCAGTCAACTTCTCGAGGGACCCTGCAAAAAAAACCCCGGCAATTTCGCCGAGGGTTTTCTTCTGGCTTTGGAGCAGATTAGTTACTGAACAACAACACTCCCGCCGCCTTCTCTTCGCTAACGCTCTCGTCGGCGCTTACCGGCCGATAGAACAACTGGTTCGCGTCGAGATAGACCTCGAGAAACGCCGGCCGTTCCTGAATCTGCCCGGCAATCAGCGCCTCCGACAATGGATCTTCGATGTACCGCTGCAACGCGCGCCGCAACGGACGTGCGCCGTAACTGCGGTCGACCAGCGTCTTGTCGAGAATCCATTTCTTTGCATCGTCGTTCACTGAGATCGTGATCGACTTCTGCGCCAGGTTGGCGTTCAACTGCTGCACCAGCAGCTCGACAATCTGGATCAGGTCGGCATCGTTGAGCGACTGGAAGAGAATCACCTCATCGAGACGGTTCAGGAACTCGGGGTTGAAGGTTTTCTTCACCTCGTTCCTCACCAGTTCTTCGACTTTCTCGCTCACGATGTCTTCCCTCTCGCTCTGGAAGCCGAGCCCCTGCTTCTTCTGCAGGTGCCGCGCGCCGATGTTCGACGTCATGATGACGATGGTGTTCTTGAAGTCGACGGTATTTCCCAGGCCGTCGGTCAATTGCCCATCCTCAAACACCTGCAACAGAATGTTGAACACATCCGGATGTGCTTTCTCGATTTCGTCCAGCAGCACGACCGAGTATGGCGAGCGTTTCACACGCTCCGTCAACTGCCCGCCCTCCTCGTAGCCCACGTAGCCCGGAGGCGAGCCGATCAGCTTCGACACCGAATGCTTCTCCATGAACTCCGACATATCGAAGCGGATCAAGGCCTTATCTGACCCGAAGAGGAAGTTGGCCAGCGTGCGCGCCATTTCCGTCTTTCCGACGCCCGTTGGTCCGAGGAACAAGAAGCTTCCAATCGGCCGGTGCGGCGACTTCAATCCCGCTCTCGACCGCCTGATCGCGCGAGCCAGCGCCGAAATCGCCTTCTCCTGCGAGATCACGCGCTTGTGCAGCTCTTCTTCCACGCGCAGCAATTTCTGCGTCTCTTCTTCCTTGATGCTGGTCACGGGCACGCCCGTCCAGCGGCTCACCACGTCTTCGATGTCCTCGCGGCCCACAATTCCTGCCGCCGAATCGTCGAGGTGGTACTTGTCGCGCAGTGCGCGCAGGTTCTCGCGCTCCTTGCGTTCTTCGTCGGAATAAAAACGCGCCTTCTCGAACTCGTGATTCGCAATCGCCGAATCCATGCGGTGCACGATGAACTTGATCCGCTTCTGCACCTCGGTGATCTCTTCGGGCAGCGAGGTTTGGCGCAGCTTCACCCGCGCTCCCGCCTCATCGATCAGATCGATGGCCTTGTCGGGCAGAAAGCGATCCGGAATGTAGCGATTCGAATGCGAGACGGCGAATTCCACGGCCGCATCGGTATAGCTGACCGCGTGAAACTTTTCATAGCGGTCCTTGATGCCCATGATGATCTTGATCGCCTCGGCCTCGTTCGGCGGCGGCACTTTGACGGCCTGGAAGCGCCGCTCGAGCGAGCGATCCTTCTCAATCGACTTGCGGTACTCGGCCGGAGTCGTCGCGCCGATGCACTGAATCTCGCCGCGCGACAGGGCCGGCTTGAGAATGTTCGCCGCATCCAGTGACCCCTCCGCCGAACCCGCGCCCACCAGAGTGTGCAGCTCGTCGATGAATACGATCGAGTTCTGGCTCTCCATCAACTCCTTCATGATGGTCTTCAGCCGCTCCTCGAACTGGCCGCGATACTTTGTTCCGGCAACGATCAGCGAAAGATCCAGTGCCAGCACGCGCTTGTCGGCCAAAAAGCTCGGCACTTCGCCGTCGGCTATCTTCTGCGCAAGCCCCTCGACGATCGCTGTCTTGCCCACGCCGGGCTCGCCAATCAGCACCGGATTGTTCTTGGTGCGCCGGCACAGAATCTGGATCGAGCGCTCCAGCTCGCCTTCGCGCCCCACGAGCGGATCGAGTTGCCCGTCCATCGCGGCCTGCGTCAGGTCGCGGCTGAACTCCGCCAGCAGGCTTGACTCACGCTGCCGTTGCTGCGGCGGCGCCTTCTCCTGCGTTACCCGTGCCAGCTCGTCGCGAATTTGCGTGAGCTTCAGCCCGCGCTCCTGCAAGATCTCTGAGGCAAAGCACTTCTCTTCTCTCAGCAGTCCCAGCAGCAGATGTTCCGTTCCAATGTGTTTGTGTCCCAGCCGTTCGGCTTCTTCCGCGGCATAGGCCAGCACCCTCTTGCACTCGTTCGAAAGCGGCAGATCGACGCTGGTCGATACCTTCTCGCGGATGGTGGTGTGCGCTTCAATTTGCTTCCGGATCGACTCCACCGAGGCGTGCGAACGCAGGAAGCGGTTGGTTAACGCCTTGTCTTCGCGTAGCAGACCCAGCAGTAAATGCTCGGTCTCGATATAAGGCGAGCCGAATTGGCTGGCCTCGTACCGCGCGAAGAAGATCACGCGCCGCGCCTTCTCCGTATACCGCTCGAACATGATGTGCTCCCTGATCTAGGTGCCCGCTTGCAGTAGCCGTCCGGTCGTTTCCGGCCTCGGCCCAACCCGCGTTCACCCTTCCGTTGCTTCGCCGCCGGAGCCTCTTGAAAGATATCGCCGTGCTCCGAACAGCTCTTTTGGATGGTCTCGTGCTCCCATCGAACCCTGCGTCAACCGGCCCTCGTTCCGCCCGTCGACTCCCACCCCGACCTCTCAGCAGCCCGAACTCAAGAAAGTGCTTCTCAGGCCCGTACTTATAAGACTCAAAACGATGCAAAAATGCTGCTTTTTCTAGTGAATATGTCCAGCTTGCGTTGCCTTTGGCCCCGTGTCTGTGACCTGGATCAGCCTTCCGTTCTCCAGCCGCAGCGTCCGCCCACAGCGCATCGCCAAATCCATGTTGTGCGTAACCACAATCGACGTCAGTCCGTGACTCCGATGCAGGCGCTCAATCAGGTCAAAAACCCTTCCCGCCGTAACCCCGTCCAAGTCGCCCGTTGGCTCGTCGGCCAGCAGCAGCCTTGGCCCGCAAACCAGCGCTCGCGCCAGCGCCACGCGTTGCTGCTCACCGCCTGAAAGCTCCCCCGGCCGATGGTCGCCGCGATCTTCCAATCCCACCTCGCTCAGCCACTTCTCCGCAGTTTTAAGCGCTTCGGCTTTCCTCATGTTTCGCGCCAAAAGCGGCATCGCCACATTCTCCAGCGCCGTAAACTCCGGCAGCAAATAATGGAACTGCCACACGTATCCAATCTCGCGATTTCGAAACGCTGCCGCCTCCTTTGTGCTCAGCTTTGCCACGTTGGTTGAGGCGCAGTATACAGTTCCCGTCGAAGGCGCATCAAGCGCGCCCAGAATGTGTAAAAGTGTGCTCTTTCCTGCGCCCGATTGGCCGACAATCGCCACCATTTCGCCGGCTTCAACTTCGAGGTTGAGATCCTTGAACAGATCGAGCGCGCCACGCGCCGTCTGGTAAGTCTTGCTGAGGCCCTGAACTTGAATGACCGGAGATTTTTCGGCGTCGAATCCGCCCACTCGCGACTTCGGGTCCCGCGTTGCACGGGATGCCTGGGGAGCAGCCGCTGAAGGGGTTTGCATCATCCGGTTGACCTTTATTTTACAGGACGCAGGCCGCCCGCGGCACATCCCCCAAACCGGGCATCGAAGGGGGCACCTCGAATGCCACGTCGGAGAGTTACCGCAGTGCCCCTCGCGTTGCGTTCCCCTGCCGGCTCTGATGCGTAATCTGTCGCCAAACGCAACAAACGGGAGCCGGTTTCTTCCAGCTCCCGCTTCATTGCTTGTCGTCTTTCTGGCTGCGCTTACCCGCGCCTCATCCCCACTTCTTCCCCAGAGCTTCAAGATTCGACTCGCCCAGATCCTGAGGCGTCATCACCACCCTGAACTTCACCTCAGCGTTGAAATTCAAGAACCACGGCTCGGCGAGCCTGGGAACGTCAGACGGCTTCGCCACGTCGACAACCAGAATCCCGCCGCGCTTGCCGTCCTGCTCGCCAAAGTACGCAGCTTCTGGCTTCGCGTCATCGAGAATCTTCTTCATGATTGAGCTCGCAGTACCGTTGCGAACCACTGTGTTGAATGGTTCGAGCGGGAATTCAACATGCATCAACATCCGCATCTTTCTACCTCCTGGCGCTCGGAATGACTCCGGGGAATGAGTCGAGCACCAATGCCCGGAAGCTACACGACCCAAGCGCGGGCAGTCAAAACAATTTTCGGTTTCGGGGCTCGCCAGCCTTTTCATCTTTCAGTAGACCTATGTTAGTAAACATGTCGCCTGCGGCCGGCAGTGCTGTTGAACAGCCAGAGTCCTGCTACTTGATGCTCTTGGTATTCTCATCGGCAAACTTACGCAACTCCTGGGCCGCCATCATTTGGGCTGCCGACTGCTTAGCCGCGTCATGCACCGAATTCGCCGCAATAAGCTTCACGTCGTGGCCGTGCGTATATATGCTGCCCATATGATTTTGCGCAGATCCCTGTACCGTTTGTAGCCAGAGAGTTCTGCCGGCGCTATCCTTAACGGTCCACTCCAGGAGAACATCCATCTCTCGGTTCGAGAATGCGATCGCCGCCGTCGTCGCGTGTCCGTTGACAAACCTCGGCGTCAAAATAACTTGGGCGCTTCCCGATTCTGGCGGCGCACTTGCAACAGACAATGTCAAAAACACGGACTTGAGCGCCGGCTCCAAATCGGCGCATGCCTCCTTCCCGACCTCGAACGTCTCCTTCCCAGTTGTCCAAAACGATCCCTGCGTGAATTTCGTTGCGCAAAAATCCGGTGTCAGAACCAGGACGGCATTAAGCGGGAGTTTCTCGCTCGTTGCGGGCGCGGCCTGCGAGTAAACGCCTACAAGTGGCGCCGCAAGGATAGCGGCGCAGCAAATCCGGACGGAAAGCGATATGCATCGGGCCATTGGCATCGAAATCCTCCTTAGAAGCTCAAACTCAAAGTCGAGGTCTTATCCGAACCAGCCCATGAGATTGGGATATGGATGTCGATCTTTTGCCGGACACCCTTCTTCGGTATCGAAATGTATAAGAATCCGTGGGCCGACTCTCCCGGAGAAATGGTCTGGCTCTGTACCTCTTTCAAAAGTAGATTCTGCTGAACATGGGAAGCGTCCGCGTACAATTCCAGGACCAGGGGTGCGGCGATAACACTGACAGGGCCGAAAGGAACGGCTGCCATGTCGAAAATCTCGGCACTTGCGGCCCCTTTTATCCCCGCCTTAGGCATGGTGTTGCTTGAATTTTGCAGATCGCATGAGATCTTCGACTTATCAAATAGAACACTCTCCGACTTCGATCCGTTGTGGATGACCAAGAAAACGGGCACGAATCCCTTGCGGGAAAACTCGGTGCGAAAATAGGTTTGCTGATCGTTGATGTTCTCGACCGGTTGCAGGCCGATCATCACATCGTCCTGCTGAACAAAGACGCTGTAGTCGCTCGCCGCACGCAGGGGAAATTCAGGAAACTTGTCTGCAGCGTAACCCGGCGTAAGGAGCGATAGCAGCACACAGCCAGACAGAATTTTACCGGCGCGGAAGCTCGTCATAAGCTAGAGTTCCCATTCTGAATTTGAAGGCGGAAACATTATATGCCGCTTTCGCCCAATCTTGTTGTCGGATACGACTCTTGATTCCAGCATCCCCGGCGATCTGGCGGAGCGTCCCGTCCGAATTTTGCTGGGATGGGCTAGCAACGTCTACCTGCTCCGCCGCGCTTGCTATGATCAAAACAAAGGCCGCGTCCTATTAAAGGCCGCGTTTTGGCTCGCGCCGCCATCATTCCTCATCCTCATGACCACCGCTTCCCAAGCCGCTTCGCCATCTGACCTCGCCGTCAATCCCGCGGCGCATACGCTTCATGCACCTGCTCCCGGCGCCACCGCCACGCTCATTCACGACCTGCGCGAATTCTTCAAGGTCAAAGTCGTTGGCCTCGTCCTCGTCACCGGCTGGGGCGGCTTCTATCTGGGATCGATGCAGTCCGGCATCTCCACCCTGCAACGCGGCCTGCTGGACACTCTCCTTGGCATCGGCCTTATCTCCGCCGGTGCGGGCGCCCTCAACCAGGCACTCGAGCGCTCTTCTGACGCGCGCATGAAGCGCACCGCCGATCGTCCCCTCGCATCCGGCCGCTGGCCGCTCTCCATCGGAATTCTCGGCGGCCTCGCCACCGTCGCCCTCGGTGCGGTCTGGCTTGCGCTGCGAACCAATCTCCTCACCGTCTCGCTCGCGCTGCTCACCGCCTTCACCTATGTTGCCATCTACACTCCGCTCAAGCGCGTCACCAGCATGGCCACCTTTATCGGCGCGTTTCCCGGCGCCATGGGGCCACTACTCGGCTGGACCGCCGCCCGCGGCCGCATCGAGTGGCCCGGCGTCGCGCTCTTCGCCATCCTTTTCGTCTGGCAGTTCCCGCATTTCATGTCGATTGCATGGTTGTACCGCGACGACTACGCCCGCGCCGGCATTCGCATGTTGCCGGTTGTCCAGCCCGACGGATGGTCCACCGTCGTCGAAGCCCTCTTCTATGCCGTGCTCATGATTCCCGTCTCGCTGGCCCCTTGGTGGCTCGGCGTCACCAGCACGGCCTACGTTTTCGCCGCTGTTCCGCTGGGTCTCGTCTACCTCGCTTACACCATTCGCTTCGCCCGCATCCTTCGCGCCAAGTCTGAAGACGAAAGCCGCAAGCTGGCCCGCGATCTGCTCAAGGTGAGCGTCATCTACCTGCCGCTGCTCTTCACCACGCTCATGCTCTGCGCCCGCGCCAAGAGCTAACGCCGCATCAAGAGACAGTGTGCTGCCAAGAATTCGATGAGTCGTCGAGAAAGAGAGAGAATAAAGAGGGTGTCATCCTGAGCGAACGGGGCCCCAAACGTTTTTCAGTTTGGGGGTGGTGAGTCGAAGGATCTGCGGTTGCCTTTCTTCGACCCACGCCGCATCTGCTCGCTAACTCGCTAACCTGCTGACTTGCTAACTCGCTAGAAAATATGACCATCGCTGTACCCACCTCCGCTCCCCGCTCCTCCACAGGCCCCGCCATCGCCGGCATCCTCTTGATCAGCGCTGCCGCCACTCTCTTTCTTTTCTGGCTCATCTATATTCATCCCGCCGCGGCCACCAGCTCTCAATACGCTTTCCTGCCCGCCATGAACGCAGTCTTTAACGGCCTCGCCGCCACTGCGCTCCTCATCGGTTACACCTTCGTCCGCGCGCGCAAGATCAAACAGCACCGCGCGTCGATGATCACGGCCTTCGTCTTCTCCACGCTGTTTCTCGTTGGGTACATCGCCCATCACGCGCTTCACGGCGACGTCCGCTATCCGCTCCACGCCGACTACCGCACGTTCTATCTCTCCCTGCTCGCCAGCCACATCGTTCTCGCCGTCGTCGCCCTGCCCCTCATCCTCGTCACGTTTTTCTTTTCGCTCTCGGGCCGCATCCCGCAGCATCGCCGCATTGCGCGCTGGACCTTCCCGCTCTGGCTCTACGTCTCCGTCACCGGCGTCATCACCTACGTCATGCTCCGCCTCGCGCTGGGAAGCTAGGATTCGTGCAACCGAAAGCCATGCCCTCAATTCCGCCAATCCCCGAATCAAACAAACCCGATGACGGCACGCGGCAGCTCCTTCGATGGGGCGGCTCCATGGTCGGCACTGGTGCGCTCTGCGTGCTTCTGCTGGTCACAGTGCTCGGCGGCTACTCCCGCCTCGGCGCCAGCACCAACGCCGGGTGGTTCGCGCTCATCGTCGCCCTCATGTGCATCCCCTTCGGACTCATGCTCCTCTCCCTCGGCCTCGCCAAGTGGCTCAAGAACAGGCGCGAATCCGGCGCGGCTCGCTAGCACGAACCCGCCCGGGCCCCCGAGCGATAATCAATGCAGAGCAATCACGATCTTGAGCCTGTCGCTCTTCGATCGGGACGATCGAGACCTTGTCCTTTTGCCGGAAAGGTTCTTTGAAATTCTCACCGTCACTCCGTCTTCCCTTGATCCTCAACTGCCCTCTGCGGCACTCCGTCTGCGCGATCCTCGCATTTTCACTAGCAGCCTTCGCGCCCCACTCATGTGGGCAGTCGCTTCCAGTTGGGCAATCGCCCCAGCAAACGCCGCTCGCAACCGATTCAGATCACGACGGCATCAGCGACGACCTCGAGCAATCTTTATTGGTGCAATTCGCTCCAAAGTTTCTCGTCAGCTCGCACGATTGTTCCAACATTCCCGCTGAATTCCAGCCTGGCAATACCACTCCGATGGTGGAATCTGAAGACGGAACCATCTACGGCCAGGTATTTCCCGCAAAGGACTCCATCGACGGCGCGCCCGCCGCGGAAATTCACTACTACCATCTCTGGCGCATCGACTGCGGACCTCACGGCCATCCGCTTGATGCCGAGCACGTCTCCGTTCTCGTCCGCGCCTCCAAACCCGATCTCGCCTCGGCCACCTGGAAGGCCCTTTATTGGTACGCCGCCGCCCATGAGAACACCGTTTGCGACGTGAGTCAGATCGCTCACGCGTCAACACTGCACGCTGAAGATGCCGGCCCCAGCGTCTGGATCTCTCCCGGCAAGCATGCTTCTTATCTCAATCAAGCGCTCTGCGAAAAAGGTTGCGGAGCCGATCGCTGCGAAAACATGACGGCTCTCGCTCCGGCCAAGCTCGTCAATCTTGGCGAGCCCGGTTACCCCATGAACGGCTCCGTGTTCATCGGCTCATCCGCATGGCCGCTCTCGGCCAAAATGTCCGAAACAAACTTTCCGGTCCCGGCTCTTGCGCGGCTCGGTGAACTTCCCGATTCTGAGATTGCCTGGTTCAACCAGGGCAAGCATCCCAGGCAGGGAATCATCGCTATCAGCAGCACAACCGGGCAAGCGATCACCGGCGGCGGTCGCGACACGCTGTCAGGAATTTCCACCGCCGAGGACTCCGGCGGCAGCGCGCTCCACAAGAGCTATCGCCACACGCGCCATGCGCTCGGCACTACCGCGCAACACGTCGGCAAAGCCCTCGGCATCCAGAAACACCCCGCCCCACCCAAACCGCCGCCTGAAACGAAAACTCCCTAGCTCTTGAAGAACGCCAGCAGATCGGCGTTGATCGTCTCCGCTTGCGTAGTGATCATGCCGTGCGGAAAGTCCTTGTAGGTTTTCAGCGTTCCATTCTTCAACAATTTCGCCGTCAGCGGCCCCGACGCCACATAGGGAACGATCTGGTCGTCTTCGCTATGCATCACCAGCACCGGAACCGTGATCTTCTTCAAGTCCTCAGTGAAGTCGGTCTGCGAGAAGGCCACAATACCGTCGTAATGCGCCTTCGCGCCGCCCATCATGCCCTGGCGCCACCAGTTTTGGATGTTGCCCTCCAGCGATTTCACGCCCGGCCGGTTGAAGCCATAGAAAGGCCCGCTCGGCAGGTCGCGATAGAATTGCGCGCGATTGGCCGCCAGTTGCGCCTGCAGTCCATCGAACACTTCCTTCGGCAGCCCCAGCGGGTTGGCCGCCATCTTCACCATCAGCGGTGGCACCGCGCTGATCAGCGCTGCCTTGGCTACGCGGCTTTCTCCATGCCGCCCCAGATAGCGCGTCACTTCGCCGCCGCCGGTCGAATGGCCCACGTGAATCGCGTTTTTCAGATCGAGATGCGCAGTGAGAGCCGCCAGGTCGTCCGCGTAATGGTCCAGATCGTGCCCATCGGCGGTCTGTGTAGAACGTCCATGGCCGCGGCGATCATGGGCAATCACGCGATAACCGTGCTGCAAAAAGAAAAGCATCTGCGTGTCCCAGTCATCGGCCGATAGCGGCCATCCATGGCTGAACACAATGGGCTGGCCACTTCCCCAGTCCTTGTAAAAAATTTCAACGCCGTCTTTCGTTTTGATTGTAGGCATGCAACCTCCTTCGAAATGGGGATCGAACGTCACTCATTAAATCACAACCAATTCAATTAGATTTCAACGGAGCGCAGCCTCACCTGAAGCGACCGCGACCTCCGCGCAAGACCGCGAAGAATGGGGAGAACGCCGCCGTACTTCGATGCTTTAAGGTACGTATCGCCAAGGCCCGCGCCGCGACTGCCGCACTCGCAAGTCAGTCCCCTGCCTTGTTCAGCGCCGCAGCCGCGCGAATCAGGGTCTTCAGCGCTTTCTCGTTCACCTTCTCGCCTTCTTTGATGTCGATCGCCCGCCTCAATCTGCCCTCGAGGCTGGAATTGAACAGACCGTCGGGATCATCCAGAAATGCGCCTTTGGCGAAGGTCATCTTCACCGCCTTCTTGTAGGTCTCGCCGGTGCAGATGATCCCGTCGTGCGACCAGACAGGAATCCCCCACTTCCACTCTTCGACAACCTTGGGATCGGCTTGCTTGATCAACGCGCGCAGACGCGCCAGCGTTTCTCCGCGCCAGTCGCCCAGCTCCTCGATTCTCAAGTCGATCAGGTTCGAAGCTGACCCGCCGCTCGCAGATCCGACCTTTGTGAAACTTTTCTTTTTCATCGGCCCTCGCACCTCCTTTTGGCGATGCTAACGCAACAAGTTCCAGGCTGTTCGCACAAACCGCCGCCTGCCGCGAACACTCCATTGTTTCCCATCTTCCATTCAGCCTGAGTGTCCAATCTGCTCCACCCGCTCGCGCAGGTATTCTTTCCAGCTCTCCGGTAACGCCTCCACCGCGAAAGTCTTCTCAATCGTCGCCACGTCGGCGCGGCTATATCGTTTCGCGGTGTACAGGCTAACGATCTCTGAAACAGGCACGCCATTCGGGTCGCGGCTTATCACCTTCATCGCATCGCCCGCGCCCACCTCGCCTTCGCGAGTCACGGCAAGGTAGAACCCCGTGCGGCCGCTCGCCAGGAACCGCCTGACCATATCGTCGGATTCAAATCGTATCCCGAGTTTGTAGCAAGGCAGCCGGGGCTGCGTCACCACGCCCTCCGCCGAACCGACCGAATACCGATCACCGACGTGGACCGACTCTTCCGGCGAGCTGTCGAGCGTGAAGTTCTCCCCAAACACACCCATCGGCAGCTCTCGATCGGGCAATTCCTTCCTCCAGTAGTCGTAGTGTTCCAGCGGATAGCAGTACACGGCCTTATATTCGCCGCCGTGAACCGTCAGGTCAGCTTGGCCGTCTCCCTCCAGGTTCAGCTTCCGCAAAGCGATCCGTCTCGTCACCGGCTCCTTGAAGATTCCCGTGGACACGCTCGTCCCCTGCCAGGTGACCTCTCGCGGAAGCCCGACGTTCACTGAAATCACTCTCATCTAGCCATCGTACTTGTCTGCCGCGCCCATGGACCCTTCGCTCTTCTAATCCCAGGTCGCTATTCCCCGGTCTCTGTCTTCCCCCACCCACCCTTCTTCGAGAAGCAAAGTACGCGGCAAAGCCGCGATCAAGTCTTCAGCCCAACTCATCGGCCGCTATCCTGCGCACCCAAATGAACGCCTCCACGACCAGCGAATGGCTTTCGACAGAGCCGGCAGCCCTCCCGCCGTCCAGTGTTTCTTGGGCCGCAAGCACCCTGGGCAAGGCTGCGGAGCAGCCGGGATCGACGGGCGCGGGGTCGCCGAAAACGGCCGAGCGGCCCGAGAAACCTTGCCACAAGCCGACTCTTCGGTACTAATCCTTCCAGAGGAAACTCACCTGTTTCGAGTTGTTAACCAACTAGTAATTGACGGGTTGCCGGTAATCCGCTCGGAGCTCAGAAATTTGGGTAGTGGGCTACATTGAATCTTGCCGCGCACGGGGAGTGGAGACGACTCCGACAGCGATGGCCCATGAGTTGCGGATAGCTACCGCAAGCAACAACAGCATACCTGCAGCCACCAGAGTGAGTCCGCGAGTATGGTCGTAAAAGACCAGCACCCCACCCCAAACAAGGACCGCGAATGCCGCAAATGGAAAAGCCGCGTAAACGATCGGGTGACGCATTTCGTCGTAATAACTCTTTCTGGCGCTTCGCCGAATAAAAAGAGACCCTGAGTAAACCAGGCCGATGGCGCCTACGAGGCAGATGCAAAGAATAGCCGTGAGCTGGGTGTGATTCGGGAAGGTCAGAAGCGCGGCAAGGAGTAGTACAGAAGCGAAATAGATAACGGTGGGAGTGAGGTAGATCGGAATCTTAGCAGTAGCTGCCAGCGATCGTTCAGCGGCGACGGTGATGATGACAAACAACAGCCCGATCAGTGTCGCGGATGCCGTCGACATGAGGAGATAGATATTCGCCCATCGCTCTAATTCATTCATAAGCTTATTTAAGCTGCCCTTTCTACCTGCTGCTCGTAAGACTCCGCTCCAACTAAAACGAAGACGCCGCTGATGAACTTGGCAACGGAAGATCGAATGGCTGATCGAGCCAGGATCTCCCGTTGTCCCTTCTAGAGCGTTTTCGAGCCTACAGCCTCAGGCCACCATGCTCTTTGCTTGCTCCACCCACTGGTCATACTGTTTCTTGATCTCGGTCACGCGCGCATCGATCGCGGTTTTGGCATCACCCCGAGCTTTCGCGGCTTTCTGCTGCAACGCCTGCACCTTGGCTTCGGTCTCATTCTTGATTTGCTCCGACCGTTGCCGGGCCTGCTGCAATTTCGTTTGCAACCGAGTATTCAGTCCATCGATCCTGGCCTGCAATTTGGCCTTATGCTCCGCTGTTGCGCGAGCATGCTCGGCCTTCAACTGGTCAATCTCGGCTCGCAGTTCGGCGACGTCGCGGGCCCGTTGGGCATCTTCGAAGCTCTTTCTTGCCGCGCGGAAGACAAAGCCATTGAGTGCTTCCATTCTGGTATCCACCGGGGTTACCCATTCTTCGCTGATATCCGCGACGATCGCGTACTTGCCCGGGGTGAGCACCTTCGAAACTTCGGGCAGGAAATCCGAGTCGACTCCCGCCACGAACAGGTCGGCAAGACTTCCCGCCATCGTGCCGGTCAGCGCCCCGACTGCGAGCCCCGCCGGGCCACCCAGCAGACCGATGAGGCTGCCGATCGCTGTTCCGCTCACCGTACGAACAGGGAAATCGTCCTCGCCCTGTTTCACACTGACCATCCCATCACTGTTTTTGCTGATGACGGCTTTGGCGTGAATCGTGATGCTTCCCTCGAAGTCGAGTTGATTGAGCACTCGCGATCCCTCGTACGCTTTGGTTTCATTGTCAAAAACGACTACAAGCATTTTTTCCATGACATTCTCCTTTCAAAATCACGCATTGAGCGTGGGACTTGTTGGGTTAGATTTAGGCGACGCCCTCGAGTGCGCCCCCGGTGAGTTTGTGGAGGGCCGTCGCAGAACTGATCATCGAGGCCCCGTCGAAGATCAGGTCCACGCCAATGGCGAAACCGATGAACCAGACGCTCGAAATGGGCATTTGCGCCAGCAGCATGATCCCCAGCCCCAGCGAAACAATTCCTGAAAACACAGCCCAGCCCCAGCTCGGGAACTTCAACATTCCTGCCCCAATGGCGCGAAAGAGACCGCCGACAATGAATAAGGAAGCAAGGACCAGAGTGAGTGTGGCTGCCCCAGCGAGCGGATACCGGATCAGCAGATATCCCGCGAAGCCCCGGAAAAGTGAGCTGAGCAGAGACAGCAGAAAGCCCTGCCAAGTGTGAGTGCGAAAGGCGTGCACCAAACCGAAGATGCCGCTGAACAGCAGAATCCATCCGAACACCAGAACCGTGGCGAAGGTAGCGCCCACATCACCGATCACGCATACCGCGCCGAGAAGGACAAACAAGATTCCAAGGGCGAGAAACCATCCCCAGGAACTACGAATTTCTTCAATTCCCGCAGCGAGCGGGTTGTATCCAAACCCCATTTCATTTCTCCTTTTCTGAAAATTGATCTTGAATCCCATCATTCCTGCCAGACACATGAATCTGGGCAGATGCGTTTCCCTCGTGTTTCATGAGCGCTGGATGCCCGCTTCGAATCCATTCGCGAATAAATAGCGGACAGTTTCGAAGTTCTGTACCGGCTGCTTCTGCCATGGCGAGGAATCGCACAGCGTCGGCATCCACCAGCGTTACCTCACCGAGTTCAAGAGCAATCGGCGACGGATGAATTTGCATTTGCACCTTCAGTTCCGCAAGATTTTCCGCGTCGATACGCCCACTCACTCGGAGAAGGTTTGAGTCGCGACTTCTTTCAAGTCTCAACATCTGGACCAGAACTCACGAGCAACTACGCCCGCAATAGGTGCAAGTCGGATGCCAATCGCAAATGACTGAGACCATTGAGGATGATCAGAGTTTCCTGTGGCGAGATCTCGGGAACTGTCGGGTTTTCGGCGAGGAGGGCCGTCTTACTGCCTGCGGAGGGAAGGAGTCTAAAAGGTCAGCTAGGCAGACCGGAACCGATACTTGTTAATGTTCAAACTCTTGATTCGCGATTCAAGAGTGGAGCGGGGAATGCCCAGGCGGGCCGCCGCACCCAGGGGGCCGGATACCTGTCCGCGGCTCTGGGTGAGCGCGTTCTCGATCATTTCCTTTTCCTGGTCGGCAAGAGAGGCGAGACCAATTCCGCCCGGCGCAGATGTAGGCGAGGCACGCACCACCCAGCTCTCATCCACAGCAAGCGTTGCTCCCTCGCACAGAATGACGGCTCGTTCGACCACATTTTGCAGCTCCCTTACATTCCCAGGCCAATGATAGGTCTGAAACAGCTCCAAGGTTCTCTTATCAATCCCGCTGATCTTTTTTCCCATCTTGCTGGCATAGCGCTGAGCAAGGTATGCGACGAGCAGAGGAATATCTTCGACGCGCTCGTGCAGCGACGGCATGCGAATCGGGAACACGTTCAACCGATAAAACAAGTCGCTGCGGAATGAGCCCGCCTCGACAGCGGCCTCCAGGTCGCGGTTTGTAGCGGCAATCACCCGCACGTCAATTGCCACCGGCTGGGCGCCACCGACTCGCTCCAACTCACGCTCCTGCAGCACTCGCAGCAGAGCGATCTGAGTCTCAGCCGGGAGGTCGCCCACCTCATCCAGGAAAATTGTTCCGCCGTCGGCAAGTTCAAATCGCCCCAACCGCCGTTGCATAGCGCCTGTGAAGGCTCCCTTTTCATGGCCAAAGAGTTCGGAAGCGATGAGAGAAGAGGGTATGGCAGCACAGTTCACTGCGACAAACGCGTTCCGTTCGCGGCGCGAGCGTTTGTGGATTGCGCGGGCTGCAAGTTCTTTCCCGGTTCCCGTTTCACCCGTGATCAGCACGGTGGAATCGGTTGGTGCAACCTTAAGCAGAAGGACGAGAACCCGCTTGATTGCATCCGATGCCCCCACAATCTCTTCGAACATGGATGTCTGATCAATCTCTTCTTTGAGAGCCAGATTCTCCTTGTAGAGCTGGTCTTTTAGCGTTTGGATTTCGTCAAATGCTTTCTTGAGCGCTTCCTCTGCACGCTTCCGATCGTCGATCTCGATACTCGCTCCATACCACATCACGACGTTCCCTTGATCATCCCACTGGGGAACGTTTCGATGCAGAAACCAGAGATATTGTCCGTCGGCACGCCGTACGCGGGTTTCGTACTGGAACACTTCTCCGCTGGCACGGCAAGCCTGCCACGTTGTCAACATTCCACCTAAATCTCCAGGATGAATGAAAGCAGTCCAAGCCCAGCCCTGCAGATCTTCTTCACCGACGCCGAGGTATTCAAGCCAGCGGTGATTGAAAAAACCGAGGTTGCCGTCAGGGTCAGAACTGTGCAGAAACGCAGGCGTGGTATCAATGACGCGCCGCAGTAGATCTTCGGCGGTAGCTGTTGGCCAAAGCTTACCTGTATCGCGTGTCGCCGTAGCGGCCTCGTTTCAGACGGACTCTTGGCAAGTAATTCTAGGACACGGGGCCCATGGGTCAAGCGAAACCTATGGGTCACTGGTTTTCGTGCGAGGAGTTTAACGCAGTACCTGGATCGTCGCCCAACCGTCAGTTACTGGTTAAGCAATCCCGCCAAGGACTGCGAATCCCGCAGCACGGCGTCGTTTGGAGCCACACCCCAAATCGACTGTTTTAGTCCGGCGGACGGGATTAATAACGGAAAACGCGAATGCCGCTCGCAAAAGCCCTCCGACCGACCCCTTCTCGTCGCCCGCTCACGCCCCGAGCCGGCGAAGTGTCCCAGCCCCGCTGCGCCTGCCTTTCTGTCAACCCTTCAACCTCCCAAACGCGAGCCTCAAACTCACCCTAACCGCTTGCCTTTTCCGTCACTTATTCACTCCCAAATTTTTCTCCCCAAGTTTGCCGATCATTATGCTTGTTTGGCGCACAATAATCCCATGATCGCTATTCCGAGAATCGTTGGCTCCCGGCTATTTGCTGCTTGCCTGCAAGCGTGCGCGAAAGGGCACGACCGGGGAGGAAAAAATAATGTGAGAAAAAATTTGGGATGTTTCGCCTGATTTTCGCCAACTAACTCGTTTAGAATCAGCGAGCGCACTCCGAAAGTGGGCTGAAAATGAGTGCACTTAAGTCGAATTTATGTGCCATAACCCGTTTAGAATCAGCAAGAATATCCCAAGAAATGACGGACGGTTTTAAGAGCCGCAAGCATCTCTCCTGAAAGGAGTTATTGGCCGAAGTAGGCTATGCTGTCTGCTGTCTCCAGTTTGCTGTCTGAAGCCCGCTCTCCGCTGTCCGCTGATCTCTGTTCTCTGACCACTGACCACTGTGCACTGACCACTGTCTTCAAAACACTGTGCCTCACTCGTTATGTCCCCCGACTCCCGAGTGAGGCACTTTGTTGTCCCAGGTCTCTAAATCGGAGTCTCCTCCCCCCGAAGCAGACTCCGATTCTTTGAGCCGCCTGACCACTGCGACCTTTTACCTCTGCCCCACGAATTCGGCTCTTCGTTCCACCTGGCCGTGAAGCATTGGGACAACGGTCCCGGCATTCTCCCGCCGATCTTCGAATTGCTGCAGGCGATGCATTGTTGGAGACGGTCGAAGGCATCGCTTTGTTGCAAAATCGGCGCAAGAATCGGTCTCTTGAAAGACGAAACGTCACTCGCCGTTCTGCGAATTCTGATTTGGATGCACCACGAGGAAGCTCTCGCCACCGTTGGCCCAGACCAGGAGCAGTACGTCCTTTCCTGCCGGTTCCGAGTGAAGCTGGTTCACGAAGCTGTCCGCATCCTCCACGGGATGACGGTCAACTCCGAGAATCACATCGCCAGGTGCGAGACCCGCATCTTCAGCCGTGCTGCCTGGTCGCACCGACTCAATCACCGCGCCCTTCACCTGATCGGGCACGTTGAATTGCTGGCGCAAATCGGGAGTCAGGTTGGCGACGGCCAGTCCAAGACGACCGCGCTGTTGCCCGCCCTGCCCGTCGTTGCTCGCGACTTCATTCGTGTTGTGGAACTCGCCCACGGTGACATGCAGCGTTTGCGGCTTGCCGTCGCGAAGAATGCCCAGCGTGATCGCGGTCCCTGGAGTCATCTCGCTCACCGTAACTTGGAGCATGCTGCCGTTGGGGATCTTCTTGCCATCGACTTCGCGCAGCACGTCGCCGCTTTCGAGACCAGCTCGGCTTGCCGGCGAATCCGGAGTGACCTGACTGACGATGGCTCCTGTTGCGTCAGGCAAGTTGAAGAAGCTCGAGTTGTCGGGCGTCACGTCGTTCATGCTGATACCGAGGTAGCCGTGGTGCACGCTGCCGTTCTTGATGATGGCCTGCGCCGTCGCCTGAGCAATCTGCGACGGAATCGCGAATCCCGCGCCGGCAAACGATCCGCTGCCCGAGATGATGAAGGTGTTGATGCCGATTACCTCGCCGTACGCATTCACCAGCGGCCCGCCGGAGTTGCCGGGATTGATGGCCGCGTCGGTCTGGATGAAGGCGCCCGGCTTGCGGGGATCGTCGCGGTAAGGATTGGGGCGATCGAGACCGCTGATGATGCCGCGCGTTACGGTAAAGGGGAAGTTGCCGAAGGGATTGCCGAAGGCCAGCACGGTCTCGCCGGGCTTCACCTTCGTCGAGTCGCCCCACGGCACGCTGGTCAGGTCGTGCGCATCGATTTTGATGACCGCGAGATCGTTGAGTTTGTCCACGCCGATCAACTTCGCGGTGAAGACGCGCCGGTCATTTAATGTGACGCGTATCTGCGTCGCGCCGTCGACCACGTGGTCGTTGGTGACAATGTATCCGTCTGAAGTCAGAATCACGCCACTGCCGATGCCATGTTCAAACTGGGGCTGCGGCTTCATCTGCTGGCCGCCGGGACCGAAGAAGAACTGACGAAAACCGGGAGGCAGATCCTGCGGATTGATGCCGCCAGGTCCCTGCCCGCCATTCTCGGAGTTCTGATCGTCCTCGGAGACTCGCGAAGTGACTGCTACGTTGACGACTGCGGGCGTGACGCGCGCGGCAACGGCTTCGACCGCGTTATCGAGTGCGACCAGCGACGAGACGCTGCTCTCATCGAGCGGGCCGGCGGCTGCAGCGTGCGCTCTGCTGTGGTCGAAAAAGAACGCCAGCGAAAACAGAACCGTGGCCAGGATGCCGGCGGGAACCGCGAGCTTTTTCGCGATTGCTACTAATGAATTAGTTGTCAAAGACATTGCTTCATCTCCATGGGTATTGAATTGCATGTTTAGAGTTGGAAGAACAGCCAGCCGCCATCCAATACAGATGCGGTTGGCCGACGAGAATGTGAACTTGTTGCGTGAGTCGGCTTGGTGTCCGTCGTCGCGCCTGCCGGAGAGCCCGGCGCAGCACTTGCCGGATACACAAGCAAGATCAAGCGCGTGACGGAAATCTGTGCGGCCGGAGATGTGTCTCGCTCGCTGGTTGCGTCGTCGCTTTGCATTTGCGCGTCAGCGCCGGTTTCATAGTCGGCGACTTCTCTGGACGTTATCCCAGAAGGTTGCGTCGCAGAAGTCTCGACCTCTTCCCAGGCCGTGAGAACAATAAACTCCTGACTCTGCGAGGAAGCAGCCGTCGGCGCGTATGCTGCTGCATTCACCATCACCTGGTGTGGCGTAGCCTTGCGATCCGTCATCGCCGTTTCAGGTGTCTCGCCGCTGCGGGGTGATTGAACTGCAACGGGCGTCAATGCCGCGTTGCGCGTTGCAGGAACATCGGACGACGTCGTCTCAATTGCGCGGTAACGCCCGGAGAATGGAACACAGCATCGTCTGCCGCCGGGCTCGGCTCACTCATTCGATCATCGGGAATCCGAGCGATACGCGGAGCATCCGGCCGTGTGATAGCAGCGATCTGCGTATCGGGCTTCTGCGCAGCTACGAACGCGACCAACTGCGGGCTGCGCGACAGTTCAACAGCTCCAATGACTAGGCCGCATCCCACGATACCAACCAGCGCACCTGCCGCCAGCGGATGAAGCGTCTTTCTACGCCGCAGGATGCTGTCGACGCGAGAAACGAGTTCCGGTCGGCGTTCAAATGCCCCGAGCGAAAGCGCCTGCGCGCGGCGCAGGAATTCCCGCCGCTGCAACTCCCGGCGCTCCAGTCCGCGCTCTGCAAGCGCAGTCAGGCAGGCTGCATAGGTGCGCGGAGCCTTCGTCCTCTCGACCACCCCCTCGTCGCAAGCCATCTCGCGCTCGCGGCAAAGGCGACGCTCCATCCATACCAGCGCCGGATTCAGAGGAAATAGAACGAGAAAAAATTTCTGTAGCAGATTTGTCCAGTCGTCACGCCGGCGCAGATGCTCGGCCTCATGCAGAACGACTTGCTCAAGTTCGCCCGGGAGTCAGCCGTGAATAGAGCCACTCGGGAATGAGTATTCGCGGCGCGAAAAAGCCGATGACGCTCGGCCGGTCGAGGTCGGGCGTGGTGCAAATCTCAATGCGTCGCCCCGGCAATGCTGCAAGCAGCGCGCGAAGACTCCCATCCGATTTCGACCGGAGTGGCGCCGCGCCATAGTTTGCGCAGCCGCAGCGAATGAAAAACCAGCTCCGCGGCGCGAAATGCTGATGCAGCCAGCCAGATTGCGGCGATGGCATATCCCCACCGGCTGTCCAACTGAAGCCAGGGCCCTGCTGCCGCTTCACCCGCCGGTGTCGCAGCGCTCACAGCGCCGGAGTGTTCGAGAAATGGCAAAATCGGCAACAGAGCCGCGACTGCAAATCCCGCGGCCCAAGCCACAAAGCGATGCGCAGCGGAGGCACGAAGCACGAATCGCAGGCAAAGGACCAACGCAAGCGCAACCAGCGCGTCCTGCCATAACGCCGCCACGGCCGCCGGCGCCGCGGCGTGCGCGAAACCAGCGAATGTGGCGCTGCCCCACACGGCAAGACCTGCCAAAACCGAATTCGCTATGTGCAGCAAGGGCATCCTTATCTCCCGCCCTTCTTGCTGGCATTTTCTTTATCGGGCGACTGCGTTGCGAATCGCGTCGCGCAGACGGGCCAGCTCCTCGGTGGAGATTTCCTCATCGCCCAACAGGCTTAACACCAGCTTCTCGCGCGAGTTGCCAAAGAAGCGGTTCAGCACATTGCGCACCTCTGAGCGGCCCGCTTCGTTTTCCTGGACGCATGGCCAATAAACAAAAGCCCGTCCTTCTTGTCGATGCTCCACGTAACCTTTTTGCTCCAGGATTCGGATAGTGGTGAGCACCGAATTGTAGGCCAGTTGCTTGCCTTCCGGCAGGGCTTCGACCAGGTCGGTAACGGCCGATTCGCCGCGCCGCCAGAGAATCTTCATCAGCCTCAGTTCGGCTTCGGTCAGCGTATTCGACTTCCTTGGCGGCATTGGTAACTTATTGACTCCCAATAGGTAATTCTGCCAAAGCTCAACGCGTTGACATTTTATAGACGAACAACTAAAGGATTAGTTACCAGAAATCCAAAGATTTTTCAAGAGGCCCCGCCTACCAATTCATTCTCCGCACAAACCGCCGCCCCGAAATCTCTGCCCTGTGCTACGATCCGTGCAAGCGCTCACGCAATTGTTTTTATCTCACCAAAATTCTGGACTGAGCCGTTGGTTTATTCCGGCGCAATTACCCGCGAGGACCGTCGCAAAAACGGCGGTTACCGGCCCAATGCACGTGTCGCAGGCGCATAGAGGTTCAAATGAACACCCAGCTCAGGCCGATGGCCCTTGGCGAGATCCTTGACCGCACCGCTGAGCTCTATCGGACTCATTTCCTGCTTTTCGCCGGGATTTCTTCCATCTTTGCCGTCATCATGCTCGCTGTGCAGCTCTTGTATCTGCGCTCGCTCGTCCTGCTTGGATACCCCAACTTGATGGCACACTGGCAATGGGGAACGGCGTCGGTCGCAGTGGTTGAAGCGCTCGTTGTCCTGATGCTGGCCGGGCTCTCGATCGCCGCCAACAATCGGGCAGTCGCCTGGGTGTACCTGGACAAGCCCGCGACGATTCGTGCCGCCGCCAAAAGCGTCTTGCCCCGCCTGCGAACCTATCTATGGCTCATGACGATCACGGCATTCCGCGCATGGGCGCCTTTTGCGGCTCTTTATGTTGTATTCATTGGCATCGCGTTTGCGGCACTTCCTCACGACTTCATGACGAATCCGGCGGCCGCGCAGACCGCGGCTCAGCACAACCCCGGCGCCATCATGGCTGCGGGCCTCGGCATGCTCGTTCTCATGCCATTTTTCCTATTGGCCTTTCTATATGGAGTGTGGATGACGCTGCGCTATTCGCTCGCCGTGCCCGCCTGCGTCGTGGAAGATTTGCCGGCGACTCCCGCGATCAAACGCAGCATCGAGCTCAGCCTTGGTTCGCGCGGCCGCATCTTCGTCCTCGGCCTTCTGGTGTATGCGGTGCAGGCGTTACTGGGTATTCTCTTCGGATTTCCCATGATCGCCCTCGCTTTAAAACATCCCGGCCAGCCGCTCCCTTTGGTCTGGATGGTTGTGGCTCAAATCGGCAACTTCCTGACCAGCGCATTGATCGGCCCCATCTACTCCACCGGCCTCACGCTCTTTTATTACGATCAGCGCATTCGCAAGGAAGGCTTCGACATCGAATGGATGATGCAGGCTGCCGGGCTCTCTCCTCAAACTGAGTTGCCGGCACCGCAAAACTCCTGAGCCAGCGAGGACACTCATGAGCGAGACATTTCGGCCCTCTACCCTCGGGGAGATCCTCGATCGCACGGCGCAGATTTATCGCCGCAATTTTTGGCTTTTTGCCGGCGTGGCGGCTTTGCCCATTGGCACGGTCTTCGCCATCACAGCGATTGGTGGCGCTTTGTTTGGGACCGCAGCGGTGGCATTCAGGACCACCAGCCTGGCCAGTCCCGCTGCCATCGCACTCGTCGTTCTGGTCGTTTTGATCGCTGCGCCGGTCTACATTGCAGCGGCGGTTTTCTCCTCCGCTGGACTCACAGAGGCGGCGGCGAGCACGTATCGTGGCGAGAAGATCACCATCCGCGGCGCGTTCGCAAGCGTTCGGCCGCGGTTCTGGCGCTACCTTTGGTTCATCATTCTGCAGGGAATTGTTGTGGCACTTATTCCGGCAGCGATTGCAGGCGCGGTGATCGGAGTTCTGATATTTCTTGGAACGATTGCTGGAGCGGGCACTGCCGGCAGCGTCGCCGTGGGGTTTCTCGCCGTTATGGTTGTGATTGCGGCGGTGGTCGTCATCTTTCTGCTCGTGTTGGGCTATTCGATCAGCCTTCCCGTGTGTGTCCTGGAGAAAAAGTCGGCATGGGAGTCGCTCCAGCGCGGATGGAGTTTGAGCAAGGGCACGCGCGGGCGCATCTTCGTCATGTTTCTGCTGGTCATGGCGCTGGCCATGGCCGTGTCGATGATCTCCGCAATTCCATCTATGATCATCATCCTCACTTCCGCGGCAGGCGGATCTCAGCCGGCCACTGGATCGATTGCATTTATCGTGGCTGAAATCACGAGAGCCATCCTGGACCTCGTCTTACAGGTCGCGCTGGCGCCCATCTCCGCAATCGCGCTCGTGCTTTTCTATTACGACCAGCGCATCCGTAAGGAAGGCTTCGATATTGAGTGGATGATGCAGCAAGCTGGGCTTACGCAGACCACCTCCAATGCGCCGGCGCCTGGAATCCTGGGTATTTCCGGGCCGGTTGCGCCCCCTGATACCGTGGAAGAACCATGAATTTGGGTCGGCCGGATTCAGGTTGGCAAGTCACTGCGCGTTTAGCGGCAGCTCTCGCGCTGTTTGCCCAGCTTTCTGCTGCAACAATGTCCGTGCACGCGCAGGAGCCTACAGCCGATCCCGGTTGGCGCGATGTGACCGTCGCGCAATACGAGCAACATCTGAAGAATTTCGACGCAATTGTTGCCGCATGCCAGTCGGAGCGCTCCGCGGCGAGCGCGGCACAGACCAGTTTTCCGGCATGCGATCCGGCGCAAATCGGTCCCAACGATCGCATTCAAGGTTTCGCCGGTGCGCCTTCGCAGCTACGCGAGGTGCGTTATGACTGGCTGCGTTCCGCGCTGGCGCGCGCCGCGAAAAAGGACGGCGCAACGCAGAAGACGATCTTCGGCGCAATCCCCCGGCCCAACAACAAACCCATCTCGCTTGATTCCCTATTGTCCGCCGCGCGCCAGCGACTTCAGGACGATGCAGCGCAAGCGGGAGCGCCGCCTGCGTCTACTCCCGACTTCAGCGACGAGCGAAAATCCCTGAATGCCATCCTGTCCCAACGCGCCTATCAGGGAGTGACGCAGGTATCGACGATGGATCGGCTTCGCGAATGGTTCGAT
The DNA here is from genome assembly GCA_963813015.1 of uncultured Acidobacteriaceae bacterium. Classification (GTDB taxonomy): domain Bacteria; phylum Acidobacteriota; class Terriglobia; order Terriglobales; family Acidobacteriaceae; genus Telmatobacter. The sequence goes on from CAWEXN010000013.1 coordinate 175,210, forward strand.
AACCTGCTCGACAAATTCTTTTCCGGGCTGGTGCGCTTCGGCGCGCATGCGCCGTGGATTGTGTGGCTGCTGCGCATCCTGTTGATCGTTGCAGTCTGCACCGCGCTCGTCTGGTTTCTACTACGTATCGAGCGGCGCTCGCGCCTCCGCGTGGTTCCCGAAATCGAGGTTGCGGCTGATGCGGCCTCGGCGCGCGAATGGCAGCTTTGGTACCAGGATGCCGGCGCCATGGCGGCCAAGGGTCAGTGGCGCGAGGCGATTCACTTTCTCTACTGGGCTTCGATCTCGCTGCTGGAATCGCGGCGATTATGGCCTGCCGACCGCGCTCGCACTCCGCGCGAGTATCTGGTGCTGCTGGCGGCGAACGATCCGCGCAAGTCAAACCTTTCCGCGCTTACCCGGAGTTTTGAGCGCACCTGGTATGGTGGCCGCGAGGCCACGGCCTCCGATTTCCATGCGGCTATGGATCTGGTTCGTGGGTTGGGGGTAGCGGCGGAATGAAGCTCTTCCCCTCACTCGACGCGAAGGATCGCAGGCTGCTCACCGGCTGCATGATCGCGGTTATTGTTCTCGCATTCGTGACTGCGTTCCTGTCGCGCAATGAGAACGACGACGACAACCCCGTGCCCAGTTCCTATTTGACCGGCAAGCACGGCGCGCGCGCCGCCTACGAATTGCTGCAGGCAAGTGGCTACAACGTACAGCGCTGGGAGCAGCCGTTAAGCGATCTTGCCGAACGGCCGACAGCAAGACGGTCGTCATCTTCGCCGACCCTGACCAGGGCGACGTCGCGGCAGAAGATCTAAAGGCGGTGCGCGACATCGTTACCAAGGGCGGGCGTGTCCTGGTCACCGGATGGTCCGGCGGCATGATCGTGCCCGACAGCAGTGCACAGCCGCCGTCGCAGTTTCAGGTGGCGTGCAAGCTCACGCCGCAGGGGCTCGATCCGCTGGCCGGCTCCGGCGAAGTGTGGATGGTTCCGGAAGCCAGTTGGGGATTCGACCACCCGCTCGATCGCGTGCAATACAACTGCGCAGGTACACCGGCGGTCGTCGAGTACTCCGAAGGAAAAGGCGAGGTGATCTGGTGGGCCAGCTCAACGCCGCTCGAAAACAGCACCATCAACCGCGCCAACAACCTGAACCTCTTTCTGAACGCGCTTGGATCCCGTGATGGGCACAACATCTATTGGGATGAATCGCTGCACGGCGAGACCCGCACAGAGTGGTTCTACGCCAGCGGACCGGCGATCTGGCTTCTGAGGGGCGCGCTTGTTGCAATCGGGCTGCTGATCCTCTTCAGCTTCAGCCGGCGCCGCGGGCCGGTGCGCGACCTGCCAGCTCCGGTGCGCGCTTCTCCCGTCGAATTCCTTGAGGCGCTGGGCTCGCTTTACGCGGAGGCGCGGGCCTCAGCCACAGCGGTTGAGCTCGCTTTCGAGCGCTTCCGCCGACGCATGGGCGATCTGTGCGGACTAAAGGGCGCAAAGATGAGTGCGGAGGAGTTGGCGAAGGCGTTGCGCCGGCGCTTTCCGCAGGCCTCACCGGAACTCGAGAAAGACTTGGCCGATTGCGAAGTTGCCGCAACCAACGACAAGCTGTCGCCCAAAAGCGCGCTGGCGCTGGTGCAGGCGCTGAACCGGCACAGCGAGTTGCTGACCGCGGCGGCGCGTGCAGGCCCGTCTTATCGATGAGGATGAATTGTGCCTGAAGAATTGAACCAAGAGAACAAAAAGCAAGGAGATCGGAATGACCGAGGAAACGAATCCTGAACAGGGCGCGCGGACGAGCACGCCATTGCCGGCGACGCAGCAACTGCTTGCCGCATCGCGCTCGGAGTTGGGGCGCGTGATCGCGGGACAAAGCGAAGTGATCGGCGAAGTCCTGGTCGCAGTGTTGACGCAGGGCCACGCGCTGCTTGAAGGCGTGCCGGGAATCGCCAAAACGCTCATCGTCAAGTCGGTCGGCCGGCTGCTTGGCCTCGGCTTCCAGCGCGTGCAGGGCACGCCGGACCTGATGCCGGCCGACATCCTGGGCACGACAATGTTTCGTCCCGGCACAGACACGTTTACCTTCCACGCCGGCCCGGTCTTCACCGACCTGCTCCTGGTGGACGAGATCAATCGCATGCCTCCGCGCACGCAGGCCGCGCTGCTCGAATGCATGGAAGAGCGGCAGGTGACGAGCGACGGCGTCCAGCGTCCGCTTCCGCCATGGTTCACCGTATTCGCCACGGAGAATCCCATCGACTTTGAAGGCACCTATCCGCTGCCCGAGGCGCAGCTCGATCGCTTTCTGCTCAAAATCAAAGTGGGCTACCCGGCTCCGGACGACGAACGGAAGATGCTCGAGCGTCATCATGGCGCCGCCCAAGGAAACCTGCTCGAAGATGCGAAGATCCAGCCGCTCTCCGCGCAACTTCTTGCCGCCGCGCGCGACGAAATTCGCGCCATCCGCGTGGAGAACGATCTTTACGGATACATTCTCGATCTTGTTCGCCGCACGCGCGAGTGGCCCATGCTGGCGCTCGGCGCAAGTCCCCGCGCCGCGATCTGCCTGCTGCGCGTGGCGCAGGCATTCGCGGCCTTTGAAGACCGCGACTACATTATTCCCGACGACGTGAAGCGCGCCGTTCTGCCTGTCCTGCGCCATCGCATTATCCTCAAGCCGGAGGCGGAGCTGGAGGGCTTCGATCCAGACCGAGTCCTCAACGACGTTGTAGCCGCGGTTGCGGTGCCGCGAGGATGATTTCATCCTCCCTCCATCCCGAGCCGGTTCGCGCCGCTTGCAAGCCGCGGGGCCGCTTCGCGTTTGGCCTCACGCAGCGCACGATCTGGCTGCTTGCTGCCGGTCTTCTGCTCGCGCTGCCGGGATTCTTCCGGCCAACGTGGGGATACGGCATGCTCGTCTGGGATGCGCTGGTGCTGCTCGCGGCCGTCCTCGATCATTTGCGATTGCCGCTCGCGCAGCAGATCACGATCGAACGCTCCTGGAGCAACGCGCCTGCGCTCGACAGCGAAACCGAAATCCAACTGGCCGTTGAGCAAAGCGCCGAGACGATTCTCGAGTGCCACCTGGTTGACGACTTGCCCGATGCATTGGTGGCCGCGCCGGCCACGCACTTTCTTCGCGCCTTTCCCCGCGTGCGTGCAACGCTCCGTTACAAAATCAAGCCGCGCGACCGAGGCGATGTTCGCGCCGGTCAAGTCTACATACGTTACGCATCGCCTCTCGGGCTCGTGGAGCGCTGGGCCATGGCCCCGCTCGAACAACCGGTCCGCGTCTATCCGGCGCTGCGGCAGGGCGAGGACCAGGAAATCTTTCTCGCCCGCGGGCCGCCAGATCGATCTCCAGCTTCGGCGCGCGCGCGAGCGCGGACTGGGCCGCGACTTCGAGAGCCTTCGCGAATATCTTGAAGGCGACGATCTGCGCGACGTTTGCTGGACGGCGACGGCGCGACGCGGCCAGTTGATCACGCGCCGCTACCAGACCGAGCGCAGCCAGGCGGTCTGGATCGTGCTTGACGCCGGAAGGCTGCTGCGCGGCAGAATTCTCGACGACTCCAGAGATCAGGAACGCCGCGGCCACTCCAAACTCGACTACGCCTGCTCCACCGCTGTGGCGCTTGCGCAACTGGCGCTTTTTTCCGGCGATCGCGTCGGCCTTCTCGTCTACGGACAGCAGGTGCAGCAGCGCGTGCTTCCCGGCCGCGGCCACGCGCATCTGCGGCAAATTGTGGAAGCGCTCGCGCAGGCGCGCGCCGAATTGAGCGAAGCCGATCACCTGCGCGCCACGGCCACGCTGAATCGCTGGCAGCCGCGCCGCGCTTTGATTCTTTGGATCACCGATCTCGCTGAAACGGCCATGCGTCCCGAAGTCATCGACGGCGCCATGCAGTTGCTTCATCGTCACGTGCTGCTTTTTGTCGCCATGGCCCAACCCGACGTGGTTGCCATCGCCAACGCGCGGCCCAAGAACGTGGAAGAGATGTTCCGCGCATCCGCGGCGCAGGAGTTGACCACGCGGCGCGAACTGCTGCTTGCGCGCTTGCGCGACCAGGGCGCGCTCACTCTCGACCTCGATCCCGCGCTGCTCACATCGGCGGTGCTGAACCAGTACTTGAAGGTGAAAGAACGGGCGATGGTGTAGGCCGCATTTCCACGATTTAAACTGTCTGAAATGAAGAGGATCCGAGCCTTTCCGCACTGATGCATATTTGCGCTGAGAATCGCTCATTCTAAAGGAGTTATTGGTCATAAATTCGACATAATTTGTGGTCATCTTTCGGTGTTTATGACATCGATTCGTTGATTCTAAAAGAGTTAGCTGGCGAAAAGTAAGCGAAACATCCCAAATTTTTTACTTAATTTATTTTTGCACTCCAGAAAAGACAGCGGAATTAGCTCGGGTCAGCGGAGCGAGCGCGGGCCCCGGCGCGGCTGCCGATTCGGAATGTTTCGGATGAATCCCCATACAAGATCAAGTGTAGAGATTTTGCGGAAATAATCGGCAAACTTGGGGAATATTTTTTGCGAGTGTTTTCAGTGAATTACGACGAAGTTCGCGGATCGATGGCCTTGACAGTCGGCGATCCGGATCTTTCTGGATGGCGGGTGGCGTCAGGGCAATCCCAACGTCACCGGACTACTTTCAGGGATGGGTTTGCCGACCACAAGCCGACTTAAGGGGAGCAATCTTGCATTTCCGCCCGTAATCTATTGATCAAGTAGTAATTGCCGGGCGGGCGGTGATAGGGAGGAACAGGCGGCATAGTGATATCCAGTCATCGTTGCGCGGATCCGAGAAAGCCATCCTCGAGGCCCATAAGCCCAATCGAATCCACCCTTGTGAAATCTTAGTGCGCGACGGTTCTCCACGCACCCCCCAATGACTGGTGGTGCTACCGCAAATAGTTATATAGAGGCGGTCTACCCCTACTCGAACCAACATCTCGCATCTTCGAATGAAGAATAGCCAACAATTCCAAAATCTCGTCGTGCTCGTTGCTCGCGAGTATTTCTCGCCATCGGTACTCAAATCTCTGCCCTGTGCGCGTGCGAAACTGGCGTGACTCCTTGTCGAACAAGAACTCCGTCTGATTGAACCAACACCCTCGCCCGGCGACACATATTGCGCTAAGCGGCGGCGGTTCACCACCCAGTATTTCTTCGTAACGCTCGGCCTCAGTCTTTCCCTCCGCTTTCAAGTCCGTATCAAGAGCAAACAAGACGCCGATGGGAATGGTACTTTCTATCTGCCCTGGGTCCGCCGTCTGGATAGTCAATTCCCGAACCGTAATCCCGTTCTTGTAGACATCCCTCGTTCGGAGGCAGATAGACAACTCTTGACCTCGATAGTTGCCAACGCCGCTTCAATGGGAATCAGAGCAACGCCGCCCTCAAACATAACCGGCGGCAAAATACTTCTGTCGAAAATCACAATGTCCTGCTGGGCTGATTGCCTGTCATCGAAGGAAATCAGGATGCCGGTTGCAATGCCGACATCCAGTGGCAGCAATGGTCTAAACAGTTCCGTGATAAGAATTTCTCTGATGCTCCCCTTGACGCCGCAGTGCTCCAGAGTACGAACCTTAGCGGCGCAAGCAAGAGCGAATTTTATTCGTTCGACGACGATATCTTTGTACAGGCTGTTCATATTGGCTCACTCGAGCGGGATTGTTTGCACAGCGCTTCCACTGTAGCGGGAAATGTAGCGAATGCCCGGCTGGATGGCCTGATTTTGGCTTGGATGCCCATCCTCTCAGCCCCTGAAGGAAGAAGGCAGCCCAAGCGCGTTGATATGCATCCGAGGGGACCTCCAGACGACACATGATTCTTGACCCTAGTACGGTTATCTCGCTATTATCTCGAAGGCTAAATGTTTCCCGGTGGTCGGCCACTCATCAGTTTACTAGAAGTAAACACTTTCTCGGTTGGTACTCGAAAACGCCGCAGCGTCCTAGAATCGAGTTGTGCCTGGATTGACGGCAATGCGCGTGCATGCCTTCGTGGCCGTCGCTTTGGTTTTTTCTTTAAGCGACGGGGTCGCCGCGCAGGCGCAGAATGCTGCGCAGCATCCAAGTTTCGAAATCCTGACGCACCGCATGGATGTCGACGTGGATGGAGCTCCCAACGCATACGGTCCAACGGACAAGCAGACGCTCGACACGCTGCTCGATGCACATTACCTGAATCGCGCCGACAAGCCGATCGTCGGTTATCTGACTGACGAGCATGGAAACCCGATTCTGCAAGGGCCGAACGATCCCTTCCCGGGCTACTACATTTCGCAGACTGCATTCAGCGATATTCAAAATCAAAATGAGCGTGATCCGCGGCGCTACGTGGACGCGCGCAATATCAATTACGTGGTTCGCGGGAATGCGGCGCGGCGGCACGGCGTGAAGGTGGGCGACTTTGTGGCCGTCTATTCGAAGCGCACGCACAAGAGCGTGTTCGGTATCGTGGGGGACACAGGAAATCCTACTGGCAACGAAGGCTCGCTTCACTTATTGCAGGATCTTGGGTATCCGTTTCATGACGGCAAGAATGAGTCGGTTGAAAAACGCGAGATCGTCGTCCGTTTCTACCCAAACTCCAATCCGGAGCAGCGGTTTTTCTTTACGCAGGCCGAACTGGACGAAGCAGCGACGAAGTTAGGCCTGAGCCGAGATTTTTCCGGCTCTCCCGGAGCCAATCGGTAGAGAGCACCGCTACTGGGTTGGACAGCGGCGGAAATTTCTTGAAGCAACCGCAGAAGTTCTGTCAATTCATTTCGTTAATTCGGAAACCCGCCAGCTCTCGGCGAGTTGCCTCAAATGGTCATATTGGGGCAGCGATTTTGGCACGTAAACAAATCCAGACTTGCGTGACCCGGGCGGGCTCTTCTCTGAAATCCCAATTCCGCCGCCAATGCCAAACCTTCCCTTAATTTCAAAGATCGTCTGTACCTTCCCCTTTCGAACGGTTCTTCGGGTCACCAGCCACTTCATAATTCCCCTGTGCTGCGTGACCCAAGTGATCGATTTGTCATCGACAAGCAGTTTGTGGTGCGGGACCCTGCTTGAGCGGAACGGTCCCTGCATAATAAATGCGATTCCACAAATCAGGCTCAACACTCCGGCTTGAATCGCAACGCTGGATTTACCGCCGGCTTGATCGAATGCGGATGGATAAAGGAGATTCCAACCAAAGAATAGGAGAAAGAAAAGCACAGCGGAACACAATACAACGAGAACCTTACCCCCGAGCTTGAGGTTGATGAATTCGGGTTTAAACTCATAGGTTTCCAACAGACCCTCTCTATGCCTAAATCCCGTTCGCCGTGGTGGCAGTCTGCATTTCGGTGTTTTCGATTGCTCCTGCTTTCAACGGCCGGAACAGCCAGACCAGCAGCAATGTGAACAGCAGCCCGCCCACCATGAATTTGAGCGGGACCGGCGCGTTTGACGGCGAGAAGAATCCTTCCAGCGATCCGGCGATGATGAGAAGCGGAATGACGCCAGAGACGAGGCGCGTGGCTTCAACGCCTGCCAGCGCAATGGAATCGCGCCGGCGATAGAGCCCGGGGAATAAAACTCCGTGAGCCAGGCGCAATCCCGCACCGCCGGAAAGAACAATCGACGGCAGCTCCAGAGAACCGTGAGGCGCGACGAAACTCCAGAGATCGACCGACATGCCGTGTTGCGCGCAGGCCACGCCGACGACGCCGAGCATGAGCCCGTTGAAAAACATGGACCAAACCGGCCCCATGCCGAAGATGACTCCGCCGGCGAAAGCGACGAAGCAGACGGTCAGATTGTTGGTCATGATGGCGCTCGATGCGATGGGCTCGATGCCGACAATCGAATGCGTCCACATCTCGTGGCGATCGATGGTTTCGACCATGGCCGGCCCCAGCATGTGGCGCATGAATTGAGGACGCGCGAGCGTGAGCACCGAGCCGAGCAATGCGCCAGCAAGGGTGAGCACCAACGCCAGCAACACATAGCGAATCTGCCGCTGCACGGTGGCTGGATACTCATCGCGCAGAAAATAGAAAATCTTGAGGAAGCCTTTGCGGCGGCTGGAATAGATGATATGGTGGGCGCGAGCCAATAACTGGTTGACGTGCTCGGCATAAGCGCGCGCCGTGGAGTCCTGGCGCAGCGTGGACAAGTCGCTCGCCGCCTGCCGGTAGAGCAGCGCGGTTTCGCGCAGTTCGTCGCGTGAAAGTTGCCGCACACCGCCTGTCGTGGCCTCACCCAGCAGCGCGGCAAGGCGGTCCCAGTAGGGGCGGCGCTTTGCGAGCCACTGATTGGAGAGAATAGTCGCCATGAGTCCGATTGGAGATCAGCTTAACATCGACACCCCGGAGCTGGTGGCGATCGAGTTGCCGCTGGCCGGCATCGGGAGCCGCTTCATCGCGATTCTCGTGGACTATCTGATTTGGGGATTTGTTTTTCTGATTCTCGGGCTTCTGGCCGCCATCATTATTCCTGCGCTGCATTTTTTCGGCGGCGTTTCAGCCAACTGGGCCATCGGCATCACGCTTCTCATCGTTTTCCTTTTGCAATGGGGCTACTTTGCGCTGTTTGAGGCCTTCGGTAATGGGCGCACGCCGGGCAAAAGGGTCGCACACATTCGCGTCATTCACCAGTCGGGGCGCGGCATCAATTTTGTTGAGGCCCTGGCGCGCAACCTGGTGCGCTTTGTGGATGCCGCGCCGAGCTTTTATGCGGTGGGCGTCGTGACCATGTTCCTCAGCAAGCGCAGTCAGCGGCTTGGCGACATGGTGGCCGGGACGCTTGTGGTTCGCGATCGCGAAGTCGATTCGCCGAATTGGGGCGAGAGCAGCGGCCGTACGATCACGGCGCCAACGCTGGCCGCGGAGTCGCCGACGACTGCGTCTGGGTTGGCACAGGTTGGCCCGTGGGGTGGTCCGCCGCACCTGCGCGTTGTGTTGCCGGCGCCGGCGCTGGCGAAGTTGTCCGCATCCGACCTCGAAGTGCTGGAAGGATTCTTCACGCGGCGCCTGGATATGGACCTGACCACGCGCGCTGCTTTGGCGGGACGCATTGCCACGGCTCTCTGCGCCAAGTCGGGCCTGGCGATTCCGCCCGAAACGAGCGTGGAGACTTTTCTCGAAGCCGTGGCGCACCAGTTCCGCGAGCAGGCGCGGATGAGCTGAGGCTCGGGCGCACTGGCGCCGTATTCGGCGTAAAGCTGCGAGTCGCGTGCGGGCAGAGTGTCGAAGCGAGAGGTATATTAGGATTTTGCCTGGATTGCGTCGACGGCTGCTATGTATGGCGATTTGCAGGGCATCGCCGGCAAGGGGCTCAATGAGATTGCGGGGCTCGGGATCGCATTGCTTCCAGCTGGAGAAGATGATCTCGTCTAACCGCGAGCGCCAAAGCATCTGCTCCCAAGGCTCGGGGGCCATCGAAGGAGCTTTATAAACCATTTCCGGCAACGAGACCCTGTCGCTGGATTCCTCGCTGAGTGCATCGGCAATTTGGCTTGGAACGAGAGCACCGGACTGATCAAACTGGATAGATCAATTCATCCGCATGATTCGACAGCAGATCGCTATTTTGGCGCGTCAAAGGTTGACAACAGCAGCGCATAAGCCTAGCGTCGTAATTGAGCAAGCTACCTCTTCTTACTCGTTCAGGTTCCCTGAACTAAGTCAGCCTATCTGAAGCTTTCCTGTCTTAGATTCCTCAAGGGAGGAGCTGCGTTATGACCACATTGACACAAAGGGATCCTTTGCGAGAGTTTTTCGCCATGCAAGACCGCATCAACCGTATGAACCGTCTTTTCCCTGGGTCGCTTAGCCCCGAAGTCCCGGAAGAAGCGTTAACTACCACCATGTACGCACCGCCGGTGGACATCTACGAAGACGAGCACCACATTACGTTGAAGCTTGAAGTTCCGGGCATCGACGAAAAAGACATCGATGTTCGTATCGAGAACACCACCCTCACCGTCCATGGCGAGCGCAAGATCGAGAAGGAAGAGAAAGAGGAGAACTACCGTCGCGTCGAGCGGCAGTACGGAGAGTTCACTCGTTCGTTCACGCTGCCCAGTTCCGTCGATCTCGGTCAGGTGAGCGCCCACTACGACAAGGGCGTGCTGAAGATCAACCTTCCCAAGAAGGCCGAAGCCAAGCCCAAGCAGATCAAGGTGACTGTTGGCACCGACAAGATCCTCGAAGCCAAGGTTCACAGCAAGGCCGCATAGAAACCAGCGCCCGATCATCAGTGACGAATGGTCAGCGAGAGAAATGGGAGGAGGCTTATCACCGCCTCCCATTTGTCTGTCATCCCGAAGCGAGGGGACAGCCCCATTGACGATCCGGCGTTTTCAGACCCTTTCGAGGGTTGCCTAACCCGCCGCCGAGCATACGTCGCGCTGCTCTTGCGGGACGATGACAAATAGGGCCGTTCCCTTATCTATGCGGTCCTCTGCCTCATCACCTGACCACCTCAACGGAACAATGGGCATGGAGAGCAACCGCTTCAGAAACACTTCCCATCAGTAAGCGCTCAAAGCTGTGCCTGCCATAGCAACCAAGGACAATCAAATCCGCTCCCCACTCCTTTGCGTCGTCCAATATGATTGACCGAGCGTCGCCCTCCGGTATTTTTTTGTCATCTTCTATTTGTAGGCCTGCGGCCGCCAGTATCTTTCGGGCGTCAGAAACGGCTGCGATTGCCCGTATGTGGCCTTCTTTCCAGGCTAGGTCCAAGAGGCTGGCGGGGTACTCGGAAATTAAGGGGAATTCAATTCCAAGCAACTCTGGATTCGTTAGCTGCGCTACGCTGATGATCCTCACCTGGCTGTCCTTTGGCCAAGGACGATTCGCAACCGAGTACACCGCCTTGACGGCACCAGTGGACCCATCGGTGGCAACCAGGATCTTCAGCGCATGCGACTGCTGCGGATTCGCGGCGTCGGGCCGTATGATCGCGACCGAACAAGGCGAAGTGCGAAGGACAGTTTGAGCAACGCTTCCGAGAAGAAATCGTGACAGCGCGTTATGACCCTGCGAACCAATCACAATCAGATCGGCGCCCCATTGCTTCGCGTACTCCGGAATCACCAGCTTTGGAAATCCTTGTTGAACTTTCGAAGTAGTTTCATATCCGGACGGAATGAGTTTATCCAGAGCCGACTTGACGAGGGATTCTGCCTGGTGAGTTGCATCGTCGATTAGCGCAGGCAGTCCTTCCCAGTGGTTCATATCTACGACGCTCAATACGCAGAATGCTGTACCCGCCGGCCATGGATGCGTCGCCACACTGTTGACTACATCCTGCGAGGAGCGAGAAGAATCAATCGCAACGAGAACTTTCATCTTGTCCACCTTGAGACACCTCGGTTCGGTTGAACTAGGTATCTCTCGAATCGACATATTTTCTCAAGACCGAAGAATACACGCAGCGACTCAAGAGGACCGGCTTCATCATGTCGGGCAAGTCACTTTGCATTGTCAGCTGCCCAAGTCTTTGGTGAGGTTTCCAAGTCGCGTCCGGCATTTCCTCCGACACCTTTCTTCGGACTCTTGGCTAAGGGAGGGATCGCGTCGCCAAACGCCGACTTAAAGCATCTGGCCAATGACGGCCAAGCAGATAATTACTTGAGATAACACAGTTCAGTCTGCCGGGCGACGCGTAGCCTCCCGAATGAAGAACTACCCCGAGGTACTGGTCGCACTCCCCGCTTAGGCCGCGATCACGATTTGGTCGTCGACATTCCAGACGCCCGGGGCAGACCAGGCCGCTCTTTCAGCCTCGTTGCGCTCCGCCCAGGAGTGGACGTTGCCTTTTAGAGTCACTTTGTTGCCGCTGACTTCGACATTGATGTGCTCGCCGTCCAGTTCGGCGGCGCGGCTCAGTGCGTTCTCGATCTTCACCTTGACGTCCGATGCTGACGGCGTGACCACAGTCTTCACCGTGATCAAATTGCTGACCCCTGTGACTCCCATCAGGTTTTGCACCGCGTTCTGGGCGGCCGTCTGTTGAAATTTGTAATCGACCTTCCCTTCGAGGGTCACCCAACCTTGGTGTACCTTCACCTTGACGGCGTCTTTGGGAACCGAAACGTGCCATTGAAGGGCATTCACCGCTGCCTGTGCGATGTCCTCATCGTCACGCTTATGGAATGAAGGCAGGTCCACCTTCATCTCGTCGGTCACAGCCTTAACCCCGAATACCCGCTCGGCAGCCTCTGTGGCCGTGTATTTCTCGGCATAGCTGCTGACCTTGCCGGTAAGAGTGACGATGCCATTTTTCGCAGCCACCCCGATGTTTGCGGCATTGACGCTGGGTTCGAACTCAAGTTCATCCATAACATCCCGTTGCAGTTCTGTGTTGGTCTTCATTGAGGTTCCTCCTTCAGGAATAGGGTTGGTGAAACATGCTTATCGCGATTACGGATCGGTGGCACGAGCAGCGCCGGGATCAAACACAAAGAGTGTGAATGAGGTTTCCATTTCTTCACTTGTTCCACGCCAACAAGCTTGAGAACCCGGGGACGAAATTTGGAGTCAACACGCGCCGACATCGTCTCGAGCGAGTACTCAAGCGTGGCGCCACAATCCACTTAACCTCGGCCTTCAGCCCTTTGCCGAGACACACTCGAAAGTGCAATTCCGCGGCCAAACACTGGTGTTGGGAAAACAGTCGGCTAAAACGAGATGATTTAGATAGTTAGTGCCAGCAGGATAGGATTCTAAGGCTACAGCGCGTGGCCCCATCGACCACGATTTCGCGAAGACAATCGCGATTTCGCGAACACGATCATTTTGAATCGCATTCTGTAGTGATGTACCCGGACCTGCCTTTCCTCCTCAACGGGATCATCGCTGCCACAGAATTCGTGCGTCTTCCAGGGGGATCGCAACGCCATCGCAGCGCGGTATCACTCGCGCTGTATAGTCAGAAACCGGACGTGTCGCGGGCACCTGGGCGATATAAGCATAGCCGCTGTCAGCACCTGTCAATTGGCGGACGCGCGTCATCTCCTCTCGGAGAGGACTACCGCCGTTGATCGCGTTGGCATACAACTCGACACGCACAGCATTCGGGTCGAGGCCATTGAGAAACACTTCGGCTTCAAAAATGTGCTGGACCCCACTGGTCTGTACCTTCACATCGCCAAAGCGAAGAGTGGCCCATTTCTCTTTCAGAGCATGTTCCCAATTGGCGATGTTCTTGCCGGCTACGCCTTTGTCGGCAGCGCGCTTGCGGTAGGCGGCTGCAGCCGGGAGGTAGTGTTGCTCGGTGTATTCGCCCACAGCGCGGTTTGCGGAAAAGCGCGGCGTCAAGCTCGCCATGCTATTCCGCATCCGCGCTACCCAGGCTGCAGGGATACCTTGCGCGTCGCGGGCATAAAACTCGGGAATCACTTCTCGTTCGAGCAGGTCATAGAGTGCTTCGGCTTCGGCTCCGTCCCAGGCTGGATCGTCGCCATGCTCCCGGCCGTCTCCGAGCGCCCAGCCGACTTCCGGCGTGTAGGCTTCCGCCCACCAGCCATCCAACTCCGAGAGATTGATGCCGCCATTGACCAGCACCTTCATGCCGCTCGTACCGCAGGCTTCCCAAGGCCGCCGCGGCGTGTTGATCCAGACGTCCACGCCCTGTACCAGTTGCTCGGTCAAGAGCATGTCATAGTCGCTGAGGAAGATCACATGCGGGCGGGCCTCGGGCTGCCAAATGAAATGCATCCATTCCCGGATCATGTCCTGTCCCGCCTGGTCCGCAGGATGTGCCTTGCCGGCGATGATGAGTTGCACCGGCCGCTGCGGATCGGTCAAGAGGCGGAGCAGCCGTGCCGGATCGTGCAGCAGTAAGTTCGGTCGCTTGTAGGTTGCAAAGCGGCGTGCAAAGCCCAGCGTCAGGGCGTTGGGATCAAAAAGATGCTTCGCCGCTTCGACCTCTTCGGACGGAGCGTGTCTTATCTCCATATCCAGCGTCAATCGATCTCGGACGTAGTCCACAAATGACTTGGTGGCGGCAGTCCGAAATTGCCAGAGCGTGGCATCAGAAATCTGTCGAATGTCCTTTTCCAGGTTTTTCGCCGTCCCCAGCCAGCGTTCCTTTCCACAGGCTGCTGTCCAAAGATCATCGGCAAGGGCCGAGTCCCAGGTGGGCACGTGGACTCCGTTGGTCACGTGTCCGATGGGGACTTCGTCCGCCGGCCAGCGCGGAAACAGCGGCTGAAAGAGGCGCCGGCTGACCTCCCCGTGCAAGCGGCTTACGCCATTCACCGCGCCACTCCCGCGGATGGCCAGATGCGCCATGTTAAAAGGCTCCGACGGGTCGGCCGGGTTCTGGCGGCCCAGTGCCAGCAAATCGTAAAACGTAATGCCGAGCTCCTTTTCGGCATAGCCCCTCAGGTGTTGCTCGATGAGCGAAGGATCGAAACGGTCAAAGCCAGCAGCCACGGCGGTGTGAGTTGTGAAGAGATTGCCCGCCCGGGTAACCGCCAGCGCCACTTCGAAGGGCTGACCGGTCTCTTCCATGAAGCTGCGGGCACGTTCCAGGATGGCGAACGCCGCGTGCCCTTCATTCAGGTGGCAGACCTCCGGTTTGATGCCGAGAGCGCGGAGCAGCCGCCATCCGCCGATCCCGAGGAGCAGTTCCTGCTCGAGGCGCAAATCCTGCCCGCCCCCGTACAGCTCGCTAGTAATCCCCCGGTCGACGGGGAGGTTCGCCGCGTCATTGCTGTCCAAAAGGTAAAGTTTCATCCTTCCCACCTGGACCTGCCAGGCGCGCAGCCAGACCGAGTATCCCGGCAAAGCAATCTCCAGCCGTAACCACTCCCCGTTGGGTTGTCGCAACGGTGTGATCGGCAGCTGTCCTGGATCGTTATAGGGATAGAGGGCCTGTTGCGCTCCGTCCTTGTCGATCTCCTGGCGAAAATAGCCCTGCTGGTAGAGCAGGCCCACTCCGACCACCGGCACACCCATGTCGCTGGCGGCTTTAAGCTGATCGCCGGCCACATTACCGAGCCCGCCCGAGTAGATGGGCAAGGCTTCGCTCACCATGAATTCCAAGCTGAAATACGCGACGCAGGTCAGGGAACTCTGCGCATGATTCTCCTGAAACCACGCCGGCGCCGACAGCGCGTTCCGCCTGGCCTGCACCCAAGCCTCGAGGTTTTTGCGAAAAGCGGGGTCGGCCAACACGCGCTCGATCCGGTCGCGGGAGACCGTTTGCAGAACCACCCAGGGGTTATGTGTGATCTCCCAGAGTTTGGGATCAAGCTGCCGCCACACTTGGTCGGTGGCGTGATTCCACGACCAGCGCAAATTCAGGGCAAGTTCTGCAAGGGATTCGAACCCCTCGATTTCCGTAGGGAGAAGGTTGTACAACGGGTGGCTGACAGGAGTCTTTTCGCTCATGGTTTCTCCTTTGGTTTTGCTGCCGCCGTCATAGTATCGTTAACGATCGCCTGCGCTTCCTCCAAAATGAGGCGCAGGTGATCGGCGCCACGGAAGCTTTCCGCATAAATCTTGTAGATATTTTCAGTTCCTGACGGACGCGCTGCGAACCATCCGCTCGGCGCAATCAAGCCTTTTGCATCGATCGAAAACTGGCGCCGTTTCACCAAGGTCCTTACAAGTCATTCGCACTTGCCTGCACAGTTAGATTGGATCTCCATAGTCTTGTGGACTTTGTGAGGTTGGAAGCCGATGTTCGATCTCACTAAGTCGCTTGAGAATCAATTCAAGCAGGCGGATGACCTTTTCTTCAAACGATTCATTGGAAGGCATAGCGTGCTCCTTTCTGAAAGCAGACGCATAGGCACAAGTAAACACGTCATAGCGTTCTCAGTAGGGCCGTTGCCCGCTTCAGAGATTGGCGGGATTGAAAGAACTTCTCCCACGGGTCCGGGCGTTCAAGACGTTGGTGGAAATTTCCAAGATTGAAGTTAAAAGGGAGGAGTGTCGGTTTCACCTCAAACCAGCCCAGTGGAGCCGATACCGGCGCGTGCTTCCGCCGCCTGACGGAGTAGGGCGCGACAACCGTTTGCCCAAAAGCATTGCGAAACGGGTCCAGGTACACGCGGCCACGCCGCGCTACGACCGAGTGTTCGACGGTCAGCTCCTCAGAGTGCGCAGCCGCAACGCGCGCGACAAACGATTCGGCAAACGCAAGAACCTCGTCCGCATCGGGTCCGGCGCGGATTGGCACCAGGACATGCATTCCCCGGCTGCCCGAAGTCTTGGCGAAGGAAACCAGCCCCAGAGAGTCGAGAGCTGCCTTCACATGCAATGCTGCCCGAGCGGCATCGGCAAACTTCCCCGACTCGGGATCGATGTCGATCGTGATCCAGTCTGGCTTGCGAGGCGAAGCCGCGCGGCTGGCCATCACGTGCACGGCGATGCAACCGAGGTTTACAAGCGCGAGTTGCGTGAGGAGAGAGCCGCCGACTACGTAATCGGTAAACTTGCCGCTGTCGTCCACGTGCGCCAGACGCTTCGTTGGCGTCCGAGGAGGCATTCCCTTCGGGATCTCTTTTTGAAAGAAACATTCCCCGCGCATGCCGTCGGGGCAGCGCTCAAGAGTGAGTATTCGGTTGCGCACGTAGGGTAGGAGCTTGGGGAAAATCGCAGTGTAATAATGGACCAGATCCTGCTTCGTGTAACCTTCTTCTGACCAGAAGACCTTGTCCGGATGCGACACCTCGATCGGCAGCTGGAGGGAAGTCACGGGATCCAGTCTTCGGCTTTTCATTCGGTTTCTCCGGGAAGGAAACACTGATCTGCGCTCTTATCGTTTCGCAGTCCGAGAAAGACCGGCTGGCGCAGCTTTTGTTCGGCCGTCAGTTCCTGATATGCGATTTGGGCAACAAGCCGCGGCGCCAAATACGTCACTCCCTTTTCCCGAGGTGGATCAATAAGAATGGTTTTTTTACGGACCAGCGGCTGGAACTTCTGAAAAAGCGAGGCAAGGAGCTCTCGATTGAACCCGGTGCCTACCTTACCGACGTACTGCAAGTGCCCTCGATGATAGGCGCCAAGCAGGAGGGCGCCGAAATGCGCCCGCGAGCCTTCGGGCCGGGTGTAGCCGGCAATTACAAACTCATCCTCTTGATGTACCTTGAACTTCAGCCATCGCCTGGTGCGCCCTTCGATGTATGGCGATCCAAGGTCTTTTGCTACGACTCCCTCATAGCCTTTGGCTTGCGCTTCACGGAACGCCAGAAGACCATTCGAGTTCATGCGGTGAGATGGGAAAAAGCGTTTGCTTCCGCGAATCGCCTCTTCCATCACGCCGCGTCGAACCGAAAGCGGCATTGCGCGCAAATCACGCCGGTCTCGGTACAGGCAATCAAACACGGCGTAAAGCGGCGCCACCTTTCCCTCCTGGAGGAGCTGAAACCTTGAGACTCGGCGTTTGTCGAAAGCGATGACCTCGCCGTCGAGGAGAAGAGTGCGATCCGGAAGCGCTGCGACTGCAGCCGCAAGATCAGGGTATGTTTCCGTGCGGTCCTTGCCGTTTCGCGATAGAAGTATGGCCTTGTTCCCTTCCTTGTAGGCGAGGATCCGGTAACCGTCATATTTCTCTTCGTAGACCCAACCTGGTTTGTTGAAGGGCTTGCTCACAAGCGTGGGCAACATTGGCTCAATGCGGAATGGAATCTTGTCGATCATGTTCGCTGCCCACTTTTGCCGCGTTCTCGCGCCGGCTTCGAGCTCCGGGTGCGCCACGCCGTGCCTTGCGGATCACCCATCGAAGCTCTTGCGAGGTCGCCTCCGCCATCCCGCGCGATTTCCGCGAGAAGACGCCGGCTCACCACCGACCGCGGCTCTTCCAGGGTTACATCTTCGGTAGATGCATACTGATCGCGATGTTTAATCAGGAGCCACGTGGATCGATGTCCGCTTCCCTTCATGCCGCGCGTGTGAACCAGGACCCAGGAACCTTTGAGTTTCTTCCCGCGAAGCGTGAACTTGATCTCCCGCTCCGGTAATGAGCCATCCGCGTTCAAGCTCTCTGGCTGCCAGGCTCCATGGTCCCAAAGCAACACGGTTCCAGCTCCATATTCTCCGGCTGGAATCACTCCTTCGAAATCGCCATACTCCAACGGATGATCCTCTGTTTGGACTGCGAGGCGCTTTACCGTCGGATCAAGAGAGGGGCCCCGGGGAATAGCCCAAGAGAGGAGAACGCCACGCCATTCCAGGCGAAAATCATAGTGCAGGCGGGAAGCCATGTGCTTTTGCATCGCATAAACGAGTGAATCGCCGCCCCTCGCCGCGGAACCCGCTCGACCTTTCGGTTCCGGTGTCAGGTCGAAGTTACGCTTCTTTCGGTATGTACTGAGTTTCATGCGAACCTCAAACTATTTCTCCAGGCGGGTTTACAAGCCCTTGATCTTACACCTCCAAGTGGGGTCTCGACGCGTGACGATTGGGCGCACGGGAAGGGTGGAGCAATTTGCGTTCCATTTTGTGTTCCCGGCAACGCCAACTCGAAGCTGGATCAGTCCGGCGCAATTGCCTCTGCATTCCTGCGATGGATTGAGACCGAAGCAAAGCGTTTAATGCACGAGACTTCCAGCCGTTTTCGGCAAGGGTTTTGCGCTGCCGGAACAATCCAACCCTGAGAGAACTTGAACGCCAGCGCCGGGTACGGTGAAGTCACGCTACATAGACTTGTGGTGGCGCAGTTCGCGAAATCGCGAACAGGCGGCAAATTTGTGATGTGTCCGTCTCAGTGTTTTCATACATTTACTGCTTGGCGACTGAAGTGCAAAGAAGGACTGCAAAGGCGCGGCATACGAGCCGATCTCGAACAGCGCCAGCGTCGGACAACCGACCGCAAAATTCTGACGTTGGTGGCGAGCCAAATTCAATAAGAAGGGAGATGACTATGAGTGAGCATTTGGCAATCACAGTAGAACCTCTGGACGAATGCGCGCCAGCGAAAGTGCCGTGCAGTCGGGATTCATTCAAACACGTGCGCGAGCTTCACGACACTATCGCCCGCCGCGCGTTTATGGCCTTTGAGGGTCGTGGCTGCAAGGACGGCTATGATTTCGACGATTGGATGAAAGCGGAATCGAATGCAACAGACCAAACGAAACATGGCATGGGCAAGCTCAAGCTCCCTAACATGCCTGTGACCACAAACAGACAGCGCCTGCGGTCGGGAACGATAGCAGGTGAAATCTCCGCTAAAAGCCAGCAGTGCAGTAATACGGGCGCGGCGGACAAACCATTGGTTGAGCTATTACCAGCTCGTAGGAAGGAGAGCATATAAAACCACATGAGAAGAACGGTGAGTTTCCGGCAACGCTGCGTAATGAAGGGGCACTTCTTTTTCTGGCCGGGAGAGGAGACAAAAATGGAGCTACGGAGGAGCGACGGATGTTGATGCGAACGGTGATTTCAGATTTGTCCACTCCGGGGTACTCGCCAAGGAATCCGGAGACATTGGTAAGCTAATAGCCATCAAATCTCCTCTGAGTCGAGGCCCAAAAGCAAGAGGGAACGCTCAATGAAGAGCTGTCCGGTTTGCGACACGCCTTATCCGGATCAGCAGGCCAACTGCCCCACTGACGCGGCGGTGCTGATCGAGTCGCGCGTGTTCATGCTGTCACCATCATCATGGGATCGCATCGCGATTCGTTCTCTGAGCTGGCCATTCGGGTTCCCTGGTCCATCGCTAACCGTGTCAATCGTGAGGCAATGTGCCCCGTCCTCACAGTAAGAGGGTAGTATCGTGAACTTGTATTCTCTCGGCATCCAACCAATTCTGACCTACACAGCAGATGTTTACAGCAGTACCTGGCCATCTTACCGCGGGGCGACAAACGGTCAAAGTCCTTCATATTCCCACACGAAGCGCGTCCGTGCGTGTAAGTGCGTCGCAAGGTTGTTCCTCCTCACATTTCTGTCAGTTTCTGCGTTGGGAATTTCCGGGCAGGAGCCGGCAAACCCGGTGCGTACAGCAAATCCTGTGCAGCCGCTGAATCTTGACCTGGCGTCGGTTGCGGACCTGGCTCGCACGCAAAGCTGGCGCTCAAAGCAGGCGCATCAGGACGCTACAACGGCGAATGCGGTGGCGAAGAGAGCGGAGAGCATGCGATGGGGACGGGTCGATTTCCAGAGCCAGTACCTTCGCTTCAACGACCCGATTGAGATTCAGTCGCCCATTCCGGCTCCCCTTGTGCCCGTTCTCGGATTGAAATCGCTCTCGACGCCTGTGGCGCCGCAAGACAACCTGCACGTTGACCTGCAAGCCGGATTACCGCTCTTCACCGGCGGAAAAATCACTAGTTCGATCCACCAGGCGCAGGCCGGCTCTAAAGCCGCCGCGGCGGTGGCGAGCGACACCGACGACGATGTGGTGCTCGAGGCCGAACGAAACTATCTGTCCGTGTTGCTCACGCGCCAAGCCGTCGATCTGAATGAGAAGGCGCTTGCCTCCTATAAGGAGCACCTGGAGCACGCGCAATCAGCCTTCCGGCAAGGCACGGCTGCAAAATACGACGTCATCCGCGCCGAAGCAGCGGTTGCAGAACAGGAAAGACACCTGACCGAAGCAAGGAACCAGGCCGCACTCGCTGAGGCGGCTCTCCGCACGTCTCTCGCGCTCGACGACGCAACGCCGGTGACCATTGACGGTAGTCTGTTCGCAATCGGCGAGGACACCGATCTGAATCAGGCGATGAGCGCCGCCGTTCAGTCCAGTCCGATCCTGAAGGCGCTGAACGAGAAGATTGCGGCCGGCCGCTCCGCTGTCCACGCACAGGAAGCGGATTATCTACCGCAAGTGACCGCCGTCGGGGACAAGGAGATGGTCACCAACAAGCTGGCGCAAACCGATCCCCATTGGTTTGTCGGAGGACGGGTCACGCTCAACCTCTTCGACGGCGGCGAGCGTCAGGCCCGCATCTCCGAGGCGCGTTCGCAGTTGCGCTCGTCAGAGTTTGAGTACCACTACGCCGAGGAGCAAATCCGGCTGGCAGTCCGCAGCGCCTATCTCGATCTTGATTCGAAGCGAGAAGAACTTGCATCGGCCCGGAAGGCGGCTGAGCTGGCAACCGAAAGCCTGCGCCTGGCGACGAAGCGCTTCGAGGTCGGAACTGGAACCAGCCTCGAGGTCCTGGACGCTAATGTGTCGCTCACCGCGGCGCAAATCAGTATTCAACAGGCTCTCTACGGGATGGACTTGGCCTATCTCAGTATCCACCGCTACCAGGGCGATATTGCTGTAGTTTCCGCGAGGATTCAAAAGTGAATAAGAAATGGACCGCAGCGATTTTTGCTGCCGCTATCATCGTTATCGTTGGTCTGGCTGCCTATTGGCATCATAGCCGCGCCGCGGCCACCACCATTGTCGACGGCACGATTGAGTGCGACGAAATCAGCGTCTCCTCCAAAATCCCCGGGCGCATTCAGAAGCTGCTCGTCGATGAAGGGACATCGGTCAAACCAGGCGATCCGCTTGTGATCCTCGAGTCGCAGGAGCTGGATGCGAAGGTCGAGCAGGCGACGGCGGCATACCAGTCTGCGTTGGCTAAGGTATCGCAGGCGGATACGGCCGTGACGCTGCAGCAACTCACTTATGCCGATCAGTTGAAGGGGGCACAGGCGCAATACAACGCCCATCTGGAAGACGTGCATCAGGCGCAGGAGAACCTAAACCAGGCGCAGGCCGCTTACAAGACTGCATCGGATACCAATAAGCGCTTCAAAGGGCTGTTTGAGGATGGAGTGATTCCGGAACAGACCGAGCAGGAGATCGAGTACAAGTATCTTGCGGCGAAGGCGCAGTTGGGAGCGGCGCAATCGAAACTGGAACAGGCACGGCAAGGCGTAGTGGCCGCGGAATCCACTTTGCAGTTGGCCAAGGACGGTTCGCTGCAGGTGAACCTTCGCAAGCAGGATCTGTCTGCTGCCACACAACTCGCTGAAGCCGCACATGGCCAGATGAATGAGGCGGTTGCCTACCACGACGAAACGAGAATCGCCTCTCCGGTGAGCGGTTACGTCTCCGAGCGGGTATCGAATGACGGCGAGATGGTTGCTCCCGGATTTCCCATGCTCACCATCGTCCGGGCCAACGATTTCAAGGTGAAGGTCTATGTCGACGAATCAAAATTCGGAAACCTTCGTCTGGGGCGCGGGATCAAAGTCATCATTCCCGCTCTGGCGAATAGCGAATTCGATGGAACCTTGATTCGCATCTCCCAGTCGGCCGATTTCGCAACCAAGCGCGCTACCAACGAACAGGGTTCCTACGATGTGCGCGGCATTCAACTTGTCATCAAGCTGAAAGACGATAGCCGCTTCCGCAATGGCATGACGGCTCGGGTCGAGCTGCACGAAGGTGAGAATTGATTCGTTCGATCTTTAATGTCGCGTCGCGCGAGTGGCAATGGATTCGCCTTCAGCGGAGATATCTTACACTCGTGATTCTTGCCCCGATGCTCTATGTCATCGCGCTGGGTGCTATCTATTCGCCGAAGAAAGGTGGCCCATATCCCTGTGGCCATTGTGGATGAGGATCATTCCCGCCTATCCCGCGAACTGACAAGCGCGATTCTGGCAAGCGAAACCTTTTCGCTGGGCGATTACGCTGATTCACCCGACGAATTCCCACTGTTGGTCGCTCACGATCGCGCTCATGTCTGCTTTGTCTTCCCCCGCGGCCTGGAGCGCGAGGTACTTGCTCACAGGCCGGCTCGCGTGCAAGTGCTGCTGGACTACTCGAACTATCTGGCCGGCACGGCAGAACTCAGCTCCGCCAATGCCGTACTGGGAACATTTTCCGTGGGCACGGAGATGCGCCTGATCGAAGCCGCCCAAGGCGTCTCACAGACGACAGCGGTACCGCAGGCCATGCCGTTCGAGATGGGTACGCGCATGTGGTTTAATCCAGCATTCAATGGGAATTACCTCAACTATCTTGTCGTCGGCTTGGCTTACGTCGTCGTGCAGTTGGCCGGCCTCTTCCTCACCATTCGCGCCGGTTCGTCTGAGTTATCGGGTCACCGAGCTTCACCACTCAGAGAAACGGAAGGGAACGTGTGGATCGCGCTTACCGGCAAGTTGCTGCCCTACTTTTTGATCGCCGTTCCCCTCTCCATCGTGGTCACTCAATTGTCACACTGGCTCTTTGCCGCTCCGCTTCTGGAAACGCATCCTTCGTTTTGGCTCATTCTGATCTGGTTCGACGCCATCATGGTGACGCTGGGCTACGGACTGTCGAGTCTGGCGCGGGATCCCGTCTTCGCCACGGAGTTGTGCGCCATCATCACGATGCCGAACTTCCTCTTGTCCGGCTACACGTGGCCCATCTTCGCTATGCCCAAGATCATGTGGGTCCTGGCCTACGGCCTGCCCATGTACTCGATTGTTTTTATGGCCAGAAAGATCACCATGATGGGCGCCGGGATCGCCGACTGCGGCGCTCAGTTGATTGGGCTTGCCGCCTGGAGCATCGCCGCTCTGGCTCTCGCCTGGTATGGAACAAAGAGAATCCTGACAGCACACTCGCGAGGAGCCGTCTGCTCATGCGTAAACCCTGGTTCCAATTCTGTCTGCGCGAGTGGAAACTGATCCTGGGCGATTACCGGATCGTCACGATTCTCCTCGGAGGCCCGTTTTTCTATGCCTTGATCTTTGGCGGCGTCTACTGGCAGGGCCGGGCGAAACATGTGCCCATTGTCATTGTCGATCAGAATCACTCGCATTTGTCCCGCGAAATCACAGCGGCACTTGATGGTTCTGAGAACCTGCAAGTTGTCGGGTGGATCAACTCAACAGACGATTTTCTTCCTCTGGTGCGCCGTGAAGATGCATACGCCTGTGTCGTGTTTCCCCCTCGGTTCGAGAGTGATGTTCTGACCGGCAAAAAGCCTCGCGTTGGAGTTGTCTTCGACGCTAGTAATATTCTCGTTAACGGGTCAACGCTCATTGCCATCCGCTCAGTTGTCACAACCTACCAGGTGGGATTAAGCCGGGAACGACTGGAGGCCGTTGGGATGTCCCCGTCGGCAGCTCGAGTCGCAGCCATGCCCCTGGAGTCTGCCACACGGCAGCTCTTCAACCCCACATCCAATTACGGTTACTACATCCTTATGGGCCTGGTCTGTATTGCATTGCAGTCAGTCACACGCATCGGATGCGGTATCGCGATTTCGAAGGATAGCGTTGTGCAATGGAGCCGTTCGTTTCCCGGCCTCGGAATCGATTACGTGGAGATTTTCGTATCGAAGGTCCTCGCGACTTTATTTCTGGCACTTCCCATCGCCGCCGTCGCCTTGGCGTTGCCGTTCGTCCTCTTCGGTGCGCCATTTCGCGGCAGCTTCCTGGTTCTTCTCGTTGCTCTTCCGCTCTTTGTCCTAATTCAAATCGGCTTCGGCTATGGATATGCGGCCCTCTCGAAATCTCCGGTCATTTCTACACAGCTCCATTTGTTCATGTCGGTGGTCTTGTTTACACTATCGGGATTCACCTGGCCGTATTACGCGATGCCCGCGTGGCTGCGTGTCGTTGCTTGGTTCACGCCTCTGTTTCATATGAACTGCCTGGTCCGCAAGCTGGCCATCGTCGGAGCGCCATCGTACGCGCTGTTCCCACACCTGCTCTCGCTGGTTGCTCTCTGCGCAGTTGCCATCGTATGGGGATTCTGGGCCGTCCACAAACTGATGAATGAGAATCCCGCTGCAGGCATCCTGGAGTAAGCTCATGACCGCCGAACCACATGGATGGGCCTGCGATTTTGTCCCCGCCGCAGCCATCAAATTCAGCGTCCTATTCCTGCTCGGGTTATCGCGACGGCGTAATCGGAGTGTACGATGCGGCGGTTGTCAGCAAAGACGCTGACGAACATGTGAGGATCCATGCGACCGAAAAACCAACTGAATATGGGGCGTTGCTTCCCAAAGCGATTCGCTGAGACGCTTAACTTGCAACCGTCACTGGATGTGCATGCTTCAGTGCGTTGTTTCGCACTACACGGCGGAGCAGAATCCTCTTCGCGACCTCCACGAGCAGAAGGTAGGCCAAGGTTGCAACGGCCACAAAGATGAAATAGCTGAATGGCAGAGGAGTAAACCCCAGCACGCCGGCAAAGAAACTGAACGGCAAGAGCATCCCGACGGTCACGATTCCAAGGCAGGTTACGATCAAAGGGGTGCTGGGCCGGCTTCGCAGCGGATTCCTCGAAGTGCGGATGACAAAAATGACCAGAGTCTGCGTAGCCAGGGACTCGACGAACCAGCCAGTATGAAACTGTGCCTCCGTCGCGCGGAAAAAATGCAGGAGTACATAGAAGGTCAGGAAATCAAAGATAGAGCTGATGGGCCCGATGAAGATCATGAAACTGCGAATCAGGCCGATATCCCATCGCTGGGGCTTGATCAAGAATGTATCGTCGACGTTGTCAGTGGGAATCGTGAGCTGGGACAGGTCGTAAAGAAAGTTGTTCAGCAGGATCTGCGTGGGAAGCATGGGCAGGAAGCGCAGAAAAATCGACGCGCCAGCCATGCTGAAAACATTGCCGAAGTTCGAACTCGTGCCCATGAACAGATACTTCATCACGTTCCCGAAGGCTTTTCGGCCTTCGATGATGCCGTCGTGGAGGACGCGCAGGCCGGGCTCGACGAGAATCACGTCGGCGGCTTCACGGGCCACGTCGGCTGCACTCGATACGGAAATGCCGACATCGGCCGCGTGCAGCGAAGGCGCGTCGTTGATACCATCGCCCATGAAGCCGACGGCATGCCCGGCGTGTTTGAGAGCCAGGAGAATCCGGCTCTTCTGTGCAGGAGAAATTCGAGCGAAGACATGCGCTTCCTCCGCGTCATGGGCCAATGCTGGTTCCGTCATATTGGCCATTTTGTCGCCCGTGACGATGTGGTCCGTATTGAGGCCTACCTGCGAACACACCCGGGCGGTGACAAGGTCGTTGTCGCCGGAGATGACCTTGATTTCGACGCCATCCCGTTTGAGCGAATCCAGGACCTGGGCGGCGTCCGGCAATGGCGGATCGGAAAAAGTGAGGAAACCTGCCAGAACGAAGTTACATTCGTCCTTCACGGAATAGTCGGTGCGCGCAGCAACGTCGACGTAGGCTACGGCAAGTGACCGATATCCCTGGCTATTCAGGCCATCGCTGGCCTGACGGATGCGCCTGAGGGCCTCTTCGCTAATGGGTTCTTCCTTGCCGTTGGCCAGGTACCCGACAAGAAGCGGGAAGATCCCTTCCGGAGCACCCTTCGTGATAAGAACCCGCTGGGACTGACGCTCGACGACGACTGAAAGACGCTTTCGTTCGAAGTCGAATGGAATCTCGTCACACTTGGTATATCCCTCGACGTTTTGGGGGCTCTGTCGAGCGATAGCAACATCAAGAGGACTGCGAATACCGGTTTCGAACTTGCTGTTCAAGTATCCGAGTTCGAGTGCGCGGCTGAATGGGTTCCCGAATGCATCGAGAGATCTATCGAACGACATGATTCCGGTGGTGAGCGTCCCCGTCTTGTCGCTGCAAAGCACATCGAGACTGCCGAGGTTCTGAATGGAGGGGAGATGCTTGACGATGACCTTCTTGCGCGCCATGGCCACGGCGCCCTTGGAGAGGGTAACGGACGTGATCATGGGCAGGAACTCCGGGGTCAGGCCAACGGCTAGTGCAACCGCAAATAGCAAAGATTGAAGCGGATCGCGGTGGCGCAATACGCCAACAGCTATGAGAAAGAGAACGAGGAAAAAGACTGTTGCTGCGAGCATCCGGCTGAAATCCCGTAAGCCTTTGTCGAAGGCAGTCTCCTCGGGTCGTGCGGCCAGCCGGGTTGCAATGTCGCCAAAGGTCGTCTGCGCGCCCGTCGCGATAACTTCCGCGGTTGCCGTTCCACTTACGACCGAAGTGCCAAGAAAAACCATATTGGCAGCATCCGCTTTGGTCGAAGCCGGCTCTGCGGATGCCGCCTTGGCGCTGGGAAGCGATTCACCCGTCAATGCTGCTTGTTGCACATAAAGGTCACGCGCGGTGAGCAAGCGCGCGTCGGCGGGTATCATGTCGCCAGCGGAGAGGCGGACCAAGTCTCCGGGTACTACGTCACGGCGCCGAATGTCTGTCCATGTCCCGTCCCGCAAGACGGTTGCGGTGGGTGCTACCTGATCGTGCAGCCGCTCAACCGCCTTATGAGATCGATAGGTTTGATTGAAATCCAGCACCGCGCTTAGCAGAACGATGGCGCAAATGATCCCTGCATCGACCTTGTCACCCAGAAATGCGGATGCCCCGGCAGCAATGAGAAGGATCAGTGTCAGGGGGCTCAGGAACATGTGCAGGAGATCGGCCAGAGGAGAGTAGTGTCGTGTCGCGGCAGGATCGTTGGGCCCGAAACGGTCCAGCCGCGCCTGAGCCTCTTCTGCACTCAGACCGGAAGCTGGATGTGTAATTTCATCACTGTTGGACGTCATGGACCGGTTTCTCCATGGGTGACGCAATACGAGGCTTGTTCGGCAACAGGATGTAGACGATTAGCCGTCGGCTGTTCTTCATGGACGCAATACTAATCTAAGTCACATGCTACGCAAGAATGTTCACAGCCTGGTCCTGAGAAGTCGGCTCCCATGAGAAGGCCGGTTGATGTCAAACAGTTTGTCCGTTGTTTGTGCGAGTTCGTGGTGTTTTGTCTCCATTCCCCCGGATGGCTGATTTATTGGGCGGCCGGCAGCTACCTTGCATTCCATCCGCAAATCGCTCTGGAGGCTCTTACTCTGCTCGTGGCCGTGATCTTCACCATAGAGGGCCTTCTGGAGATTGTGACATTCTTCCAGTTCCGCGTTTATGCGGGTTCTGTATGGGCGCTGTTTGATGGCCTCGTCACGCTTGTGATGGCATTCCTTATCTTGCTTCCATGGCCGAATAGCTCTTCCTGGGCCATCGGAATCATTGTGGGCATCAATCTCATGATCACGGGGTTTGCCGTTCTGATTTATTCGCTAGATGCGCGCAAAACACTTGACGTATTGAGTTGATGATCAGAAGCGCCTCAGCGCCTTGGTCGAGCTGCGACCTAGACTCGTCGTGGCGCCGGCGCTGGCGAAGTTGTCCGCATCCGACCTCGAAGTGCTGGAAGGATTCTTCACGCGGCGCCTGGATATGGACCTGACCACGCGCGCTGCTTTGGCGGGACGCATTGCCACGGCGCTCTGCGCCAAGTCGGGCCTGGCGATTCCGCCCGACACGAGCGTGGAGACTTTTCTTGAAGCCGTGGCGCACCAATTCCGCGAACAGGCGCGGATGAGCTGAGGCGCGGGGGCGATCGCGTGGATTCGGCGTAAAGCTGCGAGGCGCGTGCAGGCAGAATGTAGAAGCGAGGGGTATATTAAGATTTTGCCTGGATTGCGCGGGCGGCTAAGCAATTGGCCGCGAACGTCGAAGCGACAGATCAGGAACAGCCCGGTTTCGCGGAAGAACCGCCGCGCCGGCAATGGGATACGAGGAGAGCAAGAACATGGCGAAGAGCGTCAACAAAGTCATACTTCTAGGCAACGTAGGCAAGGACCCCGAAATTCGCTCCACACCCGGCGGCACCATGGTGGCTAACTTTTCGCTGGCCACGAGCGACCGCTTTCAGGACGCGCAGGGCAACTGGCAGGACCGCACAGAGTGGCACAACCTGGTCGCCTTCAAGCGCACTGCGGAGATCGTCCGCGATTATGTGAAGAAGGGCTCCAAACTTTACATCGAAGGCAAAATCCAGACGCGCAGTTGGGAAGACAAGGACACCAAGGCCAAGCGCTACCGCACAGAGATCATCGTCAACGATCTTTCGCTGCTCTCCGGGCGTGACGATTCACAGGGCGGAGGCGGGTACAGCCGTTCGTCGAGCTCGGCAAACGCAGCGGTGAACGAGGATCAGCGCGTGCCCGCGGGCGCGGACGACTTCGCCCAGTCCGCCGAAATCTCCGACGACGATATTCCCTTCTAAGGACAGGGAATAGGGATCAGGGATTAGGGAACAGGAAAAGCCGCCGGAGACGGGCGGCTTTTGCCTTCTGCGGTTCGCATCCATCGCAATGGAGAATCGAAATGAAAATGTTTTTTGTCGTTGCACTGCTTGCAGCCTGTATGGCGCTGCCGGCGCAGGAGACGCGCCGCGAGGTCAGCCACGCCACCGGCAATCCGGCCGTCGACTCCAAGCCGAACAGCCCCGATGTGCCTGACGTCTTTGCCGTCAGCGGCCATCTGGAGCGGATTGTGGTGCTGCGTTTCAAGTTCGGGACCGACCTGCTCGCCGGGCTCCAGAAGATGGTTGCGCAGGAGAAAATCAAGAACGCCGTGATTCTTGGCGCGGTGGGATCGGTGCGCGGCTACCAACTGCACATGGTTGCGAATCGCGACATGCCTTCGAAGCTTCTCTTCATCAAGAACCCGACTGCGCCGGCGGACATCATTGGCATGAGCGGCATGGTGATGAACGGCCGAATTCATCCGCACATTACGCTGGCAAATGGAGACAAGGCCTTCGGCGGCCATCTCGAGCCGGACACGCAGGTCTTTACCTTCGCGGTTGTAACTCTCGGAGTGCTTGACGACTCAATCGACATGAGCCGATTCGACGATTCGTCTTACAGATAGCCGCTGCCTACGCGGGCGATTCCTCTTTGGGTTCGCCCAGCGGATCATTGTCCCTGTCCGTCACTTCTGCAATCGCAGCCAGTCGCGCGGCCAACGCATCTGTCCAGCAATTCTCGGGCGCGCGCCAGCTCCAGTTGCCCTGCCGGCACCGCAGGCGTATTCATGCGCGCCTCCGATCCCAGCTCCAGCAAATCCTGGGCCGGCACAATCGCCATCTCAGCCACGCTGGCCTCGGCTGCGCGGATCAGCGGCCACGCCGGACGGCCACCGACCGGACCCACGAGCGCTTCGGCAGCCGCTCGCTCTGCTTTGCTCGCCTGGTTCCACCAACCCTGCGTCGTGTCGTTATCGTGCGTGCCGGTGTAGGCCACGGTGCCGGCCGTGAACTGCTGTGGCAGGTGCGTGTGCGCGCCCTTGCTGCTGAAGCCGAACTGCAACACCTTCATCCCCGGCATTCCGAGTTCTCGCCGCAGCGATTCGACTTCCGGCGTGATGAGGCCAAGGTCTTCGGCCACCATCGGCAACGGTCCCAGCGCCGCTTCAAGCGCGCGAAACAACTCCAGCCCCGGCGCCTTGATCCACTCGCCGTTTACGGCAGTCTCTTCGGCAGCGGGAATCGCCCAATAGGCCTCGAAGCCGCGAAAGTGATCCAAGCGAACAATGTCGTAGAGCTCCACGGCGCGGCGAATGCGATCGACCCACCAGGCAAATCGAACTCCGTTGGCGTTGGGCGCGGCCAGAACGTCCCAGCGATACAGCGGGTTGCCCCAGCGCTGGCCGGTTGGTGAGAAGTAGTCGGGCGGAACGCCGGCGATGCGAATCGGCTTCAGGTCTTTGTCAAGCTCGAAGATTCCGGGATGAACCCACACGTCGGCCGAATCCATGTTCACGAAAATGGCGACGTCGCCAAGGATTCGGATCGCGTTTTCTTCCGCTGCATCCTGCAGTTGATCCCATTGCCGGGCGAAGGCAAATTGCAGCACGCGCTCGATGGCGACCGCGCGAACATGGCCTGCTTCAGCCTGCGCCAATGCCTGCGGATCGCGCCGCCGCAACGGTTCGGGCCATTCGGTCCACGCGCCTGTCTTGAATTCACGGCGCAGCACAGCGTAAAGCGCATAGTCGTTGAGCCACGCTGCCTCGTCGCGGCAAAATGCCTCAAAATCGGCCCACTGATTCTCGAGTGCCGGCGAGTCCAGCCCACGATCGAGAAAATTTCCCGCAGCTTCCTGAAGCAACGGCAGCTTCCGAGCCTCGACCTCATCGAAATTCACAGCGCCGGAGCGACCGGCCAGCCCCGCAATGCGCGCACCATCGATCCAGCCCCAGTCGGCGAGAAACTCCAGGCTGATGAGCGATGGATTTCCGGCAAAGGCCGACGACCCTGCGTAGGGCGAATTGCCGTATCCCGTAGGGCAGAGCGGCAAAACCTGCCATACATGCTGCTTGGCGCGTGCCAGAAAGCTGACAAACTCATGCGCCGCGGGACCCAGGTCGCCGATGCCTCCATAAGAAGGCAGCGAGCTGACGTGCAGCAAAACGCCCGACGAACGTTGGAACTCCATGAAGCAATTATTGCAAGCGGGTCGCCGGCCGCCGGAAGTCAGCCGCATTTGAGACAATGTTTGGCGTGTTCCCGTACGGATTTTTGTTGCGATCAACCGAACGAGGTGGCCCTCCGTTGCTCAAGAATCGTTTGCACCGCTTTTGCTTTTGCATCTCTGCCCTGGTTTCGATTTTCTTCGCGCATTCGCCTCAGGCCGTTGCGGCAGCGCCGCTTCCGCAGCCTGTAACGCTCGGCTCGGGCTGGCAGTTGCAGGACGTGGCAAAAGTGCCGCAACCCGGCGCGCAGGTTTCGTCCGCGGGCTTCGACACCAATGGTTGGTACGCGGCCATTGTTCCGGGCACGATTCTGACGACTCTGGTCAACGATCACGTCTATCCCGAACCGCTCTACGGCGAAAACGAGCGCCCCGAGATCATCCCCGAAAGCCTCGTCCACACCTCGTATTGGTACCGGGCGGTTGTTCGCATTCCAAGCGCTTACAAAGATCGCCACGTGTGGCTGAACTTTGACGGCATCAACTACTCCGCCGAAGTCTGGGTGAACGGCGCGCAAGTGGGCACGATGCGAGGCGCCTTTATTCGCGGAAACTTCGACGTCACCGCGCAGGTGAAACCGGGCGAGCCTGCCGTCGTTGCAGTGCTCGTCACTCCCGAGCCCAATCCCGGCGTCGCGCATGAGCACACGCTTCGCAACGGCGTCGGCCAGAATGGCGGCATCACAGCGCTCGACGGTCCCACTTTTCTGTCGACACTCGGCTGGGACTGGCTCGATGCCGTGCGCGATCGCGACACCGGCATCTGGCAAAAGGTCTTTCTCTCTGCCACCGGCCCGGTGCAGTTGAAGGATCCGTTTGTCACGACCGATCTGCCGCTGCCCAAGACCGATTCATCCGACGTTACCGTCGCGACGACCGTTGAGAACGTGAGCGACCAGCCGGTCGAGGGTGAAGTTCGCGGTACCATCGGAAGCATTGTTTTCGAGCGGCAGGTCACTCTCGCGCCGAACAGTTCGCAGCAAGTCACGTTCGACGCGAAAAATACGCCGGCGCTGCACATGGAGCATCCGCGCCTGTGGTGGCCGAACGGCTACGGCGCGCAGCCGATGTACAAACTGCATCTTGAATTTCAAACTGGCACCGCGATCTCCGACGCGCAGGATGTGGAATTCGGCGTGCGAAAGATTAGCTACACCGTTCCCGGCACCGACACGCTGACCATCTCCGTCAACGGCGTGCTCATCTTCATTCGCGGCGGCGATTGGGGACTGGACGAGGCTTTGAAACGGATTCCACGCGAGCGGCTCGACACCGAGATTCGCCTGCACAAGCTAGCCAACCTCAACCTGATTCGCAACTGGGTGGGCCAGAGCACCGGCGAGGATTTCTACGAGCTGTGCGACAAGTACGGCCTGCTGGTGTGGGACGAATTTTTCCAGCCCAATCCGCTCGACGGCCCCAACCCCAGCGATGTTTCCACCTACGTCGCCAACGTGCGCGACAAAGTTCTGCGCTACCGCAACCATCCTTCGATTCTTTTGTGGTGCGCGCGCAACGAGGGCGACCCACCGCCGGAGATCGACGCCGAGCTGCGGACGCTGCTTGCCGAGGTCGACCCGACGCGAATCTATTGGCCGAATTCGACCGATGGCCCGGGCGTGCGTTCGCATGGACCCTATTACTGGCGCGCGCCGCGCGAGTTCTACACCGTCACCGACGACTTTTTCAAGACCGAAACGGGCAGCGTCTCCGATCCCTACGCTTGAGTCGATCCGCGGCATGATGCCCGAGAAAGATTGGGAGACGATTAACGACGACTGGGCCGCACACGATTTGGCAAAGGGGAACCAGCATGGCGATCTGTATCCGCTCATCCTGGCCGGGCGCTACGGAAAGATCGCGAACCTCGCCGACTTTGTGCGCAAGTCGCAGTTGGCAAACTATGAAGCCTTCCGCGCCATGTACGAGGGCCGTAACGCTCTGCTTTTCCACCCACAACGGCCGTCATCACGTGGATGAGCAATCCCGCGCAGCCCAGCTTCGTGTGGCAGATCTACCACTACGACCTGGAGCCGATGTCTTCCTATTTCGCCGTGATGCACGCGTCGGAGCTCGAGCACATCCAGTACAACGAGGCCACGGGCGACGTGCAGATCATCAACAACAAGCCGGAGACCGTTGGCAAATCTGCGCGCGCACGTTGCCGTTTACAACCTCGACGGGTCGCTCGCGTATGAGCACGAGACAAAAGTCGATGCCGCTGCCGATGTTGCCACGGATCTTGGTCCGATTGATTTTCCGGCGACCGTTTCGCCCGTCCATTTCATCAAACTCGACCTGCGCGACGCCGCGGGCCAATTGCTCTCAACCAATTTCTATTGGCGCGCGCAGCCCGCCGACCCCGACAATCTCGCTGCTCTGAACCAAATGCCCATGGTCAAGCTGACCGCAACCGTGGAAGCGCCGAAAGAAAACGTGCCGGGGCAACGCAGGTTGCGCGTCATTCTGCATAATCCAACGCAGAACATAGCCCTGATGGCGCATGTGCAACTGCGGCGCAAATCCGGCGAGCGCGTTCTGCCGGTTTTCTACAGCGATAACTATGTCTCGCTGGTGCCTGGGGAAACGAAGACCATCGAGATAGAAGCTGGTGCAAGCGAATTCCATGGCGAAGCTGCTCTGATCGTGATCGATGGATGGAATGTGACGGTGACGCCGGCGTCGTTTGCGGCCGCATCGGTCAAGCCCAATCTCGACGCACAGCCGGATCGCTGGCCCGCTACTGGGCTTCCTTTTGCGACCACCGGCCTGCGGTGACAGCCAAATGCCACGTCAGGACGATAAGCCTGCGGTTTTTTAATGAGCCAGAAGTCCCAAAATCATCAAGAGGGCAGCTCCATGTGCCGTCAGTAGCACCACGAATCTGCGGCCGGTTTGCCTGCGATAGTAACCTCCAGTCGCCCGGTTGCGCCCTTCGGCGGTGCGTAAATTTCCAAAGTCGGGTAGCAGTTCAGGCTGCCCTCAACTCTGTATTCCGTCGCACCGTTCTTGAACGCGTAGACCGGGTCCCCGCAACGATTACCTTCGATTGTGCTTTCTCCTTTCGTAAGCGCCAGATCGGGTGCGTCCGTTACTGACCGCGGCTTGTTCCAGGACCGATAACGGAGTTCTCGACCCGCCACCGCATCGACCACGATGCGATGGGTCTGCGTTTGGCATATGTAATAGGTCTCTGGGGTAATGGTCCCATTCTGACTCACTGCAGAGATCGCATATCCCCGATCGGTGGCGATGACCGCAATGACTCCCCCCGCGAGCGAGATATGCTCCTCGTCGCAGTCAACGTCATCAACGTCTTCGCTGGTCTGGCTCAAGATCTGCTTGCGCACGACCGGCGTGAAAACCTCTCCAAAATGCGACCTGAGCGCGGCTGCGTTGGTCAACGAGATCATGCCGCCTCCCGTCTCGTTGATGTGCAAAGGAAACTTCACCAAAAATGCCAGCGCAACTGCATCCTGCCGGGTGATATCGACTCGCAACTCTTTTTCAAACTGTTCGAATGTGAGGAAATACTTTGCCGCGGCCGACCCAGCAGCCGGCATGGCTTTACATGGATCATTATGCTGCGCATCCTGTGCAAGCACCGTTGTCGAGCTCAACAGGGCGATCAGCAGGAAGAGCCAAATCGGTGGTTTCATCCGGAATCCCCTTTTTTGCACACATCAATTGTTCGAGATTGTATCGCCCCGAAGTGACTACGCCGGTCAACCAATCTCTGGCGGCAATGAAGATTAGACGCGTCCACGCACAAAGCCCGCAACCATTGAGGCTGCGGGCCTGATGCGTGCTCGAATTCGCCTGGCGTTTACGTGCCCGGCGCTTGCGGTCCCTTCGGCTTGGCGTTGATGACCACAAGCTTGCGTTTCTTGTAGTCGTTCCAGGTGTTGCTCACGAATACGCTGAACGCTTCATTGCGCCGCTGGTCGAGAAGCTGATCGCGTGTCTGGTCCAGATTTTTCGCGATCTCGTCCGGAGTCGGCGCCTGCTTGTCGTCGATCTTGACCACCACGCCGGTGCGGCCGGCGTTGATGGGACCGCTGATCGCGCCCACATTCATGTCGAAGAGCTGCGGCGCCACCTGGCCTACCTCGCCAAAGTCCGGCACCTGCCCGCTTTCGCCCACCAGGTCGCTGGTCTTCACGGTCGCGCCCACGGCCTTGGCCGCCTTGGCCAGATCCTTGGTCGCCTGCGCCTGATCGGCGAGTTGCTTTGTCTTCTGGCTCAGCAACGCCGGCAGTTGCTCCTGGCGATAGTCGTCGAGCACGTGGCTCTTCCAGTCGGCAAACGCGGGCGCGTGCGCCGGAACGATCCCCGTTACCTGGAAGATCGCGTAGCCTTCGCCCGTGGTGGCCGATTGCGGCGGATCGCCCTGCTTGGCCTGGAAGGCCTTGGACAGAATCTGTGCGCTGTCGGGGAGAGCGGCAATCACGCCGTCGCTCGCCACCGGATCCGTGGTCACCAGATCGAGGTGGTGCGCCGCGGCCGTCTTTTCCATGCCGTTCTTGTTTGCTTCGGTGGTCAACTGCTGAGCATAGTTGTCCTCGGCCGCCGCCTGTGCCTGGCGCGTGAGGGTTGCAACAATGCTGGCCTGCACGTCGCTCAGCGGCTGCGTATGCGCCGCCTGCCGCTCTTCAACCTGCACAATGTGATAGCCGAAGTTGGATTTCACAATGTCGATGTCGCCAATCTTCTGCGTGAAGATCGCATTGTCGAACGCCGGCACCATCTTGCCCCGCTGCGCAAATCCCAGCTCGCCGCCGGTGTCTTTGCTGCCCGGATCGTCGGAGTATTTCTTCGCGAGATCGGTCCAGCTTCCGCCGGCCTGGAGAAGCTTGAGAACCATCTCCGCTTTGGCTTTGGCCGCGGCATCGGTTGCGGCATTGGCGTTGGGCGGCACGCTGATGAGGATGTGGCGCGACTTGGCCTGTTCCGGCACGGCGTATTCGGCGGCGTGCTCGTTGTAGTACTGCTGCACAGCCTGCTGGCTCGGCGGCTGGACGCCTCCGGGAATCTGGCTGTCGGTGAACGCGAAATACGTGATCTTGCGCTCTTCGGGCACCGCCTGCGCGTACCGCGCCGCATTGTTCTTGAAGAACGCTTCGAGCTCGCTGTCAGAGGGATTGATCGTCTTCCGCACATCGTCCGCGGAAATCACCGCGTAATCGAACTTGATCTTGATGCTCTGTTTCAGGTAGGTGTCGCGCACTTCCTGATCGCTGACCGTGACCCCGGCGGTAATAAATGCCTCCAGCCGCTGGATCGTAATCTGGTCCTTGATCTGGTCCTCGAAATCCGTTACCGATTCGTGCAGGCGCTCGTCGATCAACTGCTTATAGGCGTCTTCGCCAATGAACTTGCCTTCGGGGTAAAGCACTTCTGCGGTGGGCCCCGTCCGCAGCCACTTGCGCACGTCATCGTCGGTCACGTAGAAGCCCAGCTTGTGCGCTTCTTCAAGAAGCACCTGCTGCTGCACCAGTTGCTGGCCCACCTGCTGCTCAAAAAGCTGCACGATCATGGGATTGCTGGCGTATTGCGGATCGCGCTGCTGCAGCTGGTTCTCGGTGATCTGCTCCACGCGCGCCTGGCTGATGCTGTCGCCGGAGGAAAGAATGCGGCTATACCAATGCGGATAAACCACCGCGTACGTGTCGGGCGATGAGGAGCCCATGCCGCCCAGCCCCGGAATAAGGTACAGCACCATGGTGACGGACGCTGCGCCGATAATGACCACGATCAGCGCCTTGACCATGCGATTGTCTGTTTGCAGGAAACGAATCATGAATGGACTTCAACCCTCTGAGCGCGGCAAGCCTGGCCTGCGGGCGGCAGCATGGTTTGCTGCAATGCGCGGCGCGCCTGCGTATGCGCGATTCTCGCTGGATGCGACTCTGCCATTATAGAGGAGCCGCCCGGCGCGAGTGGGTTCGCGGCGAAGCTGAGACTGAAGGACTTTCCCTCAGGGGCTAAAGCCCGCATCCCCGTTAGGTGGTCAATGTACGGGCTGAAGCCCATACCCTTCAAAGGTGGCCCGCTGTCGAGTGCTGGTCAAACTGCGTCCCCAACGCACAACGGGCATCCCGCCTGAGCAGGATGCCCGTTTCTGTCCACTGATCACTGTTCACTGCCCACTGTTATTTATCGCCAGTAGTACACTCCGCCGACCAGGTAATAGGGCCGGTAGTAAACCGGCGGATAGGGGTAGACATAGCCTGAATAGTAGCCGTAGTGCGGGCCGTAGCCGTAGGGGCCACGCCGGTAGAGGCTCGGGCCGCCCGGATACAGGCCTTCAGCCAATCGCGCTGCTTCCTGCGGGCTCACCGGGTTTACCGTGAGCGGCGCAGCGATGTGGAAGGTGACCAGAGCCTCAGCGGGAATCCAGACTCGCGGTCCGCCTGAAGCTGCTGAAGCAGCTGTGCCTCCGGCCGCGCCAGCGCCGGCGCCAATGGCGCAGCCCGGGCCACGGCCGATCGCGCAGCCAATGATGGCGCCGATAATTGCTCCACCCACCGCATTGTTCACCGTCTCGCCGGCCTTATTCGGCCCCTTCACCCTGAACTCATTGGTCGTGAGCGGGTAGCTCTGTCCGCCCAGGTCGAGCGACGTGAGTGTGAGCGCCAGGATTGAGCTGCCGGCCAATGTGCCCGAGCCGGCATTCTTCGCTTCGGTCACAACGCCGTGCACGGTCGCGCCGCGTGGAATCGCCAGAACGCCACCGACGGCTACGTCTTGGATCACGGTGAACTGCACCGGCTGGCCGTCCTTGGCTCGCTTGCTATCGACCGGCTCGCTGGTGCGCACCTGCAGCAACATTCCCTGCGGAATCGTCACAGGTCCGCGCGCCGGCTGGTATTGGGGTTGCTGAGGATACGGCGGGTATTGCGAGTTCTGTGGGTTCTGATACTGCGGCCGCGCAGGCGGAGGCGGCGGATACCCACCCTGCTGCGGATAACCACCTTGTGGAGGATAGCCACCTTGCTGCGGGTAGGCCGGCTGCTGCGGATACGCCGGGGGCTGCGGATTGTTGACTGCAGCCGGGTCCGGGCCCTGGCTTTGCGGATTCGCGTCTGGCGCCGGTCCCGGGGGCGGCAAGTTCGCCATTTGCTGCTGCGCCGGCGACTGATCTTGATCCGGCATTTCGTCCGCGGATGGGGCCGGCTGCGGGCTTTGTCCATCGGGGCCCGGGTTGCCAATCTGAAGGTTGTTGTGCACCTTGGTAACGCCGTCAACATGCGAGGCAATCGACTCGGCCAGTTGCTTTGACGCATTCGTGGAAACGGTTCCTGAAAGGGTGACTTCGCCCTGAATCGTCGCCGCGGTAATCAAGTCGTTTTTCAGCGCTGCCGATGCATCAAGGGCGTGCACCACGTCCATCTCAATCTGCCCGTCGGTGCGCGGTCCCTGTTGTGCCGCCGTCGGCTGACCTTGAGGCTGCGGTGCGCCGGGGTCCTGCGCCAACGCCACCACGGTGCACAGCATGGCCAATCCCATATACGCCATGAGCTGTGTGCCCAGTTTCCTCATCAAAATACGATTCGTCAGGGTACGCTTCATGTCGATTTCTCCTGGTTTCTTCCGTCGTGACTCGGCGGTAAAACTCACGCCGAGCAACGGTTTTCAACTTACGTCAACGGCTCACACGGTTAGACGAGACTCGCCTGAGCCTGTTAACGAGTTAAACCCAGCATCCGGGAAAAAGTTTCCCCGGCTCATGCCGCGCTTATTGCTGCACCCAAAGCCTTTAGCCCCGCGGCCACGTCGGTCCCGAGGTGCACCCGCAGGGCTCTGCGCCCGCGCGACTCCAGCACCGCCAGGTCGCCCGCCGCCTGCGCATCGATCACCACGCCAAAGCTGTACTTCTGGCCGGGAATGTCCATGTCGTCGGCGTGGTCCGCGGTGATTTGCAGAAAGACGCCCGTGTTCGGGCCGCCCTTGTAGTCCTGCCCGGTGGAGTGGAGAAAGCGAGGACCGAAGCCGAGGCACGTAGCCACGCGCTTTTGATCGCGCACCTTGTGCCGGAAGCTCTGGATGGCCGCCACGTGCTCGTCGAACATGGGCAGAAAGGCCACGGTCGCAAAGTAGTCGCCCGCGACCAGTTGGTCGAGATGCGCGCGCAGAATTCCAGCCAGTGTCTGGCTCGGCGCCGCGCCCTGGAGCTTGGCGGCGTAGGCATCGGTTGCGTAGAGCGCGAACGGAGCGCCCGAGTCGCTCTTTCCCGTGAGGAATGGCGTGCGCTGAGGCAACTTACCGCTCTTTTCGTACTCCGTGGTCAGCGCGCGCGTCTCGATCTTGGCGGCTTCCACGTCCGGCTGGTTGAAGGGATTGATGCCAATCACCGAACCGGCCACCGCGGTGGCAATTTCCCAGGTGAAGAACTGCCCGAAGATTTCGTACCGATCGCCGATTTCGAAGCGCACGACCGGATGGCCGGCGGCTTCAAGCGCATCCACTTTTGCATCCTGACTCGCGTCGGTGGTGTCCTTCAGGCGCACATACGCAAACACGCGGTCGTTGCCGTACACGCTTGGTGCCCCAATCGCTTCGAGGTCAACTGGCGTAATTCCCTTCCCTTGTTTGCCCGTCGACTCGGCAATCAGTTGCTCCAGCCATGCGCCCAAGTCGGCAATCTCCGGCGAAGTAAAAATGGTGATCTTGTCGCGGCCGGCGTTGGCCGCGGTTCCCAGCAGCAGGCCGAGTTGCACGCCGGGATTCTCCGCAACCGGCAGCTTGGCCGCGGCGACCGCCTTGGCCGCCTCGGCCAGCAGCGTCTCCACGTTCAGACCGGTCACGGTCGCCGCTACAACGCCAAAATTCGAGAGCGCCGAATAGCGACCACCGATCTCGGGATCGCCGTAGAAGATGCCCCTGAAGTTATCCGCCTTTGCCACCTGCTCCATCTTTGAGCCGGGGTCTGTGATGGCCATGAAGTGGCCACCCACATCGTCGGCGCCCACCGCACGCCGCATCTGGTCAAAGAAATATTGCTTCAGGATGTTTGGTTCGAGCGTCGATCCCGACTTGCTCGCCACGATCACCAGCGTCTCGGCCAGGTCAACGGAGTCGCAAGCAGCTTTCACTTGCGCGGGGTCGGTGGAATCCACGATGTGCAACTCAGGAAATCCCGGCCGCGGGCCAAACGTCTTGGACAGCACCTCAGGGCACAGGCTCGAGCCGCCCATACCCAGCAGCAAAACCGATCGGAAGTCCGCGCTCTCCACGTCTTCGCCCAAGCTCCGCGAAGGTCGCGAGGTCCTTTTGCTGCCGCTCCACAATGTCGATCCAGCCCATCCATTTTTCCTCGCCGTCCTGAGTCCAGAGGGATGGATCTTTTTGCCAGAAGCGCTCGACTTTATGGTTGGCTCGCCAATCGGCCGCCGCCGCGTCCACGGCGCCGCGAAGGTCAGAGGGTACTGCGATTCGAAAGCTCATATCACCTTAGATTCTGCCTCATCGGCCAAGTTGCAAAGCTAAGATTGTGCAAAAGTTCCGGAAGACAGCACCCTTTTCGGAGGGTGTTGCCCTTTGGTGCCGGGCTCCGATTTCGAATTTATGCCGTCGCGGGTGCCCCAGGTCTCGCTTCTGAGACCTGGGTTCACGGCCAGTTCGGCGTGATGCGAATCAGATCGAGCCGATCGCCAGTGCCGCCAACTTCTTGCAGCACAAACTCCGGCGAGGCCGCCGGCACCGCAACAATTCCGCGTGGCGGAAGATCGATTGAGTCAAATTCCGCTCTCGATGGACCCGCGGCCGACAATCGCCCCGCTCCGGCAGCCGCAAACAGGTATGCGAGCCCGCGCTTGCCATCGGCGCCGCGCAAGCTTTCGCTCGTCAGGTTGCGGACCGCGGGAATTCGCTCCATGCGAAAGTACGCAACATCAATCAACACGGTCCGGTCGGCGAGTTCGATCGGAGCCACTTTTCCGGCGCGTGTAGCGAGCTTCGTCGCTTCAAGCGATTTCTCAATGTGCAGCTGGCGCGGACGCCCGTAGTCGTACATTCTGTAAGTCACGTCGGAATTCTGCTGCGTCTCGAGCAGAATCGACCCCGGCCATATCGCGTGAATCGTCCCCGCATCGACATAAATCATCTCTCCCGCAGCCACCGAAAGCATGTTCAATCTCTGTTCGAGGGTTCCGGCGCGAATGCCATCCTCAATTTCGCCGAGCGTGGTTCCAGGCTTTACACCGACTGCAACCTCCGCTCCCGGATCTGCCTGGAGCGCATACCAGCACTCGGTCTTGCCGCGCGGCTCGCCGTATTTCCGTGCCATCGCGTCGTCAGGATGCACCTGCACGCTCAGCTTTTCTTTGGCAAAAATTGTCTTGATCAATAAAGGGGAATCGGCCCCGGGCGGGAGCGGCGAATCCGCCGCGGGTGCATCGGCGCCTTGAACATCAGTCCCGAGCAGCGCGACTTTATGCTCGCTGAAGAGCGCGCCCAGCTTCTGGCCAGTGTGCGGCCCGGTCGCAACGGTGCACTCATCGCCGGTCAGCCAGACTTCGCCGATGGGATCGCCCTCGGCCACGCGGTCATACCAGGGCCGCAAGTCGCGGAATCCCCAGACCCGCGCCGTAAATACGGGATCGATGCGAAACGGCGCCATTTCTGTCAAAGCCGCGCTCATGGAAAGTGTCCTGCCCTCTTGACCTCCTCACTCTAGCAGACGAATCGGCAGCTTCCGGCAATCGCCTGGCGACCCGCTTTGTGAGGAAAAATCTCTCGGCGAAAAGCCATTCAGCGGCTATCCTCATCCCATGCTCCACTCCGTGACCTTCAACGACATGTTCCAAATGCAGCTTCCCCTCCTGGAGAAGCTGCTTCGTCCCGCCATCGTGTACCTGGCGCTGGTGGTGTTGCTGCGCATCTTCGGCAAGCGCGAGCTGGCGCAGCTCAACCCGTTCGACCTTGTGGTTCTGCTCTCGCTGTCGAATACCGTGCAGAACGCCATCATCGGCAACGACAATTCCCTTTCCGGAGGAATCATCGGGGCCGTGGCGTTGCTGGCCGTGAATTGGCTTGTGGTCCGCGCGCTCTTCAGCTCGCCAAGACTCACGCGCATGTTCGAGGGCCGCGCCACCGTGCTCATCCGCGACGGAAAGGTCGACCAGAAGGCGCTGCAGCGCGAGTCGCTCTCCCAGCAGGAGCTCCTCGACGTGATCCATCGCCAGGGATTCGACAACGCCCAAAAAGTGCAGCGGTGCGAGCTCGAGCCGAACGGCACCTTCTATGTTGAGGCCTTTGAGCCGTCCGTGGCCGACAAGCAACATGACGAGTTGCTGGCCCGGCTGGAGGCGCTGCAAAGCCAGGTTGCAGCGCTTCGACCACAATCTGCCGGCGATTGATCGTGATGCTCGTGTGCAGCCAGTGCGCGATTTGCTCTGTGGTTTGCTAATCTTGGCGCAACATGATCAG
Source organism: uncultured Acidobacteriaceae bacterium (assembly GCA_963813015.1). GTDB lineage: Bacteria > Acidobacteriota > Terriglobia > Terriglobales > Acidobacteriaceae > Telmatobacter. Next base: position 217,839 of record CAWEXN010000013.1, read on the forward strand.
AACAGGCTCGACCGATTGCCGTCCTTCTTCTCTGCTCTCTGCAATTGCTCGCGCAAAAGAAGGCTCCGCCCCGGAACGTCCGTTTTCAGGGTGCCGCGCAATATTCGCAGGATGAATTGCTCACGGCCGCGGGTATCAAACAGGGCGCGCGCCTCACCGTCGCCGACGTGAAAGCGCATGCCAGGCAGCTCAACGATACGGGCTTTTTTGCGGTGGTCAAATTCGGCAACGACAGCAAGGGCCTTCTTTTCACGTTGACTCCCGCGAGCCAGCTTTACCCCATGCATCTCGACAATCTGCCGCTCAAGCCGGGCAAAGATCTCGACGACAAAATCCATGCGCGCTTCCCGCTCTATCACGGTCTTCTGCCCGCCAGCGGCTCTACGGACGATGGAATCTGCCAGATGCTTGAAGAAATGCTGGCGGAGAAAAGCGCGAAGGCGACCGTAAAAACCAGTCTCACCAGCGGTCTCGGCCCTAAAAAGATTACGGCGATGAACTTTACGATCACCGCGCCGCCGGTGCGCATCGGTCCAATCCAGCTGGCCGGCGTTTCGCCCGCCATGCAGGCCAAAGTGAATTCTCTCGTCAATGGCCAGACCGGAAACGAGTTCGATACGGAGAACACGGCAATCGGGCTCCAACGCTCTTTTGAGGATCTCTACCAGGACCAGGGTTACGCGGCCGTCAAAGTCGAGGTGAGCAAGATCGATCCTCCGGTCGTGTCGGATGCGGCTATTGAAATATCTTTCTCGGTCACGGTCACGGAAGGCGGCGTCTACAAGCTCGGCACCATCAACTATCCGGCCGATGCACTGGCTTCGCGCGCGGAGGTCCAGAAGTTCCTGGCGAAGTATCAGGCCGGCTCCGGAAGGCCGCTCGATCAGTTCGTCCTCGCCGTGAACGACGCGTATCATGCCCGCGGCTATCTCGATTGCTCTGTCGTCTCGCACGCCTCATTCAACGAGGCCACGCACATTGTGAATTACAGTGTCGAGATCGATCCCGGACCGGTCTATCGGATGGGAACCGTTCAATTCGATGGCGCACCCGATGCAATCGCCCTAAAGCTCAAAAATGCCTGGAAACTCGCGCCGGGCGCGGCGTTCGACGAGAGTTACGTTTCAGGTTTCGCGGCCCAGGCGCAAAAGAAGGACAAGGTCCTGTCAAAGTGGATGCAATCCGTCATTGTCACATTTAATGAAAAGCCTGACGCTGACACGCATCAGGTCAACTGCATCTTCCACTTTGCCAAGGCTGCGCTGGGCGGGCATTAGGCACGCGCGAGATCTCTGAACGCGAAATCAGGTTCGTGCTGTCCCAGGTCCCAGAATCGGGATCTGGGGCACCCGGTATCAATTGTTGATTCTGTCTCTCGGGCACGAATGGCGCGCGAAGCGCGCGGCTGCCTTAATGGCAAATTACTCCCACTCGATCGTGCCAGGCGGCTTCGACGTCACGTCGTACACCACGCGGTTGATGCCGCGCACCTCGTTCACGATCCGGTTCGACATGCGCTTCAGCAGCTCGTAGGGCAGCGGTGTCCAATCGGCGGTCATGCCATCTTCAGAATGCACCGCGCGGATGGCGCATGTGTACGCGTAGGTGCGCTGGTCGCCCATGACTCCGACGCTCATCACCGGAAGCAGCACCGCAAAGCTCTGCCAGATCTTGGTGTACAAACCGGCGGCCTTGATCTCGGCGACAACGATCTCGTCGGCCTCTTGCAGCAGCGCCACGCGCTCCGGCGTGACTTCGCCCAGGATGCGCACCGCAAGTCCCGGCCCTGGGAACGGCTGCCGGCTCAGGATTTCTTCTGGCATACCGAGGTCGCGCCCGATGCGCCGCACCTCATCTTTGAACAGATCGCGCAGCGGCTCAATCAACTTGAGCTTCATCCGTTCCGGCAGGCCGCCCACGTTATGGTGGCTCTTGATGGTCTGGCTCGGTCCCTTCACGCTCGACGATTCGATCACGTCGGGATAGAGCGTTCCCTGGACCAGCCACTCCACGCCGCCCGTCGCCTGCGCAATGCGATTGGCTTCGTCCTCAAACACCGCGATGAACTCCGCGCCAATGCGTTTGCGCTTCATTTCGGGTTCGGTCACGCCTGCAAGCTTCTCCAAAAAGCGCGCGCTCGCATTCACGCCAACAATGTTCAGTCCCAGCTTGCCGCGCAGGTTCGCTTGCACGCTGGTGAACTCGTTCTTGCGCAGCACGCCATTGTTCACAAAAATGCACGTCAGGTGATCGCCGATGGCCTTGTGCACCAGGACCGCAGCCACCGAGGAATCCACGCCGCCCGAAAGCCCGCAGATTACGTGCCCCGCGCCCACCTTCTCGCGGATCGAAGCCACCGTGCTCTCGATAAAGTGCGCCGCCGTCCAGTCGCCGCGCGCTCCGCAAATGGTGAGAAAGTTCCGGATGAGCTGCGGTCCCAGCGGCGTGTGGTGCACCTCGGGATGAAACTGCACGGCCCAGATGCCGCGCCCCTCGTTGGCAATTCCGGCCAGCGCATTTTCAGTAACGGCGATGCGGCGAAAGCCGGCGGGCAGCTCAGCCGCCTCGTCGCCGTGGCTCATCCAGACGTGGATCGTCTCGGGTAACCCGGCGAACAGCGGCGTCGACAGATCTTCTAACGTAACCTCGGCATGGCCGTATTCGCGCTTGGGCGCAGAGAGCACTTTGCCGCCCAGGTGATGCACGATGAAATGCAGCCCGTAGCAAACGCCCAGCACGGGCACGCCGAGTTGCAAGAACTTCCGGGTCGGCAGCCGGAGCATCGGCGTCGTACACCGACGACGGGCCGCCGGAAAGAATCAACCCAATCGGCTTGAGCGCCTGAATTTCGGTGAGCGGCGCCGTGCAAGGCAGGACCACCGAAAACACATTCTGCTCGCGAATGCGCCGCGCGATGAGCTGCGTGTATTGCGACCCGAAATCGAGGATGACAATTGTCTGGGTGTCCACGCTCCAGTGTGGCAGGCGCGGCGACGCGCTGTAAAGAACCAGAGCAAACTATCAGGACACGCACGCCGGCAAAAAGGCCCGCCGTCTGTTTAGCGAAAGCGGTTGGAACTGCGCATGAACCAGGCGCGTATCAAACCCAGGCATCGAGAGAGCTCATCGTTGACTGGAGAATGCATGAATCGGATTCTAGGGTTATTTCTGGCCTCCATAGCGACGGCCGCCAGCTTCGGCCAGACGGGCCCCAAACCGATTTCGAGTCCGGAAATGCGAAGGCGCCTGGACCAGAATGTCCCGCAATGGCTAAAAGACAATGACGTTCCCAGCGCCGCAGTTGGAATCATAGAAAACGGAAAGGTGGCTTGGACTGCCGTCTATGGAGAGCAAAGTCCCGGCGTTCCAGCGACCGAGCGAACTCTTTACAATGTCGCGTCTCTTACCAAGCCAATCTCGGCTGAAGTGATTCTGCGGCTGGCTTCCAGAGGAACGATCTCTCTGGATGAGCCTCTCTCTGCATACTGGATTGACCCTGACGTGGTGGGTAATCCCTGGAATAAGCTGCTGACACCCCGCCTGTGCCTGTCACATCAAACCGGTTTTCCAAACTGGCGGTATCAGACCAACAACATTTTGAAATTTCAATGGGAGCCTGGCACCCGGTTCGGTTATTCGGGCGAGGGATACGACTACGTGGCGCGATTCGCCGAGAAGAAGACTGGGGCCTCATTCGAGGAACTTGCACAAAAATACGTCTTCAATCCCATTGGGATGAAAGATACCGCCTACACTCCGCGCCCCGGGTTTAAAGGGCGCCTGGCCGTTCCCTTCGACCCACAGGATGAAGATAGACCCACCGCCCGAACAACGTGGAGCGCCGCCGACCTGTTGCGCACGACGATTGGGGACTATACGAGGTTCGTGGTCAGTGTGATGCACAATAAGGGGTTGACTCGCCGGATTGCTTCGGAGCGTCTCGTCATCACCCGCAATCTTGTCACCCAGGACCAGAAAAACAAGATGTGCCCGCTGATAAGACCGGGCGCAACCGATTGCGAGTTGACCGCCGGCCTGGGGCTGGGTTGGCAGGCGATCAACATGAATGGCGAAACAATCGTCGACCACGGCGGCACCGACAAGGGCGTCTACACCCTGGCGTTCTTCATCCCTGAAAGCGGGCTCGGAGTTGTTGTCTTTACGAATGGAGAAAACGGGATAAAAGTGATTCGCAATATCGTCGAGACCGTCTATCCTAATCCGGCCTTTATTGCCACGATTAATTAAATCGCCGTTGATTGGGAGTGCCAGACCTCACGAGTGAACGACGGCCGCCAGCCGGGAATTCTGGCACGGTAGCCATTGAAAGAACCGCTACGGCAGCTTCAATGCCGCTGCGATCGGATCCCAATGGTCCGCGCCCGCCAGAAATGTCCTCGGCCTGTATCGCGCCGCCTGCCGCGCCGTCAGTTGATGCGACCACGGCACGCGCGCCGCCGCATTCGCTCCGGGCCCGGTCGAATGAAACTCCGCGTAATATGCCTCGGGCACAGCGTCCGATTTGCCCCACGCATTCCATCCCTCTGGAATCACATCGGCGGGAAGTTCTGTGTTGATATACACCACGCGCGAGTAGGGGCGCCACGGCCGGCCAAGACTGATGGTGTCGCGCACCGGCGCACCCATCTCCGACCTCTCGTTCGCCAGAATTCCGCTCGTCACCTTGCTGTCGACGATCACATAGCCCGTTGTCTGCTCCGGAGACGTGCGCGACTGCGCGGTCAGATACCCCGGCCCGTTGGCATGAATCTCCGAGTGATCGAAGACCGCCGTTGCGTTGCCGAAGATGAAGTCGACCCCGCCCTCGATATAGGAATCGACGTAATACTGGCGCCCGTAGTCGGCGAAGAGCGTGTCCTGGTGGCCCAGAAACCGGCAGTGCTTGAAGACCGCCTTATCCGCGCGCACCGCCGCGGCCACTGCCTGCCCCGTGTTTCCGGCCGTGTTTTCAAAGGTGATGTTGTCGGCCTCGAATCCCGTCCCATTAATTTCCACGGTCTCCGTGAAAAACGTTCCGCCGGCTTGCTTTGCGTTCAGGCTGTTGGTGATCACTACGTCGGCCGGGCTCTTTCCCATGCCCACCAAAGTGATGTTCGTATGGTTCTGCGTCACGATGACTCTCTCGTGATACACGCCTGGCGCAATCTCGATAAACACCCTGCCCGGCTTGCCGTCAGGTCCAATGCCGGCGAAGGGATGGTGGTCCATGGCCATCTGGATCGTCGGGAACTCCGGGGTGCCCTCAATCCCCGTCTTCACATCGGGCGAAACGCGAACGTGAATGTCCTGCCCGAGCGCAGTGGGCTCCAGGCGAGAGAACCCGATCAGGCTCATGCCCGCCAGAATTGAATAAGGAATCGTTAACCGGCTTCGCATCCATTTATTCTCTCGCCTTCCTGAGACTTGCGGCCGACCGACACGCAAAGCCCGTGTTGCCCCGCCTCCGCCGTTGACCTTTCGCTCCTCCGGGCGTCCAAATGCCGATCGTTGCCTGAAAACCCAAATTCCACACATCGGCGCCCTGTGCAGAGCCGCGCGCGATTCGCCGCAGCAATCGAGATCGAGAGGTTTATCAGTCCGATGGGCAAGGTATTTACCAGTCCGAAGGGTAAACTAGGCACAACTGGCCCTCGCCTTTTACAATTCATCAGGGACTCCATCCCAACCCAGCTTTGCTCGGGAACGATGAAACTTGGCGGGGCCACCCTGACCAGGATGAAGGAATAGCATGAAGTTCATGAAATTCGGCAAGGCGCTTGCGATGGGCGCACTTTCGGCGGCCGTCGTTCTTGGCGTGACGTCTTGCGTTGAGAGTTATACGGTTGGATATTTGTATGTGACAGGAACCGTCACGGTCTCCAGTGGCAGTAATGGGATCATCTCCGGATTCAAAATCGATCACAACACGGGCCGTTTGACGCCCATCAACACGCTGCCCGTTGCCTCCGGAGGCGCCAACCCGGTTCGCGCCGTCCTCACCCTCGGCAGCCGGTTCCTTTATGTTCTGAACCGCGGAGTCACCGCATCGGGGAGCCCCGATTGCTATGGCACGGGCGCCAATGCCTGCATCAACTCCAACATCACCCAGTTCATTGTGGGCGGCAACGGCACCCTGACGCCGCAGGAGACCTTCTACTCATCGGGCATCAATCCCTTCCGTTTGATTGCCGATCCGTCAGGTAACTACCTGTTTGTCCTGGACCATGACGCGCCGGACAATGCTGCCCCATCGAGCAGCGACAACTGCGCGCTCGCCCTGGGAACTTCGGTGACCACTTGCGGCGACATTACCGTCTTCAAGATCGACCAAAACACCGGCCGCCTCTCGCTGGTTGTGAATGCGCAGGTGACAGCAGTTACGAGCGCCCAGCCCATCACCTACTTTCCGGTGCCGGCGAATCCGGTCGATTTCCTGATATCCAACGGCACCGTCCTCACTCTTGCCGGCGCTCCCAACCCGACTTCTTATCCGTACGTCGGTGGCACCCTTGCTTTTCCGTACAACTATTCCGGCTCCACAGGCCAGTTAACGCTGAGCCAGAACAGCTCCCAGCCTCTGGGAGTCACTCAGGCCACGGCGATGGTCAGCGCCGGGGGCGTGATTTATGTTCTCGATAACGAACCCGTGACCGTTTCGTTTAACGGCGTCCCGACCACTTCGCCCAGCAAGATTCTTCCCTTCACCATTGGTACTGGCGGCTCGCTCGCGGCGGAGCCGGGCGGTGCGATTCCCGATGACCCCACACTTTCCAATCCCATCTACATCATGATTGAGAGCAAGGGCAAGTTTCTTTACGTGGCCAATCAGGGAAACAATATCACTGGGCCGAACCCGGAAAGCGGCACTGCCGGGTATTTTGTCACCACCGCTCCTGCCTATCAGTTAAGCTTCATCGCCGATGAGCCCTTCGGCTCCGGATCGGGCCCGCAGTGCATCGTCGAAGATCCTTCCGACCAGTTCATCTTTGAAGCCGATGAATACGACTCCACGGTGACGGGGCGGGTCGTTAATCCGGAGACGGGCGACCTGACCGGTCTCCGCGTGGTCAGCGACTACAAGCTCCAGGGGCCAGCGTCGTGGTGCCTGGTTGATGGGCGCACAAGTTAGTGCAGCGCCGCGCACGCCAGTTACGAAACCTTGCGGCCTGGCGGACCGGTCCTCATGTCAGGCTTGGAGTTTTCCGGGGCCTGCGCGAATTGAAGGTCTGTCCGCAGGCCTTGGCTGAATGCCGGTTCTGCTGCTTGCAGCCAAAACCGGAATTCGAATCTTAGAACGTTTTTGGGGTGGCCTGCCTTCGAGGCCGCATTTCAAGAAAGATGCGCATGAAGTTCAATCAATCGAGCCAGCGACCGCAAGAACAGAGCGAGCAAAACGCTGGGACACAAGTGTCAAGTGGTCGCGCGCCTGAAGGGGCGGCGACCTTGAAGAGTGCGAGGCGACGTTATCTTCGCTCAGGTTTTGGACTTCTGCTGGTCGGCGCGGCCAGCCTGCTGGCGGCCTCGCTGGTTACTGCCTGCTCCCAGCTTACGCAAACGCTGACGATCGACTTCGTATACGTGGCTTGCACCAAAGCGGAAGGCACCAACAACTACGGCGAGATCAACGTGTACGAGATCAACTCCGAATCGGGCCGCATGCGCCAGATTCCCAGTTCGCCGTTCCCTTCCCAGGGGCGCGATCCCGTGGCTGAGGCCGTCTCACTCGACTACGGCAGTCTCTTCGTCGTCAATGAGGACGACAACGCCATCGAGCAATTCGGAATCGGCACCGACGGCAAGATCTATCCCTACAACACCGTCAATACTCCAGGGATCTTTCCACTGGCTATCGCTGCGAGTAAATCGAACCTGTTCATCGTCGATCTTTACCAGCCGCTGCCCATTTGTTCGGATGCCGAGCCGTGTTCCGGCTCCATCGGTGTCTTTCCGCTTTCTGCAGCCAGCGGCGCCACGCCCGTCACCATCGGAACGCCAGTCACCAATCCCGCCGTCAGTGGGCAGTACTGGCCTTTGGCTCTCTCCGGTGCAAACGCATCTCACATCATCGTGCCGACCGCGGTGAACGTTCTTGCTTCAGGCGCCGATGTCTACGTCACGGCTTACGACTCTTCGGTAACGCCGAACGTCGGGTATGTCTTCGGATTCTCGGTCGGGTCGGGCGGCGTTCTCACGCCCCTGAGCGGCTCGCCGTTTGCGGCCGGCGTCAAGCCTTCCGCTATTGCCAGCGATGCCGCCAGCGCGCATGTGTACGTGACCGACTTCTCAAGCGCCCACGTATACGGCTTCACTGCAACGTCGGGCAACTTGACGCCGATCGCCGGCAGCCCATTCCCCACCGGCAATCAGCCCTCCGCCATTGCCGTCGATACGGCTTATCCTTACGCCTATGTGACCAACTCGCTGGACAGCAACGTGACCGCGTACTCCATTGCATCCAGCGGAGCGCTCAGTTCCATTGGCACATATGCCACAGGCCTGCAGCCCGTCGCCATTGGAATCGACCCTTCGACGGAGCATTTCCTCTACACGATCAACTTTCTTGATAACACGGTTTCCGGTTTTGATTTGAGCACCACCAACGGAACACTTCTCGATTCGCAGAATTCTCCTTTTCCGAGCAACGACCAACCAACCGCTGCGGCGGCGATTCCGCACAACGGCACGGGCGGCGGCATTCAGCCGTGAGCGTTCGCGCTCACTCACTTCCGGCAAGGGAGCCGGTGGCAATTCTCCGTATTCGGCTTTTACAATGAAGACGGGGCAACTTTAACGAGTTTTTTGGGGCTCCACCTGGCGGGCCCATGACGAAGGAAGCGCATGAAGTTTAGTAAATTGAGCCAGCTCGTTCTGGTCTCCGCAATTGGCCTTGTCCTGGCCACCTTTTTGACTGCCTGCAATCTGGTCACGATCGACTATCTTTTCGTGGCCTCCTCCGCGGGCAGCTCTTCGGGCAGCACCGGACAGATTTACACTTACGCCGTCGACGGTAGTTCGGGCGCGCTGCGCAGCGCCGCTTCGCCTGTTTCTTCCGGCGGCTCAGGCCCCGTCGCCATGGCCACGACCTCCGACTATTACAACCTCTACGTCGCCAACAAGGGCAACAACACCGTGGTTCACTTCTCCGTCAGCGACCACGGCATCCTGACCGCGAAAGACAACATCACGCTCGCTGCAACGCCCGTATCGCTTGCCGTGAATCCAGCCGGCACCTATTTGTATGTCGTCTCGGGCACCAGTTCCGCCACGCTCACTGAGTACGCCCTCACTGCCGGCGCCATTGGCTCCGCCACTGCCACCATTCCACTCACCGTTCCAGGATTCACCAGCGACACAATCATTCCCACCGGAGTCACGGCGCTGGCCAACGGCAAAGCGGTTTACGTCACCGCCTACGACAAGTCCGCATACAACCCCGGCGGCACCACGACCAGCGACGCCAATCCGGGTTGGCTGTTTGGGTTCGCCAGCAGCGCAGCGGCGCACTGACGCCCACCACCGGCAGCCCTTATCTGGCTGGCGTCAAGCCATCCGCTCTGACCACCGATCCCGTCAGCCGCTTTGTCTTCGTCACCGATTACGCTTCCAACGAACTGATCGGATACACGGTCCTCTCGACCAGTGCCCTGCAGTTCATGGTTGATGGCCCCTTCCATACCGGCAACGAGCCATCTTCGATTGCCATCGATCCCCGCGGAATCTTTATCTGTCTCACAAACTCGCTGGATGAGACAGTTTCGTCCTACTCCATCTCCCTGCCCACCGGCACGCCTACGGCGAATGTTGGCACCGCCGGTAGCGCCGGGATCACCACCGACACGAACCCTGTGTCGATCGTCATCGATCCGGCCCTCGGCCGCTTTGTCTACACCGCCAACTATCTCGGCAACTCCGTCTCCGGCTTCAAGCTCAATCCCAGTGACGGAACCATTCAGCAAACACAGGCCACGCCCTACCCCACCGGCGCGAATCCAACAGCCCTGATCGCTGTTCCGCATGGGAACCACCCGCTGTCAACGCCAGAGTAGCTGCACCGCGCAGCAACGTTAAACCAATTCACCGGAAGCCCTGCCCTCGCGGCGGGGCTTTTTGCTTTCTGCCCGCAGCAGCCATTGCGATGAATGAGTCCCTACGTCCCTGGTCCCTGGTCCCTGGTCCCTGTGTTTTTCACCACCGTCGTCGCGTGCATCCACTCGCGTAGCTTTCGCTGCGCCGGCTTCTCAATGAAGTACAGCGCGAAGATGGCCAGCCCCATCAGCAAAAGGTAACTGATCCACGGATCGAAGCGGGCGAGCCCCAGCGCATCCAGCACATGCGAGTTGTGAATCAGGTTCCAAAGACTGAAGTGCAGCAGGTAAAGACAGTAACTGGCCTCGCCCACAAAGACCAGCGGGCGAATGCCCAGCGCGTGAGCCAGAGGATTCTCGCCTGCCAGTCCCAGAACGATGCAGCCGAACAGGGGCATCAACAAACCGTCATGGATGATGGTGTACGGCACCAGCGATCCCAGGCTCAGCAGGCCGTAGATTCCGCCGAATCCGAGGAGTCCCAACCATAGCCTCAAGTGCGCCGTCCGCGCGATCATCCGGTTCAGGTCGGCCAGCATCACGCCGAATACAAAACTGAAAACGTGCGTGTAGGGCGTGTACTTCAGCGCCTCCAGCCACGGACCGTAACTCCATCGGTCAGGGTGCGCAATGCCGTCGGGATTGAACGCCATGTAGAGCGCGCCCGGAACCAGTCCCAGCACCCACACCCCGGCCATCTTCATCACGTGCGGCGCGATGCGCTCCGGACGCTTCCATTTCGCCACGAAGGGAAAAAGCACGTAGTAAGCGGCCTCGGCCGACATGGTCCACGCGGGAGTATTCAGAAATGTCGAAACCGCGGGAACAAACCCCTGAAGCAGCAGCGGCGTCAGCAGGACGCCCGTCCAGAACATGGCCTTGGTATGCGTCGGGTATTCCCCGCTCAATTGCCACAGGCTGAGCAGCAGGCTAAGAAGGTAGATGGGATAGATGCGCGTGAATCGCGCCTCCCAAAAGCGCTTGCGGTCCAGTTCCCCGTTGCGCGCCCGTTCCGAGTAGTTGTAGGCCAGCACGAATCCCGAAAGCAGAATGAAGTAGCTGACAGAGATAAATCCGGCGTTGACGACCGGCGCCAGAAAACCGAACCACTGGGGATTGGAAAAGTGGAAAAGCACGATGTTGACGGCCGCGAAGCATCGCAACCCCGTCAGCGCCTTCAGCGGCGCCGGCTTGATCGTTTGTGCTGGCTTGCTTGTCTCCACGTGCAGTTAGACGTCTCCGAACCGAAAGGCAGCCGGTAGCTGCTAGCTTCTAGCCGCTAGCTCTTATTTGCCAAAACCGCCGATACGCTCAAAACGAGAGGTGTTGGAAATGAATTGGTGCTGGCGGGCCCCTTCAAATTGGGTCACACAGTTAAACGCAGAGAAAGCTTGGGGCTGGAAGCTAGTAGCTAGAAGCTAGAAGCTGCTTTTTACGCCGTCACCAGCGATCCCACCTTCTCGCCCAGCACCACGCGCCGAATATTTCCCGGTTGATTCATGTTGAAGACGATCATGGGCAGGTTGTTGTCCTTGCACATGCTGACCGCGGTCAGGTCCATCACCTTCAGGCCCTGCTGCAGAATCTGCATGTACGTAATCTGGTCGTATTTCACGGCATCTTTCACCAGCACCGGGTCGGCGTTGTAGATGCCCTCCACCTTGGTGCCCTTCAGCAGCACATCGGCCTTGATCTCCATGGCGCGCAGACTGGCCGCGGTGTCGGTCGAAAAGAACGGATTTCCCGTGCCCGCAGCGAAGACAACGACGCGCCCTTTTTCAAGATGCCGCACCGCGCGCCGTCTGATATACGGTTCCGCAATCTGGTTCATGAACACGGCCGTCATCACCCGGCACTGCACGCCGCGTTGTTCCAGGGCGTCCTGCAGCGCGATGGCGTTGATCACCGTGGAGAGCATGCCCATGTTGTCCGCGCTCACACGATCCATTTCCTTGGCCTGTTCTTCCACGCCGCGGAAAAAGTTTCCTCCGCCCACCACGACCGCGACCTCCACGCCCAGAGCGTGGACCTCCGAGATCTCCCCGGTAATCTCCGCCACTTTTTCGGCATCCAGACCAAAGCCGCGCTCTCCTGAGAGCGCTTCTCCCGATAATTTCAGCACGATTCGCTTGAACATGTCGTTTCGAGTATCGCATACGCATGGACCTTCGCGCCTCCGGCAGAGCATCTGTATCCGCCAAACAAGTGCAAATGCGGTTTCCCGGATTGGCGCTGCCATTGCACTCGTCTCAAATCAGGAAATCCGGCACGTTTGTGACCCGATGTCTCGCGTGAAATGCAATTCCTCTCCCTAGACTTACCTCATCCGGCGCGCTTGCATCTTTCTTGCTGCACTTCAGCCCGCGCAATTTACCAGATTGATTCGGTGGAGAATTATGGTCGTCAAAACGCACTGCAAGGGACGCGCCTACACCGGTGTCGAGGTCGGGGCCGGAAACGTCCGCCGCTATTTCTCCAGGGAAAGCGACGTCGTTGAGTTGCACCTTGACCACTTGCTCATCCAATGCGGCCTGAGTCCCGATTTCTGGCTGGGCCAGACAGAGATTTCCGATCCTCGCCTTTGCGCCTGGCTTGAATCGAAAAACTTCAATGGCCGCCCGGGCGAGGGCCCCATTCCTCTCGCCATGATCCCATCGGGCAAGAACTGCTTCCGCCTCCGCCCCATCTTGACCAACCGCAGCCCACGCATCGAACCAACCCTCGATCCCCTCAGCCCCGCCTGAAACGGTCGACAGTGATCGGTGGACGGTGGATGGTGAACGGTGTGCGGTCCACGGTCCACGATCCACAACCCGCAATCCCTCAGTCCCTGCCTGCTGTCTGCCCACCGTCCACCGCCCACCGTCCACCCGTCTTGCTACACTCGACTTGCCATGAATCTCAGCCAACTGGAGCAGGAACAACTGGAGCGAGAAATTGACAGGCACTTTGCCGCCGGCCCGGCCGCCGCCGATGATCCCGCGGCCATGACGGCCTTCCTCGCACTGCGTTCCGCTCTCGAGCGCGGCGAGGTGCGCGCCGCCGAGCCCGATGCAGCCTCGCCCACCGGCTGGCGCGTGAATGCCTGGGTCAAGCGCGGCATCCTGCTCGGTTTTCGCCTTGGCACGCTTGAAGAGATGCCTGCCGCCGAAATCGGCGCTTCCGGCCCGGCGCCCGCGCTTACATTCGTCGACAAGCACACCTACCCCGCCCGCCGTTTCACCGCGCGCCGACGGAGTGCGCGTGGTTCCCGGTGGCTCTTCGGTTCGTGCCGGAGCTTACGTAGCTCGCAGCGTCGTCTGCATGCCGCCCATGTACATCAACGTCGGCGCTTACGTCGACGAAGGCACCCTCGTCGATTCGCACGCGCTGGTCGGCTCCTGCGCCCAGATCGGCAAGCGAGTTCACTTGAGCGCCGCGGCGCAGATCGGCGGCGTGCTCGAGCCCGTCAACGCCAGCTCCGTGGTCATCGAAGACGATGTCCTGGTCGGCGGCAACTGCGGCGTCTATGAAGGCACGATCGTGCGCAAGGGCGCGGTGCTGGCGGCCGGCACCATCCTCACGCGCGGTACGCCACTCTTCGATCTCGTGAACGGCACAGTCCTGCGCGCCTCCGCCGATCTGCCGCTCATCGTGCCCGAAAGTGCCGTGGTCGTGCCCGGGGCGCGCGCCGTCAACAAAGGCAAAGGCCAGGAGTGGGGTCTCAGCCTTTACGCCCCCGCCATCGTGAAGTACCGCGACGACAAAACCGACCTCAGTACGGCGCTTGAGGACCTTCTGCGGTAGAAAGGCCCGCTCATCGCCAATGTTCGGCCGTAACCGCGCGCATTCAGTCAACGGACCGCGCTTTGCCGCGTCTAAACCCGTGGAAAGTGTCTAGCCCAAAGACTCTATGAAGATTCGGCCCGTTCTCCGCCCCACTCTTTTGGTTCTCGCCCTTGCGCTAGCTGTGCTTCTTTGCCTGCGCGATTCCGACGCCGCCCAGCAACCCTCCACTACCCAGCCCATGACTAGTCTGAAGGTGCAGGCCCGCGAAGTTCTGCTTCCCGTCGCCGTCGTCGACAAGAAAGGCGCCCTCGTCACCGACCTCACAGCCAGGGACTTCACCCTCACCGAGGACGGGCGACCGCAGGTGATCAAGAGCTTCACCACGCAGAGCAACCTGCCCTTCCGCCTTGGCTTGCTGGTCGACACCAGCCGCAGCGTCTATACAGCCATCGACGCGGAGCGGAAGGCCGCCGAGAAATTCGTTGAGTTGATGCTCCCGGCCGATCCTAAAGCCGCCGTTCGCGGCGACGAGGCGTTTCTCATCCACTTTGACCACGAAGTAGAGCTGCTCGAGGACTTCACCAACTCCCGCGAAAAGCTGGATCACGAAATCGATACCATGACTCCGACCTCCCGGGAACAAAACTCCCAAGGCCCGGAGACGAGCAGCGACGACCGCGGATATGGTGACCATGGCGGCGCGAGCCACGGCGGCGGAACGCAGCTCTATGACGCCATCTATCTCTCGTCCGACGAGCTCATGAAGCCCAAGGACGGCCGTAAGGCTCTCGTCATCTTCTCTGACGGCGTCGATCGCGGCAGCAAGGAGACGATGAACGACGCCATCGATGCGGCCGACCATGCCGGCGTGCAGGTCTTCACCATCTACTTCAAAGGCGAAGAGGAACGCAGCGGGAATGGCTTTCCCGGCGGCGGCCACCACGGCGGCGGTGGCGGCTATCCCGGCGGCGGCGGCTACCCCGGCGGCGGAGGGGGTTGGCCCGGCGGCGGCGGCGGCGGCCACCACCCCGGAGGCACGAACGCGCCGCAACTCGACGGCAAGAAGATCATGCAGGAGATTGCCTCGCGCACTGGCGGAATGTTTTTCGAAGCCAAGAAGAAAGACAGTTTAGACGACATCTACGGCCTCGTCGCCGGGGCGCTCCGCCAGGAGTATCTGCTCACCTACACTCCCGACAAGGTCGAGACCGATGGTGATTTTCACAAGATCGCGCTCAAGACCGACAAGCCCGATCTGACCGTCATCACCCGCGAAGGCTACTACGCGACCACTGGCAACCAGGCCGGCGGCGACTAAAGCATTTTCGGAATACACGCAGAATTCTTGAGTGCATTCAAGGATGGATTTTTCTTGATGAAAAAGCCAGTTGAGCGTGTGCTTTCGGTCTAAAGTGATTGCGAAAATGCTATGGCGGTTGTGGCGCGCCGGTCGTTCCCGGTCGCGCACAAAAAGGCCCACGGTTTTGCCGTGGGCCTTTTCGCGTTCTGAGGGAAGATTCTGTCTAGTGGCCCTTGCCGTGGTCGTGATCTCCACCGCCGCCACCGCCGCCCCCGTGCGGCTGACTCCCATGCGGCTGCGGCGCCGGGCGTGCCTCGTGCGATTCAGGAACCGGCCGGCTCACCGGTGCGGGGTGATTCCCGCCGCCCGAACGGTATGAGCCTGGGTTTGAGCCTGGACCGCTGCCGTGATTGGTCGAGGTCGAACCCGCAGGCCCATGAGCACCATTCGGCATCCCGCCTCCATTGTTGTGCGATCCGCCCGTCATTGGCCTCACTGTCGCGACATTTGCCGGATGCCCGCCATTGTGGCTGGCATAGTTGTTCACATTGGACCTGGCTGCGGATTCCTGCCTCGTCTGGTACGACGTAGGAGCCACGTGCTGCTCGTGCGAGTAGCGATTCTCCTCCGGTGTCGGCTGATGATTGATGCCGCCCGGTCCGCCGCTGTACGCCACGTGCCGATCGTTCACAACGGTGTTGTTGCGCACGATCGTGTTGTCCACATACGTGTTGTGAATGATCGTCGTATTTACGCGCATCACCGCGGTGTTATAGCGAAACGCCCCGCCGGCCCACATTCCGCCCACAAACCCGATGCCCATGTAGCCGAACCCATAATTCACGCCGCCGTAGTAGCCCACATGCGGTCCCCAATAGCCGGGGCGCCAGATATACAAGCCGCCGCCCCAGCCCCAGTATCCGGGCGTCCATAGCGCACCAATATAAGGCGCCGGAACCCACGTTCCAGGCACCCAGTAATAACCATCATCGCCGTAGGCCCAGTAGCCCGGCGTCCACATCCAGCCCGGCTCGGGGCAGGGCGGCTGCACATAAACAGGCAGCACGGGCGGAGCAAATCCTACGCTGATAAAAACCGCCGCGCTTGAACTTGCGGGGATTAAGCAAACAAGCAGAGCGAGCAAAGTCGCCTGCACAAACACCCGCTTCCATCGGAAATTTCGCATGGGGGAACCTCCTTGAGTGTCGAACGGATCGTGCATCCCGCCTGGCGTGTCTGAGAGGCGAGAGCCAATCCAGTTTATGCTCGTAGGAACCCACCGAGCACCAAGAAGTTGCCCGTTTGGCCGGTGTTTTCCTCAGCATGTAACTGCTTTAATACCTGTAACTAAGACCCATTCCGACCACGTGCCGCGCCTGCAGGTTCACGGGCGTGGTGACAACCGGAGGCCCAAAGGCGGGATTGGTCGGATTGAAATAGGGATTCGGAACATAGATGGATCCGATGTTCCCCGCTACCTGTCCGACACCAATGTCGAACGCGAAGTGCGGCTTGTCCCTCTGCGTCACGCGCACTGCGTAGTCCAGCGTTGTGGGGATATGGGCGCTCATCAGCGGGTAGGACGCAGGGTTGCAAGCCAGCTCAGCTTCGCACTGATAGAGCGCGGCGTTCAGCAGGGTGTTCAGATTCACGGAGGTCTTCGGCTCTTGCGTAAATCCAGCCGATGGCACCGCTACGATGCCATGGCCGATGGGCAGCGGGATGCCCAAACCGCCGAAGAACCGCCCGCCAAATCGCGTGCTCTGGCCGCCAAGGCCAAAGATGGTGCCGTTGGTCGCCTTCCAGCCAATGTTCAAAAGGAACGGCACAGGAGGCTTCGCCCAGGTCTTGGTGACGGCAATGTACGCGTCGCCGTTGGTGTACGACTTGTCTGTTCCCGTGAGCGTTTTATTGGCAGACCCTGAAACAAAGTGGTCGTTGGTGCGAACCACGCCGCCGACGGCAATACCCGGCATCCACGGGCCGAACTGCCCGTCTTTGAAAACCACGACCTTGCCGTGAAAGACATTCATGCCGGAGTAGTTCCACAGGTTGCTCAGGCCGAGCGGCGTGGCTGTCGTGGTGGGCTGGTCTCCAAACTGATGAACACTGCGGGTGTAGCCGGCTTCTGCCCGGTTGCGAAAACCCTCCGTAATGCTGAAGGTCTCAACATCGCCGATGACCGCCGAAGCGTCGATGAAATGAAAGCCCACTGCCGGGTGCGAGAAGAAACTTCCCTTCTCGGCGTAGACCACGTAGGCCGTCGGCGTCAGAAAGCCGCCGGTCTGGCCCTCCAGCGTCAGGTGTTGAGCAAACAGCCGGCTGGCCGGCGCCACGGCAATCACTGCCGCACAAAGAAAGATGTTGAGCGTGACACGAACATTCATCGTCCACTCCATGGGTGCATGGGCCGCACGCAGCCTCAAGCCCGGGCAAAGTCTTAGGGAATTGACCACTTCTATCACAACCGGAAGTCGTTTGTCTGTAGTGGCCGGCTTTTGAATGGAGGGAGCAGAGGCCTTCAGGCCTCTGAAGAAACCCGGAACGCGGCCTTCAGGCCCGGGCTCTTTCGAAACGACAAAGCCAAGACACCCGGTGATAGACTCAGCCCATGCCGCGCGGCGTTTTCATCACCCTCGAGGGCCTGGACGGCTCGGGCAAAACCACGCAAATCAAGCGCCTTGCGGCATGGCTCACGCGTCGCGGCCATCAGCCTGTTTTGCTGCGCCAGCCTGGCGGCACCGCCATCGGCGACCGCATTCGCGAGCTGCTGCTTGACTCCCGTTCGCACTCGCTCGATGCCATGACCGAGATGGCCCTCATGTTCGCTGATCGCTCGCAAGCGATCGCAGAGGTAATTCAGCCGGCCCTGAACCAGGGAAAAATCGTCGTCTGCGACCGCTTCACGGATTCGACAGAGGCCTACCAGGGTGGCGGCCGCAAGCTCGGCTCTGAGGTCGTGCTCAATCTGCACCGCCTCATCTGCCACGGACTCCAGCCCGATATCACGCTCCTGCTGTTGCCCGGGTTCGAGTCGTCGCTGGCCCGCGCGCGCCGACGCAACGACCGCATGGAATCCGAAACCGGCCGCGACGAAAATCGCTTTGAAACCGAGCGCGACGCCTTTCACCGGCGCGTCTGGGAGAAATACCGCGAGATCGCCGCTCGCGAGCCCGAGCGCGTCGTCCTCATTGAAGGCGATCTCACCATCGATGAAGTTCACGAGCAGATCGTCGAATCCGTCTCCGAGCGCATCCTCGCTCTCGCGCAGAAACCCTGATTCTCTCCGGCAATGCACGGCGGGGGTACAATTTCAGCAGACAGATAACTTTCAGTCTGTCGCATCACTAACGAGGCTCAATGACCCGCATTTCGGCCCGGATCTCATGCGCTCTCTTTTTTGCCGCCATCCTCACCGCCGTTCCATTTCTCCACGCCAGCGCTTCGGCCCGAATTAAAGGCGAGCTTGGCAATCTTCGCTCGCTTTCTGATCAGAAGCGCCCCGAGGCGACCATTCAGATCGCCAAGGAAATCGATGCCCTGCCGCCCGGGAAAGAAAAGGTCGGCTTCGCTGACGAGGCCTCCAATCTTGTGACCGAAGGCGACCAGGGCCACGACGCTCTCCAGACTGTCGCCAACACGCTTTCGAAAGCTCTCGCCGAAACCCCGATGCCCGCTAAGGGCGATCAGCCGCCCATGCCCTACATGGACCTGGCGCGCCTCGCGCGCTACGAACAGGTCAACGTCACGCTCAACGATCCGCTCTATCAAAAGGCGCTCGACACCCTCGCCTCCAATGACGCCGACGTCGCCAAAGCCGACTTCACGCTCAAGGATCTGAACCACAAACCCTGGACGCTCTCCCAGTTGCGCGGCAAAATTGTGATGGTGAATTTTTGGGCCACCTGGTGCCTGCCCTGCCGCGAGGAGATGCCGATTCTTGACGCCATCTACTCGCACTACCAGAACGAGGGACTGGTCGTCCTCTCCATCACCGACGAGACCCCGCTTACGGTCGTACCATTCCTCACAGGGAAGTCTTACAACCCGCCGGTGCTCATCGATAGCAGTGACGCCGTGCACAAGCAATTCCACATCCTTGGAATTCCCAAGACATATGTCTTCGATCGCGAGGGCAAGCTGGTCGGCGAGACCATCGATCAGGCCACGCAAAAGCAATTCTTTGCGTTGCTCAGCAACGCCGGCCTGAAACCGGAGTAAAGCTGCGCGAGCCGAGCGCAAAGGCGCGCAATCCTTGCGGTCGCGCGCCAAACGCATCCGACAGCCTGCCCTAACCTACGCTGCTCCCTGCCCCATTTCTACGCGAAGTTAATTCGAATATGCTAATATTCATCCATGCCTGACTCCATTCGCCGCTTCAAAGCCGACATCTTTCAGGCCCTCGCACATCCCACCCGCATCGCCATCCTCGAACTCCTCAGCGACGGTGAGCTCTCAGCCGGCGCGTTGATCGAACGACTCGGCATGGAGCAGGCAAATGTCTCGCAGCACCTCGGCGTGCTGCGCGCCAAGCAGGTCGTCGTCAACCGCAAGGCGGGCAATCAGGTCTTCTACTCCGTTCGCGACCGAACCATCATTCAGGTTCTGCAACTCATGCGCACCTATTTTCACGCCCAGCTAAAGGAAACCTCGGGCATGTTGGACGAATTAGAAAAACCCCTGGAGATCGTTCATTGAATCTAACTGACAGGCGGCTTCCCCGCTCCCTTCAGTGTTTGCACGGCTATACCGCAAGACAGCTTTCGCACGATCTCATCGCAGGGCTCACGGTGGGGCTCGTGGCGTTGCCGCTGGCGATGGCCTTTGCTATCGCTTCGGGTGTCTCTCCGCAGGCCGGCCTCTACACCGCAGTCGTGGCCGGCTTCCTCATCTCGGCCCTGGGCGGCTCGCGCACCCAGATCGGCGGACCCACGGGCGCTTTTGTCGTCATCGTCGCCAGCATTGTTGCCCGTTTTGGAATCGCCGGCCTCGCGCTGGTCGGAATCATGGCCGGTGTTCTGCTCCTCATCATGGGATTCACCGGTCTCGGCGCCGCCGTCAAATACATCCCGCGCCCCGTCACCATCGGCTTTACCAACGGCATTGCTCTGCTCATCGCCTCCACGCAAATCAAAGATTTTCTCGGCCTAACAACGCCTCCGGTTCCCAGCGAATTTCTGGAGCGCATTGCCGTCCTCATTCGCTCCATCGGCACCACGCATTGGCAATCGCTCGCAGTGGCAGCCACATCGCTCGTGATCATTCTTCTCTGGCCGCACGTCACCCGGCGCGTTCCCGGCACCATCGTCGCGTTGCTCGTCACCACAACCGCAGCCGCTCTCCTCCATCTTCCCGTCGAAACCATCGGCACCAGGTTCGGCGGTATCCCACAGGGTCTTCCGCACCTTTCATTCCCCGCTCTCCACGCGGCTCACATTCTTCCCTTGCTACCCTCTGCATTCACGGTGGCGCTGCTTGCCGCAGTTGAAAGCCTGCTCTCCGCCGTGGTTGCAGACGGCATGAGCGGCGATCACCACAACTCCAACATGGAGTTGGTCGCGCAGGGAGTCGCTAATATTGCCTCGCCGCTCTTTGGAGGCATTCCCGCCACGGGCGCAATCGCACGCACGGCCACCAACATCCGCTCTGGCGCTCTCACTCCGGTCGCGGGAATGGTTCACGCGCTCACCCTGCTTGCGGTTCTTCTGGTGGCCGCTCCTCTCGCCCGTTTTGTTCCCTTGGCCACTCTCGCCGCGGTCTTGTTCGTCGTGGCGTACAACATGGGCGAATGGCGCGAAATCGGCACCATCCTTCGCCTGTCCGGAACGGATATCGCGGTTTGGCTGGCCACCTTTTCTCTCACCGTGCTTGCCGACCTCACCGTTGCCGTCGGCGTGGGCATGGCGCTGGCCGCGCTTCTCTACATCTATCGCATCGCTGAAACCACGACCGTCGCTCCCGTCACGCGCGAGTATCTCCGCGACGGCCAGGCGCACATCCTGCAGGACAAAGACATCCCTTCGCACGTCACCATCCTGCGCATCCACGGCCCGTTTCTCTTCGGCACCACGGAGAAGCTTGCCGAAGCCACCACGCACCTGGGACAGTTTGGCGATGTCGTCATCCTGCGCCTTCGCAATATGACCGCGCTCGATGCCACCGGCATCCACGCGCTGGAGCAGTTCTATGAACGTCTTCACAAAGCAGGTAAGGTGCTCCTGCTCTGCGGCGCGCGCGACCAGCCCTCGCAACTCCTCTCACGCTCCGACTTTCTCAAGCTCGTCGGCCCCGAAAATGTATTGCCCAACGTTCAGGACGCCCTGAACCGCGCGCGAGAAATCCAGGGCGATTTCTCCGGAATCGGCCATGAGCTCGCCCTCGAACTCGAGCATCGCCCGCTTTAGCGTTGAATCGCATGCCGAACGCGCGCGTGCCCGGGTGCCTTGTCCTAACTCTGTGAGGGCGGGATCAGAACTGACATTTGAAAGCTCATGGCAGCTCCTCCGATCGCTTAGCCGTCCCGCCCAAACCGCCCCGACACAGGAACTCCCGAATCGCCTCCAACTGCCCGTTGCACAACACTTAAGTTTTCCCTTGACAATAAAACCCGCCCGCGCGATACTTAAGCTACAACTTGACTATTTCCCTTCTGGAGGTGGGAATCATGCCCAATCAATCACAGACGAAACCGACCGTCATCCACAGCACCTTTCAACTGGAACGCAAGCTAAAGGCTTCCCCGAAGCAGGTCTTCGCCGCTTTTGCCGATGAGGCCACCAAGCGCCGCTGGTTCTTTGGCGGAGGCACGCACGCGCTCGAGGACCATAAACTCGACTTCAAGGTTGGCGGCCGAGAGCGCGCTCAAATGAAGATGGGCCCCGGAACACCCGTCGCCGGCAAAACGCTGGTCAATGAGACCATTTATCAAGACATCGTCCCCGAGAGGCGCATCGTTGCCGCTTACAAAATGAGCATGGACGGGACGCCATTCTCCGCTTCGCTCGCTACCATCGAACTCGTCCCCAACGGCTCCGGCACCGATCTCGTCTTTACGCACCAAGGCGCGTACTTTGAAAACGCCGACGGCCCCGCGATGCGCAAGGATGGGTGGGAGAAGCTGCTCGGCAAACTGGAGAAAGAGCTTGGCGAGTGAAGCGGTTCCATAGTGAGCGTGCCATGTGCCACTGATGTTCAGTGGATTTTCTCTTGAGGAAAATCCACCTCGCACCAATGTTTGAAGAGGCTGCAAGTACTGGGGAACCGCGTTAGTGCGCCAACCCCGGTAGGGAATGGAGGAAGACGCGGTAGATGAAACGGAGTGATCCCAATGTCGCCCGCGTCTTCCATGCGCTCGGCGACTCGACGCGCCGGGCGATGCTTGAGCGCCTCAGCTCCGGGCCCATGTCGGTCTCGCTTCTCGCCGAGCCTTTCGACATGTCGCTGGCTGCCGTGGTGCAGCATCTGCAGATCTTGCAGAAAGCCGGTCTCGTCAAGACTGAAAAAGTCGGCCGCGTGCGCAGTTGCCGCGTTGAAGCTTCAGGCTTGCGTGCCGCAGAAGAATGGCTCCGCGCGCGCCGTCCCGAGTGGGATCGCAAGCTCGACCGCCTCGAGATGTTTTTTGACACCCCTGACGAGCAGTCCGCGAAAATGAAGACCCTCGATAGGAACGAAGATCGAAGGCCCGGGAGGAAGGCCCCGCTCTTGGATCGGGGAACCGCAAATCGGAGGGAGCGTGGGCGTTCAGGACTCAGCGGTCGCAAAGGCGACGCGGAAAAAGGCCGGGCCTAAAGGCCGACCGATATGCCGAGATATCCCGAGGCCTGAAGGCCTCTGCTCCCTCCGACCCGTGCCGGCTCGCTGATTTGCTGCGTTATTAGTGCCCTTGCAGTCCCAGCGCTTTCACAACCGAATCGTCCACCTGCGCCGGCTGCCCGTTCTCCTTGGTCACCACGCCAAAATTGCCGCGATAGTCCCACATCGCCCAGCCGATACCGTCGGCTTCAAGAGCCGTGCGCACGTCGTGAATCCAGTTCGCGCGCGACACGGGATCGCTGTGATCGCGGAAGACGCCGAATTCGTTGCAGGTAAGCGGCACATGGTTCTCGTGCCCCCACGCCGCCGCATTGTCGATCATCAGTTGAATGCGATGCGCACTCCATGCGTCGAGCCAGTACTTCTGCATGTTGTAGCGATCCACCGCATTGGGAACTTGCGCCAGCGATTCCGCCATCGAGCTCTCCGTTGCCGGATATGGAATCCCGTGCTCGTAGCTCCACCACGGCACACCCCACGTCGCACCCTGGTGCGTAAACTCGTGCGGCTCGTAGAAGTGGAAGTTATAAATCACGTTGCCGTCGGCCAGCGGCTCGATGGCCAGCAGATCCCAGATGTCCGACCAAACCGCGCCTGCCGCGATGATCGTGTGGTGCGGCGCCGCCTCGCGAATGGCCGCGGCGACGCGCGTCTGGATTCCTGCCCATCGGTACGCATCGTGCAGCTCCGGCTCGTTCAGAATCTCGAAAAACACCATGTTCGGATCGCGATCGGCGTAGTGCGCAGCGAGCCTGCGCCAGATCGACGTGAATCGCTCCGCGGCCTGATCGTCAGTGCCCAGCCGCTGCTTGAAGTCGTCGGCGGGATGAAGGTCAACGATCACGGCCAGCTTGTTGGCCACCATCGTGTCCACGGCATGATCCAACTGCTTGAGAAAATCAGCGTTCGTTCCTGGAAAGCCGTACATCGCCGCGGCCAGCGGCATGGGATCGATACTCAGCCGCACATGATCGAATCCCAACTTCGCGATCAGCGCGATGTCTGCGTCGTCCGTATAGCTCTGGATATGTTCGGCTGAATAATCGCGCGACTGCGCGAACCACCCGGAAGCGTTAACCCCGTGCTTAAGGTGCTGGGCACGGGCAAAGGCCGTTTGCACATCGGCGGCCCGGTCTTGCGGGTTTTGAGCAGTTGCGGGAATCGCGAAGGCAAGAAGAAGGGCAATACAGCTGAGACGAAAGCGCATGGAAATCCTCCCCGGAAAAACAACGTTAACGATACCACGCGAAGGTGCAAGGACGATTGCAGCCTTCACCCCAAAACAAAACGGCCCCCGTTTCCGGGAGCCGCTTGTTCCTTCCCCACAAATTCGTTTATTGCCCGGCAGTCGACCCATCGTCCAGATTTGACGCCTGCTCGTAGGTCACGCGCAAATATTTGTACGGATTCACGGGCACATCATGCAGGCGCACTTCGTAGTGGAGGTGCGGCCCGGTGGCGCGTCCTGACTCGCCCACGTAGCCGATGATCTGGCCGCGGGTCACGTGCTGCCCGGGAACCACCGCGACGGCCGAAAGATGTCCATAGAGCGTCATCACGTCATGGCCGTGATCCAGAGTGATTTCGCGCCCGTATCCCGCGCCCATTTGCGCGCCGGTCACATTGCCGTCACCAGCCGCGCGCACCGGCGTTCCGTAAGGAGCATCGATATCGACCCCGGTGTGGAACGCGCCTTCGCCGTTGATCGGATCCTGGCGCTCGCCGAAGCTGGATCCCACGCGGCCCTCCACGGGCCACATCGATGGCGCGTCGGCCAGCTCTGTCCAATCGCCGGCAAAGTTCGCCGTCAATCCGCTCTCCAGAGCCCGCGAAACCGCGCCGGACATGGCCTCGGAACGCAGCGCATAAAACATGTCAACGGAGTTGGCCACCTGCTGCGGGTTCACGTCATCGCTTTGCGCCGGGGCCGGAGGCGCCGAAGCCGCTGCAGCTTTGCTCTCTGCTGCCGGCTTGGTTTCAGCCGCCGCTTGCAGCCTGTTCTGCCTCAGACCGTAGAGCGCAGAAACTTCATTGGCCAGGGCGCCCAGGCTCGCCACCTGCACGCTGCGGTTGTGCGCAATCGCCGCCATGCGCTGGTAATTCTGGCGCAGCGTTTCGCGATCCGCGCGCACCTGGTTAAAGCTTTCTGTTTTCAGTACCATTCGCGTGTACGATCCGGCCAGCCCCACAATCGTGAACGCTCCCACGATCGCCGCGGCAACAAATCCATACACATACCGGAGCGGAAGCGCAATCTTCCTGAGTTGGCCGTCCTCATCTCGCGAAACAAAAAGTATGTAGTATTTTCTACGTGACATCTTTGCCTGCAATCCCCGGCGACCAGCCAGCCAACAAGTCTCCAGATCGGGGGAGAGTCGATCAGTTACGGGCCATGAAAACCCGGATATGAACCTGTGCGCCCCATGGGGCAGATACGAGAATGTTGCTCAAGCCTAGCAGACCGTCCAAAATCGGGTCAACGAAAAGCTTCCACAGGCATTACTAGGGTACCATCTTTGGCCTGTAAGGCCCGCCCAAAATCGGTTCCGGCGGTTGCCCTTTCATGTGTGCAACTTGCGAGCCCACCCCTCGTTGCTGCACTCCTTCCTGGATGCGCTGAGTGAAACATCGGCCATCCTTTC
This sequence comes from uncultured Acidobacteriaceae bacterium, assembly GCA_963813015.1. Lineage (GTDB taxonomy): Bacteria > Acidobacteriota > Terriglobia > Terriglobales > Acidobacteriaceae > Telmatobacter. The sequence goes on from CAWEXN010000013.1 coordinate 243,446, forward strand.
ATCCCGTTCAATATGCCTCGATTTGAGACTCCCCGCTCGTTGCGCCGCATCCTGGAACCGGTCTCATAAACCATTTTTGTCGACCGTACGGAATCCTGGGACCCGCCTCGTTGCCGGGTCACATCGATGCGCACTTTGCAGCACCGGTTGTATCCTCACACCATGCCGCGCGCGACCAGGCAATCGAATCCGGCACACCCCGGTTCTGCCCGCCGAGGTCAGGCTCGTCCCGCCGAGTTGGCCCTCATCGAGAGGATTCGCCTCCGCGCCGCCCAGGCGCCCACTCCCGAGTTGCGTCTCGGCATCGGCGACGACTGCGCCCTGCTTCGTCCTGCTCCCGATGAAGAGCTCGCCGTCACGACCGATCTCTCCATCGCCGGCCGGCACTTCCGCCTCGACTGGCACCCAGCCGAATCCGTCGGCCATCGCGCCCTCGCCCGCGGACTCAGCGATCTGGCCGCCATGGGCGCTCGCCCCGTCGCCGCGTTTCTGTCGTTGGCTCTTCCCAGAGAGCTCGTCCAAAAGCCAAAAGCGCGGAGCGCCGCGCGTGCGCCGAAGAGCGCCGCACCGCGAGGCCCGCAGGCCGAGCGGCAAATTTGGATCGACAGGTTCCTCGACGGCTTCCTCTCCCTCGCCCAGGCCTATCATGTGCCGCTTGCCGGCGGCGACCTTGCCGAGTCCACAATCGCGGTGGCCGACGTCGTGCTCACCGGCGCAGTCACGCAGGGAGCGGCTCTGCTCCGCTCCGGCGCGCGTCCGGGTGACCTGATTTACGTCACTGGCAGCCTCGGCGGCGCAGCTGTCGGCTACGCAACCCTCGCTCAACTGGCCGCCGCACTCAAGCGCGATCGCTCCCGCTCGCGGCTCAAGGCGCTTCCACGCATCCCTCCTCAGGCGATGGCCGTGCTCAGCCCGCACCTCTACCCGAAGCCGCGAATCGCACAGGGACTTTGGCTCGCGCGTAACGCCATGGCCACTGCCGCCATCGACCTCAGCGACGGTCTCTCTACCGATCTTGCTCACCTTTGCGCTGAGTCCGGCGTCGCTGCCGAACTCGACGCGGCTGCCCTGCCCATCGCTCCCGCCGCCAACCCCGCCCAGGTCCTGCACGGCGGCGAAGACTACGAGCTTCTCTTCACGGCGCCGCCCGCTGCGCGCGTGCCTGCCAGCATTGAAGGCGTTCCCGTCACGCGCATCGGCCGCATTGTCGCGTCGAAACGCTCCGCCCCGCCCATCGTCCTCGTCACGCCGACCGGCCCAGTTGCGCTCACGCCGCAAGGGTGGCAGCACTTTTCATAAATCAATTGCGACCGCCTTGCCGTTATTCTGAAGTGTGCCCGACACTCCTAAACCAACCTCCAAGCCTACGCGCCGGAAGCATCTCCTCCGCACGATCCTTTTGGGCCTGGCCCTCGGCCTCGTCGCCGCATGGACGCTGGCCGCGCTCACCATCGTGGCTGCCAAATGGATTGACCCGCCCACGACCGCTGTGCACATGGAGCGCCGCTTGGAGTCCTTCATTCACGGCAAGCCCTACCACGAACACTATGAGTTCGTTCCTCTGCGCGAGATCTCGCCTGACTTTCAGCACGCCGTCATCGCCGCTGAAGACGCGCGCTTCTACCAGCACCATGGTTTCGATTGGCAGGCCATGGAAATCGCCGCTGAAGACGACATGGAGGGCGGCCGGCGCATCCGCGGCGGATCCACCATCACGCAGCAACTGGTCAAGAATCTCTTTTTCGGAACCGGCCGTTCCTTCATTCGTAAAGGCGCGGAGTTCACGCTTGTCCCGGTCGCTGAGTTCGTCCTCGGCAAGCAGCGCATTCTGGAGCTTTACCTTAACGTGGTGGAATGGGGCCCCGGCGTCTACGGCGCGGAGGCAGCGTCTCAGCACTACTACGGAACCTCGGCACGCCGCCTCGACCGCGAGCAGGCCGCGGAGCTGGCCGCGATTCTTCCGGCTCCGCTCCGGCGCCGCCCCGAGCGCATGGCGCATTACAGCGCGCTCATCCTTGAACGAATGCGCCAGATGGGCTGGTAGCGCGCTCGATTCACTTTCGACGACCCACGGCCCTCACCCCTGCCTTTCGCCGGAGTCGTGGAGAAATCGCCGCATCCAGGGGTCAAGATGCGAATCTGAATTGTATGAAGAAGATCGGCTTCCTCTCCTTCGGTCATTGGACACCTTCGCCGCAGTCGGAAACGCGCTCGGCGGCTGATGCTCTCCTCCAGTCCATCGATCTCGCCGTCGAGGCTGAGCGCCTGGGAATGGATGGAGCCTACTTCCGCGTTCATCATTTCGCGCGCCAACTGGCGTCGCCTTTTCCGCTGCTTGCGGCGATCGGCGCTAAAACACGAAAGATTGAAATCGGCACCGCGGTCATCGACATGCGCTATGAGAATCCTCATTACATGGCGGAGGACGCCGGCGCTGCGGACCTGATCGCTACCGGCCGGCTCCAACTCGGAATCAGCCGCGGTTCGCCTGAGCAGGTCATCGATGGCTGGCGATATTTTGACCACCACCCGAATGAGGGTGAGGACGACGCGGCTATGGCCCGGCGCCATACCGAAGAATTCCTCCAACTGCTTGGCGGCAAGGGTTTCGCCAAGCCCAATCCGCGTCCCATGTTTCCCAATCCGCCCGGCCTTCTGCGTCTCGAGCCATTCTCCGAAGGATTGCGCGACCGCATCTGGTGGGGATCTGCTTCAAACGCCACGGCCGAGTGGGCCGCCAAGCTGGGAATGAACATGCAGACCTCAACTCTCAAATTCGACGAAACCGGCGATCCGCTCCACATCCAGCAGGCAGCGCAGATTCGCGCCTTCCGCGCAGCCTGGAAAGAGGCTGGGCACGCTCGCACTCCGCGCGTCTCCGTCAGTCGCAGCATTTTCGCATTGGTCGACGCACGCGATCATGCGTATTTCGGGCACGGCGACAACGAAGAGGATTCCATCGGCTTTCCTCGACGAAACCACGCGCGCCATCTTCGGCCGCAGTTACGCTGCCGAGCCGGACGTTCTCGTCGAACAACTCAGAAAAGACGAGGCAATCGCGGAAGCGGATACGCTCTTGCTCACCGTCCCCAACCAACTCGGCGTCGCCTACAACGTGCATGTCATGGAGTCGATCCTGACCCTGGTCGCTCCAGCCCTCGGCTGGCGCTAGAACAAGGCATCTGGGCTCGCAGGTCTGCCGTCTCCATTCGCGACCTTTATCCATCACAAAGTGGGGTGCCCCATGTCCCGATTTTGGGGCTTGGGATAGCACAAACTCAAATCAACAGGTCTTGTATCAGGGCATGAGTTAACTCATGCCGCATGCGTCGCAAAATGATCGGGGGCTTTAGCCCCTGCGCTCTCGTCAGGCAGGCCGATCGAACCGAAGGTAGCCGCGGTTTTGACCTCCGGACAAACGCAGCCCACAGAAAAACAAAGGTCCACCCAGCGACCCAACCTCGCTGGGCAGATGAAGCTGCAATCTTCGACGGCCACTGACCCGCCCCTTGCCCCCCAAGGTTCACCCGCCCGCCGCGCTGATCTCCCTTGTGCTACGCTCATCCCATCGCAAAACCAGAGACTTCCTAGCGCGAAGCCGATTCACTCAAGTCGACGCGACCACCAGGGAGCGGCGACATTAAAGACAGCCCAACGGGAAAATCATTCTCTGGTTTTGCCGGAAACCGTGAGCACCGAAAAAAACAAGCTCTACTACGGCGACAACCTCGAAGTCCTCCGCAGGTACGTCAAGGACGAGTCCATCGATCTCGTCTACCTCGATCCGCCCTTCAACTCCCGACAGGACTACAACGTCCTCTTCGCCGAAAAAGACGGCACGCAATCCAGTTCCCAAATCCACGCCTTCGAGGACACATGGGAGTGGAACACCGACGCCATGCGCGCCTACGAAGAAATCGTCGAGCAGGGCGGCCGCGTCGCTGACACCATGCGCGCCTTCAAAACCTTCCTCTTCAACACCGACATGATGGCCTACCTCGCCATGATGGCCCCGCGCCTCGTCGAGCTGCGCCGCGTCCTCAAGCAAAGCGGCTCCATCTACCTCCACTGCGACCCCACCGCCAGCCACTACTTGAAAATCCTGATGGATGCGGTGTTCGGACCTCAGTTCTTCCTAACTGAGATCGTCTGGAAGCGAAGCAGCGCGCATAGCGACGGCAAGCAAGGGAGAAAGCAACACGGCCGTATCCATGACGTCATCCTCTTCTATTCGAAAGGGACGAACTGGCCATGGAACCAGGTCTTCACTGAGTACGACGAAAGTTACGTGAACAATTTCTATAAATATGAAGAAGAAGAAACCGGGAGACGTTACACGCTTGGCGATCTCACCGGCCCAGGAGGAGCGGCGAAAGGGAACCCGAGCTTTGAGATTATGGGCGTGACACGATTTTGGCGATTCAGCCAAGAAAGTGTGCGCAAGCTACTTGAAGAAGGAAGAATCGTGCAGCTGAAACCCGGTTCGGTACCGAGGTACAAGCGCTACCTGGACGAAATGGAAGGCGTACCCATACAGGACATCTGGACGGACATTGGGCCAATCGGCGCACAAGCCCAGGAGCGCCTCGGCTACCCCACTCAAAAACCCGAAGCCCTTCTCGAACGCATCATCAAAGCCAGTTCCAACGAGGGCGACCTCATCCTCGACCCCTTCTGCGGCTGCGGCACCACCATCCAGGTTGCGCAGCGTCTCAACCGCCGCTGGATCGGCATCGACATTACCCACCTCGCCATCGGCCTCATCAAGAAGCGACTCTCCGACGCCTTCGGCCCCGAAATCAAATCCACCTACGAGGTCATAGGCGAACCCACGGACTACGCAGGCGCGGCACAACTGGCCGAAGAAGATAAATACCAATTCCAGTGGTGGGCGCTCGGCCAGGTCGGGGCGCGGCCGACAGATCAGAAGAAAGGCGCAGACCGCGGCATCGACGGCCGGCTCTACTTCCACGACGACGACTCCGGGAAATCCAAGCAGATCATTTTTTCTGTGAAAGCTGGCGGAGTTTCCGTCCCCCAGGTCCGCGACCTTCGCGGCGTCCTTGAGCGCGAGAAGGCCGAGATCGGCGTCTTTCTCTGTTTCGAGGAACCGACCAAACCCATGCTCCGCGAAGCCGCCGAAGCTGGCCTTTACAAATCCTCCGACGGCAGCACCTGGCCCCGCCTCCAAATCCTCACCGTCCAGCAGATTCTCGACGGCAAGCAGCCCGACTATCCGGCCCATCGCCGCGACGCCACCTTCAAAAAAGCTCCGCGCAGCCGCCCCGCCCCCGCCGAAAACCTCAGTCTGCCGCTCCTCCCCGGCGAGGACTGAGTCCGGCTCCATCCCGCGACGCCGTTTCACTAGCCACTGATCACTGTTTTTTTCTGTCAACCCCCTCGATAACTCCAAACCCCCGCAACCGTCTGAAAACACTCGCCAAATAAATTTTCCCAAGTTTGCCGATTAATTCTCCGATTTCTCCATACTTGGTTTAGTGGTAATGGTGACGACGATAGGGCGGCGCGGCGTTGGTGATGCTGGTTAGGCGGCCAGCATTCCTCGCGCCGCCCCTTTTTTCGCACGTCCATTCCGCTCGGTTGCACGCCTCTGCGGCGTCAGCAAGGAGCAATTCATCATGGCAAAATCATCCAGCAAATACGTTTCCGGAGACAACTCCCCCGACGACCCGCTCTATAACGCCGTAGTCGACCGCTGCATCCAAGCCTGGAATCTCGCCTACAAGAAATCGTCTAAGGACGGCGACACGACTGAGTACCAGAGTGAGAAAGCGGCCAACAGGGCATTTCTGAATACCATGCCGCCTCTCGTCGGACGCGAAAACATCCGCAACTTCATCGCCTGTGTCGCGCAAGCCGCCATCATGAATGTCGTCTACGGCAAAGAGCTCACGCAGCTCCTCTATGCCGCGCAGGTCGCCATCGGTGCCGCCGGGCGGGAACCGAAACCATCCAAATGTCCCGCCGCCTGAGGTACCCCCACCCCCCTATACCCCCGGGGGGTATCAAGAAGGGGGTGTTCAGCAAACTAAGTCATTCAGAATCAGCAGTCGTTTAGCGAGAGTGCTTTCAAAATCACGGCGCAAAATGGCGCCAGATTTGGAGAAAAATGGCCTTTTTGCCATCGGTTTTTGGTTTTCGATCAACTTTGCGCGGCGCGCGCAATCGCCTCCGCGACTTCGTCCGGAGTCATCGCGTCGACCTGGAGCGTGACATGCGCCATGCGGTAGAGCGGCAAGCGGCGGTCATAACGATCCTTGAGGTTCGCCTCGTCTGCCAGCACCGGCCGCAGATGTTCGGTTCCCCTGCACCGCGCCAGCGTGGTTTCGATTTTCACTTCGAGATGCACCAGCAATGTTTCAGGCGCCATGAGCAGGAGCAAGCGAGTGGCATCGTCCTCGATGGCTCCGCCGCCGAGCGCGAGCACAAGTCCGTCGCATCGTGCCAACTTCTTGATCGTCTCCCGCTCCCGCCTGCGGAACTCTGTCTCGCCTTCGCTCCGAAAAATTTCGGGAATCGTCGTGCCGGTTTCCGCCGCGATCACGTCGTCCACGTCGACGAAAGTCCAACCGAGCCGCTCGGCCACCAACGGCCCGACCGTCGTCTTTCCCGAGCCCATGAATCCCGTGAGCACGATGCGGCGCGTGGGTTCAGCTTTTTCCGGCGCTTTCATTCGTTCCAGTATAAGGATGGTGAACGGTGATCGGTGATCGGTGGTCAGTGGTCGGTTCTCAGTTCCCTTCTTCACTCTTTCACCGTGCACCGTTCACCGTCCACGGTTCACGGTCATCCAAACACCATCACCATCGCTCCGGCCGTAATCATCAATCCGCCGATCACGGCCGCGGCATTCAGCTTCTCGCCGAGCAGCAGCCACGCGAACACCATCACCAGCGGCACGCTCAGCTTGTCCAGCGGCGCCACGCGCGAAGCCGGCCCAAGCTGCAGCGCGCGGAAGTAGCACAGCCACGACAATCCCGTTGCCAATCCTGACAGCGTGAGAAAGAGAACGGTTCGCCGATCGAGCGTGCGAATCTCTCCGTGGCTGCCCAGCGCCAGCACGATGCCCCATGCAAACACAACGACCACGCTGGTGCGCAGCGCCGTGGCCAGGTTCGAGTCAACATGCGCCACGCCAACTTTGGCCAGCAGGGCCGTGGCCGCGGCAAACACGGCGGAAAGCAGCGCCCAACCAATCCAGCTACCTGTCCAAGTATTCGTCCAGCTCATGGCAATCAGCATACGCGCCGTTCTCGATACGTGTCGGACTTAATACGCGCCGCCTTAAGACCCGTGCGAATTCCGCCTCCGAATTTCGTTGAATGGAAAAATCATCTTCCAGTCCAAAACCTCCGGTGCTATCATGCGTGCATCCCCTCCAACCAAAACCCCAGGAGGTGTATCTGTGAAAAATTCCCTTATTCCCACGGGGACCAGCAGCGCGACTCTGCGCGTGGTTCTTCCGGCGATTCTCGCATGCTGCCTGGCGATCTGTTCCGGGCCACAAGCGGCACAAGCGCAACAATCCAGCCTTCTCGGAGAGTGGCGAGCGACGATTCAGTCTGGCACGATTACGATTTCGTTCATGTCGAACGGTCAGTACGACCAAACAGGAGTTACAAATACCGGTACGCAAACGATGCAAGCCGGCCCTTACCAGCTGGTGGCGCCCAACAACATTATCTTTACGGTCACAAACTGGTCGCCCAAGTCCAAGACAATCCTTGTCCCATGCGGAATTCCGAACGACCCAGTTTGCAATGTACAGCAGGTGCAGAACATGCCCAAGCCGCCCAATTCGGAGTATGCGTACGTATTCAATGGCCCGGATGCGATGACGTTGACGAACCAGACGGGAGCGATCCACTTTACACGCGTGCCCTAACAGGCAGAGTTGCGGCGGATCGCAGCTGAACCGTCAGGCGCGATCTGTAGCGAGATAGAATGTCCTCATGCGTCCGTCCGCATTCCTGCCCATCGCCTCGGCTGCGCTCTTTTTGCTCAGCGGATGCGGCTATCACACGCTGGGCGCGGCCACGCACCTTCCGCCTGAGATCAAGACGCTCGCCGTACCCGTCTTCGCCACGCGCACCGAGGCCGGCGGCACTGAGGAGGCTTTGACCGAGGCCGTCATCCGCGAATTCGCATCGCGCACGCGCTTCCGCGTCACCCCCAATTCCGGAGAAGATGCCGACGCCGTTCTCCACGGCACGATCCTCAAGCAGGTAACGACTCCGCTCACCTACAACGCCGCCACGCAGCAGTCATCGAGTTTCATCATCACCATCGTCGCCAGCGTGACGCTCATTGCCCACGACGGCAGGATCCTTTACCAGAACAAGAACTACGTCTTCCGCGAGCAATACCAGTCCACAACCAACCTGCCCACGTTCATCCAGGAAGATCCAGCCGCCATTCAGCGCCTGTCGCGCGAGTTTGCGCGGCAGCTGGTGGCCGACGTCCTTGAAGGCTTCTGAGGCGGCCTCAGACCCCGCTTATCTCTTGATTCCTGCCCGCTTTTCCAAGCTGGTCACATTCCCTTAAGGGCTGTATTCTGGAGCCGCATGAAGGATGCGGCATTGGAACGCGCCGAAATGGAGAGGGAGCTTTGACCGGCTCGCGGTGGGGGGCAGGATTCAGCTCCGTTGCCCGCTTTACCGCGGAGATTGAAGCAGCCTCGGCAGGTGCGGGGAAGCTTCGCCCCGGCTACGTTCTTGCCGGAGACGAGATTTTTCTTCTCGACCGCTGCCGAGCCGCTGTGCTCAAGGCCTTCGTCCAGCCCGATCTCCGCGACTTCTGCCTCTCCGACCTCGATCTAACGCAGACTTCCATCTTTGAAGTGCTGGACCGCGCGCAAACACCATCGTTGATGGCGCCGTTCCAGGTGATCTTCATTCGCAATGTGCGGCAACTCTACACGCGCGGCGCGAAGAAGGAAGAATTCGCCGCGCTCGACCGGTACTTTCAATCGCCCAATCCGCAAGCGCTGCTTCTCTTCGTCGCGGACTTCCTGCGCATTCCTGCGGACACGCGCCGCATGGATCTGGACGACAAGAACCGGTTCGAGCGGCTGACCGAGACGCTGGGCGCGCATTGCGGCATGGTGGAGCTGGCCCGGGTAAACGAAGAGGACGCCATGCGCTGGACCGTTGCCAAGGCGCACGAGGCGCGGCCTGCAGATGGAAACCGATGCCGCGCGCGAACTGGTGGACGCGCTCGGCGCGGACATGATGCTGGTGTCTTCGGAGCTGGAGAAACTGCTGCTCTACACCGCCGGGCGCGGACGGATTACCCTGGGCGACGTGGAGACCATGGTGCTGAGCGCCAAGCAGCGCACGCTCTACGAATTGACCGATGCCATCAGCGCGCGTGACCGGGTTCGCGCCCTGGCGCTCTTGCAGGGGCTCCTGAACAGCTCCGATGCCGGCGAAGACGCTGCCATCGGCCATCTCTACATGCTGGCCCGCACCTTCCGGCAGATGCTGGTGATTCTGGAAAAGAATGTGCGCGACTCGCGCGCCATCTGGCAGGCGCTGTGGCAGGGATTCCGCATGCCGCCGTTCGCTGCTGACGACCTGATTCGCCAAGCGCGCCGCTACAAGAGCCGCCGCGAGCTGACCCGCGCGCTCCGCCTCGTTGCCCGCGCCGACCTGGAACTCCGCTCCTCACCTCCCGACAAGCGGCTGGTGCTTGAGCGACTTGTCTACGAGCTTGCTTCCGAACCAAAAACCTCCGCGCCCGTGTGGGCTGCGGCGCAGCTATCTTTCGAGAGCTAGTGGTTTGGGCCTTTAGCTGACGCATCCAATCCGCGGCGAGGCGCGACTCCATCAACAAATGCCGTGTTCGCGGAGCCATGGGCTGTATTCCTGGTCCACGTGTTCAATATGTTCGAGAAAACCGTCGTGCAGTTGAGACAGCAGCGGACGCAACTGGAGGGCCTCGCCGTATTGCAGCCGGTGCGCGGCCTGCAGAATCTCCGCGAGCATTTGATGGTGTACCGCACGATGCTCCGTAAGGCCTGAAAACCTGGTCTGCTCCATCAGTTGCTCTTCGCTCCAAAAGTGCATACGCGCAAATTCGATGAACTGGTCGAGCAGCTCGCAAGTCTTCTCGTGGCTACAACCCCGCAACAGGGCCAGACGCAGGTCGTTAATGGCATCCATAAGAATGCCGTGCTGATCGTCCATGGCGCGAACCCCAACCGAGCAGGCATGGTTCCACGTGAGAAGAGTCAAATGAGCCTCCGCGAATGACCAAAGGAAGTATCGGCGCTCGGTGCGGCAACCTTACTGCCAATCATCGGTGATTGGTGACCAAGGTTTCTTCGACCCTGCCCTGGCGCGGAGGAGCAAAATGAATGTACCGCCGATGATCACTCCCGCCAATCTGATCGCCGCGCTGCTCAACCTGATTCCCTACCTCGCCGTGGGATTCTTTCCGCAGGCCGTTACGGCCCAGGTGAGCAGGCTTCCCACTTGGGCAAAGGTCACGCTGCCCACTGTCTTTTGCGTTCCGTATGTTCTTGTCAGTTGCGCCGCTGGAATCTTCCGCTTTCAGTGGCTCGCCATCTACGCGCTGCTTCCCATGGCGATCGTCGCGCTCCTGATGCAGGCCGGAAAGGCCGACCCGGAACAGCGCGGCAACTGGCGCGACTTTCTGATTCTGGCGGTGCTGGGTTTGGCCGTCGACCTACGGTGGTTTGAGGCCGCGTGGCCGGCCCACCTGGCCATCTTCAACAAAATTCTCCTTCTCGATGCCGGGATTTACGGTTTCGTCTTAATCCGCCGTCTCGATGGAACCGGTTTTGCTCTTCGCCTGCGCCTGAAAGACCTTGGGTTTGGCCTGCGCGAGGCTGCTTTTTACATTCCCATCGCGCTGGCTCTCGGATTGGCTCTCGGCTTTTTGCACGCACACAAGGTCTGGCCGGGGATATGGTCCATTGCCGGTGCATGGCTCTTTACTTACTTTTTCGTCGCTGTTCCCGAGGAGTTGTTCTTCCGCGGCTGGATGCAAAATCTGCTGGAGAAGCGACTGGGCCGCTACGGCGCGCTTTTCGTGACCGCCGGACTATTTGGTCTGGCTCACTTCAACAAGCGCACGACAAGCTTTAACTGGCGTTACGTACTGCTGGCTGCGCTGGCCGGAATCTTTTATGGACGCGCCTGGCGGGCCGAGCGCCGCGTGGGAGCATCGGCGGTGACGCACGCGACGATCGACACGATCTGGTCGCTATGGCTGCGATAGATAATGCGTATGGCTGGAATGGATGTGCGGCCGGTAGTTCAGGTAGGCCCGCCCGACGCGCATGTTGTGCACGACCGGCCCGGGGATGGTCATGGCGATCGTGATCCCCAGGAAAGCGTGCGCCAACATCAGCGGATAGAGATTGCGGTAGCGGAGAAACAGCAGGCAGGCAACAAATCCCCAAATGAACGTGAGCGACACGAGGATGGGATTGGGAATGTGCGCCGCGGAAAACAGAGCTGCCGCCAGGAGCGCCGCCTGCCACGGTTTGGGCATCAGTCGCAGCAAGCGCAGCAGAAAAAAGCCTTGCAGCAGGATTTGCTGAACAGCGGACCAAATGGCATACGCGCCGTAGGTCTCAGGAAAAACCCACAGACCGTCCACTATGAGCAGTGCGTGTGCGCGGGCGGAGATCAGCATCGCCGCAGCAGAAAGGGCCGCCGCCGCCGCGACAATCCACGCTGAGCGCCAGAGGTTTGCGGTGCGGAAGCCCATTGCCGCCCAGCCCTCAAACGATCTCCAGAGGATCAAGGCAATCCCTAGAGCGGCGACGAGCCATAGACCTCGCTGCCACGGCCGCGGCGTCCACTCCACCGCCTCAATCAGCGCGTAGGCAATGCCGATCTCGATCCAGTCGCGCCGCTTGCTTCTCATAGTGAGAGGATGGCTTGGCGCGTGCGGCGAAGGTTCGGCATGCTCCATGACCCCGATGATAAAGCGGTTCCACAATTCACGTACGCGCGGACTTGGACCCCGCAATTGTTGAAGCGCTGGTCACGGCCAAGGAAGCTATTCCAGAATCACTGCCGGCCCCGGCTCGTGTCCGCGCATGGTGAGCGTAATCGCACCGATCAGAATTAGAGCCCCACCCAGCCACGCGTAGGGACCGAGCTTTTCTCCGAGCAGTTCCACGCCCAGGATCGATCCCAAAGCCGGCTCGATGTTCAGGAACACACCGGCGCGCGAAGCAGGCACGTGATGAATGCCCCAGTTCCAGAGGAGCGTGGTTGTCGCCGTGCACAGGAGCCCGCTGATTGCCAGTGCCACCCACGCAGTCACGCTCACATGGGCGAACGGCATCGGCTCAGCGGTCTGGTGCGTCAATTGACTCAACAACCAGGATCCAGCCGACCAAGCTACGAGCATTGCGGTGCCCGAATAAATCGTGTATGCGGTCACCACGGGCGGGCTGTGCGTCTCCATCAGCTTCTTGGTGAGAAAAATCCAGCCGAGGGCCGAAACCAGCGACGCGACCACCAGCAGGTCGCCTTGGAGGGTCGGCGTTTCGTGTCCCGTTGTCGCATGGTTGCCGCCCAATACGACCATGGCGGCGCCCACCGTCGATGCGCAGAGCGCCAGCCAACTCAGCCCATCCAGATGCTCGCCGGCAAACATCACCGCCGCTGCTGCCAGCAGCACCGGCATGGCGCCAACCATCAGCGACGCGTGACTTACGGTTGTGAGCGCTAGACCATGAAATTGCAGCAGGAACTGAAGGGGAACAAAAAGGAATGCAGCAAGAAGCATAGCCCGCATCTCGGTCGCCGTCAGACGCACGCGCTGAAACGCGATCACCGGCGCCATACCCAGACAGGCAAATAGAAAACGGTAGAGCACCATGTGCTCCACGTTCATCTCGTTGAGCGCGAGCCTGCCCCAGTAGAATCCGGTGCCCCACAGCACACCGGCGAGGGCGCATGCGCCGTAACCGAGGAACCTGAGTCTTCCGCCGGCGGGTTCCGCAGCCAGGTTCCGATCGGCGGTCGTGGGGTCTGCCATCTCCCCTTTACTGTCGCACATGACGCGGTCGGCAGGATTTGCGTGCTCGTGCAGAGTGGGACCGGAGCCGCTCCACACTCAACCAGCGGGTCGACGCTTCATCTCCGCGCACTTCCACCGCCATGCCCGCATCGGCGAGAATAGTCATCGATGATGAGGGCGCTCGCAATCGTGGGGTCGGGTTATAGGAGCACCGCCTTCTCGATCTGCGGAGTGCTGGTTTTTTTCTCCGTGCTCGCCCTGGTCCAGTTGGGAGCACAAGAAGAGATTCCACCCGCGCCTGCGCCAGCGGTAGCTGCTCCCGCTCCAAGCTCAACTGCGCCCGCGCCCAAGTCTTCGCCTCCGGTCAAAGAGCGATTCCTCGTAGACCGATTCCCTAACGAGCCCTCGCTGCCGCCCGTGTTCAACCTTCCAATTGAACCGCTGGGCTTCAGCGCGCCCAGTTCCAACTATTTGGGGTCGCGAAATTCGATGGCCTCACTGGATTTTCTTGACGAGAACCGGCTGCTCTTCACCTTTCGGATTCCCGGCCTGATGCATCGCGATCAACTGAATAAGGACGATAACAACGAGCGTCAGATTCGCGCCGTCGTCCTCTCGCTGCCCAAGGGTACCGTTGAAGCCGAAGCCACTTGGACCGTCCACGACCGCGTGCGCTACTTATGGCCGCTCCACAACGGCCACTTTCTGGTCCGCGACCGCAACAACCTTCTCGAAGGTGATGGCACGCTCACGCTGAAGCCAACTCTCGACTTTCCAGGTCCGCTGCTATGGATTGAGCTTGACCCAGAACAACATTTTCTGGTCGCCAACTCCGACGAACCGGCCGCCAAAGATTCAAAATCAGGAGATAACCTGAGCCCTGCGACCGCATCGGCTGCCGTCACCTCCGACCAGGACGCGGAGAGCGGCGACGCCGCCCCCAATCTCGTGATCCGCATTCTTCGCCGCGACACGGGCGACGTGATGCTGGTGAGCCGCGTCCGGACTGCCGTTCATCTGCCCATCAACTCCGTGGGATATCTCGAGAATCTGCGGAGCCGCGGAATGGAATGGATCTTGAACTTTCGCTATTTCACGGGCGGCAGCAAGATGCTCGGGCAGGTGGAATCGACCTGCGAGCCGGACGACGAATTTCTCTCGGAACAGGAGATTCTTGCCACCACATGCGGGCCATCCGGAGAGAGCAGCCTGGTGGCCGTGTCCACCGCGGGCAAGACGCTTTGGGAGACGAAGGCACCACCAACGGAGGTATGGCCGCAACTCGTCGTCGCGGCCAACGGCTCGCGCCTGGCGTGGGAGACGCTTGATACGACACACCCCATCTACGCCTACGCGCCCATGGATGCCGGTGACGTCAAGGAGCAGTCTGTGACCATCTTCGACGCGGCCAATGGCGACATCGCCATGGTTTCGCCGGTCAGCCCGATCCTCGACGCCGGCGGGAACGTCGCAGTCTCGCCATCCGGGCGGCGCGTGGCACTGCTCAACGCCGGCGTTATCCAGGTCTTCGACCTGCCCGCGCCTCCGCCGTTGCACATCGCGAACGGTCTTCCATGATGAAATCGTGAAGAAGCGACGTTGGCATCGCGCCATGGCCATCGAAGTGACGCTGCGGGTCTTCGACGTCCCGTGACGCCGGTATTCAAAGTTCCTTGGTCGCTACCCGCCTAACCCGCTGTTTTTAGGTACACTGAGCGACGGGGGTTTCTTTCTTGGCTTCGGCTGTCGTCCATTACACTGCCTCGGCGCTCACCGACCGCGGCCGCAAGCGCGCTTCCAACGAAGATGCATTTGGACTTTCCGTCGAGCATGGGGTGTACATAGTCTGCGATGGCATGGGGGGCGCTGCCGCGGGCGAGGTTGCCAGCACATTAGCCGTTGGGGAGATGATGCAGTGGCTCACGCAGCGCCCTCGGACCAGTCCCCCGCCGATCGAGGCCGCGGAAGCTGTCGCCGCTGCCAATGAAGCTATTTATTCGCGGTCCCAACGCAACCAAAGCCTCAATGGCATGGGCACCACGCTCGTTGCGTTGCTTGTGGAAGACCGCCGAGCCTGGATGGTGAATGTTGGGGACAGCCGCGGCTATCGCCTGCGCAATTCCAACCTGGAACAAGTCACGCTGGATCACTCCCTGGTGGAAGAGCAAATTCGCCTGGGCCAAATGAGCCAGGAGGAAGCTCTTCGTTCTCCGCTCAAGAATGTGATCACTCGCGCCCTGGGCACGCAAAGCGCGGTGACGCCCGACATCTTTGAATTTGAGACTGAGCCCGGCGACCTGTTTCTACTTTGCTCCGACGGGCTCGTTCGCGAACTTTCCGACTCCGTCATCGAGTCCCTGCTGCGCCTCGACCTGACTCTTGAGGAAATGTGCTCGCGCCTGGTCGAGGCCGCCAACGAAGCCGGCGGCCACGACAACATCACCTGTCTCCTTGTCCGGGCTGACGCATAAGCGAACCAGGACGAGTCGCCTATCAGGCTTGAAGTTGACACTTGCTCCCGGCAAAATTATGCTTCCGAAAAGTTAGTGATAACGTTTTCTCGAACTGATTATCCTTCCAGGTATCCTGCGCATGTCGAGTCCCGACTATACCGCGGCCGTTGATCCGGCGGCGATCCCGCAACGAAAGCTCTATACAGGGTTCACGATGCCTGCCATCGGCCTGGGCACCTTTGGATCCGACCACGTGAGCGCAGACCAGGTCGCCGAGGTGGTTAGGGGCGCTGCCGCGGCAGGCTACCGGCATTTCGATTGCGCGTCGGTCTATGGCAACGAGGCCGAGATCGGTTTGTCGTTGCAGGAGATCCTTCGCGGCGGGATCAAGCGCGAAGATCTCTGGATCACCTCGAAGCTTTGGAACGACATGCATGGCGAGGATGACGTGATCGCTTCCTGCCGCAAGTCGCTTTCCGATCTGCGCCTCGACTACCTCGATCTTTACCTGGTGCATTGGCCGTTTCCGAATTTTCACCCGCCAGGATGCGACGTTAGTTCTCGCTCGCCCGGCGCCAAGCCTTACATCCACGAAAACTACATGAAGACCTGGCGCAAGACGGAAGAACTGTTAGACATGGGCCTGGTGCGGCACATTGGCACGTCGAACATGACCATCCCAAAGCTCAAGCTTGTTTTGCGCGACGCGCGCATCAAGCCCGCAGTCAATGAAATGGAATTGCACCCGCACTTTCAGCAGCCGGAGCTTTTCCGGTTTGTGCTCGACAACGGAATGCAACCGGTCGGCTACTGCCCCATCGGCTCTCCTGGACGGCCGGAGCGCGACCGGACTCCGGACGATACCGCACCCGCCGAAGATCCTGTGATCGTCGCGATCGCCCGGCGCCACGGAGTTCATCCCGCGGTGGTGTGCATCAAGTGGGCCGTGCAGCGCGGGCAAACGCCAATTCCCTTCTCTGTTCATCATTACCGCGCCAATCTCGAGGGCGTTGTTGGAGATCCGCTGACCGACGATGAGATGCGCACGATCGCCGCCCTCGACCGCAACTGCAGGTTGATCAAAGGCCAGGTTTTTCTGTGGAAGGACGGCCAGAGCTGGGAGGATTTGTGGGACGTGAATGGAGAAATCACGCCGCCGTAAAAGCGAACCAATAGCTGCTACCGTTCGATTCTCAATCTCGAGCTTTTCCGCTTATTGCAAAAAAGATTGGCAGCAGCTGGAACGAGCTAAAAGCCCAATACGCATCGCTGGAGACTGAAAGACATGAATACCACGATGACCGCCGCGTATTTGCCGGGCAACTCGACCGTTGAGCTGCGCACGGTGTCTGTGCCGGAGCCGGGCCACGGTGAAATTTTGTTGCGCGTTAAGGCGTCAACGATTTGCGGCTCGGATATTCGCGCCATCTATCGCGAGCATCTGGGCAAAGGCCCTGAAGGCTACCAGGGCGTGATTGCCGGACATGAGCCCGCGGGCCAGATCGTTGCCGTGGGGCCGGGTTGCCGCCTCTTCAAGGTGGATGACCGCGTGATTGTTTATCACATCTCGGGGTGCGGCGTGTGCAATGACTGCCGGCGCGGGTACATGATCTCCTGCGCCAGCGAAAAATATCGCCGAGCCTACGGCTGGCAGCGCGATGGCGGAATGGCCGAGTACATGGTGGCTGAGGAAAAGGATTTGATCGCCCTGCCCGATGAACTCTCCTACGGCGATGGCGCGCAGGTGGCGTGCGGATTCGGAACGGTCTACGAGGGACTGGAGAAGATCGGGATCAACGGCAATCACGCGGTGCTCATCACGGGCCTTGGACCGGTGGGCCTGGCGACGGGCGCGCTTTGCCGCAAGCTGGGCGCCGAAAAAATCATCGGCATCGACGTGGTGCCCGAGCGCATGAAGATCGCACTCAATCTCGGGCTGTGCGACGCGGTGCTCGCATCGGGATCGGACAACGTGGCCGAAGTGAAGCAGCTGACAGGAGGCATGGGCGTAGAGCGCGCCGTGGACTGCTCGGGGAACGACGCCGCTCGGGCCACAGCGATCCGCGCGACCCGTAAGTGGGGCAGGATTGTTTTTCTCGGTGAAGGCGGGCGCGTCGAGTTCAACCCTTCGCCCGATTTGATTCATGACCAGAAAACGCTTTACGGCTCGTGGGTCACGTCCACGTGGCTGATGGAAGAGCTTGTGGAGCGGCTGGTGCGCTGGAACCTGCATCCGGCCGACATCATTACGCACCGATTTCCGCTGGAACGGGCCGGCGAGGCTTACGCGCTAATGGCCTCAGGGAAATGCGGCAAAGTGGCCGTTTGCGCAGACGAAGAACTCAAATAGAGCGGGAGCAGGCGAGAAAGTCATGGCAAGAACGTCAGGAACGGCGAAGCCGGATTGGAAGCGGCAACTGCATCAGCTTCTGCCTCTCTTCGGTCATCGCAACTGGATCGTAATTGCGGACTCGGCGTATCCGGCGCAGTCCAGGCCCGGTATCGATACGATCCTCTCTGACGCCGGACAGATCGAAGTGGCTCGCAGCGCGCTCAGCGCCATTGCGGCGGCGAAACACGTGCGCGCCAACATTTATCTGGACCAGGAACTGCAATCCGTCAAGGAGACCGATGCTCCGGGCGTATCCCGCTATCGCACTCAACTCGCAAAGATGCTCAAGGGAGTGGAAACCACCGCACTACCTCACGAGCAGATCATTGCCAAGCTCGACCAAACGGCGCAGCTTTTCCGTGTCCTCATCATCAAAACCAAACTCGCGATTCCCTACACGTCGATTTTTTTCGAACTTGGGTGTGGGTATTGGAGCGAGGAAGCTGAGAAACGCCTGAGAAGCGCCCGGTAGATGAAACCGCCGGGCATTGCCGTTCAGATCGACGTGACGCGTTCGGCGGGGCCGAACCCCAGGACGAAAAGGAGGATGATCCGTGCAACGACGAGAGTTTTGTAAGCTAGCGGCGGCTGCGGCCGCGGCCAACGCGATGGCTGCAAAGGGCCAAACTGATGTGGGCGCGCCTCCGGGTTTTAACACACTTCGACAGATCTATGAAGAGTTCTGCGCTACTCCCGAGAAGGACCGCGTCTTTTATGCTCTCGTCGACGGGAAGATCGTGGAAACGAAACTCGACAATTCTTCGTGGGCCCCCACGGACTGGGGTAAACCAGCCGAGTTGCCCGGCGGCTCGTGGGACGGCGTCCCCATGACGGCGCCGATCAGTGGGCTCAGTGGGGACGGCCCATACCAGGCGAATTGGGATTCGTTGCTCGCTTACGACGCGCCGGAGTGGTACCGCGACGCCAAGTTTGGGATTTGGGCGCATTGGAGCCCGCAGTGTGTGCCGGAGGATGGCGATTGGTACGCGCGCAACATGTATGAAGAGGGCTCTCCCAATTACGTTTATCAGAATGCGCATTACGGTCATCCATCGCAATTTGGTTACAAGGATCTGTGCGCGCAGTGGACGCTGCTCAATTGGGAACCTGAGGCTTTGATCCAAAGGTACAAGGATGCCGGTGCGCGGTTCTTTATCTCGCTCGCCAACCACCACGACGGGTTCGATGCCTGGGGCTCAAAACATCAACCGTGGAACGCTTTGAATCATGGGCCTCATCGCGACGTGGTTGGCGAATGGGCCGCCGCCGCACGCAAACAAGGGCTGCGGTTTGGCGTGACGGTCCACCAGGCGCGCAACTGGTGGTGGTTCCAGACTTCGCACAATGCCGACAAGAAGGGACCGCTGGCAGGCGTTCCCTATGACGGGCGAATGACAAAAGCCGACGGAAAAGGACAATGGTGGGATGGGCTCGACCCACAGAGGCTTTATAGCGTGAAGCATCCCACGGATGCGCTGCCTGATGCTTCGTACGTCAAGAATTTCTACGACCGCACGCGGGACCTGATCGATCAGCACGATCCGGACTTACTTTACTTCGACAATGACCTGCTCCCGCTCGGCTGGGGCGGCATGAACGTGGGGGCATATTTCTACAACCACAATTTGAAGACGCGCGGCAAGATGGAAGCGGTGCTGAACGTCAAGAACGTGCCGGACAAGCTGGCCAAGGCCGTCGTCGCCGATTACGAGCGGGGATTGACGAGCAGCATCATGCCGTACGCGTGGCAGTCTGAAACCTGCATCGGCGAGTGGCATTACCGGCGCAGCCTTTTCGAGGGGCCCGGAGCGTTTGGCGGGTACCTGGCGCCGCGCGACGCCATACACTGGCTCGTCGACACGGTGAGCAAGAATGGCACGTTCATTCTCAATATCCCCGGCAAGCCAGACGGCACCATCGACAGCAAAGAGATTGCGGTCCTTGATGAAATCGCCGCGTGGCTGAAAGTAAACGGCGAGGCCATCTTCGAAACGCGCCCGTGGACCGTTTACGGCGAGGGACCTAACTCAATCAAAAGCGGGGCCTTTCAGGGCGGCAGCATCAGCGCCATGGGGAGCAAAGACATCCGCTTCACGCGCAACAAGGCCAACAATGTGATCTACGCCATCTTCATGGGTTGGCCGGAGTGGCATGCACAGATCGCTTCCCTGGGACTATCGAGCAAAATCAATCCCGGCAAAGTGCAGAACGTCACCATGCTGGGCTTGGATATGCCGGTCAAGTGGACGCAGGAAGCGGACGCGTTGCATCTGCAGTTGCCTTACGGATCGCCAGCCGCGAACAGTTATGGGGCAGCTGTGAAAATCGCACTGAGCTGAAATCGGTGATTACTCTGAAGGCGAGGTTGCCGCAGACCAGGGCTATCCGCGGCGCTTTACTCCTCGGGAACGCTTTGCGGCCGGATCCGGCAAATATGGCCAGCGAAGCGCCTGTGCTTTAGGAGCTCGGGCCTTCGCGATCAAAAAATCCGCCACATGGTCGACGATCCACTGAAAATTTGCCTCACCAACCGAGTGCACATCGGCGTCGGGAACGGGATTCATGAAATCGATGGCATAAGGGATTCCGTTCTCAACCGCGAATTCGACGGAGTTGAATTCGTAGCCAAGCGCGCGACAGAGCTTGAGGGCGTCGTCTTCCATGCGCCGGTAGAGGAGCTTGGCGCGCAGCGTTCCGGGACGAGTGGCGCCTTGCAGGTAGCGTTCGACGTGGGGCCGACGCGGATCGTAAGGCATGATGCGAACCTTTTTCGGCCCCACCACAAAGCAGCGGAAGTACTCCGTATACTCGACGGCTTTCTGGACCACCATGGAGAGATCGCGCGATTGATCGTAGGCGCGAAAGAACTCTTCGCGGCCGCGGAACTCATGCACGTCGCGCCAGCCGCCTCCATGGATCGGCTTCAGGAAGCCGTGCTCACCAATGGCGGCAAGCACGCCGTCCCAGTCCAGCGGAAATTCCAGGTTGCGCAGGGACTTCTCCGAGGTCCCGTTCGGATATTCCTTGTGCGGAAGCAGCACGGTGGGCGGGACGGCGACGCCCAGGCGCAATGCAAGCGTGTAGTTGAGGAACTTGTCGTCGGCCGAGCACCAGAAGGGATTATTGACGATCGCGGTTCCGTTCAACGCGGCGTGCTTCAGGAACGCGCGATAGAACGGAATGTCGTGGGAGATGCGGTCGAGAATGACAGCGTAGGGCGGCGCCTGATGGAGGTGCACTGCGCCGGTTTGAACAAATTCAGCCTGAATGCCGGTTGGATTTCGGTTGTTGATCCGCTCGACGAGGGCGCTGGGGAAACTGTTCTCCACGCCGAAGAGGACGCCAATCTTTTTCATACAATCGTCCTCCGCGAACAAAACCGATCAGGCGCGCCGCCGCACTCAGGCCCGGCAACAGTGTACGTCAGGCTGCAATGAATGCGGCGCCGCCTAAGAGCTTTGGCCGGCGATGCGGCGCAACTGGCCGAGATGATTCAGATCGTGGCCGGCCATGGTTTCGACAACCGTTTGAAAGGTCATGGTTCCGCGCTCGGGATGGGTCATGGTGCGGCTCGCTGCGCCGGGAAGCGCGCCGCGAATCATGCGCAAATTCCAGTTCCTCAGCGCGGTGAATGCGGCAAGCGCTTCGTCCGCAGGAATGTCGGAATAACTGGCGGCCCACTTGTCCTGATCAAAGGGCTGGATGGTCGGGCCATCTTCGGCGAGAGTCTGGCGCAGGCGGAAGCCGAAGACCAACTCGCAGTCGGCAAGGTGGCAGACGATTTCGGCAGCGCTCCATTTGCCGGGCGCGGAGGCAGTGTCGGTTCTGTTTGGACCGATCGCGTAGAGACAATCGGCGATGGCATCGGCGGTCGAGGACAGAATCGCATCCACTGGTCGTCCGTCGAGGAAGCTGTCGTAGGGGTTTAGCTGGCTCATTAGGGGTTCCTCCTTGAAAATCCCCGGTGCGACTGATCGATCGCTCTTCACGGTCAACTGTCACAAATACTGCTGCGTCATCTGCTGCCATGCAGGCCAGTCGTGAGAATTCGGCAGATCCCAGACGTGGAATCCGTGAGCGATCCCTTTTTCGTTCAGGATGCGATCGAAATCCTGGTTCCGGCCCAGGCATTGATCGTCCCATCCTGTAGCGAGCACAAACCTGTTGCGGCGGAAGCGATCGAGGAAACGCGGATCGGTGAGGCGCGGCAGATAGTGAGTGGGCAGGTGAAAGTAGCAATTCTGATCGTAATAGCCGTCGAGGAAGCCGGTGAGGTCAAATGTTCCCGAGAGCGAAACGAATCCACTCACGATCTCCGGGTGGCGCAAGGCGATATTGACCGCGTGGTAGCCGCCGAAACTCAATCCGAGCGCCATGAGGCGCGGATCGCGATTCTTTTGCCGGATGATCGGCACCAGTTCGTGGAGCAGGTACTCCTCATATTGCATGTGCCGGGCAATGCGCTGACGGGGCGGCGCCTGCCAGTTGTACCAGCTTTCATCATTCACCGAGTCCACGCAGAAGAACTGCAACTGGCCGGCATCGATTTTGCCGGAAACTGCCCCGATCATCCCGCGATCTTCAAACTCGTAGAAACGCCCGCCGGAGGTGGGGAAGACGAGCACCGGCAGACCCGAATGGCCGAAGATGAGGAGCTCCATTTCGCGGCCCAGGCGGCTCGATCGGCACTTGTGATACTCGCGATTCATGCTTTCTGCTTCCGAAGACGACTTCCGATTTCGGTGGCCGGCTAAACCGTGAGCCGGTTCTGCCATCATAAGCGAGGGCCGCGTTTTAGACTGGCGGAGCCGCAGGATCTGGCGGGGTTTTGGAGCTCAATCATGCGGCGGACGGCCGATTTGCTTCAAACGCCCTGTTTCGGCGATACTTAGGTGTTGCGAAGTGTGCGGCTGAGCGCATCTGTTTGGCCGTAATTGCGCTGAATCACCTGTGGGACACCGGATTGCCGGGCGAGCGCAGGAGATCAACCAGCCGAAGAGATCCCAGGAACACCTCATTCAAGATCTGGAAGCCGAAAGGAACTGATTCATCGTGGTTATGATACGTTTGGCGCGCGTTGGCGCCCGGAAACAGCCCTATTACCGCATTGTCGTGATTGAGAAGGACCGTGCCCGCAATGGCCGCTCTATCGAGGTTGTCGGCACGTACAATCCTCGCACCAACCCAGCCAGCGTCACCCTGAAGCACGAGCGGATCGCGTACTGGCGCAGCAAGGGCGCGCAGCTTTCGCCCACGATGGAAAAGATCGTGGCGAAAAACCCAGTGCCTGCGGCAGAAGCCGCGGCCGAGGTTACGGACCCAGCGGCTGCCTGATTTGGCCGGCTGAGCGGGACGTGGCCTTGAAGATCGAGGCACAAGTCTTTGCTCGCGGCTGGTTTCAAGTGATACTATTCGCGGAACTAATCAATTCACTCAAACGCAGAAGGTCAGAGGCACGATCATGACCCAAGTCGATATGGTGCAAGTAGACGAATTGGTCCGCGAGATTGCGCGGGCTCTGGTGGATGAGCCAAACGCCGTGGAAGTGGAAGCGGTGGACCGGGATGAGAACACCGTTCTCAAACTGCGCGTTGCGGCACAGGACGTGGGCAAGGTGATCGGCAAGCAAGGGCGCACTGCCCGCTCAGTACGCACCATCCTGGGAGCGGTGAGCATGAAGCTGCATCACCGCTATACGCTCGACATTCTGGAAGAGGACGACGAAGGCTAGGATGGCTTTCGTTTGCGCCGACATCGTTTTCGGTGGCCGGAGGTAGCTGTGCCGGGACCGACCGAGTTGTGGGTGTGGCTGGCGCGGATTCGCAAGCCGCAGGGGCGCAAAGGCGAGGTCTTCGCCGAGATTCTGACTGACTTTCCTGACAAGTTTAAAGAACGACGACAGCTTTGGCTGCTCGCTGCGGATGTGTCTGCGGCTGCGGCCGCGCGGGCGCCGCGGCAGGTGGAGCTCCTGAACCATTGGCTGCACAAGGGCGGCGTGGTTCTGCACTTTGCGGGAGTGGATTCGATCACGGCTGCCGAGACGCTGAAGGGAATGACTGTTGCAATTCCGCGCGAGGAGCGAGCGGCCCTCGGCAAGGACGAGGTTTACGTCGGCGACCTGATCGGATGTGTTCTGGTGGATGTGGCGGGCGCGGAGGCGGTTCGCGTGGGCGAGATCGAGAACGTGGACCGGAGCGGGGGAGCGGCGCCGCTGCTGGTGGTGCGAGGCGCGAAGGGCGAAGTGCTGGTTCCGTTTACAAAGAGCTATCTGCGCAAGGTCGATCTGGAAGCGAAGCTCGTCGAGATGGCGCTGCCGCCGGGGCTGGTCGATCTGAGCCAAGCTGAAGAGGCGTGAGACCCCTAGCGACGGTCAGGCGAACATGGAAGCGCGATCTCTCTGCGGCTAGAGCCTCCACGGATCTTCAGGCCCTTTCGGCCCGACTGAGGTGGTGCCTTTTCAAGACAGACTTTCACCACAAGTCCGTACAGCGACATGGGATGCGTCGACACAAGCACAAACGGTAAACACAAGCCGGTTCATTTGCCGGCCATTCGATGTGCGGCGTCCTGCCAGGCAGCATCGATCGTTTCATGCAACGGCCGCGAACTGACGTTGCGAGCAAAACCAAGTTGTTTACCCTTCGCAGTCACGATTTCGCAAATTGGCATCTCGCTTTGCTTCCAGTGCTCGCGGGCAGTTGGTTCCCGCTCTTTCACGACTCTCTCCGCCTCACTCATTTCATCCTCCCTATAGGGGGCTTTCAAAACGCCAACGGTTTCCAGGAACCGTCCTGCTTGAGAGCAAGTTGAATCGGGCGCGGCGGGCCGGTGGGCGGGACGGTGACTTCAATCCAGAGCTCCTGATTAGGCTGAAGCGGCAGTGGACTCTTCGCGGTGTCGGCGATGTAAAAGTCGACGGGGTCGAATAGTTGCATCTGGTTGCAAGGCGCGCCGGGCGCCGCAGAGATTTCTTCACCGATCGTGGAATCTTCCTGGCCGCCGATTTCCTGACCTCGGTCGCAGGGCGACGAGCTGATTGTTTTGGACTTTCAAGTTGGCGCGGAACAGGACGGGGCGCGGGCGCAGCACATACGGTCCGGGCTTGATGGCGCCGTTGACGTCACGTGGGAAGGTGGCGAATTTTGCCGACGGCAAAGTACTTTGGCAGCCGTCGACGGTGAGCTGCAGGCTGAGGTAGCGTCCGCGCATGGGTAGCTCGGGATCGATAGCTGCGGCGCGGGTCCAGACGCGCGGGCAGCGCCAGCGCTGCCAAAGATACTTGCCGGCGATGGAAGAGACGATGAGCAGCTGGATGACGAGCAACACGATGGATACGCCGGAGAGCGTGAAGCGGCCGATCTTCATTGGGCACCTCCGTTGGTTTCGGCGGCGATCTTATCGGGCGGTTTTGCCGGAACCATGCGCGCGAGAATGCGGCGGCGCATCTTCTCGAGCGCCCATCCGCCGGCGAGGAAGAGAATGCCGAGGCCGATGAGACCGAGCGAGCGGTTCATCTTGTTGAGAATGTCACTGAAGTAGAACCATGCGACAGTTGCGGCGAAGCCGACGATGCCGAGGTTGACGAGCGCGCGCGAGACTAGTCGCACGCCCCACCAGCAGAGGAATACGGCGAAGGCGGCGACGAGGGCGTAGGCGAGGAGATTGGGATCAGTGCCGGTCCAAGTGTTTGTAATGCCTTCGGGCGTTGTGTAGCTGTGGGTCCAGGTTCGATAGCACCAGGGTAGCGCGAGGCAGAAGGCGATGGCGACGGCGACGGGAGCAAGGCCTTTGTGGCCGTGGAATGCGGCGATGATGAGGGGAAGCGCGGCGATGGCGATCCAGGCCCAGACGCGGGTGCCGAAAGGGATGAAGGTTTGGCTCGAGTTTCCGGACTCCCAGGCCGAGAGCATTCCGTAGATAGCCAGGACCGCGGCGACGATGCTTACAGCGAAGAGGATTCCCTGCACCGCGCGGCGGCGCGAGCCGATGAAGAACGTGATGTAGAGGATGGCCCACACGAAGCAGACCCGGCCCATGTAGATGCCTTCGCCGATGTGGCCGCTCATGCGGAAGTCGAGCTCGCAGACGATCCACGCGGGGACGAGAAGGAGCGCGATCGTTTGCTGCGCCTGATCGCGAAGGAGCGCCCAGCCGGCGAGAGCGGCGAGCGCCCAGAGAAGAACGGCGGCGGGCCAGTGTTCCTGAATGTTGAAGATCTGGCCAACGAGCGCGATGGCCGCGCCGGTAGCGACGGTGCCGACTGCGTGAAGCGCGGTGGAGAGGCCGAGGAACCTGGGCCGCGCGAAGCCGCCCGCGATGTGAAAGACGGCGACCATGGCGCAGACGAGCGTGAAGCGCGCGGCGGGGCCGAGCTGATCCCAGTGGGCGGAGATGAAGAGTATGACGCCGCAGGCGAGAAGGATGGCGCCAAGGATGAGCGCTGTGATGCCCTGCCATTTGAGGCCGGTCGGAGCGTCGGTCGAAGCTTGCGCTTCGTGCGCGCGGATGCGGGCGGCGGTTTCCGCGTCGAGGACGCCGGCGGATTGCCAGCGCGTCAAAAGCGATTCAATGTCGGGCATGGTGATTGGCTGGAATGATAGGCCGGGACGACGCGGGGAGCAAGTTATCCCGGATGTGAGCGAGGGTGTGAAGCTCTTGCCGCTCCTTTGTTTTTGCGGCTAGGGTGGGGACAGCCTGACCCAACATCGCGCACCAAAGCATTGCCCCTTGGCCCCAAGCATGCCTCCATGTCAAGCCCCACCCCCCGCACTTACACCGCGCAACTATTGAAATGACGGGAGTTGTCAGTCAAAAATTCTTTCCCCAAGTTTGCCGATTATTTCCGCCAACTCTCTACACTTGTCTTAGCTGAGCATTGGCTCAGTTTGGATCTGCCTTGAAAGGGCTCGGCTTCAGCGGTGCAAAAAATGTCCAGAAATGATTGGGGGCTTTAGCCCCAGAGGGGGAGGTTCAAAAGGGCGACTTTGCAGACAGATTCCTCGGCTTCGGATTGGGGAAACCATCATGCGCCGAACAAGTGTACCGGCGAAGATTCCACCGATCCGAAAGGAGCCGAAAATAATTAAATAAAAAAAATTGGAACATTTCGCCTAATTTTCGCCACCTAACCCTTTTAGAATCAGTAACCAGCTTCCAGAAACACCGTCAAAAGACGTCAAATTGCATCGAGTTTATGACAAACAACCCCTTTGGAATCAACATGCAACCTGCACTTTTTCAACACCTGCATTTTCACTCCTTAACTACCTCATTCCGTTACTCTTGTTTCATTTACGGCGGGGCACCCTTTTCTTTTTGCTGGATTGAGAGGGGCGGCAGAGATTCGTAATATCCCAGGTCTGAAAATCCAGACCTGGGGCACCCCATGCCAGTGGTCGGCGATCAGTGATCAGAGCTCAGGAACTCTTCCCGGCTCACTGCCCCCCAATTCCCTGTAACGCTGACTCTGCGCACGATGTCTAATGAATGCAGCCGCAAGCTTCCCCCTGCTGAGGTCGAAATGCTGATCGGCAAACCGCCCGACATACCTTCGTCCGAGATCACTTCGCGCGACGACTACTTCCGCTATCTGAGCCGCCGCCGCTTCCTGAAGCGAGCGGCCGCGGCAGGCGTCGCTGTCCTGGGAGCAGATCGTCTCGGCCGGCTCATCAATCCGCGCATCACTGCACGCGCGGGCACCAAGCTCCAGACCGTGCCGAGCCAGCTCACCACGACAGGCGAGCAGCTCACACCTTACGACGACATCACACACTACAACAACTTCTACGAGTTTGGCGTCGATAAAGGGGCTCCCGCAAAAAATGCAGGAGGCTTGCCCACCCGCCCCTGGTCGGTGAAGGTCGAGGGCAAAGTCGCCAAGCCGCTCACCTTTGACATCGATGACCTGTTCAAGCTCCGACCGCTCGAGGAGCGCGTCTACCGTCATCGCTGCGTGGAGGCCTGGAGCATGGTGATTCCATGGGTCGGCTACTCGCTGTCTGAATTCATCAAGCAGTGCAACCCGCTGCCCAGCGCAAAATATGTTCAGTTCATTTCCTACTACAACTGGCATGTAGAGGAGTGGTCCCGCCAGGATCCCGGCATCTACTGGCCGTATTCCGAAGGCTTGCGGATGGACGAAGCCATGCACCCGCTCACGCTTCTCACCTTCGGCCTCTACGGCGAAACTCTCCCCAACCAGGACGGCGCGCCTGTTCGCATCGTGCTGCCGTGGAAGTACGGTTACAAATCCGCCAAGTCGATCGTCACCATCCGCTTTGTTGACAAGCAGCCGCCCACTACCTGGAACGATCAGGCTCCTGAGGAATACGGCTTCTACTCCAATGTGAACCCCAATGTGGACACCGTTCCCTGGAGCCAGAAAACAGAGCGCCGCATCGGCCTGCCCTTCTACGAGCAGAACCGCACGACTCTCATGTTCAACGGCTACACCGATCAGGTGGGATCGCTGTATGCCGGCATGGATTTGCGCAAGAACTACTAATTCCGTGGACGGTGGACGGTGAACGGTGAACAGTCGGCGGCCGTGCTTGAAAAGCAGAGAACTGCGAACTAAGAACCGTGAACTGACGACTGACGACTAACCAATGACTCGCTCGACCCTGATCGCCCTTAAATCCCTCGTCTGGATTGCGTGCCTCGCGCCCTTCTGCTGGCTTGTGTGGGGAGCGCTCACCAACAACCTGGGACCGGACGAAACCGGCACCATCGCCTTCGCGACAGGCCGCGCCACGCTGCGTCTGCTCGCCATCACGCTGGCCATCTCTCCCCTTCGCCGGCTCATTCCGAAACTCGCGTGGCTCATCCGTTTTCGCCGGCTGGTAGGGCTCTTCGCATTTTTCTACGCCACGGTACACGTGCTCACGTGGGTGGCGCTTTACAACAACTTTGACGTGCACAACATGCTGGTCGACGTTGCGCGCCGCCGCTACATCACCGCGGGAATGGCCGCATATTTATCGCTGCTGCCTTTGGCGCTCACGTCGACAGCATGGGCAATCCGCAGGCTGGGCGGCAAAAACTGGAACCGCCTGCACACCCTCATTTATGTCGCCGCAATTTGTGGAGTGGCTCACTACTGGTGGCAGATGAAGCCGGGCGTCCTTACGCCGTTGGCTATGACTGCTCTCATCGCAGCGCTGCTCCTGGTGCGTCCCGTGCTCGCGTGGAGGCAGCGACGGAAAGCGCGCGCCGCGGTCGCGGTCTGAGGGCCGCATTCCTCAGGGGCTAAAGCCCCGCTGTTTATGCGGCTTATGCGGCACGACTGAAGTCGTGCCCTGATACAAAGCCGTTTACGCAACCGGTTCTTATGAGGCACCCTTCGACTACGCTCAGGGCAGGCTTTGAAGTCGTGCCCTGATACAAAGCCGTTTACGCAACAGGTTCTAGATTCGCGGTTTAGGGCCGTCTTGCTGGGGGCTCATCAATCCAGGACCACTTGGAGTTCGATGGTCTGCGGAAAATCGAGCATGTGCTGCGCCACCGGCATGTAACTTTTCCGATGCAGCGGGGTCGGGCCCAGCCGCCGCAGGGCTTCAAGGTGCTCGCGCGAGCAATAGCCCTTGTGCCGCGCCAGCCCATACCCCGGGTACACCACGTCCAGCTCCACCAGCAGCCGATCGCGATGCACCTTCGCTAGGACACTGGCCGCGGCGATCGAAATACTCCGCGCGTCGCCGCCCACAACAGCTTGCTGCGCACACGGCCAGTCGATCGTGTCGCACCCATCGATGAGCAGATAATCGGGCACGAGATCGGGAGCGGCCGCCAACTGCTCCACTGCGAGCCGCATGGCCAGGAGGGACGCTCGTCTTATGTTGATGCGGTCGATCGTCTCCACGTCGACTGATGCAATGGCCCACGCCACGGCG
Organism: uncultured Acidobacteriaceae bacterium; assembly: GCA_963813015.1. Classification (GTDB taxonomy): domain Bacteria; phylum Acidobacteriota; class Terriglobia; order Terriglobales; family Acidobacteriaceae; genus Telmatobacter. The sequence continues at coordinate 273,208 of CAWEXN010000013.1, forward strand.
CAGTCGCGAATCGCCACGTCGAATTCGTTTCTCTGTTTTTCGGTGAGTTGTTTGGAGTCCGTGAGGCCTTGCAGGCGGCGCCGCTCAGGAAAAATCACTGCGGCAGCAACGACCGGCCCGAACATCGGGCCGCGCCCCACTTCGTCGAGTCCGGCAACGCGCTGCGCTCCCGCCCGCCGTGCCGCATTCTCCAGCGCAAATCCGCAGACGGGGGCTTTGGTCATGCACACAGTATAAGAATCATCTGGGAATGATTGGGTGGAAAAGGAGGGTGTCAATGGTTCATTTCCGCTCGAAGCTGTAATCCCGCTCCACGCGGCAAATGCGCACTTTGAATTCTTCGTACCAGACGTCGCGTCCCCGCTGCTGCGCGACAAGGTGCTGCGCGTTCTGCTTCCACGCGGCAATCGACTCCAGGCTATCCCAATAGGACACAGTGATACCCAGCCCGTCGCGCGCGGATTCGATGCCGAGGAATCCAGGCTGCGAAGCCGCGAGTTTTTCCATCGCGTCGGCCATCCGCCCGTAGCCCAAGTCTCCCTCGGTGCGCAGGGAAGTGAAAATCACGGCGTAATACGGAGCCGCGGGTGTTGCTGCGATCGCCATGCACGCCTCCTGGCTTTGATTCTCCATCAGCGGGCGGCCATCCTGCTGCGGCGCTGCATTGGTCACGCGCAACTTCCGCACGCACACTTATTAACGGTCCGCAATCCAGAGGCAGCTGTCCAAGGTTATCTCAGCGCAGCAAAAACCCCGGCGTTAGCCGGGGTCTTTTGGGGCCGCAGATGGCGGCCCATTGTTTATGGTTTTTACGCTCGTGCTTTGCCGGTCACGCGGTCCACTTCCTTGAGGCGAGCCGCTTTGCCGCGCAGTCCGCGCAGATAAAACAGCTTGGCGCGCCGCACTTTGTAGCTGCGGACGAGCTCCACCTTATCCACGACTTTGGAGTTGAAGGGGAAGATGCGCTCGACGCCCTGGCCGAAGCTCATCTTGCGGACGGTAAAAGTGCCTTGCGGGCCCTGGTTGATGGCGATTACGAGGCCCTCGAAGGCCTGAAGCCGCTCCTTATCGCCTTCCTTGATCTTTACTTGAACGCGAATCTGGTCGCCAGGCACAAACGCCGGCAAATCGGTGCGCTTGAGCTTGTCTGCGAGGCGCTGCATTACGGGATGAATGGACATTGTCGTTTCCTGCGATTGAAGTCAGAATGTTTAGTTTATCAAAGATCGCCGCGATCTGCGGCGCCCGACGCCCCTCAATTTGCAGTGTTTTGCAGGTGTTGAGGCCAGCATCGAGTGCGGTATAGTTCGGCAATGGACGAAAAACGGGATCTTCTTCGCCACACCCTTGCCACACTGGCTTACCGCACCGCTCGCGCCCTGGAAAATGCCCCCGCCTCCTTCGCAGACTTCGACAATGCCGGCCGCCGCCCGGTGCAAATCCTCGCCCACATGGGGGACCTCCTTCAATGGGGGCTGTCGATGGCACAGGGCAATCCCGCATGGCACAACTCTCAACCGCTCGCCTGGCCGCAGGAACAGCAGCGATTCTTCGGCGCGCTCTCCGCATTCGACGCGTACCTCGCATCGTCCAATCCTGTCCATGCGCCCATTGAGCGCCTGATGCAGGGCCCCGTCGCGGACGCGCTGACTCACGCAGGCCAGCTAGCGATGCTGCGCCGCCTGGCCGGCTCGCCTACGCGCGGCGAAAACTTCTACGTGGCCGCCATCGCCATCGGGCAGGTCAACTCCGTCCAGCCGGAGCCCGTAAAGCCCTTCTAGACCGGTTCCTGAGTGGATGTAGCCTTTTCTAGAAGTTGTGCAAGGTGGCTCTTACTTCCACCCCACGGACCAAGACCTGTCCGCGGGGGCCCCGGCGGGAAAGAGCCATTTGAGTGCAATGGCTTCGGGGCACGGTAACTCAGGAGCGCCAGCACGGCTCACCCCAGGCCCAATCCCCCGAAACCCTCCTGCGCCGATTGGTTGCAATAAGGCCCTGCGCCGATTCGCGCCTGTGGAAAACTCTGCGATTTTAGGAAATTATTTTGATAATTCAGGCATTCTAATCGAGTTAACTCATTGCAAATTAAAATTGCGGCGATTTTGCTTGACAACTGTATCTTTTAGGTAAGAAAATGATGACGGTGACTATCGTCGCCATGGAGGTACTTTATGCGCCGTATACTCGCGACCAGCACACTGCTCTCCTCGCTGATTCTCCCCGCAGCGGCATTTGCCAGCACGCCCGTGGACGACGCCACTGCCCCAACCCCCATCCGTGTCAGCTCCGGTGTTACGCAGCCGGTCCTCGTCAACTCCGCCTCCCTTGACGTTCCTCAAGGCTACCCAATCGACGCCATCCCCGCCGATGCCCAGGTGGGCCTCGCGGTCACGATCAACGACAAGGGCGAGCCTGAAAACATCCAGGTCGTAAAGTCCTACAGCAAGTTCTGGGACGCCCGCGTCATCTCGACCGTTCGCCAGTTCAAATTCAAGCCCGCCACCGTCGACAACGAACCCGTTCCCGTCGACATGAACCTGACCATCAACATCGCCCGCTAAACAAACTGACAATCCGTCGGGATGCTGCGCCCGAAAGCACCGGGGGTCGAGCCCAACCAGCTCGTCCACAGGAAAGCTGCACCTTCAGCTCAGCATCCCTTCGGCTTCACGATTTTCCGCCGTCCCGAATCGAATCCAGAATCAGCATGTCTTCGGCGGTCAACGCCGCGCCTGCCAGCAGCTCCGGCCGGTTCTTCAGGGTCTTGCGCAATTGCTGCTCACGCCGCCAGCGCCTGATCTGTGCGTGATCGCCGTTCATCAGGACTTGCGGCGCGCGCAACCCGCCGAACTCTGCGGGCCTTGTGTACTGCGGATAATCCAGCAACCCTCCTGCTCCGTGCTGCGATCGCGGAACCCTCGCCCCTTCGACGTCGATCTCTGCTGCGATTTCGGAATCGGGCGCGCCAAAGCTCTCATACTGACCTGAAGCCTCGTTGCCCAGCACTCCGGGAATCAGCCGCATCGTCGTGTCCACCACTACCGCTGCTGCAAGCTCGCCTCCGCTCAGGACGTAGTCGCCAATCGAAAGCTCCATGTCGCAGTAGAGCTTGTTGATCCGCTCGTCCACTCCCTCATATCGTCCGCAGATGAGCACCACGCGGTTCAAGCCCGCCAGCTCCCGCGCTACCTGCTGCGTGAAAAGCCGACCCTGCGCCGAGAGAAGAATCACCCGCGTGTCCTGATCTCTGGTCTCTGGTCTCTGGCCTGTGCTTTTAATTCCAAGTACCTCGAGCGCCTCCGCCAGCGGCTCCGGCTTCAGCACCATCCCCTCGCCGCCGCCAAACGGACGATCATCCACGGTGCGATGCCGGTCGTGCGCGTACTCGCGCAGATCGTGCGCCTCCACTGTCACCAATCCATTCTTCAGCGCCCTGCTCACGATCCCGTGCGCAAACACGCTCTCAAAGAATCCCGGAAAGATGGTGACAATGTCGAACCGCATACCGACAATCTTAACGGTTTGCGCGAGGCTCTCCGACGCACGGCCGGATCGGCGCTACTCCGAGATGCCGGTTACGGTGCACTGCCAGACGGTGCGGTCTGGCAAGACGAGTTCGTATTTTTCGCCCAGCATCTGCGGTCCCGCCGCTTGCGGACCCCTCAATAACCGGGCCTCGTAATCCCCTGGAACCAGCGGAACCGGCTCATCTGAAGACCAGATGCGGTAGCCCATCAGCTCGGTTTTCTGGCCGGCGATCGTCGCACTCGCGTAAATCACGTCATCGCACGACCAAAGTCGCAGCGTCCCGTTACCCGTGCACTGATTTCTGAGCTGAAGATCGGAAACATGTACCTTGAGCGGATATGCGGTCTTGGCTTTGGCCTTGGGTAAGTTCTGGTCCGGATTATTTACTTGTCCGAAAACCATTCCGGCCGCGCAGAGGGCAAACAACAAAGCAACCATCGAGCGTCGCATCGTACACCTCACGCGCGAATTATAGCTCTGCCTGCATTGCAGAAATTCTCACGCATTTTGCGTTTCGTATTACTATCCCCATATGCGCCCCGCAAGGATGTTTCTGCCGGTTGTAGCTTCGGCTCTTCCTTTCGCTTGCATGGCCCAGACGCCCGCCGCGGCGCCGGCAACGCCGTCTGCCGCAGACCCGTACCGGAATGAGTCCGTTGTCATCGAGCGATCGGAGACGACCTACCGGATGCACGCCGATGGCACCGGCGAGCGCGACCTGCATGTCATTCTGCGCATCCAGTCCGACGGCGCCGCGCAACAATTTGGAGTTCTGAGCTTCGGATACGCCGCCGCCAACGAGACGCCGGTCATCAAGTTTGTGCGCGTGCACAAAAGTGACGGTTCCACCGTGGAGACGCCGGTGGCCGATGCGATCGACATGCCCGCTGATGTCAGTCGTCAAGCGCCCCTCTACAGCGATCTGAAGGAGAAGCACCTGCCCGTGCGCTCGCTCTCCCCTGGCGACAAATTGGAGTATGAAGTGGACACGGCGATCAACAAGCCGGACGCTCCCGGAGAGTTTTGGGGAACCAATCACTTTACCCCGCCAGGCACCGTTGTCGTGCTGGCAGAGATGCTCACGCTCCAGGTGCCATCGGACAAATACGTGCAGGTCTGGAGCCCGAATCACAAGGCCAGCGTTGACGAGCACGATGGCCTGAAGACCTACAACTGGAATGTTGCGCAGCTCTTGACCGCGCCCAAGAGCACCGGCGATAATTCTGAAAAAAATACGCCTCCCAAAGATCCTGACGAAGACGACCAGGGCCGCAAACTGCCCAGCGTCGCCTGGACGACCTTCCACAACTGGACAGAAGTGGGCGATTGGTACCGCGGACTCGCGCTCAAGCAGGCTGACCCCAACGACGCGCTGCGCGCGCGCGCCGAGGAACTCACCGCCAAAGCGCAAACGCCCGAAGAACAGATTCGCGCAATCTACGATTTTGTTTCTGCCCACACACGCTATATCGGCATCGATTTCGGGATTGGCCGCTATCAGCCGCACACCGCTTCAGAGGTTCTTGCCGACCAATACGGCGACTGCAAAGACAAAGACACGCTGCTCGAGGCGCTGCTCCGCGGCAAAGGGTTCTCCACTTCGCCCGCTCTGATCGGCGCCGGAATCGCGCCCGTGCCTGAAGTTCCATCGCCGGCGATGTTCAACCACGTGATCACCACGGTCAATTTACCCAGTGGGCGGATCTGGCTCGACAGCACGCCGATGGTGAGCCCGTACCGATATCTCGGCGCCATCATTCGCGATCAGAAGGCGCTAGTTGTGCCCGCAGACGGACCGGCAACACTCGAAACCACCCCCGCAAATGCTCCCTACCCCTTCATGGAGAGCTTTGCCGCAGATGGAACACTGGATGCGGACGGAAAATTGACTGCGAAGATGACGTCGATCTATCGCGATGACAATGAGATCATTGTCCGCGCTCTCGCCCACAGCGTTGCGCCCGCGGAGTGGGACAAAGTCTCCCAATATGTCTCCTCAAATACCGGGTTTGGGGGCACCACCAGCGATACACAGTTCAAAAACGACACTGGCACCGCCGAGCCCATAACTCTCATCTACGACTACTCGCGCCATCCATTCGGTGATTGGGACGATCGGCGCATCGTTCCTCTGTTTCCCGCGCTCGAATTCACCACTCTCGACAGCGAATCGACAGAGCCGAAAGACGACATTCAGTTAGGCGCGCCCCGGATGCTTACCGCGGTGAGTGAAATTCGATTGCCCGACGGATTTCACGCCGATCTTCCCGATCCCATCCACGTGAAGACCGATTTCGCCACTTTCGACAAGACCTATCGCTTTGATAGCGGCGAGATCATCGCGGAGCGTGACATCACCATTCTCAAGCAGAAAATACCCAAAGCCGATTGGAAGAGCTACCTCACCTTCACCAAGGACATCAGCCTGAGCGGCGAAAACTGGATCCAGCTGCTGCCGCCAAACAAGACAACAGTCATGAAGCCGGTCCAGATGCCTGCGGCAAAAGACGACCAAACCGGGCGTTCGGTTTCAGTCAAGGAGCTTCAAGCGGAGCAGGCCGCAAGCAAGAACGCGCCCGCCACGCCCAAGCTTGAGAAGCGCCCTGATGGAGTCACTGTGGTTCACATTCCAGCTGAGCCGACCGCGAACAACCCTTCGCCCGCGCCAAGTGCGGGCACAGCGCCTGCGTCCGACGAATCGATCGGCGACCTGATGGAAACCGTGCGCGAGAAGATCCAAGCCCAGGACTGGGGAGGCGCCAGGGATGCTCTGGATCAGGTGAAAGCGAAAAACCCGAACCAGGAGAATCTATGGAGCATGTACGGATTCCTGGCCGAGGTCATGGACGTCGATTACCCGTCGGCAATCGCGGATTTCCGTAAGGAACTCGCCCTGCATCCCGACAGTGGCGCGGCAGTCATGGGGCTTGCAGACGCTCAAACCAAAAGCGGCGATTCCTCCGGCGCGCTCAAGACTTTGCAGGCGTACTACGATGCCCACCAAGACAATGCGCGCCTGGCCGAGTACCTGGCCAACCTCGAGACCAACGCCGACGACAAAGCCGGCGCGCTCAAGATACTCGAAGCCGCGACCAAACAAAACCCCGACGACCGCTACCTTCGCGTACAGATGAGCCAGACATTGGTTTATCTCGGCCGCATGGAGGAAGCCGCGGCCGTGGCCAAGAGCGCACTCGATGGATCTGACGATCCGGGAATCCTGAACGATGGCGCCTACACACTGAGCGAGACCGGCCTGGATCTCGATATTGCCGAAGACGCCTCGCGCAAGAGCATCGATAAACAAGAAGAAAAAAGCGCCGCATTCACCACTGAATCGGCCAATAGCAGCGCCTTCGCGCTGTCGAACGTACTGATTGCTTCTTGGGACACACTGGGCTGGATTCTTTATCGAGAGAACAAATTCGACGCGGCTCTGGCCATGCTGCTTCCCGCGTGGCGCGCTTCCTTGCGCGCTGAGAACGGCGATCATATTGGGCAGCTCTACGAGGCCGAAGGCAAGAAGAAAGATGCCGCTGAGGCATACTCGCTGGCGCAGTCCGCGCTCAACAAGAATTCGCCGCCGGATGTTCGCCGTCACATCACTGAAAGCCTTGCGCGCCTCAAGAGCGAGGGCATAACGCCTGGCGCGGCGGTCGGCACGCAGGCGCTCCAGGATCTGCGCACGTATAAGATTCCGCGCCCCAATGGGGCCGGTGGCTGGGGCACGTTCCGGTTGGAGGTCACCACAGCCGGCGTCATCGAATCGCAGCAGATGTCAGGAGAAGCGCAGATCGCCAGCGCCAAGCCTGCCATCGACGCCATGAAATTCCCGGAGCTGCTGCCCCCGAACTCAAAGGCGCACCTGTTGCGCAGCGCCGTTGTGAGCTGCTCCATGGGCAAGACCTGTGATGTTGTGCTGGTTCCCGATGGCGGACTGCAAACCGAGCGGCAGTAACGTTTCCCCGTATCCGCGCGCCCGCAGCTGGAAGCTGAAACCTAGTAGCTAGAAGCTGTCTTTCGCACCCAAAGCCTCGCCGTGACCACGCCAAAGAGAAATCCGCCCACATGCGCCAGGTACGCCACGCCGCCCGTTTGCACCGTTGCCACCGAGCCCACCACGCTGAGCAACTGAAACAAGAACCACACCCCGATGAGCAGTATCGCTGGAATGTACGTTACGCGGATGATGATCAAGATCCACACCAGTGTCCGAATCCGATCTCGCGGATAAATGACGATGAACGCGCCCATCACTGCCGCAATCGCACCGCTCGCGCCGAGGCACGGAATCCGCGAACCGGGGCTGCCCGCAATCTGAGCCAGCATGGCCACCACACCGCCCAGCAGATAGAACATGACAAAGCGAAACCGCCCCATCGCGTCTTCAATCGCCGGCCCGAACGCCCACAGAAAAACCATATTACCCAGAATGTGCAGCCAGCCCGCGTGCATAAACATTGCGGTCACGATCGTAATCAAGCGGTGCCCGTGCTCGATGCGCAGCGGAATCACCGCCCACCGATTCACGAACGCGTCGCCACCCTCCAACTCCAGCAGAAACACGTATGCGTTCGCGGCGATGATCAGCGCCGTCATCCACGCAAAGCCGCGCGTCCGTCGCGATGCGTCTCCCAGCGGTATTACGGTTCCCACGTTTCCTCGCGTCCTGCCTCGCGCAAATGATTATCGCCCTTGGCGCGCCGCAGGCCAAAGCCGAGTCTCAGCAGCAGAAAATTGCCTGCGCAGCGTCAGCGCTTCAGAGCAGGTTCTAGAAGATCTTTTTCCCGAACGCCGAGCAAATCAATTGCACACCGAGCTCCGCCGTTCGGTTATGTTCATCCAGGATCGGATTCACTTCAACCAGCTCCAGGCTCAGCATGCCCCCATGGTCGGCCAGAATCTCCATCGCCAAGTGCGCTTCGCGATACGTCGCTCCGCCCGGGACAGGCGTGCCCACGCCCGGCGCTTCTTCGGGATCCACCCAATCCATGTCCATGGAAACGTGATAACCGGCAGTGCCGCTGGCCGCTGCCTTGATCGCTTTCTCCATCACCGCGCGCAAGCCGAGCTCGTCGATGTCCCTCATGGTGTACGCGGTAATCCCGGCGCGCCGGATGTTCTCCCGCTCCGCTTCATCCACATCGCGTATGCCTACCAAGACCGCGTGCTGCGGTTGCACCTTCGGTTGCCAGCCGAGCAGGTTGCTCAACTCCGCCGGTCCCATCCCCAGCAGGGCCGCAAGCGGCATGCCGTGCACGTTGCCCGAAGTCGATGTCTCCGGCGTGTTGATGTCCGAGTGGGCATCGATCCAAATCAGCCCCACTGGCTGCTGCAGCGCGCGAAAATGGCTGGCCACGCCGGCCACGGTGCCCGCAGCCACTGAGTGGTCCCCGCCCAGCACAATCGGCGTCGCACCGCGCCCCAGGGCCTGCTGCACGCGTTCGGCAATCTCCTGGTCGCACTGCGCAATCTCCTTCAAAAAGCGCGCATGCGCGTCGCCCCGCCGCATCGTCTCCGCTAAGGGCACCTGCACGTTGCCTCGATCGGTCACATGATGGCCCAGCGCTTCGAGCTTTGCCTCGAGGCCGGCCACACGCAACGCTGAGGGCCCCATGTCCACGCCTCGTCGCTGTTGTCCCAGGTCCAGCGGCACACCGATCATTTCAATCTGCTTCGCTGTGCCCTGCCGCGAATGCGCATCCCGTCCCAATGCCGCCGTTGCTTGCTGATTCATTTGTCAATCCTTGCCTTTCGCAGGAACTTCCGCTCCGCGGCTTGCTGGAACCCCGCGCCATGATGCTAGCCTACCGCTCGCCGCCCTGCCTGCTGTCAACCCCACGCCGCGTTTCTGGCGGGGGTTGGATCGGCTAGTTGGGTTGCGGCGGGGCAAAGGGCCACTGGCGGAGATGATGGGCGCGGAAGAGGTAAATTGCTGTTCCGCTGATGGCGATAGCGATGGCGCCGTAGAGCTCGAAGAGGCCACTGCCACCTTTTGCCTGTGCGCGGCGGGGATCGAAGAGCATGAAAGCGAAGCCGGCCATGGCGGCGATAGGCGGGAGCGGGTAGAGCGGAATGCGGAAAGGGCGCGGGAGATCGGGTCGGCGGATGCGGAGGAGGATGACGCCGATCTGCTGCAAAGAAAACTGCAGGAGAATGCGCGTGATGACGAGCATGGTGATGACTTGCGCCAGCGAGAAGAAACAGAAGAGAGCGCCGACGAGGCCGAGGGCTACAAGCGAACGATGGGGAATGCCGTAGCGCGGGTGGACGGCGGCGAGAAAGCGGAAGTAGTTGCCGTCTCGTGCGGCGGCATAGGGAACGCGCGAGTAGCCGAGCTGCAGAGAGAAGACGCTGGCGAAGGCGGTCCAGACGATGAGGGCGGCGATGAGGTAACCGGCCCAGTGGCCGAAGGCGGAGCTGGCGATATCGGCGACGAGCTGCACGCGGAGGGCGGCGGATTCGGCTGCGTGCGTTGCGGCGGAGTGGAGCGAGGGCAGGACCGCGAGATTCATGAGGACGTAGAACGCGGCGACGAAGAGGATGGAGAGAAGGATGGCACGGGGGATGGTGCGCTCGGGACGGCGAACTTCTCCACCGAGAAAACAGATGTTGTAGTAGCCCCAATAACAATACGTAGCCAGAAGCGTTGCCTGGGCGAGGCCGCTGGCCGAAAGCGCGGCGGATAATGCGGGAGCCTGCGGCATGTGCCAGCCGCCGGTGGCTGCGGCGTGCGCGAAACCGGAGACGATGACTCCAGTGAGAGCTGCGATGACTCCGGCGAAGAGGACCCACGCCAGGCGAGTAATGGAGCTGAGGTTGCGATAGAGGAGCGCAGTGACGAGGAGACACGCGGCGGCGGCGGCGAAGTTGGAGTAGTGGAGCGCGGGAAGCGCGGCGATGGGAGCGGCTCCAAGTTGGGGCCAGAAGACGGCGAGAAAGCCGGAGAGCCCGATGCAGCCGGAGGCGATCGAGAGCGGTGCAGTGAAGCCGACCTGCCAGACATAGAGAAAGCTGAGCCAGCGGCCGGGACCGTGAGGTCCGTAGATCTCTTCGAGGAAGGCGTAGCTGCCGCCTGCGCGTGGGAAGGCTGCGCCGAGCTCGGCCCAGACGAGGCCGTCGGCGATGGCGATGACAGCGCCGAGCACCCAGGCCCAGACGGAGAGGCGATAGCCAGCGGCGGCGATGACGAGCGGCAGCGTGATGAAGGGGCCGACGCCGATCATCTCCAGCATGTTGAAGAGGACGGCGGAGCGGAGGCCGATGCGGCGCTCGAGCGTGGCGGGGGTTGAGGAGGATTGCGGCATTAGCGGACTGTTGATCAGTTTATGTGGTGGCGCCGCTTCACAGATCCCAAGTCTGGCATTCGTCGACAGGCTCGCACGAAAATCCTGCTTGGAAATTCGGCCGACCCGCCGGGGCGGGGGCTGTGCTGGCTCGAATTCCCAGGGTTCACGTCCGCTCGTGCGGACTTCACCCTGGGCTATTCTCGACTGCTCCTCCGGAGCGGAAGGGCGGGGCGTTGACAGTGCGGGCGGGGACGCCCGCACGACAGCCGGCGGGACGCCGGCGTTACAGGGCGGCGGGCATTGACGAGTAAGAGCGCGGTCGAAGAGACTGGGTGATCAAGCAAACGTGTGCAATAAGGGGTTTTTAGTGGCAATCGAGAAGGACAGGGGCGTTGGGGGGCGCGTTACGCAGGCCGGCGCGAGCCGCCGGCCGCCGCGGCAGACCTCAATCAAGGACATTGCACGGATGGCACGCGTGTCGCACCCGACGGTCTCGCGAGCGCTGCAGAACAGTCCGCTGGTGAACGCAGAGACGGCCGCGAAGATCCGCAAGATTGCTGAAGCGGCAGGGTACAGGCCGAGCGCGGTGGCGCGCGGATTGGTGACACGGCGGACAAGGGCGGTGGGACTGGTAGTGACCACGATGGCCGATCCGTTCGCCGGCGAAGTGGCGTGCGGGATCGAGCAGACAGCCAACGATCACGGGTATGCGGTGTTTCTTGCAAACTCGAACGCCAGTGCCGAGCAGGAGCGCAAGGTGGTGCAGGCGCTGGCCGAGCGACGTGTGGACGGAATCATCGTGACCTCGTCGCGCGTGGGTTCGGATTATCTGCCGATGCTGGCGCAACTGAACGTGCCGATGGTGCTGGTGAACGATCAGTATCCGGGGGAGTTTGTGCACTCGGTGATGATTGCGAACGAGGATGGAAGCCGGGCGGCGACGGAACATCTGATCGATTTGGGCCACCGGCGCACTGCATACGTGGGCGACCGAAGCGGCTATCAGACGGAGACGGAAAGGCTGGAGGGCTACAGGCAGGCGTTACGCGCGGCGGGAATCGAATTCGAAGCAGAACTTGCAGTGCAAGGCGACGGACGGCCCGAGGGGGCAGCCGAAGCGATGGAGGCACTGCTGAAGTTGGCGGAGCCGCCGACAGCGGTGTGCTGCTACAACGACATGACGGCGCTGGGAGCGATGCGGGCGATACGGGCGCGCGGGCTGCGCGTGCCGGAAGATGTGTCGGTGACAGGGTTCGACGATTTGTTCTTCGCGGAGTATCTGGAACCGCCGCTGACCACCGTGCGACAACCGATGCGGCGCATGGGAGAGATGGCGATGGAGAATCTGTTGAAGCTGATGTCGGGAGAGGATTCGGTGGCGCAAGTGAAAGCAGAGGCGGAGTTGATTGTGAGGGGCTCGACGGGAAGACCAAGAACGAACCCCGGTCTCATCCGCCGCGGCGGAGAGAACAAGGGCACCCGCGCAGCGGATGCGGGGCGCCGCGATGGGTGAGACGGGCGCAAGAAACGGAGGGCCGGCGCCACTGACGCCGCTGATCGTCTACTGCAAGGACACGCCAATCATTCCGGCCATTCGCAAGCCGGAGTTTGTGGAGCAGGCGATTGCGTCACGCGGCAAGCTGGTGTATTTGCTGACGGGCGATCCGGACAACGTGGAGACGATGATCCGGAAGATTGTGGCCGCGGGAAAGATTCCGCTGGTGAATCTCGATCTGCTGAATGGATTTTCGCGCGACAGGTATGCAGTGAATTACCTGAAGCGCGTGGGGGCGCAAGGAATTATTTCGACACACCTCGATCCGCTGCGGCACGCGCTCGCGATCGGGCTGTACGGGATTCAGCGGACGTTTCTGCTGGACTCGGGGGCGATGGACACGATTTCAAATCAGCTAAAGAACACGCCGGTGCACGCACTGGAGATTCTGCCGGCGCTGGTGGCGCCGAAGATGCTGGCGCGGGTGCGGGCGATCTCGCCCGATCTGCCGGTGGTGGGCGGAGGACTGATCGAGACGATGAAGGAAGTGGAGGAACTGCTGGCGCAGGGATTGAGCGCGGTGTCAACGAGCAACCCGGTGATGTGGATCAAGTAGCGGCGCTACTCGGTGTCGGGGTTGGGGAGGATGATGTCGCGGACGATGGAGTTCATCTCGACGACGGCGGAGATGAACTGGCGGAGGGTGCGGCGCGTTGAGCCGAAGGTGTCAAACTCCGCGGGCGTGAGGCCATTTTCTGAGTAGGCACGCTCGAAGTCGGGGAACTTGGCGAGAAGTGTGTCGACGATGCGCGGGTCGACTGGATTGTCGATGCGGTTGATGACTTCGATGTCGCTCTCGTTGTAGCGGCGCTGCCAGGCGCAGGGCGGAGAGATGACGACGTCGCCGCCGATGAACTCGCTCCAGTGCATGTGATTGCGAAAAGCGGCGGAGAGAAGGCGCAGGCGATAGCCGCGTTCGCGATAGATCTTGTAGGCCTTCTTAAAGACGGCGACGCCGGCCCACTCGAGATAGCCGGGATCGACGGAAAGATTGTGCTTGTCGTGGAGGACCTTGAGCCAGTCGTCAAGACGGCCGACCATGATGGTGCAGATGGGGCCCATGGTTGAAATGTCGCGGCCTTCGGCTTCGCGGCGCTTGAGGCCGCGCTCGACGGCCTCGGCGACGGCGATGGCCTGAGGGAGCGTGAAACTGACGGTGGCATTGATGCTGATGCCGCGATAGGTGGCTTCTTCGATTGCAGGAATGCCGGCGCGTGTGGCGGCGATTTTGACGATCATGTTGGGCGCAAGCTGCGAGAAGTGGACGGCCTGGGCCAGCATCGCTTCAGTGTTGCGGTAGTTGCGCGGGTCGGTTTGGATCGACAGGCGGCCGTTGCGACCCTTTTCGCGCTCAAAGATGGACAGGAGAAGGCGCGCGGCTTTTGCGGAGATTTCTTCGACGATGCGCCAAGAGAGATCGTCTTCAGTGAGGTTAGGCTCGGCAGCGGCGAGCTCGAGAATGCGAGGCTTCCAGACGGCGAGTTCCTGCTTGAGTACAGCGACGGCGATGGACGGGTTGCAGGTGGCGCCGACAGCGCCATGCGCAATGGAGTACGTGAGATCTTCAACGGAGGCTGAGTCGTTCCACAGACAGGTGGGGGTGGTCTGCGTCATTTTGTGGAGCGGGCTTTTGAAGTGAGTCATAGTGACGGCGTAAGACCTGCATCCTCCGATGGATGCAAACGTGTGCAGGGAAACGTTAACACCGGAGAAAGTTGACGGTCAAGAAGGGCGAACATGGGAACATTTTCACAGTTGACAGCAGCGGGAGTGGTGTAGAGAATTATAAAGGTGCACACGTGTGCAAAAGTGACCACTGTTTTGCTTTGCTTTATCGATTTACATCCGGTGAAAGCACAGGCCGGAAAGGGTACCCTGCTTTGGACACTTTTAGCCCAGGAGAGATGATGAATGAGTTGTTGATCCGGCCGGAGAAATTCCGGAACCGGACTGAAGATTTTGGATACGATTTTCTATCTTTTGCGACGCGCAAGCTGGAGGTTGGTCAGAAATTCTGGAGCGAGACGGCCGGAAGAGAATTGGCCATGGTGGTATTGGGCGGCGTTTGCTCAGTGACCAGCTCGCGCGGCGATTGGCACGGGATCGGTCAGCGCGAGACAGTTTTCGACGGACTGCCGTACACGCTTTATCTGCCGATCAGAACGACATTCACGATCAGCGCCGATACGGCGTGCGATTTGGCTTTTTGCTACTGCAAGGCCGAAGAGGAGTATCCGGCGCGGCTGGTGACACCGGCACACGTGGGAATCGAGATTCGAGGCGGCGGAAACGCCACGCGGCAGATCAACTCCATGCTGCCGCCAGGGTTTCTGGCGCAGAGGTTGATGGTGGTGGAGGTATTCACGCCGGCGGGCAACTGGTCGAGCTATCCGCCGCACAAACACGACGTGCACAACCCGCCGGACGAAGTGGATCTGGAAGAGATTTACTACTACCGGATCGAGCGGCCGGAGGGATTTGCGGTGCAGAAGGTGTACACCGCGGATCGGCGCATCGACGAGACGATGACGGTGCACGATGGCGAGCTGGTGCTGGTTCCGGAGGGATACCATCCGGTGGTGGCTGCGCACGGATACAACGTGTATTATCTGAACGCGCTGGCGGGTTCGGCGCGGTCGATGGCCTGCTCGGACGATCCGGATTATGCGTGGGTGAAGAGCAGTTGGAAGGAAAAGGACCCGAGGCTGCCGATGGTTAAGCGATAGGGACCGAGGGAACAAGCGACCAAGGGACCAAGAAGGCGGATCGAGTGCGCGGGAGAGCGGGCATGAAGACGCGGCGCATGACGATGGCTCAGGCGCTTATCGAGTTCCTGAAGCAGCAGCATGTGGAACGGGACGGCCGCGAGCATGCGTTCTTCGCCGGAATGGTGGGGATCTTCGGCCACGGAAACGTGGCCGGAATCGGCCAGGCGCTCCAAGCAGAATCCTGATTTTCCTTACACTTTGATGCGCAACGAGCAGGCCGGCGTGCACATGGCCGCGGGGTTTGCGAAGGCGAGCAACCGTCTGCGCACGTTTGCGTGCACGTCGTCGATTGGGCCGGGCGCGACGAATATGATTACCGGCGCGGCGCTGGCGACCATCAACCGGCTGCCGGTGCTGCTGCTGCCCGGAGATATTTTCGCGAGGCGGAACGTGGCGCCGGTGCTGCAGCAACTGGAGTCGGCTGCTACGCAGGACATTGGCGTGAACGATTGCTTCAAGCCGGTGTCGCGCTATTGGGACCGCATCTATCGGCCGGAACAACTGATCACTTCCCTGCCAGAGGCGATGCGCGTGCTGACTTCTCCGTCCGATTGCGGTGCGGTGACGCTGGCGCTGCCGCAGGACGTGCAGACCGAAGCCTACGATTACCCCGAAGAACTGTTTCGCAAGAGAGTGTGGCTGATCCGACGGGGCGAACCGGATCGCGAGTCGCATGGAGCGGGCGGTGAAAGCAATTCGCAGCGGCAGAACGACCGCTGATTGTGTGCGGGGGCGGCGTGCTGATGAGCGAAGCCTCGCATGTGCTGAGCGATTTTTCGGCGAAGACCGGCATTCCCGTTGCGGAGACGCAGGCGGGCAAGGGCGCGCTCGCTTGGGACCAAGTGCAAGTTGTGGGAGCGATTGGGGCGACGGGCTCGCTGGCGGCGAACCGACTGGCAAACGCGGCGGACGTGGTGATCGGGATCGGAACGCGCTACTCCGACTTCACGACGGCGTCGATGACGGCGTTTCAAAATCCAAACGTAAAGTTCGTGAACATCAACGCCGCGGAATTTGACGCGTACAAGGTTGGCGCGATTCCCGTGGTGGCCGACGCGCGCGTCGCGTTGGAGCAGATGAGTGCGGCGCTGGGCGGGCACAAGGTGAACGCGGCGTATACGGCGGAGATTGCAGAGCTGAAGGCGATTTGGGATGCGGAGGTTGACCGGCTGTTCCATTTGGACAGGGAGGTTTCGGGCGGCGCGAGTGCGGGCGGAAACCGTAAACCGGCGCAGAGTGAAGTGATTGGCGCGATGGGTGAGGCGGCGGGAGAGCGCGGGGTGCTGGTATCGGCGGCGGGGAGCCATCCTGGCGACCTGCACAAGCTGTGGCGCACGCGAACGCCGAATGGGTACCACATGGAGTACGGCTACTCGTGCATGGGATACGAGATTCCCGGGGCGATGGGTGCGAAGCTGGCCGACCCGACGCGCGAGGTGTTTGTATTTCTCGGCGATGGAACTTATTTGATGGCGCCGAGCGAGATTGTGACGGCGGTGCAGGAAGACATTAAGATCGTGATCGTGCTGGTGGACAACGGCGGGTTCGCGAGCATCGGAAGTCTGAGCCGGTCGGTGGGACAGGGCGGGTTTGGAACGAGCTATCGCGCGCGGGACGCGAAGAGCGGGCAGTTGGACGGTGCGGCGTTGAAGGTGGACTTTGTGGCCAATGCGCGGCAGTCTGGGCGCGCATGCGATCAAAGCTGGAACGCTGGACGAGTTGAAGCAGGCGCTGAAGGAAGCGAAAGCGACGGACGGGACGACGGTGATCGTGGTGGAGACGGATGTGGCGGCAAGCGTGCCCAGTTACGATTCGTGGTGGGACGTTGAGGTGGCGGAAGTTTCTGAGATGGAGAGCGTGCGCGAGGCGCGGGCGAAGTACGAAGAGGCGCGCAAGCGCGAACGGCATTTTATTTGAGGAGAGGTCGAGATGGAGCGTTTGCAGAATTTCATTGAAGGTGATTGGCGCAGGTCGAGCGCGACAGAGACTTTGAACGTGATCAACCCGGCATCGGCGACGGTGCTGGCGGAGGTTCCGCTTTCGCCGGCGGCGGACGTGAACGCGGCGGTGGAAGTGGCGCAGCGCGCGTTTATCGACTGGCGGCGGACGCCGGTGGTGGATCGCGTGCAGCCATTGTTCCGGCTGAAGACGCTGCTGGAGCAACACCGCGACGAGCTGGCGCTCTCGATCACCAACGAATGCGGCAAAACGCTGACCGAGAGCAAAGCCGAGATTCTGCGGGCTGTTGAGAACGTGGAGACGGCGTGCGGAATGCCGATGATGATGCAGGGGACGAATTGCGAGGACATCGCCGCCGGCATCGACGAGCACATGATCCGGCAGCCGCTGGGAGTGGTGGCGGCGATTGTACCGTTTAATTTTCCGGGGATGATTGCGTTCTGGTTCTTCCCTTACGCAGTGGCGGCGGGAAATTGCTTTTTGCTCAAGCCGTCGGAGCGCGTGCCCATTACGTCGCAGAAACTGTTTGCGCTGATTCAGGCGGCGGGGTTTCCGCCGGGCGTGATGCAGCTTGTGAATGGCGGACGCGAGACGGTCAACGCGATTCTCGATCATCCGGCCATTCGCGCGGTGAGTTTTGTGGGATCGACGGCGACGGCGAAGTACATCTATAGCCGCGCGGCAGCCAACGGGAAACGCGCGCAGTGCCAGGGCGGAGCGAAGAATCCCGTGGTCGTGATGCCGGACGCGGATATGGAGATGACGACGCGGATTCTGGCCGATTCGGCGTTCGGGTGTGCGGGGCAGCGGTGTTTGGCTGCGAGTGTGGCGATTACGGTGGGCGCGGCGCGGCCGAATTTTACGGAGCAGATTGCAGCGGCGGCGAAGAATCGCAAGACGGGCTACGGCGCGGCGCCGGGCGTGGAGATGGGCCCGGTGATTTCAGCCGAGAGCAAGACGCGGATCGAGGGATTGATTGCCAAAGGCGAGCAGGCCGGAGCGCGCGTGATCGTGGATGGGCGCGGAAAGAAAGTCCCCGAGTACGAGGACGGATATTTTGTGCTGCCCACGGTGCTCGACGACGTTCCCCCGGATTCCGAGGCCGCGCGGACGGAGATTTTCGGGCCGGTGCTGAGCCTGATCCACGCGCAGACGATTGAAGAGGCGATTGCGCTGGTGAACGGGCGCAGCTACGGAAACATGGCTTGCATTTTTACGACCGATGGCGCCAATGCACGGCGTTTCCGCTACGAAGTGAATGCGGGCAACGTGGGCATTAACGTGGGCGTGGCCGCGCCGATGTCGACGTTTCCGTTCAGCGGATGGGGCGACAGCTTTTTCGGCGATCTGCACGCGCAGGCGCAGCATGCAGTCGAGTTTTTCACGCAGACGAAGGTTGTGGTGGAACGATGGCCGAAGGAGTGGAGCCGGAAGTTCTGAAAGACAGGGACCGAGGGAACAAGGGAACGAGGGACCGAAGCAAGGAGAACGTATGAAAGAGCTGTTGGTGGGGAATGCGCCGTGCTCGTGGGGCACGCTGGAACATCAGGATCAGAGCCAATCGATTCCGTTTAACCAGATGCTGGACGAGCTGGTTGAGACGGGCTACACGGGGACGGAACTGGGCGACTGGGGCTATATGCCGACCGATCCGGTCCGGCTGAGCGAGGAACTTGCCAAGCGCGGCGTTGTCATGCTGGGCGCGTATGTGCCGGTGGCGATGAAGAATCCAGCGACGCACGCGGAGGGACGCCAGAGAGCGGTAAAGACGGCCAAGCTGATTGCCGCTGTGGCCACGACGCAGGCGCCATACCTGGTGCTGGCGGACGATGCGGGCACCGATCCTGTGCGCACCAATCGCGCAGGGCGCATCCGGCCGGAAGACGGGTTGAGCAAGGAGGAGTGGAAAGTCTTTGCCCGTGGCGCAGACGAGATTGCGCACGCGGTGTTCGATGAGACAGGATTGCGGACGGTGTTTCATCATCATTGCGCGGGGTATGTGGAGACGCCGGACGAGATTGAGCAACTGCTGGACAAGACGCATCCGGATCGCCTGGGGTTGGTGTTCGACGCTGGGCACTATGTACACGGGACGGGCACAGAAGACGGCAATCTATTGCCCGCGTTGGAGCGCTTCAAAGAGCGGATCTGGTACATCCACTTGAAGGACCTGGAGCCGAATGTTGCGAGGCGGAGCCGCGACGAGGAGTGGGATTACTTTACGGCGATGCGGAATGGGTTGTACCCGGAGCTCGGCAAAGGGTGCATCGACTTCCCTGCCCTGTTGCGCTGGCTGGCCGCGCGCGACTACAAAGGATATGCCCTTGTGGAGCAGGATATTTTGCCGGGGATGGGAACGCCGAAGGAGAGCGCGGCGCGCAGCCGGGAGTATCTGCGGTCGATTGAAGCGAATTTCACACAGGAACAGCCTTTAGCGGTTAGCCGGTAGCTTTTAACTTGTTCGTGCAGGGGCGGATCGGGTTTGGAGAATCTGCAGTGCGTTAAAAGCAACCGCAGATCCTTCGGCTTCGGTCGCTCGCAGCAGCGAGCGCCCTTCGCTCAGGATGACAGCGATATTTTCTCGGGAACATTGAAGACATAACACGGACCGCATTTCGAGAGGGAAAATGAGCGGAAAGAAACTGCATTTCGGAATCATTGGTGCGGGGCGGATTGGGAAGGTTCACGCGGAGACGCTGGCGTTCCGATTGCCGGAAGCGGAGATTGTGTGCATCGCAGACGTGGATCGCGCGGCGGCAGAGACGCTGGCAGCGCGGTGCGGCATTCCCAAGGTGGTCGCGACTGCTGAAGATGTGATTGGCGATCCGAAGGTGGAGGCGGTGCTGATTTGCACGCCCACGGGGACGCACGCCGATTTAATTGTGCAAGCGGCGAAGGCCGGCAAGCAGATTTTCTGCGAGAAACCGATCGCGTTCAGCCTGGAGAAGATCGACATGGCGCTGGAGGCGGTAAAGAAAGCGGGCGTGAAGCTGCAGATCGGGTTCAACCGGCGATTCGACTCGAACTTCAGACGCGTGCGCGGAGCGGTAGCGAGGGGCGAGATCGGCCAACCGTGCCTGATGCACATCGTCAGCCGCGATCCGGCGCCGCCTTCGATCGCGTATATTCGCACTTCCGGCGGATTGTTTCTCGACATGATGATTCACGATTTCGACATGGCGCGATTCCTGATCGGCGACGAAGTGGAGGAGATCTACACCACGGGGGGCGTGCTGGCGGAACCCGCGATCGGCGAAGCGGGCGATCTGGACATGGCGGTGGTGGTGTTGCGCTTCAAGAATGGAACGATCGGCACTATCGATAACAGCCGCAAGGCGGTGTTCGGATACGACCAGCGCGTGGAGATTCTGGGCACCAAAGGCAAAATCGCGACGGAGAATCGTTTCCCCAATGAAGTGGTGGTGAGCACGGGCGAAACGGTTTACAGCGATCTGCCGCTGAAGTTTTTCATGGACCGCTATCCGGAGAGTTTTGCGCTGGAAGTTGCGGAGTTTGTGCAGGCGGTGATCGACGACAAGCCGACGCCTGTGACGGGCGCCGACGGACGCGTGCCGGTGGTGATGGCGCTGGCGGCAAAGAAATCGTTTGACGAACACCGGTCGGTAAAGTTGGCCGAGGTGTCGGCGTGAAACGATCTAACCTCCTTTGCATTTTGACGGATGTGCATCTTTGGGTGCCTGTTGTTGTGCTCATTCTGGGAACCACGCTGCTGATGATGTTGAGGTGAAGGGATGAGCGACACGACGACTGCTGCGGCAGCGCGATCCACCATTTCCTTGCACAAGCTGGGCGTGTTTTGCGGGCTTTCAGCGGCGGTGTGGCTGGGAAGCGCAGAAGCACCGACGAAGCTGGTGAACGAGGGCTTCTCGCCGTTCCTGATTTCGATGGGGATGGTGATGGGCGCGTTTGTAGCGCGCTGGACGATTCCCACGATGCTGAAGGGCACGGGATTCGTGTTCGTTGACCTGAAAGAGAAGCCGCACCTGATGGTATGGGCGCTCGTGGGCGGAATGCTGTGGGCGGTGGCCAACACGCTGACGATTTTTGCGGTGCGCAACGTGGGCCTGGCAATTGCGTTTCCGCTGTGGAACACGAATAGCCTTGTGGGGCTGTTCTGGGGTTGCCTGCTATTCAGGGAGCTGCGCGGCTCGCGCGCGAAGGACTGGGCCAAAGTGATTGGCGGCGCAGCGGCGATTGTGATTGGCGCGGCGGTGCTGGCCATCGCCACGACGCAGCAAAATGCGGGAACGCCGGGCAAGGCGGCCATCGGAATTATCGCTGCGCTGGGCGCGGGAGTGCTGCTGGGCACGATGTACATTCCTTATCGCAAGGCGTACATCAGCGGCATGAATCCGCTGTCGTTTGTGACGATTTTTACGTTTGGCGAACTGGGAACGGTGTTCTTGCTCGGATGGATTTTCTACGGCGGCACGGGGCCGTTGCTGGCTGAGCTGAACCGCGCGCGGCCGATGCTGTTCTGGCCGTTCGTCGGCGGATTCTGCTGGGTGATCGGCGATCTGTTTCAGCAGTACGCAGCGAAATACATCGGCATCGGGCGCGGGATTCCGCTTTCGAATACGAATCAGCTCTGGGGACTGGCGTGGGGCGCGCTGGTGTTCGGTGAATTCGTTGGATTGACGACTGGCAGCAAGGTTCTGATCCTTACCGGGTCGATCATCATGATTGCGGGCGCCGTTTCGATCAGCATGGCGGCGCCGCCGCCTTCGGAGATGGAGAGCTGGAAGGCGGCGATGCATCGCGAGTGCGACCGCTACGGATTGGACAAGGAAAGCGTGGCCGCCGTAGTGGCCGGCAATGATCCGCTGGCGGACAATAAGCACCCGCGGCGGTGGTGGGAGATTCTGATCGTTACGGTTGCGAGTGGAATTTTCGTGTGGCTCGCCGTGGGCACGCGCGCGCAGCACATCTTCGTGAACCTGCCGTGGATGATTGTGCTGATTATTGGCACGATTATTCCGCTGGGACTGTGCGGAACGCTGCTGTGGAGAAGGACGAGGTTCTCGTAAGTGTGGCAGGTTAGCGTGCGCTGCCGCGCACGTTGACAAGTTAGCAAGTTCGCGGGTTCCCTGGTGTACCGGCGCTTCAATTGAGCTGAGTTTACCGATCGTATTCCGTCCGGCGAAGCCCGAAGGCTAAATCTTCCGATCTAATTGAAAAAGCGTACGTTAAGAACATTCTTGCACGCTCGCGCCGGACGACGCGACCACTCTTGAAAACGCCTATCTGCAGTGCGAAACCAATCGCTTCTTCCTGTACCTCAATGGTGAACCTTGTCACATCTGGTCGCGCCTGTCGGGGCATAGAATGACGGCGGTGCGAGGTGTTCCACACCTTTGAGTTTCGGTGAGGTGCGGCGGCACTTTTGCATAATCCCCGGGTGCGGAAATGGCCACTGAAGTAGAAATCGATAAAAAGAAGACGATTGGCGACAAGATTGCGGAACTGGCAGCGAAGCGCGCGGAGCTCGAACTCGGCGGCGGTAAGGAACGGATCGAGCGGCAGCACGCGACCGGCAAGCTGACGGCGCGAGAACGTGTGGAGCGGCTGGTGGATCGCGGCAGCTTCGAGGAGATCGGGCTCTTTTGCCAGCACCGCGCGACGTACTTCGGTATGGCCGAGAAGGAACTGCCGGCCGACGGTGTGGTGACGGGATGCGCGACGATCGACGGGCGACTGGTGCACCTGGCGAGCCAAGACTTTACGGTGGCGGGCGGTGCCGCGGGCGAGACGCACTGCAACAAAGTGGCCGAGATGATGGCCATGAGCCTGAAGACGGGCAGCCCGTTTGTGTTTATCAACGACTCGGGCGGCGCGCGGGTGCAGGAGGGGATCGACAGCCTGGCCGGATACGCGCGGGTGTTCTACAACAACGTGATGCTCTCGGGAACGGTGCCGCAGATTTCGCTGATCTGCGGGCCCTGCGCGGGCGGCGCAGCATATAGCCCGGCACTGACGGATTTCGTGATTCAGACAGAGCAGGCGCGGATGTTCATCACCGGGCCGCAGGTGATCAAGCAGGTGACGGGCGAAGAGGTCAGCGCCGAAGAGCTGGGCGGAGCGCAATCGCAGATGCACTACTCGGGCGTGGTTCACCTGATTGCACGCGACGACAGTGAGGCGATTGAGCTTTGCCGGCGCCTGCTGAGTTTTTTGCCTGCAAACAATATGGAGGATCCGCCGCGATTGCCGTACAGCGGGCGTTTGCGCGCCGACGCGGAGATGGAAACGACAGTTCCCGCGGATCCGAAGGTGGCCTACGACGTGCGCGACGTGATTGTGCGCGTGGTCGACAACCAGGATTTTCTGGAGATTCAACCGGATTTTGCCGCGAACATTGTTATTGGTTTTGGACGATTGCAAGGGCGACCTGTCGGAATAGTGGCCAACCAGCCGTGCATTCAGGCTGGGGCGCTCGACATTGATGCGTCGGACAAGTCGGCGCGGTTCGTGCGGTTCTGCAATGCGTTCAACATTCCACTTCTGACGTTCGTTGATGTGCCGGGCTTCTTGCCGGGCGTGGAACAGGAGCGCGGCGGAATCATCCGGCACGGAGCGAAGCTGCTATTTGCATATTCCGCGGCAACCGTGCCGAAGATCACGGTGGTTCTGCGCAAGGCGTACGGCGGGGCATACATCGCCATGTGCTCCAAGGGACTGGGCGCAGACCGCGTGGTGGCTTGGCCGACGGCGGAGATTGCGGTCATGGGCGCCGAGGGCGCGGCAGAGATCGTGTTTCGGCGGGAGATCGATGGAGCCGAAGACAAGGCGGAGCGGCGCAAGGAACTGGTGGACGAGTACCGGGAGACGTTCTCGAATCCTTATGTGGCAGCGGGGCGAAGGCTGGTGGACGACATTATTGAGCCAGCGGAGACGCGGCGGTACCTTGCAAGGGCGCTTGAATCGTTGCACGGTAAACGCGAGTTACGGCCGCAAAAGAAGCATGGATTGATTCCTCTGTAAGCGGAGGCAAGGTTTGAAAGTGCATTGGACAGATTGGGCGCTGATGACGGCTTTGGCGGGCGCGGCGTGCTTAGCGGTTTACGCGGCGATGGCGCGGGCGATGCGGCGAGCGGTGACCGAGAAGCAACGAGAGACCGATCGCCAACTGAGCGCAATGGCCGTGACGGTGAGTGCCTTGCAGGCCCGCGTGGCGGAGCTTGCCGGAATGCAGGCGCGGCATGCAGAGAGCGCGGCGGCTACGAGGGCGGGAGATTCAGCCGGGGAGACGCTCGGTGCGCCTGAGCCAGAGACCGTTGCGGTGCTGGCAGCGGCCGCGACGACAATGCTGGGCAAGAAAGCGCGCATCCGTTCGGCGCAATTGCTGCCGGCGGAGCAGAGCGGCGCGGGCACATGGGCACAGCAAGGCCGCGCGTTTGTACAGACCTCGCACAATCCTCGCTCGAGAGGATGAACGCGGAACGGGATTTGAGAGAAAGCGAGCGGCACGTTGAAGCTTCAGATCACGATCGACGGAAAGGCCTATGAGGTTGACGTCGAGGTTTTGGAGGACGACGAGGATCGAGCTGCGCCGGGCTACGCGCTGCGACCTGCGGCCCACGCAACCGATCCGCATGCACAAGGGCACCTGGAGGCGTGGGACAGCGCGGGGAAGATTTGCCACAGCCCGGTGATGGGCTTGGTGATCAAGGTGAACGTGAAACCGCGGCAAGCCGTTGAAGCAGGCGACCTGGTGCTGGTGCTGGAAGCGATGAAGATGGAGACGAACGTGACAGCGCCGCGAGCAGGAATCGTGAAGAGCGTGCACGTAAAGCCGGGCGATCCCGCGAAGCTGAATCAATTGCTGCTGGAGATGGAGTGAACGGGATCGAATCCAGGTCAGAGATCGATTGAAGGGTCGAGATGAAAGAAGTGGAAGAGGGATTGAACCATGTTCCCGGGATCAGGTTCGTGGACCACGTGGCGATCGCGGTGAAGCAAGGCGAGCTTGAAAGCCAGATAAAAGCTTACGAGAAGCTCGGATTCAGGGAGATTCATCGCGAAGAAGTGCGCGGAACGGATCAGGTGCGCGAGGCGCTTTTACAGATTGGCGAGGGGCCTAATCTGATTCAACTGCTGGAGCCGCTTTCTACCGAATCGCCCGTGCAGAAGCTCATCGACAAGAACGGCGGACGCGGAGGGCTGGCACATGTGGCGTTTCGCGTAGAGAGTGCGCAGCGCGCGTTCGACGCGATGCAGGCTGACGGTTTTCAACTGATCGACAAAGCTCCGCGCAAAGGCTCGCGGGGCACGACAGTGTTTTTTGTGCATCCGAAGTCGCGGGCCGATGGAGCATTCGGAATCCTCATGGAGATGGTGGAGGACCCAAAGAGCAGATGAGAGAAGGCAGCGATGAAACATTTGCTTGAGGAGTTTCCTCCGGTCAGCACGGCGGCGTGGGAAGCGGCGATCGCACGCGATCTGAAGGGGACTGATTACGAGAAGCGACTGATCTGGCGCAGCGATGAGGGACTCGCGGCAAAGCCGTATTATCGCGCCGAGGATCTGAAGGACCTGGCGTGCATGGATGCAGCGCCGGGAGTGTTTCCTTACCGGCGCGGCGCGCGCACAACAGGTGATTGGGAGATCCGCGAAGAGATTGACGCGGTGAATGTGGAGACAGCGAACCGCGAAGCATGCACCGCGATTGCTGCCGGAGCTGAGGGAATTGCATTCAACAGCGTTTTGGTTGAAGGTCGTGCTGATTTAGATGGGCTGCTCGCCAATCTCGGCGAGATTCCAGTTCATTTCGAATGCGGCGACGAGAAGTTGGTGCGGTTGTTGACCGAGAGGCTTCGCGCTGGACGGCGCGCAGTGCGGGTTTCAACGGGATGCGATGCGCCGGCCAGCGTGGACTTTGCGGCAGAGACGATTTGTAGTGCGCCGGGTGGATTTGCGCCATTCACAATTCATGGCGACACATTGGAAGAGGCGGGCGCGACTGCGGCGGAAGAGGTTGGGTTCACCTTGGCAGCCGGGGTAGATTTTCTCGGCGCAATGCAGGAGCGACGCGTGGATGCAGGACGCGCAGCAGCCGCGTTTGAGTTCTGCTTTGCAACAGGCTCCAATTACTTCTTTCAAATTGCCAAGCTGCGTGCGCTTCGAATGGTGTGGGCGGGCGCCGTCGAGAGTTTTGGCGTTGCGCGGTTAGAAGCCCGGGCACACATTGCGGCGCGCACTTCGCGGTGGAACAAAACGCTCTACGACCCCCACGTAAACATTTTGCGCGCCACTACCGAAACAATGGCGGCGGTTCTGGGCGGGGCGGATTCCGTGACGGTGGCGCCGTTCGACGCTTGCTACAAACGGCCTGACGCGGCGAGCCGCAGGCTGGCGCGGAGTACGCAACTGCTGCTCAAAAACGAGGCGTGGATGGGACGCGTGGCCGATGCGGCCGGTGGATCGTACTACGTGGAAACGATCACTGACTTTCTGGCGCGAGAGGGCTGGAAGATCATGCAGGGAATCGAGGCTCACGGCGGCTACCGGAAGGCGAAAGAGTCCGGCGCGATTGCGGCGGCGCTGGAGCGATCGATGGCGGCGCGAGAAAAGTCGGTTGCGTCGCGGAGGCGCGTGTTCGTGGGAACAAATCAATTCGCGAATCCTGCCGAGCAGGCAATGAGCCGGATTGAGGCTGGGCGAGTGAGCGAGACGAAGCGCGGAACGCAAGCGTACGAGGAGCTTCGACTTCGCACCGAGCGGCATGCCGCGGCGGGAGGCATGAGACCGCGCGTGCTTCTGGCGGAGTTTGGAGACGTGAAGCTGCGCGCGGCACGCTCGATTTTCGCAGCGAACTTTTTTGCCTGTGCCGGATTCGAGACGGTGACGCGACGCTTCAGAAAAGCGGCAGAGATCGCGGCGGCGGAAGGCGACTTGATCGTGCTCTGCAGCGCAGATAAAGAGTACGCGGCGATTGCCGCGGAGCTGATGCCAAGGCTGAAGGTGCTGGGCCGTAGCACGCCGGTGGTCGTGGCGGGAAATCCCGAGAACGCGGCGACGCTTGCGGCGACGGGGGTTGCGGATTTTGTGCATGCGCGCAGCAATCCTTTGGAAGTGTTGACGAATTGGCAGGAACGATTGGGGATCAAGAGCTAAAGATGCGGCCTGACTTTACAAAGATCGATTGGAAGCCAACGGCGGAAGCGGTTGCACTGGACGGGCCCGAGGGGCAGTTTTCGGCAAAGGGCACTGCGTCGAAAAGCTTTTATATGCGTGAGGACCTGGCGGAACTCGAGCACCTGAATTACGCAGCCGGCATTCCGCCTTATCTGCGCGGACCGTACACGACGATGTATGCAATGCGGCCGTGGACGATCCGGCAATACGCAGGATTTTCAACAGCGGAAGATTCGAACGCGTTTTACCGGCGCAACCTGGCGGCCGGGCAGCGCGGGCTTTCGGTGGCATTCGATCTGCCGACGCACCGCGGCTACGACTCCGATCATGAGCGCGTGACGGGCGACGTGGGCAAAGCGGGAGTGGCGATCGATTCGATCCTGGACATGAAGATCCTGTTCCACCGGATCCCGCTCGACCAAATGTCGGTATCGATGACGATGAACGGCGCGGTGCTGCCGATCATGGCGTTCTATATTGTTGCGGCCGAGGAACAGGGCGTGATGCCGGAGGCACTGAGCGGGACCATTCAGAACGACATTCTGAAAGAGTTCATGGTTCGCAACACGTACATTTATCCGCCGGCGGGGTCAATGCGCATCATCGGTGATATTTTTCGGTACTGCGCGGCGAAGATGCCGAAGTTCAACTGCATCAGCGTGAGCGGATATCACATGCAGGAGGCGGGCGCAACGGCGGAACTGGAGCTGGCTTACACGCTGGCTGACGGGCTGGAGTATTTGCGCGCGGGTGTTGGAGCCGGGCTCGACGTGGACGAGTTTGCGCCGCGGATTTCATTTTTCTGGGGCGTGGGCATGGACCATTTCATGGAGATCGCCAAGATGCGGGCGGCGCGCCTGATTTGGGCAAAGATCGTGAAGAGCTTCGGCGCGAAGAATCCCAAATCGCTGGCGCTGCGCGCGCACTCGCAAACGTCAGGATGGAGTTTGACGGCTCAGGATCCCTATAACAACGTGGTGCGCACGTGCGTGGAGGCGCTGGCCGCGGCGTTCGGCGGCACGCAATCGCTGCACACCAATGCGCTGGACGAGGCGCTGGCATTGCCCACAGACTTTTCCGCGCGCATTGCGCGCAACACTCAGCTTTATCTGCAAATGGAGACCGGCATCACTCATGTGGTGGACCCATGGGCGGGATCGTACTACGTGGAGCGGCTGACGCATGAGCTTTTCCACTCCGCGTGGGATTTGATCCAGGAGGTTGAGCGGCTGGGCGGAATGACGAAAGCGATTGAAACGGGAGTGCCGAAGATGCGCATCGAGGAAGCAGCCGCGCGCAGGCAAGCGGCGATCGATGCGGGACGAGACGTGATTGTTGGCGTGAATGCCTACAAGGCACCGGATGAACCAGAGATTCCGGTGCTCGATATCGACAACGACGCGGTGCGCGATGGACAGATCAAGCGGCTTGAGGAGCTACGACTCAAGCGCAACACAAGCGAAGTGCGCGAGACGTTGGAGCGGCTGGAACGATGCGCTGCGAATGGCGAGGGAAATTTGCTGGAATGTGCGGTTGACGCGGCACGGAAACGAGCTACGCTGGGCGAGATTTCCATGGCTCTCGAAAACGTGTGGGGGCGTTATGAAGCGGCGACACGGACAATAGCGGGCGTTTACTCCGCAGAAAATGCAGGCGGGGAGGAGTTCAAAAAAGCGCGGCGCATGGTGGAGGAGTTTGAGCGCGAAGAAGGGCGACGGCCACGCATTCTGGTAGCAAAGATGGGCCAGGATGGGCACGACCGCGGCGCCAAGGTGATTGCGACCGCATTCGCAGACATTGGTTTTGATGTAGATGTGGGCCCACTTTTCCAGACACCGCGCGAGGTGGCGCGTTTTGCCATGGACAGCGACGTACACGTGGTGGGCGTCTCGAGCCTTGCCGCTGGGCACAAGACACTCGTGCCGCAGTTAATTGCGGAGCTGCGCGCATTGAGCCGGGACGACATTCTTGTGGTGGTAGGCGGGGTGATTCCGCCGCAGGACCACAAATTTTTGTATGCCGCAGGTGTGGCGGGCATTTACGGGCCAGGCACGGCGATTCCGATGGCGGCACAAAAGATTCTGGAGATGTTGTGTGCCGCCGTGGTCGGCTAGAGGAACGGAATGAAGAGCTCTCTGCGTGAATTACCGGGGTGTGGGACGCCGGAGGCTCCAGGTACGGCAAAGAGGGCCAGGGCACTGTCGCGTGAGGAGTATCGCGACGGAATCCTGCGCGGCGACCGCTTGATATTGGCCCGCGCCGTGACACTTGTCGAAAGCGCTCGCGAGGCGGATCGCGAGCTGGCCGAGCTGATTGTGGAAGATTGCCTGCCTCACTGTTGCGATTCAATCCGCGTGGGAGTAACAGGCGTTCCCGGCGCAGGCAAGAGCAGTTTGATTGAAGCACTAGGCGGATTTCTTATTGCTGAATTAAAGGAAAAGGTCGCGGTGCTGGCAATCGATCCTAGCAGCCAGATTTCCGGCGGAAGCATTCTGGGCGACAAGACGCGGATGCCGAGGTTGGCGGCGAGCGAGATGGCGTTCATCCGGCCGTCGCCTTCGCGCGGCATGGCCGGAGGGGTGGCGCAGCGGACACGCGAGGCGATGCTGCTGTGCGAGGCAGCGGGATACCGAAACATTCTGGTGGAAACGATCGGGGTTGGCCAGTCAGAAACCGCGGTACACGAGATGGTAGATTTCTTTCTGCTGATCACGCTTGCAGGCGCGGGAGACGAACTGCAAGGGATCAAGCGCGGGGTGATGGAGCTGGCTGACCTGGTGGCGGTGAACAAGGCTGACGGAGCAAACATAAACGCCGCGGAACAAGCGCGCACCGAGGCGCAAAATGCGCTGCACTTTTTCCCAGCACCGGAGTCGGGATGGACGCCACGCGCGGTAACCTGCTCCGCGCTCACGGGGACCGGGATTCGCGAGTTGTGGGAATGCGTACTTGAGTATGGAGCGATGACGCGAGCCAATGGCCGGTTTGTCGCGAGCCGGCGCGAACAGCAGCGGCGATGGATGCACGAGATGATTGATCAGTCGCTGCGCCAGCAATTCCACGCGAATGCGGCGGTGCGGGGACGCATAAAGATGCTGGAGCGCGACGTGGCCGAGGGAAGGACAACGCCGTTTCGCGCGGCGCGAACGCTGCTGGCAGCTTATTCCGACCCAGTGCGCGCCTGAAGACGCGCAATGACTTCATCCAGCGCGGATTGCCACGTGGGGAGTTGAACGCCGAAGCGGGCGTGGAGCTTGGCATTTGACAGGACGGAGTTGCGCGGACGCGCTGCGGGCGTGGGATAGTCTTTGGTTCCGATTGGAATGAGCTCCGGAGCTTTGACGCCGAGTTGCTCGGATGCGCGGGCGAAGATGGCCTGGGCAAATCCGAACCAGGAAACAGAGCCGGCGCAGGTCATGTGGTAAAGACCAGACCAATCCGCGGCGGCGCCGAACCGGCCCGCCAATACTCCGGTGACAATTGCGTGCGTGACGCGGGCCAGCTCGATTGAAGTGGTGGGCGCGCCGAATTGGTCGTCGACGATCGAAAGGCTGTCGCGTTCTGCCGCCAAGCGTAGCATGGTGAGCAAAAAATTGTTGCCATGCGGCCCGTAGATCCAACTGGTGCGAAAGATGAGATGGCGGGCGCGTGAGTTTTGAATGGCCTGCTCGCCGGCCAGTTTGCTCGCGCCGTAGACGCTGAGCGGCGCTGGAGCATCGGCTTCCGTCCACGGCTCCTGCTTGCCGCCGTCGAAGACGTAGTCCGTGGAGTAATGGACGAGGAGCGCGTTACGCTCGGCGGCTTCTTCAGCGAGAACGCGAGGAGCGAGTGCATTGATGGCGTGGGCCAGCGCCATCTCCGACTCCGCGCGATCGACAGCGGTGTAGGCGGCAGCATTGAGAATCACGTCGGGCGCGGCTCGGCGAACAAGGTCCCGCGTCTGATCGGGGTCAGCGAGATCGACAGACTCGCGATCCACGGCAACGATGGTTCCAACACTCGGCGAAAATCTGTTCGAGCTCGCGGCCAAGCTGGCCGGCGTTGCCAAGGATCAGAATGCGAGGATTTCGCGACAGATCGGGAGCACGAAGCTGGGTGGTGGAATCCGTCATGCAGGAGAGCTCCGGAAAGTGCGGGAATGCGCTTTCCGCATTCTAATTGGCTTGGGCGACGGCGGAGTCTTTCGGCTCGTTCGACGGCGAGCAGAGAATTCGCGCCACAACGCGATTCCCCGTACAATTTAAGGAGGGAGAGCTTTCGCGATGAGACAGGTTTATTGCGATGCCAATGCCACTACGCCTCTGTTGCCGGAGGTGATGGAGGCGATGCGCCCGTACTGGATGGAAGAGTTTGGCAATGCTTCGTCGATTCACTTGCAGGGCCAGAAGGCTCGCAAGGCTGTGGACCGAGCGCGTGAAACACTGGCCCGATTTTTTCAGTGCCGAGAGGCTGAAGTGGTGTTCAATTCCGGCGGCACCGAGGGGGATAACACGGCAATCTTCGGGCTGCTGCGCACGGGCGATCACTTCATTACGACGTCGATTGAGCACTCGGCTGTGCTGCGCGCCGCGGATCGAGTGGCGGAGCGCGGGGTCGAGGTGACATTTGTCGCGCCGAGGAAGGATGGGCTGATCGATCCGGAAGAGATTCGTCGCGCGATCAGGCCGGCGACACGGCTGGACGATTCCCGCAGGACACTAGTTAGTGTAATGCTGGCAAATAACGAGACGGGCCTCGTGCAGCCGGTGGAAGAGATCGGCAGAATTGCCGCGGAAGCCGGAGCTTTCTTCCATATCGATGCGGTACAGGGCGCGGGAAAGATCCCTTTCGACGTGCGGCGATTCGGTTGTCATTTGTGTTCGATCAGCGCACACAAGATGCACGGGCCGAAGGGCGTGGGCGCGATGTACGTGCGGCGCGGAACGCCGCTGTCGCCGCTCATTGTGGGCGGAAGCCATGAGCGCCGTCAGCGCGCGGGAACGGAGAATGTGCCGGGCATTGTGGGCCTGGGCAAGGCCGCGGAACTGGCGATGGAGAGCCTTGAAGATGGGACGATAGAACGCGTAGCGCGGCTGCGCGATCGACTGGAAGCGGGGATTCTCGAAATTCCCGGCACGAAAATAAATGGCGCGGTAGCCCCGCGTGCGGCGAACACGACAAACATTCATTTTGAGGACTTAGAAGGCGAGGCGCTGGTGATCGCGCTCGACCTGAAGGGCGTCGCGGTGAGCGGAGGTTCGGCGTGCCACTCAGGATCAACCGAGCCCAGCCATGTGCTGATGGCGATGGGATTGGACAAGAATGCGGCGCGGGCGAGCTTGCGGTTTAGTTTGCTGAAGACGGCGACGGATGAAGATGTGGACCATGTGTTGCGGGTGGTTCCGGAGGCAGTGGAGCATTTGCGGGCGTTGGCACCGGAGGCAGTGGTGCGGGGTTGAAACGAGCATTATGAAGCAGAGAACGACCATTGCGGTAGCGATGTCCGGGGGAGTTGATTCCTCGACGGCGGCGGCGATTCTCGCTCGCGAGGGGGATGGTTCTGATGGTCTACGCAACTCGGTGGTTGGGTTGACGCTTCAGCTTTGGGATCAGACGCGACTGGCGGGCAAGCACGGAATTCCCGATGCGCCCAAGGCTGGGCGATGCTGCTCCCTAGATGACGTATACGATGCGCGGCGCGTAGCCGAACACCTAGAGATTCCGTATTACGTCATCAACCAGGAGGAGCGGTTCGAGCGCGACGTGGTGCGGCCCTTTGTGGACGAGTATCTTGCGGGGCGCACGCCGATTCCCTGCTCTCTCTGCAACAACCACATCAAGTTCGACCAACTGCTGAAGACGGCACGAAGCATTGGCGCTGAGCGGATCGCGACGGGCCACTACGCGGTGAACGAGTTTGACGAGAAGCGCGGGCGCTGGATTTTGAAGCGGCCGGCGGACCTGGCAAAGGACCAGACATATTTTCTCTTCGGACTGACACAGGAACAGCTTGCGCGCACGTTGTTTCCGCTCGGGCACATGACCAAGCCGGAGGTGCGCGAGGTGGCGCGGAAGCATGGGTTGATGTTGGCGGAGAAGCCGGATTCGCAGGAGATCTGCTTTGTGCCCGGTGGAGACTATAAGCAGTTCATCACAGCGTATCTTGAGGAGCAGGGCGAGGCGGTCCCAGAAATCACCGGCGAGCTGGTGGCAGCGAACGGCGAAGTGATGGGGCGGCACGCGGGCATCCACAACTTTACCGTGGGGCAGCGAAAGGGGCTGGGCGTAGCGAGCGCAACTCCGCTTTACGTGATCAACATCGATCCGGCGAGTCATCGCGTGACGGTGGGCGCAGACGCCGAGCTGGCGACGCGCAGTTTGCACGCACGCCAACTAAACTGGATCAGCATCGCGGAGCTGAGACAACCTATGCGCGTGAAGGTGAAGATTCGACACCGTCACGAGCCGGCATGGGCCACACTGGAACCGGGAGGAGCGGACGAAGCGATTGCGACCTTCGATGAGCCGCAGCGCGCAGTGACGCCGGGCCAGGCCGCGGTTTTCTATGATGGCGATGAAGTGGTTGGCGGAGGCTGGATCGTTTGAAACTGGCCCGGCCCGCTTCAAGCCGGTAGAGCGAGCAGTTTTTAAGAATGATCCTTTACGGGAGCGGCCTTCTTACTTTGGCCGCTGCATCTCGAAGCGGTCGCGAGTGCGGACGTAATTTGGCCCGCCCATGCGGCCGATGGCGTTGAGCTTGTCGGGATCGATCTTATAACCGTCGAGCAGCGACTCGAGCACATGGAAGCGCAGGACCTCGCCGAGCACGAGAATGCCGCCGCCAGGCCGGTCACTGACGGGCACAATCTGGTGAAGCCGGCACTCCATTTGGGCCTTGCTCTCGGCCACGCGCGGCGGTTTAACTAGATCGCTGGCCAGCGGCGTCAGACCAGAAAGCTCGAATTCGTCGATTTCCGGCGGAACTGAAGCCGAGGTCGCGTTCATCTGCGCGGCGAATTCCTCTGACACGATGTTGACGACGAATTCGCCGGTTGCCCTGACATTCTCGAGCGTGTCCTTATACGGACGCGGGCCGGAACGGACGGCCGTGGAGAAGCAGACGACAGGTGGGTTGGAGCCACAGGCAGTGAAATAGCTGAAAGGCGCAAGATTCCTGACGCCGGCCGCATCGACGGTGGAGACGAAGGCGATGGGCCGCGGCACGATCAAGCCGATCATGAGCTTGTAGATATCATTGGCCTCGATTTGGGAGGGGTCCAAGGCGCGCATTTGTCTAACCTGAATCGCAGGCTCTAGACGAACATATCGTGATCGCGGGGCGCGCGATTGGCCTGCGAGCGAGGCTCGGACACTCCACCGCGCAGAGATTCGATAACCGCCTTCACCGATGCCAATATCGCGGAGAACTGTCGCATGGGCTTGTTAACGGCGTCGGACATGAATTGGCCGGTGCGGTCGAGAGTGTCGAGAACGTGGGAAAACATCGAGTCAAGACGATTGCCCTGAATGCGCACGCGGGCAATCATTTCATCGGCCGCGGATTGCACATCGGCGGCCTGCACGCGCAGGGAATGGGTGAGGGCCGCGAGGTCGTCGGCAGTTTCTTCGATCTTTGGCGTGAGGCGCGTGACCAGCGAGCGCGTATTGTCGATCAGCGGAGTGACCGAGGAGCGGAGGGCCTCAATCTTCTCGTCCATGGAGCGCGCAGCCTTGCGCATGGCGATAAAGGCGGCCAGCAGAACGAAGGCCTGGACAAGCATGGCCAGCGCAACCAGCGCGACCAAAATGAGTTGAACGGTCTGATTGTCGATCTTTGGCATAGTGTTGATCTCGCCCAGAATTCTTCGGAACTACAAATTGCAAGCCGAGCACGCTGAACCATCGAGGGCAGCGCAATGACTTCCGGAGCACGTGCGAGCACCCGGATTGATCAGGCTCCCGTTCTTACGGGCACGCGTTCGTCGCCGGAAGGCATGACGAGATCCGAGCGCAGCATAGGCCCAGTGGGACTGCTGACTCTCAGAACTCGTGCGTTTCGGGCTCGCCGCTTGCGGATTTGTAAGCCTGACGTCCCGCATCGACGGCCGCGGTAACGCGAGTGGACTGATCGGCGACCAGATTCTTTCCGCGCTCCACGAATTCTTCCCACTGCGCCCTTCCGCGATCGACGTACTCGCCAACCTGTTCCTTGCCGCGGTCAACAAAGGCGTTCACCTGCTCCTTGCCCCGATCGACAATGGCGCTTACGTTCTCTGCAGCTTCGCGTGTACGCGCACGTAGATATTCAGCACTCTCGCGAGCTCCGGTGGCGATGTCCTCACGCGTCTCTTTGCCGCTCTTTGGCGCATAAAGGATACCGACCAGAGCGCCGACGCCTAATCCGGCCAAGAACCAAGCCAAGCCGTAAGATTTGTTCTCTTCTGCCATGATGAAACCTCCTGTTTCACAGCACTCAACGAATGATTGAGCCTACCAAACCAGTCCAGTCTACCGCAAACAGGTCCCTGTGCAGATCAGGCAGCAGTTGAATTTGCGAAATCGCTTCCTAAAGCCGGGAGAAATTCCGCCGAATTCTTTACGACTGGAAGTGACCGTCTGAGAACCGAGTACAGAAACCGGACTACTCTCCCCATTGGATGCGCCGGGAGCATGCGGAGTCATCTATCTTGGGTGGAGTTGCGAGCAAGAACTTCAGCAAAGTGGAAAGCCGGACGGTTGGACAACTGCGCGATTTGCTCGCGGCAACTGAAACCGTCGGCGACAAGGATCGTGGATGGGGCGGCGGATTGAACGGCGGGCAAGAGATCCTGGTTGGCAATGGTCTTGGAAACTTCAAATTTTCCGGCTTCAAAGCCGAATGGGCCCGCCATTCCGCAACAGCCAGCCTGAATGAGATCGACCGTTGCTCCGGCCGCGCGGAGAAGCGCAACTTCACTTCCCGGGCCGCCAAAAACTGCTTTGTGATGACAGTGACCGTGAACCAGAACTTTTGCGCCTGCGAGGCGACCAGGGGCGAACTGGGGTGCGCGATCGGCGAGCCAGTCGGAGAGCAGCCAGGTGTTTTGGCTCAGGCGTTTCGCGCGGGGATCGTTGGGGAAAAGTTCCAACAACTCATCTTTGAAAACGCTGGCGCAACTTGGTTCAAGGAAGATGAATGGCAGGCCGGCCTCGATTTGCGGTGCCATAAGGCTAAGCACGCGGGCAAGATAGGAGCGGGCAGCGCCGAGAAGGCCGAAGTCGTAGAGTGGGCGGCCGCAGCAGATGTGGCCGCGAGGGGTTTCAACCTGAAAGCCGGCTTCAAAAAGGATGGCCTCGGCCGCGAAGAGCGATTGCGGATGGTAGTAGTTGTTCCACGTATCAGGCCACAGCAGGACTGGCCGTCCAGGCAACCGCGCTTCGCGCTCAGAAGTTGTGCCGAAACTTCCATTTCCTCGCATTCTTGAAAAGCTTTTCGGAGCCAGGCGCGGCAAGTGGCGCTCGCGGGCCACACCGGCGATTCGCTTGATGAGTGGACTCGTAACAGGGCCGGTCAGGATGGCATTGGTGAGCGAAGGGGCAAGCGAGCCGAAGCGGGCGAGGCGATCGGCAAAACCAAAGAAGTAGTGATGGAGCGGGTGCAGGCGGCCTTTGTAGTGCTGCCAAAGGAACTCCGATTTGTAGGCGGCCATATCCACTTGCACCGGGCACTCGGACTTGCAGGCCTTGCAGCTCAAGCATAGGTCGAGAGCCTCGTGGACAGCGCGGCTCTCGAAACCCTCCTGGCGCAAAGATCCGGCGAGCATCTCCCACAGGAGGTGGGCGCGACCGCGAGTGGAGTGCTGCTCTTCGCCGGTGGCGCGATAGCTGGGACACATGACCCCGCCATGTGTGTTGCGGCAAGCACCGACGCCAACGCATCGCTCGGTGGCGCGTTCGAGGGAACCACCGTCTTTGGCGAAGGCGAAGTTGGGCTCCCAGGTCTCAAAAGCGAGACCTGGGGCACCCTCGGCGAGAGGGTGGCGGAGGTTCTCCACGGGATCGTAGACGCGCACGGCATCAGAAAGCTTGCCGGGATTCATGCGATTGTCAGGATCCCAGAGCATTTTGAATTCACGGAAGGCCTGGACGAGCTCGGGACCAAACATCTTCGGCAGAAGCGCGGCGCGCGCCTGGCCGTCGCCGTGTTCGCCGGATAGCGAGCCGCCAAAGGAGAGCACGACGTCGGCAGCGCGGTCGATGAATTCGCGGAAAGTGCGAATGCCTTCGGCGCTGCGGAAGTCGAAATTGATGCGCATGTGGACGCAGCCCTGGCCGTAATGGCCATAGAGTGGACTACGGAAACCGTACTCAGCCATGAGCCGTGTGATGGCGCGGAGATACTTCCCGAGCTGCGCGGGAGGAACGGCGGAGTCCTCCCATCCTTCCCAGCGGTCGGGTTCGCCGGGCACAAAGACCATTGCGCCGAGCGCGGATTCGCGGACATGCCACACAGCTTGAGCCTCATCGGGCGCGCAGATGTGCGCCACCGGCGGCGAGGGCCAGGACTGCGATGCTCGGGCCAGGGCCTCGGCCTTGGCATGGGCTTCTTCGGCTGACGATGCGCCCATCTCCACGAGCAGAAACCCGAATCCGGGCGGAAGCTGATTCAAGTCGCGCAGAGCCAGGCCCTTGCGGCGCATGAAATCGACGAGAAGAGAATCGAAGCCTTCAAGGCCTATGGGTTTGTGCTCAAGCGCGAGCGGAACCGCGTCGGCGGCGAGGAATGCGTCGTTGAAGCCAAGCACGGTGAGCACGCGAAACGGCGGGCTGGCAGTGAGGTTCAGTGTGGCGGAGACGACGTTCGCGCAGGTGCCCTCGGAGCCAACCAGCGCGCGCGCGACATTGAAGCTGTTTTCGGGAAGCAGCTCGTCGAGGTTGTAGCCGGAGACACGGCGCGGGATGCGGGGGAATTTCTCGCGGACGAGGGAAGCGTAGCGGTCGCGGATATGTGCCAGGCCCGCGTAGATTTGACCGATGCGGCCGCCAGCACGGATGAGCGCGTCGAGGCGCTCGGGAGGCGTGGCTCCGACCGTCATGCGGGTGCCGTCGTAGAGAACGATGTCGAGCGACTCGACATTGTCAACGACCTTGCCACCGAGCAAGCCATGCACGCCGCAACTGTTGTTGCCGATCATGCCGCCGAGGGTGCAGCGGGAGTGTGTCGCGGGATCGGGCGCGTAAGTAAGTTGATGGAGCTCTGCGGCGTCGCGCAGGCGGTCAAGGACGATACCAGGCTCAACACGCGCGAGGCGCTTCGCGCTGTCTAACTCTTGGAGTGAATTCATGAAGCGAGAGAAGTCAAAGACTACGGCCACGTTGACGCACTGCCCGGCGAGACTGGTGCCCGCGCCACGGGGAAGAACGGCAGCGCCCGTGGCACGGCAGGCGGCTAATGCAGCCTCAACATCGGACGCATCCCGCGGAAATATGACACCGATGGGCAGCTGGCGGTAGTTCGAGGCATCAGCCGCGTAAAGTGCACGTGAGCCAGAATCGAAGTGGACTTCGCCACGAAGCGACTTCTTCAGCCGGCCCTCCAGCTCGCGGTGAGCGGAAAAGCCTTCATGGCCGAGAGGGGCAGGGTTGGAGAGAATGGCAAAAGTGGAAGAGCTCACGCTGCAATGGTAGCGCGAAGATGCGAAAGGTTGTAATCGATCTCTAGAGTACCGACGGATCAATGGCGGCCTTTGCTTACGAATCAGCCGCGGTCATCCGTGTTGCCACACGTCCTGAACCCCGGCGACAAACAGCTCATAATCGCGGAGCGGGACAAAGCTCAGGTTGATTCGATTGGAAAGGAATGTAAATGTAAAGCTGAGAGCCAGAGTAACGAATTGGATGAAGATGATGGCGAGGGCCCCGATGGAGAGGGTTGCCCAGCCTGGGACCGCCCGATTGGCGAAAATTCGAAGCACGATCACGGCAACAATGCCGGCAGCGGCCATGAGCGAGCCAATCATAGATGCGACCAAAACCCTGACGCCGACGACGTCTCCGTAGACAGAGATCGCGCTCATTCCATGCGCGGCCAACGATACAAAATTCATTTTGGAGCTTCCAGTGATTCTGTGTCCCCTCGGAATTGGAATCGTGGTCATGAGCAAGCCGGAACGGATCACCGCGGCGGCATAGTGGTTCCACAACTCCGAGGTGACCACCAGCGTTCCCAGGTACTTTGAAGGCAGAATGCTGAAATTCCCGACTTGCACTTTTACGCCTGTGAGCAAGTAATGGATGAGTTTATACAGCCTGTAGAGAATGCGGAAAGTAAACGACTCCGTGCGGCGACTGCGTTTGGCGAAGATCGCGGCCTCGCCTGTAAATGCATTCAAGAGTTGGAGGGTGCCCGCAGGCGTGTCTTCGCCGTCGCCATCCATGACCAGGACGGCATCACAAGGAATGGACTTCTCGATATGGACGAGGCCAATGGCGATAGCTCGCTGGTGGCCGAGATTACGGCGCAGGCGAAGAATTCGGACCTTCTGGATCGCTGAGAATTGACCAGGGAAGTCGATCGGGCGGGCTTCCTGACGCGAGGCATCGTCCACCAGGAGGATCTCTACGCGATAAGGCTGAGCTGAGAGCGAGCGATCAAGCTGCCGGAGGAGCTCAGCGGCGGAAAGCCAGTCATCGCGAAGGGGGACCAAAACGACGACGCGCAACGGCGATGAAACTGGTGAGCTTTCAACCATTCAGCGGAGATCTCCCTTGGAACTCGTTTTCTGCATTGTAGTTCGCGTAGGCTCAAACCGCCCATGCGCCTTTGCCTCTTTGCGACTTTGCTGTACCAAAAGCTTAGCGGTGGCGGTTTCAGGCCGTCTCATGCTTTGGGCACGAGGAAGTGCGGCGTTCAATTCTCACGG
This sequence comes from uncultured Acidobacteriaceae bacterium, assembly GCA_963813015.1. Taxonomy (GTDB): domain Bacteria; phylum Acidobacteriota; class Terriglobia; order Terriglobales; family Acidobacteriaceae; genus Telmatobacter. The sequence continues at coordinate 313,343 of CAWEXN010000013.1, forward strand.
CCCCGATCCGATGCGACGAGGCAAGGATAGCATCGCGCCTCCTCGCTCGGATCGCGCCCATCAAGAGCAAAACGCATTGTTCACGCTGCTTACGCCTGATCCCCCGTTTCGAGGATCGCGATGAAAATCGGCATTGGCAGTTTATGGCATCTGCCCGACCCGGCAAAGAAATCATAGCCTGTCTCCGCGTCCATTCCGTGCCGAGCTTCAACGAAATGACAAGCCAAAGCCAAGGGAAAATCAAACTAACAATGTTTACACCGCTTCAATCGGTTTGGAAGCAGGGTGACGATACCTCCGCCATGACAAAAAGACAATGGCGACATAAACTGAGTTGACGCCGGGGACGCAAGAGACAGCGACCAAAAAAGGAACCCATGCCTACACGTTCCAAAGTGTTCCAAATTTCGACCGCCCTTTTTCTGGTCTCCTCGCTGAGTTTTCTTTACTGCTTCCTCTTTATTGCGCCTTTCGTGCCCACCGAAGGCAACGGCATTGGCGATTTTCTTCTCTACCTGGCTCCCGGCCAGCGGATGTATCAAGGGGAGATGATTTACCGCGACGTCTTCGAATTTGTGACCCCTGGCACCGCAATTGTCAATTTCCTTATGTTTAAGATCTTCGGCCTTCGGCCCTGGATTCCAGATTTATTGGCCGTGCTTCTGGGACTCGCGCTGGTCTGGCTTGGCGTCGTGATTTCGCGAAAACTAATGCGTCCGGGCCTTGCTCTGCTGCCGAGCGCCATTTTCCTTGTTTCGGCACGGGTGTTTTTGTATGACCCAACCCATAATCTGTACAGTGTGTTGGCAGCTATCGCGGCCATCGCCGTTCTGTTGGAAAAACGGACTCCGGCACGGATTGCCGCAGCTGGGTTGTTATGCGGCCTAGGCGCCAGCTTTACCCAGACTCGCGGGTTGGCAGTAGTGCTGGGGTTTGCGGTGTTTCTATGGTGGGAATCGTGGCGAAAACAAGGAGGTTGGCGGAAGTTGCTCAGGAAAGAGGCATGGCTGCTTACGAGTTTTCTTGCAGCTTTTCTGGCTGTGAATGCCTATTTCATTTGGGAGGCGGGTCCAGCACGCTATTTCTGGTGCACGGTCGTCTTCGTTTTCAAGTATTACCCCAAAGCGGCCGAATTTAACACGCTCCAGGCTCTTGGGAAGGAGTTTCCCGCCTTCGTATGCCTGCACTCATTCCTCTATCCCTTTGCGCATTGGCTCTTCTTGTTTCTAGTCATTCCATTCATCTTCATTCTGTTCTTTGTTCGCTATTGGCGAGAGTCATGCAGAAAGCCCTTGGAATATTGGGAGCGTCCGATGCTAGTGGCTATCGTGGGATTTTCTATACTGCTTAGCATTGCCCCCGCGCCTGATAGTCCTCGAATTGCGGTCAGCGCATTGCCGGCGCTGATTCTCCTCGGCTGGCTCCTCGATTCCCCGCGTAAGATCGCGCGGGCTTTTGTCGTTGTATTCACACTCGGAACACTTCTCACAGCTCTTTATTCGGTTGCGGCACGCAGGCCAAGCCCGGTGGGGATCCTGAAAGCTCCGCATGGTGAAGTTGCGTTCACTGACTCAACCCTCTATCAGGAGGACATCTGGATCCAGCAACATACGCATCCATCGGAGTATTTTTATGAGCCTCTTTCACAGGACGCATACTTTTATTTGGACCTCCGTAACCCAACACCTCTTTCATCGATCGAAAACGATGGCTACACCCCGCCAGAACAGGTGGCGGAAGCAATTCGAGGCCTGAACCAACATCAGGCTCGTTATATTCTATGGAGCCCGCAAGCTCTGGATATTCCCGAGACGTCTGAGCATTCTCCTAAGGATTATCTCGGGCCACTGCGGGATTATCTCCACGGCAATTACACGCTGGTCAAAGTCTTTTCGAATGGGGACGGAATCTGGGAGAAAAAGACTGAATAGCGTTTACCGGAGTCTTTCTAACATCGGTTAAGGTCATCAATGCAGGATTCGACCAGCGTAAGATCGTTCTCCTCTGCGGCGATTACAGGGAAGGCTCAGTTCGCATCGTACTCTTGGGCCGCACCGTGACGAAGTTATGCGCCCTTCCTGTAGTCACCGCGGCTGAGGTGTTTTTCAAGCCAGAGATAGAGACAGATGAAAAGGTACCGGCTACCCATTTCCTGAATCTTCAATTTGGCCTCGCCGGTTCTGCGGTTGCGCCATGTAATCGGGATTGTAGTCCAGGAATAGCCGCGAATGATGGTCTTCAGCGGAAGTTCGACGGTGAGATTGAAGTGCGCTGAGAGCATTGGCTTGCAGCCTTCGATCACGGCGCGACGGTAGGCCTTGAATGCGTTGGTGGTGTCGTTGAGCGAAATGCCGAAGAGGATACGGATGAAAAAATTCGCGAGACGGTTTACGCGGAGCTTGAGCCACGGATAATCGATCACCCCGCCGCCCTTCAAAAAGCGGGAGCCGAAGACCGCATCCCATCCCTCATTCAGCTTGTTCCAGTAGCGGACCACGTCGCGGCAGTCATCGGACTCGTCGGCCATCATCACGACAGCCGCGTCTCCATTCATTTGCATGAGACCGGCCGTAATAGCATGGCCAAAGCCATGCGGAGGGCCGCTGGAGAGCAGGCGAGCCTCCGGGATGCGCTTGCCGAGGTCGGTGACGATCTGGGCAGTGCGGTCCTGGCTGCCGTCGTCGACCACGATGATCTCGTGCGGGATGCCGTTGAGCCGGAGTTCCACGTGGAGATGCTCGACAGTAGAGGCGATGCATCCCTCTTCATCCCGCGCGGGGATCACCACCGACAGCAACTTGAGCTCGGATGCAACAGCTGATGGTGCAGGACTCTTCATGCGCCGCACTGCTCCAGACCGGTTCCTGAGTTCTTGTAGCCTGTTCCGGAATTATGCAAGGTGGCTCTTTCTTGAGGGAAAGAGCCACTTGAATGCAACAGCTTCGAGACACAGTAACTCAGGAACCGGTGTAGCCAGCCGGGATTGGCTTCAACATGCACGGCAACTTCCCCGAGGATGGAATCGATGGCGATGGTAGGCTGCCAATCGAAGGTGTCGATAGAAGCTCTCATCGGTGTTGTGTTGGTTCCTCTCCGCTGCGGCGTGGGAGTCGTTCCACTCGCGAGACGCCGGGCGGCACATGCGTGGCCCTGCGAATGTGCCAGTTTTTGGATCAGATCAATCTTAAACGCATGGCGCACGTTCTCGTCTCAAAGTTGGCGGGGGCGTATTCCATGGGGTAATGGCATTTTCAGGCGGGGATTCCATACGCTGGGGCGAGAGTTGCGCAGTTACCGCGACGGCCACTCTTCAACGACGACGCCGAGGTCGTTGAGCTGGCGAATGACGGCTTCGAGGTTGCGGCGAACTTTGGGGCGGTCTTGGGGCGCAGCGGAGGTGGATTCCGCGACCGCGATTACGCGGCCATATGACCAAGCTCCGGCAGGAATGGCGGCGACGGCAGTGTCAAGGTCGGAGAGACGCAACTCCAGCAGCTGGCGCCGTGCCGCCGCGGGACGAAGCAGCGTTCCCTGCCCCACGGGGCTGGTGTTGGCATCGGCCATGATGATGCGCAGCGTAATGGTGTCAGCGCCGACGACGAGGAAGGGATTTGCCCACTGCGCGGGGTCGTGGATATCAACATAGAGGCTCTTGGTGGGCAGCGGAATCTGGTCGAGCTCGGCGCGCTCCTGATCGCGTTCCACTGCCGCCTCGTGTGCGCGATGCTGGGCATCTACAGCGTCTTTTTCCACTCGCACGACGGCACCTTCTTCCCGATGGCAAGCGGCGAGCGCCAGAGCTGGGAGCAGTACCAGAGCAAGCATTGCTTTGCGGGTGCGATGCGGAATCACGAGATCAAGGATAGCAGGGCGGCGGCCGCGCGCTGTTTCAGACGAACGGCAAAGAGTCTCACGCCAGAGGCTCTGTGGACGGTGCCAGCGACCCGCTATTTGCCATTGATCAGACTGCGAGCGATGGAGTCGAGGACGCCATTAAGGAAGTTGATCGACTCGGTGGCGCAGTAGCGGCGGCCGATTTCGAGCGCCTCGTTAATCACAACGGGAAAGGGCGTGGATTTGACCCCGATGAGCTCAGCAACGGCCATGCGCAGCAAATTGCGATCGACGGCAGGCATGCGATCGAGGCGCCAGTGGGCGGAGTGGCTGGCGATGAGAGCATCGATCTCTTCCTGCCGAGCGATGGCCACACGAAACAGGTCCTCGGCAAACTCGCGGACCTCAGGTTCTACGGGGTCTCCTGCCTTCCAAAACGTGGCCTCGACATCGTCGGCACTGTGACGGCCAATGTCGGCCTGAAACAGCATTTGCATCGCGAGTTCGCGAGACTTGCGGCGATGGCGCGAGGTCAAGCTGGGCCGCCTTGCTGGAGTTTCCGGCGCAGGCTCACCATTTCAATGGCAGCGGCGGCTGCCTCAAAGCCCTTGTTGCCGCCCTTGATTCCGGCGCGGTCGAGCGCTTGCTCCAGAGTTTCGCAGGTAAGCACGCCAAAACTGTGAGGGACGCCTGTTTCCTGCTGCGATTGGCCGATGCCGCGCGCGACCTCGTTGTAGATGGCCTCGTAGTGGGCGGTTTCTCCACGCAAAAGGCAACCGAGAGTGACGATGGCGTCGACACGGCCGCTAGAAGCGCAGGTGCGAGCAGCGGCGGCAATTTCCCATGCGCCGGGAACATGAATGACCTGAATATCGGAGCGGGCGGCGCCGCTGCGCAACAGGGCGTCGAGAGCGCCCTCAAGCAGGCGGTCGGTGATGACGGCATTCCAGCGCGAGACAACGATGGCGAATTTCATTCCGGTCGCTGAAAGATCGCCTTCGAGAGCGACGGGCTTGCCTTTCACGGGATCGGTCCAGGCCCAGAAGCTGAAGCGAAAGCCGGGTTCCGGTTCGACGGTGAAAAGTTTCGAGCGCCAATCGGTTTCAGCGATGGGCGAAAGGCGCGAGACGGCCTCGTCACCGCCTTGCGCGCTAAGCCATGCTTCGGCCGCCTGATGAACGGAGTCGAGCGAGGTGACTTCGACGAGGACATCGGCAGTAGAGGGGAATTTCCCGTCGACAAATTCAAGGTTGCCCAGGGGAGCGAGAAACGATGCGCCCCGGGATCCCTCCTGCTGCCATCCCTTGCCCGGCGCGAAGCCCAGCGCGGCAAAGAAGCTCGCGAGCCGGTCATAGGCGGCAGCGCCGCGGGCAGGCCGCAGAAATGAGATGCCCTTGATCATGAATCGATTGTAGCGGAGCTAGTGGAGTTGGCGGAGTCGTCCAGCGGCTCAGAAGTTTCCTCATGCTGCATCGGAAATGCAGGTCCTTCGACTCCGATCGCTGACGCGATCTTCGCTCAGGATGACCATCCTCACCTAATCAAGTTACGTGACGGAGCGCGGCTTGACCACGATGACCGTTGCAGGAACTACGGTCGACGGGCCGGGCGCACCGGGATAGAGGCAGCCAGCATCGTTGCCGCCCGCTGAGACCGGGGTACAAGCAGGAAGAGCAGGCGTCATTTGTTGCTTATCGGTGGGCGGCGAAGTGGTGCTGAGGTTGGTCGGAATGCCGATGAAATGAAGTTCGTCGTCGCCTGCCGTGGATACAAAGAAGATGGAATGATCGGGTGAGAACGTGCCGGCGAGCGGAGCGGTTGGAGGCGTCGCGGAAGTGCTGTCAGCGAAGGTCACATAGCCGACGGGTCCGACACCGGTCGGCTGGGGCAGATAGTAAGGAAGCTGCGCGGCCGTGGTGGAAGCGCCCGATGTGTTGTAGGTGACAAAAGCGATGGGCGTGGCATTGGTCGCAGAGGCCGTTGTGGGCGCGGTGCCAGTGAAGACCTGATTGACAGCGGTGGCATTTGTGACTCCGGTCAGATTGACCGAACCGTTGAGCACGGGATTCGTTGAGATCGGCGAGAGAGTCTCTGTCGTGCCGGAAGCGGTTTCAGGACATTCAGCTGCGGGATAGGCCAGCGACGGCGGAATATTGAGGCCGATGTCATCGAGCGCGATGCTCGAGCCGTTGAGGGATGCGCCCAGAATATGCTGACCGTCGGAGGTGGCACCTAAAACGCTCGTAGGAATGCTGAGCGAATCGGTTGAAGGCTGCGGATAAAACTGAATGGTCGCGTTATTGCCGACGGTGCCGCTGGGGCACCATGTGTGGGCGACAGTCGGACTGCCGGCAAGCCATGCGCCAAGGCCAGGGACAGTGAGAGCGAGGCTCTGAGCGCCGCCGGAGGCGTTCAAGTCGTAGGTGCTCCAGCCGGAGTTGGCGTCGTGCACATAGAGTGTGTTGGTGTGGCTGCCGCCGAGCGCCGCGCTATCGGCGATGTAAAGAGTATTCGAATCCTGCGTCCACGCGGCTACCGCGCCCAAGCCGCCAAAGGTGCTCACCACGCTTCCGGAGACGTTGTAGAGGTAAAACAGGCCACGTATCTGATCGTTGATAAGCAGATAGTTTGCATTTGGAGATGCGGCGAGCACCACACCGGGAACGGATGGGTCGGCTTTGGTTAAGGTATTCCCATTGGTTGAGTAGATCATGAGCTCTCGAGGCGAGCCGAAGTAGAGGTTGAGTCCCGCCTGGTCCATAACCATGGAGTTTGGCACGAACGGCAGGCGCACAGTGCTGCCGGGTGTGCCGGTGAGCAGCTCAACTGAATAAAAGTATTGCGACTGGCCGGGCGCAGCGGCCCAGACAAAGTCGCTGGTGGTGCCGGGAACAATCACGTCGACGGGATTGGACGTGATGGACAACCCGGTCCCGTTCAAACCAATTTCGTTGATGGGCGCCTGATTACATAAGGGAGGCTTGCAGAGCGCGGTGAGCGTAGCGACACCGGGGTACGTTGCGGTAATGGAGCCGGCACCGCCGGTGGTGACATCGATGGGATTGGTGGACTCATAGTCGAGTAACAGTCCAGTGATCGAGTTGCCCTGAGTATCGATCACGCTGGTTGTCAGGTTCTGCACAACTCCCTGTGTGACGACTCCTTTTGTACTTCCATTGGCCAGCGCAATACTGATCGATTTGGGCGGACAGGTGGAGAAGTATCCGGCCGAAGAGGCGGTCTGCGAGATGGAAGCTGTAATAACGGTGGTGCCTGGTTGCTCCGCAGTGATGACATTGGTTGTGGAATTGATCTTAGCGACGGCGGAATTACTGGATAGGAAGTTGAGGGTGCCGATGGAGGTCGTGCACTCGGGAACCGATGTGACGCCAGGCGCAAGGCCGCCGGAGCAAGCAAAGTTCGCCGGCGATACCGAGGGCGGCGCGCAGAGTTCAAATTGGGTGCCATTGCTGACGTAGCACTCCTGCGCATCAAGCTGTGCCTGCTGGTTCTGCGAAAAGCACTGCTGAGTACCGGAATTGGAGACAGAAGTGGTCACGAGACTGATGCTGGAGATTGGAGCGTGAATGTAGACAGCGACGGGATTGGAAGTTACCGCGTCGGCAGTAGCCGTTATGTAAGCAATGGAGTAAGGCAAGCCCCCCGTCGAGGGCAATGGATTGGGATAGTTGCAATAAGAGTAATCGGGGATGCCGCCGCCGCTGTTGCGGTTCCAGGTTCCGGCGCAAATTCCGCCAGCGGGCGAGATGTCAACCAACTGATTGTTGGAGGTGCCCCAACTCAGCGATCCCGAAGTGATAGAGGCCGGATCGCCTTTGCAGGTGGTGGCGGAGGGCTGCAAGACCGCGGTGGTCTGTCCATAGGCCAGGGAAATTCCGGCGGTTTGCGGCTGGAGCGTGAGATTGGCCACCTCGGTGAGGGTTAAGCCATAGCCGAGGCCGTTGCAATATTTTCCTGCCGGATTGCGGACGCAACCGGAGATGGAAATCCCGGCCGGAATGGCCAGGCCAAGCAAACAAACAAGCGTCAGAAACCGCCGCATGAATCCTCCCCGTTCCGCACCCTAGAACCGCGGAACGGATTTGAAAAGCACATTAAGAAGAATGAGACCAAACCGCCCTCGCCGATGCACACGGCCAAGCCCACGGCTGGCCGGCGCGGAGCGAGTTGGACCCCAGTCGCAGGTACCCGCCGGCAGGCTGCCGCATGCGGCCGGAGGGACGAAACGCACAATAAATGTCCCAAGGCAAAAGTGTATCAGGATGAGGCCACCTCTGGCATCGAGCGCGATAGCGATAAGACACTGGCAGATAGACTGGCGCGGAGCCGGATGGAAAGCGGAAATACAGGGAGTAGCCAGTAGGGCGTAGCCAATAGGTGAAGGGGACGCGAGAGTCTACGGACTTGGGGGCATGTAGCGGGCAAACCAATCGACGGCGCGCTGCAAAGTGTCGCGGCGGTCAGCAGGATTCGAGAAACCGTGGCCTTCATCGGAATAAACAACCAATTGCGTGGGAACGTGCAGATCGCGGAGCGCGTGCCAGAACTCGAAGGACTGGGGCGCGGGACATTCGCCGTCGCGATCGCCCACGACGAGAAGGGTTGGAGTTTGGGCCTGTTTGATGAACGTGATGGCGGAGCTGCGCGCGTAGACCTGCGGGTCGTCGTAAACCGAAGCGCCGAAGTATGGAATCATCCACTGGTCGATGGAGTTTTCGCCGTAGTAGGAAAGCCAATCGGAGATTCCTGCACCGTCGACAGCGGCGCGGAAGCGACGGGTCTGGGTGACGGCGAACATGGACATGAAACCGCCATAGCTCCATCCGGCAATGCCGACGCGGTTGGGGTCGACAGGATACCTGGCAAGGACAGTATCGACACCGGCGAGAATGTCCCGCAGGTCGCCGTATCCGAAGTCCTTTCGGTTGGCCTGCGTGAAGGCCTCGCCCTGACCGTAGCTGCCGCGGGGATTGGGCATGAGGACGAAGTAGCCGAGTTCGGAAAAAGCCGTGGCGCTGAAGCCGCCCGCGCCGCCGTCCCAGCGCGAAGCGACCGATGAGGCGGGACCGCCGTGAACTTCAACGAGGAGCGGGTACTTCTTCGACGGATCGTAGTTCTTTGGCAAGAGCAGCCAGCCCTGAATGTTGAAGTTGTCATTTTTCCATGCGAGCGAAACGGAATCGCCCCAGGACGGTTTGAGGCCGTCGTTGAAGTGCGAGAGCTGGATGAGCTGCGCGGCGCCGCTGGAATGGGCGGACGGTGAGCTCTTTGGCGCGTACGGCGTAGATTTCGGGCGGAGTATTGAACGAGCTGGATTGGAAGACGAAGAGTGAGCGATCGGCGGATGCAGAGAAAGTGGAATCGTAGCTGCTGATGCCCACCGAGCCAGGAACGCTGAAGACAGGGGAATCGGAAGTTGCTGGGACGCCAGCATTGCTGGGGATGCGCAGACGGACGAGACGGGAGTCGCTTCCTGCAATTTCGCTCATGTAAATGGCGTCGTTGCCGTCCCAGGCGATCCATTCGGCGGACGCGGGGCGGTTGGGAGTGAGGTCAATTGGCGTACCGCCGGTGGAGGGAACGGTCCAGACATCGCCACCAGTGACACCCTGATCGCTCATGAGGCCGCCGATGAAGGCGATCGTTTTGCCGTCAGGCGACCAAGTGGGTTGGGCGATCTGGAGGCCGTGAAGCGGGCCGGAGACGGCGGCGGGAGAAAGGATGACGGTGGGTTTGGGTTTCGAGGTATCCCAGGTCTGAGAATCCAGACCTGGGGCACCCATGGTTTGATGGGATAACCCGACCACTGGAACGGATTGCGCGTAGAGTTTGGCGACCCACCAGTTATTTTCGCCGGGAGGGTCGGCGGCGATGTAGGCGAGCGATTTGGAATCGGGCGACCAGTCGAATTCGAAGACGTGAAGGTTGGGCGGAGTGATGAAGGTTGGAGCGGCGGGGGTTGGAGCAGTGGGTTGGGAAGTCTCTGCGGATACCGCAGCGACGCGCTGAATCTCGATGTGATCTTCTCCGATGACGCCGGAAGGCAGGGGTTCGGCAGAGAGCGCGCCGGGGGGACGCGTTGCGCCTTCAACGTAGAGGAATGCGATGGTCTTTCCGTCGGGCGAGAATGCAGGCGCGTCAACGTAGCCGTGTAGTTCGCTGAGGCGAATGGCGGGACTGCCGTCGAGATGAGAGAGGAAGAGATCGGACTGCTCACCTGGGTCGGCGCAATCGGAGAGGAAGGCGAGGGAGTCGGAGTTTGGCGACCAAACGAAGCCGGATGCGGTGCAGGATTGGCTGGGCGCCGCAGCGGTGACGGACTGGCTATGGGCGAGATTGTCGAGCGGGGCGACGCGTATCTCACCTGCGTCAAGCCAGGCGACGCGCTTGCCGTCGGGCGAGACTGCAACCTGAGCGATAGTGCGGGCGCGACTCTGGCTGGAAAGGACCTGATCGAGTGGTGCAGAGGTGGACTGGACGGAGGTCGGTTGTGCGAGTGCGGATTGGGCGTGAGCGAAGATGGTGTGAGGATGCCGAGGAGGATGAGGGCGCTTTGCGAACGGCGCATGAAGCGAGACATAGCGGAATGGTAGCAGTGAGACAGCGGGGCCAGGCACGATGGACGGTGAACGGTGGGCGGTGAGCGCCGCAACGTGGACGGCGGACGGTGGACGGTGAGCGGTGGGCATTGGGCTTCAGACAGCAGGCGGGAGACAGCAGACAGCCTAGCGCACGTCTGCCCGTAACTCTTTTCAGGAGAGAGGCTTGCGGCGAATAGAGCGATCTGTCATTTTTCGAGGAATTTTCACTGATTCTAAAGGGATTATGGGGCATCAATTCGGGGTAATTTGGAGCATATTTCCGGGAACTCCGAGAACGATTTGTTGATTCCAAATGAGTTAATTGGCGAAGATTCGGTGAAACATCCCAAATTTTTTCTTTATTTATTTTTCCGGAGGCGTGGAGCGTGAAACGGGACTGCGGGATTCGAGCGGGATGTTGAAGTTGACTCATTAAGACAAGGATAGCGAAACGGTGGAATTAATCGGCAAACTTGGGCGGAGAATTTTGCGAATGAATTGAAGAGGTTGGGAGATTTGTTGGGGCGATGGGGCTTGACACGACGGGAGTCAGGGATCAGTTCTTTGTGCGTGACATTGGTGTGTGCGATCCCACCCTAAAACTCCTCGCTGCGCGTGGAGTTTTAGAATGGGGCACCCAAGGGTTGGTAAAAGGCGCGAAAGGCAAATGCAGGTCCTTCGACTACGGTCGCCTGCGGCGCGGGCGACCTCCGCTCAGGATGACCATCTTGGGGTGAGAGTTCGTGGTATCCCATGTCCCAAAATCGGGACATGGGGCACCCGGCGCTGGTTCGTGCTACCCCACCCTAGCAAAGCTAGGATGGGGCACCCGTTCTTTGTGCTGGACGAAGTTCGCGAAGAACAACCGCAGATCCCCGTTCGACTCGGCTCGTTTGGCGAGCCTCGCTCAGGGCGGGCTTTCGCTCCGCTCAGGATGACAATGCGTTGACTAATGACAAGCGTGGACTCATGACAATCGTGGACTAATGGCAATCGTGGGTTGTTGGGCCGAGGGGGTCAGGGTTTGTTGACGGCGCGAGCGCCGTAGGGAGTAAGGAGGTTGGCGACGATCGGAGTGACGACGGGCGAGGCTGCGCCGACGAATTCAGTGAGGACGTTGAGCGAGGAATTCGTGACCCAGACGTTTCCGGAACCATCGATGGCGATGCGAAGGGAACCATTGAGGCCGGCCTGGTAGCCGCTGGAGTAGGAGACGGCGACGCCCGAGGAGTTGAACTCGCTGATGGAGCCGGGCTGGTAGAGCGGAAGAACCTCTGTGCCGCCGCGATTGACCACCCAGACGTTGCCGGCGCCGTCGATCGCGATGTCCTCAGGGACGGTGAGGCCACCGCCGCTGTAACCGGTGGAGCTGGAGATGGCCGAGCCGGAGGCGCCAAACAGACTGATGGTGCCCGATCCGCTATCCGCTACCCATACGTTTCCGTTGGCATCGACGGCGAGGCCCCAGGGATCGTTGAGGCCGCCGCCGGTATCGCCAGTGGAGGCGGAAATGGGCATGCCGGCGGACGCGCCGGATGAATAGAACTCGCTGATGGCGCCGAGAGTGATGCTGTCAGAGACCCAGATATTTCCAAGCGCATCGATTGCGAGGGAAACGGGATCATTGTTGATGCCGCCACCCTGATCTCCAGGGGAAGTGGTAATAGGCAACCCGGCAGAGCTGAACTCGCTGAGACTGGCGCCGACATTGTTCACGACCCAGACGTGGCCAAGTTGGTCGAAGGCAATGTCGTAAGGGGCGTTAAGGCCGCCGCCGGTGTAAGGGGATAACGTGGCGGGTGTGCCGGTGCTGCTGATCTCGCTGAGGCTGTTGGGAGTGACGTTGGCGGTCCAGACGTTTCCTGACTTGTCGATGGCGATGCTGTAAGGATCTTCGATGCCGCCGCCGGTGTAGCCGGCAGAGGTAGTGATGGGCGCCCCGACCGGACTGAACTCGCTGACACTGTTGGCGCCGGTTGCCGTATTGCCTACCCAAACGTTGCCGGACTTGTCGATAGCAAGAGGAACGGCAGAATTCAACCCTCCGCCGGTGTAGCTGATGGCGATGGTGAAGTCATTGGGCACTGGAGTGGAGGGGAGCGAAGGCTGGAAGGGCGAGTCAGCGGTCTGAAGGCCGAACAAATTGGCGACGACGGTGGGGCTGGGTCCAGGGTTGTGAGCGATGTTGAGGGCGGCGGACGCCGTGTCTTGAGCGTTGGCGCCGTTGTTGGTGGCGTTGGAGAAAAGCGTTGAGCACTGCATGGAGCCGGGGCCGGTGGAGTTGACGCAGGCGGCAAGAATGTTGGCGAGAGTGTTGATCTCCTGCTGCGGCACCGTGCCGTTGAGCGCTGGGGTGGTGGCGAGCGCAACGCTCATGTTGACGTCTTCAAGGTTGGCCAGGGTGTTGGCCGCGTTGTTGAGGCCGGTGGCGGCAAGGGCGGTGTTGGAGCTGGAGACGTGCAGGGGGTCACTGGCGTAGCCCGCGAAGACATAGGCGGTGACGATGGTGGAGACTTCGTTGATGTCAGTCGATGCGGAGGTGTTGCAGGCGTCGGCCGGAGCGGTGAGAGTGATGGCCGAGTTTACGCCCGAGCCCAAGCCAGGATCGCCGCCGGACGCATAGAAGTAGGTATGCGCATAGTTGCTGGGACAGGAGTAGTCGTTGGTGATGGTGAAGTTGCCGTACGGATCAGTGGTGACGTAGTAGTTGCCACTGATGTCCTGAGCGGTGTTGGCGGCGCTGCGGAGCAAGGAGACCGACTGGTTGGTGCTGGAGGGCGCGATGCCGGGACCCCCGTAACCGGTGTTGTTGACTGCGTAGAGATAAACGTGCGCGCCAACAATCGGATTCTGGCCACCGTGGACCGAGCCATGGAGAACCGTGCCGGGAACGGAGTCCGTGTTGGACGTTGTGAGGACCGGCATACCCGCGCAAGCCGAGAGAAGAAGAGCAACGGAGGACAGCAAAAAGGCACAGGGCGCGCGCATTGCGGGAACTCCTTTTTTTGGGACCTCAGCGTGAAGCTGACGAGCTTTCTCGGATAGGAAAGGACGAAGGCGCACGACGGAGATCAAGAGACCTAAAAGGCGGAATAACTTGGGGCTTGTATACCACGGCGGGAGATGCAAATCAATTCCTAATCCGGCGTAGGGATGCCTAAGGAGTGACGCGTGGAATGCAGCGGGGCTAGCGGAGTCAGCGGAGCCGACCGAGTTAGGAATGGCAGGGAGCGAGGGAGGAGGCGCGAAATGGGGCGATTTCGACGGCGCGAGGCGGGGTGCGAAAGTTTTGTCAACTACCCAAAGGACGGGAAAGTGGCTAAGTTGCTGAAAAGACGACGAAGAAAACGGGAGCGAAGTTTGCCGGTAATTATTGGCAATTAGGGTAAGCTGAAAGCAATCATCACGAAATGAAACTTACTAACGGAAGAGCCTCATGGGTTCTTCCGATTTTCTTCGGGCCACAACCGCGGAGGGCGCGGGCACGAGGAAAGAGGAAACGAGCAGAGGGGCGACTCGATGAGCGAGTTGCCCCTTTTCCTTTTCCGCGGCATAGAGCGAGACCGCGCGTACGAAAGATCGGAGTCGGTGCGAGAGTGGGAATCGAAGTGATCGTACACATCGCGCACGTGGTCCAAATTACGCGGTGGAAGCGCAAGGGAAGGACCGTGGATGGGTGGCCGGAATGGTGGAGCAATGGGAAAGGGCAAGAAGGACACGGGAAAGGCAGCAAAGAAGAGCAAGGTGGTGACGATGCCGCGGAGGGACGGCGGCGAAGGGGCGGACGAGACCGAAAAAGGCAAAAAGAAGGTTCTGGCGGGAAAGCCGAAGAGCGGCGGCGCGGAGGAGGCGAATGCAAGCGAGAAGACGGCGGCGAAAAAACTGAAGAAGGAAGAGTATAAGGGGTCGAAAAAGGACTTACGGCGCTGGGCGAAGAAGGTGGTGAAAGATAACTGCGACGCGATCGCGGAGAATCTGGGGGCAAAGGCGAAGGGGGGCGACGTGCACAGCACCGAGATCCTACTGGATCTGATGGAGAAGAAGAAAAAGAAGAAGGGCGGCGAAGGTGACGACATGGACGGGCCGAGCCTGGCTGAGCAGTTGATGGAAGGCCCAACATGGGAAGAGGTGCTGGAAGCGAGACGACAGGCAAAAGAAGAAGAAGAGGCAGGAGAAGCAGCTTCCAGCTGCTAGCTACTAGCTTCTAGCTTGGGGAGTGCGGGTGAGGGCGGTTAGCAATTGGGATTGGCGGTTGGAAAATTGATGGCGGGTTGTTGAAAGGCTGAGGCGGATCGATCCGCTGCGGTCCGCCGCGGCATACGGATGTGGACGAATTGCAGTGAGAAGAAGGATGCGATGGGAATGAAGCTCATGGAAAACGGATGGTTCGGGTTGCGGCAAATGGCATCGTGGGTTCCTACCCTTTTCGCGAAGAACGCGAAAAGGATGGGGCAACGGGTCCTGGTGTGCGCGGTCGGGATGGCACTGGCGGCGACGGCGATGGCGCAGGCAGTGACAACGACGACGGTTCAGGGAACGGTGTACCTGGCGAACGGACAACCGGGCGCGGGAACACTGATGATCAGCTGGCCGGCGTTTACGACCGCGGCGGGACAGGCGGTGGCTGCGGACTCGACGACGGTGAACCTTGGGCCGGACGGATTTGTGAGCGTAAACCTCGCGCCGAATGTGGGTGCGACACCCGCGGGAGAGTACTACACAGCCGTCTATTACATGAGCGACGGGACGACGAGCACGCAGTACTGGGTGGTTCCAGCGGCGGCGCAGGCGAGCCTGGCGCAGGTGCAGGCGCAGGTGATGCCGGCGGCGCAGGCGGTGCAGGCGGTGAGCAAGGCGTATGTGGACCAGGCGATCGCGGGGCTGGGGTCGGGGAGCGGATTGTCGGCGACAGGCGGAACGCTGACGGGGCCGCTCTACCTGAACGAAGATCCGACGCAGCCGCTGCAGGCCGCGGACAAACATTACGTGGATACGCAAACGGCGAGTGCCGTTCCGTTGGCGGGCGGGAACATGACTGGGGCGCTGACCACGCCCTCGGTGAATGGAATTGAGGCTCCGGCGGCGGGAAGCGCGCAAACGACGCTGCAGGCAGCGATGAATGCAGCGGGAACGAACGGGGCGATGGTGATTCCGCCGAATTATGCAGGGACGGATACGTTCACGAATCCGAACGGCGCGAAGGTGACGGATTTGCGGACGGCGGGCGCGCAGCAGGCGGAACGCAGCGTGAAGGAGTTCGGAGCAGTGTGCGACGGCGTGACCGACGATACGAACGCGCTGCAAGCGGCACTGAGTTATGCGAACGCACACGGCGTGGCGCTGACGATTCCGCAAGGGACGTGCAAAACGCGGACCCTGAGCTGGCATGGAGAATCGATTGGCGGATTGGGCAAACAGGTTTCGGCGCTGATGGGATTCCCCGGAGAAGACGTGTTGGAGAGCGGGCCGGACGCGGTGAACATGCTGAGCTACACGCGACTGCACGATTTGACAATAACCGTTGACCAAAGTTTAGACGTATCGTGCACGCCGGCCGAGGGACGCGCGGCAGCGGGCGCGTGCCAGGTGAACCGGCCGATAGAAGCGAATTCGATTTTTTCGCCGAGCGGGAATGGGCTGACGGGGACCGCGGGATCGGGCGCGGCGTGGAGCGTGGGCAATTGCGCGATTGCGATGCAGGCCACGACGGGCGCGGGAGGAAATGGGCTGCGCGTAGCGGAGATGGAAAACGTGGAGATTGCGGCGACGGGCACGGACCCGATGGCGGCGCAATATCCGGGCGCGCACTCGACGCACACGTGCGGCTTGTACCTGGCGCAATGGCCGCAGTGGAGCGAGTTCCGGAACATCGACATTCGCGGGTTGAACACGGGCATCGCGATTCCCGTGCTGCCGATGACGGCGCCGGCGGGATTGAATGCGGACTCGAATCGCTGGCAGAACGTGACGATCGCGGCGACGCACGCGTTTACGACGGCTGCGGGATCGAACAACGTACTGGATAACGTGGTGGCGCTGGCGGGAAATTCATCGGCGGCAGGCGAGCCGCCAACGGGACTGGTGCTGGATCTGAACGGGCAGGGTTGGACGGTGCGGAATGCGGTGGTCATGCCGACTTGGAACGCGGTGCCGCCAACGTTGACGGTGACGGCGGCAAGCGGAGCGGTGACCTCGGTGACTTTGGGCAGCGAACACGGACTGGGATGGGATCCGTATGGAGCGAGCGTGCCGGTTGCGTTCAGCGGGTTGTGCACGGCACAGGCGACGGCACAGGTGGGTGCCAACGGGGCAATTTCCGGAATCACCGTGACGCAGGGCGGCGTGGGCTGCTCGTCGACGACGACGGCGAGCCTGGGCGCGGCGGGGACGTGGGATACGGCGGCGCCGGTGAACCTGATCGGCGGACAGAACATGACGTTTTTTGCCGGGAATCTGCTGAAGGGCACCGGCGGATACACGGTGTGGAACGCGGGCAGTTCGGCGAGTTACGGAACACAATTGGGCAGCGGAGGCGGAACACTGCCGGGCGGCGGGGCTTACGCCGCTTTGGTCGGAGGTGGTCGAGTCGGATCAGCTTTTCAGGTGGACCAATTTACTGGCGCGGACATTGGCGCAAAGATCCAGGCGTGCGTGAACGCAGTGAGCGCGAGTTATGGCGGAACGTGCGATGCGCGGAATTTCACGGGCAATTTGACGATGGGGTCAAATCTAACGATCGCGACGAACAATGTGGCGATCCTATTGCCGTGCGCGACGATCACGACGGCAAACCAGATTGTGGTGACCGCGGGGACGCGGAACGTGACGCTGCGCGGGTGTGCGCTACGCGGCGGAACATCGGCGAGCGGGAGCACGGGCGGAACGGCGCTTGCGTACACCGGATCGGGCGCGATGGTGGAAGTGGGCGATCCGACTTATGCGGCGGACACTCCGGGCTTCCACCTGGACAATGTGGTGATTAATACGACAGGAGCCACGAGCGCAGCGGCGCAGGGATTGGTTGCGTTCCGGACGCAGGAGATGGACTTAGAAAGCTTGTATTTCCTGGGTAACTCAAACCAGACGGGCATGACTCTGGATGGAACCGGCAATTACACGGGGGGAACGTTCCTGGACAACCAGTTCAGCGGATTCGGGACAGCGGTGAATGCGATCGGACACCAAGTTACGAATCCCGCGACGACGGATTGGATGAATGCGAGCACATTCGTGCGGCTGCACATCGATTGCCCGACCAGCGGCGGAAATCCGATCAGCGGAACTTACGGGATCAACTTGCAACAAGGCGACGGCAACACGTTTACGGGTGGAGACGTGGAAGGGTGCTCGACGGCGCTGCACTTAGGGCCGAATGCGCAGAACAACACGATTGTGGGGCTGCGGAACGAGAACTCGACGAGCCAGGTGGTGGCGGACGCGGGAAGCGCGTACAACAACTGGATGACGGGCGGCACGATGTTCACCGGAAAGCTGACCGACAACGGAACGCGCAACAGCTTCCTGGATACATTTCACCGGAGCTTCAACACATTGAATGGCGATTGGTATATGAGCCAGCAGGACGCGACACTGACCAATCATTTCCGGCTGGGAACTGGAGCGGGAAACGAGCGCGGGCTGCTGAACGAGATCCAGACCGACTACGGCTACCGGTGGCTCTATGGATTCAGCGACGCCACGGGCGGGCCAGCAGCTTTATCAGATGCAGGACCTGCTGAACAACGTATACCGGTTGCAGATCCAGCAGTGGAACTCCGGGCAGAGCAGCACAAACGACCAAACGGCATTGAACGCGGCAGGCACGGGCAATGTGTGCTTCAACTGCTCAACGAATTCCGGGACCGGAGGCGTGACCTTTGCCAGTGGCGGTGCGACACCGGCGGCTGTAGGGACTGTGGACAAAGCGGGAAACGCGCAGTTTGTGGGGAACTTGCTGGTAGGCGGAACAACGCAGTCGGCGGGAACATTGTCATTGCGCAACAGCGCGGATGCGGAAGTGGATTATTACCTATGGCCGGGACTTACAACGAGCCAGAAGGGATCGTTCACTTACAAGGACTGGAACGGGAACAGCCAATGGTACATGGTGAAGGACGCGAGCAATAACTGGGCACTTAACTCGGCTACCGGAGGATTAGACAGCTTCAAAGCGTATCAAAACACCAATAGCGGCGATACCTATATTGACGCCAGTAACCCGACGGGGCATATTCGACTCAATTTTGAAAATGGATCCGGAGCCGAGACGGATATCTACTCGGGATCGAGCACGAACCTGGATGCGGCATTTGTCGCGCCGAATGCGATCAAGTTTCCCGGGCTGGCAGCTTCGTCAGGGGACTCCTGCCTGCAGATCGATAACTCGGGATACATCACGAATACGGGCTCGCCGTGCGGAAGCGGATCGGGGTCCGGAGGCGCAAACGGCACGATCAATACCGCAAGCTCGGGGCAGATTGCGTATTACATGGGCAACGGCACGTCAATCGGCGGCATGACCGCAGTACCGCTGACTTCGGGAGGAACGGGCGCAACGACCGCGAGCGGCGCGCTGGCGAGCCTTGGTGGCCAACAGACGATCCCCGTGACAGCTTATGGAGCGGTTGGCGACTGCACTGCGGCCGGGCCGCCAGCGAGCTGCACTGACAATACGTCCGCAATTCAGGCGGCAATCAATGCTGCCTATACATCGGGCGGAAGCGTCTATCTGCCGGTGAATCCAACGACTGCGAACGCAGCGACTGTGTACTATGTTGCGGCAACCCTGAATCCAAAAGGTGTGAGTATCTATGGCCCTCAGGGGGCAGGCGGCTTTTGGGGCAATGTCATGATCCGCGGGGCTGCGGGCAAAGATGTTTTTGCAGTAGGCGATCCTTCCTTCAGCGGCTACACGACACCCCGGACGACCTTTGTGTGGCAGGATTTCGGCATCATCGTCGATGACTCGGTCGATGCCAGCGCAAACTTCCCACATCGCCGTCCGGGCCGTGTCTGTTCCGATATTGCGGCAACGAACGGAAGCTCCACGATTACTTCAGCATCGTGCGAGTTTGACCCGGGAGATGTGGGACAAAAGGTCACTCTTTCAGATGGGACAAACACACTTTCGACAAGCATTGCATCCGTAGGACCGAGCACCGGTTACCTATCGAATACGGCATACCTGTCAACGGCCTGGAGTTATCCCACACATACCGGCGCGATCCTTTACGTGTCGATCATGGGCCTGCCTACCACCGCGACGGTGGGTAATTGCGGGCTTGCCTATGACGATACATCGAATACGGCTGCCGTGAATGGACCGGATCAGGCAGTGTTCAGGAACTTATCCATTCACACCGTGTCGATGTTGCAGCAGAACAACTCGTGCGCTTTCCTCTTTCAAGGCACAGGCGGCCAACCCTACGCCGATACTTTTGATAACTTGAGTATCCGCACCGCATGGGGGTTTTTGGCGATCCTATCGGACACATCGGGAAGTGGAACGAACGCCGCACTGGGAGACTTGAACGAGCTACGCAACGTCGTATTCGAAGCGAATTACCCTTGGGTATCCTATGACGGCGGCTGGACACGCTGGTACGGTGGTCAGATTGCCAACGCGCGTTTCGGCCCACAAGTGCTGGAGTACAACGCGATTCAGGAAATCGATGCGGATTGGTGGACCATCGACAACGTCGAACTGGAGGATCAAGGCCAGGTAACGCCAGGAGGTGGCTGGCGAATCGAGGGGCTCAACCACAAGATAAGCAACACCACGCTGGGTGGCGGAGCGATCCTCTCACCGGCGCAATGGGACGCCTTCGATTCAAAATGCGTGGGCTGCGTGGATACCGGCGGATTGAATATCACAGGGAAACTGAACGATATCGAGCTCGTCGATGGAGCCGATCTGGCCACCATTAACGACACCGGACTCGGAAACCGTTGCTCCCTTGGCAGGCTCTTCAATCCCGAGAGCGGAATCGAGCCATCGGTTTTCAGGTCGTGCAGCGCGACCGATTCCCGGCAGACACAGGCGTTTGCTCACACGGGCGATTTTGTAGCCAATGGCGATGAGCTCACTCCTTATAACAACCAGGCGGATCTTTGGATGTGGCCGGAAGACCTGGTACAAACGGGCACGAGTTACCCGGTGGTTACGGACAGCGCCAGTGAAACAGGAAGCCATCTATCGATTTCCGCGGGCGGTGAAGTCGATTTGAGCGTGTTGAACCAGAGCACGATCATGGTTGGCCCGGCCAACACAGGCGCCAATTTGCCTGCAACCAAAGTGCACATTTGCGCTCGAATGAGGGCAGACTCAGGAAGCGGAAACGTGAGCTTCTGGCTGCAGACAGGATCCACGCAGATCGCGACTATCTCTCCCGGGCTGACGACGACCTATTCAACATCGTGCTTCGATGCCGACCTGACCACGTTATCGGGACAAGCGGCCGCGTTCTATCTCTACACGTCGACGACCCCGACCGATCTGGCGTGGATTTCTGTGCATCCGTGGCCGAACGCCGAAAACGTAAATGGCGCGGTGAATGCGACGAGTTTCGAGGTAAGCGGGTCGGCGTTGGGCACTGGAAACCTAGCCGACTGGACGGATAGCGGCGCGGGGAATGGCTCGGTGCCGATGTGGAACGCGGCGACGAGCATGTGGACGCCGGGAACGCTGCCCAGCAACGTGAACTCGATCAACGGCAACAGCGGGGCGTTCACGTTTTCGGGGGCCGGCATTGCTTGCTCGGGCACGACATGCACGGTGGCGGGCAGCGCGGCGAGCGGCACCGTGCAGACGGGGAGTGAGTACAGCCCTGCGTTCTATAACCAGAGCGGAAGCAGCACGACATTGGGCGGCGTAACGCCATTCACTGGGCTGGGTTACTGGCAAGCGAATGCACCTCCGGCGGCGGCGACAGGAGCGCAGATTGCGAGCGCGATTGGCGCGACGGCGGTGGCGAACGCGACGACGGCTGCCAGTTTTACAGGCAGCCTGAGCGGCGACGTGACGGGGACACAAGGCGCGACGACGGTGAGCAAAGTAAATGGCGGAGCGGTGCCCACGTCGGCCAATTTGCTGGCGACGAACTCGAGCGCACAGCCGACTGCGGCAACGGCGCACAACGAGTCCGTCCCGCGCTCGTGCACAACAACGAATAGCGGAAATGCCTATTCGTGCACGACTGCTCCATCGTTCACGCCGGCAGCCGGGGACACGATTTCGATTGACTTCAATGTTGCGAATACAGGTTCTGCTACGCTGGCGGTAAATGGCGCCGCAGCGGCAACGATCAAGAAATGGGGGAACAGCAGCAACCTGGCGGCGAACGATGTGCTGGCCGGGCACTGGATCAGCGCGACTTATGACGGGAGTAACTGGCAGTTAGAAGGCCAGTTAGGCAACGCCAACGCAACGCAGATCAATGGCGCCTCGATTCCGGCGAGCGCCACGGCTATCGGAACCAACAGCAGCGGGCAACCGGTGAGCGCGGCGACGACAGGAAGCGGAAGCGTGGTGCTGGCAACGAGCCCGACACTGAGCGGTGCAGCGCTCGGCGGGGCAACGACCGCGCAGGGCAACGTGACTCTGCAAAACGGAACGAATGCGAGCCAGACCTTGACGATTCAGCCGGGATCGAGCGCAGATTATGCAGGCGTGGTGCAGTTCAACAACTATTCGGGCACGGCAAAGTGGCAGGTACAAAAGGACGCAAACAACTATTTGCGGGTGACCGATGCGGCGAACTCGCTGGACCGGGTGATTCTGCCGGCCAATGCGAATACAACGATCAATGCCGGAGCGGGCGCGAACGCGGTGGTGATCAACAATACGAGCGGATCCGGAACGGGCGGGTTCATCGTGTACGAGGGCGGCTCGAATTATTCGACCGCGGCATTGCAAGTGTCGGGCAGCGGAAATACGACGGCGACGGGCTACCTGCAAGGCAAGTTCATCATGGGCACAGGGACGATGGGCGTGGCGGCGGGCGCGGCGGCAGGGTCGAGCCCGACGATTGCGTGCGCGACGAGCCACACATGCGACGGCGTGAGCGGAACTGTGACACTGACGACGGGGACGAGCCCGACGACGGGAACTCTGGCAACGTTTAGCTTTCCCAACACGCACACGAACCAAGCCAACTGCATGGTGACGACGCTGAGCGCGACGGGAATGATCACCAGCGACACATGGACAGAGAGCACAACGGCAATCACGATCACGGCGAATACGGCGCTGACAGCGTCGACGGCATACACGATCAAGTACTGGTGTGGGGGGTATTGAGAGCAGGGACATAGGGACTTAGGGACTAAGGGACCAGGGACGCCAGGACAGAGGGCGCAACGCGGCGAGGGTGGGTTTCCGCAACAAATAAAACACAGATTGATGGATCGAGATAGGAGGTGCGGCCTAGGGCGGGCTGCGCCTTCGCTTGGCGCGCGACTTGGGCAGTTGCGCGCCAAGCCTGCGATGGGGTGCGCCGCGACGCGGCGGCGGAGGGGATGAGTGACGAAAGCGGATGAGGCACACGAGACCCTGGCAAAGTGGTTGAAGGCGCGGTTGGCAAGGCAGAACCGAAAGGCATTGGAGGATCTAGGGAAGACTCTGGACACGAAGCCGTGGTTCTTGGACGGGAGAACGGCGTTGATCGCGATCGCGGAGGAGCTGCTGGTGGTGCGGTCGCGAAGCGGGAGACCGGAGAAGCTGCGGGCGAACCCGGTGCAGATGGAATTTGAAAAGAAACGCGGGCAGCGAAACATTGTGCTGAAGGCGCGGCAGTTGGGAATGACGACGTGGGTGGCGGCGCGTTTTTTTCTGAAGACGATTACGCAACCCGGGAACGCTGACGCTGGAGGTTGCGCATACGCAGGAGGCGGCGGAGGAGATTTTCAGGATCGTGCACCGGTTTGTGGATTGGCTGCCGGAGACCATGCGCAATGGAGCATTGAGGACGGGACAGTCGAATGTGCGGCAGATTGTGTTTCCGAAGATGGACGCGGAATATCGCGTAGTAAGCGCGGCGGACCGGAACGCGGGTCGGGGATTGACGGTGCAGAACCTGCATTGCTCGGAGCTGGCGCGATGGCCCGGCGATGCTGCGGAAACCATGGCGGGATTGCGCGCGGCGATGGCGCCGGATGGGGAGATGGTGCTCGAGTCGACGCCATTGGGAGTGGGAGGGTGCTTCCACGAGGAGTGGCTGAAGGCCGATGAGACGGGGATGGTGCGGCATTTTTTCCCGTGGTGGATGGAGGAGCGGTACCGCGCAAGGGCCGTTGACGAGCGGAGCCTGACCGAAGAAGAGCGTGGACTGATCGAGAAGCACAAGCTCGATCTGAAACAGATCGCATACAGACGGCAAATTCGCGCGAATTTTCGCGGGCTGGCGCGGCAGGAGTATGCGGAGGATGCGGAGAGTTGCTTTTTAACGAGCGGCGAGAGCGTGTTTGAGCTGGCGGCGGTGGAAGCGCGGATGAAGACGGCTCCGGAGCCGGTGGAGCGGCGGAAGAATGGAGAGCTGGAGATCTGGCTGCCGCCGATGAAGGGCAAGGAGTATGTGGTGGCGGTTGATCCGGCGGGAGGCGGGAGCGAGGGCGACTACTCCGCTGCCGAAGTGCTGGAGATGGAGTCCGGCCTGCAGTGTGCGGAGTTTGCCGGGCACATGGGCGGGCTAGAGCTGGCGCAGGCTGTGACCGATCTGGCGAGCGAATACAACGGCGCGTGGCTGGTGGTGGAGCGGAATAACCACGGCTCGGGTGTGCTGGCGCTGGCTGAGACGGCGTGCAAGTATGGGCGAGTTTACAGGCAGAGCGGGCAGGCTGGCTGGCTGACGACGAGCGTGAGCCGGCCGGCGATGCTGGGACAACTGAATGCGGCGCTGGTGGAGGAGCCGGACCGGTTCCAGAGCCGAAGGCTGCTGGGGGAGTGCCGGAGTTTTGTGCGGATGACGAATGGGAGCAGCGGTGCGCTGGCCGGAACACACGATGACCGGGTGATGGCCATGGCGATGGGGCTGGCGGCGAGGGCGGAGCTGGTGGGGAAAAGGCAACGGAGTTAGCGGCGTTTTGCGGAGCTAGCGGTATTGGCGGGTTAGCGGATTCTTCGGTCGAAAAAATTGGATTGTTTTCTGGCGCAAGTTTTAGATGGTAAAGAGGTTAATCATTGGGTAGGGGTTATGCACCGATCTTAGTGCAAGAGCAGGGAGTCAGCCGAAATTCTGAAAACATCTGTGGATTTTGGGCTTTGACAGTAGAGGTGATTTGGCGGTACATTAGGCGAACAAAAGGCGAAATATTAGGGACGCCTCGAATCCTATGCCTACTGCCGCCGCACTTCGTCTGGAGATTGAGCACGCGCTGGAACGGAAGTTTCCCGCGGCGCTGACGCCCGCGCCGCGCGGGATGTACGAGGTTGCGGCGTCGGGAATTCGGGCAGTCGACGAGCTATTGCATGGCGGGCTGCCGGTGGGGGCGATCAGCGAATTGACGGGAGCGCCATCGTCGGGGCGAACGAGCCTGGCGCTCCAGTTTGTGGCGCAGCGGACAGCGGAGGCGAGGGCGTGCGCGTGGGTGGATTTGAACGATGCGTTCGATCCGGAGTCGGCCGCGGCGAATGGAGTGCGGCTGAAGCAATTGCTGTGGATGCGGTGTGGGGTTTCCCACCCTTTTCGCAATGAAACTGCGAAAAGGATGGGGCAACCAGCCGACAGGTGGGAAGCTCGGACCGAGGGCGTACGCAAATCGTGGGTGAGCCCTGCGTGGGCGCGGCTCGAGCAGGGATTGCGGGCGACGGACCTGCTGCTGCAGGCCGGGGGATTTGCGGCGATTGTGCTGGACCTGGGCGATACGGCGCCGGAGCAGGCAAGCAGGATTCCGCTGGCGACGTGGTTCCGATACAGGCAGGCGGCGGAGAGGACGCAGTGCAGCCTCGTCGTTGTAGGTGCGCGCGGGTATGCGCAGTCGGCGGCAGCGGTGGTGCTGGAGTGCTCGGCGCGGAACGCGGAGCCTGCGGGCGAGACGGTGCTGCGCGGCTTTGAATTTCAAGTGCGGCGCGAGAGAGAGCGGTCAGCTCCGATTGAAATCACGACAAGGAAGCCGCCGGCCGCGACGTGGCAGGCGAACACGGCGTGGGATTTGGAGGCGCGGGCATGAGACGCGGACTTTATCTGTGCGCGTGGGCGGCGGAGTTTCCCGCGCAGGCATTGCTGCGGCTGCGGACAGATTGGCAGACGGAGCCGGTGGTGGTGCTGGATGGGCGCGCGCCCGAGGAGTGGGTCTGCTCGCTGAACCGGCTGGCCGAAAGGAGGGGCGCGGCGGCGGGAATGACGCGGCTCGAAGCGGAGAGCATGAACGGACTGCGACTGCTGAAGCGCTCGGCGGAGAGTGAGGCGGCAGCGCGGGCGGTGATGCTCGAGTGCGCGGCGAAATTTTCTCCGCGGATCGAGGAGGTGGGTGGCGCGTCCTCAGGGGCTAAAGCCCCAAATCATTTTGGCGAGTCTGACGTACGGGCTAAAGCCCGTACCCTTCAAGCTAAAGCCCGTACCCTTCAAAACGCGCTTCATGCAACCGGTGTTAGCGGGGCTGACTGCTGTGACGAAAGCGGCGGAACGGCGTGCGCGTTTGTGCTGGACATTGCCGGGACGGAGCGGCTGTTTGGGCCGCCGGCACAGTTGGCGGAGCGGCTGAGGGATGAGCTGGCCGAGGCGGGATTCCGCGCGGCTGTTGCGGTGAGCGCGAATTTCGACACTGCGCGGATGAAGGCGGCGAGCATGCGGGGGATCGCGGTGATTCCTGACGGCGTGGAAGCGGAGGCGCTGGCCAGGCTGCCGATTGCAGCATTGAACCTGGATGAAGATTATGCGGCGACCTTTGCGCTGTGGGGCATTGGCACGCTGGGCGAGCTGGCAGCGTTGCCTGAGGCGGAGTTGGTGGCGCGGATGGGGCCGAAGGCACGAGCGTGGCGGGCGCTGGCGCGCGGCGAGGGGGAGCATACGTTCGAGCCGATCGAAACCGTGTTTGCTCTCGAGGAGTTTTGCGAGTTCGAGACGCCGGTGGAGCAGATCGATTCCCTGCTCTTTGTGGGCGCGCGGATGATCGACTGCCTGGCGACGCGGGCCGCGGGACGAGCGCTGGCGCTGCGCTCGCTCACGGCCGAGATGGGACTGGAAGGCCGTGGGACGCATGGTTGCGCGATCCGGCCCGCGGTGCCGACGATTGACCGGAAATTTCTGCTGAAGCTGCTGCAACTGGAGATTGGAGCGCACCCTCCGCAGGCTGCGGTGGTTCGGCTCACGCTACGGGCGGAGGCAGGAGCGCAGAGCAAGGTGCAACTGGGATTGTTTGCGCCGCAGACGCCGGAGCCCTCGCGGCTGGATGTGACGCTGGCGCGATTGCGCGCGATGGTGGGCGAGGAGCGCGTGGGATCGCCGGTGCTCGAAGACACACATCGCGCGAACGGATTCCGGATGGAGGGGTTTACCATCCCCGGTCCCCAAATGCGAGGGACCGGGGGCACCCACAAACGCTCCTGCACAGACACTGATTCCTATCCCACCCAAGCGGAGCATGGGTGGGGCACCCCGCGGATGGCGCTGCGGCGGGTGCGACCGGCGCGGGCGGTGCGGGTGGTGCTTTCTCCCACCCTTGCGGCAAAAGGCGCCGCAAGGATGGGGCAACGAACGGAACCTACAACCCGGCCTGTTGCGTTCAGCGATGGAGAGAACCGGTACGAGATTGCGGCGGCGTACGGGCCGTGGAAGACAAGCGGTTGCTGGTGGACGCTGGAGGCGTGGGACGCGGAGGAGTGGGATGTGCTGGCGGCAATGAGCGGCGGGCGATCCGTTACGTGCCTACTGAGCTGCGATCGCAAGCGAAATGTGTGGCGGCTGGAGGCGTTCTACGACTGATCAGCGCATCGATGTTCCGAATACGCGCTTGGTGCCCAATACACACTCACCGGGGACACCGGTTTGTCATCCGAACGATGCGTACAGGCCAGCGACGGTTTCAAGGGAGCAACGTGATACCTCAGGGGCTAAAGCCCCTTCCGCAATAGAGCCATCTGATGTACGGGCTAAAGCCCGTACCCTTCACGCACAGGCGAGAGACGGCGAATACATCGAGCTGCACGCGACGAGCGCGTTCAGCTTTCTTGCGGGAGCGACGCTGCCGGAGCAGTTGATCCAGCGCGCAGTGGAACTGGAGATGCCGGCGATTGCGCTGGCCGACCGGAACGGCGTGTACGGCGCGGCGCGCTTTCACACGGCGGCGCAACCGTGCAGGGTGAAGGCGCACATTGGCGCGGAGATTGCGGTGACTTCGCTCGGCAGCCGCGCGACGCCGCCGGGATGGCTGCCGCATCAATTTCCCGCAGGAGCCGGCGCGGGTGGTACTGCTGTGCGCGTCGCAGGTTGGCTACCAGAATCTGTGCCAACTGATTACGCGCTTCAAGATGCGCGAGGCGACGAAGGCGGAGGGCGCGGCGACGGTTGAGGACCTGGAGGAATTTTCTGCCGGGCTGATTTGCCTGACGGGCGGCGAGGAGGGGCCGCTGGCGGCGGCGCTCGCGCGCGGCGGGACATGCGAGGCGCGGAAGACAGCCGAGCGACTGGCCGCGATTTACGGGCGCGGCAATTTGTACATGGAACTGCAACGGCACCAGGAGCGCGAAGAGGAGTGCCGCAATCAGTCACTGCTGGGCGTGGCGGAGAGCCTGGGCCTGCCGGTGATTGCGACCAACGGCGTGCGCTACGCGGAAGAGAAGGACCGCGAGATGCTCGACGTGTTCACGGCGATCCGGCATCACACGACGCTCGACCAAGCGGGGCGGCTGCTCGCGCGCAACGATGCGCGGCATCTGCGGACGGCGCGCGAGATGGCGGCGCTGTTCAGCGATATTCCCGAGGCGATTGCGAACACGCGCATTGTGAGCGAGCGGCTGGAGTTCACGTTGGCAAATCTGGGTTACGAATTTCCGCATTACCCGATGCCGGAAGGCGAGACGATGGACAGCTTCCTGGCCAAGCGCGTGGAAGAGGGCGTGCGCAAGCGGTACGGATCGCCGGCGAAGCGGCATTTGCTCCAGAAGGCGCGGGCGCAGGTGAAGCACGAGTTGGCGCTGATTGCGAAGCTGGGATTTGCCGGGTACTTCCTGATCGTTTGGGACATTATTCGCTACTGCCAGTGGAGGGGATTTCTGGTGCAGGGGCGCGGGTCGGCGGCGAATTCCGCGGTGTGCTACGCGCTGGAGCTTACGGCGGTTGATCCGGTGGGAATGGAGCTTTTGTTTGAGCGATTCCTGAGCGAGAACCGCGGCGAGTGGCCGGATATCGATCTGGACCTGGCTTCGGGCGATGAGCGCGAGCAGGTGATCCAGTACGTATATGAGCGCTACGGCGCGCTGGGCTCAGCGATGACGGCGAACGTGATCACGTATCGCGGGCGGTCAGCGGCGCGCGAGGTGGGCAAGGCGCTGGGATTCGAAGAGGAGCAGTCGGCG
This sequence comes from uncultured Acidobacteriaceae bacterium, assembly GCA_963813015.1. Classification (GTDB taxonomy): domain Bacteria; phylum Acidobacteriota; class Terriglobia; order Terriglobales; family Acidobacteriaceae; genus Telmatobacter. The sequence goes on from CAWEXN010000013.1 coordinate 342,290, forward strand.
CGATTGTCGGGGTTGATGGGGCATTGGGAGTGGCGCGGCCCGAACGACACGATGGAGAAACACTTTGCGCAGGCTGGATTTGACGTGCGGCATCCGCGGATTGCGCGCTATCTGGATTTGTGTTTGCGCATGAAGGATCTGCCGCGGCACTTGGGACAGCACTCGGGAGGCATGGTGATTTGCGCAGGGATGCTGAATCGCGTGGTGCCGATTGAGCGCGCGTCGATGCCGGGGAGAACGGTGATCCAGTGGGACAAGGAAGATTGCGCAGACATGGGGTTGATCAAGGTGGACCTGCTGGGACTGGGGATGATGGCGGCGCTGAAAGAGTCGATCGAATTGATTCCGCGGCACTACGGCAAGCAGGTGGATTTGGCGTTGCTGCCGGAGGATCCGCTGGTGTACGAGACGCTGTGCAAGGCAGACACGGTGGGCATGTTCCAGGTGGAAAGCCGCGCGCAGATGGCGTCGATTCCGCATAACGCGCCGGTACGTTTTTACGACCTGGTGGTGCAGGTGGCGATCATCCGGCCGGGTCCGATTGTGGGCAAGATGATGCATCCATATATGAGGCGCAGGCAGGGCAAGGAGGAAGTGACGTATCCGCATCCGCTGCTGGAGCCGGTGCTGAAGCGGACGCTGGGCGTGCCGCTGTTCCAGGAGCAACTGCTGCGCATGGCGATGGTGGTGGCGAGCTTTACGGGCGCGGAGGCCGAAGAACTGCGGCGCGCGGTGGGCATGCGACGCTCTATGCAGCGGATGAAAGACCTGGAGGGGCGGCTGCGCGCGGGGATGACGCGCAACGGCGTGGATGCGGAGGCGCAGGACAATATTGTGCAGGGAATTTCGTCGTTTGCGATGTACGGATTTCCCGAGAGCCACGCGGCGAGCTTTGCGCTGATTGCGTATGCGTCGGCGTATTTGAAGGTGCATTTTCTGGCCGCGTTTACGTGCGGATTATTGAACAACCAGCCGATGGGGTTTTATTCAGCGGCGGTGCTGGTGAAGGATGCGCAGCGGCATGGGCTGCGGGTGCGGCCGATCGACGTACAGCGATCGGAGTGGTTGTGCAGTTTGGAAAAGGAAGACGATGAGTCGATTTTGCTGCGGATGGGAATGAATTACGCGAAGGGATTGCGGCAGACGTCGGCGGAGGCGTTGATTGCGGCGCGCGGCGCGGCGGGTTTCAAAAGCGTGGATGATTTGACGCGGCGCGTGCCGGAGCTGAATCGCAAAGAGCTGGTGGCGCTGGCGCAGATTGGAGCGCTGAATGCGCTGGGTGAAGTGGAGCACCGGCGCGATGCGCTGTGGCAGGTGGAGTGGGCGGGAAGGCCGGTGGGTCCGCTGCTGAGCGGAGCGGAAGCGAATTCCACCCTTCGCTACGCGAAGGATGGGGCAACGGCAGTGAGTCGCGAGAAAAACTCCGGCGGAATGGTGGGGAACGGAAAAACTTCCGGAGCGAAGATGCCGCTGAAGCAGATGACGACGGAGGAGCGGCTGGCGGCGGATTATGCGGGTACGGGGCTGACGACGGGGCGGCATCCGATGGCGTATCACCGAGCGGAGTTGCGGGCGGAAGGGGTTTTTGCAGCGAGTGAGCTGGAGGCATTGAGGAGCGGCAGGCGCGTTGCGATTGCCGGATGCGTGATTGCGCGGCAGCGGCCGGGCACGGCGAAGGGATTTGTTTTTTTATCGGTTGAGGACGAGACGGGAATTGCGAATGTGATTCTGACGCCGGATATTTTTGAGAGCGACCGGCTGGTGGTAACGCGGAGCCGCTTCCTGCGCATCGAGGGGCCGGTGCAGAACCAGGAGGGCGTGATTCACGTGAAGGCGCAGCGGATTGTGCCGCTGGAAGTGACGAGGGCCGAAGTGAGATCGAGGGATTTTCGGTGAAGAAGCAAGTTGGCAAGTCAGCGAGCGGAATTCGTGCTATCCCAGGTCTCAAAATCGAGACCTGGGGCACCCGCTCTTAGCTTGCCCGTGCGGGGTGGGGCTTTGTGGTTGAGCGCAAGACGTAAGACATTGCAAGGCGAGCTAAAAGCCAGAAGCTATAGGCTAATGGCTGCGTTTCACAGTTCCCTGCCCCGGAATTGCGAAAACGGGCGAATCCCCCTACAATATGGAGAGAGACGAATTGCAGGAAAGGCGAGTATTTCGAGCGATGCCGAAGGAAAAGATTCATCCCAATTACGCCGCGGTGCGGGTGATGTGCGCTTGCGGAAACAACTTTGAGACGCGGTCGACTCACAAGGGCGACATTCACGTGGAAATCTGTTCGGTTTGCCACCCGTTCTTTACGGGCAAGCAGAGGTTGGTCGACACGGCGGGACGCGTGGAGCGGTTCCGGCGGAAGTACGCGAAGAGCGACAAGGCGATTGCAGCGGCGAAGTAAGCCGAGGCAGGAGTTTGACCCATGGGCCTCCGCCACGGCGGGGGCTCACGTTTGTCTGGGCGGTGCACGAGGGCGCGCGAAAAAATGAAACGCGAGATCGAGTCCGTGGACGCGTATATCGCCGCGCAGCCCGAGGCGGCGCAGGCCGCGCTCGATCGCGTGCGGCGTACGATTCAGAAGGCCGTGCCCAAGGCAGAGGAGACAATCTCCTACAAGATCCCCACGTACAAGCTGGACGGTGAGCGAATGCTTTACTTCGCGGGATGGAAGCAGCACTACTCTCTGTATCCCGCGACTAAAAGGCTGGCCGCAGCGCTCAAAGAGGATTTGAAGCCGTACGAGGTGGTCAAGAGCACGGTGCGGTTTTCGCTTGAAGAGCCTGTGCCCGTGAAGCTGATCGCGAAGATCGCGAAGTTTCGCGCGAAGGAAGTTTCAGAGAGCGAGAAAAGCTAGCAAGAGGAAACTCGGTCAGAGCCATGGCAGGACGCGGATTCACGGTAAACAAGGACTGGGACAATCCAGTGGAGCACGCGATGCCCGCGGAGGCGCGGGTTCCGGCGGAGGTGCGGCTGGGGGCAGTGGTGGTGCGGCCGGCGACGGTTCTGGCGCCGATGGCCGGCGTGACCGACACGGTGTTCCGGAGATTCATCCGGCACGCGAGTTTGTTTTCCAGAGATCAGCGAACAGAGATCAGAGATCAAAATACAGAGAACAGAGATCCGAGAGCAGAGATTGAAACCGTTGATGCGGCAATCTCGAATGTGGAGTCGGGGTGCGGGCTGATTATGACCGAGTTCACGTCGGCGGATGGACTGGCGCGGATGCGGGAGACGAAGCGGCGGCGGTACCTGACGTTCTACGACGATGAGCATCCCATTGGAGCGCAACTGTTCGGATCGAACGCGGAGACGCTGGCCGAGGCGGCGCGGATTGTTGAGGAGACGGGATTCGATACAGTCGACTTGAATCTGGGCTGCCCGGCAAAACGCGTAGTGGGTTGCAACGGTGGGTCGGGCCTCTTGCGCGATCTGCCGAAGATCGGCGAAATCTTCAAGGCGATTCGCAAGGCGGTGACGATTCCCTTCACCGTGAAGTTCCGCATGGGCTGGAACGACTCGCAGATTGTGTGCGTGGAGCTGGCGCGGATGGCCGAGGCCGAGGGGCTGAACGGGCTGGCGCTGCATGCGCGGACGCGCGAACAGGGCTACAGCGGGCAGGCGCAGTGGCAATGGATTCGAGCGGTGAAGCAGGCAGTGAAGATTCCGGTGATGGGCAACGGTGACGTGCGCACGCCGGAGGACGCAGCGGCGATGGTGGCCGAGACGGGATGCGACGCGGTGATGATTGGGCGGGCGGCGCCGGCGAATCCGTGGATCTTCCGGCAGATTGCGCAGTACACGGCGACCGGCAGCTACAAGCGAGCAACAAACGAGGACCGTTACAGAATGATTCGCGCGTATTTTGAGATGCTGCTGGCCGAGGCCGAAGCGACCAAGGATTTGCCGCGCGATGCGAGGATGGGCGACCCGGTGGGCAAGATGAAGCAGTTCGCGACGTGGTTCACGCATGGCGTGCCGGGCGGTGCGAAATTGCGCGCGGCGATCTACCACGCTCCGACGGGGCCGGATGTGCTGGGCGAAGTGGAACGGTTCTTTGTGCCGATGATCGAGGCGGGCGAAACTGTCCAGCCAGAGCAAGTGGAAGCGCAGCTTTTTCCGAATGGCGCGCTGGTGTGCGACTGAATCAGCGAGGCTAGCGAAGTTAGCGGGGTTAGCGGAACTAGAACCCCGCCCAAGCAAAGCCAGGACGGCGCACCCATTTTCGTGGCGGGGTGAGAGCGAGAAAAGCAACCGCAGATCCTTCGATCGCCGCGGCGACCTCAGGATGACAATCTTTGTGGGAAACGCGAATCTTACGTGAGCGCCAGATACTCGTGCACGAGGCGGACGACCATCGATCCCTCGCCGACAGCTGAAGCAACGCGGTTCATTGCGCCGGCGCGAATATCTCCTGCAGCGAAAACTCCGGGAACGCTGGTTTCGAGAATGAGCGGTTCGCGCTGCTCTTTCCAAATGCGCGCATAGCCTTCAGCGGCCATCAGATCGCGCCCCGTAAGCACAAAACCTTTATCGTCGCAGAGAACTTCAGGCGGAAGCCAGTCGTTGCGCGGACGCGTGCCGATGAAGATGAAGAGCGCGTCTGCCGGATGCGAAGCGGTTGATCCGTCAATAAGGGATTTGAAGACAACACGCTCGACGTGACCTTCGCCTTCGACCTTTTCAATCTCCGTTTGGGGGCGCAGATGAATGTTGGGAGTTTTTTCGATCTGTTCGATGAGATATTGCGACATGGTGCCACGCAGGCTGTCGCGGCGAATGACGATATCGACTTCAGTTGCGTAGCGGGCGAGATAGATTGCGCCCTGGCCTGCCGAATTTCCGCCGCCAACGACTGTTACATGACGATCGCGAAAAGCAGCGGCTTCAGTGGTGGCAGCGCCGTAGTAGACGCCGGCGCCGGTGTGCTCCTTGATGCCGGGCGCGGGATGCTCGCGATACGACATGCCTGTGGCGGCGAGCAGGGCACGCGTAACAATCTTGCGGCCGTCGGAGAGAGCCAGAGACTTGTAGCCGCCTCCGATGGAGACGCCAGTGACCTCGAGCGGGGCGAGGAACTCGGCACCGAGGCGCTGCGCCTGGGCGATGGCACGGCGCGTGAGTTCGCTGCCGCTGACGCCGGCGGGAAAGCCGAGATAGTTTTCGATGCGGGAGCTTGAGCCGGCCTGACCGCCGGGAGCATGGCGGTCGAGCAAGAGCGTGCGCAGGCCTTCGGACGCGCCATACACGGCGGCGCCGAGTCCGGCGGGGCCTGCGCCGACGATCACGAGATCGTAGACGTCGAAGGCAGCGATGAGCGGTTTGCCAAGGCGCTCGGCGACCTGGCGCGGATCGGGATTGCGCAGGACGGGCGAGCCATCGTCAAAGAACAGCGCGGGAAGCTCTTCGTTGGTGACTCCGGCCGCGTCAAGCAACGCACGAGCGTCGGCGTCGCGCGAAACATCGAGCCAGCGATAGGGAATGAGATTGCTGGCGAGGTAATCCTTGATGGCGTGGGATTGCGGAGACCACTGGAAGCCGACGAGCCGGAGGCCCTTGGCTTCGGGCAGATATTCAGCCTGCCACGCGTCGAGCAAATCGTCGATTACCGGGAAGAGGCGTTCCTCGGGCGGCTGCCAGGGTTTGGAGAGGTAGTGATCGAGGTGCGCCTCGTTGATGGCCTTGACCGCGGCATCAATGTCGGAGTATGCGGTAAGCAGAACGCGGCGCGCGAGCGGATAAATGGCTCGCGATTGGGCGAGCACCTCGCTACCCATCATGCCCGGCATGCGCTGATCGCAGATGATCAAGGCCAGCGAATCGCCGCGGCTTTTGAGCTCGCGCATAGCGGCGAGCGCCTCTTCGCCGGACGGCGCGCTGATGACGGTGTAGTTCTCGCGATAGCGCGAGCGGAGGTCGCGGCGAACGGCGGCGAGAACCTGTGGATCGTCATCCACGATGAGCAGGACGGGCTTGTTCATTGTGACGGCTCCGCGCTGGGCGTTTCAGCGATGGACAGAGTGACGCGAAACTCCGTACGGCCAGGCTTGGAATCGACTTCGATGTTGCCGTCGTTGTGTTGAACGAGGCGGCGGACAATGTCGAGACCCAAACCGGTTCCCTGCCCTATGGGCTTGGTAGTAAAAAATGGATCAAAGATACGCGAAAGGGTCTGCGGCGGAATTCCGGGGCCGTTGTCGACGACGCGCACGACGACACGCTGGCCTTCGCGGCGGGCGTTGACCTCTAACCGGCCGCCATTCTGAATCGCATCCAGCGCATTGTCGATGAGGTTTCCCCAAACCTGATTGAGCTCGCCGGCAAAACCGCGCACCTGCGGCAGGCCGGGCTCCAGCTCGATGGCGACTTCGGCGGATTTCTGGCGCGCCTTGGCTCGCATCACAATCACGGTGTTGTTGAGGCTGGGCCCGAGATCCACCGGCTCGGCGACCATGGCCTGATCCATGTGCGTAAAGCCCTTGATGGCCATGACGAGTCCGGAGATGCGCATGGCGGCTTCCTGAATTTCAGCGGCCAGGCTACGGACGGCGCAGCCAGCGGCGGCCCAGCGAATGACCGCATCGAGAGCCGGACCTTCTACGGTTGCGGCAAGTTGATCGAGAGCTTCAAAGGTGACAGGCGTATCGGCAAGAACGTCGGAGTTGGCCGTGACGAGCCCATGACCGGACAGCCAGTCGGCGATGGCCTCTTCTCGCTCAGCCTGCTGCATCGGAGAGCGAACGCCTTGCGGCGCGCGAGCCATGCAAGCGTTGCGAATTCCATCAACTGCGGCGAGCTGCGCATCGCTGAGGCGGGCCGTGCCGAGAGCGAGAGTCGCCGACTCCGATTCTTCCAGCCTGTCGCCGAGGGACGCAGTGCTGCGCTCAATGGCCGATGCGGGATTGTTGAGCTCATGGGCAAGACCAGCAGAGAGTTTGCCAAGAGAGATCATTTTCTCGTTTTGCAGATCGCTCGACGTGAACAGGCGTGCACGATCGAGCATGATGTGAACAAGAATGGCAGTGACGGTATAGCACTGGCGCGTGAGCTCGCGGAAGTCTTCGCGGTCAATGGCGAGCACTTCCGTGGGCTCCTCGGCGATGGCGTCGCCGGGAGCGGCGGTCATTCGCGAAAAAGGAAGAATGCCGCTGATGTCTCCGGCGTGCCAATCAATGACTTTCTGGGGGCCGGAGCCGCGATCGACGGAGAGCGACACGTGGCCCGAGAGGATGATGTAGAGGCCCTCGACCGCGACGGCCTTTTGGGAGAGGATTTTGCCGGGAGCAAAGTTGCGGAGCGTGCCGTGCGCCGCCAGCCACGCCAACTCCTCTCGCGGCGCAGCGCCAAGCGTCTTGTGTTCAGCAAGGCGGTCAATCAGGTCCAATGCGGTCACCTGTCAGCGAATTTTTTCTCGGGGAGCGCGACTCCAAAGGCAACGGTAGCAGACGGTTCAGCGGCCCGAAGGCGAATTCAGCGACCCGTCCGACCCGTCACCACTCAAGGTTGAAAGCCGGCGACTCCGAACTGCCAAAGCAAGAAACTCCATTCGTCGGCGGTCACTTCTTGACGTTGCTCCCGAGTTGAGCCGATGCCGTGGCCGCCAGCGTAATCGACGCGCAGGAGAATTGGTTTGCCGGCTGCCGCTGCAGCCTGAAGGCGCGCGGTCATCTTTCCCGGCTCCCATGGCGCTACGCGAGGATCGTTCCAACCGGTGGTGAGCAGGATGGCAGGATAATGCACGCCATCGCGCACGTGTTGATAGGAATCCATCGCGTACAGATCTTCAAAGCCCCACTGCGTTGTCGTGGACCCGAATTCTGGAATGTTGGGCGGACCGTTGGGCATGTTTTCGGAGCGAAGGGCATCGGACATGCCGACATCGTCGAGTGCGGCGGCAAAAAGATCGGGCCGCTCAGTGAAGGCGCGGCCCACGGTGATACCGCCGGCGCTGCCCCCCTGACCGGCTAGTTTTGCCGCAGTGGTGTATTTGGCGGCAATGAGGTACTCGCCGCAGGCGATGAAGTCGCGCCAGGTATTGGGCTTGGTGAGCTTTTGACCGGCCTTATGCCAATCTTCACCGAGCTCGCCTCCGCCGCGCGGATGGGCGACTGCCAATACGGCGCCTTTCTCCAACCAGGCGAGCCGGACGGGAGAGAAGCTGGGATCTTCGCTGATGCCGTAGGCTCCGTAGCCCCAAAGAAGAGTGGGGTTGGAGCCGTCCATGGGGATGCCGCGCTTGTGCATGATGGACAAGGGGACCATGACGCCGTCCCAGGACTTGACCATGACCTCCTCGGAGACGATGTCCTCGGGATCGCCGAAGGGACCGACCGGACGGAGTTTGGTGTCAGTGACAGTGCGCGCTTGCGGATCGTAGTTGTAGGTCCGAGGAGCACGCACCCACGATGCCATGGTGGCCAGGACACCGGGAATGCGCTCGTCGGACGATTCGATGGAGACGGAGCCCTGAAACGGGAGTTGAACCTGCTGGGGCGCGTCGCCGGCGTAATCGACGCGGAGCAGTTCGCCCACCATTCCGCTGGTCTGCTCCACGTAGAGAGCGTCAGAGGCGGTGTCGATGCGGTGGATGACCGCGTCACTTTCGGGAACGACCGTAGCCGCGTGCGCAACATCGGGATGGTCAAGACTGGTGCGAAGGACTTTATAGTGCGGCGCGCCGAGATGGCTGAGGAGATAGAGATCGCTACCCCGCACGGCGACCGAAGTGATGTCATCGGAAGTGTCGCAGATCTTCTCCCACGGAATGTCGGGTTTGCCCAGTGAATCGAGAGGCGCCTTCAGGTAGGTGTGCTCGTTGAGCACACCATGAAACAGGATTCCGATGGCCCATTTGGAATGAAATGTGGAGACGACAAATGGAAGGTCAGTGGCGCTGACGTCAACCCGCGGCGACAGACCAAATCCGAGGATGGGCTTGTCGCTGTCGACCGGCGTTCCGAGAACATGCAAGTAGACCGTGCTCTTCTCTTCAAATTCGGTGAGCGGCTGACCGGGCGCAAGCTTTTGCAGCCGGTTGTAGGTGAAGGAATGGCCGTCGGGAAGAAACTGGACCGAGCCGAATCGCACGCGGTCGATGGTTTCCGGCAGCTCCTTGCCACTATCCACGTCGAGGATGTGAATGACTCCGACCTCAGAGCCGCCGGCAGAGACGGCGACGCCAACCAATTTGCCGTCCCATGAGGGGGTGTAATCGCTGATGGCGTTGTGCGATCCGGCCGGAGCGGGATATTTGTCAGGATCGAGCAGAATGCGCTCGGTCCCATTAAGGCCGTCACGGACATAGAGCTTGGGAATGATCTCGCTGGGCAAAGTCTTCTGGTAGAAGTAACGGCCGCCGGGCATGGCATTAATGGCGGTGACGACGGCGGGAGTGGAGCGATCGAGTTCCTGAATGCGGGCCAGCAGAGCGTCGCGGCCGGGAATTTTGGCAAGAACGCCGCGCGTGTACGCGTCCTGGGCTTTGAACCACGCGGCGACGTCGGGATCGCTGAGGTTCTCCATGTAGCGATAGGGATCGGCGACGGTGGTCCCGAAGTAGTCAGTGGTGACGGAGCGAACCGGCGCAACTGGCGGCGCGGACGGGGCGGGCGCGCTTTGCGCCGGGACCTGAGAAACCAGGGACGCGGAGGCGAGAATGGTAACGGCGAATGCGCAGCCACAGAGACGCGGCAGAGACGAAGATCTATGCATGGAAATCCTTTAGGAGCGCAACGAAGGGGGAATTGATTGCTCCTCCTCATTCATATAACAGACGACCCGTGGGTTTGGCGCGGGTAAGCGGCGAAAACAGCTGGTAGACAGAAGGAAAGGAAAACGGGAGATAGGGGAGTGCGGGCGAGGACGCCCGCACGACAGCCGGCGGGGACGCCGGCGCTACATCTGGAGATTAGTCGTACATTCGCAGACCGGCGCTGAATTCCAGTCGTGGGGCGCGGAATTTCCACATTCGGTCACGAGGTGTGCACCGAGAGGGCGCGAGGTCGAATGCGCTAGGCTGGAAAAACGATATGACGGTTTGCGGGATTTGCGGGGGAGTGGGTCTGGTTCGGTCGATGGATGCGGCCGGGAATTGGGTGAGCCGCGAGTGTGAGTGCCAGGAAGCGGAACGCGAACAGCGGCGAATTCAGGCAGCGCAGATTCCGGCGCGGTACCGGGACTGCACGCTGGACACGTTTGAGATTTACCACGAAGCCGACCGGTCGCTGGCGGAGGCGCTGCTGACGGCAAGGCGATTTGTGGAGGAGTATCCGGCGGGAACGGCGGGCAAGGGGCTGCTGTTTACCGGCTCGATGGGCGTGGGCAAGACGCATCTGGCAGTGGGCGTGCTTCAACGGCTGGTGCGGGAACGCGGCGCAAAGGGGCTGTTCTGCGACTATCGCGAGTTGCTGAAGAGTATCCAGAACAGCTACAACCCCGAGGTGCGGACCACGGAACTGGAGCTGCTGAAGCCGGTATTCGCCGCCGAAGTGCTGGTGCTGGACGACCTCGGCGCGCAAAAACCCAACGAATGGGTGTGGGATACGGTGGCGCTGATTCTGAACACGCGATACAACGACCGGCAGACGACCATCATTACGACAAATTATGCGGACTTGCCGGCGGGTGGTGGTGGGACGAGCGACACAGAGCGCGCAGCGCGCGAGGCGACACTCGGCGACCGGATTGGGGACCGCATGCTTTCGCGACTGGCGGAAATGTGCATCCGGGTAAAGGTGACAGGAAAAGATTGCCGGCAGACTGGGATCAAGCGGGCGCGGTTCGGGTGAAAAAGCAGCTTCTAGCTTCTAGCCTTTAGCTATTAGCTTGGGAGTGCGAGGTTGAGACCTGGGGCGCACGGAGACGCGCTCTAAACCAACAGAATGCTGGCGAGAATCAGGAGCATGGCAGCGATGGTGAGACCCTGGTAGGCTCGCTCTGCTGCAGGGCTGGATTGCGGGAAGGCAGCGGAAGGAGTGGGCGGCGAGGTGATTGCGTGGATCGGGGAGGTGTGCATCGGTGGCCTGCCTTTCAAATGCCTTTCACATTGATGTACGGCTCGATCACGTTGCTGGTTTCCTTCTTTGAGACTTAAAGCTGCCGATTCGCGAATCTTTCTGAGAGTTGGCGGCTTCGATTCGCGGGCGCTCAAGTCCATCTCTACACTTCGATGCTCCTTAGACGCGCAAAGCGTGCATTGGATGCAACATAAGAGTGGCGATCCCGATGAGCGGATCGGGTCCAGGCAGGAGTGAGATGGAGAAATCCTGCCTATGACACTCTGAGCGTGCGCGAGCCAAAAGGCCCACAGAATCGGGTGTACAATCGCGCTCGTGAGCACAGGTCCACAGTTGATTCGTCCGCAAGCGGCACAGGAACGCAACTGGCTGCCGATGATCGTGGCCGTGGTTATCGTGCTGGCCATCGCGATTGGACTGGTGCTGTTTTACGAACATGGAAAGAGCGCTCCGGCGGTGACACCGATTTCGGCGGCGCTGGATCCTTACGCGGGCAATTTGCAGATAAGCAATCTCCACATGAGCGAGTCAGCAAACCTGGCGGGCGGCAAGGTGACCTACCTCGACGGATCGATCGCCAACTCAGGGAACCGGACGGTAACCGGAATCACGGTGCAGGTGTTGTTTCGCGATCCCGCACATGAGGTGGCGCAGAACGAGACCGAGGCGCTGAACCTGATTCGAACGCGCGAGCCGTATGTGGATGTGGAGCCGGTGTCGGCGGCGCCGCTGAAACCGGGAGACAGCGCCGACTTTCGGCTGATTTTCGACACGATCGCCCAGGACTGGGACGGCGCATTCCCCGAGATCCGGGTGATTCACGTCGATTCGAAGTAGGTGCGTCTTTCGCGACAGGGTAGAAACTACGCGAACCGGCAAAAATTACGCGCAAACAAGGGTTTACAGGGCCCGAACCGGGCCATTTTCCCACCGACGTCAAAAATCCTAAGAACCCTACTTTCAAATAGATAGCAGATTTACCGGCCAGGGTCCTACTTTGGCAGCGATCTTGCTTTTAACAGGGCGAGCGGACAGCAGCGCTCAAATGCCGCGGAGGGGTTTTAATGCCGCGAGCCAAAAAGGGGTTCAACCCAATGAAAACATCTGCGAAAGTAGTGAAATTATTCCCCCGCCAACTGGCGATATTTGCGTTGGCATCTGCGATTGCAATTCCCGTTTGGGCTCAGGACCAAATCAACACAGGAACATCGTCTGGGGTTACAAACCAGACCACCACGACTTCTACCTCGGCGCCGCAGGCTCAGCCCTCCCCCATGCCCGCAGCCGAACAGCCCTTGGCCCCCGCGAAAGAGGGGTTCTGGGGCCGCATCTATCCCTTTGCCCGCAAGAAGTGGGTGAAGAGGCAGATCGATCCGATCAACGACCGCTTGAGCGAACTGGATGAAGTGAACGCCAAGAACGCGGCCTACATCAAGGACGTGGATGAGCGGGCGCAGGCGGGCATTCGCAAGGCACAAGGCGCGGCTGATGCGGCGAACCAGTTGGCAATGAACGCCAACACCGAGGCGGAGAACGCCAACGGCGCCGCGCAAAGCGCATCGAATCACGTGAACCAGATCAATACCACGGTGAACGGCCTGGATCAGTATCACCAGGCATCGGATCTTGTGATCAAGTTCCGCGGCTCAAGCCCGGTGCTGACTTCGGACTCGAAAGCAGCGCTGGATCAACTGGCCTCAAGCCTTACCGGGCATGAAGGCTACATCCTGGAAATGGAAGCGCACTCGCCTCTGGCGGGCAGCGCAGGCATACAAAGTTCCGAGCGCCTGTCGGAAGCAGTCAAGCGCTACCTTTTAACGGAACATCAGATTCCCGTCTACCGCATGCACTCTGTGGCTCTCGGCAACGAAGTTGAGATGGCCTCAACCGCAACTGGCGATCAAAACCAAAAGCCGGAGCGGGTACGGTTCAACAGTGTGCATCTGAGTGTGATGGAAAACAGTTTGGCGGCCCAGGCAGCAGCGTCACCCCAAAGCGCTCCTGCCGCAGCAGGCGCGGAGCAGCCGTAATAAGCGGCCAACTCCTCCCCCGAGGCTCTGCACTCGCGCCAACGGCCACCCCGCCGTAGGCCGCCAAAAAAGCTCTCGCAACGCGAGAGAACCAAGGCAACTTGGCCCCCGTGAACACGGGGGCCGTTTTTTTTGTATGGGGCACACCAAGGTCCGAGTCACTTACCCCCTCCGGTGCCCGATTACGGCCCGCGCTACAATGCTTCCATCGCTTGCTTGGAGGCACGTATGAGGGATTTGACGCGCAGAATTGTTCTTGCCGCGGTGACGTTGGCGTTTGCCACGGGGTTTTTCGGGAAGGTTGATGGCTCAGGGAGCGCCGGCGCAGTCGAGCGAAGGGGCGCCGTACACGATCGAGTACTACTACAAGTGCCAGTGGGGGCATCAGCAGGAGTTCCTGGACCTGTTCCTGAAGAACCATTGGCCGCTGCTCAAGAAGATCGAGACGACGGGTCGGATCGTTTCGCTGAAGATCGAGTCGCCGGCCTATCACACAACCGAGGACGGGCGCTGGGACTATCGCGTGACGATTGTCTACAAGAACTCGACGGTAGCGACGAGCTCGAACCCGGATGAAGCAGCGTTTATCAAGCAGCTGTGGCCGGACCAGGACACGTACAAGAAAGAAGAGCAGCGGCGGTTCGAGATTCTACTCGGGCACTGGGATTTGCCGGTGACGGATGTGACGCCGGGGAAACCGTGAACGGTGCTCGGTGAACGGTGCTTGGTGGGCCGTGAGCAGTCGTCAACGATCGTCGCGGGCGCGCCACTGGCGGACGAGGTCGGCGGCGGCGGCGGGCCAATCGGGAAACTCGAATTCGAAGCCGGCGTCAAGGAGGCGGCCGGGAACGACGCGGCGGCTCTTGAGGACCAGCTCGGGCTCGGTGCGCAGGAAGAACATGCCGATGGCAAGGAGTGGCGCGGGCGCAGGCAGGCCATTGGGCATCTCCCAGGCCTCGCGCAGATCGGCCATGAATTCGCGGTTGGGAAGCGGATTTGGCGCGGCGAGATTGACCGGGCCTTCGAGTTCCTCTGACTCGAATGAGAAATTCGATGGCGCGAGCGAAGTCGGACTCGTGAATCCAGGAGACATATTGGCGGCCATTGCCTTGCGTTCCGCCGAGGCCGGTACGGACGAGATTCGACATCACTGAAAAGACGCTACCCGGTACAGGGCTGAAGACGAGTGACGTGCGCAGGGCGATCTTGCGCGTGCCGGGCGTTTCAGCCGAGAAGAATGCGGATTCCCAATCCTTCACAAGCTGCACGGTCCAGTTCCATTTCGCGGGGGCGCGGCGGCGGCGCGAGATCCACTCATTACCGCCCAGTTCGCCGGTGGCTTCGTCCATGTCCCGGTCGGATTCCGTTCCCTGGAGCGCGTGCCGGTAGATCGTGGCCGACGAGGCGTTCATCCAGAGGCGCGGCGGATTGACAAGCGTGGCGAAGGCCCGGTGCAGAAGGCGCGTTGTTCCAATGCGCGAGTCAAATAGCTCGCGGCGGTTGCGGGCAGTGTAGCGGCAATTCACGCTGCGACCGGAAAGATGGATGCAGACGTCGGCATCTTCGAGCGTCTCAACCCAGGGGCCAAGCTCAGTTCCGTTCCAGTAAACCGTTTGCCAAGGCGCGGTGTAAGGGCCACGCGTGAGCACGGTGACATGATGGCCACGCTCCTGAAAGAAGCGCGCCAACATGCGGCCCACCTGGCCGCTGCCGCCGGGCAGGACCACACGCAAGGGGCGTGCGGTTTGTATACCGGGATTGCCCATCCCAACAGCGTAACGCGCTAACCGGCTTTTGAAGGGCTTACTGCCGGGGAGGAAGCGGGTAGGCCTGGGCGAAGCACCGCTCGCGACGAACGCGGACCTCGTGGACGATGACGAAGACGATGACGAAGATGATCAGCAGCGGGCCGAAGAGGATCCAGGGCGAGAAGACGACGTGGTCCTGGCCGACGGATGCGCTGGCCGGACTGTGCACCGTGCCGAACATGGCAACCATGTCCTGATTCACTCTGACGTTTTCGCCTAGCCGAATGGAGCCGAAGAACGAGACGAGGTCGCCCCCAATGGAGGAGTTATCCGCCGCACTGACATTGCCGAAGAAGTTGACGACGTCCTGATGGGCCTGGCCGTCGAGGCGCACGTTGCCGAAGAAGACGACAATGTCGCCTCTCACGTCGCCGTGGGCGCTAACGTTGCAGAAAAAGCAGACGGCGTCGTTGACGGGCGCGTCAGGGGTGACTTCAATGTTGTTGAAGAACTGCACTGCGTCATTTTCAGCGCGAGCGGGAGAAGCAGCGACCGCCAGAGCGGCGCCAAAGAGGCAAAGGGCGAGAAATCTTCGATGCATAGGTTTGCGATCCTCGCTACAAGCCAATATACGCTGCGGGAAACGTGAAAGTTCCCGCAGAATTCGAAAATTCTAAGTCGCCTTTTTTGAGATGTTTACGCCAAGGCCTCGGTCCACTCCGCCGCCGACGATACGAGTACGTCGGGAGGGCTGTCCATCAGATTCTGCGGACCGAAGCCGAAGGCGCAACCAATGGACCAAGCTCCGGCGTTGCGAGCGGTCTGGACGTCGACTTGACTGTCGCCGATCATCACGGTTTGCTCCGGCGTTGCGCCTGTCTCATCCATGAGCGAGCGGAGGCCAAGCGGATCGGGTTTCTTGAGGGGGAAGCTGTCGCCGCCGTAAATATGGAGGAAGTAGCCGGCCAAACCCAGTCCTTCGCAGATGCCGCGCGCCGGGCGCACGGGCTTGTTGGTGAGGACAGCCATGATTCTCCGCGGACCGTTCGGGGCATCGTGCAGCTCATGGAGAGCCTTGAGCGCGTCGAGAACTCCCTCGTAGGCGTAGGTGAAGTCGAGCTTGTGCTCGCGATAGTACTGCAGAAAGAACGCGTAGGCCTTGGAGAAAAGATCCTCATTCACATCGCCAGGAGCGATGTTGGCAGCCAGGGCGAGCGAACGGCGCATGAGCATGGGTGCGCCGTTGCCGACGAAGCCGGCGATCGCGGGGTCGGGCAGCTGGACAAGATTGAATTCCCGCAGCGTTGCATTCACGCTGTTGCACAGGTCCTGAGCGGAATCGATCAGCGTGCCGTCGAGATCGAAGACGAGCAGCTTGAGCTGCTCGACGGGAATAGGGCGAAAGACGCGAATCATGTTGCTTTCAGTGTAGCGGGGCCGCCGCGAGCAGCCGGCGACCCCAATTGTCATTCTCTGAAAAAAGTAGTTTCGGTTTGCGCCGTCGAATCTACCGGACTTGAGGCAACATTTCTTGAAAGCGCAGTCCGGAGCCGCAGGGACACAAGTCCTTCCGTCCGAGCTTTTCTACGAGCTCTTTGTCTTGGCCGACGAGCCGGAGGCCGCGTCCAACTCTGGTTTCGGATGGGAAGCCTTTTCGGCGCTTACTGCTCTGCTCGAAAGGAGAAGGTTTCGTGTAAATCTTTGGTAGCCATATGGGTTCTCCTCATTTGGGAATCATATGATTTTACCATCGAACGACATTCATGCAGGGAGCGTTGTTTACACTGAGCAAGCAAAGCCTGAGAGAGGAGGTTCGAGGGGTGAACCAATTCAGGACGATTCTTGCGGCGCCGCTGATTCTGGCGATGGGACTGAGTTCCCTCCCCGCGCAGCAGCCGCCCAGGCCGCAATTCAGCAGCGACGCGGCGGCGGAGCGCATTCCCAATCTCGGCACGCTCAAGACGGAACTCAGGGAGTATCACGACTGCACGTGCAAGTGCGGGTGCTACGCGCACGACCTGGACGTACAGGCAGATCGCGCCATCGCGTTTCTCCGCCAGCGGACCGCGCGCCGGCGGCCGAATGAGAGACTGGCGCTGATTCTGGACATCGACGATACCACGTTGTCGACCTACCCTGAGATGCTTGGCGCGGACTTTGCCTACAACGAGCCCACATTCGATCAGTGGCTTGAAACGGCGCAGGCGCCGGCAATTCCCGGCACGTTGCGGCTCTACAAGGAGGCGCAGCGATTGGGCGTGAGCATCATTTTTATTACTGGCCGCTACGAATCCAGCGCGCCGCAACGGAGCGCAATCTGCGGACGCAGGGCTTCGACAACTGGAAACTGCTTGTGATGCGGCCGCGATCATGGCTCACAGACCATCGGCGCGTTCAAGGCCGTGGCTCGCGGGCAGATTGCCGGTGCCGGTTACACGCTGGCGCTGAATGTGGGCGACCAGTGGAGCGACCTGAAAGGCAAGCCGGAGGCGGAGTATTCAGTGAAGTATCCCGACCCGTATTACTTCATTCCGTAGTGCGGGCGACAGCGGTTGCTCCGTTTTTTTTGGCGGCCTAGTGAACGCGAATGTTGCCGGAGCCGGTGCTGATGCGCACTTCAGGCCCACCGCCGCCGATTGCGCCTTTCACGTGGTGGTGGTCCATCGTGCCATGCGAATCGATCTCGCGGTCGCTGTGAACGCTGCCTGAGCCCGTCGAAGCGTCCAGGGTCAGCCCGGCATTGCCAGTCCAAAGCTCGACACTACCCGAGCCGGTGTGGAGGCGCCATGGAGCCGCAGGCGTGCCGTCCACTTTGATATTGCCCGAGCCGGTTCCAGCTTGCAGTCCGCCGTGCAGGTTCTTCAGTTCGATCGATCCAGAGCCGGTAGTTGCTTTCACGTCGCCGGAGCCGATTTGCTCGGCGTAGATGTTACCCGAGCCGGTGCCGACGGTGAACCCGCCCTGGAGTCCGGTGGCATGAATCGATCCCGAGCCGGTGTTCAGTTTCGCATTTGCGCCAACGCCTTCGTCGGTCACGTTGCCCGAGCCTGACCCGGCATCGAGATAGGCGTCGGGCGGAGCCTGAATCTCATAATCGATGCTGATGTTGCCGAGATTGCGGTGATCTCCTCCGATGCGGACGATGTTGCCTGTCTGCTGGATGGGAGGATGCGCAGCGATCTGCTGCACCATGTCGTCGCTCGCGCCCCAGCCCGACTTGACGCGCGCGAAGATGTGGAGGTGGCCTGCGGGACCCATCGTAAGTTGAATGGATCCCGATCCGGTGGCAACGGTCAGATCGAGTCGCCCGTTGATTGTGAAGTCGCGCTCAAATGTGGCTTCGCTGGCGTGCGCTGGAACTGTCGCAGCGACCGCCAATGCCGCCAACGCCGTGATGACTGCACAAAAATGCCTCATCGCTATCCTCATTCCGACTCCTGAATCATTTACGCGCCGGCCGGCCTCCCGGTTCCATGAAAACGCCTGGCTCCGAAGGGCTCTCCGCCTTCCTGCTCACCTTCCAATGCTATTCTCACTGCGAGATGCACGAGCTCTTGCTCATTAAACCGGTCGCCGTGGCCCTGCTGATCCTGGCCAACGCCTACTTTGTGGCGGTTGAATTCGCGCTGGTTTCCATTCGCGAAACGCGCGTGGAGCAAATGCTGGCGACGCGGGTGCCGGGCGCGCGGGCGGTGCGAAGCCTGCAGCGCAACCTTGACGATCTGCTCCCCGCGGTACAGCTTGGCGTTACCCTTTGCTCGCTGGCGCTGGGCTGGCTGGGCGAGCCATTGGCGGCGCAGATGCTGGCGGGATGGTTGGGCGCGCTGCCCGATGCGCGAATTTACGGCCATGTGGCGGCCGTGGTGCTGGGTTTCGCAATCATTACTTACTTTCACGTGGTGGTGGGCGAGTTGGTGCCGAAAGGGCTGGCCCTGCGCCGAGCCGAGGCACTGGCCGTGGCTGTTGCGCCGCCGATGCTGGTGTTTATGGCCATTGCCCGCCCTGCGGTGCGCCTGCTGAGCCGCTCGGCGGCGGCTGTTCTGCGCGCGTTCGACATTCCAGCAGGCGAGCGCGCCGCGAGCATTCACTCGGCCGAGGAACTCAAGCTGATCGCGACGGCGGCAAGGCGGCTGGGGCTGCTGCCGGAGTTTCAGGAAACACTGGTGCACCGCGCTCTGGAACTCGGCGATGTGCAGGTACGCGAGATCATGACGCCGCGGCAGAAGATTTTTTCTCTGCCATCGAACATGCTTCTTGAAGATGCGTGCATGCGCGTCTTCGGCCGCAGCCACTCGCGCATTCCTGTTTACGACGAGGCTCGCGGGCCGGAATACATCGTCGGAGCGGTGTATGCCCGGGACCTGGCGCGGCTCTTCTATCTCCGCGCGTCAAAGACCGGGGCTGCCACGCCTGAAGGGGAGGTTCGGCTCGGTCAGATCATGCACGAGGTGCTGGTGGTGCCGGAGTCGAAATCGGCTCTGGACTTGCTGCGCGACTTTAAGCAAAACCGGCGGCACCTGGCCATCGCGGTCGACGAGTATGGATCGACCGTTGGCCTGGTGACCGCGGAAGACGCTATCGAGCAACTTGCGGGCGAGCTGGAGGACGAGTTCGATGCGCCGTCGCAGCCGGTACTGAGCAGCGCCGGGGGTGCGGTGGTGATGGATGGCAGCGTAAATCTGCGCGACCTGGAGACGCAGATGCACTGGAGCCTGCCGCGCGATGGTGGCGTGGAAACCCTTGCTGGATTCGTGCTGGCGCACCTGGGACACATTCCCAATGTGGGCGAGACGGTAGAGTATGAAGACCGTCGACTCACCGTTGTGGAGATGGATGCGAGGCGCATTGCGAAGATCCGCGTGGAGACCATGCAGCCGGGCCCGCCGGCATCGGAATAGCCTTTCCCAAACCGGGTGGTTCCCGTTCTCGCGCGTACATCATTCATTAACCTGGCGTTTGCGCACAAACCGGCCTGCATAGACGAAAATGGAAGTGGATGAATCCCGCAGACAGGAAGAAAAAACGTTTGACTCCTACAGAAACTGAAGTTCAGCAATGGACCGCAGGAGAGTTTGAGCGGCTGGTGTTTGATTGCGAGCCCAAGGTTGCAGTGTTCGATTGTGACGGAACGCTTTGGGGCGGCGATGCCGGATATGGATTCATGGCATGGTCGCTGGAGCAGGGATTGGTTTCGCGGTCGACCAACGACTGGATCGATTCGCGGTATCGCGCGTACCGCGCAGGAGACGTGAGCGAAGCGGCGATGTGCGGCGAGATGGCGCAGATGTATGCTGGGTTGCGCGAGAGCGAATTGGAGGCAGCAGCCGCGCGTTACGTGGAAGAGTTTGTGCGCAAGCGCGTGTTTGCCGAGATGGCCGCATTGGTCACGAAAATTCAGCAGGCCGGAATTGAAATATGGGCGGTGAGTTCCACGAATCGCTGGGTGATCGTCGAGGGCCTGCGCGATTTTGGCATCCCGAAGGAACGGATCCTGGCGGCGGAAGTGCGGGTCAAGGAAGGCATCATCACCAGTGAGATTGTCGACGTACCGACGGACGAAGCAAAGGCGGCGGCGCTCAAGCGCATCGGCTTGCCCAAGCCCGATGCGGTGTTTGGCAACTCGATTCACGACCTGGCCATGCTGGAGATGGCACGATGTCCGTTTCCGGTGAATCCATCGCCGGCGCTGCTGGAGGCTGCGGCGAAAAAGGGCTGGGGCTACTTCAGGCCACAGGCTGCCGAGGGCTTTGAAGCGGCTGTGGGCGGGGAATAGAGCAGGTGGTTAACGGTTCACCGCCATTCATGACATGGCTGCCTAGGACCAAGCCTGCACCCTGTAAATGGATACAATCCTTAGACAATTCAATCTTTAGCGTCATTTACACTTGAATGCGTGAATGACAGCCCGACCACGCCGAAGGCACACACCTCCCTTCCTGCGCTGCGTTTTGTGGCGGCGGCACTGATCGTGCGCGATCGCGAAGTGCTGATCGGGCAGCGGCGGGCCGACCAGCCGATGGCGTCGCTGTGGGAGTTTCCTGGCGGAAAGATTGAGCCGGGCGAAAGCCCTCAAGAAGCACTAGCGCGGGAGCTGGTGGAAGAGTTGGGTATTCGCGCCGAAGTTGGCCCTGCGGTAACGCGCATTCGCCACAACTATCGCGGAGGCGGCGCAGTGGACCTGCAATTCTTCGCGGTACGGGAGTTTACCGGCGACATCGACAACCAGATTTACCAGCAGGTGCGCTGGGTGAAACTCGAAGACCTGACCGACTACAAATTCCTGGCCGCGGATCGCGGGTTGATCAAGGATTTGGCGGCGGGAAAGCTGCTGTAGCCACCTGCGGTGGGGCAGCCGCCTTCGGCAAGTGATTTGTAAGAGTGCGATTCCTCCGCGACGAAACCTCTAAGCGACAAGCGAGCCACCCAGAGCGACAGCCATCTACTCCCAATACATACCTACCCGTCCAACCCCTTCAATGCCCCGGAATCATGCCCCAGAGCATGACCATGGTCATGCCGATCACGATGATGCTGGTTCCCCACGCGATCCAATTCCAAATGCGCGAGTTTTTGTGCTCGCCCATCAGGTCAGTGCGATTGATGAGCAGCAGCATAAGAATGATGACCACCGGGAGCAGGACCCCGTTCAGCACCTGGGAGAGGATGGCGACGTTGATCAATTGCGCATCGGGCAGGACGAGGACGGCGACCGCTCCGCCAGCGACGAGCAACGTGTAAAGCCAGTAGAAAAACGGAGCTTCGCGGAAGTTTTTGTCGACGCCGGATTCGAGGCCCATGCCTTCGCAGACGGTGTAAGCGGTGGAAATAGGCAAAATCGAGGCCGCGAAGATGGAGGCGTTGAAGAGCCCAAAGGCGAAGAGAATGAAGGCGTAGTCGCCGGCGAGCGGGCGCATGGCCTCAGCCGCGTCGGAGGCTACCTGGATGGCACCCATGCCGTGCACGTAGAGCGTGGCCGCGCAGGCCACGATGATGAACCAGGCGACGATGTCGGTGAAGAAGCTGCCCACGATTACGTCAAGCCGCGATGCGGCGTAGTCCTTCACGCGAATGCCCTTTTCCACGATCGATGACTGGAGATAGAACTGCATCCACGGGGCGATCGTGGTGCCGACCACGCCGATGGCCATATACATATAGGCCTTGTCGCTCCACACAGAGCGCGCGGGGAGCTTGACGGTGGCCCAGAGCGCATTGTGCCAGTCCGGTTGCGAAAGGACGCCGGCGAAGATGTAGCAGATATAGACCAGAGACGCGACGATGAATATTTTTTCGGTGCTTTTGTAGGTGCCGCGCACCACCATATACCAGACCAGGATGGCGCAAAGAGGGACAGAGATGAACTTGGTGACGTGGAAAAGCCGCAGCGAGCCCGCGATGCCGATGAACTCAGTGACCACGTTGGTGTAGTTGACCACAACCAGCAGCACCATGAGGACGAAGGTGATGCGCAGGCCGAATTCCTCGCGGATGAGATCGCTGAGACCTTTGCCGGTGACCACGCCCATGCGGGCGCACATCTCCTGCACCACGATGAGCGCGATGGTGATGGGAATCATGGTCCAGAGCAGGGTGTAGCCATATTGCGCGCCGGCCTGAGAGTAAGTGAGGATGCCGCCGGAGTCGTTATCGACATTGGCGGTAATGAATCCGGGACCGAGAACGGCCAGAAACAGAAATATCCGGATTCGCCAGCGCTTCCACATGCGATCGAGTTCCTAAGGTGGGTTCATCACTTGTTTGGATTTGCGGAAGAATATTCCTCAATGACCATAACAGGCAAGACCCAAAGGCGCGAAGCTGGCAAGCGAAATCGATGCGCAGGGCGCGATGTCCTGCAACAGGAGATGCTTTGCCGCGGCTGCTCACAGCGTGATTCAATTAGAATTCCCTTTCACGGCAAACGCCTTGACGAGGAGCCCTCATATGAATCCATTCGATGCAAAGGAGAGTTTTCGTGGCTCACGGAGGAGATTCATGGGCTCTCTAGCCACGGCCGCTGGTGTTTCGACGGCAGCGATGCTGGGCATGAATGCGCCAGCGGTCTCCGCCGCTCCGGGCGAACCGGAGGTTCCCGAAGAAATCGTCGCGCTGTCTCGTTTGCGGAACTACAAAAGCCTTCGCTCCTCGAGCTGGGACCGCACTGGCGGCAACGCTGACTCGGTTGGCGTCGATCCGGGCCAGACTGCCACGGTGCTCGACGTACATGGGGCCGGAGTGGTGACACACATCTGGTTCACTATCAATTCACCCGATCCCATGCACTTAAAAAATCTGGTGTTTCGCGCTTGGTGGGATGGCGAACCGGCACCCTCCGTCGAGGTTCCCGTCGGCGACTTCTTCGGCCTCGGACTGGGCGAATATTTCATTTATCAGTCGACTTTGCTGGCGGTTGCGCCCATGAAAGCTCTGAACGCTTATTTCCAGATGCCTTTCGCGACTGCGGCACGCCTCACGCTGACGAATGAAGGAACGGCACGCACGAAGAACCTCTATTTCGCGGTTGACTATATGGCGCTCGAGAGTCTTCCCCGAGGCCTGGGTCGCTTTCACGCTCAGTATCGCCAGGCCGCGCCGTGCAGAGCAGTGAAGAGCGACGGCAAAAACCTGAGTGGGCGAGATAATTATGTGTTTGTGGAGGCCGCGGGGAAAGGGCATTTTTTAGGCGTAACACAGGCTGTGGTGCAGAACGAAGACGGCTGGTTTGGCGAGGGCGACGACATGATCTTCATCGACGGAGACACAATGCCCACCATTAACGGAACAGGGACGGAGGATTATTACAATGGCGCTTGGGATTTTGGCGGACAGCCCTTCGCAAACCTGCATCAGGGTGCACCCTATATTGTGAACCCCGAGCGCAACGGTGGCCGCTACTGCCTCTATCGCTGGCACACTGAGAGCCCCATCGCGTTTGAGAAATCAATCCGCGTGACGATCGAGCATGGGACGGCGAATAACCGTTCCGATAGCTTCTATTCGACTGCGTATTGGTACCAGACTGAGCCGCACGCGGCTTTTCCGGCGCTGCCGGCGCCGTCGGAGCGCTTTCCGAAGGTGTTCGCGGTGGGCGATGAGAAAAACAGCCGCTGACGGAGCGCGCCAGGCTAGGCGCTGGCCGCGAGCACGAGTTCTGTCTGCCGCGTCGCCTTCGCGCTTATGCCGAGCAGGCTCTCGATCACGTCCGCCGCGCTATAGCTGCTGCGCCCCGGCGCGATAAACTGCGCGATGGTATTCAGATCGTCGCCCACCGTTACCAAAGCGGGCTCAACGAAGCCATCCCTGCGCACCTGCGGGAAGCCGATATTTGCGAGCAGGGTGTTGCAAAGGCACTTGCGTCCTACCGTGTCTTCGATTTTGCCGTTCTTGGCGACGTAGTTTTCAACCGGCTCCGCCGAGCAACGGTAGCCAATCTGGCCATCGCCCGTCGCATACGGTTCCCGCAAATAACCCAGATCGCATGTCCGGTTTCGTGTCTCATAAATATTGGCCGCCGAAGTAGTGCCCTCGAGCTGCGCTACCTTGAATGGAAATCCTGTCGGTGAAGCCAGCGGATCGGTGAAAACTTCGCCGGTACCCGCCATCGCCTGCTCAATCAGGCGCGCTTTCAAGTCGGCCTGCATTCCTGATTCCCGGCTGAAGGCAAACGCGGTTCCTACCTGGACTCCTGTCGCGCCTTGATCCAGCGCTTCGCGAAGCTTGGCTGCGCTGCCGTACCCACCAGCCAGCCAGAAGGGAACGCCGAGCGCGCGCAAATCCGCGATGTTGACCCGATCGCGCTCGCCGTAGAGCGGCTCACCGGCGGCGTTGAGTTGCAGCTTGCCGCGTGGTGGCGCATTGTGTCCGCCTGCCGTGGGGCTCTCGATCACGAGCCCATCGACGTGGCCGGTTGCGCGACGCAGCATGGTCGCGGCCAGCGTGTTTGAAGAGACGATGGCCAGAAATCTGGGCCGGTCGAGCGCCGGCAGCGGTCCCTCAGCATATTCGGCAGGATCGAGCCGCATCGGCGTATCAAGATTCGCGAACTGGTCATGCGACGCGCCGGTAATAGCCAGGCGATATTCCGCGGCATGTTGCGCCGCAAACGCGTCGAGCACGCCGGGGATGTGAAGCGGGATTCCCGCGCCCATGAGCACGTAGCCTACGCCCGCCAGCATGGCGCCGTAGATCGAAGGCAGATGGGGGATCTGAACTTTCTCAAGATAGTTGATGCCTACAGGATTGTTGTGACCTTCCCGGGCCAGAAACACTTCAACGAAGTTGCTGACCATGCAGAGCTCGACGAGTTTGCGCGAGTCATTCTTCTGGTGCATGGGAAGCGCCTTATACGGCGCACCTTCAGCCTTTCCGCCCTGCACGAAGTACTCCTGCCAGATACGCTTCGCCATCTCCTGAAACGGAAATGCGTCCAGTCCCCGACGCATGTGGCCGCCCTGGTCGCCATCAGCGAGGCGGCGCACAAAGACCGAATCGAGCGCCGTGCCCGACACTACGCCCAATTGGCCGAGTTTTGAGACGGCTTGTGCGAGGCGCCAATTAGACACGCCAACGCCCATTCCGCCCTGAATGATTTTAGGAAATGGGATCATCTATGAATTGTTTCACAGATTCAGAACATTCAACGGGATTGATCGAGGATTCAGCAATTTGCAAGCCAAATGTGAGCAATATTGCTCACTTTGGGATACTTTCGTCTTCATATACGGGCCCAGGGAGGTGTGCCGGTCCCTATAGCTTTTCGCGCAAAAAGCTGATGACGCGCTCAGCCTGCACCACGCCGACCATGCGGCCCTGCAAGTCAACAACGGGAAGCGCGTGGAGGTTGTACTTATCGAACATCTCGGCCAGGTCGTTCTGTTTCAGGTCGGGCGGGCAAGAGATTACGCGTGGCTCAGCCAGCACGCCCAGATGCGTGTCCGGCTGCGCCATGACCAGGCGAGCTAATGGAATGGCGCCGCGGAGCATGCGTTTCTCGTCGAGTAGAAAGATTTCGGTGACGCCTTCGGGATCGCCGTCGAAGCTGCGCAGCGCTTGAACAGCTTGAGCCACGGTGGCGTCCGCTCCGAGGTAGACGAACTCCGTGGTCATGCAGCCGGCCGCAGAGTCCTCGTCGAACTCCAGCAGTTCCTCGACCTCCTGCCGCTCTTCCGGCTCCATCTCCTCGAGGATGGCGTCGGACTGTTCCTCGGACAGCTCGGAGAGCAGATCGGCGGCGGCGCCGGGGTCCATCTCTTCGACAATGTCGGCGATGCGTTCCTCGTCGAGCTTTTCAAGCAGGGCTTTTTGCAGCCGGGGCTCGACTTCTTCCAGAGTCTCGGCGGCAACTTCTTCGTCGAGCGAGGTAAAGACGGCCTCGCGCTCGGCGGGAGCGAGATCTTCAAGAATGTCGGCCAGTTCCGAGGGGTGAATGTCGGACAGGCGCTCGTGCTCGATGCGCAGCTTGACGCGGCGCGCGGGATCGGGCTCAATGACGTCGACGAATTGCCAGGGAATGGCGCGCGCACTGAACTTGCGCGAGACAGATTCGAGGCGCGCGCGCGGCAGAACGCCTTTAAAGACCCTGCGAAACGCACCTCTCAAGCCAACTTCGACTTCAGCCACGCGCAGATGATGGGCTGCTCCATGGTCGGTCCACTCCAGATCGACGTCGTTGACACGAACTACTTTTCTGCCGTTGATGTCGATGATCTGGCGGTCGATGAGGTCGCGCTGCAGAAAGAGATAGTTGCCCTCGTCCTTAAGGGGCGAAACCGCCTCGGTCGAGCGCAATTCCAATGTGCCGGCAGGAGTTTCCAGTACTTCTTGCGAAGGCACAATCGAGAGGCCGGTTCGCGTCCTGAGTACAATTCCAGCAACCTTGCCGCCGTCCGGCCCCGTGGCCACCACAATATCTTTGAGCTTGCCGCGCAACTGTCCATGCGCGTCGGTCACCGGCGTGCCGAGAAGGCCGGTGAGGCTGACGCGAATGTGGGTGTGCTGATCCATGCGTGGCTGTGCGGTGCGGCTCCGCGATTCGAGCGTCGCCCTACGAAGTTTACTCCCTGATAGCCGGAGCAGGCCCGAGTGAAGGGGCAATCGGGCCAACCGAAGTCATCCCCCTCCTCCGCTTGACACAATCGCATCCAGACTTGAAACTTCCAGCAAGGTTAATAGAGCAGTGGGTGGAGTTTGCGGATCCGCCCGGTGGAGGCAAGAGGAAGCCCGGTGACTGGACCGAGTAGAGGACGGCGGAGTTTCCGGCTGAGCTCCACCATGGAAAGCGTGAGCGAGGTGGAAGAGGCCGCGGATCAACTGGCCACCGAGGCAGGCCTGGACGAGGACCAGCGCTTTCACATCGGAATGGCGGTCCGCGAAGCTGCCATCAACGCTGTGTTGCACGGCAATGAGTACGATCCGACGCGCCAGATCGAAGTGGCGATGGAGAATACCGGCAAGGACCTGGTGATTGTGATTGCCGACCAGGGCCATGGATTCAACCCCGAGAATGTGCCCGATCCGCTGGCTGCCGAGAACATTCTCCGGGGAACGGGGCGCGGCATTTTTCTCATCCGGTCCCTTATGGATGAGGTGCACTTTCGACAATTGCATCCGGGAACCGAATTAACGCTGATCAAGCACCTGGTGCCAGCGGCGAAAGCGACTTAACCTGGTGGCGGAATGGGGGGCAGGCGTATCATCGATTTTCCCCGCAAAGGAGCCAGGCGCGGAGTTTTCCGCATGCTGACGGCGGTAAAGGTGCTATAACCGATGTACCGATAAGGAGGGATTTTCCGTGGCACTTTCGATAGCTTCCAGGGAAGTGGATGGCGTGACTGTTTTGGAACTCAGCGGGCGGATCACGTTGGGCGAGGGCAGCGTGCAGTTGCGCGACGCTATTCGCGACCTGATCACCAAAGGACAGCGCAACATCCTGCTGGATCTGGGCGATGTAAGTTACATCGATAGCTCGGGCCTGGGCGAAATGGTGAGCGCATACACCACAGCCAAGAATCAGGGCGCGAAGCTGAAACTGCTCAAGCTGACCAAAAAGGTCCATGACCTGCTGCAGTTGACCAAGCTGTATACCGTCTTCGACATCTACGATGACGAGGCGAGCGCCATCGCGTCCTACAAGTAGCTCCGGGCGAGTTTTCGATCGAAAAAGGCCATCCCGCAAGTGCGGAATGGCCTTTTGTGTTTCCCTTGGCTGGCTAGGCCGAATGGCGAGGCGAGCTTAGAAGCTCACGTTCGGCACGGTTTGAGCCGCCGGACTGGCAGCGAAATATGCGTTGTTCTGGTGGAAGCCGGCGATTCCCGCCCAAATACTATTGGGAAACTGCAAGATGAAGGTGTTGTAGTCCTGGATCGCGTCGTTGTAACGTTTGCGTGCGACGCTGATGCGGTTCTCTGTTCCCGATAACTCATCCTGCAAGCGCATGAACTGATCGCTGGAGCGCAGCTGCGGATAGTTCTCAGTGAGGACGAGGACCTTGGCAAGGGAAGCGTCGATCTGGTTGTTCGCAGCGATCTTGTCCTGGGGAGTCTGGGCATTCATCAAGCCTTCCCGGGCCTGCGCGATGTCGGCAAAGACGCTGCTCTCTTCCTTTGTGAAGCCCTTCACGGTCGACACAAGATTAGGGATCAGATCGGCGCGGCGTTCGAGTTGCACGTCCACCTCAGACCATGCGGCTTTTACTGCCTGGTCCTTGGACACCATCTGGTTCCGGGCACTCACATAGCTGCCAAAAACCATGAAAACCACGAGAAGCAGAACACCCAAAACTGCCAGTGTAATTCCAAGTCCCTTGCTCATAAAGTTTGATTCTCCTTCGTAAAACAACGATCAGTAATCAGTTCTCCGTTTGCCCTGCCGCTCCCTGCTGCTCAGAATCAGCTGAAGGCTGAGGGCTGAAAGCTAAAACCTGAAGCACTACCAACTTCCTCCGGCGCCGCCGCCGCCAAAACCGCCGCCGCCTCCTCCAAATCCACCAAAACCCCCGCCGCCACCGCCCCCGAAGCTACCACCGCCAAATCCTCCGCCCATTCCAGAGCCCCCGCCCCAACCACCTCTGCCCCAGCCGCCAAAAAACAGGCTGGCACCGAAGAGCATGCGGAGCAGCGAGCCACCGCCGAAGAATACCAGGAGAAGAATAATAAGAATGATCTTGCTGACCGGGACGCCCTGAGACACGGGCTGGCTAGGCGGGGCCACAGGCTCATCCTGCGTGAGGGTGATCTTAGCGTCATCGGCGATAACCTGGGCCACCTGGCCAACAGCGAGCGTTACTGCTCCGTCATAATCACCGGCCTTCAGGTCAGGAACCATCTGGCGGCCGATGTCGCCGGTTTTGCCATCGGGCAGGATCCCTTCAAGACCGTAGCCGACCTCGATGCGGTACTTGTGGTCGGACACGGCGAGCAGGACCATGGCGTACTTGTTGTCGCCCTTGTTGCCCATCTTCCAGTGGTCTTCAAGCTGGTTAGCGTAGTCGGCCGCATCGTCGCCGTCGAGCGACTGCACGGTGACAACAGCGATCTGCGCGTTGGCCTGCGAATGGTCGAGTTGCGCGCAAATCGAGTCCAGCTGAGCAATCGCCTGCGGCGAAAGCACGTGGGCAAAATCGCTTACATAGTCGGTGGGTTGCGGGAGGCTTGCGACCGGCTCGGCGCGCAAGCAATAGGGCAGGAAAGCGAAAAGAACCGCCAGCAACGGCAGTAACACGGCAAAACGCGCGCGGCGAAAGCCTTCCATTCCTTCTCCATTGTACGTTGGCGAGGCACGGCGAGTTCCCCGGCTCCAGGGTGATTCGAAGCATGCCCGAGGCTCTACACTGAGATAGAAATGAGCCAGAATTCGCTACCCGCACCGCCCATCGCACGCAAAATCCATACCGAAACGAAGATGCACGGAGTGCTGCTCGCCGACGACTACGCTTGGCTGCGCGACAAGGAAAACCCCGATGTGACCGCGTACCTCGAAGCCGAGAATGCTTACACCGACGCGGTGATGGCGCCGCTGGCCGGCCTGCGGGAAGAGCTTTACCAGGAGATGCTGAGCCATGTAAAGCAGACCGACATCTCGGTTCCCTACCGCGACGGCGCGTGGTGGTATTACACGCGCACCGAGGAAGGGATGCAGTATGGCATCCACTGCCGCAAGCGGGGAGGGCCTACTGGACCGGACGTTGGGGCCAATGAAGAAGTGGTGCTCGATGGGAACGAGCTTGCAAAGGGGCATGCGTTTTTTTCCGTTGGCGACACCGACGTCTCGGACGACGGCCGCTGGCTGGCTTATACAACCGACACCAAGGGGTTTCGCCAGTACACGCTGCGGATCAAGGACCTTGAAACCGGCGAGACGCTGGCGGGCGAGGTTGAGCGCGTTGGATCTGTGGTCTGGGCGGCGGACAATCGAACGCTTTTTTACACCGTTGAGGACGAACAACAGAAGCGGCAGTACCAGGTGTGGAGATATGCGCTTGGGTCAGAACACGCGGCCGACGCGCTGGTCTTTCAGGACGACGATGAGCGATTCAACCTTGCCGCCGGGCGGACGCGCGATGGCAAATACATCGTTGTGGAGTCAGCCAGCCACACGACAAGCGAGGCGCGGGTTCTACGGGCGGATCAGCCGGCCGGCAGTTTCGATTTGATTGCGCCGCGCGAGGATGAGCACGAGTACTCGATCGACCACCGGAATGGGCTGTGGTACATCCGGACCAACGATCGCGGGCGAAACTTTCGGTTGGTGACAGCACCCGTGGCCACGCCGGGCCGCGAACACTGGACCGAGCGGATTGCGCACCGCGATGCGGTGATGCTCGAGGACGTGGATCTCTTTGCGGGATTCTTCATCGCGTGCGAGCGGGAGGACGGTCTGCCGCGGCTGAGGCTATGGAGATTTGCGGGTGACGGGGCGGACGCTGCTTCTGCCGGCGAGATTGCCTTTCCCGAGCCTGCCTACAGCGCCCATCCGCATATTAATCGGATCTTCGAAGCGACAACGTTTCGCTATGCGTATCAATCGCTGGTCACGCCAAGCTCGGTCTATGAATACGACGTGGCGACTGGGGCATCGACTCTCCTAAAGCAGTTGGAGATTCCCGGCGGCTTCGACCGCACGCTCTACGCGAGCGAGCGGATTCGTGCAACGGCTCCCGATGGGGTCAAGGTTCCCGTTTCGATTGTGTATCGCAAGGACATGCGCGAGCCTGGGAAGAATCCGCTGTATGTGTACGGCTACGGATCCTATGGCTACTCGCTGCCGTTGGGCTTCAGTTCGAACCGGCTGAGCCTGCTGGATCGCGGCGTGGTGATGGCCTATGCGCATATTCGCGGCGGCGGCGACATGGGCGAGCCCTGGCACGATGCCGGGAAGATGCTGGTGAAGCGCAATACGTTTACGCGACTTCATTGCCTGCGTGGAACATTTGACTGCGCAGGGTTACGGCGATCCCCAGCGCGTGGCGGCTGAGGGCGGTTCGGCCGGAGGGCTGCTGATGGGCGCGATTGCGAACATGCGGCCCGATCTTTTCCGCGCCATCGTCTCGCACGTTCCCTTTGTCGACGTAATGAATACGATGCTCGACGCTTCCCTGCCCCTGACGGTTCCCGAGTACGAAGAGTGGGGCGACCCGAACGACGAGAAGTATTTCAAATACATGCTGAGTTATTCGCCCTACGACAATTTGCGCGTGGCGAGTTATCCCGCGATGCTGGTGAAGACGAGCCTGCACGACAGCCAGGTGATGTATTGGGAGCCAGCGAAGTACGTGGCCAAGCTGCGCACGCTGAAGACGGATTCGCATCCGTTGCTGCTGGTGACGAATATGCAGGCGGGGCACGGCGGAGCGAGCGGGCGATACGACTACCTGAAGGAGATCGCGCTGGACTATGCGTTCGTGCTGAGGGAGCTGGGAGTCGTTTAACGTTCCGCGCCGATCAGGGGCTCACTCGCTGGTTTTCATCTCCGCCAGCGTTTTCTCCATGCTCGCTGCGTCTTCCACGTTTAGCGACTTCAGCTCGGGATCGATTTGCTTGAGCAGCCCGCAGAGCACCTTGCCGGGACCAACTTCAATGAACAAATCGGCGCCGTCGGACTTCAGCGACTGCATGCAATCGACCCAGCGCACAGCGCCGGTGACCTGGCGGATGAGCGCATCGCGCGTGGCATCGGCCGTGGTGACCAGGGCGCCGGTGACGTTTGCAGCGACCGGAATCTGCGGATCGTGCATGGCGATTCCGGAAAGTACACGGGCCACTTCCTCCTGCGCGGGCTGCATGAGCGCGCAGTGGAATGGAGCACTGACAGGAAGCATGACGGCGCGGCGCGCGCCTTTGGCTTTGCACAATGCGGCGGCTTTTTCGACTGCGGCTACAGCGCCTGAGATCACGGTCTGTCCCGGCGAATTGAGATTCGCTGCCTGAACGGTGAGGCCGGTTTCGCGCGCCGCCTCAGCGCAGGCTTCGGCAACTTGCGCAGCATCGAGCGCGAGGACGGCGGCCATAGCACCCTCGCCCGCAGGCACTGCTTTCTGCATGGCTGCTCCGCGGGCCTTCACCGCGCGCAACGCATCGGCAAAGGCCAAGGTTCCCGCGATGACGTGCGCCGACCACTCGCCCAGCGAATGACCGGCGGCGAGCGCCGGCGAGACGCCCTGCTCCGCGAGGACCCGCGCTGCTGCCACGCTCACTGTCATGATGGCCGGCTGCGTATTTTCGGTGAGGCGCAGATCCTCTTCCGGACCTTCGAAACACAACTTTGAAAGCGGGAAACCGAGCGCCGCGTCGGCTTCGGCAAAGGTTTGAGCGGCCAAAGGAAATCGTTCGGCAAGCTCGCGGCCCATGCCAACGGCCTGCGAGCCCTGCCCCGGAAACAGAAACGCGATCTTCTTATTCATTCCAGAAAGGATTGTAGCGGATCGCGCTACTGAATTTCAGCGACGCCAGTGCGGGCGAGGACGCCCGCACGACAGCCGGTCAACTACCCCAACGACGAAGACCTGTCGTTGGGGGCCCCGGCCAGGAGACCGGCGCTACAGCCTGAAGGCGGCGATCCAACAGATACGGCATCGCACTCAGTTCCATCGTTTTTTGTCGTCGGCGTCCTCATCGATCCGGTTTCCCTGGCCGTCGAACTTGATGGTGCGGCCCTGCGAGCGCATGTAAACCTCGAACTTGCGCGCCGCGCGTCGGCGCTTCCACCGATAGTAGCGGTTGCGCAGGCCATACCAGCTTTCGCTGAGCATGAAAGACATGCCGCGACGCGGCGCCATGCGCACGAAACCAATGCCGGCAAGCGCGCCGCCGAGTTGCGCAAAGGCGTACATCCGTTCCTGGCCAAAAAGCATGGCTACGGCAACAAGCGCATAGATGATGACCATGTAGCGCGCTTTAACGCCGATGACGAAGAACAGAAGGAACTGTGTGTCGCCATAAAGGATCCCAATGGCCACCAGAAGTCCGAAGATTCCGCCGAAACAGCCGTAAAGCGGATTGACATTGGCGAGCATCGAAGGGGCCAGCGTCTTCGCGACCAGATAAAGCACCAGCGCAGCCGCGGCGGTCCCCAGCACGGAGACGGCATAGAGGCTCGTGACCCAGTTCGCTTCGTGGAAGTTCTCAAGGAATCCGGCGAGGAACCACAGCGAGAGCAGCTCGAAAAGTGTGCCAACGATTCCTATGTGCACGAAGCTGTAGGTGAAGGGCTGCCACAGGGCACCGTGCATGAACGCGAAGGGATCGAAGACGAGCAAGCCGGCAATCTTGGCCGCAAAGGGAGTGGCCAGGTTCGCCAGCAAAAGGGCAAAGTATGTGCCCAGGTTGATGAGAATGAGCCGGCGCGTCGCTCCCTTGAAGTCAGGGAAGGCCAGCGGACTGGAGCCAAATCGCGGCATCGTAGTCAACAGGGTAAACGCTCAAGCGCTCCGGTGTCATGGCGCCCAGGGTGATGCGCGAATGGCCGACGGTGGTGGATCAAGTCACGATGAAGTCTGCACCGGGGATGGAGCACAGCCAACTGCCGTCCCGGAAAAAGCATCGTCTAAGGGAAATGCAAGGATTTTTCCCGGCAACGAAAACTAAGGTCTCGAGTGCATCGTTTGGGTCTTGACCTGAGGCCGGGTTCTCCCTAAAACTAGCGATGGTTGCCGAATCGGGATGGTGGTCTTATCCCGCAATGCGATTCGGTTCGGAAAGTGAGGAGGCTGCCATGCCGAGCTGCCCAGAATGCGACACTGCCCTCGACGTTGAACTCGACGAAGTGGAAGAGGGCGACGTGATAGCCTGCGAGGAGTGTGGAACGGAGTACGAGGTGGTTGGCGTCGAACCGCTGGAGCTCGCCCGCATTGAAGAGGGTCTCGAAGAAGAAGATCTCATCCAAGAGGATGAGGAGGAATAAGAATGAGCCGAGCCGGCGTGCTGGCGGCAACGATCTTGGGTCTTCTTGCATTCGGAGTGTTTCCGGCAGGGTCGCGAAATGCGTTTATATCCTCCACAGCCCAGGCCCAGAACATCGGCATACGCACCGTGTCAGGCACCGTGCTGGATGGGAACTCTCAGCCTGTTTCCGGTGCTACGGTCTTTCTGAAAAACGAGAAAACGAAGACGATCCGCAGTTTTGATTCCATAGCCAACGGCCATTTTCATTTTGCCCAAGTTGACATGAGCACCGATTTCGACTTGTGGGCGGAGAAGGACGGCAAGAAGAGCGCCGTAAAGACTGTAAGCTCCTGGGACGCGCGCAAGGACTTCATCAGCGATCTAAAATTGAAGTAGGCTCACGCGGCCAGCTTCGCGCAACATTCGCTCATGAGCAGGCAGACCGGGAGTCGAGTCTCCTGCTCGAGGTTCATCCCTCAAGTTTCTTCACAACCAATTCATTCAGCAGCGCAGGATTGGCCTGCCCCTTGGACGCGCGCATCACCTGGCCAACAAAGAATCCTGCCATGGTCGTTTTGCCGCCTCGATACTGTTCCACCTGCTTGGGATTGGCGGCGATCACTTCGTCGATCAGCTCTTCAAGAGCCGCGGCGTCGGTGATCTGCTGGGGATTTTCGCGCTCATAGACAGCAGCGAAGTCCTCTCTCTTTTCAAAACACACATCGAACAGCTGCTTCATCTGTTTGGAGCTGATCTTGCCTTCATCGAGCAGATCGGCGGCCAGAACAATTCCGGCCATGGTCACCGGAGACTGATCAAGCTCGAGGCCCAGCGCTTTCAGGCGGCCACCCACTTCGCTCAAGAGCACGTTAGCCACGCGCCGCGGATTACGCGCGGTCTTTGCCGCGGTTTCGAAGCGGTCAGCGAAGTCACGCGAAGCGGTGAGGGTGTGCGCGTCCTGCACGCTCAGGTCGTACTCGGCGATCATGCGCTTGCGCCGCGCCTCCGGCAGCTCGGGGAGTTTTTTTCTGGTTTCGGACAAGAATTCAGCGGAGACAAGTAGAGGCTGCAGATCCGGCTCAGGGAAATAGCGATAATCATGCGCCTGCTCTTTGGAGCGCATGGAGTAGGTGCGGCTTTCGTTGGCATTCCAGAGACGCGTTTCTTGGGTCACATGCCCGCCCGATTCGATCACCTCAACCTGGCGCTCGATCTCGTACTCCAGCGCCGCGCGGACGAACTTGAAGCTGTTGACGTTCTTGACTTCGACCTTGGTGCCAAATCTTTCCTGGCCCCGGGGGCGCACGCTAACATTGGCGTCACAACGCAGCGAACCCTCCTCCATGTTGCAGTCGGAAACGCCGGTATACAGAAGGATCTCCTTGAGGCGGGTGAGGTATTCGAAGGCCTCATCAGGCGTGCGGATGTCAGGCTCGCTGACGATTTCGACGAGCGGCGTGCCGCAGCGGTTCAGGTCGAGATACGTGCGCGTGGCGGAGTCTGCAAAGCCCTCGTGGAGACTCTTGCCCGCATCCTCTTCCATGTGCAGGCGGGTAATGCCGATTTTTTTATTGGTTTTGGATGAGGTTGGAACTTCAATCCAACCAAGCTCGGCCAGCGGCTTGTCGTACTGCGAAATCTGGTAGCCCTTGGGCAGATCGGGATAGAAATAATTCTTGCGCGCGAAGATCGATTGCTCGCGCACCTGGCAGTTGAGCGCCAGCGCCGCCAGCGTGGCGAATTCGACGGCTTTCGCGTTCAGGACAGGCAGCGCGCCCGGCAGTCCGAGGCAGACCGGGCAAACGTTCGTGTTCGGTTCAGAGCCAAAATGATTTGCGCAACTGCAGAAAGCCTTGGTGGCCGTGAGCAGCTGCACGTGCACTTCAAGGCCGATGACGGGCTCGTATTTCGTCAAAATCTCGGAGAAACTGCCATTGCGGGCATGTTTGGATTTTATCGTGTGCGCGCGTGGGCTGTGTTTCGGAGGGCTAGTGGCCGCGATGAGGCGCGATTTCCTGCAATCGGAAACGCGTCGCGGGAGGGTAGACTGTTTGTCGAACGTCTCTCACGTTCTGGAATCGATCGGAGCATCTTGTGAATCGATGGAAGGTTTGCAGAGCTACTTTTTTCGCAACAGCCCTGGCAGGATTGTTTGCAGTCAGTGCGCTGATGGCTCAAGCGCCCGCACCCTCGCCTCAGGCTGGAACGCCTGCGACACAACCGGCGCCAGTCGCGCAGACTTCACCTGCGCCGCAGACCTCGCCGTCTGGACATCCAAACAATCCGTATTGGATGGACCACGACAAACAACTGCTCGTGGACTTTGGCGGGCTTGCGCACTTCAAGGAGGCGAATGCGATGCTGGCTGCGCCGAAGCCGGACGAGGACCGCGTGGTCTTCATGGGCGACTCGATTACGCAGGGCTGGAAGCTGGATGAGTCGTTTCCCGGCAAGCCTTACATCAACCGTGGCATCGGCGGGCAGACCACTCCGCAGATGCTCGTGCGGTTCCGGCAGGATGTGATCGATTTGAAGCCGAAGGTCGTCGTGATTCTCGCCGGGATCAACGACATTGCGGGGAATACAGGGCCGATGACGCTGGAGCAGACGGAGGGAAACATTGCTTCCATGGCCGAATTGGCGAGAGCGAACGGGATTCGCGTCGTGCTGTGCTCGGTGCTTCCGGCATTCGATTTTCCGTGGGCGCCGGGACTGACGCCCGAACCGAAGGTCGTGGAAGTGAACGCGTGGATGAAGCAATACGCGGCCGATAAAGGCGATGTCTATGTGGACTACTACTCGGCAATGAAGGATGAACGCGGAGGACTGCCGCCGACGCTGAGCAAGGACGGCGTACACCCGCTACCTGCCGGGTACGCGATCATGACGCCGCTGGCGGAAGCGGGAATTGAGAAGGCGCTGAAAGTCAGGGATCAGGGAACAGGTAACAGAAAGACAAATGCAGGTCCTTCGGCTCCGTCCCGCTAAGGCGGGACTTCGCTCAGGATGACAGTTTATCTTGGTG
This sequence comes from uncultured Acidobacteriaceae bacterium, assembly GCA_963813015.1. Classification (GTDB taxonomy): domain Bacteria; phylum Acidobacteriota; class Terriglobia; order Terriglobales; family Acidobacteriaceae; genus Telmatobacter. Next base: position 379,476 of record CAWEXN010000013.1, read on the forward strand.
CGATTTTCCCCGAAGCAAAGCTAGACGGAAAACGACGACCCGCATCCGCAGGAGCGACGCGGAGTTGGGATTGATGAAGTTGAATCCCTGGCGGATCAGCGTCTCTTCGTAGTCAAGCGTCATCCCTTGCAGATAGACGAAGCTCTTGGGATCGATGAAGACACGCACATCTTCGAAGGTGAAGATGTTGTCGCGCTCGCGGGGTCGGGCATCGAATCCCACCGAATAAGACATGCCCGAGCAGCCGCCGCCTTTGACGCCCAGGCGCAAGGCCGCCTTCTTCCAGCGAAATGCCCTCTTTGGCGAGGATGACGCGAATGCGCTTGACGGCGCTGGGAGTAACCAGCAAGCCGCCAGAAGCGGCCGGCTGCGCTGCGACAGCGTCCGGCGAGGGAGTCGATCCGATGGTGACGATTTCTGCCATAGTTTGCGTTTCGTTCATTAGTCTCGTTCAGAAGAGCTGACTCACTCTTTGTTTGATTCGGCTGGAGTGGCTGCCGATTCGAATCTAGATGGGTCAAACTCGCTGCTGGACGGCCTACAGCGTCAGTGAGACCAGCGCTTGCGCCTCGTGGGCTTTGCCAGCTGGATGTTCGTGCTCCGCGAGATCCTGAATGCTGATGCTTTTCAAGACCCCGGCGATGGTTTCATTCACGCGCGCCAGAGGTTCCTTTATGGTGCAGCTCGGGGTTAGATCGCAGGACTTTGCGCCTTTGAAGCAGGAGGTGATGAAAAGCGGCCCGTCGATGGCGTGGATCACCTCGAAGGCCGAGATCTGCCGTGCATCCCGGGAGAGCGCATAGCCGCCGTTCATGCCGGCATGGGAGCGCAGCAGGCCCACCTTGGTAAGCCGCTGCAGAATCTTGGCCAGTAGCTGGGCGGGGATTCCGTAGGCATCAGCCACGTCCTTGGCGCTCAGGGCAGGCGTCTCCGGGTGCTCGGCGAGGTACTTGAGCGCCATGAGCCCGTAATCCGCCTTTTTGGTGAGCTTTAGCATGAAATATGCGACTGCTTAGGTCCGTATTTAGTATACGTCCGGTTGAATTCGCCTTCAAGTCGGCACGTGCCGGCTTGAATCACGCCGCATGCGGACGCCAACTACCTTGATTCATCAAAAAATCCGTTTGCAATCGGCCAAAAGACGGCTACAATCTTGCGGAAAGAGCACCTATAGCCATTCCCGAGCAACCATACCCGGAAGCCAGCACTCTCAAATGGCGACATCTGCGAGTGGGGGCGACCTCCACCCATCCGGAACGGGAAATGGACTTCGGAATCGGCGCAGGAGCTCCAAATTCAACGAACGATGGCAACCGCCTGCAAACACCCCAAAGTCCGAATCGTTTCCCGGCATGAGGACACGGAGTATGTCGAGTGCCTGGAGTGTGGCGAAGTCTTCGATTCCGAAGAATTTCGCGATATGGAAATTGAAGATACGGTTGGAACCGAAGACTTACAGGACGAATCCGAAATGAAGTGAACGGATCTCACGCGTGCTGGATCGTTTCTCCTGCGCTCCTCATCCGCGAGGACCTTTACTTGGCAGCGGCGCCGTTCGCGGCGGCGGGAGGTGCGCTGCGGCGCGAAACCAGCCAGGCATAATGCAGACCTGACGCTATAGTAAGCACGATCGTAGCGCCAAGAGCGACGGCGCGTAAGGCGGCTACCCAAAGCGCGGGCGTGAGCTGATGCAGCAATACGGCTGCGACAGCGCTGATTTGGGCGAGAGTGTTGGCCTTGCCGAAGATGCTCGGATAGAACTCGCGACGCCCGACGGCCGCATAGAGAATGGCCGAAACCAGCAGGATTCCTACATCTCTTCCGAAGACCAGCACGGTGACGGTGCCCGGCATCAGTCCCTTGTAGAAGAGCACCAGAAAGAGCGTGCTCAGCAGCAGCTTGTCGGCAACTGGGTCAAGATAATGCCCGAGCACGGAACGCTGCTTGAGAACGCGCGCCAACAGGCCATCCAGCCCGTCGGTCAATCCCGCGGCCACAAAGAGAATAAAGCTGAGTAGGAAGTGCCCCTCGAGGATCGCGGCCACCAGGAACGGCGCCATGCAGATGCGCATGAGCGTGAGCAGATTGGGCGCACTGCGCAGGGGGTTCAGTCGAAGCTGCTGATCTTCGGGCATGGCAAACGGTCGAGATTCGGGCACTCAGGCGCCGCGCTGCGAGCCGCCCTCATCACGTCAACGATGGTAAAGCATTGAAGCTACGGGACGCAGTCTGGTTGCAGCCGACCGGGGAATACGCATGGTGAACTGGGCCGCGCGACCGTCCTACGCCTCGACCGGCAGCTCCGCAGAGAGAATGTTCATGGGCGTAAGCCCGCGCTGGCGCAGGGCACGCAGGCTGAGCGCATCGTGGCGCTTGGCCAGCCGCCGTCCGTTGTGATCCACCACCAGGCGGCAATGGTACCAGGCGGGAGGATCGATGCCGAGAGCGCGAAAGAGCAGGATCTGCCGTGCTGTCGACTTAAGCAGGTCGGCACCGCGCACGACTTCCGTGATGGCCATAGCGGCATCGTCGGCCACACATGCGAGCTGATAGCTGGGAACGTTGTCGCGCCGCCAGACAACGAAGTCGCCGAAATCTACGCCGGCAACAAAGCGTTGCGGACCAAGATTGAGGTCGACGAATTCAATCACCTCGCCATCGGGAACGCGGAAGCGCCAGTTCGTGCCGCTAGGATCCTCGAACTCGCTGGCCGTGGGACCAGGAAGCTGCGGCGTGCCGCCCATGAAAAGCCGGCAGGTGCCGGGATAGAGAGGCTCATCATCTTCGCTATCGAGCTTGCCGCCGTCGGCAGCCTGTGCACGTTCGTGGGGCGCGCTCAGCGCGGTCGCCAGGTCCTTGCGCGAGCAGCGGCATGGAAACAGGCGGCCGGTTCGCAGGAGCTTGCGCCAAACATCGAGGTAAACGGAGCGGCGTTTGCTCTGCACGTATGGAGCGAACGGCCCACCCTTGTCAGGGCCGCCCACGTCCGGGCCCTCTTGCCAACGGATTCCCAGCCAGCGGAGGTCGTCGAGAGCGGCCTCAGCGTAGACCTGACGGCAGCGGTCGGGGTCCAGATCCTCCATGCGCATGGCGAGCGCACCGCCCGCCTCCCGCGCGCGCTGAAACGCTGTCCAAAAGGTGCGCGCATGGCCCACGTGCAGGTAGCCGGTCGGCGAAGGCGCGAGGCGTCCGCGATAGCCTGGAGCCGCGGTGAGAGAAGTGCTGGCCATTCTGAAAATGAGTGTAGGCTAGCGGCGCTCGGGGACCATATACCAGCTTTGGTACGTCAGGCAGGGTCTGAAGCACAGCCGCCCGCGAAATTCGCGCTACGTCTGCGGCTTCCAGCGCAGGATGGGCTTTCGTGCGGCTTGCACTTCGTCGAGCCGCGAGACGCGCGTGGAGTGCGGCGCGCTTTTTATTAGTTCTGGAGTAGTTTCTGCTTCATGAGCAATGGAGCGCATGGCGGCGATGAACAGGTCGAGCTCTTCGCGCGACTCGCTCTCGGTTGGTTCGATCATCAGCGCGCCGTGCACGATGAGCGGAAAGCTGACCGTGTAGGGATGGAATCCGTAATCGATGAGCCGCTTGGCAATGTCTCCGGTTTTAACGCCGAGCGCCGCCTGGCGCTTGTCGCTGAAGACCACCTCGTGCATCGAAGCTGTCTTGTAGGGCAGCTCGTAGATGTCTTCGAGCTTTTTGCGGATGTAGTTGGCGTTCAGCACAGCGTCTTCCGTCGTCTGGCGCAGGCCGTCGGGACCATTCGCAAGAATGTAGGCCAGCGCGCGGATGAACATTCCGGTGTTGCCATAAAAGGCGCGCACGCGGCCGACGGATTGCGGACGGTCGTATTCCCAGCGCAGCGGGCCGCCAAGCGGGTGGAGCGGCAAAGGATCTGTATCGCCGACACGCTCGCCATCGGGTTTGAGAATTGGTGCGCGAAAGAGTGGCGGGCAGCCGTCGGCCGTCGGCTCGGCATTGGTGTCTTCCCAATCTCCCGCATCGGGGCAGGGCTTCTCGCCCTTTTCGCCTCGGACCAGGACTGGGATGGGGAGGAACGGCTCTAGAAACGCCTTGCAGGCCACGGGGCCGGAGCCGGGTCCGCCACCGCCATGGGGCGTGGAGAAGGTTTTGTGCAGGTTCAGGTGCATTACGTCTACGCCGAAGTCGCCCGGCCGCACCTTGCCGACCAGCGCGTTCATGTTGGCGCCGTCCATGTAAAGCAAGGCACCCTTGGCGTGCAGAATGTCGGCGATCTTGTGAATCTGGCTCTCAAAGACGCCCAGCGTTGACGGGTTGGTGAGCATCAGCGCCGCGGTTTCGCCGTCGACCTGCCGCGCGAGGGCTTCGAGATCGATGCCGCCGTCGGCATTCGACTTGAGATTCTCGACCGCATAGCCGACGATGGCCGCCGTGGCCGGGTTGGTACCGTGAGCGGAGTCGGGGATGAGAACCTTCTTGCGCGGATTGCCCTGCGACTCGTGCCACGCGCGCGTGAGCAGGATGCCGGTGAACTCGCCATGCGCGCCGGCAGCCGGCTGCAGCGTGATCGCATCCATGCCGGTAATGTCGAGCAGGCAGCGCTGGAGCAGGTCGAAGATTTCGAGGATTCCCTGCGCGAGCGATTCGGGACGGTAGGGATGCGCTTCGGCCAGTCCCTCGATGCGCGCGACGAATTCATTCACGCGCGGGTTGTATTTCATCGTGCAGGAGCCGAGCGGGTACATGCCGAGGTCGATGGCGTAGTTCCATGTGGAAAGGCGCGTGAAGTGGCGGATGATCTCGATCTCGCTCAACTCGGGGAGCAAACCTGGTGTTTCGCGTCGCGCGGCGCCAAGCAGCTTGGCGGAGTCGACGGCGGGGACGTCGAGCGGCGGCAGCTTGTAGGCGCGCTTGCCCGGCGACGACTTCTCGAAGAGCAGCGCTTCGTTCTGTGTCTGGTGCGGGCGAACTTTGCCGAGGGTGTGGGGGCCGGTGGAATTCGTGGTCGTTGCCATCTCTTACGCCTCCACCGCTTCGGCCGCCAGCACCTTGGCCGCCATGTCGATCTGCTTGCGCTGTGACGACCTCTGTCGCGCACCAGAGCGTGCAATTGTGCAGTTCGGGATACCAGCGGCTCAGTTCGATGCCGCCGACAATCTTGTTTTCGAGCAGCCGCCGGCTCCACGCCGTGGGCGACTCGTCGGTCTGCAAGACGAATTCGTGGAAGCGCGGCGCGCCCTTAAATCGCAGCTTTCGCGCCCGGTTGCGCAGCCAGCGTTTTTGCCGCGTAATCGGCTTTGGCCAGATTGTGTTCGGCTAGCTCGCGTATGCCTTCTTTGCCGTAGACGGCAAGAAAGATCGTCGCCATGAGCGCGACCAGAGCCTGGTTGGTGCAAATGTTCGAAGTCGCCTTTTCGCGGCGAATGTGCTGCTCGCGCGTGGCGAGCGTGAGCACGAAGCCGCGATTCCCTGCCCCGTCGACGGTCTGGCCGGCGAGCCGGCCCGGCATCTGGCGCACGAATTGTTCCTTGGCCGCGATGACGCCGCAGAACGGGCCGCCATAGCTGAGTGCCACGCCGAATGATTGCGCTTCCATGGCGACGATATCGGCCTCAACGGGCGGGCGGACGATGCCGAGTGAAACGGCTTCCGCGATCGACACGATCAGCAAAGCGCCTTTCGCGTGGGCGATCTGTGCGATGGCAGGAATGTCTTCAATGACGCCGAAAAAGTTCGGGCTCTGGATAAGAACAGCCGCAGTTTCTTCGGTAACGGCCGCGTCCAGTGCCTTCAAGTCAACGCGACCAGTCTCCGCGTCATATCCAACCAACGTCGTCGGCAGTCCCTGATGCGTCGCGTAGGTCGCGAGCACCTCGCGATATTCGGGATGAACGGACGACGCGACCACGGCCTTACTGCGACCGGTGACGCGCACGGCCATCATCACCGCTTCCGCAGCTCCCGTCGATCCGTCGTACATGCTGGCGTTGGCCACATCCATGCCGGTGAGCTCGGCGATCATGGTCTGGAACTCGAAGATGGCCTGGAGCGTGCCCTGCGTGATTTCGGCCTGGTAGGGCGTGTAGCTGGTCAGGAATTCTCCGCGCTGGACGAGCGCATCGATAATGACGGGGCGGTAATGGCGATAGGCGCCTGCGCCTAGGAAGCTGGCGTAATCCGTCGCGTTCTTCTGCCCGGCGGCGCGGAAGTACTCCACGATCTCGCTCTCGGCCTGCTGGCGCGGCACGTCGAGATCGCGTTCGAGGCGGTACTCAGCCGGAATGCTTGCGAAAAGATCGTCGATCGACTTTGCGCCAATCTCGGCGAGCATCTGCCTGCGTTCTTCGTCAGACTTGGGGAGGTAGCGCATGGTTTAGCTTGCCGTCTCTTCCGCGATAAACGCCTCATAGGCGGCTGCGTCGAGCAGCGTGTTCAGCTCCGCCGGGTTCGAGAGCTCGACTTTGATGATCCACGTGCCGTGCGCGTTCTCGTTGATCTTGTCTGGCGCAGTCTTCAGCTCCTCGTTCACCGCCGTTACCTTGCCGCTGACAGGCGAGAAAAGATCGCTGACGGCCTTGACGCTTTCAACCGAACCGAACGTGGCGTTGGCGCTGACCGTGTCGCCCACCTTGGGCGCATCGACGTAGACAATGTCACCGAGCGAGTTCTGCGCGTAGTCCGTGATGCCGATCGAGCCGACGGCTCCTTCCACCGAAATCCATTCGTGCTCGCGGGTGTAGCGATAATCCGTGGGATAAGGCATGGCGAGTCTGCTCCTTGAATAAGACAGCAAAAATCCAGTTTAAGGCGAGAGGGCTGCGGGCAATGAGGAAAAGGCGGGCGGCAGTGAGACCTTTGACCTTATTCCCTATTCCAGCGTTCACCCCATCACCAAAACAGGCTGAAAAAGCGTGCCTGCCACTCGGCGGGCGATTCCGACCATTTCGCGCGGCCCGGCAAAGACTTTTACGAGCGGGGCAGCGGAGAACTCCGGAAGATTGGCTTGCGCTCCGTTACGCAGCCGGCCCAGCGCCTGGCCATCGCCGCTCACTGCGGGCATTTCGGGCAGCAAAGTCCGCGGGTGGACGCATAAGTTCTCTAACGCCACGGAATCTCCGGAGAGTTCTTGCAGCTCTTCGAGCGTGTGCGCCTCGGCCAGCGTGAACGCGCCTGCCCGCGTGCGTCGCAAGCGGCTCAGGTGCGCTCCGCAGCCCAGATCGCGCCCCAACTCGTGCGCCACCGAGCGCACATATCCTCCGGCGCTGATGTCCATCGTGAAAGTGGCTTCAGGACCTTCCAGTGAGTCGATGACAAATGCATCGATCTTCACTCGAGCCGAGCTTCAGTTGCACCGGCTTGCCCTCGCGGGCCAGCTTGTAAGCAGGCCTGCCGTCGATTTTCTTGGCTGAGAACGCCGGCGGCATCTGTTGCATCTCGCCGTGGAAACGCGCGGCGGCGGCCTGGACCCGCGCGAGCGTCATGCTCTGTGCGGCTTCCGGCCATTGGTCAGGACCGGCAGGCTCGCCTTCCGCGTCGTAGGAGTCGGTGGAGAACCCAAAGCGAATGGTCCCGGTATAGCCTTTTTCCGCGGCTGAAAAGTACTGTGCCAGGCGCGTAAATCTGCCCATGAGCAGCGGCAGAACTCCCGTAGCCATGGGGTCCAAGGTGCCCAAATGACCGATTGACTTCTCTCCTGTGATGCGGCGCAGCCGGTTCACCACGTCGTGGCTGGTGATGCCTCCCGGCTTATCGATCACAAGAAGCCCGTTCACATCATCACTTTAGCCTCCATAGAGTGGCTTGCCAACCCGGCCCGTAACGCCCCAAGCTAGAGGGTAGAGATGGCTGAAGAACTGAAAAGAGCGCGCAAGGCGGTGCGGGAGCTGAGCAAGACGCTCAAAAGCTTGCCCAAAGACCCTCCACCCGCAGAGGTTCACAAGCTGCGCACTACAACCCGAAGGGTTGAGGCGATTGTCTCTGTATTGGCACAGGTTGAGGGCAAAGAATCCCGGCGCCTGCTCAAATCGATTGAGCCGATCCGCAAGGCAGCGGGCGGAGTGCGCGATATGGACGTGTTGATCGGCAATGCGCGCAAGCTGGCGCGCCGCGCGGCAGGCGATTCCCTAACCCGTCTCGTCGAACAGCTCCACATCGCTCGCCTGCAAAATGCAGCTGAGTTGCGGCGCGTGCTCGGCCGCCGGCGCACTGTGGCGCGGGAAAACCTGAAAGAGTACTCGAACCTGATTCGAACAGCCGTGGCTCATATGGAAGGGACGGCATCGACGCAAGGATTGCCTGCCCATGAACACGACGGGATCCATAGTGCAGCGGCCAACGTTGTCCGCGAGCTGGGCGAATGGCCACCACTTAACGCCGAGAACATCCACGCCTTCCGGCTCAAGGTGAAGGAACTGCGCTACATCCTGCAGCTTTCCGACGACGGCAACTCCGATCTCGGGGAGGCTTTGGGAAACGTACAGCGCCGTGTTGGCGACTGGCACGACTGGCACCAGTTGCATGAGATCGCGAGCGAGATCCTGACCCCGGAACGGGACCTCGCGCTTTTGGAGCGCATTGACGAGACGACCAAGCGAAAGTTCGATCAGGCGCTCGCGGCGGCGAACAGGCTTCGCGGCAAGTATCTGTCGATGCCTGTTGCACAGGGTGCCTGAGGCGCGTATCCGGTCGCAAGGGACCGTGTCGCGGTGATTCGCCTCAGACGATCCCATTACCCGGCTGCCGCACCAGCGACAGGAACTCCGCGCGCGTCTCTTTCTGGCGGAAGCAACCCACCATAGCGCTGGTCACCGTGGACGAATGCTGCTTCTCGATGCCGCGCATCATCATGCACAAGTGCCGCGCTTCGATGACCACGCCCACGCCTTGCGGCGCGATTGCTTCCTGAATCGTGTCGGCGATTTGCTGCGTCAGCCGTTCCTGCACCTGCAGGCGGCGTGCAAAGACTTCGATGAGACGTGGGATTTTGCTGAGTCCGATCACTTTGCCTTTGGGAATGTAGGCCACGTGCACTTTGCCAAAGAAGGGCAGCATGTGGTGCTCGCAGAGGGAGAACATCTCAATGTCCTTGACGATGACCATCTCGTCGTAATCCACCTCGAACATGGCCCCGCGCAGGATCCTCGCCGGGTCCTGGTCGTAGCCCTTGGTGAGGAAAGCCAGCGCCTTCTCTACGCGCTCCGGGGTCGCGCGCAGGCCGTCGCGCTCCGGATCTTCGCCCAGGCGGCTACAGAATCTCGCGATACATCTCCTGTGTGCTGAAAGTGCTAAGCCCTTCGCTTGCTTCGATTGCCCTGCGAACAGGTCTACTCACCGCAATTGGTTGCGCCATTGTCCTTTATCCTCTCGACGAACACTCAAAGAAATTGTTTTCTGTCTCTTCTACGCGAACATGCTCGAGCTCGCCCGCGGGCAATGCATGGTGCAACAAATCAAAGATCGCCGTGCAGAAATTCTCGGTCGTCGGCACGCGATCGAAAAACATCGGATCGAGATTCAGGTTGGCGTGGTCGAAGCGGTCCAGCACTTTGGTTCGCACCTTCTTATCAAGCTCTACCAAATCGACCACCATTCCCGTTTCCGCATCGACCGGCCCGCCCACCAGAACCTCAACAAAATAATTGTGGCCGTGACCGTGTTCGTTGTTGCACTTTCCGTACGCCGCGCGGTTTGCTTCCGCCGTGAGAGCCGGCGTGTGCAGCCGGTGGCTTGCGCTGAGCATGTAACGGCGGCCAAAGTACGCTTTCACGCTTCACCCCGATACTCGGCGAAGATCTCCGGCGTCTCATAGACGCGGATGCGGCTGAGTCGCGCGCCGCCCGCCGCGTTCACCACCGGTTCCAGCCTGTTCCACGCCGCAATGGCAATGTTTTCCGTGGTCGGAATGACCTGCTTGAACTCCGGCGCATCGAGATTCAAATGCTTGTGGTCGTATGCTGCCAGTACTTCCCGTTCCATTGCGTCCTTGAGCCACTTGAGATCGACGACAAAGCCCGTGACAGGGTCAGGCTCGCCCCCCACGGTCACCTCCAGGGTGTAGTTGTGGCCGTGGCCGTTGCGGTTCGCACAACGCCCGAAAACGCGCTCATTCTTCTCCGCGGGCCAGGAGTCATTCCAGTAGTAATGCGATGCAGAAAATGTCGCCCGCCGCGTCAGAAAGATCATTCCTGCCCTCACTTAAGAGATTCCGGAGCCAAGCAAAGGTTTCACAGAGCCAAGGCGATTTTGCGCAGGATCAAAAAATCTTCCGGCCATCCACACTCCGCTCAAAACGTTGCTTGCGAGCGTGCTTGCGCCTTCACCTACGACGGGTAACTTCGCCCTTTCCAGCTTACGCGCTTGAGGATGTGGTGCTGAAACCAGCTGCGATAGAGCAGCACAACAAACAGGGGCAGGCCGAGGGGTGCGAGCGCGCAATCCAGGAACGGAAAATTCGACTTCGCTACCCGGGAATAGAACCGGAATAGCGTGCGCAGCCAGAGCAATGCCAGAACCCATCCTGCGCCGAGCCACTCAAGGCCGTGTGCGCCCAAGCGCGCGTTCCAAAGTTCGTAGGCCAACACAGGCAGCCCAAAAAGAAGAAGAATGTCGAGGGCGCGAAAAACCGCCAGCACGAGCGCGTTATTGAAAAGCAGTTTCAGGTTCTTGGTCCAGCCCTCGATCATCGCCCCCGTACTGCGATACATGCGTGCGGAGACGGCATCGTCGGCATAGCGAAAGCGCAGGCCCACCTTGCGCCGCTTGGCCAGGAAGGCGAGCTCCACGTCTTCCAAAATCTTACCGGCGACGCTGGGGTGACCACCGAGACGACGGTAGGCTTCCCGCTCAACAAGAAGGAATTGGCCATTGGCTGCGGCAATGCGCTGAGCGGGGTCGGAAACCTTGGCCGGCGGATAGGCCAGCGCCAGCTCGCAAAAGACCAGGGGCATGAGCGAGCGCTGCGCCAACCCGCGCACAATCTGCCGCGGCGAATAGCTCAGCATGCCCACCTTATTCCGCTCGGCTTCATGCAATGCCCGTCGCAGGTCGCCTGGCTCGTGGACAGTATCGGCATCGGTAAACAGCAGCCAGCGGCCACGTGCTCGCCGCGCCGCCGTCCAAACGGCGTTAGTCTTCCCGGTCCAGCCGGACTCGAGCTTGCCCGCCTCGAGCAGCGTGACGCCGAGAAATCCGCGCGCAATTTCAGCCGTGCGGTCGGTCGAGCGATCGTCCACGACGATCAGCTCCCAGTCGCGGCCCAGCTCGAAGATCTCTTCCGACTGGCTCACCAGCGATTGCAGGCACTCGCCAAGGCAGTCTTCCTCGTTGCGCGCCGGAACAATGACCGTGAGCTCGATCAACTGCTCTGGTTCCGGCTGGTCGAAAACCGTTCCTGGAGTGGTTTTGCCGGCCCAGTCGCGCCAATCGGTCGCATGTGCCGAGTCTTCCGCAGGATCGGCCAGGCCCAGCACTGGCTTCCATGTTCTCGTACCGCCTCGCTCCGCTTCATCCCTGCTCATTACGCCACACCGTTTTTCTTCCGGCCTTACGCTCCGTATTATAAGGATGTGCGGTTTCCTCGTTGCCTCGGTGTAGCGCTCTTGTTGCCGCTGGCCCTCCTGCCGGCTTGCAATCGCGGTTCGCATCCCGCGCAAACCGACAAGCCCGCTCCCGATTTCACCGTTTCCGACGGCACCTCGACTGTTCATCTGGCCAGCTACCGCGGCAAGGTCGTGCTGCTCAACTTCTGGGCAAGCTGGTGCATGCCGTGCGTCGAAGAAATGCCTTCGTTGCTCGCGCTACACCATCAGGATCCGAATCTTGTCATTCTCGCCGTGAGCATCGATGATGACGCCACTGCATACTCGACCTTCATTGTTCGCCATCACGTGGATTTGATTACCGTCCGTGATCCGTCGCAGTCAGCGGCGAATCTGTATCACACAGACATGTGGCCGGAGACCTATGTGATCGACCGCCAGGGAATGATCCGCCGCAAGCTCGTCGGACCGCAGGAGTGGACCAGCCCCGAAATTGTCGGCTACCTTAATAGCCTCTGAGTCGTCCGGCTTCGCCCATTGAAGAAACCTCCGCAAAAAAAGATTTGACAACTTCACTGCATTAGTGTACTAGTCTTATAGTACATTGAGTTCGATGATGAACAACGTTACCAAGCCCGCCTTCCACTTCCTGTTGGACCTTCACACCGGAGTGCCCGCCTACCGGCAAATCATCGATCAGATCCGCGGCGCCTTGGCGTCTGGAGCACTCGCCACGGGAGACCAGCTCCCCACTGTCCGCCAACTGGCAGTGGACCTGGCCATCAACCCTAACACGGTGGTCCGCGCCTACAAGGAGTTGGAATTGGGCGGCTTGCTCGAGACGCACCAGGGGACTGGCACGTTTATCAGCGCTCAGAAACTTCCACAAGCGAATGCAGAGCGGGAGCGGCAGTTGGGCCAGATCGTTGGCGACGCAGTCGCGCGCGCCGGCGCCACGGGCTTCACCATCGAAGACCTCATTGAGCAATTGCAGGCGTGGCCCCTGGGGCCAGCCCCGAAGGAGAAAGAATGACGCCGAAAATCACCACGCAGAACTTCAATGGAGTTGCAGTTGCCGGCTTCCTGGTCTGCTTCCTGACAGGGTTGCTCGCCACCGTTCTCACTCACCAGCCTGCCCCAGCCCTCGCAGGCGCGCTGCTTGGCCTTTATCTTCTCTTTGCCATCAAGGTGGTCCGCCAGTGGGAAAAGGCCATCAAGCTGCGTTTCGGCCGCTATGTGGGTCTCCTCGGGCCGGGGATCTTCCTCATTGTTCCCGTCATCGAGACTCTGAGCCAGATCGTCGACCAGCGTGTGCGGGTGGCCAATGTGTCGGCCGAGACGACCCTCACCCGAGACACGGTGCCTGTTAACGTCGATGCCATCGTTTTCTGGATGGTATGGAACGCGGAGAAAGCGATTCTCGAGGTTGAGAACTATGGGGACGCGATTACGATGAGCGCGCAAACCGCGCTGCGAGAGTCGATCGGGCGCCATGATCTTCATCAGGCCCTTGCGGAGCGCGAGACGCTCGGCCAGGAATTGCAGAAGATCCTCGATGAAAAAACCAATCCCTGGGGCATCACGGTCCAGTCGGTCGAAATCCGTGATGTACAAATTCCTCCGGGCCTGCAGGATGCGATGTCGCGCGAGGCACAGGCAGAGCGCGAGCGCCGCGCCCGCGTGATTCTGGGAATGGCAGAGACCGAGATCGCGGGCAATTTTGCCTTGGCCGCCGCCACCTACAAAGACAATCCAGTCGCGCTCCATCTGCGCGCGATGAATATGCTCTACGAGGCCATCAAGGAGAAGGGGGCGATGGTTATAGTGCCCTCGTCTGCGGTGGAAACCATGGGTCTGGGCGGCTCGCTTGCCACAGCCTCGCTGGCAAAGCAGCAATAGGACGAATCTGTGCAATCCGTGCAATCGGAGGGATGATATGAGTTTCAAGGGATTTAGGATAGGTTTTCTCTTGATGGTTTTGTGCGCCGTGGTGAGGGCACAGAACACGAACGAAGACTGGGTTGGGATCTGGCACGCAAATGCCGGGGGACAACCCACCAGTATGCTCACGCTCGCCACCGATACGGGGGCGCTCGGCGGCACGTTGGTGCTTGACATGATTTGCTGCGAAGGCGAGACCCCGCACGTGATCGCCAGCGAACCACACGTGCTGCTGAACCCCGCTGTCGCCGGCAACATGCTTACGTTTCAGGTGAAGATGCGCCGCCCGGATGGAGCAAATGTCACAGCCAATTTCGAGGTGAAGCGGACCGCGGCAGACAAGGCAACGATTCACTGCGTCAACTGCGGAGCGGAGGCGCCGGTCGTAGAACTCGTGAAGGGCCTTTAGTGGATTGGAGCTGAAAATGAAGTGCCTGCGTTTATTTGGGACGTCCGCGCTGCTGCTGGCGACGTCGCTCCCTTTTGGCCAAGGCGGTGAGGTACACGCCCAGCACCCGGATCTCTCACGGCTCACTGGTGTGTGGCGCGCGCAGTTGGACAATCTGCCCGCATTTACGCTCGTGGTCACCGACGAAGGCGGCGAATTGCAAGGAGCAATCCTCTTCTACTTGATCAGGCGTGACAAGCCTGGCGAGCCTCCAACAGTGACTCCCGGAATTCCGGAACCTATTTTCCATCCGATCTTCGACGGCAGGACGCTGAGATTCCAAGTGAGTCACCGGCGTGCTCATCCGCCACGCACTCTATCGGACCCACCTGTCACATTCCAGCTCACGCTGACTGACGACGGGAAGGCCCAGGTGTCTAACCTGAACGAGGGACCCCCGCTCACCGTAATGCGGAGCGACTACTGATCTGAAGCCTGGGAATCACTCTGCAGAATTAAGCTGGAATGCGGCCAACTGTTATTCTGAGCCTATGACCACGGTGGACATTCTTTATCGCTACGCGACTCCGCCCACAGAACAGGTGGCTCTGGCGCTGGCCCGGGCGCGCGATGTGTACGGCATTCGGAAACTGAGCTTCGACGCTATCTCCCGCACCCTCCGCGTCGAATACGACGCAACGCGTCTCAACGCCGCCGCAGTCACCAAGCTGGTCCGCGAGGCGGGGCTCGAACTCGCCCAGGAGGAGCCGGTTCTTCAGGCAACAGCGCCTGCTGCAGTTGCTCCGCCGGCAGTGTAGGTTTGTTTGGTGCCTTCTCAAATCTTGCACTGCCGCTCTGGCCTTGATACTCTGACAGAGGTTCGCCGGCTTCGCCCTGAAGCCGCACGTGTGCGCCCGTAGCTCAGCTGGATAGAGCGACTGACTACGAATCAGTAGGTCGGGAGTTCGAATCTCTCCGGGCGCACCATTCATCACCCAGAATCCAGGATTTTTTCTTTCGAATCGCGTCAGCGCCCTACACGCCGCTGTATGCCGAGAACCCGCCGTCAATAGGCACCACCACGCCGGTGACGAACTCGGAAGCCGGCGATAGCAGCCAAAGCACCGCGCCAAACAAGTCTTCCGGTTCGCCGAAACGCGCCATGGGCGTGTGCCCCACGATCGATTTGCCGCGCGCGGTCAGCTCGCCGGTATCTTTATCCGTCAAAAGAAAACGATTCTGATTGGTGAGGAAGAATCCCGGCGCGATTGCGTTCACGCGAATCTTCGGCGAGTATTCCTGTGCCATGTGCACCGCCAGCCACTGCGTAAAGTTGCTGACGGCTGCCTTGGCCGCCGAATAGGCCGGGATGCGCGTGAGGGGCCGGAACGAGTTCATCGAAGAAATATTCAGAATCGTTCCGTAGCCCTGCGCCGCCATAATTCTTCCAAAGACCTGGCTGGGCAGAATCGTTCCGAGAATGTTCAGCTCAAAGACCCAGCGCAGCGCGTCGGCCGGCAGATCAAAGAATTTCAGCTCGCTGCTGGTTGTGGCCTGGGGCTTGTTGCCTCCCGCACCGTTCACCAGGCAGTCCAGCTTGCCCAGATGCTTCACCACATCCTGCGCGGTCTGCGCCACGCTATCGCGGTTGAGCACATCGCACTGAAAGACCGAAACATGCTCTCCATGCTCGCCCATCCGCTCAACCGCAGCCTTGCCCGCCGCGGGATTCACGTCGAGGATGGCCACCTGCGCCCCGCAGCCGGCCAGCGCGCCGGCGATTTCGCTGCCCAGGATGCCCGCACCCCCGGTGATGGCGACCGTTCGCCCGGAGAAATCGTACATCCTCGTCAGCTCCGCCAGGTCAAACGCAGCGTGATGCGTGAACTTCGCTCCGTGTTCAACTTCGTGTGCAGCTTCCATCACCGACGGTCCTGCCATATCGCACCCTTCCCCTTTTTCCCTTTCGGCCTCAGAGACACATAGCGGCCAAAAGGACACTCGAAGATAGAGTTCCCCTCAATGGGCATTCTTCACGGTGCGGGTTGTCACACGCGCGTGTATGCCAAATCACGGCCTCGGCTCGCCGCGCGCTGTATCAGATAGAAAGGAAGACTACGAAAGGGATGCGTCCATGCTTCTCGAGTTGAGTGTGTTGCCGAAGGGAAAAAGCCCTCATGTGAGCGATGCCGCTGCGGGCCTGGGAAAAATCATCGATTCCAGCGGCCTCTATCACCAAACGAAGAACAAGGGGACGGTCCTCGAGGGCACGTGGGAGCAGCTGATGGCAGTGGCAAAGAAATGCCATGACGAAGTGATGAAGACGAACGAGCAATTTGTCACCGTCATGCGCGCTGTGGATGGACCTGATGTGGCGCCCTGCTCGCACGCGCCCGCCGATTGCGCTGCGATGAAAGAGCTCCTGGAAGACGACGGCGATTGGTTGATTCCATAAGAAAAGCGGAACGACATGCGCTCCGCCCCTTGACCCGTCAAAAGCTTCCGAACCTAGTAGAGCCGGAAATCGACCTCGATAGTGATCGGAACCGGCACGGCTGTCCTGCCATCTTTCATTGCCGGTTTGAACTTGTATTGCCGGATGGCTTCGATGGCCTTCTCATCGAGTCCCATGCCCAGCGCCCGAGCGATGCGGACGTCCTGCGGATTGCCCTGCGCGTCGACGATGAGCGAAATCAGGCATACGCCCTGGTACTTGGCGCGCCGCGCCTCATCGGAGAACTCGGCCTCTACGCTGTGAACCACTTCAGGCGCTGAAATCCTGCCGCCGACTTGATACAGTCCGCCACCATAATTGCCGCCTTCGCCGGGCCCATATCCGTTCCCGCCACCCGGTCCCATGCCGCCGCCGTGGCCGGTACCCATGCCCGCGCCGTTTCCAGAGCCGGCCGACGCAATGGTCACATTGGCTGACGAGTGCATGCCGATCATCGGCATGTTCATGTTGTCGGGCAGTTGAATGTCCTTTTGCACGTTGATGGTCGGCGGATCGGGCAGCTTGGGCTTCTCAATCGTCTGAGGCTGCGGAGGCGTTATTGTGTCCTTCGCCTTTTCCGGCAGCTTGCCCTTATTGGCTTCCACGATGCTCCGGTCGCCGCCACCACCACCACCGCCGGCCAGCGTGTCGGACTTGGGCATTTTGTAATCGCCCACATCGACGTTCGTCGCCTGCACGGGCGGGCTCACGATGTTATGCACCACGCGGATGCCCAGCCAGATGGCCAGCAGCAGGATGGCAATATTCAACGTTGATGAGATCCCGATGGCCCAAGGATTTGCCTTCACGGCCATCCTGTCGGGTACAGGAATGGGTTTCGATGTCAGCTCCAGGGGCGGCAACTTGACCGGAAAAAACACATCCTGGACGCGCTCCCAGAGGCTTACCCAGATGGGCTCCTCCTTGAACGCCTTTCCCAGGAATGAATCCAGCTCGTGGCCGGTCCCTGGGACTGAGGCTCCCTGGTCGTCCTTTTCTTCCGGTGTCATGAGTCGATCGTTCGCCTTCTTGCCTGTGCCGTCCCGGCTGTTCCTGCCTGCCCGAAAACGAGCGCGCCCGTCAGCAGGCCCATCAATCCATTATATGCGTGGCCGCACGGGCCTTTCTTTCGGTTCCCAGGCGGACTGGAAGTCAAGTACTCCGCTTTCCCGTAGCCCAGTACATTCAACACTCCCATACGCAATAGACGGTGGGTGGGTTCGGTTTGTTACCGGGAAAAATGGCGCCCCTTTGTTTACACTGATTCTTGAGCAAGTTTGCATTCCTGAACGGAGCCCAGATGCCCCCTGCGCCGGAGTTGAAGGCGACCCTTACCCTGCCTCAAACCGCCTTCTCGATGAAAGCCAATCTGCCGCAGAATGAGCCGCTCCGGCTGGCCCATTGGGGCAAAATCGATCTTTATGGAGAGATGCGGAAAGCGGGCCGCGGGCGGCCTGTTTATTTGCTGCATGACGGTCCTCCCTACGCCAACGGTCCCATCCACCTGGGGCACGCCCTCAACAAGGGGCTCAAGGACTTCGTGGTCAAGTCGAAGACAATGGCCGGTTTCGACGCCCCTTTCGTCCCCGGCTACGACTGCCACGGGCTGCCGATCGAGATCAAAGTCGATGAGAAACTGGGCCACAAGAAGCTCTCCATGTCCGTGCCAGAGATCCTGGAGGCCTGCCGCGCCTATGCGCAGAAATACGTCGACCTGCAGACCGAGCAATTCGAGCGCATCGGGTGCTTTGGCCGCTGGCAAACGCCCTACAAGACCATGGATCGCGCCTACGAGGCCCGCACCCTCGAAGCCTTTTACGGCTTCCTCGAGAAGGGTTTCATCTACCGCGGTCTCAAGCCTGTCTACTGGTGCACCCATGACCGCACAACGCTGGCCGAGGCGGAGGTGGAGTACGAGAACCATACCAGCCCCTCGATCTACGTACGCTACCGGTTGACCTCCGATCCTGCCATCATCGCGCCGGCCCTCGCCGGGAAGCAGGTTTCAACCATCATCTGGACCACCACCCCATGGACCCTGCCCGCGTCCCTTGCCGTGGCCTTCCATCCTGACTTCGACTACGTGGCGTTGGAAGTCGAATCCGGAGAGGTGTACATCGTCGCCGCTGCACTGGCTGAGCAAGTGGCCGTCGCCTGCAAGCTTGGGCCCACCAGGGAACTCGCCCGCTTCAAGGGATCCGTGCTTGATCGCGTCACCTTCCAGCATCCCTTTCTTGAGCGCTCCATCCTCGGCGTGCTGGCCACTTACGTCACCTCCGACACAGGAACCGGTGCAGTCCACACTGCCCCCGCCCACGGCGCCGACGACTTCTATACCGGCCAGCGCTACGGCCTCGACCCCACTAACCGCGTCGATGCCGGCGGACATATCCACTTCGACCCGGATTCCTGGCATAGTGCCCAGCCTCCGGCCTACGACGGCCTGACCGTGTGGAAGGCGAATCCGGTCATCGTTGCCATGCTCGAAGAGCGCGGAGCACTGCTGGGCGGTTCTCAACTTGAGCACTCCTATCCCCATTGCTGGCGCTGCCATCATCCAGTGATCTTCCGCGCCACAGAGCAGTGGTTCATCTCGCTCGAAACGCCCATCAAGTCAGCCCAAAACGAGGAAAAAACGTTTCGGCAGCTCGCCATCGAGGAAATTGACAAAGTGGTCTGGGACCCGGCCTGGGGCAAGGAGCGCATCACCAACATGATCGCCACGCGCCCCGACTGGTGCATCAGCCGCCAGAAGATATGGGATGTGCCGATCGCTGTGTTCCTCTGCGAAGCCTGCAATCAACCCTTGATCGATCCCGCCCTGAACCGCAGGATTGTCGAGCTTTTCGAGCGGGAAGGGATGGAAGTCTGGCATACCGCAAAAGCGGAGGCGCTGCTTCCTCAAGCAGCCAAATGCTCCCATTGCGGCGGAGCCGCTTTCCGCAAGGAGACCGACATTCTCGACGTCTGGATCGACTCCGGCATCAGTTGGCTGGCCGTCTGCGAGGCGGACCCGGACCTTAATTCGGCCTATGCTCTCTTCCAAGAGGGCAAGGGCACGGAGTGCCTTTATCTGGAGGGCGGCGACCAGTATCGCGGCTGGTTCCACTCTTCGCTTCTCACCTCGGTGGCGCTGCGCGGACGCGCTCCCTACTCTCACGTCGTCACCGCCGGCTGGACGCTCGACGAGCAGGGCCGCGCGATGTCGAAATCGCTCGGCAACGGCGTCGATCCAGTCGACATCGCCAACCGCATGGGAGGAGAGATCGTGCGGCTGTGGGTCGCGTCGGTTGACTTCAGAGAAGACATGGCCGCCAGCGAGAACCTGATGCAGCGTTGCGCCGAACTCTACAAAAAGCTGCGCAACACTTTCCGATTCCTGCTCGGAAACCTGAATGGCTTCGACCCAGCCCGCGATCGCGTCGCCGAGAACGAACTCGTCCCTCTCGATCGCTACATGCTGGCCCGCACGCGTGACCTCGCGGAAAAGATTCTCGCCTGGTACGAGGCCTTCGAGTTCCATCGCGTCTACCAGGCCGTGAACGAATTCGCCATCGTGGACCTGAGCTCCTTCTATCTCGACGTTCTCAAGGACCGCATGTACACCTTCGCGCCCACGAGCCACGAGCGCCGTTCCGCGCAGACGGTCCTGTGGCAAATTACAGAGGCGCTGGTTCGACTGACCGCACCCATCCTCACTTTCACCGCCGACGAAATCTGGGAGCATTTGCCCGCGGTCCCAGGCCGCGAGGCGTCGGTCCACCTTGCCCTTTTTCCAAAACCAGAGGAAATCTTCTCCGGAGATCCGGCGCCAGTTCTCGCCGAGTGGCAGAAGCTTTTCGCTGTCCGCGACCAGGTTCTGCGCGTGCTCGAAGAAGATCGCCAGGCCAAGCTCATCGGTAAAGGGCTTGAGGCTCAGATCAAAATTGAAGAGTCGGGCGAGTTGCTTGATTTGCTCAAGCGCCACGAGGCCGGACTGAAGGAGATCCTTAACGTCTCGAGCGTGATCGTCGTGGAAGGCAGAGAGCCAACGGTTACCGCGTCGCCTGCCTCCGGCCACAAATGCGCGCGCTGTTGGAACTTCATGCCTCACGTTTCCGCCTACGGCATCTGGGAGAACGTCTGCACCCGCTGCCAGTCCGCTTTGCGCGAGATGGGCATTGAACCGCCCCAAAGCGTCGCGGCAACAGCGGAGGCCAACCCGTGAGCTGGCTGACAAACTGGCCGCGACCGAAGCGTCTTCCCTGGCTTCTATTGATCTCGGCGGTCGTCATCGTGGCCGACCGCCTGACCAAGACCTGGGTCTCCACCCATATTCCCCTGGGTGGCGCCATCCCCGTCATCCGCCGCGTCCTGCGCATTACTCACTGGACCAACGAAGGCGCAGCCTTCTCGCTCTTCGCCGACACTGCTTCGCCCAACGCCGTCCGCTGGGCGCTAATCGCGTTCACGCTCGTCGCAGCGGTCGTCATCTTCATCGTGTTGCTGCGCATTGGCAATCAGTTCACGCTCACCACCGTGGCATTCGCGCTCATTCTCGGCGGAGCGATCGGCAATGTTCACGACCGTATCGTCTACGGCTCTGTCGTCGACTTTATTGAGGTCCACATCTTCACTTATCACTGGCCCGACTTCAACGTCGCCGACTCCTCTGTCGTCATTGGCGCCTGCCTGCTGATGCTTGACTCGCTGCGGCCGCACAGCAAACCTTCGGCCTGAAACTTCGCCCAATCTCGGCAAATCAGCACCGCAATCCGGCAGCTATAATTGGTCGGACCTCTTAGGCCACGGAGCAGCCGCGCGAAATGACTTCATCAGGTTCTGATTTCAACGGTCCTTCTACAAATCTGCCTCCCGCGGGCCGCATGACCTACGAGCGCTGGATCATCTGCGCGCTCTTGTTTTTCGCCACGGTCATCGCCTATGTCGATCGCGCTGTCATCGCCAACCTCAAGAACACGCTCGAAGGCGTGATTCCAGGCCTTAATGACTACAAGTACGGGATCATCACCGTTGCATTTCAATTGGCGTATGGCATCGCCATGCTGGTTGCGGGCGGCTTGACGGACAAGCTAGGCACGCGCAAGGCGTTCGCGATTGCCATCTGCCTGTGGAGCGTGGCGGCCATGCTGCCGGGCGCGGCGTTTTCGGTCGCCAGTTTTGCGCTGGCCATGTTTCTGCTCGGCCTGGGTGAAGCCGCCAACTTCCCTGCCTGCATCAAGACCGTGGCCGAGTGGTTTCCCAAGCGCGAGCGCGCGCTTGCCACAGGCCTCTTCAACTCCGGCGCGAACGTAGGCAACATGGTGGCGCCCGTTGTGGTCGCGGTGTTCGTGGCCCTTTTCAGTCAATGGAGTGTCTTTGGACCTGCAAACGCCTGGCGCGGCTCTTTCTTCGTCGCTGGCGCAGTAGGTTTTGTATGGCTTATTTTCTGGCTCATCGTCTATCGCCGGCCTGAACAGCATCCCCGCGTCTCCAAAGCCGAACTCGCACTCATCCTCAGTGATCCCGGCGAGAAAATCGAGAAAGTTCCCTGGAGTCACGTAATCCCGTGCAAAGAGGCGTGGGCATTTGCTGTCGGAAAGTTCCTCACCGATCCTATCTGGTGGTTCTATCTTTTTTGGATCCCCGGATACCTCCAGACGACTTTTCACTTAAGCCTGTCACAAAGCAAAATTCCGGTGATGCTGGCCTATGCCATCTCGATTATTGGCAGCGTCGGTGGCGGCTGGGTATCGGGGGCCCTTATCAACCGCGGGATCACGCCGAATATAGCCCGCAAGGGGACGATGCTGCTTTGCGTGGTGTGCATCGCTCCCATCTTTGCCGCTCCGTTTATTCATCACCTGTGGTTCGTTGTGGCACTGCTCGGCCTGGCTACCGCCGGTCATCAGGGATGGTCCGCGACATTATTCACCTTGCCCTCTGACATGTTTCCCAAGGCCGCTGTGGCAAGCGTAACCGGAATCGGCGGCATGGCCGGGGCATTTGGAGGAGTTCTGTTGTTATTCAGCGCAGGGGCGATTGTTCAAACAACGCACAGCTATGTGACCCTGTTTACCCTCGCTTGCATCGCGTATCCGCTGGCCCTCCTTGTCATCCACGCCATCTCGCCCAAATTGGCGCCCGCGCAAATTCGCTAGCGCCGTGCAAGAATTTCAAGGATGCGTGACTCGAGTTCTGCGCGCGCCATCGCAAGTTTCGCGGCAGTCGGCAAGAATTGCATGGCCGTTTCGCATCACAATCTGCGAGGTTTCCGATGAAATTCACTTCCACTTTCCTTTTCGCGCGCGCAACTCTTGGCGCCGCGGCGACGTTCCACTTTGGTTCTTTTGGGCCCCCACCCGACTTTCGCTCAGCGGCTGCCCACAACCGTTATCCCCACGCATTACACTCTCAAGCTAACGCCCGACCTCAAAGCCGCAACGTTTTCGGGTGACGAAGCGATCGACGTGAACATAAGTCAGGCCACGCGCTCGATTACTCTGAACGCTATCGAGATCAACTTTCTGTCGGTAACGATTTTCCCCAACGGCCCGCAGCAAACGGGCGCCGTAAGCCTCGATGCCGGCAAGCAGCAGGCCACATTCACGTTTCCCAACACTGTGCCCGCCGGCAATGCCACCATCAAGATCCGCTACACCGGCATCCTTAATGACGAACTGCGCGGCTTCTATCTCTCGAAAACCGCTCGCCGCAATTACGCCGTTACGCAATTCGAGGCCACCGATGCGCGCCGCGCCTTTCCCTGCTTCGACGAGCCGGCCTTCAAGGCAACGTACGACATTTCTCTGGTCATTGACGCCGCCGACACCGCAATCTCAAATTCCTCCATCGTGGCTGACACGCCAGGTCCCGGCACAGGCAAACATACGCTGGTCTTCGGAACGACTCCGAAAATGTCCACGTATCTTGTCGCCTTCCTCGTTGGCGACTTCCAGTGCACGGGCGGGCGCCAGGACAACGTCGACATTCGCGTCTGCGCCACGCCCGACAAAGTTGCGCTCACGCCCTTCGCGCTCGGACGTCGCCAAGTATCGCCCTGCATTACTACGACGACTACTTCGGCATTCACTATCCGCTCAAGAAGCTCGACCTCATTGGCATTCCCGACTTCGAGGCCGGCGCCATGGAAAACTTCGGCGCCATCACCTTCCGCGAAACCGATCTGCTCATCGATCCCAGAACCGCGCTCAATTGCCGACACAGCGCAATGCGGCGCTCGACGTCACGCATGAGATGGCGCACCAGTGGTTCGGCGACCTGGTGACCATGCAGTGGTGGGACAATATCTGGCTCAACGAGGGCTTTGCCACTTGGATGGAAAACAAGCCCGTGGCCGCGATGCATCCCGAGTGGAACATGCCCGAGGTAGGTCGCCAGCGACGAACAGGACACTCTTGATATTGACGCTCAGCCAACCACGCGCGCCATTCGCGCCCAGGCCAACACGCCCGACGAAATCGACGAGATGTTCGACAGCATCGCCTACGGCAAAGCCAGCGACGTACTGCTGATGGTTGAGAACTATCTGGGCGAAGAAACCTTCCGCAAGGGAGTGCACGCGTACCTGTCCGCGCACGAATACGGCAACGCTACGGCGGAGGACTTCTGGAACGCGCAGACGGCCAGCGAGCCACAAACCAGTCGACAAGATCATGGAGTCGTTTGTAGCGCAGCAGGGGGAGCCGGTCCTTACGTTTGGACCAATTTCGGAAGGCCTGGTCTTAGTCGATCAGCACCGCTTTTATCTCAGCCCTGGCATTAGGCCCGATCCCGCACAGAAGTGGACGATCCCGGTTTGCCTTAGAACGGCGGAAGGGCCATCGTGTGACCTGTTGACTCCGGAAACGTCGGGCCTCCCGCCTCCGCTCGACCCCCTCTTCTTTGCCAATGAGGGCGAAGGCTACTACCGCAGTATGTATGCACCAAATAAGTACGCCAAACTGGTTGCTCACGCAGAATCATCTCTCTTACCCGTCGAGCGCATCAGCCTAGCCGGCGACGAGTGGGCACAGGTTTACGCCAATAAAGCCACCGTGGGCGATTATCTTGATCTCGTCGCTGCTCTCAAGTCCGACCCGAGCGCGCAAGTTTTTTCCGCCGCCGCGGGAAAGATTGGAACCATCGCGGACAAAGTGGCTTCGACAAAGGCAGAGCGCGACGAACTGGCGGTGTGGGTTCAGCGCAACTTCGCGCCCGAATACGCCAAACTTGGTCCTCCCGCGCCCGGCAATTCGCCCAACACTCAGGAGCTGCGCGCGCAACTGCTCGGCCTGCTCATCAATCATGGCGGCGATACCAAACTCCAGGACCAGGCGCGCAAAATCGCCGATCAATTCCTTGACGATCCCACCGCCGTCGATCCGACGCTGGGGTACGCTGCTCTTGGAGCCGCAGCCGAGAACGGCGATGCCGCGCTTTTTGACCGCTTGCAGAAGGTGTATGAAACCTCCACCGATCCCGAGCTGCAAGAGAGTGCATTGCGCTTGCTTGTCGGGTTTGACAATCCTGCTCTGCTCGAGCGCGGTCTCGAATATTCTGTTTCGAACAAAGTGCGCAACCAGGACGCCGCGATTCTACTCTCCATCGGTCTTCAGATTCCAGAAAATCGCGATTTGACATGGAACTTTATCAAGACCCATTGGGACCAGGTGCAATCCAAACTGACTACCGATCTCGGCGCGCGGCTGGTGAGTTATACCGGGAGCTTCTGCTCCGGCGATGCGCGCGACGATGTGAAGAAATTCTTCGCCAGTCACCCAGTTCCCGCCTCTGACGTCGCGCTGAAACACGCGCTTGAGAATATCGACGGCTGCGTTGAGCTGCGGCGACTCCAGGAGCCAAATCTGAAGAGTTGGCTCTCCGCACAAGGCGGATTGTAAGCAGTCGGTGTGTTGTCTGAGCGCGTCTAGAGCTTGCGCAGCCGTTCGCAGGCTTCGTCGAGCTCGTCATCCCGCTTGGCAAAGCAGAAGCGCATCAGATTCTCCCCGCGCCCCTTGCGGAAGAAGGCCGATCCGGCAACGGCGGCCACGCCGGTCGAGCGCAGCAAGTGCCGAGCTTTCTCGGCAGCCGTCTTGCCTGGCAGCCGCTCGACGTTGGCCATGATGTAGTAGGCGCCCGGAGGCACCGACGGCTCCATGCCGACGTCGCTTAAGCGCGCTCGAAAGCCGGCCGCGCTTGGACTGATGATCGGCAGCCAGCTGCTCGTAAAAGCTCGGCGGCAACTGCTCCAGGCCCGCTGCGGCGCCAACCTGCAGCGGCGCGGGCGCGCACACGTAAGTCAGGTCGTGAAAGTGTGCCATGGTGGGCAACCAGCGCGCGTCTGCCGTGACGTAGCCGATGCGCCAGCCGGTAATTGAAAACGTCTTGCTGAAACCTGAAATCACAATCGTGCGTTCGCGCATGCCGGGCAGCGTCGCCGGGCAGACGTGCCGCGCGCCGTCGTAAACGAAGTATTCGTAAATCTCGTCAGTGATCAAAAAAAGATCGTGCTCGATGGCCAGTTGCGCAACGGCTCCAAGTTCCGGCAGCGTGAAGATCTTCCCTGAAGGGTTCGCGGGCGTGTTCAGCAGAATGGCGCGAGTACGCGGTGTGACTGCGGCGCGCATCGCATCCACGTCAAGCTGCCAGTCCGGCTCCGCCAGCGCCACCAGCACCGGATTCACGCGCAGCGAGTCGAGGGTGTGCACATGGTAGCCATAGAATGGCTCGAAGACCAGCACCTCGTCGCCGGGATTGAGCAGCGCCATGGCGGCAGCATGCAGGCCGGCCGTCGCGCCCGATGCGACCATCACCTCGGTCTCGGCATCGTAGGTCAGTCCGTAATCGCGTTGCTGCTTGGCCGCAATCGCCTCGCGAAGCCGCGCAATGCCGTCACAGCGCGTGTAAATGTTCTGCCCATCGCGGATGGCCTCGATCGCCGCGGCCTCCACCGCTTCCGGGACCGGCGTATCGCACACGCCCTGCGCCAGGTTGATCCCGCCTATGCGATCGCATTCGGTGGTCATGGCGCGGATTTCGGACTGCAGCGTCTTCGGCGCAAGCGCGCTCAGGGCAAGGCGCGATTCGGTTCCAGTTGCATGCATGGATGTGCCGGCAAGGGGAAGATCCTTCCCAGCCATTTTACATTTTGGGGCTCGCATTTTGGGGCCTGATGGTTGCGTGTGAGCGGCACCGCAGCCAAAGTCCGCGTATGCGTAGTATCTTGCAGAGAGAATCGATGCACGAACTTTCCATCGCGGCCAGCATTGTTGAGGCGGTCACCGAGTCGGCCTCCGCCTATCCCGGCGCCCGCGTGAAAGAAGTACGGCTGCGCGTGGGCGCGCTGGCTTCGATCGTGGAAGATTCGCTTCAGTTCTGCTGGGAACTCGCCTCGGCAGATTCGCCAGTTGCCGGCGCGAAGTTGGTGATCAACAAGCTGCCGGTAATCGTGCACTGCGATGCTTGCGGCGTGGATTCCCAGATCGACGGCGTGCAGAGTTTTCGTTGTCCGCGTTGCGGCGAGTTGGCGGCCGACTTCCGCCAGGGGCGTGAGTTAGAGATCGAATCGATTGAGCTGGAAGAACCGGACGCCGGGGCAGCGCAGATCAGCGCGCCGAGTCCGGTCGAGGAGCAATTATGACCACCCGGATTGTTGAGCTGCGGCGGGGAATCCTGAAGAAGAACGATGAGCTGGCAGCGGGGCTGCGCCAACGTTTCACTTCTGCCGGTGTGCTGGTGCTGAATCTCGTCTCGAGCCCCGGCACGGGGAAGACCGCATTTCTTGAGCGGACCCTTCGTGAGCTGCGTTCTCGGGGCGCAAAGGCTGCGGCCCTGGTAGGCGATCTCGAAACCGACAACGACGCCCGGCGCCTGGCGGCGAGCGGAGCGCCTGTGCGACAGATCAATACCCACGGAATATGCCACCTCGACGCTGAGATGGTCACGAAACATCTCGAAGAATGGGAGGGCGTCTCGCTCGCAGGACTCGACTATCTTTTTATCGAGAATGTCGGCAACCTGGTGTGCCCATCCAGCTATGACTTGGGCGAGCGCATCCGCGTCGCGCTGCTCAGCGTGACCGAAGGCGAGGACAAGCCGCTCAAGTATCCGGGACTGTTCAACTCGTCGGATGCGGCTGTGATTACGAAGATTGATCTCGCCGGACCATGCGGATTCGACCGCGAACTGGCACTCAAGAACATGAACGAGATTCGACCGGGAATCCGCATCTTTGAAACCTCAGCCAAAACCGGCGCGGGTATGGACGAGTGGCTCGCTTACCTCGCTCAGCAGGCCCCCCCTTCCTGAGCCGGGAAGCCAGTACCAACATTACAAAACGTTTTAGTCTCCGTCGTTGCGCGAAGGTCGCCCCAGGCGATACCTTTCAACTAAGGTCGGTAGCACAACATGGGCCCCTCGGATTCCCCCGGGCAGGCCACGGCTGCGAAGCGGTTCGTCGAGCCGGGCTTTGCCAAAAATACGATTGAGCGGCTGTTTGAATCTTCGCCGGACGCCATCCTCGTCACCGACAAAGATGGCGTCATGCGCGCCGCGAACCCGCGTGCCGAAGAGCTGTTCGGCTATAGCGCCCAGGAGCTGATCGGCCAGCCAATCGAGATCCTGGTGCCCGCTCGATTCCGAGGCGGCCATCCGAGCCATCGAGAGAACTACAGCGCACATCCCCGCACCCGCCAGATGGGCGCGGCCCTCAATCTCTTTGGCCTGCGCAAGGATGGCACGGAGTTCCCTGTCGACATCATGCTCAAGCCGATGGAGACTGAGAGCGGCCAGGCCGTTGTCAGCTTCATTCGCGACGCCACCGAGCAGCGCGCCGCGCAGGAGGCGCTGCGGCTCAACGACCTACGCCTGCGCTCCATCGTTGAGAGCATCGGCGAATACGCCATCTATCTGCTCGACCGCGACGGCCATGTGCTGACCTGGAACCCCGGCGCCGAGCGCATCAAAGGCTACAAGGCTGACGAGGTCCTCGGCCTGCACTTCTCGCGTTTCTTCACGCATGAAGATCAGGAACGCGAACGCCCCGCCGAGTTGTTGCGTCAGGCCGCGGCCCGGGACCGCGTGGAAGAGGAAGGCTGGCGTGTACGCAAGGATGGTTCGCGCTTCTGGGCCAACATCGTCATCACTGCCATCCGCGACAGCAGCGGCGACGTAACGGGATTTGCCAAAGTTACCCGCGACATGACCGACCGCAAGCGCGCCGAAGAGGCATTGATCTTCCAGCTCAGCGGTGCGTTGCTGGCCAATATGGATGCAGAGAAGTTGCTGGGAGCGATTTCGGCTTCCATCCGCGAGGTAATTCCCCACGACAACGCGGGCCTGGTCCTTCATGACGCCTCAGCAGACGACATGGTGGTGCAATTTCTCGGGGGAGCGGGCGCCGACGCCTTTCAAGGCGAATTGCGCGTTCCCATCGATGGCTCGCTGTCGGGCGTCGCGTTTCGCACACGCGAGCCGGTGCTGCTCGAAAGCATCGCCAAAGCTCCCTACGCACCGGAAACGCTCAGTTACCTCAAGCGGATGGGCATGCAGTCCGGAATCTGGGTTCCGCTTGTTCACCAGGGCAAAGCGCTCGGAGCGCTCTCCGTAGTGAGCCGGCAGGAGGGGAATTTCGGCCAGCGCGAAGTCGAGATGCTGGTCCAGATCGCCGGACAGGTCGCGATGGCGGTTGACAACGCCATGGCATTTCGGCGCATTGCGGAGTTGCGCGACCGGCTCAAACAGGAAAAACAATATCTCGAAGACGAGATCAACGTCGAACACCGGTTCGACGACATCGTGGGTGAAAGCTCGGGCCTGCGCAATGTTCTGCGCCAGATTGCAACCGTCGCCCCAACCGATGCGACGGTCCTCATCGAGGGTGAAACCGGAACAGGCAAAGAGCTTCTGGCGCGCGCCATCCATCGCTTGAGCCAACGCAGCGAGCATACGTTCATCAAGTTGAATTGCGCTGCGATCCCAGCGGGCTTACTCGAAAGCGAGCTCTTTGGCCACGAGAAAGGGGCATTCACGGGCGCCATTGCACGCAAAATTGGCCGTGTGGAGCTGGCTCACGAGGGCACGCTGTTTCTCGACGAGGTGGGCGAGCTGCCGCTCGATCTGCAACCCAAACTGCTGCGCGCCCTGCAGGAGCGCGAGATCGAACGTCTCGGAGGAACGCGGTCCATCCCTGTCAACGTGCGCCTGATCGCCGCCACCAATCGCGACCTGGCACAGATGGTGGCCGAGAAACAATTCCGCAGCGACCTCTATTACCGCCTCAAAGTCTTCCCGGTTTCGGCCCCGCCCCTGCGCGAGCGCGTCGCCGACATTCCCATTCTTGTGCGCCACTTCGTGTCTCGCCATGCGCGACGCATGGGCAAAAACATTGAAACCATTCCGCCCGAAGCGATGGCTGCGCTTGTGGCTTGGAAATGGCCCGGCAACATTCGCGAGTTGGAAAACTTCCTCGAGCGCGCCGTGATCCTTTCGCGCGGGCCGCAGCTCCATGTGCCTCTTGCCGAGCTCGAAGCCATGAAAGAGGAAGATGAAGACTATGAGGCCGCGGCGAATCCAACGCTGCACGCGGCCGAGCGCGATCATATTCTCCGCGCGCTCCGAGAGGCCAAGGGCATCATTGGTGGACCCGGCGGCGCAGCCGAGCGCCTCGGCCTCAAGCGCACCACGCTCAACTCCAAAATTAAGAAGCTTGGCATCGAGCGCGGCGACTATATGTAGTCTTGGTGACGAAATACCGTCATCGTCACTTCGTCACTCGGCTCGCTACATCGCCCACGACCGCCGCAATCCCGCCGCAACAAATCATTTCCTTTCAATGGGATGCAGCCGCCTACCCGCCGCGCCCAAAGTTTGGCACGTGCCGTGCCTTATGACTGGCGTGGCGCAGGACGAGCCAGCAAGTGCTTCGAATCACCTTTGAAGAAAACTCGAAAGCGGTCGTCATCAAGTTGGAAGGGCGCATCGCCGGACCATGGGCCACCGAACTTGGCCGCCTGTGGGAAGAAAAGGCTCCGGCATTTGAGCAGAAAAAACTGTCTCTTGATTTGCGTGGAACAACTTTTGCCGATGCCGGCGGGATCAAGGTTTTGAGAGCGATCTACTCTCAATCGGAAGCCGCGATCCTCACCGGCACACCCTGGACCGAGTATCTTGCCGAAGAGGTCACGCGCAAGAACTCTCAACCTGCTGACACGGAGAGCTGAGATGCAGACGGGACATGATCTAACGAACCACGTGGGCGCACCTTCTTACCTCAAGGGCGAATTCTTCAAGGCATTGCCGGCCGCGGCTCTGGCTGATCTGGAGCCGCTGCTTGCACCTTCTTCCTATCCCTACAATGTGGTCCTGTTCACCGAGACACAGCCGTCATCGGGCATCTATGTGATCCTCGACGGCGAAGTCAAGCTCTCCATCAACTCGAGCGACGGCCGCCGCCTGAGTTTCCACATCGCCAAAGCTGGCGAGGTGCTGGGCTTTTCATCCACGCTCTCCGGCGGCGAGTACGAAATGACCGCTGACACGCTTTATCCGTCCAGGATTGCCCACATCTCGCGCCAGGTCTTCCTGCAATTCCTGGCACGTCACCCTGAGGTCTATCCCATCGTCACGCGCGAAATTAGTCGCAGCTTCAACCTAGCCTGCGAACAGCTGCGAATGGTCGGCCTGTCGACTTCGGTGCCTGAGCGCCTGGCTCGCCTGCTGCTGGTATGGAGCGATGAGCCCGGCCAAAAGCAGGAGTTGTCCGCACACTGCCGCGTGTCGATGACTCACGAAGAAATCGGCGAGTTCATCGGCGCCTCACGCGAGACCGTGACGCGCACGCTGAGCATCTTCAAGAATCGTCACCTGGTAGCGCAGCACGGATGCACGCTTACGATTCCCAGCCGCCTCGCGCTGGAAAGTTACACGCGCGGGTAGGGTTTACCGGCTGATTCTCGGCTGAAGATTTTCACGGGGGGAACATTGCGGTTATTTAGCAAGGCCGTTCGCTTCAGGCGAGCGGCCTTCCTTTTTCCTGAGCCCACCGATCATTTCTTTAGCTTACGAAGCGCAAGCCGCGCCGCGTGATAGCCGCACATGCCGTGGACACCCCCGCCCGGCGGCGTTGACGCCGAACATAAATACAATTTCGGCGCGCCCGTCGCATAGCCGCTGACAGTCGGCCGGAAAAACATCTGCCGCAGTGTCATCGCGCCGCCGCTGATGTCGCCGCCCACGAGATTCGCATCCATCGCTTCCAGCGCAGCGGGCGCAGAAACGTGCCGCGCCAGCACGCAATCGCGGAATCCCGGAGCAAAGCGCTCGATCTGCGCCTCGATGCGCTCTGTCATGTCGAAAGTGGAGCCGTTGGGCACGTGACAATACGCCCACAGCACATGTTTTCCCTCGGGTGCGCGCGATGGATCGTAAAGCGCGGGCTGTGCAACCAACACGAAGGGCTGTTCGGCTTCGTGGCCATTGGCGACTTCGGACTCGGCAGCCGCAATCTCCTCAAACGATCCGCCAAGGTGAACCGTGATCGCTCGCCGGCAATCCGCCGCGCGCCACGGAACCGGCTGCGAAAGGGCGTAATCGATCTTGAACGCACCGGGCGCGCGCTGGAACCGCTCCAGTTCGCTTTTGTATTTGGTCGAGAGCCGCTCGCCGGCAATCTCCACCAGTTGCCGAGGTGCGGTGTCGAAGAGCACGAGATCGTTCTTCGATTCCAATTCACGGAAGGCGGCCGCATCGACTCGGCAAGAAGTGTGCACAGTTCCGCCCAGCGCCTCAAGATAGCCAACCAGCGCTCGCGTGATGGCCTGCGCGCCGCCGCGAGGAATCGGCCAGCCAACCGCGTGAATCGTGATGCCGAACATCCATCCGATGGTCGCGCTCAGCGGCTGGTCGAAACTCAGAAACGAGTGGCCCGCCAGTCCCGCGAAAATGGCCCGAGTCCGCGGACTCACAAAGTGGCTTTTTGCAAAACCCTGTGCGGACTGAATCGCCGAAAGTCCAAATCGTGCCATGCGCAGCGGATGATGCGGGATGCGAAGTGGCGAGACCCAGCGTGTCCTCCGCAAAACCCATCCAGTTATCGGCCGCGGGCTGCATCAATCCACGCCACAGCTTGCCGTCCGCTCCAAGTGCGCGCTCCGCATGTTCCAGGTCGCGCTCCAGCACCACAGCCGAACCGTCGTCAAGAGGATGCGCCAGCGGCGCCTCCCCGTGAATCCACTCCAGTCCGTAATCCGCTAGCGGCAGCGTGGCAAAGAAAGGAGACCCAGCTGCAAACGGATGGACGGCCGAGCCAAAATCATGCAGGAACCCCGGCAGCGTGAGCGGCAGCGTTCGTGCAGCGCCGCCTGGTTCGGCCTCTGCCTCGAAGACGTCCACGCTCATTCCGGCCTGCGCCAGCGCAATGGCCGCGGCCAGCCCGTTGGGACCCGATCCAATCACACATGCGCGGCTCATCGCTAACCCATTCCTCCAAGTACTCGTTATTCAGTCGTGCGGCGGCAATTCCTCAGGCCATTCCACAACGGCAAATCGGCCATCGGCGGCCATCGTCAACTCCGGCGCGTACAGTCCAAGATACTCGCGGCGCCACCAATCGCCGGTTCGCCGCTTTTCTCCCTCAGTTGTAAACCAGTACTGCCAGATCACGGCACGGACATACCGCGGCGGAGTCTGCGCGAAAGGGTTCCCGCGAAAAAGCGCCAGCACATCGCCGTCGCCGACCAGTAGGCGCTCCTCGGTCAGCGGCACGATCTCGTTCTCGCGCCAGCCACCGAGCGACGCAAACCACAGGTTCCAGTCGAAGCGCGGCTGATAGGGCGCATAGATTCCGGGTGCTTCGTTCAATGCCTGCGGCTTGTTGCGGAACGGATACGCGATCCAGTTTGTACCATCGTCGGATCCCTGACACTCTATCTCGTAGCGCCCGCGTGTCATCACGGCGAAGAGCCCATATTGGTTGGCGATCCGAAAGGGCTCAAGTGCGATCAGCGGTTTGACAGGTCCCGGAATTCTGCCCATCGGAATTCCGATCATCTCGGCCGTCGTGTTGTAGGCAATCCATGTCAACATGAAGGCCGCAACGGCTACGCTCGCTACCCGCCATGAAAACCCAAGATGCTCGAGAAATGCGCGACGCTTGGGAGCCTGATCGCTTGCTTCGATGTCGGCCGTTGCAAGGCTAGACTCGCCTGCTCCCAGAATCGACAGTGAATGCTCCTCAGTTGTTTCGGGCACCGGCGCTTCAATCCGCTCCGGCTGGCGCGGGCGAATGCGCGCGGGCACAAACCGAAATAGAAATCTGTCATCGAGCAGCAGGAACCCGAGCGACAAAACCAGGTAATTCAGGAACGCGTAGTTGGCTGTGAGGATGACGCCGATCTCCCAGGGCGTGACGATGAAGAAGAGGATCAGTCGCACCCGGCGCGGAAAGAACATCATGAATACCAGAACCAACTCAAGCGCCAGGGTTCCTCCGACGGTGGCCGCATGGAACCAATGCGGAAGATGCTCGACGTGCCATCCGATCCACGTCGGCAGCGGCCCATTCTGGTAGTACTCGTCCATGGCAGTGAAGTTGCGCCATTCCACGTCGCCGCTCGCAAGCTTCACCATCCCTGATTCGAAATAGATTCGGAACCATTCCCATTGGAGCAGGAACCAACTCATCCGCGATGGAGGACTATCCGTGCCCCAACCCGGCCAGAGTCCACGTGGAGCGAAAAACAGCGCCAGAAATCCTGCCTCCAGCAACATGCCATCCGACTGATAGCTTGAGAACGTCCCGCTCGCCCCAACGAACGAAAGAAAGCAAACGAAGCAGACGAAAAAGCTCAGGCGGGGCCACACATTCAAAAAAGCAATCACGGACGCGATCAGCCCGATCCACGTCACCGCCATCATCATTGTGGAGCTTGATGAAATCCAATAGAGCGACGGCGCATACCAGTAGCGCTCCAGGCCCAATTGCTGCGCGATATCGGCCAGATAATCGTGCGCGGGCAGAATTCCTTCAGGACCAATCAGACCCTTGATCTGAAACAGCAGCGAATAGAAGGCTGAAAAGTAGATGAGGGCCAGCGCGCGCAGAAAGATCCACCGCGGAATCATCTGTCCCCGCGGGCCGCGACGACCGTCGAAGAGCCACCTGAAGACGTTAATTGGCTTGCTCCAACCCATCTATCGATCAGGATACCGGCTGGCCGACGCTCCGCCACCAAGGAATGTGTGTGGCCCTGATGATCCGCTTTGAGCGCGGTTGACTGGTCTGACCAGTTGGAGTATCAAGGCATAGTCATGACTCGAGCGCCTTTTGCAGCTCTTTTCACCTTGATCGCGTTTTCGTGGGCAGGACCTGCCTCTGCTCAAGCCCCCACGCAGCCACCGGCGACGCCGCGTAATGCCACATCTGCGCCGCACGGACCGGATGCAAACCCGGCCAATCAGGGCCGTCTCCAACTCGATCAATATCTCGACAGCATTGCGACCGAGGATCAAGCCAACCGTGCAACCGCGGTAGCTGCCATTCACACGCGCGCTCAGGCTTTGGCTCACCAAGCCAAGGTGCGCGCGCAGATTCTCTCGCTCATCGGTTCCCTTCCCCCGCGCACTCCGCTCAATGCAAAATTCGTCGGCGAAACCCAGGCAGATGGATTTGTCATCCGCAAAGTGATCTTCGAAAGCCAGCCCAACTTCTTCGTTACGGCGCTGCTCTACGTTCCCGATGACCCCATCGCGGACGGTAAGCGCGCCGCGATTCTTATGAGTCCCGGCCATGCGCCGAGCGGTAAGGCAGGCGATGCGCCTGTCGCCGCAATCTTCGCCCGTAACGGCTTCATCGTTCTCTCCTACGATCCGATCGGCCAAGGCGAGCGGCTGCAATATCCCGACCCGGCCAAGCCCGACGCTTCACTCGTCGTGCGCCCTACTGGCGAGCACGGCGAGGCCAGCCTGCAACCCATGCTGATCGGCGACACCTTTGCCCGCTATGAGCTATGGGACGCAATGCGTGGAGTGGATTTCCTCGCGTCTCTCCCGCAAGTTGATTCGCATCGCATCGGTGCTCTCGGTTGCTCCGGCGGAGGAACCATCACTGCGCTCGCCGGCGCGCTCGACACGCGCATCGCTGCCATCGGCACCGCATGCTACATCACGTCCTTTGACGCGCTGCTGCCCGCTCTCGGCCCCCAGGACGCCGAACAGTCTACGCCGCGCTTCATCTCCTCTGGTCTCGGTTTTCCCGACTGGATCGAGCTCGCCGCGCCGCGCCCCTACGCCGTACTCTCCACTTACTCCGACATGTTTCCTTTCGCGGGTGCGCACACAACGGTCATTGAGGCTCGCCGCGTTTATTCCCTCTTCGATCCGGCCAGCGCCGGAAAAGCTGAAGATGGCGCCGCGCCATCCATTCCACCAACGCCGACAGTGCCCGCTCTGAATACCGACACGACGAATACGGTTTCGCCTCAAGCCCGCTTGCAGTGGATCAGCGGTCCTGGCGACCATGGCGCGCTCATGCCGATCATGGGCGACATCGTCAGCTTCTTCCTTCGCAACCTGCAGCCGGGCTCTGATGCCGATCATCCGTTCTTGCCTGCCGGAACTGGTCCGCGAGCCGCCGCGACATTGATCGCCAACTTGCCAAAAGACGCATTTCAAGTGACGACGACTGGTCAAGTTGCGACCAGCTATCCCGGCTGCGCGACCGTTTACACGTTGAACAAGAAACGCACAGCACGGCTCGTTCCGGCACATCGTCCACTCATTGCATTTGACCAACTCGGCACGCTGATCCGCAACCTGACCGGCGCGGAAGCCCGGCCGGGCACATCCAAATTCGATGAGGCGTTACTCGCTGCCAAATCCGGTCCGCTCGATTTTGCAACTTCGGGCGGCCTGCACCTTCAAGCCGATCTCGCCCTCCCCTCAACCCCGGGCCGCCATCCGGCCGTCCTTTTGCTGGTTCCAAATTCGATTCACGGATCGGATTCGATCGCGCAAGCCAACGAGGCGAAATTCGAATCGTTCGCAGCTCAAGGCAACGTCGTCCTGGCCATCACGCCGCGGCCATCGCCACCAGGCACTGACGATATGAAGGCGCCGTTGCTTGGACCATTCTATTTGCTCAGCCTTCGCGCCGATCTGGTCGGACGGACACTTATCGGACTCCGCGCCGACGACGTATTGCGAGCCGTCGACTATCTTGCTCGCTGCACCGACGTCGATCCCACTCATATCTCCGGCGCGGCAAGTGGTCACTTGGGCCTCGTGCTCCTCCATGCCGCCGTTCTCGATCGCCGAATTCGGCATATCGATGTTGATCATGTGCTCACAAGCTACCGCAGCCTTATCGATGCGCCTTTGCCCACCGGCGCGCCGGAAGACGTCATTCCCGGCGTGCTGCTTCACTACGACATTCCCGATCTGGTGCGCGCGCTCGGGGACCGTCTCAACGAGACCAATCAGCTAACCGGTGCCGACGACCTGAGTCAGGATTCCAACCCGCTCAAGGCGATCTCCGGCACAACTCCATGAGGAGGCGTTGCATAATCTGCCCCGGAATGGCGCCACCTCACTCGATATAATCTGAGCAACGAACAACGCCTTATGCGGTCGAAATCCTGCTGGAATGGCCGCAAAATATCATTGCAATTTCACTGCATTCGCCACGCGGCACGATCCTTCGAACGATTTCCTCCATGCGCCAATCCTTATTCGATTTGTCGGGCAGAGTGGCCGTGGTGGCCGGTGGTACCACGGGCCTGGGTCACGCAATGGCGCTGGGCCTGGCCGCAGCCGGCGCCGATGTTGTCCCCAGTTCGCGCCGCATGCGTGAGGTGGAGAAGACCGCTGCCGACATCGAAGCATTAGGCCGACGCTCTCTCCGCGTGGTCAGCGA
Organism: uncultured Acidobacteriaceae bacterium; assembly: GCA_963813015.1. Lineage (GTDB taxonomy): Bacteria > Acidobacteriota > Terriglobia > Terriglobales > Acidobacteriaceae > Telmatobacter. The sequence goes on from CAWEXN010000013.1 coordinate 416,705, forward strand.
CGTTCTCGATCGTCCTTCAATCGAGGCTCTGCACGATGCTGTCCTGGCGGCCTTTGGCAAGGTCGACATTCTCGTAAACGCCGCCGGCATCACCAGCAAGTCTCCCGTCTTGCAGGCTCCGGAGGCGGACTGGTCGCGCATTATCGAAACGAATCTCACCGGCACGCTTCGCGTCTGCCAAATCTTCGCAGCGAGCATGGCAAAAGCCGGCTACGGACGAATCATCAACATCGCTTCTCTCGGATCGTTTGTCGCGTTTCGCGGTGTCGCACCCTATTCGGCCAGCAAGGCCGGTGTGGTTTCATTAACCAAAACCCTCGCAATTGAGTTGGCGCCTAACGGGGTCAACGTGAACGCGATCGCACCGGGCATCTTTGCGACGGAGCTGAACCGCTCGCTCGTCCAGGGCACCCAGCGCGGGAAGGAACTGCTCATGCGCACGCCCATGCACCGATTCGGTCAGGCGCATGAGCTGGCTGGCGCAGCTATCTTCCTCGCTTCTGAGGCGGCTTCGTTCGTGACCGGCGAAGTCCTTGCCGTCGACGGTGGATTCCTCGCCAGCGGCGTGAATCAATAATTCTTTCCCTATGCGGCACAAGATCGCCGGACGCCGGAAACGTGTTCGCTAAAACGCAACCGGCGCGATCTGCACTTTTCGGCCTTCGGCGCACGAGTCGTAAATACTTCGCACCAGTTGCAATGCGCGGTAACCATCGACTCCCGAAGACGCCGGCATCCGGCCCGTCTTGCACGCCTCGCCAAAGTCTGCAAGCTGCCGCTCGAACGGCGTGAGCGAGATTGCCATCGGGTCTGACGCGCCGGATTTGCCCTGCCATGAAATGGGCCCCGGCTCGCCCGAATCGTCGCGCACATCCCAGGTCGTCAACTGGTCTCCGGTCACAATTGCGCTTCCCTTCGTTCCGTGGATCTCGATCCGCTCGGGATACCCGGGCCACAGTGCTGTCGCCGCCTGGATCACGCCGGTTGCGCCCGATGAGCAATGCAACACCGCAGACACCAGGTCCTCCGACTCGATCTTGTGCGTGGCGCCGAGGTGCCAGTACCCAAAAACTTCATCCACGGCGCCGATAAGATACAGCAGCACGTCCACTTGGTGAATGGCCTGGCTGATCAACGCGCCGCCTCCCTCGCCACTCCAGCTTCCCTTCACAGGCCGCGCATAATATTCGTCCGTGCGATACCACTTCACGTAGGCGTCGGCCTGCAGGATCCTGCCCAGCCTCCCGGCTGCAATTGCGCGTTTCAAAAACAGTGTCGAATCGTCGAAACGGTGCTGGCTCACCACGCCGAGTTGAACTCCGGCCGCGCGCGCCGCGTCGATCATCTTTGCTGCGGTCTCCAGGTCCACAGCCATCGGCTTTTCCACCAATACATGCTTGCCCGTCTTCGCGCCCAGTTCCACCGCCGCCAGCCGGTAGCCGGGAAATGTGCACACATCGAGCGAATCCACGTCTGCGCGCCGGCTTAGCTCTTCCGGCGTGGCCACAAACTCCGCGCCCCAGGCATCGGCGAACTTGCGCCCTCGCTCCTCGGTCCTATCCGTAACCGCCGCAATCCGGTAGCCGATGTTCTTGTATGCCTGTGCGTGCTTGCCTGCGATGCCGCTGGCGCCGATGAATCCCACTCTCATGGATAGTCAGTCTCCCGCATTGCCCGAGCCATCACGGTATGGGCCAATGAGGCTTTTATGCGTGTACCGGAACGGGCTTGGAACTGGCCCGCTCGCTTTCGCGGCGCGACGCAAAGTCCATTTGCCGGAAGAGCACTTTGTGCAGGACCAGCGCGGCGGCCCCGCGCAACCGCGCCGCATCGCCATCCATGGCCGCTACCACGCGCGGCGTGTGCGGCGTAAACGATTTTGCAATCAACTGGCTCTCGAGCAAAGGGCAGATACGCGGCCACAGCACCGTGCAATCGCCCACGATGATAATGACTTCCGGCGCGAGGCCTGCCGCGAGCATCGCCAGCCCTCGCGCCAGATAGGTCATCATTTTGTCGATGGAGCGCAAAGCGCGGATGTCGCCCTGCAGTGCCAGCTCGAGCAATTCCTGAAATGAATTGAGTGTACTTTCCGGCGCAAGCTCGCGGTAATACCGCAACCCGGCGCGGTTCGATGCAAATGTTTCCCAACACCCCACGCTGCCGCACCCGCATACTGGGCCCGTTTCTTCAAGCGGCATGTGGCCAAACTCGCCCGCCATGTCATCACGGCCCCGCACAAGCCGTCCATCCACCAGCATTCCCGCGCCAATGCCCTCCGAAACCGATATCGCAATCATGTTCTGCGCATCGCCGAAGTTGCCGAACCAGCGTTCTGCGACCAGGCAGGCATTGGCCGCGTTCTCCATTTCGATCGGAGTGTCCAGAACCCTCTGCAGTTCCGCGTAGAGGTCGATCTGGCCCCACGGAGCATTCGGCGAAAAGAGCAGACGGTGAGTCCTCTGGTCCACACGTCCTGAAACGCTCACACCGAGGCCCTGAAACATTCGGTCGGCGTAGGTCGCGCGCAATGCTCGCGCCGCTCTCGCGATATGTGCGATGGCCGTTCTTGCTTCTTCAGGTGTGGAACCGGGTTTGATTTCAAACTCGACTGCCTCACGGCCGAGGATCTTCCCGTTGATATCGACAACGGCAAGATTCGCTTTCCCTGGCCGTAGATCGATGGCCAGCGTAACGTGCCGGTCGTTCAGCGTCACATAGGTGGGCCTGCGCCCTCGCGGCAATCGCCCCAGGCTGCCCGGCACTACCCACTCCTCGTCGATGAGCTGGCCGATGATGACTGACACTGTGCTTGGCTGGAGGCCGGTCAGCCGCGCCAGGTCAGCCCGGCTCACAGGCTGGTGCAGATGGATGGCGTGAAGCACGATGTCGCGATTGATTTCACGCGCAGTTTCGCTCGATGCCACGGCGCGGCGCGTTCGAGCGGGCTTATCGGTCACATGCATTTTTCAGCGCCTTCGTGAAGGGGATTACCAACGGAACTTTTCTTCCACTCAGCGCTTTCCCTGGAGAGATCTCCTGCAATCAATATAATCGAGCCGCCGCGGCACACCGTGCGCTCGCTGAGACCCCCGGGGAACCGCTGATGTTTGCGCCCAGAAAGCAGCACGGCAGCCCCCGAAAGAGCTGCCGCGCCGATTCATCCGAAAAACAGTTAGAAGTTAATGCGCCCGCTAAACTGCATCTGGCGGGAGCCCGCGTTTGTGCCGAAGGCCGCGACATTGAAGGCGTTGAAGTTGGTGATGTAACCAAACGTGCCGCTACCAACCGTTGTATTGGGGGCGTTGAGCCACGGATGGTTAAACACGTTGAAGGCCTCGAACCGTAATTGGAATTCGGATTCGCGGAAGATATGGAAGTTCTTGACGAGACTCGCGTTGGTTTGCGTGTTGCCCGGCCCGCGGAACTGGTTGCGGCCGGTATTTGGAATCACCGGCGCCGCCGCTGACTCAGTCGGGCTTGAGAAGATGGTCGGGTCAAACCACGGCTTGCCGCCGCTCACGGGCGAGCCAGCATTCTGGGCGTGGCCCCCCAGCTTCTTATAGGAACCGCTGAGCTGGGCATACGTGTTGTTATAGCCGGGGGCAAATCCGCCAATGGTGTTGCTGTTCGCGCTCACTGAGAACGGGAAGCCGCTGTAGTGGCTGAACTGCCCGCTCAACTGCCATCCGCCAATGATGTCCCCTGCCAGGCCGTGATTGAGCCACATCTGGCCCGGTCCGAAAGGCAGGCTGTAGACGCCCCACACCTGCAGGTTGTGCTTTTCGTCAAAGCCCGCCGACCCACGGTTAAAGCGGAACATGCTCGGATAATTGAAATGCGTGCCCTCGTTTCCTGAGCCGGCGCCGTTGTCCTCGTAGTCGATGGCATGCGAGTAGGTGTAGACCACGCCTAGGGAGGCGTTTTTGCCCGCGTTGCGCGTCAACTGTGACTGCAGCCCCTCGTACCCCGAGCTGAAGATCGGCAGGTTCACGGTGATGCCGCCGGTGTTGTAGCAGGTCAGGTTGGTGTTCCCGGCGCACCACTGCTCGTTGATGATCGTGTTGGCCTGGTAACTGCAGTTGCCGGTCAAACCAGTGGAAGGATTGTACTTACCGGTGGGCAGGCAGGGTGAAGAAGAACTCGGAAAGTTGGCTGCATTGAGATAGCCGACACCGTCCTGCTGGCGGACGAAGTGGTCGCCCACATAGCCGACGGTGCCCACAAAACCTAACCCGATGGTCCGCTGTACAACCAGGTTCCAGCTTTCGATGTAGCCACGGCGGAAGTTCTGCGGCACCGTATTCGTCGACCCTGCGATGGGCAGCGATGCGAACCCGGTTGAGTAGTTGGGAGCCATCTTGGCCGTGTTCGGAATGCCGTAGGTAAGGTTCATCGGCGCATTGCCGTTTGCCGGATCGACGGCAATGGTAAAGTTCCCGGTTCCCTGGTAGTTAGGCGCCAGATCCTCGGGGAACGAATCGCGCAGGTAACGCATGCTATCCGGATCGGTGGTGAGGCCGAAGCCGGTGCGGATCACCGTCTTGTCGTTCAGGCGGTAAGCGATGCCCAGCCGGGGTACGATCTGTCCCCACCCGGCGCCGATGCCTCCGCTCCGCGGGTTGCCATTAATGCCGCCCACTTCCACGTTGGCCGACTGTGGCAATTGGGGAAGCAGAACGGATGCGCCGGTGTGATCGCGGTACGGCGCCGGATAAACTTCATACCGGATTCCGAAAGTCAGCGTCAGCTTGGGAGACGCCGTCCACGTATCCTGCGCATAAAGGCCATGTTCGGTCCAGCGCAGAGCGTTGGGATTGTAGACCTGCGAAGGGTCACCAATCGCATTGCCCGTGCCGTTGTTGGGCAGGCCCAGCTGGAAGTCGGCAAGCGAGTTATATCCGTCGATAGCGCAAGAAGCGGCTGTCGCCGTCGCGGGAGTTCCGCAGGTCATGCCGCCCTGGAAAAAGAAGCCGCCGCGCGGAACGTTGGGCTGGCCGCCGCTGGTGGGCTGGAAGTGGTTGAGATCGAAGTGATAGTAGGTGTAGCCCATCTTGACGGCGTGGTGCCCCCTCAACCAGCTCAGGTTCACGTCGCCTGTGAATTGGTTATCGCGGAACTCGAAGGGGTTGGAGCCGTTGTTGTTCCCAATGCCGGTAAACGTCGTGAGGTAGAATCCCGGCTGGCCAACATAGTTCAGGCCAATGCCGTTCGTCCCCGGAATCTTCAGCGTGTTCAGGCCGTAGTCGCCCAACGCCACGTCAAGCGTGGACTGCGCGTAGGTCAACAGGCGAGTCCAGCCACCGTCGGCATCGAGCACGAGGTTCTGGTTGAAAACATGGCTGAAGCCGAGCCCGGCGTTCTGGCCGCGACCTCCGACATTGCCCGGCTGTCCGCCGTCAGCCGCGGGACCGCCGGCGCAGGCGTTGCTGCCCGTGCAAGGTGTGTTACCCAGGACCTGCGGATCGCTGAGCGTGTAGGGCGTGATGCCGTACTTGCCGAAGACTTGAGTGTTCTCGTTCGGAATGTAGGTAATCTTCGAGTCCGACGCGTTGCGGTTGTAAGCGACGGTCGACGTTGCCTGATAATCGTTGAGCATCACCTTGCTCAGCAGGGTCGCGCTTGGCGTGCTGACGAGTTTCGAGATCGCGGCAAGGTCCTGCATCATGATCCCGCCTGCCAGCGAGATTCTCGAGGCGGGAATGGTGTTGACGTTGGCTCCCGTCTCGCCATACTCAGCGGTAAATGTGGGCCGGCACTGATATTGCAAATACCCGTTTGTATACGAGGTATCCGGGCTCGGACAGAGCGCGGGGTTGACAGTGCCTTCCCAGCCCGTAGCCTGTGGCTGCGGATCGTAGAGCGTCGCGACTGAAGCTGCTTCGGAAAAATTGCCGCCGTTCATCAGCGTGTCGGGAACGGTTTCGGGAACGGACGCCAACGTGCGCTGCGTGATGCGGTCGAAGTTGGTAAAGAAAAACAGCTTCTTCTTGCCGGTCAGAATTCCGGGAATATAGACTGGCCCGCCAATGTTAGCGCCGTATTCCTGATTAATGTTCTTGGGGATCGTCGGCTGCGCCGTCGCAGTGTTGAGGTAAGCGCGCGCATTCACTGCCGCATCCTGGTAGTACCACCACCCGCCGCCATGGAAATCGTGGCCGCCGCTCTTGGTGGTTACGCGGACGGAAGCGCCGCCAGCTTGCCCTTGCTCGGCGTTGAAATCGTCCGTGGTGACGGTGACGCTTTCCACCGCGTCGGCCGGCGTGACGTAGGCGATGAGGTAAGGCAGCCATCCGTAATAATCGATGGCGCCGTCAATGCGCGTGGTATTGCCGTTGTACGAGTTGCCGTTCACGTTCACCGACAGGGCGCGCGAGGGGTTGCCTCCAATGGAATTCTTTTCCTGTACCTGAGCAGCGCCGGGAATCAGCGTGTAGAGCTCTTCGTAATTGCGGCCCTTCGAGGACGTGATAGGCAACTGCGAGATTTGTGTCTGGTTGATTTCGCTGTCGACCTCGGCCGTTTCTGTCTGTAACTCGGGCGCCGCCTCGGTCACTACGATCTGCGTCGAGACTGACGCCGGTGAAAGCGTAACGTCGATGCGCACTTGCTGGTTGACCGACACTGTGATGTTCTTCTGCGTGAAGCCAGCGAAGTTACCCGACTGCGCAATGACAAGGGTATAAGTGCCGGGCAGCACGTCCAGAAGGTTGTATGAACCATCCCCATTCGCCTTCTGGCCGCGGCTTCCTCCAGTCGCCTGGTTGGTGATCGTCACAAGGACATTTGGAACCACCGCGCCTGTCTTGTCGGAGACGGTTCCTGTGATGGAACCGTAGAGAACCTGTGCCTGAGCGGCGCTGCTCATCATCAGCAGCGCAAGGAACGCGATCGCCGTTGTCGTGATTCTGATCGCGCATGCATAAAGCCCTGAGTTACGTTCTGGCCTGCCTGACATGATTCCCTCCAAAGGTTTGTTGATGTTGCGAGCAGCTTTGCCGGTCCGCATGGACTCCGCAAAGTCCCTCCGCTCCTCCCGGCCGCGGCCGAGTGGAGCGCACGGCGATTCAAAGCACACCGAGCCCTGCCTTTATTGGCGATGCGAACTATATGTGCGTTTATCCACCATTGTCAAGACAAAAGTTGGCCGCTTTTTTCCAGATAAACAACCTATCTCATGGACGAAATTATCCGCAAAAATGGAGGCAATACAGCTTTATCAATTCTATTTTTCATAACGTTATCGAGTTCTCATCCAGCGGATCGCTCCAGCCGTTCCTTATCCCCCGCCCTTCCGTTCATCCTTTAGTTTGATCTGCGAAGTTATCCGGGAAAGAATGCGTTTACACGATGCAGAAATTCAGAGATCCCCTGTCTCCGCCCGCTTGATTGGTCTCGAAACTCGTCGCCCTCAACTTTCCCACTGCGTTTGTGCATTTCTCTGTCCAGCCCTCTACACTCGAAGTCGGTGAAATATGTTGACCCTCCCATTCGAATCGCGTTCCCTCAGTTTCCGCTCTCTTGGTTTCTTTCTCCTCTCCTTCTTTCTCGTCCAATCGTCTGAATCGCAGACTCCCGTCCGCGATGCCACTCTGCAGCTCGTGGTTGTGCTCAGCCGCCACGGCGTTCGTTCGCCGCTCACCGCTCAAGCCGATCTCGACAAATTCTCGGCAGCGCCCTGGCCCAAGTGGGACGTCGCGCCCGGCATTCTCACCGTTCACGGCTATGAGCTTATGAAGATCTACGGCGCATGGGATCGCGTGAAGTTCGCCGGCGAAGGCTTGCTCGCGCCCACCGGCTGCGCCGATGCCGCCCGTGTCACGATCGTTGCCGACACGGACCAGCGCACCCGCGAAACCGGCAAAGCACTGGCCGAGGGCATGTTCCCTGGTTGCAATATCGATGTTCACTCGCAACCCGACGGCGCGATCGACCCGCTCTTCCTTCCGCGAAAAGCCGGCATCGGCCATCCGGATCCAGCACTCGTCACGGCAGCCGTCGCGGGGCGAATCGGGGGCAATCCCGCCAACCTCACTGAGACTTATCGCCCTCAGTTGACGGCGCTCGATCGCATTTTGTCGGGTTGCGGGCACCTGCCGCCCAATCCGCAACGCATCTCGATCTTCGACATTCCCGTCGGCCTGAGGCCCGGAACAGCCGAGTCACCCGTGGCGGCGCGCGGTCCCCTGGTCACCGCCTCCACGCTCATCGAAAATCTGCTCCTCGAATATACGCAAGGCATGAGCACGGCAGACACCGGCTGGGGATGCCTTGACGGCGCCACATTGCGCTTCATCATGCAAGCCAACGTCGCGGCTTGGGACTATAACGATCGCACGCCCGCATTTGCGCGTACCTACGCCTCCAATCTCCTTGATCACATGCGCAGCACGATGGAGCAAGGCGTAACAGGAAGGCCGGTTCCGGGCGCGATCGGAAAGCCGGGCGATCGCATGGTCATTCTGGTCGGCCACGATACCGACATCGCCACTGTCGCCGGCGCTCTCGGCATCGATTGGATCGCTGACGGACGCATCGACGATTCTCCTCCGGGCAGCGCGTTGGTCTTTGAGCTCTGGCGCTCGCCCAAAGCCGGCTCTTTCGTGCGCGTCGCATTCACCACGCAAACTCTCGAGCAGATGCGAAATTCTGAGAGCCTCACGCCTGCCAACCCGCCCGCCGAGGCGCCCATTTTCGTTCCTGCATGCAGCGGTGCGGATCTGTCCTGCTCGTGGGAAGGTTTCTCCGCCGCCATGCGCCAGGCCACCGATCCGGCCTACGTCACACCGCTGCGATAGAGCTGCGAACGCCGCGGCAAGCTCCGGGCTTTCACGTCCGTTTGGATTTGGACCTTGCCGTCAGAAACTCTTTGAGGGCAACAGCGTTATTGTTTTCCTGGTCGTGAGAGCTGTAAATCAGCGTAACCGTACCCTCGCGCGCGGCCTCAAGAATCGGAAGCCACCCCTCCGGCCTGCTTTTCAGCTCGGCGAAGTAGCGCGAGCGAAACTCTTTCCATCGCGCCGGATCGTGACCGAACCATTTGCGTAGCTCTGTGCTCGGCGCCGCGTCCTTGAGCCAGGCTGCGATGGGCAACGACGACTTTTTGACTCCCCTTGGCCATAGACGCTCGACGAGGAATCGTGTTCCATCCAACTTGCTCGGCTCTTCATAGGCGCGCTTCAGCCGGATCTTGGACATCTCTTCTCCCTTTTAGTCTGCGTTTGGCGGTTGTGAGGCTGCGCCGCTCGTTCCCTTCCTGACTTGAATGAGCAGCATTTTGACAGGAGATTTTACCTGAATGGCGTGTGGAAGCATCGGCGGCATGTAAACGAACGACCCGGGCCCGGCGAGCACTTTGTCGGCACCCAACTGGACCTCCGCTTCGCCCTCAAGAAAATAGAGAATCGCAGGAGTAGGGGCCGAGTGCGGCGACAACTCCTCCCCTGATGAAAAGCTGAACGCGGTGATATTTACAACGGCGTCCTTGTGAAGGACTCTGCTCAGAATGCCTTTGTCGGGGACTGAGAATTCCCGCTGAAGGTTGCCAAAGAATACGTAGTCCATCAACGCCTCCTCTTTGCGCGTCTTGCCGAGCTTAATGCGGTTGCGCACCGCGCCTTGACAGGTGCTTTCCCATTGAAGTCGCCGCATGGGGTTGGTCGACAGATCAGCGGTCCGCAGGCGGGCGAATTGCACCTGCCTTCAGTCAGTTGCCAGAAGCAGATCAGGCGGCGGCCCAGCAGACTGTGAGAAGAAAAACACTCTCCTCCACTGCCTCTACGTCGTGCGTAATGCACCGATCGAGCACCAGCAAATGGCCTGCCGGAACCTCAACTGTCTGCTGGGATAACTTCAGCCGTACGTGGCCAACAATGGTCTGGATCGAGATCCTTCCATCTGCCTGGTGCTCTTTCATCTCTGTGGACGCCTTCATGGCAACCAGAACGATACGAAAATCTGGTTGCTTCACAAGTGTTCTCGAGCTCCGTCCTGTACCTCGTTGCCAGGAATCTTCTCGCCGCAGATGCTCTATCTCTGCTGCAAGATCAAATTGCAGCAGGGGTTGAGCTAACTCGGGGAGCCTGGTCAGGCTGTTTCCTTCATCCTCGTGTCGATGCATTTCGATCTCCTTGTTCACTCAACAGTTTCTGAATTTCCTTGCCAACTGGGCCACTAAAACGGTATCGGATACAGCAGATTCCTCAGCGCTGATCAAGCAATGCTGTCGAATTGCAAACTCTGAATCGGCATAACCATCCTTAACTCGCGTTAGAATCCGAGAGCTCGCACCACCCGGCGGATGGTCTCGGCGCTGGAGCGCAAACCGGCCTCCTCCTCCGGATTCATTGACACTGGCAGCAATCCTTCCACTCCTCTGCGGCCCACAATGGACGGTATCGAGAGGCAGACGTCGCTAATGCCGCGATAGTCCGTGAGCAGCGAACTGACCGGCAACACGCGCCCCTCATTCCATAGGATGGCTTCCAGAATCGCAGCCACTGCCAGGCCGATGGCGTAGTTTGTGGCGCCCTTGCCCTGAATGATCCTCTCGGCTGAGGTGCGCACGCTTTCGAAGATCGCCTTCTCTTCCTGTGCGCTCAGCACCGAACGGCCCGGCATGCGCCAGCCTTGCACTGGCACATTGCCGATGCTGGCGCTGGACCAGAGCGGAATCTCGCTGTCGCCATGTTCGCCGGCAATGTAGGCATGCACGTTCTGCACGGCCGCCGCGCAGCGTTGCGCGATCAGAAAGCGGAAGCGCGAGCTATCCAGCACTGTGCCGCTGCCCAGAACCTGGCGGCTCTCGAGCCCGCTCAGCTTCAGCGCCACGTAGGTGAGTACGTCTACCGGATTGGTCACCATCAGCAGAGTTGCATTCGGCGCAACGCGCATCAGATCGGGAATCAATCCGCGGCAGATCGCCGTATTCGCCTCCGCGAGATCGATGCGCGTCTGCCCGGGCTTCTGCTTCGCGCCGGCGGTTACCACGATCACGTGGGAGTGCTCCAGCACGTTCAGGTCGTCCGAACCGTCCAACTTCGCCATGGGAACGAACATCAGTCCATGGTTTAGATCCAGCACCTCGGCCTCAACCTTGGTCCTGACTCGGTCAAAGAGGCTTATGTGCTTACCGACGCCGCGCACCATGCACGCATAGGCAATGGTTGCCCCCACACTGCCCGCGCCCACGATTCCAATCTTTTCTGCCCGGTCGCTCATCGATACCTCGCGAATACTTCCATAGATTCCGTTCCTGAAGTCCCATGATTGGTGAGATGAAAAGCCATGCAGAGACTTTCGCCTACAGACTCTCGCGCACAATCTCCTGTGCGCTCGCCCGCGAGAATGGCATGCGTAGCCGCGCACACCTCGAACCGATTGTCGCGATCGTGTGCGCGCGTTCGCCCTGCTAGAACATCCTCGGCGTTCAGCAGGCCAAGCACCTTCCCCGTATCGCGCTCTACGACAGGCAGCACAAACAGCCGGTGGGACGCCATTCGTTCCGCAACGATGCGAAGCGTTTCATCTGAATATGCCACGACCGTTGCGGCTGCCGCCGACGCCTCACGATCCCGGCCCGAGCTGTTCGCCAGGGCAGAGAGGCCACTCCGCGTAATCACGCCAGCGAGCCGGCCTTCCGGATCCACCAATGGATAGAGCCGCTGGCCGCGGTGATCGCTCTTTGCGTGTCCGCCCTCCAGCCACTTTTGTGCGTCCGCGGCGGTCAATTCTGCGGGCAGCACAACCACGCGCGGACGCACTGCTTCCGCAACCATGATCGTTTCCAGAGGATCGACGCTGTACTCGCGGCTTAGATGGTAGCCACGTCGGCTGATTCGCTCCGTGAGGATCGACCGCTTTTGGAAGAGCACCGTGCACGCGTGCGCTACCACTGAAGCCGTGAACACGGGGAGCAACATTCCGTAATTGTGCGTGAGCTCCAGGCTCAGAACCGCGGCAGTGAGCGGGCAACCAATCGAGCCTGAGAGAACCGCCGTCATACCCACGAGGGCCCATTCGCCGCTCGACATGCCGGGCAGCATGGGTGTGAACAGCGCCCCGAGCGCGCCGCCGATCATCAGCAACGGAGCCAGAATTCCGCCCGAAGTTCCAGAGCCCAGCGAAAAAGACCAGATGATGCTCTTGACGATGAGAATGCCTGCAATCAGTTGCCAGGTATGATCGCCTGCCAGCAGCGAATCGATTACGTCGTAGCCGGTGGCCAGCGCGCGTGGAAAGATCAATCCCCCGATACCGACCACGATTCCGCCAATCGCCGGCCACCACATCCAATGAATCGGCAGATGATTTTCGAAGAAATCTTCGCTCGCGTAAACAGCGCGACTCAGAACCAAAGCCAGCAGCCCCGCCACAATTCCAACCAGCAACGCGCCCAGCAGAGTCAGCGGCTCAACACGATGCGTTGAAAGCGGCATGGGGAAAAGCGGATCCTGGCTGATAAAAAAGTGCCGCAGCACTCCAGCCGTTGCGGCCGCCACTGCAACGGGTACAAACGAGCGCGGCCTCCACTCAAAAAGCAGCAATTCCACGGCCAGCAATGTCGCCGCCAGCGGCGTTGAAAATACGCCCGCCATGCCCGCCGCAGCCCCGGCCACCAGCAGCGTCGAACGCTCTGCATCCGACAGATGAAAATATTGCGCGAAAATCGAGCCCACCGATCCGGCTGTCATGATGATGGGGCCTTCCGCGCCGAACGGGCCGCCCGTGCCGATCGCCACCGCCGAACCCAGCGGCTTGAAGATCGCGACACGAGGGCTGATCTTCGCGCCATTCACAAGAATCGACTCCAGCGCCTCCGGAATGCCGTGACCTCGAATCTTTTCCGATCCATAACGCGCCATCACGCCGACAATGAGTCCACCTACGATCGGCACGAAGACCGCTAGCCAGTGCAAATGATTCTGCGACGGGGATTCGAACTGCCAGCTCAGGCGTTGAAAGTAGAAGAGGTTAGTGCAGGCATAAATCAGCCGCAGCAGGATCCAGGCCAAAAACGCACCGGTCCCGCCCAGAATGATGCTCAAACCGCTCAGTAAAATCATGCGGTAGTCGGCATTGAAGTCACGCAACTGGGAGGTTGCGCCTGGCTTGTCATGTTTCATGGCGCGCCCACCGTCCGCTTCCGGGTTACCCGGCCGGACCTTACCGCACTTGGCCAGCTCGCGCCCAAAATATCAGCCAGCGCACGAACCAGCTCCGGTCCGGATTGTTCCAACTCCTTTGTGTGGAACTTCGCAAGCGTTGCCAGAATGCGCTCTCCCCGCGACGTCACGCGCAGCAGGATGCGCCGGTGATCAGCCGCGTCGCCAAGGCGGCGTAGCAGACCCTGCTCGATGGTGCGATCGACGAGTTCCACGGTGCTGTTGTGCTTCAGCAACATGCGTTTGGCAACGTTGGCAATAGTCGGAGCCATGTCCTCAGGCATGCCGCCGACGCATTGCAGCATCTGATACTGCTGGTTATGCAGGCCCATTTGTTCCGCTGCCGCTTGGCTTACGTGCAAAAATCGGCGCAGCTGAAAACGAAAATCAGCCAGGCGCCGGAGATGCGCAACATCGAGCTTGCGACCGCGTACGCCGGAATCATTTGGCTTCAGTCGCAGGCGCCGCAATTGTGGACGGCGTGAATGCGGGGGAGCACTGTTCATAAATATATCGTATCACGATATGTTTTTCTGGTGTTTTCGCCCGCCCCGGTCATGCCTTCCGCGCACAAGCCTCCGGCGCTATTATCGATTCGCAGAGAAACCCGACTTTCCCGTCGCCGTAAAGAAGGGGTTGAAGATGAATTTGCCGCTCAGAGTCGCAGTCTTAGCTTTGTTGTTGCCCGCCACTGCCGGCGGTTTAGTCGCCCAGCAGGACTACTTCAACAACTGGCCGCAGGGGCGATCGCCGCAGGAAGTCGGCAAGGCGCTGGCCGAGCACTTCGTCGTGAGCCCGCACCAACACAGCCCGGGCACAATCTTTTATGGCGAAGTCGGCACGTGGTACGGCGCGCTCACCTTTGCGGCGCTGACCCACGACGCCGATCTGCGCGACCGTCTCATCAAGCGCTTCGATCCTTTGCTGCCAGGTGGCGCCGAAGCTGCTCTCGTCCCCATGCGCGATCACGTCGACGACTCCATTTTCGGCATCGTGCCACTGGAAATCTATATCCAAACCAAGGACAAAAAGTATCTCGACTATGGGCTCACCTTCGCCGATCGGCAATGGGAAAACCCCCAGCCCGACGGCCTTTCGCACGAGACGCGTTTCTGGGTTGACGACATGTATATGCTTACCATCCTGCAACTCGAGGCCTGGCGCGCCACTGGCGACAAGAAGTATCTCGACCGCGGCGCCAATGAAATGGTCGCTTACCTCGATAAACTGCAGCAGCCCAACGGTCTCTTCTATCACGCGCCCGACGTTCCATTCTTCTGGGGCCGCGGAGATGGATGGGTGGCTGCCGGAATGACGGAGATGCTGCGCGACCTGCCCGCCGATCATCCCCAGCGCGCACGCATCATGACCGGTTACAAGCTCATGATGGCCGCGCTCCTGAAATACCAGGCCCCCGACGGCATGTGGCGCCAGCTCATCGACCACGATGAGGCGTGGGAAGAATCTTCAGGCTCGGGCATGTTCACCTTCGCGCTCATCACGGGCGTCAAGAACGGCTGGCTCGACGCGCCCACATACGGCTCGGCCGCACGAAAGGCATGGGTCGCGGTCACGGGCTTCATCGATCAGAACAGCGACATGACCAGCGTCTGTGAAGGCACCAACAAATTCAACAGCCTTGAGTATTATCTAGAGCGCAAGCGCCGGACCGGCGACTTTCACGGCCAGGAGCCGGTGCTGTGGGCGGCGTCTGCGCTGCTGCGGTAAGTTGTGTTCGTGTGTGTGAACGGGCATAAGGGTCGCGCTGGTCCAGCGGCCGGCGCATCTAGCTCCGCTAACACCGCTTGCTCCGCTAACTCCGCTGCTTCTTCAATCCAGCCGCGTCAGATAAGCATTGCCCTCGACCGGCTGCAGATGGCGCGCAATTTGTTCCGCCTCCGCACGGTCATCGCCTTCTGGCCGAATGCGCACCCAGAAGTTGTTTTCTCCGGGAAACTCGATCACGTTTGCGTCGGGATACGTCTCGAGCAACTGCGCCTTCAGCGTGAGCGCATCATCCTCGTTATGAAATGCGCCGATCTGCACGCACCATCGCCCGCCGCTATTAATCGGCTTGGGCGTCTCGTACACATCCATGCGCACCAGCGCCATTCCGGCACGGTAAACACCCACCGCTTTCGCTGAAGCGATGGTCAGATCGAGCATTCGATCTTCCACAAACGGGCCTCGGTCCGAGATCCGCATGGCGCTCGATTCGCCGGTTTTCAGGTTAGTTACCACCACCAGCGATCCCATGGGCAGCGTCCGATGCGCGGCCGTCATCGCGTCGTTGTCGAAGACCTGTCCATTCGCCGCTCGCCGGCCTTTATAGGGTGCGGTGTACCACGTCGCATAGCCAACTTCGCTCAGAATCGGCCGGTGCGATGCAACAAACGCAAGATCGTCCTCGCTGATTCCTCCCGGCGGCAGTGGCGTCACGGGAATGATTGCCGGAGCCGTTGTCGATGCAGACGCACCTGGGGAGCGCTCAGCCACCGGCGGCAAAGCCTGCGGCGGGGCTACTCGAACCTGATTTTCCTTGTGCCGGCAACCGCTCGCGCCCAGCGAAATGGCCGCTGCCAACGCCGCGCTCATCACGCCACGCCAAACTGCGTTGCGCCGTCTTGCATCGGTTCGAGCTTCGCTCTGTATGTTTCCAGCGCTCAAGAGCGCGGCTCCCTGTTCGGGTTGTTCGTCTCACTGGGAGCCTGTCCATTCGGCTGATTCATACGGTTGCTCTGCCGCTCAAAGCGATCCGCCAGGTTTCGCAGCGTGTCGGCAGCCGTACGCATGGCGGAGATCGACTCC
>CAWEXN010000014.1:0-29296 GCA_963813015.1 uncultured Acidobacteriaceae bacterium
CGATCGTGTGCGCGCGTTCGCCCTGCTAGAACATCCTCGGCGTTCAGCAGGCCAAGCACCTTCCCCGTATCGCGCTCTACGACAGGCAGCACAAACAGCCGGTGGGACGCCATTCGTTCCGCAACGATGCGAAGCGTTTCATCTGAATATGCCACGACCGTTGCGGCTGCCGCCGACGCCTCACGATCCCGGCCCGAGCTGTTCGCCAGGGCAGAGAGGCCACTCCGCGTAATCACGCCAGCGAGCCGGCCTTCCGGATCCACCAATGGATAGAGCCGCTGGCCGCGGTGATCGCTCTTTGCGTGTCCGCCCTCCAGCCACTTTTGTGCGTCCGCGGCGGTCAATTCTGCGGGCAGCACAACCACGCGCGGACGCACTGCTTCCGCAACCATGATCGTTTCCAGAGGATCGACGCTGTACTCGCGGCTTAGATGGTAGCCACGTCGGCTGATTCGCTCCGTGAGGATCGACCGCTTTTGGAAGAGCACCGTGCACGCGTGCGCTACCACTGAAGCCGTGAACACGGGGAGCAACATTCCGTAATTGTGCGTGAGCTCCAGGCTCAGAACCGCGGCAGTGAGCGGGCAACCAATCGAGCCTGAGAGAACCGCCGTCATACCCACGAGGGCCCATTCGCCGCTCGACATGCCGGGCAGCATGGGTGTGAACAGCGCCCCGAGCGCGCCGCCGATCATCAGCAACGGAGCCAGAATTCCGCCCGAAGTTCCAGAGCCCAGCGAAAAAGACCAGATGATGCTCTTGACGATGAGAATGCCTGCAATCAGTTGCCAGGTATGATCGCCTGCCAGCAGCGAATCGATCACGTCGTAGCCGGTGGCCAGCGCGCGCGGAAAGATCAATCCGCCGATACCCACCACGACTCCGCCAATTGCCGGCCACCACATCCAATGAATCGGCAGATGATTCTCGAAGAAATCTTCGCTCGCATAAACAGCGCGACTCAGAACCAAAGCCAGCATCCCCGCCACAATTCCAACCAGCAACGCGCCCAGCAGAGTCAGCGGTTCAACACGATGCGTTGAAAGCGGCATGGGGAAAAGCGGATCCTGGCTGATAAAAAAGTGCCGCAGCACTCCAGCCGTTGCGGCCGCCACTGCAACGGGTACAAACGAGCGCGGCCTCCACTCAAAAAGCAGCAATTCCACGGCCAGCAATGTCGCCGCCAGCGGCGTTGAAAATACGCCCGCCATGCCCGCCGCAGCCCCGGCCACCAGCAGCGTCGAACGCTCTGCATCCGACAGATGGAAATACTGCGCGAAAATCGAGCCCACCGATCCGGCCGTCATGATGATGGGGCCTTCCGCGCCGAACGGGCCGCCCGTGCCGATCGCCACCGCCGAACCCAGCGGCTTGAAGATCGCGACACGAGGGCTGATCTTCGCGCCATTCACAAGAATCGACTCCAGCGCCTCCGGAATGCCGTGACCTCGAATCTTTTCCGATCCATAACGCGCCATCACGCCGACAATGAGTCCACCTACGATCGGCACGAAGACCGCTAGCCAGTGCAAATGATTCTGCGACGGGGATTCGAACTGCCAGCTCAGGCGTTGAAAGTAGAAGAGGTTAGTGCAGGCATAAATCAGCCGCAGCAGGATCCAGGCCAAAAACGCACCGGTCCCGCCCAGAATGATGCTCAAACCGCTCAGTAAAATCATGCGGTAGTCGGCATTGAAGTCACGCAACTGGGAGGTTGCGCCTGGCTTGTCATGTTTCATGGCGCGCCCACCGTCCGCTTCCGGGTTACCCGGCCGGACCTTACCGCACTTGGCCAGCTCGCGCCCAAAATATTAGCCAGCGCACGAACCAGCTCCGGTCCGGATTGTTCCAACTCCTTTGTGTGGAACTCCGCAAGCGTTGCCAGAATGCGCTCTCCCCGCGACGTCACGCGCAGCAGGATGCGCCGGTGATCAGCCGCGTCGCCAAGGCGGCGTAGCAGACCCTGCTCGATGGTGCGATCGACGAGTTCCACGGTGCTGTTGTGCTTCAGCAACATGCGTTTGGCAACGTTGGCAATAGTCGGAGCCATGTCCTCAGGCATGCCGCCGACGCATTGCAGCATCTGATACTGCTGGTTATGCAGGCCCATTTGTTCCGCTGCCGCTTGGCTTACGTGCAAAAATCGGCGCAGCTGAAAACGAAAATCAGCCAGGCGCCGGAGATGCGCAACATCGAGCTTGCGACCGCGTGCGCCGGAATCATTTGGCTTCAGTCGCAGGCGCCGCAATTGTGGACGGCGTGAATGCGGGGGAGCACTGTTCATAAATATATCGTATCACGATATGTTTTTCTGGTGTTTTCGCCCGCCCCGGTCATGCCTTCCGCGCACAAGCCTCCGGCGCTATTATCGATTCGCAGAGAAACCCGACTTTCCCGTCGCCGTAAAGAAGGGGTTGAAGATGAATTTGCCGCTCAGAGTCGCAGTCTTAGCTTTGTTGTTGCCCGCCACTGCCGGCGGTTTAGTCGCCCAGCAGGACTACTTCAACAACTGGCCGCAGGGGCGATCGCCGCAGGAAGTCGGCAAGGCGCTGGCCGAGCACTTCGTCGTGAGCCCGCACCAACACAGCCCGGGCACAATCTTTTATGGCGAAGTCGGCACGTGGTACGGCGCGCTCACCTTTGCGGCGCTGACCCACGACGCCGATCTGCGCGACCGTCTCATCAAGCGCTTCGATCCTTTGCTGCCAGGTGGCGCCGAAGCTGCTCTCGTCCCCATGCGCGATCACGTCGACGACTCCATTTTCGGCATCGTGCCACTGGAAATCTATATTCAAACCAAGGATAAAAAGTATCTAGATTACGGGCTCACCTTCGCCGATCGGCAATGGGAAAACCCCCAGCCCGACGGCCTTTCGCACGAGACGCGTTTCTGGGTTGACGACATGTATATGCTTACCATCCTGCAACTCGAGGCCTGGCGCGCCACTGGCGACAAGAAGTATCTCGACCGCGGCGCCAATGAAATGGTCGCTTACCTCGATAAACTGCAGCAGCCCAACGGTCTCTTCTATCACGCGCCCGACGTTCCATTCTTCTGGGGCCGCGGAGATGGATGGGTGGCTGCCGGAATGACGGAGATGCTGCGCGACCTGCCCGCCGATCATCCCCAGCGCGCGCGCATCAAGGCCGGTTACAAGCTCATGATGGCCGCGCTCCTGAAATACCAGGCCCCCGACGGCATGTGGCGCCAGCTCATCGACCACGATGAGGCGTGGGAAGAATCTTCAGGCTCGGGCATGTTCACCTTCGCGCTCATCACGGGCGTCAAGAACGGCTGGCTCGACGCGCCCACATACGGCTCGGCCGCACGAAAGGCATGGGTCGCGGTCACGGGCTTCATCGATCAGAACAGCGACATGACCAGCGTCTGTGAAGGCACCAACAAATTCAACAGCCTTGAGTATTATCTAGAGCGCAAGCGCCGGACCGGCGACTTTCACGGCCAGGAGCCGGTGCTGTGGGCGGCGTCTGCGCTGCTGCGGTAAGTTGTGTTCGCGTGTGTGAACGGGCATAAGGGTCGCGCTGGTCCAGCGGCCGGCGCATCTAGCTCCGCTAACACCGCTTGCTCCGCTAACTCCGCTGCTTCTTCAATCCAGCCGCGTCAGATAAGCATTGCCCTCGACCGGCTGCAGATGGCGCGCAATTTGCTCCGCCTCCGCACGGTCATCGCCTTCTGGCCGAATGCGCACCCAGAAGTTGTTTTCTCCGGGAAACTCGATCACGTTTGCGTCGGGATACGTCTCGAGCAACTGCGCCTTCAGCGTGAGCGCATCATCCTCGTTATGAAATGCGCCGATCTGCACGCACCATCGCCCGCCGCTATTAATCGGCTTGGGCGTCTCGTACACATCCATGCGCACCAGCGCCATTCCGGCACGGTAAACACCCACCGCTTTCGCTGAAGCGATGGTCAGATCGAGCATTCGATCTTCCACAAACGGGCCTCGGTCCGAGATCCGCATGGCGCTCGATTCGCCGGTTTTCAGGTTAGTTACCACCACCAGCGATCCCATGGGCAGCGTCCGATGCGCGGCCGTCATCGCGTCGTTGTCGAAGACCTGTCCATTCGCCGCTCGCCGGCCTTTATAGGGTGCGGTGTACCACGTCGCATAGCCAACTTCGCTCAGAATCGGCCGGTGCGATGCAACAAACGCAAGATCGTCCTCGCTGATTCCTCCCGGCGGCAGTGGCGTCACGGGAATGATTGCCGGAGCCGTTGTCGATGCAGACGCACCTGGGGAGCGCTCAGCCACCGGCGGCAAAGCCTGCGGCGGGGCTACTCGAACCTGATTTTCCTTGTGCCGGCAACCGCTCGCGCCCAGCGAAATGGCCGCTGCCAACGCCGCGCTCATCACGCCACGCCAAACTGCGTTGCGCCGTCTTGCATCGGTTCGAGCTTCGCTCTGTATGTTTCCAGCGCTCAAGAGCGCGGCTCCCTGTTCGGGTTGTTCGTCTCACTGGGAGCCTGTCCATTCGGCTGATTCATACGGTTGCTCTGCCGCTCAAAGCGATCCGCCAGGTTTCGCAGCGTGTCGGCAGCCGTACGCATGGCGGAGATCGACTCCTTGCGTACCTGCGGAATCACGGCATCGTTCACATAAGTAATCGCGTGGCGCAACTCCATCTCGATCAGCTCGACCGCTTCGTCGATCCTTTGGCCCAAAGTGGGAGGACCACCCCATCCCGGTGTGCTCATAATCGAAGCCCTTCCTTTGCGACCTTAAATAAATGCATGACCTGTCCAAAGTCTGCGGGACGCAACGAGCCGCGTCAATGCCTCGGCACCTGTCGGGGACCGCCAAGATTACTATTGACGCAACCTTCCCGCTTTCGCATCATGACCCTAGCGCTTTCCCCCAAATCAATCCGGCGCACGGTTGCGGCGGCTCCTGCGATTCGAATTACACGCTGTCGGAGGCTCGACAATCTTGCCTAGCGAAGTCATTCGCCACAAGCCGTTTCGATGCGGCTCATCCCGGTTGCGAGCGAGGGATCTTCGGATCCTCGCTGTGCAACTTCTCGCATTGGTTCTGGCCCTTTTTACATTTGGATCTGCCTACGCACAAAACCTGACCGGCCAGATTCCGGCGACGAATCCAGCTCCCGCTCTTCCGTCTGCTCCTCAACCACAAAACTTAAACCAAACCAGCTCGATCTCGGGCACCCAAACAACAAATCCGCCGCTCGTGAATACACGATTGCAGAAACCGGCCAAACCGCCGCGACCGCTCGAACCCTGCGCAGTGAAAAATGCAGGCGCATCCATGGCGGCTACCGCCGGCTTGCGCGCCGTCTCCGTTCTCGGCGTGGGCGAGACCACGCGCAATGCCGGCGCAGCGCCGGTCGAGTCAACGGTTTGCCTGGCGCACGCTCCGTTCTTCAACTGGTACGCTCGCTTCGTAACCGGCCCCGAGGTGGTCCGTTTTTCACCCGAGCAAAAACTCCGCCTCGCGCTCGATAACCTGATCAACCCCTTCAACCTCGCCACGATCTTCGGCGAGGCAGGCATCGAAATCGCTGCCAACTCGCATACGTTATACGGTCCCGGCTTTCCCGGCTGGGGCAGATTGTCGGGGGTCAACTTCACTCAGGACATGACCGATCAGTTCTTCGGCACTTTCCTGATTCCCACCGTCACGCACACGGATCCGCACTACCATCGCCGCCCCGACCTCAACATTCCGCGCCGCGCCCTTCATTGTGTCGAACAGATCTTCTGGCAGCGCGCCGACAACGGCGGGCACACACTCAATTACTCCCAAATCGTTGCGCCCATCATCGACATGTCCTTCTCGAATCTCTATGTGCCCGGCCAGCAAACCCATTTCTCTGCCGACGCCGAGCGCTACGGCATCGGCTTGGCGACTGCCCCCATTGACAACTTCATCACGGAATTCGTGCCGTCGATCGCCAGCCACATCCATACGCACGTTGTCTTCGTCCAGCGCATTATCAATCGGGTCGCCGTGAACCCACCGTAAGGCAAACTTTCCTCCACCTGCGGTAACACCCTTCCTCTTCCAGGAATCAATCGAGTAACCCCTTCTCCGCCAACCACTTGCCGCGCCATTTTCAGTCTGACGCGCCGTCCATTCGCCGCCGCCAAATCCCCGATGGTATGAAAATCTCATAAACCTCTCTCTCAACCACTTGCCGCTCACGCACCCACCATTCGCCGCCCCCAAATCCCCTCCAGCCCCCATTTCCGCCATTCGCTGCACCCTGCTTGGGTTGACCGGCCTCAAGACATACTCTCGTAATGACTTCTTAGCCTTCGGTTATTCCATCGAAACCGCTGGCTCCCAGCCGGGCAACATCTTCATTCCCGGCGCCTTCAATCCTTAAGAGGAGATTTCGAAATCATGCCCAAAGCCGTCAAATACGTTGAAAAGGCCGCCGTCTACGCAGCAAAGGGAGCGTGGGTTGTTTTTGAGCGCTTGAACCGCATCAGCCCCAACGCCTCCTTCACGCCGAAGTGGAGCGACAAGCCTCTCCTCAAGAGCTATCAAAAGGAGAAGCCGCCCCTCGGCTGGCCGCGCACCACGGACTCGCTCTGCCCCAAGTGCGTCCCCGAGATTCGCAAGCAGATCCTCGACGGCAAACTGCCTCACGAAGTCCTCCTCAACGAGAAGGTCGGCGAAATCAAGGCCCAGATCATCGAGCGCGACGGCAAAATCCTCATGGTCAAGGATTGCCCCAAGCACGGCCACTTCGAAGACGTCATGTCCATCGACCCCGTCTTCTTCAAGCACCTTGAAGAGAGCTTCCCCGGCCGCGACATGCGCGCCCACGGCAAGGGCGATGAAAAGTTGCACAACCACGGCACCTCGACCGTCACCCACGGCCGCGGCTCGGTGCTCACCATCGACCTCACCAATCGCTGCAACATGATGTGCGATCCATGCTTCATGGACGCCAACCAGGTCGGTTTCGTCCACGAGCTCACATGGGAAGAAATCAAGACCATGCTCGACAACGCCATCACCATCAAGCCCAAGCGGCAGATGAGCGTTCAGTTCTCCGGCGGCGAGCCCACGCTGTCGCCCTACTTCCTTGACGCTGTCGCCTACTCGCGCAAGGTTGGCTACAACTCGGTCCAGGCCGCGTCGAACGGCATTGAATTCGCCAAGTCGAAGGAGCTCTGCCGCGCCGCTGCTGAAGCCGGTCTCCGCTACGTCTACCTCCAGTTCGACGGCATCGGCAACGCCGCGAATTCGCACCGCAAGGTTGGCAACCTCTTCGACGTCAAGCTGCAGGCGATCAACAATCTTCACGAAGCCGGCGTTGAAATCGTGCCCGTGACCACCATCGTCAACGGCATCAACAACGAGCAGGTTGGTCGCATCATCGAGTTCGCGCTCGACAATCCCAAGAAGATCAGCTTCCTTTCGTTCCAGCCCGTCAGCTTTACCGGCCGCGACGAAGAGATCACCGACGAGCGCCGCGTGGCCCAGCGCTACACCCTTTCGCACATGGCACACGACGTCAAGGCGCAGGTCGGCATGGGCGAGCCGGCGCGCGATTGGTTCCCCATCAGCTTTATGAGCACCTTCTCTGATTGGGCCGATCTCGTGCACGGGCCCACCGCCGAGTGGGGACAGCTCTCCTGCGGATGCCATCCCAACTGCGGCATCGGCATGGCGGTCATGATCGACAAGGAAACCAAGGAATCCGCTCCCGTCACCGCCTTCCTCGACATGGGGCAAGTAGCCAAGGATCTGGCCAAGGTCAACGATGCCGCTCGCGGAAAGTTCCTCTCCGTCCTGGGCCTCGGCCTCTCGCTCATGCGCAACTACGATCCGTTCCAGGCGCCCACCCACTTCAAGATCACCGACATGATGAAGAAGATGGACAAGACCTTCAACGCAACCGGCAAGAACTACGGCAGCGTCAAGGGCGACCGCACCATTGAGGACATCAAGATTCGCCGTCAGGATCGCTGGAACTTCCTCTTCATCGCCGGCATGTGGTTCCAGGACCTCTTCAACTACGACTTCCGCCGCACCGAGCAGTGCATCATCCCCTACGCCACGCAGGAAGGCGAGATCAGCTTCTGCGCGTACAACACCGGCGTCGGATGGCGCAACATCATCGAGAAGATGCACATGACCGCGACGCTCACCAAGTGGTATGAGGAGCACGGCCGTCACGAGATCTTCGCCGGCGGCAAAAAGGTCGCGATGAACCAGGTCGGCCATGACCTCAACGTCAACATGGAGCACGCCAACTCCGAAGCCAACCACACGCTCGACAACCTGGGCATCGCCAAGAACGCTCGCGAAGAAAAGATTCGCGCCCGCGACGAAAAGATGAAAGCAGGAAGCCGAGAACGCCAAGATGGCCAAGCTCTACCGCGAGCACGTCCTCGGCGAGAAGCCGGTCGACGGTCTGGTTTCGCTCAGCGACATCCGCCCGCCTCGAACAATGCCGCTTCGCCCATCAACCGCCGTCCCGAAGTCGAGAAGAAGCAGGAAGGCGAACTCGTCTCCGGCGACTAGTTCGTTACGAAGTGTCATCCTGAGCGAAGGTCGTCCACACCGGTGGACGACCGAAGTCGAAGGACCTGCATTTCAATCGGAATCTTCCACCTTGGTTCTCTCAAGCAAAACGGGCCGCTCAGCAGCGAACTGAGCGGCCCGTTTTGTTTCAGCCCCATTCAAGGCTCTGATTGCGCGAAGATATGGACGCCACATGACTTCCGTCATACCCCCAACGAACCATTCCCGCGCTTCGCTCTCACGCGCTTTGGCTGTACAATCCCTACATGACGCCGCGACCGGCCTGTTACTTTGAGCTTGTCACGGACGTCTAAAACTATTCAGGTGTGCTGATGACTGTGACCCGCGACAAAAACGAGCCGCGCAAGCTGCCCATGATGCCCATTCGCGATATGGTCATCTTCCCCTACATGATGACGCCCTTCGTCGTGGGCCGCGAGTCCAGCGTGCGCGCCCTCGAGGAGGCTCTCAGCGGCGATCGAAAAATCTTCCTCGCCACCCAGCACGACGCCTCCATCGACGAGCCCAAGGCCAAGGACATCTACCAGGTCGGCTCCATCTGCAGCATCGTGCAAAGCGTCAAAATGCCCGACGGCAACATCAAGGTGCTTGTGGAGGGCGTCGAGCGCGCCAAGTCTATTGAAGTCACAGACCGCGACGGCTTCTTTGTCGCCACCGTGCGCACCGGCAAGCGCGACTTTGAAGTGACACCCGCTGCCGAGCAACTCATGCAGCGCGTCACCACGCTCTTTGAGAATTACGTCAAGCTCCAGCAGTCGCTCAACTACGAGACCATCATCGCCAGCGTGCGCATGGATGAACCCGCCAAGCTCTCTGACATCATCGCTCAGAACTTGCAGGTCGGCATCGAGGAAAAGCAGGAACTGCTTGCCATCTTCGATCCCGCCGCTCGCCTCGCCCGCATCGCCGACGTCCTCGACGTCGAAATTGAAAAGCTCGACATCGACCGCAACATCCAGTCACGCGTCAAGCGCCAGATGGAGCGCGCACAAAAAGAGTACTACCTCAACGAAAAAATCAAGGCCATCCAGAAGGAACTGGGCCGCGGCGAAAAAAGTGAATTCGACGAGCTGCGCAAGAAGATTGATTCCGCCGGCATGCCCAAGGACGTCCTCGAAAAATGCGTGCAGGAGCTCAAGAAGCTTGAGGCCATGCCGCCCATGTCGGCCGAGTCCACCGTCAGCCGCAATTACATTGACTGGCTGCTGGCTGTGCCGTGGAAAAAGCGCTCCAAGGAAACCCGCTCCATTGACTACGCTGAAAAAGTTCTCAACACTGACCATTACGGCCTCGAAAAAATCAAGGAGCGCATCCTCGAATTCCTCGCCGTCCGTCAGTTGGTCAAAAATCCCAAGGGCTCCATCCTCTGCTTCGTTGGCCCTCCCGGCGTCGGCAAAACTTCGCTCGGCATGTCCATCGCCAAGGCCACCGGCCGCAAGTTCGTGCGCCTCTCGCTCGGCGGCGTGCGCGACGAAGCCGAGATTCGCGGTCATCGCCGCACCTATATCGGCGCCATGCCCGGCCAGATTATCCAGCACATGAAACGCGCCGGTACCAAGAATCCCGTCTTCCTCCTCGACGAAGTCGATAAGATCTCATCCGACTTCCGCGGCGATCCCGCCTCCGCGCTGCTTGAAGTTCTCGATCCCGAGCAGAACGTCACTTTCCAGGACCACTACCTCGACGTCGACTACGACCTCTCGCAGGTCCTCTTTGTTGCCACGGCCAACGTGATGCACACCATTCCGGCCGCGCTCCAGGACCGCATGGAGGTTCTCCGCCTGCAAGGCTACACCGAGCAGGAAAAGCTTGAAATCGCCCGCCAGTATCTCGTCAAAAAGCAGCGCCAGCAGACCGGTCTGAGCGATAAGAACATCGTCTTCAACGATGACGCCATCCTCGAAATCATCCGCTACTACACGCGCGAAGCCGGCGTCCGCAATCTTGAGCGTGAAATCGGAAATGTCTGCCGCAAGGTCGCCCGCAAGGTGGTCAAAGCCGGCAACAAGCACAAAGAGGAAATCACCGGCCAGAACATCGCCGAATTCCTTGGCGTGCCGCGGTTCCGCGACTCCGAGGTCCACGAAAAGAGCGAAGTCGGCCTCGTCACGGGTCTGGCGTGGACTGAGGTCGGCGGCAGCATCCTCACCACTGAAGTGCAGGTCCTCGACGGCAAAGGCAAGCTCACCATCACCGGCCAGCTCGGCGACGTCATGCAGGAATCGGCGCAGGCCGCGCTCGCCTACATTCGCAGCAAGGCGCACGCGCTCGGACTCTCGCGCGAGTTCTACCGCAACGTCGATCTCCACTTGCACGTGCCTGAAGGCGCAATTCCCAAGGACGGTCCCTCCGCCGGCATCACCATGGCCACCGCTCTCGCCAGCGCCCTCGCCAAAATTCCCGTCCGCCGCGACATCGCCATGACCGGCGAAATCACGCTCCGAGGCAAAGTGCTCGCCATCGGCGGTCTCAAGGAAAAACTTCTCGCAGCTCTTCGCGCCGGAATCTTCGAGACCATCCTGCCTCGCGCCAACGAGAAAGATCTCTCCGAGCTGCCCGACAATATAAAAAACGCCATGAAGCTCCGCTTTGTAGACACCATGGACGAAGTTCTCGCGATCGCTCTCGAGCGCCCGCTGCCTACGCCGCTACCCGCCGAGACCGAGAACCTCGCCGCCGTTCCGCCGACCGAGGTTTCCACCAATCTGCCCGCCCCGCAATAAGCGCGATTTCCGCGGGTCCGAAAATTTCAACCCCGACCGGAGAATCGGCGCTTCACCTCGAATGGGTGCCCCACCTTCGCGAGTCCGAAGGACAAGCTAAGGTGGGATATTTATAGTTCTTTACAAAATCCCGATACGATCTACAATTCCTGGCATGACGCAAGGCCTGAAGCGATATCAATTCACAGGCGACCTTCATTTTGTCACGTTCAGTTGTTATCAGCTCCGTCCCTACTTGGCGCTTCCGCGCGCACGCCGGCTGCTTGAAGAGACTCTGGAACGGATGCGCCTCCGCTACAACTTTGTCGTGGTCGGATATGTCGTTATGCCGGAACACGTGCACCTGCTGGTTGGGGAACCCGCGAGCGGACTTCTCGCCCGGGCTCTCCAGGCCCTCAAACTTTCAGTATCAAAGATGTCGAGACAGCATCCCTTTTGGCAGTCCCGCTACTACGACTTCAACGTCTTCAGTGGGCGAAAGCGTATTGAAAAGCTCCGCTACATGCATCGCAACCCTGTGAAACGCGGCTTAGTAGAACGGCCGGAGGAGTGGCAATGGTCAAGCTTTCGTCATTATGCAACGGGCGAACACGGAGTCGTAGAGATTGAGTCGTTTTGGACGGCCGAGGCTCGCGAAAATGCAATGAAGATAAACGACAGTAAGAAGCCTTAAATATCCCACCCTAGGCGCCCTAGCCCCTGGTCACTAGCTCTTCCAGCGCATCGCAAGCCGTCTTCACACCATTCTCCCGCGCCACTTCCTCGGCGACGGCGCGCGCCCGCTCTTCGAACTCCGGCTCCGCCAGCATCGCCCGCACCCTTCGTGCCACGCGCCAAGCCTTGTAGTTCGATCGTTGAATCACCCGCGCCACGCCCATCCTGCTCATGCGCCGCGCATTGTCCGGCTGATCGTGCGAGTAGGGCATGATCAGCATCGGCCGTCCCGCGCGCAGGCACTGCGCCGTCGTTCCCACACCGCCCTGGTGCACCGCCAGCGACACGCGCGGGAACAGTTTCGAATACGGCGCATACTCCGCTATGCATATTGAATCGGGCAGCTCACCCTGGGGCCGGTTTCTCGCGTCCGCTCCGATCAGCAACACCGCGCGCACGCCCAGTTTCTTCGCAGCCTTCGCTGACTGCTCATAGAAATCTCCCGCCGCCAGCACCGCCGCCGATCCCAGCGTGAATACAACTGGCGCTTCGCCCGCATCCAGAAACTTCTCCAGTTGCTCCGGCAGCGCCGCGTTCCCTGCGTCCGCATCGTAAAAACAGAATCCCGTGATCAGCGTATGCTCCGGCCAATCCTTCTGTTCGGTGCCCAGCACGCGCGAAAAAAGCGCCAGCACCAGGTTCGGCGAATGTTTGGCGTCAAAGATCGGATTCTTGCCCTTGGGCAGTCCGAGCTCGCGGCGCAATTCATAAACCGGCTCCGGCCACTTGCGCGTCACAAAACGCGCCAGCCGTTTCATCGCGCGCCCCATCCCCGGCGCCTTGTCTGCCCGCGCCAGTTTTGGAAATGGCGGCAGCACCGGCGGATCGAATGCGGAAAAAAATGAGAACGGCGCCAGCACGTAGCTCGCCCACGGGATCCCCGTCACCTCCGCCACAATCGGCCCTGCGTAGTTCAGCTCGCCCAGCAACAGCAGGTCTGCGCGCGCAGGCTTCGTCGCCGCATCCAGCAGATCGTCGTATGTCTGCCGCAGCACCGGATATAGAAACTCCCTGAGCCCCGTCTCCGTTCCCTTCTTCACGTCGTAGACCATCTCCACCAGCAGCGTGTTTGTGGGGTCGATGTCCGGCCGCAACGAATGAAACTCAAGCCCCAGCGGCTCAATCTTCGGCCTGTAGACGTTGGGCAGCGCCATCGCCGGCGTGTGTCCACGCCGCTTCAGCTCCAGCGCAATCGCAATCAGTGGATTGATGTCCCCAAACGTTCCAATGTTCGACAGAACAATGCGCAATCCCGGCTCCCCAACGCGTGATGGTTTTGCAACTTTGAGACTAATGCATCGGGAGCATGTTTTAGGGACTGTTCTGCGTGGTGCGGAGTTGCATTCGTAGGTTCGGCTGCCCTCCACAAAGGACTTACTCGTGGCACAATGGAGCCAAACACCATGCGCAATCTGGCCACAACCTTAGTTCGACCGCTGATTGTCGTAGGTCTAATTGCCATCTTGAGGAATCTTGCGAGCGCCCAGGAACTGCTCGGCACTCAAATCACGCAAATCGGTGACGCGCAGGTACAGACCCTTGTGCAGACCGGTTTCTTCCCCGACCGGCAACCGGTAATCTTCTGGCACGACCCTAATTGGAAAGTCGATCTTCTCTTGCCCGCGAACAAGGAAGGCGGACTCTTATTGCGGATCCGACCGAGAGTGGGCAAGGAGTTAGTCGTAGCCCTTCCGACGCGGGCTGTGCAGATTAAGGCGATCCTCCGCGCACCGATCGACAAGGTAATCGTAGATACGGACTCGGACAGCGAACGCGAGGGATTCGTGATCATTGATTTGGAAACCGGAATTATCGTCGACGACCTGGTAGCGACCGACACTTCGATCTCGCCAAATCGACGGTTCGTGCTCTTCGACGACTGGATCTCGAACTGGGACGACTCTGATCCACACGAATTCCGCCTCTATGACGTTCTTAGGACTCCGAGAGAGAACACCTGCGGCTATAGCACCGCCGATCCCAAGCACGAGAAGCTCGACGACTTCCTGCGCGGGATTCAGGTCCTACCCCTGCTTCCTGGGCCATGCTCCGACAATGATAGGAATTTGGGCTGGGACTACGGGTTTGACTTCACGTGGACACCCGATTCCAGCAAGGTCGTTTTCGCGGATGTGCGTAAAGGCAGGATGACACTTGTCGTGGTCACAATGCCCGCCGGAAAACGCGACCTGCCGAAGGCTTGGCTCTATTTAATGAAAGGCGCGCAAGACGTTTGCGCTGGAGACCAGTACTGCGATTATCACGCCGTTAGATCCCTGGGATGGAATGGGCGCTCCGTCGAAGGCGTGTTTCGTCAACCCCGAACGGGGCTCGACCTGCATTTAGCCATCCCCGTCTCGGCGTTCGTGCCGGTTACTAAATAGAGCGGGCAAGCATTTCAGCGAAAATCGTCTCACCGTCGATCATACTGAAATTAAAAAATGCGGTCCGTCATTCGCCAGATTGTCCGACTCGCGAATTCGCCGATTTTGCCACCGCATTCGCGCAAGCAGGTGGCACATCCTTCAGCGTCGGATTCAAATCCGACCAATACGGGCTCGTCTTGAGCAGGGAGCAAAAATCCCCGAGTGTCGGCAGTGGGCTTTGCTGTGCCTTCGGCCCCAATGTATCCACAAACTTCCACGCCTGGTCCGATTGCCCGCCGTAAATCAGGTTCAACACCGTTTGCCACATCGTCGTTCCGATGGAATCGGCATCGGCCGCCGCAACAACCTTCTGCGCCGCGCTCAGCGCCTTGTTCCACTCCGCAGTCGTCGGCGCGGGCTTCTTCATCTTGTCTATGTCCAGGTGGAATCCCCCGCCGTTCTTGTCGTTCGTCCAGCGCAGCATCACCACCTCCGACGGCGAACACGCAAAGCACGTCGGCCAATAACCGAAAGTCCAATCGGCCGTCACGTAGTCGAAGTGCCCGTCTGCCTCGCGCTCAAAGTGCGCAAGGTCATCGTCGGAATCGTTGAGCGT
Organism: uncultured Acidobacteriaceae bacterium; assembly: GCA_963813015.1. Lineage (GTDB taxonomy): Bacteria > Acidobacteriota > Terriglobia > Terriglobales > Acidobacteriaceae > Telmatobacter. The sequence continues at coordinate 14,960 of CAWEXN010000014.1, forward strand.
GGCCAGCAACTTGAACTGCGGCCCAAGCTCAAACACATAATGAATCGAGCAGCAGTGTGCGCCGCCGGTATACAGCGAAACAATCATGTCCGGCTGCCCGCGCCCCGTCACATCCGTCCCGTTTGCAATCGCCGCAATATTGTCCTGCGCATCTTCCTTCTGACCCAGCGTGTAGGTCTGAAAGCTGTCGACGCTCTGGTTGTAAACAACCTTGCCCCCGCTCGTCACTTGCAGGCACGCGCCGTCGCTGCTCTTGTACGCCGCGAATTTGTACTGCCCCACGGTCGCCGCATCCGTCTGGTTTTTCGCCGCGCATGCCTCCGCCGGATTCTCCGCCGGGCCCTGAGCCGTGAGCCCCGCGGCCGTCGCAATCCAAACCGCCGCCACCAGCGCGCTCCTCACCAATGCCTGATTGCTCATCGCTCGCCTCATCTCTACCCCTTGGTTCTGTCCAAGATAGCACCACTTTGCTTCCACATCGGCTGATTCATTTGTTCCCGAACTCATCGCCCGATCATCGCGTCCCTTTGCAGTTCATCTCGCTTTGATCGCCTCATCAACCCCCGCGTGCTATCCTTGCCCCGTCAAAACCTCGCCCGGAGCCCTCATGTCCCGTCTGCATCTTTCCCTCATCACCGCCATCATCGCTATCGCCGCAGTGCCAACCCTTCTCGTCGCGCAACAACCCGCAACACCCGCGCCCGCATCCGCCGTGCCGCAGCAGCCCTACCACATCGTCGACCACTGGAAAATCGGCGGCGATGGAGGCTGGGACTACCCAGTAGCCGATCCCGGCGCGCATCGCCTTTACATCGCGCACGGCACTGAGGTTGATGTTGTCGACACCAACACCGGCAAGTCGATCGGCACCATTCCCAATCTTCACGGCGTTCACTCCATCGCTCTCGACACCGCCGGCAAGTTCGGCTACATCACAGACGGTGGCGCCAACGCGGTTGTTGCATTCGATCGCTCCAACCTCGCCATCACCGCTACCATCCCCGCCGGAACCGGCCCTGACGACATTCTCTTTGAGCCGGTGACGCAAACCGTCTGGTCCTTCAACGGCCGCTCCCACGACATCTCCGTCATCTCGCCCGTATCGAACACCGTCGTCGCCACCATCTCTCTTCCCGGCAAACCTGAATTCCCCGTCACCGACGGCCAGGGCACGGTCTTCGACAACATCGAAGACAAAAGCGAGATCGTCCGCATTGACGCTCGCTCCAAAACCATCACTGCCACCTGGCCCGCCGGCTGCGATTCTCCCTCCGGCCTCGCCTTCGACGCCGCACGCCACCACCTCTTCCCCGCATGCGACGGCAAGAAGGCCTCGGTCATCGACTCCACCACCGGCAAGCTCCTCGCCAACCCCACCATCGGCGATGGCCCTGACGCCGCCGGCTTCAGCGACACCCACTCGCTCGTCTTCATCCCCAGCCGCGACGGAATTCTCTCCGTCATCGACGCCGCCCCCGGCTATCCCACCATCGAGAGCCTCACAACGCAGGCCGGCGCGCGCACCATGACCTACGACCCATCCACTGACCGCGTCTATCTCATCACCGCCGACCTCGGCCCGCGCCCAGACCCCACGCCGCAGAACCCGCGGCCGCGTCCCCCCGTCATCCCCGGCACCTTCACCGTCATCGTCGTGGGCCGCTGACCCGCGTCCTTAGATCGCAGATCAGCGCACTTCCGTCTGCTGAGCCCTATTTTCTGTGAACTGCGAACTGTGAACTGTGAACTAAGAACTGTGAACTATCTTCATGAAGATCTTCCTCATCGTCGCAGCCATCTTCATCATCGCGGGCTCCATCTTCGCCGACTATAAGTGGCGCAACTGGATCGCCCGAAACCGCCGCGACCGCCATGAATAGCCACCGCCCGCATCCGACCCGTTAAAATAAAATTCGTGAGTCGCCCAGCCCTTTTTCCCCAAACCTTGCCCAGCAGGTCCAGATTGAACCGCCGCTTGTGCGCCTGCCCTCTCCTGACTCTCGGCGCGTTCCTGCTCGCCGCACCATTTGCCAGCGCTCAATTCGGCGCACCGCGGCCCGAAACTCAAGTCCACGACGCCTCCGCGCTGCATCCGCCCGCCGGCGCGCGCGTGGCCATCGTCGAGTTTGGCGATCTCGAGTGCCCTGCCTGCGCTGCCGCCAATCCCCTGCTCATGGAAGCCGCCGCCAAGTACGGCATTCCCTGGTTTCGCCACGATGTCCTCATCCCCGGGCACATTTGGAGCCCCACCGCTGCTGTCGACGCCCGCTGGTTCGACGAGAAAAGCAAGCGTCTCGGCGACGATTATCGAAACTCCATCTTCGCCAATCAGGCCTCCATTGAAACTCTCGGCCAGTTCCAACAATTCACGCAGCGCTTCGCCTCCGCCCACGGAATCGCGCTTCCCTTCGCGATCGATCCGCAAGGTAGATTGGCGGCCGCAGTCCAGGCCGACAATGAACTCGCCAGGCGAACCGGCATCACGCTCACCCCAACCATCTTCATCGTCACCTCCAACAGCAAAGGTGCTCCCTACATCGAAGTTCGCAACCCCCAGACCGACCTCTTCACAACCATCGACCAAGCCCTCGCTGAAACCCGCTCCGGCGCTCCCGCCAAGACCGCGCACAAATAACTCCGCTTCCTTGGTCCCTTAGTCCCTCAGTCCCTGAGTCCCCATGCCACTGTGCCCCTGCGTCCCTGCCTTCCCATCTCTCCCGTTACAATAGGGTTAGGGAGCCGTCCAAACGCCATGCATCGTTTCCGAAGCCTCCATTTCCCCTTGCGCCGGAACCTCGCCGGCCTTTCGCTCGCCTTCGCCCTCGCCGCGTTGGTCGCCACCTCTGCTCACGCCCAGTTCGGCGCGCCCGATACCACCCAGGTCCACGATCCCGCCGCCCTCAAGCCGCCCGCCGGCGCTCGCGTCGCCATCGTTGAGTTTGAAGACCTCGAGTGCCCCGACTGCGCCCGCGCCAACCCCCTCCTCAAAGACGCCGCCGCCAAATACAACATCCCCTGGGTCCGCCACGACTTCCCGCTCCCGCAACACAACTGGAGCTTCCAGGCCGCCGTCAACGCCCGCTTCTTCGACACCAAAGGCAAGACCCTCGGCAACGACTATCGCGACGAGGTCTTCGCCAATCAGCCTGCCATCGAGACTCCCGGCGATCTCCAGCAGTTCACGCAAAAATGGGCCTCCCAACACGGCGTCGCCCTGCCCTTCGCCGTCGATCCCATGGGCCGCCTGACTGAAGAAGTGAAAGCCGACTACGCGCTCGGCCAGCGCATCGGCATCGAGCACACCCCAACCATCTGGATCGTCACCAGCGCCGCCCACGCTCCGCCCTTCGTCGAAGTCGTAGACCGCAGCCGCCTCTATCAGCTCATTGACCAGGCCATGGCCGAAGTCCGCGGCCAGTAGCCGCGCCGCAACCGCCAACCGCCGAAACAAAACTCACGCCGAACCACCGCGATCACCCGCGCCCGGTCGCCGCAGCACGCCTGCGTCCCGGTGCGAAACGCTTCCCTCGCGTTTCGCGCCTAACCTCGCCCTCGTCGCATCCAGGCGCAAATCGCTCCTCGCGATTTGCGTCGACCCCTCGCCCAATCAGCGCCCAGTAAATCCCGCGCGGACGAGTCCTGTATCAGGGCTTGGCTTCAGCCATGCCGAATACACATCAAGGAAATGAGGGGCTTTAGCCCCCGCTCCCCACAAACAAAAACGGCGTCCGCCGCAGCGAACGCCCTCCACTAATCCCTGGTCCCTATTCCCTATTCCCTAGTCCCTCAGTCCCGGTTCACCATCCACCGTTCACCGTCCACCGATCTTCACCAGCTCCTGCCCGCCCGGCGCCACCATCCGCGTCTGCGGCGCCCGCCAGTGGTCGATATAGCTGATCCTGTGCACGCATCCCACCGTGCAATTCGGCGCGCAGCTCTTCGCCGTCGTAAACTCCCGCTTCAAATCCGCCTTCGTATACTCCGCCACCGGAACCCCTGGGTATCCCCGCTGCTGCGAGCAGTAGTGAACCAGCCCGTCCTCGCACACATACAAATACCGCGACCCCGCACGGCACCGCCAGTCATTCGCGCGCCCCTCGGCAATCGCCTCCTGGAACTTGTCGAACTGCGCGTAGTTCGTCTTCTTCCGCGCCTTCATCTCGTGGTACACCCGCGCCTCTTCCGTCTTCAGCGGCTTCAGCTGCCCGTCGCCATCATGAATAATCCCGATCGTCGACTCGAACCCCAGCTCCAGCGCCCGACGGCCAATCACCAACGCGTCATTTGGGTTCTTAATCCCTCCGCCCACCACCGAATTAATGTTTACGTGGAACTCTGCATATTCGGCCAGCATCTGCAGCCGCTTGTCCAGAGTCTTGAGCGATTTCTTTGACACCTCGTCCGGTTCTAAATTATCGATACTAATCTGCATATGATCGAGTCCCGCCCTGTTCAGCCGCTCGATCCTCTCCGGCGACAGCAGGAACCCGTTCGTGATCATCCCCGCAATCGCGCCCGTCTTCCTCATCCGCCGGATAATGTCGTCCAGTTGCGGGTGTGTCAGCGGCTCTCCGCCCGAGATGCCGATCATCGCCGTCCCCAGCCGCCCCAGCGCGTCGATCCGCCTGTACATCTCTTCCAGCGGCACTGGCTCGCTCACCTTGTCGTATTCATTGCAGTAGGCGCAGCTCAGGTTGCAGAACCGCGTAGGAATAATCTGTACCAGTACGGGGTGCGAAGTGTCCGCCAGCGCCCGCGCCACCATGGCGTACTCGCGCACCTTCCGCTTGGCCGCAATCGCCCGCCCGCGCACCGTCGATCTCCGGGGAATACCCATCTCTACTATTGAATCACAGAGCAGGTGAACCGCGTCGAAACTCTGGTCCTTACCAAAGTATTGGGTTCAGCCAAGCGCATTCCCCGTCCCAAAGTGGAGCGACGCCCTAATGCTGATCTTGCCGGTCATCCCTTTGGTGGTTGTCACCGTGATGGTCGTCGCCGTGCCTGTCGTGATCGTCATGACCGCCGGCGATTCCCGCGCAGGCAAAATCGTTCCGGCCATTGTGAATTCCAGTCATGACCGTGAAACCATCACGCGTCGTCGGGCACATGTGCATTCCGTTTCCTTCGGTCATGCCGTTGGCGTCGAGGAACGAGCGCCCCACGCCCGGCATATCGGAGCACACAAGCCAGTCGTAGTTGTTGTGCAGTCCGCGCATGTACCAGCCCTGACGGCAAACGTGCATATTGCCCCTTCCCAGGTCGCCTTCCGTTCCCGTATCCACGTAGGTGTGCACCTGGCGCTCCATTCCCTCCGGAACCACACGCACGCAGGTGAAGACGTTGTTACCTACATGCGCGCCTTGCATGGCGAATCCCACCGGGCAAACGTGCACCTGGGCTCCGCGCCAGGTCTCCTCTGTGTTCCCGTCTGTAACGGACCTGCCCACCTGCGCATGGCCCATGACGCCGCCCAAACAAGCGACGATCAGAAGACACGCTACCTGCCAGCACGTCTTTCTTGCTTCTCTCATAGGTCTTTCCCTTCAGTGTCTGTTGATTTTGGCCCGGACAAAGGCCCCTTTTGGCCCGCGAGTGAGAAATCTAATTGCCCGTGGAAGACTGTGTCAAGTTGACGTTTCGCAGCCGTGAGCATCAATCTGAAGTCATCCCACATTCTGTTCCATGAGGTTGCGCCCATGAGAAAACTGGCTTTCCTTGTTGTTCTCGCCATCCCCTTCGCCGCTTCTGCCCAAAGCACAACCCCGCCCACCACCCTGCGTGGCGTCCTGCTTGAGCAGCTTCGCACCACACACGACCAGGAAGATTGGTTTGTTCCGGCAAACGTCGCCGTCGCAGGCCTCACCGCCGAGCAGGCCAAATGGAGCCCCGGCAAGGGCAACCACTCCATCGGCCAGCTTGCCTACCATATCTGGTATTGGGACGACCGCGCGCTCACCCAGTTCAAAGGCGAGAAGCCCGCGCCCTTTGATGGAAACAACAACGAGACCTTCGACAATTTCACCCCCGCGCAATGGGACAACCTGGTGAAAAAGCTCGACCAGGTGCTCACCGACTGGGAAAAGGCCGTTGAAGCCGCCGACGATCAGAAGCTGGCTGCCAATGCCTCGCTGATTGCCCATGTGGGAGCGCACAACGCCTACCACATTGGCCAGATACTCTACGTTCGCAAACTGGAGGGTGTGTGGGATCCCGCCAAGGGCGTCAAGTAGCTGAGGACAGCCTCGCTTCCTAACAGCGAGCCGCAAGCCGAGAGCGAATCGCCGATCCGCGGGAGTATTCTGGGGCCTCCGAGGAAACTATGAATCCAGCAACGCTGCAATACGACTTTGCAACTCAGATCCTCGCGAGCAAGGAATTCTTCGACCGTTCAACCCGGGTCCTGGAAGAGGCCGACTCGAATTTCCGCCCGCACGAAGAGATGATGACGGTGGCCCAGCAGGTTGCGCACGCCGCGCAAACTCTCGACTGGTTCATCGATGGCGCAACGCGGCAAGAGGGCTTCGACCTGAACTTTGAAGAACACGCCAAGGACCTGCAAAGGGTGAAATCGCTCGCCGAGGCGCGCCGCCGCTTCGATGTCGCATGCCAGCGGGCGGTCGATTTCCTGCGCTCCAGGACGCCGGAAGAGCTCGCGCGCCCGCTTCCGCCCGGCCCTGTGATGGGAGGTCAGCCCGTCAGCGAGATCGTGTGGTCCATGGTGGAGCACACGGCGCATCATCGCGGCGCCCTGACTGTCTATTCGCGGATGCTGGGCAAAGTTCCGCCCATGCCGTACGGCGGTTGAGGCGGGTGCCTCGGTCCGGGAGGAAGCAAACTCACCCAATGCAGGGGAAGCCTGAATCCTGGCGTGCGGCCCACGTCCCGCGCCGCCAACTCACCACGAAAACGGGTGCCCCCGGTCCGGGGTCCCCACAGACAGGTCTTAGTCTGTGGGGTGGAGATCCCTCGTCCGCCGTGGCGGAGGGACCCGGGGAAACCACCAACTCAAAACCCAAGAGCCGAAAGCGGCCGGCTGTGATCCGTCTCAAAAAAGCTCCCTTAGGGAGCGCAAGAAGTTAGCCCAGGACAGGTCGCATATCCGGGGCCCCCACGGACAGGTCTTCGTCCGTGGGGTGGAGCAATGCAGTCCTGGGAAAGCTGCCCCAAAAATCTCCAGCCCCGTAGGGGCGAAAGAACCCCCGCACAAACCCCGCCCGTCGAATTGCGGAACATTCCTACTGCAAACGCGCCGGCCCCTCCCTGTCCACGATCCACTGTCCACGGAATCTCCGCGCCCCGCCGACCCGCTGACTCGCAACCCGCTGTCAAGCGCCTGCTCTGCAAGAATCCGCGCAACCCATTGAAAACGTGCGCCAAATAAAAACGCCAAGTTTGCCGATCAATTCCCGGTTTTCGCTATCCTTGTCTCAGCATCACCAAAAAGAATTTCACCGGAGCGAGGTGGCTGTGGGTGTCGCGCTGATCCATGTCGATGAGAGGGCCTTGCTCCGTTGTTCCCTTGCGCGCAAGAACCCGCGCAACCCGTTGAAAACGCGCGCCAAATAAATCCGCCAAGTTTGCCGATCAATTCCCGGTTTTCGCTATCCTTGTCTCAGCATCACCAAAAAGAATTTCACCGGAGCGAGGTGGCTGTGGGTGTCGCGCTGATCCATGTCGATGAGAGGGCCTTGCTCCGTTGCTCCCGTGCGCCCATTTTCCTTGTGTCCCTCGCTCCCTCGCCGAGGTACGACGAGGTATGCAGAGGTATGGATGAGGTATGGATGGAGGTATGAGGCCACTCGTAAGCCCTTTGTTCTCAAATATGGAGGTATGGCATACCGGGAGGAGGGGGCGGGGGTTACCAATCCGTTAACAGTTTTTGAAATGGGGGCGCCCGGGGTGCAGAGATCAGGCAGATTCGATTGCAAATGCGTCGGACGCTCTCTGTTCACTGCTCACTGTCCACCGTCCACCGTTCACGGTCTTTCCAGCGCCTTCCGATCCCACTTGGCGCAATTCGCCGCTGCCTCGTACGTGCTCTGCAAAAACTTCAGCAGCGCATCGTCCGGGTCCGCCGACTGACGCATCGCCTCGTACGGAAAAATGAACTCGCCGAAGGTGCTGTCGAATTTCGCTCCTGCCGGCGCAATCGCATAATCGCGATACCCCGGCGGCTCCGGATAGGCGTAGCTATAAAAGAACGGCTCAATGTAAGTGCCTGGCGGTCCGGGCGCGCCCGGCCAGAATCCGCAGCTGCTCACCTCGTGCGAATACGCATCGCGCGTCACTCGATCCGGCAGCCCCGGCATGCTCGGATGCTCCGGCGCCGTCCGCCCGGAAAATCTCGTGCACGCCAAATCCATCGCGCCCCAGAACAAATGAATCGGGCTCACCTTCCCAATGAAGCGCGCGCGAAACACCTCGATCACTCGCGACGATTGCAACAGAATGCGCCAGAACCGTTGCGCATACTCCGGGTCGTAGGCCCGGTGTACGTCGTCTTTCTTGAACGGAATCGGCTCCGCCACCTCGCACGGCACCGGCCACATGTTGCAAAGCGCGTCCAGGCTCTCGAGCGCCGTCATCAGCTGTTGGTAAAACTCCGCCACCGTTATCGGCTCCAGTTTGATCGCCTCACGCCCGCCGTCGCTCGTCTCAATCACCAATTCGTGCGCCACAAAATCGAAATCGATCTGCACCATCCGCGCGCCGTGCGCTATCGGCATCGTGGTCAGCCCCCGGATCGTCGGATACAGCGTCACATTCCAGCAGTGATTGATCGGCGGCGTCAGCGCCATCCTCACTTTGCCCACCATTTGCAACCACAATTGCAGCGTTGCGCAGGTATCGCTCCACGCGCTCTGCTCTAGTGCCGGCCAAACCCCATCGTCGTTGCTTTTCCGTGCAGCGTTCTTCATCGCATCCCGATCCGCCATCCTCGTGACCTCCACGCAGCCCATCATAAGACCCAACCCCGTTTCTGGCTCCCCGCTCTCCGACAAGTTACTCCGAAAATCTCCTTGCTAACCGGCCATTCCGCCGGATATCGTGAGGCAATCCCCTGAGGTGCGGTCCATGGCTGACGACAACGGTGCTTTCTCCGCAGTCGAATCCCTCCTCGGCGATCGCTACACGCGCGAGGCCCGGCTGGCCCCCGCGTTCCTCAGCCTATTCCCCGTCCTTCTTGTACTCATCATCTCGTTCAAGGGGCTTCGCGACACCATCCCGGCGCTCCTCTCGCTTCTTTGCGTCTTCGGAGTTGTTCGCTGGATCTCGCATATCGCGCGCGGCATCGGCGACAAGAAAGAGATCAAGCTCTTCCGCGACTGGAAGGGCAAGCCAACCACCACTATGCTGCGCTTTGCCCTCGGCTACCTGAGCAATAGTGACGCCGCCCACTACGGAGGGCAGGTGATGCATCTGCTGCTGGAAGCGCCGCCGGCAGACAAAATCCAGCAGGAGATCGCGCAACGCGCCGGGCCACCGCTTCCGGCGGCTCAGAAGGATGCGAAGATCGCGCAGTATCTTGCTTTTCCAGTCGTTAAACCTGCGCTCTTAGCGCGCATCGCCGCAGCGTTCAAAAAGATTGCCGCCGCCGTCGCCGGCAAGATGCCGGCCACTGCCTCCGACGCGCTCGATCACCTCTATGAGCCGACTGTGGCCTGGATGCGCGAGAATTCGCGCGAAAGCGTGCTCGTCATCGAAGAAGAAATCTCGTACGGCTTCCAGCGCAATTTTTTCGCGCTCCGGCGATTCGTGTTTCTCTGCGCGGTTGCCTCGTTCATTGTCGAAGCAAGAACGGCTCATTTGCAGGTTCAATTTGCGTGGCCAATCGCCGCTCACTCAATCATCGCTCACATCGATACGCCCATCGCCGCCGTAATTCTCACCGCCCTCGCAGGTTATTTAATCTGCTTGCTCTGGTTCGTCAACGAGAATAGCGTGATGGTTCAGGGATTCATTTACGCGCGCGCGCTCCTTGATTCCTTCTATGCCGAGGGTTCCTCCACCAAACCCGACCCCAAACACGCCCCGGAACAGCCGAGCTAACCTCGCGGCCGGGCTCGCCATTGACTAACGACACTTGATCACCTTCTGCCAACTCGCTGACTTGCTAACTCGCTGACTTGCCGCCTTATACTGTTCCCGTGCCCCTGCCACCCAACCAACTGGTCGCTCTGATGATCGCCGTCAGTTTCTCGGCAGGGCTCAATGTCTACGCCACCGTGGCCACCCTCGGCCTCATGTCCCACACCAAGTATCTCGACCTGCCCCCGTCGCTCCATCTTCTGTCTAATTGGGGCATCATCGCCGCCGCTCTCGTCCTCTTCGGCATCAGTTTCTTCGTCGACAAAATTCCCGCGCTCGACCTCGTCTGGAACGCGCTCCACACTTTCATCCGCGTGCCTATCGCCGCGCTCCTCGCGTTTCAGGCCACAGCCGGCCTCACGCCTGGCGAGCAACTCGCCGCCACCCTTGCCGGTGGCGCCATTGCCTTCATCGCGCACGGAGGCAAAACTGCCGTTCGCGCCGCGGTTACTCCCTCGCCTGAGCCCTTCTCGAACATCGCGCTTAGCCTCGGCGAAGATTCGCTCGCCATATTCCTCACCTGGCTTTCAACCTGGAAGCCGTACATTGCCGCGGGCATAGCATTCGTCTGCATCCTTGCCACACTCATCCTCATTCGCTTCGCCTTCCGCGCTCTGACGGCGCTTCGCCGTCGCCGCAAACGCGCCGTCCCAGTCTGACCCCGCTCATCTAAAATTCTTCTCAAACACGCCACCCGCTGCGCCCGGAATTCGAATCATGCCCTCTCGCTTCACCTCACCGCGCAAATCCTTCACCGCGCTCCTCGAGCCGGACGGAACCGCGCTCAAGTGGGTCATCGCCCGTGTCCCCTTCGACATCGCCAAAGCCTGGCCGGTGCGCAATGGCCGTCGCGTGCGCGGCGAAGTCGCCGGCTTCGCGTTCCGCACTTCGCTCTTCCCCGACGCGCGCCGCGGCGGCCACTTTCTCCTCGTCAACAAGAAGATGCAAGCCGGCTCCAACTCCCGACTCGGTTCGCGCGTCCGCATCTGGCTCGAGCCCGACCTCGCAGAGCGCCCTGTAGATCTCCCAACCGAACTCGCCCGCGCTCTCAACGCCGATCGCCAGGTCCGCAAATTGTTCGAGTCCATGACCCCGTCCCAGCGTCGCGAGTTTGGCAAGTTCGCCGACCAGCCTAAATCCCCCGCTGCCCGCACCAAGCGCGCCGAAAAGATCGCCGAAATGCTTATGCAGGCCATCGAAGGCCAACGCGATCCGCCTCCCATCCTCCGCGCGATCTTTCAGCGCCACCCCGGGTCCCGCGACGCCTGGTTCGCCCTTTCCCCCAACCAGCGTCGCGACCAACTGCTTGGAATCTTCTACTACGAAACTGCGGAGGCCCGCGAACGCCGCGCCATGAAAGCCATCGAGGCCGGCCTCAAAGCCGCGGGACGGAAACGGCGCAACGACGCCGGCGACGAGTAATCCTCCAATGGATTGAGATGGCTTATTCGTTGATTCCTCGACCGTTACGGCAGCAGAGCCGCCCCGCTCGCGTCTTTGCGGTCACAAGCCTTTGAATCATCACAACTTTTGCAGTGGCAGGTGTTTGAACAAAGCAACAGGAGGGAGGACGGTAGGCCGGGATCCCAGATTTCATCTGGTCTTCACCCACGGTTTTATCGTCTAATGAACTCAGATGACACTTGCTTCCGTTCGCACGCTTCTCCCCAGAGCATCTGCCTTGGTAGCCGACGATCAAGCGCGGCAGGAAAGCCTTGCCGTCTCTGCTGGACTCAAACTCCAGAAAGCAGGCTTGCTCGAAGAGCTCATCGTCCGGTATCAGCACCGTCTCATGCGTTATCTGCTTTTCCTCACCGGCAACCGTGACACAGCCGAAGACACCTTTCAGGAAGTCTGGATGCGCGTTCTTGTTCGCGGCGATCAGTTCGATGGTCGCGCCCGGTTTGAAACCTGGCTCTTCACCATTGCCCGCAATCTCGTCATCGATCAACGCCGCAAGCGCACCATGAACTCGCTCGACGAGCTGATCGATGGCGCAACCGAAGACGATCGCTCCATGACATTTGAAATCGTCGCCGACGAGCCCACTCCCTTCGACCGCGTTTGCAATCTCGAAGACCGTGAGAAAATCGCCGCCGCGCTGCTGGAGCTCGATACGCTCCACCGTGAAGTGCTCGCCCTTCGCTTTTACGAGGAGCTTTCGCTCGAAGAGATCGCCAAAGTCACCCGCGCCCCGCTTTCCACCGTCAAGTCCCGGCTCTATCGCGGACTGGCTATGATCAAGCCCCGGCTCGGTTATGCTGCGGCACGCTTTCAGGAGGTTGCGTGAGAACGGCTGAACTGGCCGGCAACACGGTGGCCGACCCTGCGTCGGGCGCCTCATCAGGCGCCGGCTCGAACTCCGAGATCCTTGCCGCCCTCTCCGGTAAGCAAGCCGGCCGAGACCGCGCCGTTGCGGAAAAAACCCGCCGCGTCGTCCTGGCATCGCTCGGCGTCATTCAGGATCAGAAGGCCGGCCGCCGCCGCACGCGTTCGGTTGTCCTGGCATCGCTCCTGCTGGCGCTGCTCGCTTTCGGGCCCCTGGCCTGGCGCGTCGCAGACGACCTCATCGGCGGCGAGCACATCAGCGACATCGCCACCCAAACCAGCGTCTGGGCCTGCATTCTTTTTCCCGCCATTCTGGCCGCATTTCTGGTCGCCGGCTGGTCGCGCAGCAAGGGCTGATTCCCGCCGGAACCTTCCGGATTTCTTCAATTTTGTAGCTCTTCGCAACTTCTTTCGCCCCTGATCCGTCCATTGAAAAAGAGGCGAACCTGTCTCTGCATCACTTACCCGGGGAGTAACGGCCCATGGCTGATCAAAAGCCTGTAAGTTTCAATGAAGAAGAGCGGCTGATTCCGGTCTGGTCCATCGTCCTGGCCAGCCTGGCCTTTGTCCTCGTTGAGTACTATTTCTGGATCGTCGCGCCCGAGCAGCGCCACCATCCGCCGCCGCCCCTCGGCCTGCGCATCTACTTCAATATCTCCTGGGGAGTCGTCGCTTCTCTCTACTTCCTGATGGTCGGCTACATCAGCAAGGACGCCCCGCGCCGCGCCATGAGCGCGCGATTCTGGATGGTCATTTGCTTTGTCATGCCGGCCGGCATTGGCGCCGTACTCTACTTCCTTCTCCGCCAGCCTCAGGTCTCTCGCTGCCCTGCATGCGGCACCCATGTTCAGGGCGACTTCCACTTCTGTCCCCAGTGCAACTATCAGCTCACCGCAAACTGCGGCACCTGCTTCCGCACCGTCCGCGCCACCGACATTTATTGCACGAACTGCGGCCACGAGCTTGCTCACGATCAGACTCCCGCCCGCCTTCGCGTCCTGAGCGAATAGCGAAAGCTGGTGCTAACTAGCGCCGCGAACTCCGCTGACCCCGCTATCTTCCCTGTTCTACAATCAATTGTTCAGTTCCATGCCCATCTCTGCGCTCATTATCGACGACGAACAACTGGCCCGCGACGAGCTCAAGTACCTGCTCGATTCTGTCGGCGACGTGGATGTCGTTGCCCAGGGCTCGAACGGCATCGAGGCCGTCGACCTCATTGACGAGCACCATCCCGATCTGGTTTTTCTCGATGTGCAGATGCCCGGACAGGACGGCTTCGCCGTGATTCAGCGGCTCATCGATCGCAATCGTGCGAATGCCTCGAAACACGCTGGCGCGGCCACTGACAAAGAGCCCGCGCCCCTGCCTCAATTCGTCTTTGCCACCGCCTACGACCAGTACGCCGTTCGCGCCTTTACCGTGAATGCCGTCGACTACCTGCTCAAGCCGTTCGACCTCGCCCGCGTCACCGAGGCCGTGGAACGCGCCAAAGCGCGCATCGCCGCCGGTAACCCCGCAGCGGGCGCCGCGCCCGATCAGTTACAGATCGATCGCCTTTTGCGCCTCCTCAACCGCCCCCAAAACGGCGAGGCGAGCCGTCCTCCAGCCAAGCTCATCGTGCAGGCGCAGAGCCGTCTGCTGCTCGTCGATCAAGCCGACATTTGCTACGCCGCCATCGACGAGGGCGTCATTCGCATCGTCACTCGCGTGTTCGAGGGCCAATCCAAATGCCGCACTCTTGAGGAGCTTCTCGAGCTCCTCGATCCCGCGCGTTTCTGGCGCGCCCACCGCGGCTTCGTCGTCAATATCGACCAGATCCGCGAGGTCATGCCCTGGTTCAAGTCCAGCTACCAGCTCCGTATGAATGATAAGCAGCAGACCGAAATCCCCGTCAGCCGCGCCCAGACCAAGCGG
>CAWEXN010000015.1:0-413561 GCA_963813015.1 uncultured Acidobacteriaceae bacterium
ACATTACATCCGGAAGCCGGAAGGACAGAGTGGCTGGATCCAGTGAGCGCAAAAAATGCAAGCGTAGGCAGCTTCAAAGGCGCAGGGCGGGCCAAGATCGTCAGCTGCTTTGGCTTTCACCGAAATCTGGAAAGACAGGCACTTTCCCCCTACGATTGCACCTTGCCATGTCTTAACTCGGCACCCCGCACGAGCACATAAGCGATGAGCGCGAAGACGAAGAACACGAGCAGCATCCAGATTACGGCTTGTGCGGTTCCGATCGCTGTGCGGTAGAATGCGCTTAGAATCCAGCGGTCGGAATTCAAGACGAGTATCGGTTGGTCCTTCGCAGGCGTGATGTATTTTTCGTAGTCCCACGGACGTACGCCGCCAGCCACGCCAACGACCACTATCGCGACCGTCATGTACCGCACCCGAGCGGAGCTTAATGGTTCGCCGACTACGCGACTCATTATGGCGCTGATCGACTTGCGAAAGAACCAAGCCACGAGGCTAGCCACAATGAGCGACAGGAGGAAAGTGATAACAAGCAGCTTGATAATCATTGGATGACCCTCCGGACGATCCCGCATCGAGACGCATCGGGCCAGTAATGGGAGTTGCTCTTCGATGTTGCGAGAGAGTCCCTGCAACATTATCCTGCTTTTCGAATTCGGCGGCGAAAAGAAATGATTGGCCAGTCCGCTTAAACAATCCTTGGTAGGGACCTTGAGAAGACAGGCAGTCGCTGTCACTTTTGGACTTCTAGACAGATTGCCGCTGCAAAACCGCCTTCCCACCCCTTGGACAGTTGGGGACGCATTTGAAGGCAAGACAGCGATCCTGTAACGAAGTGGTTAATTCCGAGTTGGCGGTCATCCGCCCGGAATCCGAAAAGCCGAGGGATTTCTCAACTTTCAGTGCGCGATGAGTGCGCTGGTGAGTTGCGCCAGAGATTTATCGCCAAGGGGTTTTCAAGCCCAACTAAATCCGCTCCGCTGCAGCGGCAGCGTACGAATCCTCTTGCCAGTGGCGGCAAAGATGGCGTTGCTGACCGCCGGCAAGATCGGCGGCAGCGTCGGCTCGCCCAAGCCCGTCGGTGCGTAGTCGGTCTTGCGCCAGTACACCTCGATCTTCGGCACCTGCCTCATGCGCATCAGCGGGTGGTTATGGAAGTTCGACTGCTGGATCTTGCCGTCCACCAGCGTGATCTCCTGCCCCATGTGGCCCATCCCGTCGATGATGCCGCCCAAGGCGATGCTCTCTGCCGCCGCCGGGTTGATGATCTGGCTGCCAACATCGCCTGCAGCCCAGACCTGGTGCACCGTCACCTTGTTGCTGGCGTCAACGCTCACGTCGGCCACTTCGGCGAAGTAGCCCAGATGGCAGAACCATGCAGCGATGCCCATTCCGCGCCCAGGTGTCTTGCTGCGATGAGCCCAGCCTGACTTCTCCGCAACCAACTCAAGCACGCCTTTGTACCGCTCCGGAATGAGAACAGATTGTCCTGTCGGCTCGTGGTCGCCCACGGCGTCGTGCTCGCCCGCGGACCATGGCGATTGCTTGTTGCTCAGCAGTTCAAGCTGGAACTCGAGTGGATCGCGACCGGCGGCATGAGCCAGCTCGTCAAGGAAGGACTGCGCCACCCAGCAGTAAGCGTTGTCGCCGGGGGCGCGGAGGGCTCCGGTGCGCAGCATGAGCGGCTGCGCGGAGGTGTAAAGCGCGTAAGCCGGCGGAAAGCCGGCAGGATACGTGTCCTGTCCGATGCCGCCGCCGGAGGTCGAGTGCTTTTCATCGCCAAAGGTGACCAGGTGACTGCCGCCAGGCAGTGAGCTTGCCCTGCGCGTCGAGACCGGCCTTCAGGCCGATCGATTCCGCCCGGCCGGAAGGGGTCGTGGGCAATGTCATCTTCGCGCGACCATAGCAGCTTCACCGGCGCGTCAATCGCGCTTGGCGATCCAGGCAGCCTCCACCAGGTAGTCGTTCTGAAGTCTCCTGCCAAAACTGCCTCCCGCGCGCACCATGTGAGTGGTGATGTCACTCTCCTGGATGCCAAGCGTCCTGGCTACCAGTCCGCGGCCATCGCCCGGCAAAGTGCTGGTGGACCACATCTCCAGCTTGCCGTCTTTCCAGCGCGCAGTGGCGCCCTGCGGCTCAAGCGTGACGTGCGCAATGAACGGGTATTCGTAGGTGGCCTCGACCACCTTGGCCGACGACTGGAGCGCGGCGTCCAGGTCGCCATACTTGCGCAGCGTGTTTGCGGGCGGGGCCTGAAGCAGTTCCTCTGCCCGCTTTTTGAAACCGTCCGTGCTTTGTGTGGCTGCCGGGCCCAGGTCCCAGTCGACCTTGAGCTGTTTGCGAGCCTGCTGCGCCTGCCACCAGGTATCAGCCACGATCGCAATGCCAGGTTCCATGCCCGGCTCCCACGGCGTGTAGGCTGCGGGAGTGATGCCGCCATCGATCACCAGGACTTGGCGCACGCCTGACAGCGCCTTGACCTGATCGATGTTGGCAGACTTCACCTTGCCGGCAAACACGGGCGCCTTTTCAATCGCTGCATACAGCATTCCCGGGAGCTCGACGTCGATGCCGTAAAGCGGCTTCCCTGTGACGATCGCGTGTGTATCTACGCCGGTTTGCGAATGGCCAATGATGCGGTAATCCCTTGGATCCTTGAGCTTGACGCTGCTTAGCGCGGGCGGTTGCAGCGTGGCGGCTTTGGCGGCAAGCTCGCCGTAACTCCAGGAGCGCCCCGAGGCGGCGTGAAGCACTCGGCCGGATTGCGTGGTGCACCCAGCCTCAGGCACTCCCCACGTTTGTGCAGCGGCTGTAATCAGCAACTGGCGCCCGGCTGCGCCCACGCGGCGCATTGGCTCCCAGCCCGTCGGCGTATTCGCCGAGCCTCCGGAAAACTGCGGGCCGTAAATCTTCTCGTTCAGCTCTGCCTGCTGCACGCGAACGTTCTTCCAGTCAACATCCAGTTCCTCAGCAATCAGCATGGGCAGCATGTTGCGCATGCCCTGCCCGGACTCTGAGGCGCGCGCCATGATGGTTACCACACTATCCGGTGCAATATGGATGAAGGCTTGGGGCGTGAGGTCGGGCGGTGTTCCTGGCCCCTGAGCTGCGGCGAGGGGTGAGCGATAAAGATCCAGAGCGAAGCCGCCGCCCGCAAGGGTCGTCAGCTGTAGAAACAATCTCCGATTCAGGCGCATGAGAGGTCCCTCCTTCACTTGGGACGGGCTGCGGCGCCCGCTTCTGCAGCTTCGTGTATAGCTTGACGGATGCGGATATAGGTTCCGCAGCGGCAGAGATTGCCGCTCATGGCCGCGTCAATGTCTGTGTCAGTGGGATGCGGCGTGCGCTCCAGCAAAGCGGCGGCAGACATGATCTGGCCGGCTTGGCAGTATCCACACTGCGGCACGTCCAGCGCCGCCCACGCCACCTGAACCGGATGTTGGCCATCCAACGAGAGCCCTTCGATGGTGGTGATCGGTTCGTCCGCCACGGATCCAACATGCGTCATGCAGGAGCGCACCGCATGGCCGGCCACCAGGACCGTGCATGCGCCACAAAGCCCCATTCCGCACCCGAACTTGGCGCCCTTGAGGTTCAATATGTCGCGCAGCGCCCACAACAGAGGCATTTCCGGCGGCACATCCAACGTGGTGACTACATCGTTGACTGTCAGTTTAAGCGGCATGTGTTAGCTCCAGTATCCACCGGCGGTAGAGGATCGCGGGGACGCGATTAGATAGGAATGTCGATTCCAGCGCTGATTTTCTGGAATTGTGCCGATCTACAGCCGGCTTCGAAAGCATCGACTTACGCCATTCGTCGAACGACGCCGTGATTCTACACCATTTTGGATTGAACGGCGTAATCAAGCCACCCCGAAGTCCAGCGACCGTTGACGATAACGGTCCTTAGCTTAAATTGAGGTACTCGTTGGGCACTTGATGGTAGCTGAATTGGCCAACTCCTTGTTTGTCACCAATTCGGATATTACCCATTTTCGGGTGCTCTCCGGATTGGCGGTTACACGCCAGCGGTACCCTTCCTAAGAGTGCGAGGACGTCTGGGCGCACCAATCAGTTTGCAAGGTCACCGCTCAAGATACCTGCCGGCATCAGGGGCTCACCGAGGCCCTTGCGATTGCTATTTAATTGCGGATTTCAAAGTGAAAAGCCAACTTCAATGTCCGTGCGCACTTCGACGGCTTGGCCATTCAGCAAGAAGGGCCGATAGGTCCATTGTCTGACAGCATCGATCGCGGCGCTTTGCAATCGGGGAGGCCCACTGATGACATGAATGGAGCTGACGCGCCCTTCTTTGGTTATGGTGGCCTCGACTACGACATTGCCTTGAATCCCTGCAGCCCTGGCTGCAGGTGGATAGACGGGATCAACCCTGTTTATGAGGAGGCCATCCGCTACAGAGGCTGAAACGTTTACGGTGCTGACCCTCGCGCCAGGACTAAGTGGGTGAACGAGCGGTGCCATTGCGATAGAGCCGTCCGATAGAACCATCCTGCTCTGGATTCGGATTGCATTTGGCGGTGGAGTCAATGCGGCCTCGTCGGCGGTCGTGATCGTTTCGATAGTTTCGACATGCGCAGTGAAGATGAGCTTGCCAAAGTGAACAACTTCGAAGTCGCGTGGAACGGAGCGACCCTGGAACATGAGCGGACGACTATAAAGAAGCGCCGTCAGGGTACGATCATCAACTTCCATCCGGAGGGCTTTGGTTCCCGGTTCAAAACAATACGCCTCGAATTTCTCCGGCAGTGATCTTGAGTCGCGCGACTTGTTCCGAAGAGAAATACAAGGATATGGGAAGGCAGCTTCGACGCGTTCTTCTGATGCGAGATCGAATTGGGCAATCTCCTTCGTATCGCGAAATGGATCGATCAAGGTTCGGAGGTAACCAGGGACGAAGGAGGCCCAGCCATCGTTCCCGGTTTGCAGCAAACCTTGTTCGGTTCCATATTGAATCCATGAGAAACCCGGGCGCGAATAGATGCGCTTGTACTTTGTAGGAGTCACATAGAATTCTTCAAAGGTCCCTTGATCATTGACGCCGCCTTGCTCATCGAAGCTCTGAAAGGAGACTCTCAAGTGCCAAGGGTAATCACCCACCTCGGAGAGTCCATTGACTTTCGCGGCCTCTTTTAAGAAACGATCGGGATCGCCCCCCCAAGGTGTATTCGCTGACGATGGGGCCTGACCGAGGCTAGGACTGGAAGCCGATATGAACGCAAGAGCACAGCATAGGCTCAAGCAAAGAGAAAGAGGTCTCGTTGTCATTGATTTCGGCATACGGGAAAGATAGCACGCAAGAGGCAGCGAATCGATTGGTTCAGGCGCCTCTGAAGACACCCACAGATTTTCCGTTGCGACGCAATTGCAGTTCGGTTTTTGACAGCCGCAGCGGCGTTGTTGGCTAATTGTCGCCTACTCGGCAATTACTACCCGGTAAACAGACCTTCTGGTTTGGGTTGGTGCTTGGTCCACATACAGTAGCGCCCTAAATGTTCTGAGATATAGATCTTCCTTTGATAGGTCCTGATAAACGCCCCAGGATCCTGAAATAAGGTTCCGCCCGGATTGTCGCCTACTCGGCAGTTACTTGGTGGCAAGATTATTCCCTTGACCAAGGGGTCGGCGGAGGTGTCGAATGATACCTAAGCCGCTCTCGACATGGCGGCCGCCAAAGAGGCAGGTCGTGACAATCATTGCTGGTTTCAGATGCCAAGATGGTATCGTCGTGTGCGCCGATACGCAGGAAACGTCTGGGTCGGCTAAGAGAAGCGTCCCAAAGCTCCAATGTTTTCACGGTCCCGTTTTCAGTCAGGACGGACAATCTATGATCAATCCCGATTTGGCGCTAGCCATATGTGGGGCGGGTGACGGACCGTTCATAGACAAGATCACGAGTCAGGCATGGGACGCTATTCGATACGTTTCGGACTTGTGGGAAGCGGGCGATCGTGTTGAGTCGATGATCAAGGAAACGTACAAGGAATTCGGCCAGATTTTTCAACCAGGAACATGTCCACAAGTGGATCTCGTCTACGGAATCACGATAGGCGGTGCTAGCCGACTGTTTGAGGCGAAGGGTCCGGTAGTTAACGAAACGAACTATTCTTCAGACGGGGCTGGATATTATCTCGCAGACTTTCTAACTAGCAGAATGCGTGGTGATGCGTGGCTAAATGTTAGACAGACCGTTATTTTAGCCGCCTACATTCTGTTTCAGGCGAAGGAACACGTTGAAGGATGCGGAGGTGAAAGTCATATTGCAGTCCTGCGCGAAGCTGAATCCAGTGGGATGGTCGATTTTGGATTGATTCAACATCTCACTGAGTACCTGAAAATTGCCGATATATATACCGGAGAGATGTTACTCACTTCATCGGATTTCTCGCTACCAGAACATCAAGTCTTGAAAGGTCTCATGGACTCAGTGGAGAGCATTAAATTCGTGCGAGCGCGCGAGAAAAAACAATTAGAGACTGACCGACGAGACGCTCTTACGATGTTTCAATCATTCATTCGCCCCGGTGAACAGAAACCGACAGATGATTTGGGCCTTCCGATTACTCTTAGGCCGTCAGACGCTCAAATGTCAGAGGATCAGCAGTGACCATATGACGCAGCGTATCAACGAACAGATCGGAGCGCCCACGGCGATTGAATCGGAAGGTCATTTCCTCAAGGTAGGCCGGAAGATGCTTTGCAGAAACCTTATGCCACGAACCAAGGATGCCGCGCTTCAAGAGAGAGAAAGCGGATTCAATCCCATTCGTGGTAATGTCGCCTTCCACGTAGACCTTGGCGCTATGGTTGACGCTTCTATGTTTCTCGCGACCGTGTCCAGCCAATTCGATGGCCTTCGGATAAGCTGGCAGATCGTCAGTCATGATAACCTCAACATCTTGGCTGACGTTCTCTCGAATGTACTTCGCAAGAGTCCCTTTTTTGGCGTCCTCGGCGCGGAAGAATCTAAGTTCTCCACTGCGCTGCTTAATGCCAATGACACATTCTTTGTGATCCCTGCGACCTTGAAACCTCCGTCCGCGCCTTGTGCCGCCGACATAAGTTTCATCCACTTCGACCGTACCATCCAGCATCGTCTTTTCTGCCGTCGCCATTGCCGCGCGAATCCTGTGGCAGAGATACCACGCCGTCTTGTAGGAGCCTTTATGCTGGCCCCAGAGTGTTCGCTTAAGCTGCATCGCGCTCATGCCTTTCTTGGCTTCGCACATCAGCAGGACGGCAAGAAACCACATCGGCAGAGGCAAGTGAGAGTCATGGAAGATCGATCCGCTCGTGACCGTAAATTGGTACTCGCACCCGACGCATTCAAATCGGGCGTAGTCCTTCATTCGAGATACGCGACGATCTTTGCAGCGCGGACAGGTCACGCCTTCGGGCCAGCGGAGCCGTTCAAGCAATTCGCGGCACTTGTCAGCGGTAGAAAACATCGTATTGACTTCAGGGAGGGTCATGGCAACGCCTCGTAAACCTAAATCACCCTTGCAGCGTGTTCCAACCCGAAAGCTGGTTGCGAGCATAAAGCGAGATTTGCGACATATCCCACTTCCAAGGGAAGAACCGAAACCACAGAAAGGAAATGGGTAACGATCAACATGAGAGCATCTTATCAAAGTCGTTACCCTTTGTCAAGTGAATAATCTTGCTTGGTGGTAAACACCTCGAAGTAGATGCATCGATTACAGCGCTGTGGGGATTTTTGTGGGGACCCTGGATATCCCTCCACGGCCTTGGCCACGTTCTTTCGCGGCGAATGATTTCTGCCCGAAATGCTTCATTCAATCCTTTGCTCAAGAATCCCCGGTTTTTGAACTTTCGGGTTCTTCCCTTTCATCATCCAGTTGCTTCCGGGTTGGCGGTCACTCGACCGGAACCGAGAGATTCCGTTCTCGATTCGCTGATGGAGTCGAAGTCGATTCTGGTTGCGGTGGATGAGGTATCACAGCTCAGTTCTGCGTACGTCGATCGGGTCTCCAATCCGGCCACGGGGGTGCGATGCCATTGAACCTCAGGTACGCGATCATCTGACCCATGTGTTCGTGGGCGTGCGCCAGGAGGCGTAAGTAGACGCGTCGGACCGTTGTCTCTTCACCAAAGAAATGCAGGCACCGGTCGAGTTCGAGGTCGCTTGCCCGGTTGAATGACTGGTTTACGGCCTCCAGTGATCGCTTCAACAGGGCCACGGCCGCATTCTTTTCACGGACACTGGCCCCCAGTTCGTCATTCCTGCGGATCAGGCCAGAAAACCGCTCCTGACCATCAACTGGGACTTGCGGGTAGAGATCCATCGGGGCGGCTACGCCAATGAGATCTAACAACATGAAGTTACCGGTCGCTACGTGGACAAACACCTCGCTGACCGAACGCGCTTTCGTATCCGGACGCCAATCGTACTTCTCCGGGGGAATCACCTCGGCCATTGCTACGCTTTGCTTCATTGCTATTTCGAGTTCCCACAGGAATTCGCCTCGGAAGCCCTCGATTCGAGTCGTCATGGGCTTCAGCATACCCCCAACCATTCTCGGAGTATCGTCGCCCACCCGTCGGTAACGGAGAAGTAACTTCCGAATAGCCGGTAACACGACCGGAACTGAGGAAGTGCTTCACTCTACGGGATCATTATCAGTATTTTCGGGCGAGGCGAAGTTCAAATGCTCTTCCTTTGCCATTCAGACATTGAGGGCTATCTCGACACCATCATGACCTGTCGGATCATAGTCTCTCTTCTGATCTTTCTCGGCTCATTTCAGCCTAGTATTGCGCAAGCCTCAGACGTTTCATTGTTCGACCCGACGCTGAATCAATCGCATGGAAGTTGTAGACTCCAGGCGCAACCGGGCCATCTCCACCGAGCCGCATTCGGTTCACAATCGAGATGCGAGATCTCAGCAAATGTGCGGCAATCGGGGACGTCTTCGATTCCTCCACTCGAAAGGAAGCAACCTAATGAATCTGCGCAAAGTGTTTGCGCTTCTGCTTACGGTTCTTCCGGCCGTTTGCTGGTCTCAAACCCAGAAAATCCAGGGTGGTTCCACCGTCTACATCGATCCCATGAGGGGATACGAAAACTATTTGGAAGCCGCCTTCACGAAAGAGCATGTGCCTCTGATCGTGGTCGACGACAAAGCGAAAGCCCGGTACATCATCACCAGCACTGTTGCGCATCAGGATTTCAGCTCGGACGAGCCCACTGCCATGGATAACAACAGAAATGCAGTGGTCGTCAACGAAAATGTGGCCGCGAGCATCGCACTTTTCGATCCCCGCGTTTCCAGGATCCTCTTTGCCTATGCAGCGAGTGACGTGGGCACAAACCAGCTCGAGAAGAATGCCGAGGACTGCGCAAAGCACCTGGAGAAGGTCATTCAAAAGTCTCCAAAATGAGTGCCTTCCCTGAAAGTCGTATCGGCGTGCAGCAAGCTGGTGATTTAGAAGCCCGTCGATCAATGTGAAACTGGATAAATATTAGCGAAGTCTGAAACCCGTTGATGCCCTAGCCCAAATGGGACCGCATCAGCGGGTTTCGTTTCTATCGGCCAGGAATTCGAGACCGCGACGCAATCCCTTCCAGCACAGAGCACCTACTTGGCGTTAATTATCTCCAGATGGATCAACTCAAATTTGTGCTCTCTGGCTTTCGAGTCGAACACCGTGAACTCGTCCTCGCGATGTGTTACCTGATGACGTCGAAAGCGGAGTCTGGAGCCTGGGACAACCGAATCGCCCGTCAGCAGTAAAGGCCCGGCGAAACGCCGGTTAGACCGTGCCCACCAGTCATATCACCGGCAGTGCGAGGAAATACGCAGCATCGTCGACGCTGAAGGCATGTGTGGGAATGTTAATCGAATAGTAACTGACGGTTAGGCGGTCATCCGACCGGAGCCCAGACCACCACAGTTAACAGCTGCATGCACGCCGGTGACATCGGCAGACCACGCATGCCGAGTTTCAGATATAATCCTCAGACAACAAAGCTTTTCAACCTTAACCAATCGGACCCTTCACGTCGGAGGTCCGCATGAAAGCTCCGGGCTCATGGGCGGCATTGCTGCTTTGCCTTAGCTATGCCCACAGTCTGGCCGTGGCGCAAAAAACTCCGGCCCTGCGAACTGTACCCGTAGTAGTGGCAGATGCGCACACCGAGCCCGCCCAGCCCGTTCCCACTGTGCGTGTCTCTCTCGGTTTCCTCGACGGCTCGGTGCAAGTCACCGAATCACGCGATGTGACCAACCCTAAAGGCCAGGCGTGGTTGGAGGTGTCGGAGGATGCGGCCCAACGCGGGGGCCTGCGCGTTGAGATCACCGGCACCAGCAATCTGGTGATCTATCAGCCGGCCGACGGCCAATTACCGGCGCTGCCAGCAACCATCAACATAAGCATGCTGCCCAAGGGGTCGCCAGCGTTGCTGGGGCCGGCGCAGATCGAAGCCATGCTCCATCGCACGCTCTTGCAAGTGAACAGCTTGCAGAAGCAGGTGAGCGCTCTAAAGGCGGGAGCGGCGCAGGCGCAGCAGCCTGATCTGGGGGCAGCAATCGCCGGATGGGCGCAGGCCAACGGCTTTTCCTCTGCCAAAGCCGATGAGCAGGTGCAGCAGTGGGCGGAAGCGATCCAGAAGCAGTCGGGGCAGGCGACGGCGGAGCAGAAGGCACTGGCGGAACTGGCACTGAAGCACTATGCCGCCGCCGCACAACTATTCAATCAAGCCAGCGATGCGGACCGGCAAGAGATCGGCGCGGAGGATGCGGAAGAGCAGGCCTTGGAGGCGCAGATGAAGGCGCTGCAAGCAGCCCAGCAAGCGCTTCTCGACAAACGACAGAGTTCGCTGCGGCAGCTGCTTGACGATAGCGAGCAGGCGGCGGGAGCGGATCAGCTGAACCTGAAGTACCAAGAGGCGAGGCAGGCCCTGGAGACGGCTGCAGCCACGGCGCAAGGGGAATACAAGAAGCATCCCGGCGACAAAGGATTCCACGAACTCTGGCTGCGTGCTCTATCCGATACGGCCAATGCTCGTCGTAAGGAGGGCGAGGTCGCGCCAGCGGATCAGAGTCTTCCTCTGCTGACGCAAGCGGCCGACGAATTCCAGTCACTAGCGAATGAGTACTCTACCTTAAACGACCGCCCGGAGATTGCGGCAGCACAAGGCGGCCTGGGCATGGCGCTGGTGCGCGAGGGCGAACGCGCTGGTGGCGCCAAGGCGATGGCCCTGCTCGATCAGGCGGTACAGGCATTGCGCAGTGCGCTCGAAGTGCGCACCAAGGCCGCTCTGCCGCAGGACTGGGCGTGGACACAAAACGGCCTGGGCTTGGCGCTCTGGGATGAGGGGACACGCTCGGGTGGAGGAGACAAGGCGACGGCTCTGCTCGGCGAATCTGTGCAGGCATTCAAGAGCGCGCTCGAGGTCCGCACCAAGGCCGATCTGCCGCAAGATTGGGCGCAAACGGAAATGAACTTGGGCATTGCGCTGATGGCGGAGGGCAATCTCGTTGCTGGCAGCAAGGCGATGGACTTCTTCGATCAGGCGGTGCAGGCCTACCAGAATGCGCTTCAGATCTACAACAAAGCCGATCTGCCCCTGGGCTGGGCGTGGACGGAGCAGGATCTCGGGGTTGCACTGGTTGAAGAGGGCGATCGCGCCGGCGGCGACAAGGCGATGGACTTGATCGACCAGGGAGTGCAGGCCTTTAAACACGCGCTCGAAATCGAAACCAAAACCGATCTGCCCCAGGATTGGGCCAGAACTGAGAGTAACCTCGGGTACGCACTGAGGGACGAAGCGGAACGGGCTACTGGGGACAAGGCAATTGCTTTGCTCGATCAGGCGGTGCAGGCGGTTCGCGGTTCGCTTAAGGTCTTCACCAAGGCCGACCTGCCCCAGGACTGGGCCAGGGCGCAAATGAATCTCGGCAGCGCGCTGCTGCGTGAGGGCGAGCGCTCAAGTGGCGACAAAGCCACTACGTTGTTCGATCAGGCGGCGCAGGCGTTTCGCGGTGCGCTCGAGGTCTACACCAAAGCCGACCTGCCCCATGACTGGGCCGGGACGGAGCAGAATCTCGGGGTTGCGCTCGTGGATGAGGGTCAACTGTCTGCTGGAGACAAGGCTGTTGCCCTGCTCGACCAGGCGGTGCAGCAATACCAGAACGCGCTGGAGGTCCGCACCAAAGCCAACCTTCCGATCGAATGGGCCGAGACGCAATACGATCTCGGGATTGCGCTCGCGGCTGAGGGACAACGGGCTGGTGGAGACAAGGGTGCTGCCCTGCTCGACCAGGCGGTGAAGGCATATCGCAGCGCGCTCGAGATCTACAGCAAAGCCGAAACGCCCCAGAACTGGTTCATTACCGAGCAGAACCTTATGGGGCTCTACCACGACGGGACCTTTCAGTTTGATGATGCTCTCACCATCGGCAAGGAACTGGCGGATTTCAATCCCAGCGCCGACAACCGCATGAACCTCCTGGAGGCCGAGCTGACAGCAGCAGATCTCCAGGAGTGCATCCAGCAGGCGGCAAAACTCGATGACCAGGCGCTCGCTCAGCAGAAGGTCTATATGCCGGTAAGGGATGTTATCCGATTCGCCTGCCTATGGGGCGCCGGAGAAAACGTGGCAGCACTTGCCGCCGATCAGCGGATTCTTGCCAGGGTACAGGCCGACCCGTCCTACAGCCAGAGCGGCTGGAGCTTCATAGGAACAATGCACTTTCTTTCTGCGTCCCCTGCTTTCGAAAAGGGCCGCTCTTTCTGGATCGCGCTCTTCACCGCCGTCCAGAACGGCGACAGCGCGGGTACGACGGCGGCGCTGCACCAGCTTGAGCCGCTCTTGCAACAATAGCTCTTATGTTGATGGCCAAATACGACGTGTTCCTGAGCTACTCGCGCACCGACACGGAGCGGGTTGCGCCGCTGCGCGACGAGCTGCGCCGGATGGGCTATCGCGTCTTTTTCGATGTGCAATCGATCGATCCCGGCGAACAGTGGAAGCGCAGGTTGGAGAGGTCGATTGGCGCCTCACGCACGATCGTGCTTTGCTGGTCGGAACATACGCGCGGCTCCGAATACATCACCTTCGAGTACTCGCGCGGCGAAGCGCTGCACAAGCCGATCCTGCCGTGGCTGCTTGATAAAACGCCGCTGCCGGCAATGCTTGAGGTTCAGGGAATCACGGCCGCCGACCCCGCGCAGGCGGCCGCGCAGCTCAAGCCCGCGTTGGGCCGGTCAATTGCGCGCAGGCGCAAACTTCGGGCGGCGCTGGGCGTACTGGCAGCTTGCCTGGTCGGAGTAGCGGCCTGGTTCGCCCTTCGCCCTCCTCCTCCGTGGCATCTCAACGTAGAGGTGACCGACCGCGTCACCGGCATGCCTGTCGTCGGCGTTGAGGTGGATATACAGATCGGCGAGGGCAAGAAGAACAAATGCTTCACGGGAAGCGACGGCACGTGCACTATCCAACTCCCTCAGCCCGAGCCGGCCACCGCTCACGTTTTCCTGAGCAAAGACGGATACGAACGCGACGAAGCGGTGGTGCCGAGCGGCAAGGAATTCAAGACCGACATGGTGAAGCTCCCTTAGATGCTTCTATGAACGTAGCGATCGACAAATAGGTAGCCTAACTGAGCTCGGTGATCGATTGTCGGTTGTTCTAGCAAACGCCTTAGGATCTTGGAATCGACCAGTTCCTGGATTGTCGCCAACCCGTCGGTTATATCTCAGTAAACATTCCTTGGAATGCTGTCAGGAATGTCGGCCGGAGTTTACGAATCCAATCCACGTGGCCGTAAAACCGGCTATGAGTCAGCTGAAATAGAACAGGTAGTCGCAGACGCTGATCTCACTGACCGATTAACCTCATGATCCGCCGCAATGGAGGGCGGAAATCATGAGGAAAACGCCAACGAATACAAAGGGCAAGAAGAACCGGCCAAAGACCAAGCTTGGTATACCGGATCTCGAACATTCGAAAGCCGCAGTCCTGCGGAGCCTCGGTTCTCCCGACTCAATGCGGGGATCTCAGCATGCAATCGATGAGTTCGTTGCCTGGTACTATTCTGAACCACGATTGGCATTCAACAAAACAGTGGTGTTGCGCTACCGCTTTCACCTGGAGGAGCGCGGCCTCGCGTCCGGGACGATCAACGTGCGAATGGCGGCCGTGCGACGGTTGGCTTACGAGGCGGCTGACTCTGGACTGCTGAGTCCCGAATTGGCCGCCGGCATTCATCGCGTCAAAGGTGTCCGAAAGCTGGGCTCTCGTTTGGGCAACTGGCTTACGGCGAGCGAAGCGGCAGCGCTCTGGCAGGTACCCGATGTACAAACTCTTACCGAAAAACGTAATCGGGCGATCCTGGCCATTCTGCTTGGTTGCGGTCTGCGTCGCCGCGAGCTTGCTGAGCTGACGCTGGAAAGCTTGCAGCGTCGCGAGGAGCGCTGGGCGATCGTCGATCTTATCGGCAAGGGAAGGCACATTCGAACAGTTCCAGTTCCGAATTGGGTGAAACAGACGCTTGATGTGTGGTTAAACGCGGCCGGTATCGAGAGCGGTCCTCTCTTCCGATGTGTCTGTCGGGCGGGTAAGCCATGGGGAGAACGTATTTCAGAAAAGACGGTCTGGCACGTTGTGAAGAAGACTGCTGCCAGCATGAACATTCCACGTCTGGCGCCTCATGATCCGCGCAGGTCCTGTGCGAGGCTCTGCCATGATTCGGGAGGCGAGCTTGAACAGATCCAGTTTCTCCTCGGGCATGTCTCGGTTCAAACCACTGAACGCTATCGATGTTGGTAACCTCTGAGAGCGGCAAGGCGAGATTGTGCGGTTCTGGCCCGAGCCGAAGGTTATATGTTTGGCAGACCCACAACAAAGATTGTATCGAGCGGTAAAGGCGAATCACCGATGCTGGTTGCTGGCCTCACGTACGTGGACTTTCGTGACCAGACGCTGTAACTGCCGCAGTTTGCCGCACCCTTGCAAAGTGTGACGCCAAAGATAGCGAAAACTACGGAGCGTTCAGGCGAGGAGATGACCGCCTAGCTTATTCCGGCAACGAGCCGGCGATCACTTGTAATGGGCCGCTAGTCTTCGCCCTCGCGGCTACACTTATCCAGCGGCAAAAAATCGCAACCACTCGCTTGAAAGAGACGGAGAGAATTAGCCATGAAGAAAAACCCAAACTCCCACGAACACATTCTGCGACTCTTGTCCTTATCCATCTTCGTTGCCAGCTTCCCATTTCTTGCTGCACGGGCGAACGGTCAGCCCGGAGTTTCGGCACCGCTTCAAATTGGTGGTGAGGCCCCGGTCACTCTCCATCGCGCAGCGACGAGCCACGGCACAAGGCCCGAGTTTCTCTCTCTCACCTTCCTACCCGGCCTCGGCATGAACGTCTTTCAGATCACCGCCAACATCCCGAGCAAGGGAGAGATCTCCCTCCTTGCCTCACCCACGCTCGAAGAGCTGGTCAGCCGCCTCAATGACGCAGCCGGAAGGTCCAGCGGCTTCGGTGCGAGTTTTGGCACAGCCTTTCTAATTCCCTTTCCCAACCGAATCTTCGGGCAGCGATCCGCCGACGGATCCTCCGTCATCACGGAGTGGCATGGGCATACACTCGCACTTCCTGCAAATCCACAGGTCCGAGCTCCTTCGGCGCCGCCTTCGCAAACGGGCGTCGTCATGCACGGCCTGATCTCCAATGATCAAGCGCAAGATGTGCACATCGAAAAAACAGTCGACGGTCAGACCGCGTCGGCTGTCATCCATGCTGGCAGTTTCGATGGCATCTGGCTCTCCGAAACCGATCTGCATTTCACATTTGCACTCACAGGCGATGTGATCGACGAGAAGGTCACAGCGAGGAACATCGGTCACGAAGATGAGCCCATCGCCATCGGCGCACACCCTTACTTCACCATTCCCAGCCAGGACCGCGCCCAGGCTCAGATTCATATTCCGGCCGAGACGATGGCGGTCATCACCAGCTATCAGGAGGAACGCCCGACGGGAGCGCTCAAGCCTGTGGGCGGAACTCTCTACGACTATCGGGCTCCGGATGGGGTCGCGCTCGACGATCGCGCGCTCGACGACAACTTCTCGCACCTGCAGCGGTCTAACGGCGTTGTGGACGTGAGACTGACCGATCCCGAGGCCCACTACGGCATCAATGTTGAAGGAGTATCCCCCGCGATCAAGACGGTGCAGGTGTACTCGCCTCAGGGTAAGAACTTTGTCGCGGTGGAAGACCAGTTCAACTTTGTCGATCCGTTTGGCAAGGAGTGGAACGGGATGGACACAGGCATGGTCACACTGCATCCCGGCCAATCCACCACCTGGGAGATTCGCCTGCGTCTGTTTATCCCTCGCGCTACGTCAAACTAGCAGACGCAACTTCGACGGGCACTCCGATCATTGCGCGGGAGTGTGCCTTCTCATGCGAATTGGCAGCGACACAGCTCTCGAGAGCCAGGAACGAATTGCACAGCATTACATCGGCGCCTCTATCTCGCTCGCGGGCGTCCGGCTCGACTCATCACTGTCGCTAGCCGATTGAAACTAGAGCCTGTTATAAACAGCTTGGGAAACCCCGGTATGAGCGCCGGAGTAAGAAGGGGCACAAAGCGCGCTTTCCTCGGCGAGTGCTCCCTACGGCTCCCGGACCCTTGGGCGTTTATCAGGACTTATCAAACCAAGATCCTTATCTCAATACACTTGTGGTGCCCGCTCGGTGAGGTTCAAGTCCGGGCTCGAACCAGATGGTCTGTTTATCAGGTAGTACCTTCCGCATTAGCGACAATGCGGCAACCCGGCAGAACTAGCTAGAATTGGCCAGTTTCTGATTTGCTGACTGCTATCGAATCGTCACATTCTCTGGTCGGGACTCCAAACTCGAAGAACCTCCTCGTGGAAAGCCTCTCGCGGATTCAGATTCGCAGCAGAGCAAGCTTGAGAAGGTTACAGGTTAATCGTTGTATCCCGCCCAAGTTTCATGAGCTCAGCGAATCACGTCGGTATTGCAGCCGGGCAGAATCTTGGCGAGGAACAGCTCTAGCCCTTCGTACATTGTCTCGAGGTACTCAACGGCAGGACGAATGGCGTTGAGCCAAGAGCGAGAGGTCAAAAAGGCGAATGTCATTGTGGTGTCGGCGGCGCCACCGTGCCTTTGCTGTTGGGAGGGTCGACGGGGTTGAACTTCCGCGCCAGATCAGGCGTCGACTGCACGTCCTGCGCTGACGGATTACTGGCCTTCGCCACTTCCGCAGCAAACACGTAGCTCGGCCCGAACATGTTGCTGGTGAAGATGACCAGCGTCTTGTCCGGGGAAAAGCGGACATTGGGCTCCTCGCGATAGTAGTGGTGCGACATATTGACCAGGTGCTCGGAGTGGAAGACGCCGGGCTGCCAGAAGGTGGGCTCGTTGAGCGAGCCCTCTCCGCCCGTGATCAATTGCGGGCTGAGAAGCTCAATCCACTCGCCGTTGGTTGATCTGGCGACCTGGCCAGGGTCGCCCCCGTCGTCGCAGAAGAGTGACAAGTCACGGGTCAGGTTAAAGTGAATGCCCCACTCGTCTCGTTGCATGTGGTACGCGGTGCGCTGTCCGGTCTTCAGGTTATAGCTGGCGAGAAAAAAGTCCTCGCCCTTGGGGTACTGCCAGTCGTACCAGATCGACTCGCCGTCGAGGCCCCAGAATTCGTGGCCAGCGATCTCATCAAGCATGGTGCGCTTGTGGATGAGGGTGTTATGGGTGCCGTCGGTGTGGATCATCCAGATGCGATCCACCTTTTGCCATGGCCCCTCGTGGCAGTACATCAGCAAAGTCGGATCGGTGGGCGAGAAGAGCAAGTGGTTCACCCAATCGGTGGAGTGCAAAAGTATCTTAATGTCCCCCGCCTTCTCCCCATTCGGCCCCGGCTCCAGCCGGATGGTGAACAGTACCAGCGGCAGTCGCGCTGCCAAGCGAGCCCCCATCATCGCGCCCTTATTGGTGGGCTGGTAGTGCGGCTCCTGCGCTTCGCTGGCCACGCGGTTGTCCGCGGCGCCGGCGGGCTGGGACGGGGCGGGCACATTCGAGCCGTACTGTCTTCCCGTAGCGTCGCCCTCTATATAGGTTCCCGCCGCCAGTGTTTCGTCCGCGTTAACGCTGACAATATTCCGCTTCGCAGGCAGGTCCACCAGCTTGCGAATTACGCCAGTGTTCGTGTCTGCCTTGTACACCGATGTCACGCCCGTTGCCGGATCGGTTTTCGTGAAAAATACGCTGTTGGTCTTATACCCCGCCACCAAGGCGTGAACCGTGCCAGGGCTAGGCCCGCGCGCATTGGCTCCACTCGCACTCTCCTGACGCGGCGGATTCGCCACCAGCAGTTTCGTGTCGCGCGTCGCTAGGTCCAGCACATGAATGCCGTCCGGCGCGGTGTAAATCATCTGCTTCCCGTCCGGTGTGTATGCATTCACGTTGAAGTAGAATCCGCCAGAATTCGGTTCGTCGCTTAGCCGCCAGACGCGATGTCCGGTATCTTTATCCACCCAGCTTCGCGGTGGTGCAGGACTGCCGGGTGTAGTTTGTGCAATGCAGGTAAGAGGTAGGGTGAGGAAGGTGAATGCGGTGACAGAGCTGAGTCTCATTGGGGAAACACTCCTTCAGGCTGAGCTGAAGTAAAAGGAGCCGGAATCTCCCTTTCGCTTTTCCGGCATGAACCAATATACGTCGAGTTTCGGCGTGCGTAACCCCGAAGAATTTGACCGAAGAAACCCCAATATCTAGAAAGATCAATGGGCTCAGTAACTTGTGGAGATGTCGCGACCTCTGCACCAGATTAAAAATAAGTTTTCTATTGACAATTATGATGAAGAGTGCATTTAATTTGGGGCTGAGGTCGGACCAACGCTATCCAGCCGCGGAAGATTGCGGCTCTCCCACTGTTTGGCGTTGGCGAGATGCTGCAAATTCTTCAACGATAGAGTCCGTTCTCGACCACTTTCACTTGAAGGAGGCTTTCCACATGAATTCCTTGAAAACGTTTAATAGAGCACTCGCTTCGGATAAAAAATGCATTGGAGTTTGCACCAACTTCGCGTTGGCGCTCGTCGCATTGGCGTTGTGCTTGTTTTGGACGGCAATTCCGGCATCAGCACAGACTGCTGGTGAGGGCTCCCTCGAGGGAACGGTGACAGATTCGACAGGCGCGGTGGTTCCCCATGCCACCATCACGATCACAAACAACGCCACGGGCGTCAAAACAGTCAGCGACTCCTCGTCGGCAGGCTTTTTCAGCATCGCTCCTGTGCTGCCTGGCACGTATACGGTAGAGATCGTCGCCGGCGGGTTCAAGACTCTGGTGCAGGACAACGTGGTTGTCAATGCCCTCCAGGTCAGAACCATCAGCCCGGTGTTGAGCGTCGGCACTGAAACGCAAACCGTCACGGTCACCGGCGCCCCTCCGGTGCTCGATACGGCCGATGCCTCTATCGAGATGACGATGCAGAACACAACCTACACCAATCTCCCCATTCAGATGAACAACGCGCAGCGCGATCCCACCGCGTTCGGCGTTCTCACTCCCGGCGCGCAGGGCGGCTCACGCCTCCCTGTCATTGGCGGAACAGGGAACTACCTCGGCCAACTTTACCTTGACGGCATGCCGGCCGAAACCGTCAGCCAGCAGGGCGACAATCGGCTTGTTTCGCTCACGATGAGCGTTGACGCAGTGGATCAGTTCCAGGTGCTCTCGAGCACGCCTCCGGCGGAGTACATGGGGGCTGGCGCCGAGAACTTCACCATGAAGTCCGGTGGCCTGCAATATCACGGGCAGGCCTCCGATTTTCTCCGCAATACGGCCTTCGACTCCTGGTCGTTTACCAACAAGTGGGCCACCATTAAGAACGCGCAGGGCCAGACCGTCCCTGCGCCCAAACCGCCCGAACATCAAAATGAACTTTCGCTTAGCCTAGGCGGCGTGGTGCCCCACACCGCGCACAAGCTGTTCTTCTTTGCCGCCTATGACAAATTTCATGACCGGTACGTGGCTCAGCCCTCGCTGTGGACGATTCCCACCCCACTGATGCTGCAGGGAAACTTCACTGAGCTCAATGGGGCCGTCGGAACCGGCCTTACAGGAACGGGCAGCAACAACCCTCCGATCATTTATGATCCGACGACCACGAGCTGCGCCGGCAGCGTCTGCACCCGGCAGCCGTTCGAATACAACGGCACCTACAACGTTATTCCGCCGGGCGATATCTCGCCCATCGCCAAGGCCATGGAATCCTTTCTCCCGGCACCCACGAACACCAGCGTGCTCGCAAACAACTATCTTGCCGGCACGCCCAAGGGCTATGACAATCACCTCACCGACTGGCGCGTGGACTTCGACCTGAGCAGTAATCACCGCATCTCGTCGATCGGCACTATTGGCGTCGAGAACTACCTGAACAATTACGGTTCAGGCGGAAGCGGGGTGACTGCATACGGATATCTTCCCCCTCCGTACATGGGCGGCGACCTCGCGAACATCTACCCCAAAAACTTCATCGTGGAGGACGCTTACACTTTCACTCCGAACGTGATCAACCAGTTAAAGTACAGCTTCACACGGTTCTTCCAGAACATTCACGACCTCACGCAGGGCGTCTCGAAATGGGAAGCCGGAACGCTGGGAATCACCAACCTTCCGCAAGGACAGGCAGGCCAGGAATTCCCCGGCGCATCATTTGGAGTCACATCGTACTTTGGAACTCCATTCACCGGTTGGACCCAGAACAGCAATGCCGCCGCCACCCAGCTCACCACGCCCAACAACTACGCGGTGACCGACAACGTGCTGTGGGTGAAGGGCAAACAAGCGCTGACGATGGGCATGACCTTCCAGTGGCAGGAGATCAACAATGCCAACCCGGCGACATACACCGGGGTTCTTGATTTCGCGTTCAACGCTTTTTCGACGGCCAACTTTGCTGCCGGATCAAGTTCGCTTAACACTGGAGGATCAGGCGCTCCGGGAACCGCGACCGGGCCATCGGGATACTCCTACACCAGCTTCCTGCTAGGCGCGGTCGGCGGGTCGGCGTCAAACGACACCTCTGCGCCATCGCTTGGCCTGCAGCCGGTGAGCGAGGAAGGCGGACGCTACAAAGTGATCTCGCCCTACGTGCAGGATAGCTACAAACTCACGCCGAAGCTTACTCTGGATCTCGGTCTGCGCTGGGACTACCTGCCGCCGTATCATGAAGTCCAGGATCACTGGACGTTCCTCAATCCCAAACTCACTAATCCGCTCACCAACACGCCCGGCCTGCTTCAGTTCGCCGGCAGCTATGGCGGTTCCGGTGTAAGTTGCGGGTGCGCTACGCCTGTCAAAACATATTGGAAGAACTGGGGACCGCGCGTCGGCGTGGCTTATCAGATCGACAGCAAGACCGTCGTTCGCGCTGGATTTGCGCAGGTCTTCTCCCAGGGCGGCGGCGTGGGCGGCCGTGGCGGCGCCTTTAACGGAACCGGCCAGACCGGCTTTAACAACAGCGCCATTGGCCCCACCGAAACCGGCATCGGCGCAGCTGCGGGACCTGCCTTCTGGCTGAATGGCAACACCACTTATCTGGGCGCCAACGCCAGCACAGGGCTGTTTGGGCCGACGTTCGCGGGTTATCCGGCACCGCCCGCGCCCGGCGTGGCCGCACAGGAGCTCAACACGGGGAACTACTTGAACGGCACATCGTATGTGAGTGCCAGCACCGTGTCCTATGCCGACCCCTACTTTTCGGGCCGTGCGCCGGCGCTGGAACTCTACAACTTCGGCATTGAGCGTGGCATCACCTCGAACATGACTCTGGCCATCAACTATGTCGGCAACGAGAGCCACTTCATCATTAACTCCACCAACACCGGCACAGGCAATGCGCGCGGCTATTGGACCAACCAGGTGAATCCCATCTACCTGGCCGCTTTGGGTCCTCTGACTGACAGCACCGGCAAAACACCCCTGCTGGATGCGCAGGCCACCCCGGCCAACGTTGCGCTCGTTGAGGAAGCGGTTCCCAGCGCGCCCGCTCCCGCATTCTTTACCGCAGCCGGAGCGGCCAGCAGCAAGGCCACCATTGGCCAGATGCTGACGCCCTTCCCACAGTACAGCGGCGTAAGCGATACATGGGGCAACGTGGGCAACTTCAGCTTCAACTCGCTGCAAATCACTCTTGACCAGCGCATGAGCCACGGTCTGGCCTTCAACGTGAACTACACATTGTCCAAGAACCTGGGCGATGATGGCCCGTATCGCGACGGTTACGACATTCCGTCCTCCGCCATTTCGCACGGGACAATGTCGTTCAAACAGGACCGCATCGACCGCTCCTGGACAACGATCTCGGCTCCCAACGTTCTCCACGTCTACGGTGTCTATCAGCTGCCGTTCGGCAAGGGCGGTCTTGGCGCCGACAATTTGTTGGTGCGCTGGCTCGCGGGTGGCTGGCAACTCTCAGGCATCTATCAGTTCAACCAGGGGCCTCCTTTGCAGATCACATGGTCGGGATGCACGGCGACGAACTGCCCGGCCCAGGGCCAAAATATGCCTGACGAGGCGCCAGGCTACTCCGGCCACGCCCGCATGAACGGCAGCTATGGCAAAGGGCCGAACGGATATCAATTCGCATCGCTGGGCAAGGTCCAGTACATCGATCCCACGGCGTTTTCCACCCCGCAAAACGTCTCCACCATCAGCACGGCACAATATCTTATCGGCAACGCGCCGCGCACAGCTCCTTACGGCATCCGGAACCCCAACAACTGGGACCTCGATACAGGACTTCGCCGCAGCTTCCCGTTGCATTGGGAAAACTCGGAGTTTGTTTTTGAGGCCGACTGCCTGAATACGTGGAACAACGTGGTCTTCTCGAATCCCACTGCGAGCTGGTCATCCGGTTCAACATCATTCGGAACAGTCAACGGCATCGCTAACAACCCGCGCGACTGGCAGTTCGCCGGCCACATCAACTTCTAGCCTGTTGATCGCCCACCAACCTCTGAGCCGGATGCGTTGAATTCCGCGCATCTGGTTCATAGGGAATCCTTCATTCTGGCAGACCGGTACATGCCGGTTCGGAAGCTGAATCAAATGTTCACTATTGTGGCGGGCGTTTCCATTCTTGGAGCGCAGCAGCAGTTGGCGCGGGCGCACCAACGCATGGCTCAGATAATTGTCGATAAAAGCCGAACCCGCTTGTCCAAATGAGCCTCAACCTTGCAGTGTAGTCCCGGGAGGATTGTGACTAATGCGGAAGTTACTACCTGATAAACAGACCATCTGGTTCGAGCCCGGACTTGAACCTCACCGAGCGGGCGCTGCTCAGCAGCTTTCGAGGGGCAGCAAATGTGGTTGGCCGAAGCCCACTGATCACTGTCCACTGATCACTGTCTTCACGGGAGCTCGCGGACCCAGATGTTGCGGAAGCTGAGCGGCTCGCTCTTGTCGCCATGGGCCTGGAGCTTGATGGGCGCGCGGTCGTACTTTTTGTAGAACGGCTGACCGATGTAGAGGGTCTGGCCCTTGAGCGCGAAGTGGTTTTCGACCAGGACGCCGTTGAAGAAGACGGTGGCGTAGGCGGGCGCTTTCAGTGAGCTGTCGTCGTTGAAGATGGGCGCGGTCCACACCACATCGTAGGTCTGCCACTCACCGGGCTTGCGGCCGGGGTTGACGAGGGGAATGGCCTGCTTGTAGAGGCTGCCGGCCATGCCGTTCACGTAGGTGGGATTGTTCCACGGGTCGAGGACCTGGAGTTCGTAGCCAGCGTCACCAGGGCCGGTCGAGGCGAGGAAGACTCCGCTGTTGCCGCGGCCCTGGCCGGAGCCGGTGATATTGGCGGGAACGCGCCATTCGACGTGGAGCTGGTAGTCCTTGAAGGTGCGCCGGGTCTCGATGCTGCCGGTGGCTTTGACGACGGTGAGCAGGCCGTGGGCGACGATCCATTTTGCCGGCGTGTGGTCCTGCGCAGAAACCCATTCATCCTCATTCTTGCCATCGAAGAGGATGATGGCGTCGGAAGGGGGCGCGCCGCAGGTAGCACCGGGTGAGATGGCGGGCGGGACGGGCTCCCAGACTTCCGTCTCCTCGGGTTTGGGTTTAGCTTCCTGGGCTGCGACAAGCGCAGCGGAAGCGACAAGAACGAGGGTGCAGAGAACGGCGGAATTCATCAAGGGGAGTGTACAACAGCGGTCAGGCGCTGTTCAAAGTTCGCTCGGGACCTTGGCTTGAGGCCCAGTTGTGTCTAGTCCCGCATCCATAAGGCTCTCGCGGTCAGTCTCGGGGCGTGTAACTTCGTTCATCACCGTCCACTGGGAAGTAGCTCCAAAAAGGGAGTTACTTCCGAATGGGCGACGATCCGACCGGAACCAAGATTGTCCGCTTCTCGGCGTGAGCCCTGCGGCCCGATTGCATTTACTTCTTCCACGTCTGGCGTAAACGAGAAGAAAAGCCGCCCAACATCAGGCGGCCGAGTGTCTGGATGCTCACTGGTTCGCCAACCTCGACGAAGCCAAGCAGCTCATCGAATTCTGGCTAAGTGCATACAATGAGAGCCGTCCTCACCGATCTCTTGGAGTCAGGATGCCAAGCGAGTTCGCCAGCCAGATCGCAGCTAGCCGCGATCTGGCTGAAAACTGAACCGGCCGATGACTAATTCTGGACTTGGTACAGAAATTCTGGTCCCTTCATCTCCACACTGCACCGACAATCTCGCGGTACAAAAGATCCAGCCGGCCAGTTGAAGAAGGCATCTACGAAAAACAGCGCTCTCAAATTCCTCCCCATCCTAAATCGCGATCAAACGGACTGGGGGCTCATCTTCAATTCGGAACCTGAGGTGCTCCGGGTATCGGTCGCCACGTATTAAAGTGGAGATTCTTTATTGAACAAAGGTCTTGTCCCGTGCTTGCACTCGTTGCCGGAAGATTACCTTAACTGCTGTTTGCTCGCAGGCGCATAACTCCATCCAGATGCTGGAAGCATCTCCGGTGAGCGCTTGGTCCACTGGTGTTCTTGTTGATTGTCACGACTCAAACGCGATGCCGAGCTCGTCGGTCACAATGGGCTCGATCGGTTTGTCGATGGCTGATGCGTCGTATCCGAGGATGGATTCGAGGAGCATTCCGTAGTAAAACGCAGTGAATCCCCAGAACCGCGTCTGCCCAAGCCCCTCCCCGGTTTCGGCGTTATAGTACTCGCGGAGCGCAGAGTTCTTTAGCAAGGCCATATTGAAAAGACGCGTTGCGAGTTCATGGGCCTCGGTCTGATATCCGTAACGTTTCAGCCCCTGAAAGATCATGTAGTTCGTGGGCGCCCAGGTAGAACCTCGCCAGTTGCACTCATTGTGCGAGCCCTGATAGTAGTCGGGCTCGGTTTTGGCGTAGCTGGCCACAGGATAAGCGAGCCAGAACTCATCAGGATTGAGCAGATGTTCATGGATGGTGCGCTTAGCTCGCTCCGGCGTGGCTGCGCCGGCGAAAAGCGGCATAAAATTTGTGGCTGACTTCACGTATACCCGTTTGCCCGTCTTCTCATTGCGGTCGAAGTACATGCCTTGCTTCTCATCCCATAAAGCGAAATTCATGATCCCGACCAACTGGTTGGCATGTCGGTCGAATTCAGCGCTGTCGGCTTTGAGGTTGAGATGCGTGGCGATCACCGACATGGCGCGTAACTCGCGGACTAGATAAGACGCCAAATCCACGCCTTCGATCTCAAAGGAGCCGAGGGCGCCCGCACGGGACCACTGGTTGTCAGTTCCCGCAGCATCCGCAGAATTCCAAACGGGCAGACCATTGTGATCGGAATCATACGAGAACCATTTGTCGATGTACTTGACCAGGCGGTCGTAAAAGTTACCGCGCAACCACTCATAGTCATCGTGATTCTGTTTGCAGCCCAGTACAGCAAGCTGGGCGAGGAATGGCTTGAACTGCTGGCGGTCGCGCTGCTTGATCAAGCTGCGATTCACGTATCCATCTGGCTGTTCCCGATTGAGAAACTCCTTAAGGTTAGAGAAGCAGTAGGGCCAAACGCCATAGTACGAAAGGTAAAGGTTCTCGAAGTAGAGATCCCAGTCATAAAACTCGTTGTATGGGTAGCCGGTGAGAAAGGTGCCTTCAACACCAGGGATGTGGCGTAAGCCGTGTTCCTGGATGTCGGCATTCACGGCGCGGAGACGGTGGTTCAATTCCGTCCAACTGCCGGCGCCGATATCGCTATACAGGGTCTTTGCTGCAGTTGTGACGGGCGGTGGGACCGGCGCATCACTGCCAGGAGCTATGGCTGTCGCGACTGCTTGCGCCAGGCTGCAATGGTTGATCGAAAAGTACCCCAGCAAAGACGCAGAGCGAACGAGCATTTGCCGCCGGGCGATGCACATGGTGTGTTTCCTCAATGCGGATGCCTGCTCCAATCTTAAGCGCCTCTCTTACCCCGTCGTGAATCTCTCCCCACATTTGTAGTCGGGGCAGTCGATTTTCCCGTTCCTGTGCCAGCAGACATTGCTGCCTCTGCTTCAGCCGCGGCGGCGTGTTCAACGAGTCAATTCGCCAAGTAACGCGCGTGACGTGGCGAGAACACTAGTCGACCGACACCGCTCGATAGACCTGTTCGTAATCCTAGGCTCAGGTAGCCCCGAGCGTCATTTCGGCTCGCCATAGGGCGTGTCGCCCGTATCATTCAGCGTCGAGTCCGTAAAAAGCGGCTTGCTTTCGTCAGCCGTCTTGATAATGCTATCGGTGATGGTCCAATTCCTGGCGTTGGCGATTGTGCCCGCGGTCGCTGCCTCAAGGTCGAGATGGTCGAAGCGGAAGTCATCCAGAGTCGCGTTTGCGTAGGCGCTCACTTCGAATACCCGCTTTGCTCCCATGGCCTTGACGTTCCATATATGGATATCGCTGAAATGAGGCAGTCCCTGTTGCTCCGGAACCTTCGTTGTGAGGGTGACCCAGTACGGTGGAATGTCTTTCATGCCGGCTGGCAAAATTGCATAGCTAAAACTCGGATTCCAGTTCATGACGATGTGAATGGGTATCGCGACGCCTTCGAGCTTAAGGTCGTGAATCCGGATGTCGCGCGCAAATCCGCCGCGCGTGTGCGCCGATTTGAACAGTATCCCCGAGGGCACGCCGCTGAGCGCGGTGATGTTATAGACATCGATGTCGCGAAACCCTCCCGAGGTCTCGCTGCCGACAGTAATGGCAGCGGCGCCGTCGCGCACGATGCTGTCGCGGATCACGATGTCTTCCGTTGGCCGGTTAACGCGCAGGCCGTCGGAGTCCCGGCCGGATTTCAGGCACAGGGCATCGTCGTTTACGTCGATGTCGGCATGTTCCACCAGCACCCTGCGCGATGAGTCGATATCGATGCCGTCGGTGCTCGGGCCCCTGCCGCCTTCGTTGTTGCGGATGATGACGCCATCGACGTGGATGTCATGCGAATACAGAATCTGAATGGTCCAGAAACCCGAGCGCCTAAGCAGAATGCCGCCACCGAGCTGGACATCGGACGAATTCTGAATCAGGATCAGCCTCGGCCTGCGACAGTCGTAATCAGAGGCCCATCGAAGGCCTTTTGGCGTATAGATGGCGCGAAGATCCCAATACGACTTCCACCAGATAGGGCCGTCGCCATCGATGGTTCCCTTCCCGGTAATTGTCACGTTCTGCTGGTCACGCACATTGATCAGGGCAGCGGGCCAGGTCATTTCGATGCCCGCGATGCGCGTAGGAAGCATCGGATAATCTTCCAGCTTTTCTGAACCGATGATCGTTGCGCCTTCCGGCACATCGAGAGTTACACCCGACTTGAGGAAGAGCGAGCCGGTCAGATACGTTCCCGGCCCCAGAGTAACTGTACCGCCCACAACAGCGGCCGCGTCGATGGCCTTCTGGATGGATGTTGTGTTGAGCGTTGTGCCGTCCCCTTTGGCACCATAGTCGTTGGCCAAGTACGTCTTCGCAAGAACGGGCGTTGCCGGCAGATCGAAGGTCGCTGGCGCGCCGACTTCCGGAACCGTATTCAGGTCGAATCCAGGCGCGGTTGCGGTGTACACTGAGGCAGCAGTGAGCTCGGTCGAACCTCTCTCTGCCTTTCTACACACATACTTTTGCGCTTGAGCGACAAAAGCGCTAAGAACAAAAACGACAGCAACAATGCGTTTCATAATCTCTTCGCAACAAGGCCAGTCTCACTTCTGTCTCACGGCTTCGGCAGCCAGGCACAAACAGTTCTGGCTGCCGGTCGTGTCATGCACGATACCCTCAATTCCGCCTGAGAACTGAGCGAATATCCTTGCTCCTCTCAAGCCGGACAGGAAGAACAGGACGATCGTGATTCGTGTTCAATGATTCGTGCTGGTCTTCTTATTCACATTCGTTCCGTTTGCATTTGACAGCGTTAAGTGTCAGGGCGCTTCGTAATGGGATCGCTCAGCGCCCCACGATCTTGACAATGCCTGCGTCGGACCCGGTCCAGGCTTCTGGCCCTTCGTGCGTCAGTTGCCTGGCCGCATCATTCCAATGCAAGCGTGTGATTTTAGAGTTTCCCTTCTCGTATGCGTACGTCTGTCCATCGTCGTTGTAGACAGTGAAGTCACCATCGGCGCCTGGATAAATAAGCACGCAATCAATTGTCTGCGGCTCCTCGGCGCTAAGGATCTCGTTTCCGAGCGGAACAATCGAACCTGCACGGATAAAGAGCGGAATGGTATCGATCGGCGCCGACACTTCAACGGTCTGGCCGCCTGTCAACCGTTCGCTTGTCCAGTAGTTGTACCAGACGGTTCCGGCTGGCAGATAGACCTTGCGCCTGATAGCCCCCTGTTCGGTTACCGGCGCAACGAGAAACGCCGGTCCGAACATGTACTCGTCGCCAATATCAGCTACATTCGGGTCGTCCGGAAAATCCATGAACAGCGCACGCGTATACGGCGCGCCTGTCTGGTACG
This sequence comes from uncultured Acidobacteriaceae bacterium, assembly GCA_963813015.1. Taxonomy (GTDB): domain Bacteria; phylum Acidobacteriota; class Terriglobia; order Terriglobales; family Acidobacteriaceae; genus Telmatobacter. Next base: position 28,981 of record CAWEXN010000015.1, read on the forward strand.
TATGGAATCCGAGGGAGTAGATGTAGGGCAGAAGCTTATAGCGCAGGCGCAGATACTTCTCGAGGATGGGCTCGGCCTGTTTGCCATACGACCAAACCTCATTGTGCTCTCGCTCTCCGTGGGCCCTCATTACTGGCTGGAAAGCGCCCCATTCGAACCACCGCACAAACAGCTCAGGATAATCTTCGTAATTGTCGACGTTTCCCTGGGCGTCTGAAGGGTCAATCAAAGGTGCATGTGCCGCGTGGTACGTGGACGGAATACTCGGTGAAAAGAAACCCGCAATGTCTGTGTCCCAATACGGCATGCCGGAGGCAGTGAAGCCCAATCCCGCCGGGATTGAACGCTTCAACATATCCCAGGTGGACCTGACATCACTCGACCAAAAGACCGTGCCGTTTCGTTGCGCTCCAAGATACGCGGCACGGGCGAGAATCATGACCCGCCTGCTGTCCCCGAAATCGCGCCGGAAGCCCTCGTATACCGATGCTGTGTGGAACAAGGGATAGACGTTGTAATACCGGGTCCCCGAGCCGACATAGAAAAAGTCCTTGGTCGGATCGATGTCTGGCTCCGTTTCATCGAGCCAAATGTAATCGAAGCCGTACGGCTTCACATAGCGATCCCTGATCGCCTCCCACCACCACCGGGCGGCGTCCGGGTTGGTTGTGTCGATGTTGGGACCGATTACGTCTTTAAAGCCGCCAAAGTCTGGAGTGCCGTCCGCGGTGTGAACGAGCCAACCTTTTTGCCTTAGCATGTCGTAATACCGCGTGCCCGGAGCGAAATGCGGCCACACGCTCAGCAGCGTCTTGATGCCCATCGAATGCAGCTGTTTGTTCATCGCGTCTGGATCGGGCCATCGAGCCGGGTCGAGATCCAACTCGCCTTGTTTCGTCATGTTCAGGAAATCCACCACAAGCACATCGAGCGGCAGGTTACGGTCGCGATATCCCTTCGCAACGGCCATGAGCTGGTCCTGGGTGGGATAAATGGCCTTGCTTTGGATGTAGCCGTATGTGGCCTTCGGCAACATGGGTGTGATGCCAGTGAGCTGGCGATAGCCCTCGTAGATCTCGTCGCTGTTATCACCCGCGATCACGAAAAAGGAAACACGATCTCCAACCTCGGATGACCAAACATTCTGCAGGTTGAAACCCAGGTCGATCGTGGTTTTCGAGGGGTTGTCCCAGATCAGACCGTAATCGCGGCTCGACACCATGAAGGGAACGCAGACGGTCTCACCACCGATTGCGTTGTACTCATGCCAGCACTCAATGCGATGGTCACGGAGGTCGAGAAAACCCTGTTGGTGTTGGCCCAGCCCGTAGTAGTGCTCATCGGCCGGAGAATCGAAGACTGCAGAAACACGGTAGCCGGAATCGTCCTTCTGCCCGCTCTCCGCGCTTCCGGAGGACGCTGCCGGCCGGTTGGGCATCATGAACCAGTTGCGCATCGTCAGAAGCGGTTTGCCGGACGCCGTTGTGATAGAGATCGTGTCATCGTATGGTCCATTTCTACGAGGACCGCCGCCGAAATAGTGCTCTCTCAGCGACTGATTCAACGCGTCGAGCTGCATAGCGTGAGGTGCAGGGAGGTTCTCTGGAGCAACACGAATGACCATTCGCCCCGAACGAATGACCTCGTATCCTCTGGAATCCCGCTCGTGGGCCCAGCCGGTTATCGACGGCGTGCCTACGAATCCATACCCAGCGGCCGCAATCGCTGGAGTCGTTTCGGGGCTCAAAGTGATTCGAATGATATTGGGGGCGTACGGCTCCAGCACAACAACCCTGCCTTGGCGCGACAACACGATCTGCGTGTCTGCGCCCCAAAGTGCCCGGCAACCGGGAAGAAGAAACCCCAGCCCGACCACAACCACGCCTTTACGGACGAATGCGTTCACCACACGGCTCCCTTATATGATCACCAAGGCACTATCGAGACTCCCCTCGACTGCCATCTTTCGATCGAGCCCAATTCGACCTGCCGGCCACGAAACCGGTCTTCAGGCTCCAAAATCAAACTTGTGAAAATGCTTCCCGCCTCCGTCAAAGTCTAATCCCGAAACCGATGGGCAGTTTGACCGCTGATCATAGGACTCGCAAGTAACAAACGGTATATTTACAGTAAAATTTCCAGATTACATTTTTATAATCAACGTTTGACGCAAAGCTTTTGAATTGGAGCGGGCTTTTGCCTAAGTGAAAATGGAGGAGATTCGATGGTCGTTTCGTTAGCGTCGTTCGAAAACGAATACAACAGCCATCCCGGCGGAGCGGAAGTATCCCGACCACGGGGCTCGGGCCCCGCGGAACACAAGTAGCCGGCGAGTTCGTTTCTTTTTTTCGCGCTATCTGAAAGAAGGGCTCGCTGGCGTCTCGCTGACTGGCAGAACCACAATCTTGAAATTCTCCTGCAAATCACGGTAACTGATTCGGTGGCCGGACCGCCCCATGTCATCGCCACCTATATTTGGTAACGTGCCGGAAAAGAATCAGCATTGACGATTCTCCCTGCTACTATGATGCGATTCAGGCACAGTGTTGGAGATGAACGAATGGAGAAGTTCTCTTGCATACTCGTGAACTGATGTGCAGCGCATTTTTGATCTCCCTTTCTATGCATGCACCGGGCCAGACTCAGCAGCCTGCGCAGCCCGGACAAGGCGGCATGGGGGGAGGCATAGCCTCGGCTGGCGTGTTCGCTCCAGTTTATGACGAACAAAAGCGGCCGATCACTGCCGGCGGATTCGTTGACAAAGGTACGGTAGTCTTCGAGGACGTGACACAGGCCGCCGGGCTTTCCGGCTGGCGCCATGAGATGGGCACGCCCCAGAAGAAGTACATTTTGGAGACCGATGGTTCCGGTGTCGGCCTGATCGATTACGACAACGACGGCTGGCTCGACATTTATCTGGTAAACGGCTCAACCTACGACGCAATCAGCGGCAAGCGCACCCCGCCTCATGCCGCGCTCTTCCACAATAACCACGACGGAACCTTTACCGACGTGGCCGAAATGGCCGGCGTTACCAACGACCGCTGGGGTTTCGGCGTGGCCATCGGGGATTTTGATAACGACGGCTGGCCGGACATTTTCGTGGCAAATTTCGGCAAGAATCGGCTCTACCACAACAACCACGATGGAACGTTCACAGACGTCGCGGAACAGGCAGGCGTCACGCTCGGCAACTGGTCGAAAGGCGCAACCTGGGGCGACTATGATGGCGATGGCCGCCTCGATCTGTTCGTCTCGGGGTACGTACATTACGATCTGAACAATCAACCCAGCGCCGAAGACGGCACAGCCTCGAACGCAAACTGCCAGATGCGCGGTGTGCCAGTCATGTGCGGCCCCCGCGGCCTACCCGGCGAGCCCGACCATCTCTTTCATAACAACGGCGACGGGACCTTCACCGACGTCAGTGTGAAGGCGGGGGTTTCAGACCCGAATCGGTTTTATGGATTCACTGCGATCTTTGTGGACGTAAACAACGACGGCAAATTGGATCTGCTGGTGGCTAACGATTCGGAGCAGAACTACCTCTACATCAATAAAGGTGACGGCACCTTTGACGACCAGAGTTACGTCTCCGGGTTTGCCTTCAACTTCGACGGACGAGAGATCGCCTCGATGGGGCTGGCCGCAGGCGACTACCTGAACAACGGTTTTGTTGACGTGTTGGATACGGACTTCTCAGACGACTACAAGGCGCTCTACCGCAACGACGGCAACGCCAACTTCACCGATGTTGGCCGAGAGGCGGGGTTCGTCCAAATGGCTGTTCCTTTTGTGGGCTGGGGCGATGGTCTGATCGATTACGACAATGACGGCTGGAAGGACCTTATGATGATCAACGGCCATGTCTATCCCCAGGTGGACGAGCACGCCTGGGGAACTACGTATGCCGAACGCCCGCTGCTGTTTCATAATAACCATCACGGCAAATTCGACTATGTGCCGCCAGTGAAGGGATCTGGATTGGCGGTGGTAGTGCCAGGGCGGGGCGCCGCCTTCGGCGACCTGTTCAACAACGGCAAGATCGATGTCGTCATCAACCCCGTAGATGGACCGCCGGTGCTGCTCAAGAACGTGAACCCCGACCATCACCATTGGGTCGAACTCAAATTGGTAGGCGGCGCAGACCCGAAGACCGGCAGAAGGAGCCCACGCGACGCCGTCGGCGCCGCCGTCTATTTAACCGCGAACGGGATGCGTCAGCGTGAAGATGTGATGAGCGGTGGCAGCTACATTTCGTCCAACGATCAGCGGGCTCACTTCGGCTTGGGCGATGCAACCGATGCCGGGACGGCGGAGATTCACTGGCCTTCGGGTCAGGTTGAGAAGGTCAAGCTCCCGGCCGAGGATCGCATTTTCACGATTACCGAGGGGCAAGGCATCAGCGGGACGCTGTGTGCCGTCCAACCATGCCGGTGAGCCCGGAGGGAAGGTCCGGGGACAGCTGCAACTCGATCCAGCGACGCGCCTGCAGTGACATTGCCGAACTATGCTATAAGAAGGCGGTTTCAGCACCCACCGCGCGAAGAAAAGCGCCGGAGCTCATTTGAGATGTTTCGATCCATTCTGTTTGCAGGATTTACCGTTGTCCTGGCGTTGCCGGCTCAGGCTCAGGGCAGTAAGGTCCCAATCTCTATCATTGAGTCGCTGATTCGATCGCAGCAATACGATAAGGCTCTGAAGACCTTGAAGGATCAGCTGCGTGGGAATCCCGCCGACTTCAAGCTCTGGACACTCGAGGGCGTCTGCTTCGCATTGCAGGGTAACAACAGTGAAGCCGTCGCAGCATTCGACCACGCGGTCCGGATCTCGCCGAATTACGTGCCCGCCCTAAAGGGAGAAATACAGGTCCTTTACAAGACCGGTGATAGACGTGCGATTCCTCTGCTGGAACGGTTGGTGAAGTCCGATCCGGGCGACACGAACGCGCAGGAGATGCTGGCAATGCTCGACAGGCAAGCCGGCGACTGCCGCGCCGCCGCATCTCAGTTCCTCCTCATTCAGGACGCAATCGCCGACCATCCGGATTCGCTGGAAGCTTATGGATATTGCCTGGTCAAGCTGAATCGGACCGATGATGCGATTCCCGTTTTTCGTCAGCTAATCCAGCTTCTACCGGGCCGGAACTATCCGAGCTACGATCTCGCCGTGCTTCTGGTTGAGAAGAAGAACAACGACGAAGCCGTGAAGGTCCTGGGCCCTTTACTGACGTCCGACCAAACTGATCCGGACATTCTCAGCCTTGCTTCAGAGGCCTTCGAGGCGACGGGCAACACACCCAAGGCCGTTGAACTGCAGCGTCAGGCCATCGTTCTCGATCCCGCCGATTCCACGAACTATGTCGCTTTCGCGGTCCTTTGCCTCACCCACGATTCCTTCCAGGTGGGCATCGACATGCTGAATGCCGGATTGAAGCGCGTAACGAATGGTTCCTCTCTTTACCTTTCCCGTGGCGTGCTTTATGCACAATTGGGCGAATTCGACAAGGCGGAAGCCGACTTCAACATGGCCGAACAGCTCGATACCACGCAGAGTCTCGGCGCCTATGCCGGCGATCTGACCGTCCTTCAGGAAAACGATCCCGCAAAAGCCCTGGTGCGGGTCCGCGAGCAACTGAAGGCGCAGCCCGCGAGCCCGCTTCTTCGTATGCTGCTGGCCCAGCTGCTGATGAATGGGACGCCCGAGCCGGGGAGCCCCGCATTCAAGGAGGCCATGCAAGATGCGCTGACTGTCGAGACGAGCAAGCCGGATCTGGTTAGCACCCACAATCTCCTGGCGAGCATGTACATGAGCCTGAAACAGTACGACCATGCGATTAAAGAATGCCACCTTGCGCTACAGTACGATCCCTTGGACGAAACTGCCATGTATCACCTCGTCATCTCGCTGCGTCACAGCGGGCACAATAACGATGAGCTGCAACCCCTTGTCAAACGCCTCTCCGAGATGCACCAGGAATCCATGCACCGCGAGACCGAGCGGAAGCGATACCGACTCGTGGAGGAAGAGCCGCCAGCCGCTCAACCCAACGGAGGGCAATAAATTCCCCATATGTGGGTTGCTCCGCGATCCATAGGATCCAGCTTCTCCTTAACTTTTAGCCGCAAGACGCACTTTGACCATGAGCGTTTCACCTGCATCGAGGACCAAAGCGGTGATCGTCAACGGTGATAACTGAAGTGCGAATCCATCTTAGAGATGGGCATAGTATCGTAAGCTTCATGCGGATCGCGTCCGGAGCGAGGAACTATTTCTTGTTGAGACCCACGCGTTTGATTGCTTGTTTCTGCTGTATAGCATCTTTTCTCTCTGCGCTGTGTCACGCACAGCAGGGACAAACCGTGCCGCAACAGGGAGGGATGGGCGGAATCGCCACAGGCGTTCTGGCTGCGCCGGTCTATGACGCGCAACGGCGGCCTATCACTGCCGGCGGATTCGTCGACACCGGGCCAGTCATCTTTGAAGACGTCACAAAGCAGGCGGGGCTTTCGGGCTGGCGCCACAAGATGGGCGTGCCGGAAAAGAAGTTCATCGTCGAGACCAACGGCTCGGGCGTCTGCCTGATCGACTATGACAACGATGGCTGGCTCGATATCTACCTGGTTAATGGCTCCACATTCGATGCGCTAGATGGAAAGGAAGAACCGCCACATGCCGCGCTGTTTCACAACAACCGCGACGGGACATTCACCGATGTCTCAGCCCAGGCCGGCGTAACTAACGACCGCTGGGGCTACGGTTGCTCGGTCGCAGACTACGACAACGACGGCTGGCCCGATCTCTTTGTCGGCAACTACGGAAAGAACCGGCTCTACCACAATAACCACGACGGCACCTTCACCGATGTTGCCGAGAAGGCGGGTGTGCAGTTGGGAAACTGGTCGAGCGGCTCGGCATGGGGCGACTACGACGGCGACGGGCTCCTGGACTTGTATGTCTCCGGTTACGTTCATTTCGACCGCAACGACTTGCCGATTGGCGGCAGCAAGTCGACGAACATCGCCTACTGCCAATACCGTGGGGCGGGAGTGAACTGCGGTCCGCGCGGCCTTCCGGGCGAGCCTGACCATCTCTTTCATAACAACGGAGACGGCACGTTTACCGACGTGACGGTGAAGGCGGGAGTTGAAGACAAAAACCACTACTACGGTTTCACGTCGATCTTTGTTTCTCTCAAGGGGAACGGGAAACCGGACCTCGTGGTCGGCAACGACTCAGAACCCAACTATCTCTACATCAATAAAGGGGACGGAACCTTCGACGACCAGAGCTACCTCTCCGGGTTCGGCCTCAACGCGGACGGGCGCGAGATTGCTTCGATGGGCATTGCCGCCGGCGATTACGAGAACAACGGCCTGATCGACTTCTTCGTCACCGACTTCGGCGACGACTATAAGGTGCTTTACCACAATGACGGCGACATCAGCTTCACCGATGTGAGCTACAAGGCGGGCGTCGCCCAGACCACGATTCCCTTTGTCGGCTGGGGCGACGGCTTCATCGACTACGACAACGATGGCTGGCTCGATCTTTTTATGGTCAACGGCCACGTTTATCCCCAGGTGGATCAGCATGACTGGGGCACCACTTTCGCCGAGCGGCCGCTGCTCTTCCACAACGTACCCGATCGAGGCGGCAAGGAGCGCAGATTCGAGTACGTCCAGCCAGTCACCGGTACAGGACTTGCGGTAGTAGTTCCGGCGCGCGGCGCTGCCTTCGGCGATTTGTTCAATGATGGCAAGATTGATGTGGTCATCAATCCCATTGATGGCCCGCCGGTGCTGCTGCGCAACGTCAATCCCGATCATCATCATTGGGTCGAAATAGGACTTGTCGGTGGCCCCAAGAGCCCCCGCGATGCGACCTGCGCAACGGGATATCTCACCGCGAATGGAATGCGTCAGCGGCAGGATGTCCTGGCCAGCGGCAGCTACATCGGCTCGAACGATCGCCGGCTTCATTTTGGATTAGGGGATGCTACAGATCCGGGCAGTCTCGAGATCCACTGGCCCTCTGGCAGAAAGGAGACAGTCAGACTTCCCGCCGCCGATCGCATCTACACAATTACTGAAGGAGTGGGCATTACCGGCGAGCTATGCAGTGGAAAACCATGCACAGAAAAGAGTGCGGCCAGCAATCCAGTGCCAAAAGCACATCCGTAGAGTCTCGTTTCGCGGGCAAATAAACCGCAGGAATCTGCACCGATTCCGATTCGATCGTTAACCACCGACCGAATCCGTGGCTTTCAGCTTGGGTATCTTGGCGCTATTGGAAATGCGAAGGTATTCTCTTTGGCCGAGAGTTATAACGCATCGACCGCTCTCATCGCGGAGGGTAGAATCGTCCGAACTTGCGATTGAATCCGGCTAGACTTGTTCCAGCTCTTGCAACTACGATTGGTTTCGGGGCAATCGCTCGCCGCCATTGACGCTCTAGTGTGAATCGAATGATCTTGAAGAGCGCTTCACTGCTTCTCATGCTCGCCGGGTTGCAGTGTGCCCATGGGCAAACCGTCGTGGGAATTCATGGTTCCCAATTCACCATCAATGGCAATCCAACGTACACGGCTGCCAGCGGGTTTGCTTCTGCCGATCCAAACTTGCAGGGAACGCTCCTGAATGTTCGCGCGGTGCAAGCGATCTTCGACGATGCAAATTATCCGACTGAGGGCTCTCGGGCACATCCATATACTTCGAACACAATGGGGCCGGTGTTTTGGGATTACCCCGATGGACCGTGGGACCCGGAACGGAACCTCCGCGAGTTTCTGGCGGCGCTTCCTGATTGGCGGCGCGCCGGCATCCTTGCATTTACGGTGAACCTGCAGGGTGGTGGACCTCCGGATGGAAATTACGGAGAAAGAGGTACGCTTCAGCCGCAACTGAACAGCGGATTCGATTTCCAAGGCAACCTCAAGCCCGCGTATTCGGCCCGCCTTCAGCGCGTGATCGAGGAGGCAGACAAGCTGGGCATGGTGGTGATTGTTGGATTCTTCTATCAGGGATCGAATGAGCGCATCCAGGAAGACCCCGAAGACCGCTACGCCAAAGAAGCCGTCCGTCAGGCGTCCCTGTTCCTTAAGAACCTGCCTCACCGCAACATTTTGATCGAGATTGCAAACGAAACGAATCCATCTTACAAGCATCCCATTATGCGGCCCGATGGCATTCTCGATGCGGTTCTGTTGGCGCAGAAGACAGTTGAGCACCAGATCCCTGTTTCCACGAGCTGGGTTGGCGGTGTCATGAGTCGCGGAAGCCGGGGAGACATGGCAATGAGGGCCGTAGATTATGTGCTGTTCCATACCAACGGGCAGACCCCGGAGTCAGTTCACGAGTCTATCCAGGCGATGCGGCAGCGGGCAGGGTATGATCGTCCAGTCCTGATCAATGAAGACGGAGTCAGCACATTCAATTTGCAGGCTGCCGTGCAAGAACACGTGGGGTGGGGCTACTACGACAACGGCCTCGGTAACTACCGAGACGGCTTCCAGGATCCGCCGGTTGACTGGAAGATCGGGTCAAACGTAAAGTGGTTATTCTTTGAGCAGGCGGCGCGCCTGACAGGTTCGCCCGCGCCCGCGCGGCCGAATTATGAAGATTCGACCTTGCCCAAAATCACTGTCTTTGGTCTGGAGCCGGGACAGGTGCTGAAGGGTAGTAACTGGATTGAGGCGATCGTGACTGACAACGATCCACGCTGGCCCATTAAGCGCGTCGAATTCTTCATCGACGACAAGCCCTACAGTTACCGACTCAGTGCGCCATATTTTCTTGGAGGTCAGGAATGGTGGGATGCTTTGGACGTCTCCCCCGGCCCCCACGCTTTGCGCGTCGTTGCCTATGACATGCGTGGTCCGCGATTCACTGAGCTCTGCTCGATGCTCGAGATTCCGTTTTCTGTTGAAAGGTAGGCGCGCTCTTGAAACACGCGATCATCACCTCGTTTCTCGGCAAACTGCGCGTTGTGATCGAGCGTCAGGGCGCATCGCCGCTCGCTCCGGAAGGCATTCGCATCCTCAGTGCGCAATCTCAAGCAATTGCTGTCTGAGGCCGCCGCTTCGCCATCCTCATCCGGCGCCGGGCCGCCAGTGCCTGTGCCCGTGCAATCCATTTCTCACCGCGTTCCGCCGGCTCAGCCGGCACTGAAGGAGATACAACATGATCCATCCAAGAAGACTCGCAATTCCTCTGCTAGCGAGCTGTTCCCTGTGTGTCTACCCGGCGCTGAACGCCCAGGTTCTCGGCCGCGGCACGGCGAACCACCCTGTGCTGGCCGCTGCACAGTCCGCTTCCGCGAGCAGCCCAGCTCCTGCACCGACCAAGGCCGATATCGAGCGCTGGAGAAAGGAGCTTTCCAACTGGGGCCGCTGGGGAGCCGAAGATCAGTTCGGCGCGGTCAACCTCATCACCCCGGCCAAGCGCATTGAGGCGGCGCGCCTAGTCAAGGAGGGAATCGCGATCTCCCTAGCTCACGACGAATCGACGGAGGCCGGCCCCGATAACAATCATCCCCTCGATCACAAGATGCTTACGACCGGAGCGACCCCCGGCGAGATATTCGCATTGGATCAATACACAGAAGCCTTTCATGGCCTCGGCATGACCCATCTCGATGCCGTGGCGCACATGATGGACGGCGACCAACTCTACAATGGTTACTCCCGCAACACAGTCACAGACACTGGAGCTGAGAAGGCCAGTGTCCTTGCACTTAAGACGGGAATCTTCAGCCGGGGCATTCTCTTCGATATTCCGCGCCTCGAAGGCAAGCCTTACCTCGACCTCACGGAAAGAATCTATCCAGCGGATCTTGACCGATGGGCAAAGGAAGCTGGTGTCACGGTCGAGCCGGGCGACGTTGTCTTGATCCGGACGGGGCGATGGGAACGCAGAGAGAAGCTTGGACCGTGGAATTTGGGTCAGTCCTCCGCTGGCCTGGACGCGAGCTGCGCGGTCTGGCTGCACAAGCATGATGTGGCAGTACTGGGAAGCGACGTGGAAAGCGACGTCTTGCCATCCCCCATCGCTGGCGTCCCGATGCCCGTTCACCTGTTGGCTTTGAATACGATGGGCATGCCGATCATAGACAACATGGACCTCGAGCGCGTGGCCCAAGTGGCTGCGCAGCAGCATCGTTGGGTATTCCTGTTGACGCTTGCGCCGGAAGCGGTACCCGGAGGCACCGGTTCGCCGATCAACCCCACGGCGATCTTCTGACCGGCAAGCTGCCGCGGAAGTTTCGCTTGTCCAGGTTGGCCAGTCCGTCGCAGACGCGGCTCATGGGTGGGAGAAGATGAGAGCTGCTCTTGAAGAGAGAGTATGTCCGTGAATTTGTTTCTTTTTGAGAACACCACGGCGTTTTCGCCAAAGAAGATTAGAATTCTGGAGACAAGAAGATGAAGTTAACTGCTTCTTTGAGCCTGCGTCTAAGTCTCTGTTCTTACCGGTTCTTTGAGGAGATTCGCTTTTCCAGATTGGGGTCGATTGTGAAATACGCGTTCCTGCTCTCTGTGTTAATTGCCGTCACTGTTTGCGCACACGGTCAAGCCGCACCTGCCGCCCCAACTCGCCCTGCGACTGAACACCCTTCTGCCATCCCTGGCCCACCGCCGAGCGATATGACGCCCAACCCTTCGAAACATCCTACGATCCAACTGTACCCGAAAGACGCTCCCGGCTCTGAAGGCATGAGCGATCAACCTGAGAAGTACCGTGTGGGGAGCTCGATTGCAGAGGGAAACGACGACATACTGATCATTTCAAACATAAACAAGCCGTCGATTACGGTCTATCTGCCACCTAAGGATCTCAACATGGGAGCTGCGTTCATCGTTGCTCCCGGTGGCGGCTTCAGTGAGGAGTGGATCACGCCGGAAGGTTACCGCGTGGCTGACTGGCTGAGCCAGCACGGGATTGCCGCCTTCGTTTTAAAATATCGGCTGCCAAAGGATGTGGGAAGCAAGTATACGATGGACGATGCTGTTGCAGACATGCAGCGCGCAATCCGTACGGTGAAGTCTCGCGCGGCGGAGTGGGGTGTCGATCCGGACAGGGTGGGCGTGATCGGGTTCTCTGCCGGGGGCGCACTATCGGGCATGGCTAGCGCACGATTCAACGACCCTGTGAAGAATCCGGTGGACGACATCGATAAGCTGTCTGCTAAGCCCACATTCGAAGCGCTCATTTACGGCACGCCATTTACAACTCTCTTGGGGCAGCCGGCCACACCGGTTACTCGGGACCTTCCCCCAACCTTTATGGCATGCGGAGGCAGCGATCCCATTTCTGAAACATATCCCGATATCTACAAGACATTGAAGGCTGCTGGGGTTCCGGTGGAACTTCATATCTATGGGGGTGTATCGCACGGATTTGGAATTCAAGAATTCACGCCCTTGAATGTCTCCACATGGCCCGATCGCCTGAGAGACTGGATGGCAGTATCCGGTTTTCTCACGAAGCGCTAGGTCATGAGCTAGCTCATCCAGTGAAGTTCTTTTCTTGCGATTGAAGTAAAAGCGGGGATTGCTACTAGAAACCCTTCGCGGAATTTGCAATCCGCCAGTTTGAATTTTTCCGCTTAGATGGATTCCTGTTGACAGAAGGCCATCTCGGGCAGTTCGCGTCTTTGCTCGACATCGCCGGTTAGACCGACACATTTTGCATTCAAAGGAATCAAGAAGGGCGGATGTGAGAAGACGCTCGCAGGTTAGCGTGCAGCATGCGCTTCTGCCTCGGAGACGTGACATGCGCACTATCTTGATTTTGACCTGCTCCCGGAAAGCTCAGTGAGTTAAGAAGGGTTCTCTCGTGATTTGAAAGAGAAAATCTTCAAAGAAGAAGAGTCGGTAAAACGGCAGTGCAGATTATCGGGATCCGGAAGCCCATCCTGCCGGAGGCAGTTGCTCGTTACCAGACGTAGATAGCGACAACCTCAGCAGGGCCGGGTAATCCGTCAATGACTGGGGTCCGCAGAAGAATCTGCATGTTCTTCCTTTCCCAGTCCGGCGGGGCCTTCTGAAGGGTCGCCTGAAGGTACTCGGGACTTGAAACGAACTCACCAGCAGCCTGCGTGCCGTAAGACTGGATACCGGCCACGAGTACAACGAATTGACCGGTCCTCGAGTCCAGAAGTCTGGTAACAAGAGCGTAGTCCTGGGTGGATCTGCTGTTAATAGAGTCAAACTTTGAGTACCATCGCCGTCCCGATGGGCCTTCCTCCTGGATGATCGATTGGTCGCCCTCATTAACAAATGCAAAATGAAGATTGGACGTCATTTGCATCGTCCATCGATTGTTGAAAGCTCCGATAATGACGGCGGGAGAGTTGCGCAGATCTTCGAACGAGTAGTTGCCCCCGATTCTGACCTGATTCTTCTTTCCGATCTGGCCAAACAGAGAGGATAGCCGGATCGCCGTGTAGACATCCCCCGCTGCGAGCCCATAGTCGGGGTACTCGACCATATCGCTCCACACGAGCTTATCGTCTGGCTGCAGATCAGGCCTCTGACTGAGCCTTTCAAACTGGTTCAGGAACTTCTCCGGAGTCTTGGAATGACGCTGGTAGAGCTGGACTGAAGGCAGGTAAACCGATGGCTTGGCCAGGCAGATCAGAATCGGCTCTGTCGAGGATAGCGCGGGAGACCAAAACTTCTGCAACACCGATTGGTGCGCTCTGCCGCGATAAATGGTTGATCCGACCATCGCCAAACCAGCAAGCATGACGAGGCCGGCTGCCGACCAAGCCCACAGAAGCCTGTTGTGCTTCAGGAAGGAACGCTTCGCTTCTATCAGCGCAGGAACTGCCGCCTCCGTTGCATCCTGGCGTTGCCCTGGTTGCTTGAATGCCTCTTGAACGGTGGGTACAGCCTCAAGCGCTGACGCCCCCCCCTGGTGCGGTGCAGCATGGGTCCACCTGAAATCTGGAGTGTAGGTCCCAACATGAAGCTCGATGCGGACTGGCGAACTGTTGGGAGTCGCCTGGTAATACTGATCCAGCCTTCTCCGTACTTCTCCCGCCTGCACTCGAACGACCGGATCGTCTCCGGTTGCGTACCCCGCAGGACGCTGAAAAAGGTCCACGCCTATTGTGCGTTCTTTGAGTCGCTCGTGGTTCCCCTCCAGGCGGTGACGGACCACGTAGGACAGAAACTGTTGGCAGCGCTTGCTTGATTGAAAAACGGGACTGTTCAGGATCGCATCCAATTCGCGTAGAACCGACGCTCGTTCAGATTCATCATATGAGCGGTCATCGCCAACAACTTTCTCGCGCCAAACCTGATGGGTCGTGAGATCCATGGCATTCACAGCCTTCCGTTTGAGAGCACTGCGATCGCTTAGAAGCCGCCAAGTGACTACTTTACTACTCTCTTTGCAAATCAACTAGTTCAATGCTACGGCGCGGCCAAAACGTTAACCCCAACCCAAACCTGGCTTTTCCCATACCATTCCCTTCCTGCGCCATCTTACAGAACCTGAAGGGGTTAGTTAGCCAGACAAGGCAATGGCTTTCCGACACCATACTGTAATACACCGTTATCTACTTGAAAAGCTTTTCACGTCGGCCGATGGTTGCATACCAATGTCAACCGATAGTTGTAGATCGGTGCCGCAGCCCGGAAAATTTCGCGTTCCATCAATTTGATTCCCGGCGAGGGCTGACTGTGCATCTGGCACGTTCAGGAGCTGCACATTTTGGCCCGCGCCATCATCATGAGCAATTGCAACCAGGGCCCACTTGGATGCCAGGGCTCAAACAGAAACCATGGACAAAGACCTGACATCGATAGGTCGTCACAAGGTCGCCCCGAATGCAAGGGCGCAAGCACTCAAGGGTGTTCTCGAATTCACTGGAGCATACCTGAGTTTCAAGTTGTACAAGGAGACCAAATGACCAGCATCAGATTTGCGACAAGAATGTCGATCCTGACGGTTCTTCTAGTGGGCCTAGGAGGATTAACGGCATTCGCTCAATTCTCAAGCGGTATCGAGGGAACGGTCACGGAGACATCCGGAGCAGTGGTTCCCGGAGCCAAGGTCAGCCTCAAGGATGTGCAGATCGGAGTAACGAAAGAAACCACAACCAACCAGTCGGGATACTTCCGCTTCGACAGCATAGGCGCGTCCACGTATGACGTGGAAGTTCAATTGACTGGCTTCAAATCCTGGGAGCTGAAAGGCCTAATCCTTCAACCTGGAGAAATCCGTACACTTTCTCCGGTGCTTCAGGTTGGATCTGTGTCGGTCAATATCGAGGTTTCCGCTTCAGAGTCAGCCGTCGACTTGGTAACTCCGACAACGGGAGCCGTCATTTCAGAGCTAACGGTTCAGCAAGCGCCCCTTATGGGCCAGAACGCCTACTCCCTTGCCGCCTTAACGCCGGGTATGACGGGAGCGGCGGTTACCTCTACGTCCATCGACAACTATTCCAACGCGTTTACCATCAACCTCAATGCCGCTGGTCTGCGCCAGGAACAGAACGGATACATGGTCGATGACGCATACGTGAATGAGCCGTCCCGAGGCGGTGGCGCCACGATCTCCCCGATTCCTGACACGATTCAGTCGATGGATATCAAGACCAATGACTTCGACGCCCAAAAGGGCAGAGATGCCGGCGCGATTGTTGACATCTACACCCTGTCCGGATCGAATGACTTCCACGGCACGTTTAACTACTACTTCACGAACAATACGCTCACCGCTCGCACCGAGTTTCAATCCTCGCTCCCTTCCGCTCAGCGAAACGAATTCGGCGGAACATTTGGGGGACCGATCGTCAAGAATAAGTTGTTCTTCTTTGCCGCTGCCGATGGACTGCGCTCCAGTACCGTCAGCAGCGGTTCGTCCACTTTTGAGACTCCGGATTTCCTGGCTTATGCAAAGTCGGCTTTCCCGAATGGCGTGGGCACCCAGGTCTTGACGTTGGCTCCGCCCATCGTCGCCCCAACAACAAACCTCGAGACGGTTGCCCAGTATGAAGTTGCCACTCCAGGCTTCTTCGCTCCGCCTGCGGGCATCAGCCCCACGCTGAATGTCGTTGGGACCTCAAATTACAGTATCACCACGCCAAGGAACGGATATCAATACAGCGGCCGTGTTGACGCCTATCTTGGCAAAAACGATCGCATCTATGGGGATGCTCAGCGGCTGAACCTGAACACCGGAGCCGGCGCCAACCGGCCAGCGATGGGTACACCGGGGCTGGATCTTTCCACTTTCGCCAATACGAACTGGACACACACCTTCTCTCCTCGCCTCCTGAATCAGGCAGGCGCCGATGAAGCCCGCATTGTGGGCGCGAACGAGGGCGCCCCAGCGCTCGCCATACCGTATGTCAATGTAAACGGCGGCCTGGCAGGGTTCGGAGGATGGGGTCCAGGGAATTTCGTCCAAACCACGATCGGCTGGCACGATGTAATGACAGCTACCATCAGCAAGCACACGCTGAAGTTCGGCGCGGACTTTTTCAATATTCGCGAGGTCGATGATCAGGAGGGCGCAGTCGATCGCCCGACCTTCAACTTTTACAGCCTGCTTGACCTAGTGCAGGACAAAGCCCATGACGAGAGCGGTACCCCAGTCAGCATCCTAACCCACCAGCAAGCGCCCTATACCCGCCGGTATCGCGAACAGTACATGGGATACTTCGTCCAGGACGATTGGAAGATCTCGCAGAGGGTGACGATCAATGCCGGTCTGCGCTACGACGAAATGTTCAACATGTTTTCCATCCTTAGCCCTACTCAAACTAACTTTACCCTGGGGCAAGGTTCAACCATTGGAGCCAGGGTTGCATCGGGCAGCGTTGGACTCACCCCGAATGACCATGTCCTGGGCCACAATCTCTGGGCATTTACTCCTCGCGTTGGATTCTCCTGGGATGTTTTCGGAAAGGGCAAAACAGCCCTTCGCGGTGGAATTGGCATGTTCGCCGATCAACCACCCTACCTCCATATGACCGACATCCTGGCTGATAACCCGCCCAACACCTTCACTCCTAATGTCAATGTGCAGTCGGGCGGTACCCCTGTGTTCCAACTTTGCAGCCCCCCACAGGGCTTCAATGAGACCTGCCCCGTCGTGAGCACGAACAACGTCTCAGTGAACTCGAATGGCGGAGTCCTCGTCGGTGGCGTTCTGCAGAGAGCGGGTATTGGAGGCTATGACCCCAACTACAAAATGGGGCAGGTCTACGACTGGACCCTGAGTGTGCAGCAGCAATTGATGAATAACCTGGTTCTTCAGGTGAACTATTCAGCATCGGATGCCCATCACCTGCCGGTCTACAACCAGGACCTGAACCGCTTCTCAGGCGACCTTATTGTCAACAACGGCACTCTGGAGCGCCTGAATCCAAACTTTGCCGGCCTTCCCTATGCCACTTCCGATGGCAATTCTATCGGCGAGTTTGGCTCTGTGATGCTGTCTCGCGACTACACTCACGGGTTGGCACTCCGTGGCATCTACACCTATGGCAAGGCGCTGGACGAACCAACCAGCACTTCCTCTTCAATCGATGCTGGATCGATCGTGTCAACCCAGCAAAACGGCCCCATCTTCACGAACTTCGCCAACATGGCGCAGCGCGGCCGGTCCGACTATGACATCCGTCAGCAACTCTCCGCTATTGGTACCTGGATGGTTCCGAATAATTACGACAGCGCAGCTCTCAGAGGTATCCTCGGTGGCTGGGAGTTCAGCGGAGTCTATGTGATACAGACAGGCTTGCCCTTCACCGTCATGAACAACTCGGGGTTCTCTCCGATCTGCAGCGGCGAGGCGACTCCCGTCAACGGTGGTTGCCCCGAGGGCAGCACGATCATCGGCAACTCCGGAGGCGACTACAACGCGGACGGAAGCAACGTCGATGTGCCGATGGTGCCTTCATTCGGCTCGCACCTGAGCGGCAAGCACAAGGCGGACTTCCTGAACGGTGTCTTCGGCCCACCAGCAACGGCGGGCGCCAAATTCCCGGCGCCGGCATTGGGAAAGGAAGGAAACCTGGGCAGGAACACTTACGACAATCTCGGATATAACAACATGAACTTCACCGTTGATAAGTCCTTCTCGACACCATTTTTCTTTTCAGAAAGGATGAAGATCGAGGTGAAGGGCGAGTTCATCAATCTGTTCAATCGCGCCAATTTGACTGGCGTGTCAAATAACTTGACGTCAGGCAACTTTGGACAGGCAACTGGTCAATTGTCTGCGCGTTACTTCCAACTCCACTTACGCGCCAGCTTCTGAGTGCGCCTCTACGGCAAAGGCCAGACATGCGCAGTCCGCGCAGCCTGGCCTTTGCGCTGACTATCCATCGTGAGGCACCCTTCACCTTGCGGCCTCATCTCAACCCCGAATCATGATCCGCGGCAATGTCGACGATTATCTTCAAGATGAGGCATTGGCCCCACATCCGCCTTCGGGAACTGCCTATATACAAAACGGTAAGCCGGTTGCCAGTCTCGGCGTCATCGAGCACAGGGACAACGACCTTAGCCGTAAGTAGACGCGCACCAAAGATCCAAAGAACGGCAACGGAACCTAGTCGATGTATCTGTCCGCGAATTAGAGGCGAAATTCAAGACAGGATATGGAAAATGTATCGATCTGCGCTGCTTTTGGCGTCATGCGTCATGGCTTGCGGCGTCCTTGCACAAACGACTAACAACTCCCCGTCCGGTGTGCCGGTTCACGATCCTGGCAAGGGGTTGTCTCAGCACGACTTTATGTGCACAGGCGAATCGCACGACCGCCGCATGTTCATTGTACGTCACGGCGAGATTGTGTGGACCTACGACGACCCAGCAGGAAAGGGCGAAATCAGCGACGCCGTCATGCTTTCGAACGGCAATATTCTATTCGCGCATCAATTCGGCGTGAGCGAGATTACCCCTGACAAGAAGGTCGTATGGAACTACGACGCGCCGGCAGGCCACGAGATTCACACGGCAGCACCGATCGGAAACGACCACGTGCTCTTCATTATGAATGGGGATCCTGCCATCGTACGCGCGGTGAATATCGTCACTGGCGTCACGGAGCGCGAGTTTGTTCTTCCAACTGGGCATCCGGTCAGCGTACACGGGCAGTTCCGTCACGTCCGGCTGACTCAAAATGGAACCATGGCCGTCGCCAACACCCAATTGAACAAGGTAGTGGAGTACGACTTCGACGGCAACGAGCTATGGTCGTTCCCAGCCACGGCTCCCTGGGGCGTTTCACCGCTTTCGAATGGAAATCTGTTGATTACCGACCGAGTTGGCGTGCGGGAAATTACTCACCGCGGAGATGCGGTGTGGACATTCGCTCCGTCCGATGTTCCCGACTACAAATTCTCTAACTTGCAGCAAGCCTGGCGGTTGGCGAACGGCGATACCGTCGTGAGTAGCTGGGTAAATGAGTGGAGCACAGCACTGGAAGAACGCGTTGGCACCTTGCAGGCGCTCGAACTGACGCCATCGAAGCAGGTCGTCTGGGCGCTTGCATCGTGGACTCCGCCCGCGAATCTTGGCCCTTTGACAACGCTGCAGTTTCTCGACGAACCCTCGAGTCCGGAAGACGTGCACTTTGGGCCCATCCATTGAGCCGCGGAGTCCTGGGCAATGCGAAGCCGACGAGGCGAGTGCAGGTTGTCCAACTGGAGAGAATCAGTTTCCGGTGACTGGCTGCAGTCGCCGCCTCGCCATCCGGGCGACAGCGAGCGGCACCGGCCGGTTTAACTGGGAACCGGGAAGAATCCTTCGGTGCTGATCGATGGCAAATGGCAGCACCGGCAGTACCTCAGCGTCGAGGAGGAAGCTACGGGAACGGAGTCTTCAAGTATGTTTGCCACTGGAATGGGGGTGTGACGGATTGGGGACTGAACTTTGGCGATCTGCCGGTAGTGCTGCGCGTCTCGCTGGCAGTGTATGAGTGGTTGATCCCGCTGCGGGGAAGATCACATTGAGAAAATGGGCGTCTTTGCCCCACAGAACACAGGAGTGAGAAAGATGAAAAATTTATCCACTATTCTGGCCGCTCTTGCGGCCACACTGGTTGCAGCCGCACTTCAGGTTCAGATACAGGCCCAGGAGCGTCCAATGCCCCGCATTGTGCAAAAGGATGGACGCTATGCCCTGTTCGTTGACGATGCTCCGTTCCTGATTTTAGGCACGGAAGACCTGACGATGGGGCAGTGGACCACGTCACCAGACGTTTGGCCCAACATTGAACACATGCAGGCCAACACCGTCGAGGTATCTATTTACTGGGAGCAGCTCGAGCCGCAACTTGACCAATACGACTTCACCATGGTTGACCGCCTGGTGAGCGAGGCTCGCCAGCATAATGTCCACCTGGTCCTGCTCTGGTTTGGGATGTATTACAACGGCCATCAGCACTACACGCCCGACTGGGTGAAGCTGGATCCCGTTCGATATCCGCACGCGCTGAACCGCGACGGAGAGGCGGTCGATAATCTATCACCGTTTGCGTCTACAACACTTGAGGTCGACAAGGCTGCATTCACTGCTCTGATGCGGCACCTGAAGGAAACCGACCCCCAGCGCACGGTCATCATGATCCAGGTGGAGAATGAAACCGGGAACTGGGAATCCGTCCGCGATTTCTCTCCCGCCGCACAGAAGCTCTTTGAAGCGCCCGTGCCGCCCGAGATCCTCAAGGCCATGCCTGCGTTATCGACCTCAGGCTCTCCGGACTGGCAGCAAGCATATGGCTCCAATGCTGACGAATACTTCAATGCCTGGGCGGTAGCGAGCTATGTGGGTCAAGTCGCCGCTGCGGGAAAGGCGGTGTATCCCCTGCCCATGGACGCCAACTGCGCTTTGCGGGATCCGCTGCGTCCGGGGCCGCCCGGAATCGAAGGGCCTGCTTCTGGGCGATACGAGAGCGGCGGTCCAACGGACAATGTGATTCCCATCTGGAAAGCTGCCGCGCCGGCCATCGATATTGAGGCTCCCGACATTTACAGGGGCGATCCAGCGTCGTATTTGAAGGATCTGGAGCTTTATCACCGCGACGACAATCCTCTCTATGTCGCTGAGACCGGCGGTACCGGCAATGCCCGCTTCTTCTTCTCGGCGCTCAATCTGCAGACGTTAGGTTATTCTCCATTCGGAGCCGCGGATGATTCCCAGAAAGATGCAGAGCCCTGGGCAATGAATTACCGGCTGATTGGTCCGATACAACGCGAGATTGCACGTCTCAATTTTGAAGGCAAGCTCAAGGCCGTGGCCGAGCCGCCGCACATCGACTTCTTCCAGGGCGGAGACGTGCCAAATCTCACGCAAACGATGTCGTTCGATGGATGGGATGCTGTCGTGTCCTATGGAGTGTCCCGGGATGGCGCCATGGGGTGGAATCCAACCCCGGTGGGGCGTGCTCTCGTTGCCCAAGTTGGCAAGAACGAGTTTCTGGTGACTGGATACTTCAGCCACGTCGACTTTTGGCCGGCTGGCACGGAGCAGCAGCGGAAAACGCAACTCATTGAACATGAAACCAAACTGGTGCCCGCATCTCTGATCGACGGGAAATGGCTGCACCGCCAATACGTCCACGTCGAGCAAGGGACCGAAGACAACGGCACTTACAAGTTCCTTCGCATCCTGAGTGGAAGCGACCTGAACTCTGGAATCGACTTTGATGAGATGCCAAAAGTGTTGCGCGTCGAGCTCAATACATATTAGAGGCCGTTGGAGTATCGATTTTCTCGCATCCCGGCGCCGCGAGGCCGTTCACGCCGCTCAGGTGCATGGATTGCCGGTGAATTGCATCAACGGAGCTTTTGCCCAACACAAAAAGGAGTCCCAGCTGTGAAAGTGTCTTTCGCTCTCTTAACCGTTGTCGCAACCGCGTTAGTCGCGGGTCAGCTCTGTGCACAGGCCACGGAGAGCCCGATTCCCGGTATTGTCCAAAAGGACGGACGCTTCGCTCTGTTCGTCGACAATGCTCCATTTCTGATTTTGAGTGTCGAGGACCAGGACCTGGGTTTAGAGAGTTCCTGGCCCCCGCAACCCAAAGACTGGGCTGACATGGAATATCTCCATGCCAACACGGTTGAAGTGCCAATCTACTGGGATCAGATCGAAGAACAGCCTGGACAATTCGATTTTTCGTCGATTGACAGGCTTCTGGCCGCGGCTCGTGAGCACAAAGTGCGTCTCATACTGCTCTGGTTCGCCACCTGGAAGAACGGCAGCCAGCACTACATGCCCGAATGGATGCTGTCGGACCCCGCACGGTATTTCCACGCCGTCAACCGGGAAGGAGAGGAAGTGGATTCGCCGTCGCCTTTCGCCACCGCGTCGCTCGAGGCAGACAAGAGGGCGTTCTCGGCAGTCATGCAGCACCTGAAAGAAGTGGACCCGCAGCGCACCGTCATCATGGTTCAGGTGGAGAACGAGACCGGCAACTGGAAGAGTGTCCGCGATTTCTCATCGGCCGCGCAGAAGTACTTCGAGGCGCCGGTGCCGCCCGAAATCCTCAAAGCGATGCATGTACAGACACCAACCACATCGCCGAACTGGAAGCAGGCGTTTGGTCCCGATGCGGACGAGTACTTCAACGCCTGGGCGACAGCGAAATACGTGGGCGAGGTTGCGGCGGCAGGCAAGGCGGTTTATCCGCTGCCCATGGACGTGAACGACGCGCTGCGCAACCCTTTCAGTCCAGGTCCTCCCGGAGAACCGGGAGCGCCCGCCGCTTACGAAAGCGGCGGGCCCACAGACAATGTGATTCCCATCTGGAAGCAAGCGGCACCGGCCATCGACATTTTGGGTCCAGACGATTATCAGGGCGACCCCGCCGCGCTTGTGAAAGTGCTGCAGCTCTATAGCCGCGACGACAACCCCCTCTTCCTGCCAGAGAGCGGCTGTTTCGAGTGTGATCCGGCCAATGGAGACTACAGCCGCTATTTCTTCACGGCGCTCAATCTCGGCGCCGTGGGATTCTCGTTGTCGGATACCGCCCCCGATCCGGTTTTGGCAAGGAACTTCGTGTTGGTGGCTCCGATGCAGCGCGAGATCGCCCGCCTCAACCTCGAAGGCAAAGTCAAGGCCGTGGCCGAGCCGCCGCACTTTGCCGGAGGAGACGAGGGCGACCCCCGGCAGATCCTGCACTTCAGAACCTGGGATGCAGTGGTGAAATTCGGTTCGTCAGCCTTCGGCTTCGGTCCCGCCACATCTTCGTGGAATCCGACGCCTGAGGGGCGCGCTCTGGTGGCCCAGCTTGGCGAGAACCAGTTTCTGGTGGCCGGATACTTCTGCACCGTCGACTTCTACCCGGCCGGCACCGAGGAGCAACAGAAGACGGAGCATATCGTGGACGGATCCGAGCAGATCCCCTCCGCGTTGATCGACGGCAAATGGCAGCACAGGCAGTTCATGCGCGTTGAACAGGGCGTTTACGAAAACGGAACTTTCAAGCTGCTGCGCAGCCAGAATGGGGATGCGACGGACTATGGCCTTCGCTTTGGTGAGGAACCCACTGTGCTGCGTGTCACGCTGGGCACCTATTAGCGCGGTCGAGAATGTTTGCTATTCCCTTTCCCGGCCGCAGCGTCAGCACCTTGGGTAACATCGGCAAGAAGACGAACAGGAGGCGCCACGCATGACAGCTGGCTGTGTCCAGGAATCAAACGGGAGTGACCTATGCGAATGAAGATGAGTGCGATGTCCGCACTGGGCTTGCTGGTGTGTATTGCCGCTTCTACGATTTCGGCCCAGGCGCAAGCGGATAATGGCGCCCCGCACTTGCGCAAACAGGGCGCTGCCACCCAGCTGATCGTGGATGGCAAGCCATTCCTGGCGCTTGCGGGAGAACTCACCAACAACGCAGCGACCAGTCTCCCCATGATGGAGCCCATCTGGCCAAAGCTTGTCGCCGCCAACCTGAACACCGCGCTTGTTGGCGTCTCCTGGGCGCAATTTGAGCCGGAAGAGGGCAACTTCAATTACACCCAGATCGATGGCGTGATCGCCAAGGCCAGAGAGAACCACATGCACCTGGTCATTCTCTGGTTCGGCTCCTGGAAGAACGGCACTTCCAGTTTTGCGCCGTACTGGGTGAAGAAGGATTACACACGCTTTCCGCGCATTCAGATCGACAATGGCAGTACCGTCTCGATCTCGGGTCCCCTGGAACTGCTGAGTACGTTTGGCGACGCCACACGGGATGCGGACGCTGCCGCGTTTGCGGCATTGATGCGGCATATCAAGGAAGTCGATGGCACGCAGCACACCGTTGTGATGATGCAGGTGGAGAACGAAGTGGGCGTGCTGCGGGATTCGCGCGATCGGTCTCCGGCAGCGAACCGCGCGTTTGCCGGGCCTGTGCCGGCAGGACTGATGGATTATCTGGAGGCACACAAGGATACGCTTATCCCCGAGTTCCGTGCAGTGTGGGCGGCAAATGGCTACAAGAGCTCAGGAACCTGGGAAGAAGTCTTCGGTCCCGGCAAACCGGCTGACGTGGAGATTCCGATTCAGACGACGAGCCCGCCCATGAGCGCAGATGAGCATGAAGTCAGCTGGAGGGAACTCCATTGGCCTTCCGACGAGATATTCATGGCGTGGAACTATGCGCGCTTTGTCGAGAAGATGGTCAAAGAGGGTAAGGCCGCCTATGACATTCCCATGTACGCGAATGGGTGGCTGCAGCAGCCGAATCACGCGTGGCCGGGAACGTATCCCAGCGGCGGTCCCATGCCTCAAGTACACGACATCTGGCGGGCCGGAGCTCCGGACGTCGATATCCTTGCGCCGGATCTCTACTTGCCTTATTTTGACGAGGTTTGCGAACGATTCAGCCGGAGCGGCAACCCGCTCTTCATTCCAGAGACGGGAACCAATGCGGCCAATGTGATTATGGCGGTCGGAAAACACAATGCGATCGGCTTTTCCCCTTTTGGCGTTGACGGCGGAAGACCGATTCCACCGGACCTTGCAGCCGCATATGAAATGCTCGACGAGCTTGCACCGATGATTCTGGCGCATCAAGGGACTGATACCATGACCGCGGTGCGGATGGTTCAGGGCGACCCGCCCAAACAGGTCAAATTGGGCAATTACACCATGACGTTTACCTACACGGGCCGGATCACGCGCCTGGCGCCGCAGGCCAAGGGCGGAGTAGTGGCATCTCCTCCTCCTCCAAGGCAAACCGGAGCGGAGCCGGAAGAACCCCTACCGCCGCTGGAAGCGGCCGCAGTTGTAATTTCCAATGGTCCCGATGAATATTACTTTGGCGGAGGCGGCATGCGCGTCGACTTCTCGCCCAACGCGCCCGGACCTCCCAACGTGGGACTCGGTGTCGTCCAGACAGGCAGGTTTGTGGACGGTAAGTGGGAACTTACCCGTTGGATTGAAGGCGACGATGATGCACAGGGAGAGATTCTGGTGCTGAATCCGGGCACGATCGTACGGGTCCAGCTCTACCGGGTTCCGTAGATTGGGAGTTCCGATGTCCTCGCGGTTTCTCCATTGCCGGATTGATCCGTCGCATGTGCGCGATCGGTTTGAATGCCGGACCACCCGTCCCGGGCGCAAGCACTTTGACAAACTCGCGTGCAGATCGCGGAAGAAATAAGGATTAAAGACGATGAAAAGCTCCATCATCGCAGCCGTTTTGGCGGCATCGAGTATTGGGTTGGCATTGCACGCGCAGGGTAAGGAACATCCCATTCCTCGCCTTGTCGAGAACGACGGGCGTTATGCCCTGTTCGTGGACGGCGCGCCCTTTCTGATGCTGGGCGCGCAATCAAACAACTCCAGTGACTGGCCGGCCACGCTCCCCAAGGTGTGGCCCGCCATCGAGTACCTTCATGCCAATACGCTTGAGACTCCGATCTATTGGGAGCAGTTCGAGCCGAAGCCGGGACAGTTCGATTACTCGCAAGTGGACTCCGTCATCGCGCAGGCGCGCGAGCATCACGTTCATCTTGTCCTGCTCTGGTTCGGCACCTGGAAGAACGGCAGCCAGCATTACATGCCGGAATGGATGAAGCTCGAGCCCGAGCGCTATTCCCACGTCACCAACAAGAGCGGAGAACTGGTCGACTCGCCCTCTCCGTTCGCAACCGCATCTCTCGAAGCGGACAAGCGCGCCTTCACCGCCTTCATGCTGCACCTCAAGGACGCTGATTTGGAACGAACAGTGTTGATGGTGCAGGTGGAGAACGAAACCGGCACATGGGGAACTTTGCGCGACTACTCCTCAGAGGCGAACAAGCTCTTTGACGGTCCGGTCCCTGCCGAAGTCTTGAAAGCCATGAGCCACACTCCAGCCGCGCTGGGCGCGAGTTGGCAGCAGGTTTTTGGTCCTGAGGCCGAAGTGAACTTCCATGCCTGGGCGGTTGCCAAGTACGTAGGGCAGGTTGCGGCCGCGGGCAAGGCCGTGTACCCGTTGCCGCTTTATGTCAACGCCGCTTTGCGCGATCCGCTCAAGCCGGGGGCTCCCGGCACCTACGAGAGCGGAGGCCCCACTGACAACGTGCTGTCCATCTGGAAGGCCGAGGCGCCAGCGATCGATGTCCTCGCGCCCGATATCTATATGTCCAACACCGCGGCTTACCTGAAGGTGATCGATCTCTATCATCGCCCCGACAACGCCTTGTTCATCCCAGAAACCAGCGGCGCCGTTCATGAGGCCCGTTTCCTTTTTTCCGCCCTTGGCCTTCAGGCCATCGGCTACTCACCTTTCGGCCTGGATTACACGCGAAACCATTCCGCACAACCCGGCGATCCGGATGCGCAGAATGCGTTTCTTGACCCCACGGCGCAGAACTACGGTCTCATCGCTCCCATGATGCGTGATATTGCCCGCCTCAATTTCGAGGGCAAACTGCAGGCGGCAGCAGAAGTCGAAGGCGAGCCTGCCGAGATACTTCACTTTGGAAAATGGGACGCGCTGGTTTCCTACGGCTCAGGCGGCAGGGGCCCCGCCAAAGGAAATCCCGAGCCCGTCGGGCGCGCTCTAGTCGCGCAACTCAAGGACAATCAGTTTCTGGTCACCGGATACGCATGCCGCGTCGATTTCCGGCCAGCCGGCACCGAGCAGCAGCGAAAATCCGGAAACATCGTGGCAGGAGTTGGACAGACGCCTTCCGCGCAGATCGATGGCAAATGGCAGCATCGGCAATTCCTTCGCGTTGAAGAAGGCGTTTACAAAAACGACACTTTCAGATTCATGCGAATCCTGAATGGCGATCAAACGGATTGGGGGCTCAACTTCGGTTTTGAACCCGAAGTGCTCCGAGTTTCTGTCGCGGTTTATTGACGTTGGAAGAAGGAGATTCCCTTTTATGCGAAGGCTTCTTGCTGTTCTTGCACTCGTTGCCGGAATTGCCCTTGCTACTGTTTGCTCGCAGGCGCAGAACTCCAGCCAGCGTCTGGAACTCAACCGCACCGGCGAGTCAATTGTGCTGGAGCCTTATGCGCCCAATATTCTCCGCGTCACGCTAAGCCTGCAGCGGGAATCCGCGCTGGCCGCGCCGGGCTATGGTGTCGTGGCTGCGCCTGACGACGCCGGCTGGAGCGCAAGCCAGACCACGCACGCCGACGTGTACAGCTCGCCGCGGATGGTCGTCACGGTGGACCGCGAACAGCCTGTGGGCCCGCCACGGCTGCAGACCATGGCCGACATTGCCAACTACTTCAACGGCTCTACTCCGGGCGCACACATCACGTTTCGCACCCCCGATGGAATAAAGCTGCTTGAACTTACCGACTGGGCCCAGGACGCCCTCAATCGCAAGGCGGGCACGGCCAGCCTGGAAGCCGATCGCCGCCCCACCGACCCACAGTTCTACACCGTAGGCGCGACCTTTGCTTCGCCCGCCGACGAGCACTATTACGGACTGGGGCAGAATCAAGAGGGCAATCTGGACCATCGCGGACACCCGGTCCATTGCTGGGCAGATTACACTGCGCCTGCCGCTCCCAGCTTCTGCGTGCCATTCCTGATCACCAACAAGGGTTATGGGCTCTTGTGGGACAACCCCTCCAAGACCACCATCGAGCCGGGGTTTAACGAGCAAACCCGCTGGGTCTCCGAGGTGGGCTCCCGTGTTTCCTTCTTCGTGATCGCCGGCGCCACAGGGGACGAGATTTACTCGGGCTATCGTCTGCTCACAGGCCCCACGCATATGCTGCCCAAAGCAGCTTACGGTTACATCCAATGCAAACAGCGCTATGCCAGCCAGGAAGAATTACTGTCGGTTGCAAAGGGCTATCGCGACCGCCATCTGCCGGCTGATGTGCTGGTGGTGGATTGGTTCTACTACACGAAGATGGGTCAAATGGACTTCGATCCCCGGTTCTGGCCTGACCCGTCGACTATGAACAAGCAGCTTCATGACATGGGCTTTGAAACCATGATCAGCGTCTGGCCGCGCTTTGTGCGCGATGACCGCTTCTATGCCGAGTTGCTGAAGAAAGGTTGGTTCATCCACCTCGCCGACGGCACGCCCATCGACGGGTTGCCTTACGACCGCGCCGGTTCTGACATCGACACGACCAACCCCGAGGCCGCCACGTGGTACTGGAACACGATCCGCGACAACATAATCAGTAAGGGTTTCGACTCCCTTTGGGCTGATGAAACGGAGCCCGATCTCCCCCCCAACGGCTCCTACCTCCATATAGGCCCCGGCACGGAATTCTTCAACGTATTTCCACTCTTCCACACGGCGGCGCTCTACAACGGCTTCCGTAAGGACGAGCCTGAACGGCGCGCGCTGATTCTTTCTCGCGACGCCTACACGGGGGCGCAGCGCAATGGGACCATCTTCTGGTCCTCCGACATCTATCCCACCTGGGATACGCTGAAGCGCCAAGTTCCCACCGGGTTGGATGTTGCGGCATCCGGGATCGCGTACTGGTCCAACGACACCGGCGGCTGGGTGAATCTTCCCGCGGAGCACCATCCGGCCCACCCGCCGTTGCTGGACCCGTCGGATGCCCGCGCCAACGTAGGCGGATATGACGACTACCCTGAGCTCTACACCCGCTGGTTCCAGTACGCCACGTTTCTCCCCATTTTCCGCACTCACGGCAGCCGCCGAGCTAACGAGGTGTGGTCCTATGGCAAGCAGGCCGAGCCGATTCTGGAAAAGTACCTGCGTCTGCGCTACCAGCTTATGCCCTACATCTACTCGCTTGGCTACCAAACTTGGCTGACTGGCGCACCCTATATGCGTGCGCTGTTCATGGACTTCCCCAATGACCCAAAGGTCTCCGACTTGGGCGACGAGTACATGTTCGGGCCGGCGTTTCTTGTAGCGCCGGTCACCGACCAGGGCGCGACCAGCCGCGAAGTCTACCTGCCGGCCGGAACCGATTGGTTTAACTTCTGGACCAACGAGCGCGTGAAGGGCGGCCAGACGATCACCGTCGATGCTCCTATCGACACCATTCCCCTGTTCGTCCGAGCCGGTTCCATCATTCCCCTGGGAGCTCCGGTCGAAAACACGCATCAACTGCAGGCGATTTCGCAGGTCAGCATCTATCCTGGCGCCGACGGCAGCTTCACACTCTTCTCCGACGACGGTACGACCTATGCCTATGAGAAGGGCGCTGGCTCCATTACCCGGCTCTATTGGGACGACGCAAAGCAGATGCTAACGCATGAAGGCGCCGCCAGCTGGAGCGAGCCTGACAGCATAATCGTCAGAATTGCCGGGCATTGATTCTAACTATGGACCATTGATTTCGGGGGACGTGAGCTCTGCCCATTTTCCCAAAGGTCCGATGAAGGGTTAAATCTACTGAGTTACCTATACTGATTTGGCGGGCAGATCACGATTTGAAGAGTCTTTCTGTTCTTACCGTTTGAGGCCTTCTGCCCGAAAGTAGCCTGACGGGCCGCGATCAAACCACCGCCCGCCAACACCAGGAGGATAGCCGTCCTGGACTGCTGGTTCAGGCAGAATCTTCATGCTTTCGCTTCCTTTTGCCGACGAAGTCCGTCAAGCTAACGCAAAAGTCATCCCGAGCTCAATCAGAGAACGTGCACTGCTTAAAGGGCCGGTTAGCCATGCGACGGGAGCTTACCGGCGGAAGCCTCCATCATGATGCAGAATGCCTGGGCCTCGGTGGAAACACCCGGCAGGTCGAAGTTGGGTGCACCGCAAGCGCCCTGAACGAACCCATCGCCATCCATCATCAGCCGTGCGGCTCTGCTCATGCGATCGGCGTGCGCCCGATAGGTTGTGGAAAGCCAACCGGCCGCGACTCCTTCATAGATAGAAAAGGACAACATCTGTGCAAGGTTCGTTTCGACAAAAGTCGCCGGCTGGTCGACCACATCGTGAAAACGCCCGTCGGGACGCTGGTATCGAAGACAGCCATCGACGATTTCTCGCGCAAAATCAGCCACGCGCTCACGCTCACTCTGGCGCTCGGTCGGCAAGCTGCGCCAAACGCGAGCCAGACCCGCCGCCGCCCATCCGTTGCCGCCGCCCCAGAAACGGCCGTCCTTGAACAGTTGCCTGTCATCATCCCATATGTGCGCGAGGAGCTTCTTGCCTGGGTTCCAGAGCCGTTTCCAGTAGCCCTCGATCTGTGCCAACGCTTCGTCATAGAAGCCCATCGCAGCGAGAAAGGGAGGCGCGCCATTGAAGCCATCGGCCCACATCTCGGGAGCGTTGAACACGTGATAGAGAATGCCTTCGGCGTTGCGTGGAGCGCCATTTCGAATCCAATTGAGCAGTCCGTCGACCGCTTGCCGAATCTCCGCATCTCCTGTCCACTCGGCTGCCTTGGCGTAGGCACAACCTCCCATGGCGGGGTCGGTCGGACCGCCGGAGCTGACAACCCCTAGACGCCCATCCGGCGTTTTCTGCACAATCGCAGCTTTGGTCAGCAGAATCGCCCTGCGCCGGTCGCCGATCTCGACCATCGCCTGCGCGAGAATGCCCTGTTCCCAGTCGCGGCGCTGCATGGCCAGGGCCGCGACGGTAGCATTTTCAATCCTGCGCGCACGTTCCGATTGCGGACCTTCTTTCGGGACTCCTTGCACAGAACTGCTTCTATCATGCGCCACCGCTTCAGGAAGGATAGCCAGTGGGGCAGTGAGCGCCGAGATTGTACGCAGAAAAGATCGCCGATTCACGAAAGGAACTCACAGTGAGGTGGCTGAAACGGCAAGTCTCAACGATGAGACCAGACCGTGTCAACACGACCGGCTTTTGAAACACGACATGTGAAGGCCCTGCCGAAGTTTGAATTCCGCGAGTATCACCGGCCACCGCGCGAGTGCTCGACCCGACCGGCCAATGTTTACAAATCCAATCCACCTGGACGTATAACCGGCTACCAAGAGAAGTGAATTCCAAGGCTGAGCACGGGTTGGAAACCATGTGGACGCGTAGTCTTGCCTGCGTTTCGCGGCGGATGGGCCAATTGCCTTTTGATGTTGCGCTCGGCGGACCAGGCTTGGGAGCGCGGTGCGCGCAGGGTGCGATTCGAGGTTCCGGATGATAACGCCGACACGCGGAAACTTATGGCCCGCTGCCATGCCGAGGTGAAGCACACTCGTTGCTGGTTTATTCGTGAGCTCGAGGCAGGATCGAATTCAGAGGGTAGGAACGGGGCGCGTGGCCGACCCTAATCACTTAAACTCTTTGCCAACCACAAACAAGGGTGTTCCATCCTTCGCGCGCTCGTGGTTGTTTTGCGCGAAGGGCACAGGCGAGGCTTGCGGTTCTGAGTGAATCATCGCTAGCCAAGATTGGAGACGGCCGCGCACAATGCACGAGAAGGACAATGCGCTTCAGCGAACCTTGCCGCTCATCCGGCAGTAGTTCGCTATCAAAGCCCGGCGTGGAAGCCCGCTCCTCGGGGAAGGCCCCGGCCCTTTAAGCGATCCGCAGCCATCTGGCTTCTTATCGATTGATTGGGAGAATTCAAGGCTCGGAGACGTGATCGGCGGCCATCGGCGGCTTGCTGCGGCCCCGCAACTTGCCGGCCGGTTTCTGTTCCAGCTTCTCGCTCGAGGCGGCAGAAGAGTGCACGCTCTTGGCGTTGCTGACCGCATACAGAACCAGTTCGACACGCGACGAGACACCAAGTTTCTCGAAGATATGAAACAGGTAGTTCTTGATCGTGTGCTCGCTTAATTTAAGTTCCCTGGCGATCTCCCGGTTTTGCATGCCCTCGGCCACAAGGCGCACAACCTCTTCTTCCCTTTTGGTCAGCAGCCGCATTCCGTCTGCGTTCACAACCCGAATCGGCGCAAGTTCTGAAAATGCCTGGATGACCTCCGAAAGTTCAGCGCAATTGCCCCAGATCTGTCCCGCGTGGACCTGCTCCACGCACCGGCATAGCGACTTGAAGTCACCCTGCGACAGGCAGAAAACGCCCTTTGCGCCAGCGCGAAATGCGTCCACGACAAGATGGTGTTCGCTGGTTTCGAACAAAATAACCGACTTCGCTTTTGGAGCAATCTCACAAATCTTGCGTAATAGCCCAAACCCACTCATCGGCCCGTCAGCTAAGGTCACTCTGATTAGGGCCACATCCAACGCTGTCGACCGCACTGCTTCGATCGCGTCCTCTTCGTTTGTCGTTGTCGCGATTACACGAAAATGTTTATGCCGGCTCAGTGCTTTCACCACCAACTCGCGCGTCAGTGCGTGCGGAGATGCAAAAAGAACGGAAATGTTACTTTGCTTAGGAGTCATGGACCATACTCCTTACGAATGACAGAATCGACTCAGAGGGGTACGCAGCCCCAGCCAGAGCCAAAGGCACACGCTTGCGACCGCCGTCGAAAGCCATATAACTGAGGTGTATATCCATCTCCACTCTTGTTTCTCTACGAGCGATGGATCGATTCACTTGGGGGGAGGAAGCCCTGGCTTCGAAGTGAATCCAAGCTCGCACAGGATCACGAGATTCTCCTGCAACTTGGATTCTTATAATGCTTTGCGTCTACGGACCAATATAAACCCGCTTTGTCTCTTCGTGTGATCTTTCTTAAAAATCGATTTATCTGCGGAGCAGCCGGTTGGTCCGTCTGGCGTCGCTTCCAGAGCAAGAAAACATCCATTTGTTTCGTCCTGACTTCTTTCCCGAGTGAAGAGCCAATTCATCTCCAAAGCTGAAGTTAACTTCTTCTCCGCTAATCGGTTACCTGTCGGATAAATGCACGGCCCCCAGCCGCTTTAATATGCATTCGAACCGAGTCTAAGCCGAGTCGTTAGAGAAGAACGGCTCTAACCCGAGCCGAGCGATGTTTCTCTATTCATCGCCATGGCCGAAAGTCCAGTCCAACACTCTGAGCATTTGATCACGAACTCAGACCTTCGTCCCTCGCACGGCGCTGCCGGGGAGGGAAAGACCGCTCCGGGGCGTTCAGTTTCTTGCTGGCATGGTCCATTGCGATTACATTGGGACTCTCTAATACAGTTCAGCATTCACCGGTTGCGGGTGGATTGAAAGTGGTAAGCACATGCACAATGCCATTGAACTGCGACGCGCCAAACGCTACCGGTTGAGCGTTCCGGCGCTCTTCACGTGGGCGCCCCAAGAGGGGAAACCTCGAAACGGCAAGGGCGTGACTCGGGACGTCAACGCTTCTGGTGTTTACGTATTAACAGATGTGTTGCCGCCAGTGGGTGCACTTGTTCAACTGGACATTCTAATTCCCAAACTGGAGGATCCCGGCTTCGGGATGTCCCTTGCTGGTGAGGGTGTTGTACTCCGCGTCGAGCCCCAGGGCGCGGGGACCAGCGAAGCAGGTTTTGCCGCT
This sequence comes from uncultured Acidobacteriaceae bacterium, assembly GCA_963813015.1. Lineage (GTDB taxonomy): Bacteria > Acidobacteriota > Terriglobia > Terriglobales > Acidobacteriaceae > Telmatobacter. Next base: position 62,751 of record CAWEXN010000015.1, read on the forward strand.
TCCGTGCAGTTTTACCCCGAGGAAACGGCGTCGGTACTTTCGCGTTTGGAGACTTCGGGGTAAGTTTTGTGAGCCCGGATGAGTGCGTTGACACGCTGGTTTTAATGAGCCGTGTTTATCGAGAAGTCGAGTAAAAGGGCCCAGCAGATTAAGAATTGCAGAGATTGTGGCGGGGCGTTGTGCATGTGGAAGGACGTGTCGCCGGCAGAACGACGCTATCGACTCAGTTACCGATTCGGTTGAAATCATTTGTGTATGCCTTGAGGGATGCCTAATGGCAAGCGCACAGGAAGTGCGGCCCGTTGAAGCTCGGAGCGGGCGCAAGTCTCAAATCGCAGTTCTGGACGCCAATCCCGGCGTCCTGGATTATGTTCATCGGGTTTTGGCGAAACGCTTCAACGTGAGCCTGTTTACTGAGGCCGAGGAACTCTACCGGAGCCTGAGAGAAGCGCCGAGGCCTGACCTGCTTCTAGTGGACTGCGACCTCGGGGAATCCAAGACTGCGGAGGATTCGCTTGCGCTGCTCGCAAGCATCCATGAGTCGAATCCCTCCCTTCCAATTATTATGCTTGCTTGCTCCGCTTCGGGCGGGCTGAACCAGGTTCTCGCGGCTGCGCGTTTGGGTGCGGTGGACGTAATCCTTAAGCCGTTCGGAGAGCGCGATATCGACCTTACTGTCCAGAGGTGCCTGAGAAAGCCTGATGCGCGAACTGCCGCCGAGGAAGCGGAAGAGATTCCACTCGATGAGAACACATCGTTTGTACGATCCTGCAAGCGGATGCGGGAGATCGAATCACAATCCAGGTTAGTGGCGCGCGCCGACATTCCAGTCCTCATCCTCGGGGAAAGCGGCACCGGCAAAGAAGTCGCGGCGATGTTGATACACAAGCTGTCGGCTCGCAGCCAGCGTAGCTTTCTGAAGGTGAATTGCGCGGCCATGCCTGCGGACCTTCTCGAAAGCGAGCTCTTTGGGTACGAACAAGGCGCCTTTACCGGTGCGGTTAAGTCCAAGCCAGGCAAGTTCGAGATCTGCAATCAAGGGACGATATTTCTGGACGAAATTGCCGAAATGCCGCCGTCTCTGCAGGCCAAGCTGCTGCAGGTTCTTCAGGATGGAAGCTTTGCGCGGCTGGGAAGCCGTACCACTGTGAAAGTGAATGTCCGTGTCATTGCCGCAACGAACATTAACATCAAGGAAGCAATAACGCGAAAGACCTTTCGGGAGGACCTCTACTACCGCCTGAACGGATTTACGCTGCACATTCCTCCATTGCGGGAACGCGCTGAGGAAATCCCTCTTCTGTGCCGGCATTTCATGCAGAAAATCTCCGTGAAGTACGAGTGCGAGCCGTTGCCCATTTCCCCTGCCCTCATGCAGGCCATGGTCAGTCACACGTGGCCGGGCAATCTTCGTGAATTGGAGAATACGATTAAGCGCTACCTTGTTTTAGCCGACGAACAAGCGATCATCAACGAGCTAATCCCCTGGCAGAACACGGAAGCACTGGCGGCTGCGGGGGAACACAAGGCAGACCAAAATGGTTTGAAGTATCTGGTGCGGAATCTGAAAGGAGGGGCCGAAGCTGTAGCGATCGCGCAGTCGTTGGAACGCTCGGGCTGGAATCGCAAGGCCGCAGCTTGCGATTTGCAAATCAGCTATAAGGCCCTGCTGTATAAGATTAAACAATACAATCTCAGTCCCCCACCGAAACGACCTGCACCAGTACCAGCGAGTATAGCCGGCTTCGAGCATAGTCAATTCTCAATCACGGCAGATTAGTTGGAAAATGGGATATACCGTCGATATAGCGCTGTCCGATTGGCTTGGGATTCGTAAGAAATCGCGCAAATCATGATCGAGACGAACACAGACCGATCGGAAAAAGTTGTGGTTCAGTTCGGAGCCAGGACGCTTAAAGGCTACCTAGAGTCTTCGGCTGGGAATACGATCGAGGAGTTGCTGAAGGGCGCTCCGCTTGGTGCCCTCGCGTCTCTGCGGATTCGGTCTCTCGATTCGGATGTTGTCGAGGAGATCCCAATTAAGGATGTAAAGGCTATTTTTTATGTGCACAGTTTCGAAGGCGACGCAAAACACAAGGAACTGAGTTTTTATGGCAAGTCGCCCATCATCCATGGAATATGGATGAGAGTTCAGTTTTTGGACGGCGAAGTGATGGAGGGGATCGTACACAACTCGCTTCGTTATCTAGTTGACCCTGGTTTCTTCCTCTTTCCGACCGACCCTTTCAGCAATAACAAGATGGTTTACGTTGTGAAGAGCCAGCTCGCAGATCATCGCGTTCTCGGTACGCGAAACCTTCAGGCGATGGATATAGTGTCTCGGAAGATGGAATAATCGAGAATTTGCGCGGCCACACCCGTCAAACCGGTGAGGCTCCCCTCCATGCGAAGTACCTGCCCCCGGCATTGAATCCGGCAGCAGGTGGACATTGTGATCTCAGGAGGCAGATCAACTGCGAAATCGATATTGCCCTCGATGAGTTTGCTATCGTCCGAGTCCAGATAGAAAAATACTCCCCGGTCACTCAAGTCCCTGGTATAGGCTGGAATCTCGCGGTCCCCGACGGTCACGGTTAGGGGTGCACTTACCTTAAAGCGCTCAGCTTTCCTGCGATCTGTAGCTGATTCCGAATCATGCGTCATGTGAGCCATTTCATTCAGAACGCTCTCGCTTCCCTCGAAATACGAAACATGGCACGTTTGCCATACCTGCAGAGTCATACTCCCCTCGGGGCGAAAGTCTCGCGGATGCTAGCCGGAACTGCATTGCCGGATGGCACATGAGGTGACATGCAATCCGAGTGCCGTACTCTGCACACGATAGGCTGGGGATAACTGCCCTCCATGACGCCTGGATGCAGGTTCTTGCGCACCAGGTGAGTAGAAATTGAACACTCGAGTTTTGCGACTGCCTTGAAGGAGATGTTCTCTTCGTGGATCGAGGTTGAGGTTTGGACCGGAAAGAAGCCCAGTTAGTTGGCGAATCACTCGTTCATGGCCCGTGGATTTCTCTCGGAGAAAATCTCTACGGATTGTCGAGGCAATTAAATCGGAGCGGGTTCGAGGCCGCCTTGCGAAGAGGCAAAAAGAACTACGCGTTCAACGCTGTGCGGGAAGGCCGTTTCGCGGCCTTCCTATACAAAGCCAATGCCATACCGAGAAGGCCCGTACCAAGTAAGAAGAGCGATCCTGGTTCTGGGACCTCTGTCAGATTTGAAGTCGCCACCTCGCTGGTGGCGTCGGTCTTCGGAAGAATCGGGTTGTTGCTGTGGTAGCTGCCGTTGTCAGCAAAATAGAAGTACAGGTCATCCGGAGCGTAGGTGCCGTCGCTGCCGCCAAAGGCACCACTGAAGATGTTCAGTTCGTAACCGTCGATGTCTACAAGTAAGCCGCCCCAGTCCAGGATGCTGTTCCCAGAAGCGGTCGGGTAAAGAAGATTGTCGAAAAGGAATTCGCCGTCGCTCGACAGCGTGAGGTTGTTCGCACTGGCGGACGGGCCGGCATTTTCAGTTGGGGTTTCCGCAAAGGTAACGGCACTTTGGCCGGTTATATCGAATGTTCCCGCCATGTCATCAACAGTCTGAGTGGTGCCGCTGGAAGAGGTGTAAAGAATCAGGTTGGCTGTGAAGTTCGAACCTGAGATGGTGTAATCCCAGGTGTCAGGCATCGCGGCTGGAGCAAGCACAAGCGTCGCCGCCAATGCCAGTAATGCCGTTGAATACTTCTTCATATATTGCCTCTCTATAAAGCGGTGCATTTCGGGCCGTTGGCCCATGCGCAATCGGCGAACGCCTTTCTTCGCATACACCTTGGCCTCAATCCTTCACTTGCTAGTACAGCAGGTTGCGTGCCAAAGATAAGCGCGTTAGAGTCAATAGCTTGCGCTTCATAGATTTGGGATATGCGCAATGTTTTGCGCATTCATGAGCCAGAAATGTTCTGGATTGCCATCACCTTGGCGCAGTGAACAATGGGAGAGACTGGAACAGGCACCTTGGAGAGCAGGTTGGCCGCCTTGTCATCGGAAAGCGACGGTTAAGGAGGACCATGAGCAGGGCAAAGAAAAAGGGCACGTCGCCGTGCCCTTTTCCATGCTTATCTCCAGGAGGATCAAATCGACTAGGTGTGCAAAGCCGGGTCGGACGACTTGGACTTCCGGAAAGCTACGAATGCCAAGCCGAGCAGGCCCGTGCCGAGCAGGAGCAGAGTGGCGGGTTCCGGAGAGAGCATCACGTCGGCACCGTAATAGGCCGGCCCGGATCCGTTGACGGTCGTGGGAAAACCCAGTGTGGAGGTATAGAGGTAGTCGTCGTACTGGAAGTCGCCCCAATTGTCGACCGGAGCTGTTCCATAGCCCCAGCCATTCTCGTAAACCTGGTCGACCACCGTGTAGGTGTCGCCCGCAATCACCGACGCTGCCGGGGCGGAAGCCCAGTAGTAGCCGTCGAAGAGTGGATCTGTATTGGTGACAGTCGTAGAAGTGAGCAGGTCGCCGCTGGCATCATAGAGACCCACCGTCTCAGGCCCAGAATATGTGGCGTCGTTACCGGCGTAGATGCCGAGCATGCACACCGTACCACTTTCCTCGGAAATGAACACATTGCCGAGATTCACGGGTGTGCCCGCGGCCCAATTGGTGGTGATGCCCGAAGTAGCAGGAGACCATGCATCAGCGCCGCAAACGACGCTGCTGGCCGATGCGGTTGTTGAGCTAAGCAGGGAAAGGAGCGCCAGGGAGAGGACTGCGCCCACCAATGTCAAAATTCGCTTCATGATTCCTCCTGGGGACACCCTCGCGGGCGTTTGGTCATGAATGTATTACCATTCCTGACGCCTTCGCCTTTCGGAAAACTGAGAGCGCCAAGCCGAGCAGGCCGGTGCCGAGCAGTAGCAGAGAAGCGGGCTCCGGTGTGATGACAACGTCGTCAATGGCGGTGGCGACGTCGCTATCACTTGGGTCTGTCGTAAAGAAGGTAAGAAGCTCGCTAGCTGCGGTAGCGGTGAATTCGAGATCGTACGCGGTCCAGGCGCCAGTCGTAGGAACAACTTCCAAAAGCAGCGTGTCGCCGCCGATGGTCACTGAGGTCGCCGCACCGCCAGTGCTTGGGCGTCCTTCGAGGTTAAACAGGAGGCTGTATTCGTCACCGACCGTCAAGCCTTCGATTGTTTGTGAAATCGAGGCGTCGTTCACTTGCAGAAACGCGACCTGACTCGCGCCGGAGGGTGGCGCAGTAAAGCCGAAGGCAGAGCCTTGGTCGGCAATACCAGAACCGGAAGCGCCTGGAGTTAGAGGAGAGAAGGTCCAGCCACTAATGTTTGTCGGATCGTACCCGTATTCGTCGGGGCCCCAGGTGACAGTTCCCGGACCACCGACCGACCCGCCACCTGGAGACTGAGTACCCCACGCAACGGAGGACGACGCAGGCGTGCTGAAGGTGCCGTTAACCACGAGCGAGTTGGCCATGGCCGCCGGGGCCATGGCCAACGCTGCTATCATCGTGGCAAATGCAATAGAAAACCGCGTCATACGACCTCCTGGGGACGGTTTCGCGGGCGGTTGGTTAAGAATGCAAAACCATACCCATGCCAGACGCCTTAGCCTTGCGGAAGGCTAAGAACGCCAAGCCGAGCAGGCCCGTGCCTAGCAGAAGCAGCGAGGCGGGTTCAGGGGTGACCGTGACATCAGCGTTCTCGCCCCAATTCGGATAACCTATCTCATCGAGGGACACCATTTCCGTGTAGCCGCTTCCAATACCGTTGCCCCAAATTTCGACCTCGGATGTGCCGACGTCAAAAAGCCAGCCCCAACCATCAATGAACTGGTTCCCAGCGGAAATGTAGAGCAAGTTGTCGTAATACCACAGATCATCCGGAGAAGTCTCCCTGGAAAGGCTGGCGGGAAATGGGTCTGTGATGGCGCCGGAAACGCCAGTGTGGGTATCCGTGAAGTTTCCTGTGATGTTCGTGATTTCATAAAGGCCAGGACTGACGAGGTTAGCAGTGATAACACCCGAACCGCTAATTCCGCTGCCAGACCCGCTGCCGCTGAAATTTACATCGAACGAGACTGTATCAGCCAGTGCCGCCGGTGTGATCGCAAGAGCCGCCGCGATTGCGAAGAAAGCTATGTAATATTTCTTCATTTCCCCTCTTTGTTCTGCAGTCGCCCTCGTGGGTTTTCGTATTGCCTATGCCCCCTGCAGAGGGCGGGTTATCAATAAAGGTGCAGTTTCAATCGGTTTCGCGTTGAACTTCTAACATCTCCACATCACTGACCTTCGCGCCTGGACGACCTGCCTACTTCCAAGGTCTGCCGGCGCGACTTTGAGAGCCCAGAAGCTGCAATTGGCAAAACAAGGGCAATGCAACCCCGCCTCGACGCGGGAGTGGCGCTCACTTCTTTCTCTGCACATCGGGAGCCAAAGGGAGAGCTTTTAGTTACAGCGACTTGCGCTCAACACGATTGGGCAATGCGCAAGTTCTTGCGCATCCATGTCCCAGAACGATTCTCTTTTGGGGGCAGAAGCGAGGGATTTCCGAAAGGCAGGTGAAAGTAGGCAGAGGAATGGAAGACGGCTGTCTCGCCGCAGCGGCTGGCAAGCTGTTGTGCCACAACCGAGTGAACAGACCCGATCTGTTCGAGCGCTTCGCTCAAGCTTGCTGTTCGTTAGCGCATAGCTCGATTGACCGGTCTATTCTGATGGTGGCTTTCATCGTCAACTGAACCACTCACCATGGGCTTCGCTCTAACCATTCTTTATCTCGTTACGAATTACCTGACGCCGGTCACGCTGTTCGGGCCGCTCGCGCAATACCGAATTGAACTGATTCTCGCGGCGCTAATTCTGCTCGTATCCCTGCCCAAGCTACCCGGATCATTCATTTTCAGGGCGCCGCAGTCACTGGCCTTGATTGGATTGGCGATTGCGGCCACATTGTCTGTGCTTATCGGGGTGCATTGGGCCGGCGGCGCGGTGAAAGCGTTTCTCGACTTCATTCCGAATGCTTTCGCATTCTTCCTGGTTTGCCTGCATTGCAACTCAAAGAGGAAGCTGCAGGCCCTGGTGGCAATGCTGCTGTTCGTCTGCCTGTTTGTGATTGCTCGCGGGTGCATCGATCTGCGTCACCTCGCGCCTGAGGGCGCGGAGGTTCAGGCAGGAGAATCGGAGAGGACGGATCCGGATGTGTGGAACATGGAACATCCTTATGTGCTGGCAATGCAAAACGACCAGAAAGAGGTGTTCTACAGGATTCGAGGGTTGGGGTTGATCAACGATCCGAATGACTTTGGCCAACTGCTCGTCTGCGTAGCTCCGCTGATGTTCATTTTCTGGCGAGCGAAGAAGCTGCTTTTGAACATCGCATTTGTCATGTTGCCCGTGTGTGCATTGCTGATCGGCGTCTATCTCACGCATTCGCGCGGAGCCTTGCTGGCCTTGATGGGGATGGCGATTGTAGCGGCGCGGCGGCGCATTGGGACCGTTCCTGCGTTGGTGCTGGCAGGCGTGCTGTTTGCCGGAGCCATGGCGTTGCACTTCACCGGGGGGCGGGGGATATCGGCAGAATCGGGCGAAGACCGAACGTCCCTTTGGGGTGAGGGGTTGGAAATCTTCAAGGCTCATCCCTTGTTCGGTGTGGGCTTCGGAAACATGGTGGATTATACGGGTACCCATCAAACCGCGCACAACTCGCTCGTGGTTTGCGCGGCAGAGATGGGATTGTTCGGATTGTATTTCTGGTCGCTTTTCCTGCTCCCCACCGTACGAGACGCGCTGGTGACTGCTTCGCCGACGAAGGTGACGGATGGAGAGCCCATCGCGCCAGATGAATCGCAGTTCCCGCAGGCGGCTTGGAAGGTCGAGGCGATCGACAAGGCGGAGATCAATCGCCTGGGGCGTTTGGTGATTGTGTCACTCACCGGCTTTCTGGTTGCGGCGTGGTTTCTGTCGCGCGCATATGTCATGACTTTGTTTCTCTTGGGCGGCGTGGCCGAAGTCGTTTTCCAAATGGCCCTGGAGCGAAAGATGATTCCTTTGCGCATGCCGTTGCTGCGTACCCTTGTGTATGCCGGAGTGTTGATGATCTCGCTCGTGCTGGTCATGTACATCCTGCTGCGGGTCGTCAACCTCACGCACATGTCCTGATTCACGAAGGCGCTATGAAGATTGTGCACGTAGTCGATTCGATGGAGGTCGGTGGCGCCGAAACGCTCGTGACGCAGATGTGCCGACTGCAACGGGAGCAGGGGCACGATCCATGCGTCTATGCGGTCGCAAAGCTGGGCGCACTTGGCGAGCAACTGCGAAAAGAGGGGTTCATTGTGCAGACCCATGTGGGCGTGCACTTGCCGGATGCCACGCGGAACTTCTACAAGCTCTTCAAAGCGTCGCGGCCCGACGTCGTTCATCTTCATAACCCGACACCCACGATCTACGCGGCGATGGCTGCCCGTATGGCCGGCGTTCCCAGTATTGTTTCCACGAGGCACAGCCTCATCGCTCCGCCGCACAAGGCGGTTGCGGAGTTCAAGTACAGAATTGCAGCGCACTTCTGCGACTGGGTGGTCGGCATCTGCGACGCAACGGTGATCAACCTGAAAGCAATTCGTAGCGCCCCGGCACGGAAGATTGTGCGCGTGTACAACGGCACGGCGGCGCTCAAGCGAGCGGCGAAAGAAGAATGTCCGCCGAAGAGCGGATTCACGCTGGTCTACGTGGGACGGATGCAGCCTGTCAAGAACCACGCGCTGCTGCTGCGCGCCTTTCACGTCGCGCATTTGTCTCTGCCCAGTTTGCGGCTCTGGATGGTGGGCTACGGCAGCGAGCGAGCGGCGATGGAGGGCCTGGCGGCGGAACTGGGCATTGACGGGCAGGTGACCTTCTGGGGTCAGCAACTCGACGTAGCGCCGTTCTTCTCGGCGGCCGATGCGTTCATCATGTCGTCGCGATCGGAGGGGCTGCCGGTGTCGCTGCTTGCAAGCCTTCTCGCTGGGACTTCCGGCGATCGTGACCGATGTGGGCGGAATGGCAGAGGCCGTGAAGTTGTCGCACGCAGGCTTTACGGTGTCGGCAACCGATCCCGCGGAGATGGCCGCGGCGATATTGCAGATGGCATGGAGTGAAGCGACGCGAGCAGAGTTTTCGGCGCATGCAAGATCGGCGTTCGAGTCGCGCTTTACTCTCAAGGCGATGGCTCGATGCCTACATGGAGCTTTATAGGAACAGTGGAACAGGGAACAGGGAACAGGGAACAGTAAACGGTGAACGGTGAACAGTGGACAGGCTGCGCGGCGGGCCGAAAATCGGGATTTGCGACATCGTGCGAAATAGCGGAACGATTTGCTGATTGTAAAGGGGTTGTGGAGCATAAATTCGTCGTAATTCGATAGCCTTTATTGATGTTTCTGGAACCGGTTTGCTGATTCTAAACGAGTTAAATGGCGAATATTGGGCGAAACATCCTAAATTTTTTCTTAATTTAATTTCCTTGGTAGAAATAAAGGAGTTATGGGCCAGCGGAGTTGGCGGAGTTAGCGGGGCTCGCCGAGCTAACGCGGACCCCGGTGAGACGCGGGTAGCCGGTGGCCGGGAGCTGTTTTGTTTGCCGATCATGGAACCATTGTGCGCCAAATGGGCATAATGATCGGCAAACTTGGGAAAGAGTTTTTCGCGAGTGTTTTCAGCGGTTTAGGGCAGATTTTGGGTGGGCCAGGGCTTGACTCCCGGAATTGTTGAGTTGGCGATGAGATGGTTGAGCCTGTCTGCTTGATGCGGGTTAACCCCAGTCCGTCATCTGACCGGGGTTATGACTGCAAACCGCTTGTGGCGATCCTCGAAATGGCCGACCGAAGGAAGTCTAACGTTCACTTCCTCAACCTTCCATCGTGGGCACGCATGGAAAACGTTGATGTGTAAGGGAGCAAAATAGATGATCGTGAGCCGTCTCCGCGTCGGTTCCGACATAGTCTGGAGCCGATACTGCGAATCGTTGAACGTCGTGCTCATCAAATGGATTGAAGAGGTAGAACAGGGTTCCGTCGCCTGGGAGATTCTCGATGGCGTCACCGACAATGATGGTGACGTTGGGGAAACGGCGCAACCTCCGACGAGTTGATTCCCCCACGGCAACCAACTGTTCCAAGCCATAAATCCGATTCGTTAGGCCTTGGCTAAGCCACCAATTTATGACTCGTCCTCTGCCGCATCCAACGTCGACAAGAACATCTTCGATGCTTATGCGGTTGTGAAACAACTCTGCCATGATTGCGTAGTCAGTCGCGCCGGTGCCATGTGCGACCGGATTCGGGTTGCGAATATACCCGCCAGCGAATCCTCCGTAACGCAAATCGAATAGCGCGTTCCGCGAAGTTCGCATGAGCTCCCTTGGAAGGAACTTCCGCAAGATGGTCATCTTCTCGCTCCATGAAGCGAGCATTCCGGACTCTCTGAACTTCCCGGATTTCTGACTAAGCTCAATAGAAAAGCGCGATCGAGCTTGCCGTTCGGAGTGTGAGGAAGAGTTGGCAAGGCAAATAGCTCTCTGGGCACCATATAGTTTGGAAGAATACGAGCCAGCCTCTTTTTGCATTCGTTCGAATCGAATCCTGAGGCAACCTCAACGAACGCGTAAAGCGCGGGGTCGTCGATGCTGGAATCGACCACAACCGCACCGTTCGAAACCATCGGACAATTCCTCAGGGCATCCTCAACTTCCCCCAGCTCAACTCTGAATCCACGAAGCTTGATCTGGTCGTCGGTGCGTCCCACAAATTCGATACCTAAGCCGGGTAAGAACCTCCCGATGTCCCCAGTTTTGTAGATTCGGTCGAGTGGGTCCTTGGATGCGTTGAATGGATTTGCGACAAACCGTTCCGAGGCGGCTGTTGAAGGGCCGAGATATCCTTTAGCCAGATATCTAGTGCGAACACAAATCTCTCCGGCCTCGTTATCCTCAGCCATGGAGCCGTCTTCCCGCAGGATCAGCATCTGCACGTCATCGATGGATTTGTTGAGGGGGACTTGGCCATCGACACCCTCGTCCAATGGCGCGTCGATGATTTGGTACGCAATAATCTGCGGAGTCTCGGAGGCACCATAGCAATTAACGACAAGAGCATTTGGGGCAACGTTATGGAATTGCCTAACGTCTGAAAAACGCAAAGGCTCGCCACCGAAGAAAGCGCGCCGTAGCACCGGCATTGGTTGAACCCCTGGCTGCGCTGCTCGGGTAAGGAGTCTGCCTAGCGACGGCGTCAGGTGAGCAAAGGTGATCCCCGTCGAGCCCATCCACTGGAGCAGCCGCCGTGGAAGCTTCATGAAATCGGGTTTGGGAATGCACACGCTTGCCCCAATCGAAAGCGGCACAAAAATGTCTCGCATCAATGGATCATGTGAGAGCCCCGATAGCATCGAGAAACGATCCTCGGGCAACGGATCAAAAGTCTTCACGTACCACCCCAGAAAATGTGGGAAGGCACAATGCTGCGTCGCGATGGCCTTCGGTGACCCGGTCGTCCCCGAGGTGAAAAGTATGTAGGCAGTGTCGTTTGCTTCGGGAATAGGCCAACTACTTTCTCCCGGAGTCGTTGAGAACATCATTTCTGCATCATCGGGACGACCTGGGAGGTCAATCCTCAGCTTGAACCCACTTTTCTTTACTAACGTCTCGAATTCTGCAGGAAGCTGTCCGGCCGCATCTAAGGTAATCAGCGCATCAGCGGCCACCGAAGAAGCCTGATCGACCAAGCGCAGGGCTGGGTATGAAGAGTCGAGAATGACGAATGCGGCGCCCGCCTTCCATACGCCGAGAATCGCTGGGACGAGACTGGCGGCACGGCTCGCATAAATGGCGACGATTGAGCCCTTCTGTACCCCGCCCGCTAATAGATGGTGGCCGACGGAATCACTTGCGGCAGACAACGCTTGATAGGTCCACGTTCCAGTATCGTCGCGCAACGCGATTGAGTCGGGCGCAAGAAGAACACGTTCCGAGAACAGTTCGACGATGCTCTTCGCATAGCTGAAATCTAGCGGCGATGATGGATCGGCCCTACGCACCGGAACCACCTGGAATTTCGCTTAAGTTTTTTCTCGCTTCGTGAAGCACAGCGGGGCGCAGTGTTGAGATTAATGAACCGAGTTCGTTGGCCGTCCGGCAGACGAGAAATTCTTCGTCAGGAAGAGTCAGCTGGTACCTCTGCTCGATTTCGAGCATCAGCGTGAGCGATGCCATCGAGCTAAGGCCCGCTTCATAGAAGTCTTCGTCAGATGAAAGCTGCTGGATTTTGCCGACCTCGCGGACGAGATCAATTACTTCTTCCAAAAGTGCCGACAAATGATCGTAGCTTGGAACGATATCAACCGATTGCGGGGCCGGCTTCACGAGAACACCCGGGTCCTCGAATGTGTATTTTCTTGTGCGCCCTTGATCCTTTGAAGAGCCCATAATTCGGGCCGGGTTTCCGCCAACAATCGCGTTCGCAGGGACATCTGAGAAGACCGCCGAGCAGCTAGCAACAATGGCGTTCTCTCCGATTCGCACGCCGGGCATGATTGTGGCCCGCCTTCCAATCCACACGTTGTCCTCGAGTTTTACGGGCCGCACGTCTTCATCGGGAGCCGGCGCGCCCGCCATTCGGGCTTCGGGATCGCTGGAGTGTCCAGGGGCATCAAGGATTTCGACCTCTCCCGCCAACCGGCAGTACTTGCCAATCTCGATTTTCTTTCCAATCCGAAAGCTGCAGCCGTGGGAGATCCCGGTGTGATCTCCAATAATGAGTTGAGGGTGTTCTGTATATCTCGCGGCGAATGCTATGGAACATTTCCCGTCGATAGTGACGTCGTCTCCGACACGGATTTCTCCAGAGCCTTGAATCCAGTGCAGGTATTTCCCTGTGTGCAACCGTTTCCCATACTCAGTGCAGTAAGCCTTAAAGAAAGGTTCCGCGATCAGGATGCGCTGGCAAAACCAGAAAGTATTCCGCAGTGAGACGAAGACGTGCATCAGGGGCCGGACAATCGGAGTCGGACAAGGCAAAGAAACCTTGGCAGGCAGGTAGTAGAGTCCCCTGACCAGCTTCGCCGCCGGGTGATTTGAAAACCTTATCCTTCGCCGAATGCTCATACTGACACTTGTTCCTCGGAATAAACTGACCCTTTACTTCACTTATTCCGCACGCAGTCATCGGTCAGCGGAATTGGCTCGCCCAATTTCAATACTTCAAAATCCGTGACCTTGAGCGGAAACAGCGAGTGGGAGTCAAAGTCGACGTCGGCGTACTTGGCCGTGGTGTCAGCATCGCTCTGCGCGGTGAGGGCGATGTCTGCCTCCGTCGGAGAGGAAGATGCCGTATTTCTGCATGGCGCGGGCAACGACCTGCGCCGCAGGCGAGAGCCGCGACAGGTCGTAGGAGGCTTTCAGGCGCAGGTGCGCGCCCATAGGGAGAGCAATCTCCGGGCCGCGGGGTGCGCCGGCGTGCGTGGCCGGATGGACGAAGACATGAGCCCGGATCCGCAGATTGGGCAGGATGAAGCGGATGGCGTGGTTGATGCCTCCCGTTGCCAGCTCATCGGCGTTGAAGAGCAGCGGCGCAATGGGAAAGCCGGCAGCGTCCGCGCTGGTGCACTGGTCACCGCGCCCGGAAGGCGGATAGATGCGGTTGAGGTCCCACACCGCGAGGAAGTCTGCGAGCACCACCGAACCCGAGGAATTTGCCTGGTATGCTTCGTAGAGCTTGGCGTTGGCCCTGTCGACCACGATGAGGTGACAATCGCTGCCGGTGACGGTGCATTGGTATCCCGTTTCACCTTCAATTCCGCCGCCCGTGGGCAGAGGGATGGAGGCGATGTTGTCGGAATCGGCAGCCATCCAGCCGGGGCCCTTGTAAAAATGGACTCTCGGTGTGGAGGCGTTCGCTACGAGCACGCGAAGCGCAAAATCCACCTGCATTTTGTTGCCGTTGCCCCAGCCGCCGGCAGCCGCAAGCCAATTGATTATGTCGTCCGACTGAGGGTCCACGGGAGCGTGGCTTATGTCCTGGGTCCAGATAGCGCCCGGGGGAAAATAGGGCAGAATCGTGGGAACGTGGTCGAGCCGCGCGGCGCGGACCCTGGCAACGTGGTAGTGAAACGCCGAAACAGCGGCGATTGCCGTGACTCCAATCAGGAATATGAACAGTACCTGTTTCTTCGTGTAGTCCATACCGTTTCAATGCTCCCTTCACGGCTGAGAATCGGTGGATAAAGTTTTGGCGATGTCGATAAGCGAGGCGGTGACCGGGGCGCTGAGCGGGACTGCGGCGATGGCGGGCGGCTCTCGCGGGACGAGGAGTTCGGATTCGGGGATCGCGCTCGTGGGTTCCGGCTCTCTTGCATTCCATATCTTCCAGAGCGGGCCGCGCGTGAACAGGAATGTGTAGAGAGCGCTGACGGCGGCGGCGTTGAGCACCAGTGAAGCGCTCGCCGGTGCAGCAATGCGATGGAGAAACGGGATGCGAAAGCGCAGGCCGGCAATGGCGACTGACCAGAACGCAATTTGCAGCGTGACGAATGCCGCGTATAGAGGAGACCGAAGGCCGAGGATCAGGGAAGAGATGATGAGGAGAATGAACTGGTAAGGCACGATGAGCCGGAGAATTTTGTGCGAGACCAGCTGAAAGAGAACGCGATTCCGGGGGGTCAGCGCAAACGGGGCGAGCTGAAAGAGCTGGAAGTTGCCGGCCAGCGTGCGCACTTTGCGGTGGAATTCGTGCTTCACTTGCTCCGGCCATTTGTCGTAGACGCGAGCTTGGGGATCGAGAACGGACCGGTAGCCCTGGCGGATGATGGAGAGCGGCTGAAACATGTCATCGAGAATCAATCCGGCCGGGAGAGGGGCAGCCAGCTGGCGACGAATTGCGTAGAAGCATCCGCAGACACCGACTGGTGAGTCGAAAGCAGCCTCACATTTTCTGATCCATTGTTCGTAGCGCCAATAGAGCCCATTGATCGCAGCGGAAGCCGCATCGTGGCTCTCCTGACGGAGAGTGAGCTCGCCGGTCACGCAGCCGACCTTCGGATCGGCAAAAGCCCTCATCAGTTGCCGAATCGCGTCCGGAGCAATCTCTTGCCGGACGTCCATGAAGACGACCACCTCTGCCGTGGCCTTGGCCACTCCGGTGTTGAGAGCGACCGCTTTGCCGGCATGTTCTGTTAGCACAATACTTTGGAATCGTAAGTGTTTTTGTCGCGCTAGCAATTCGGCGGTGCCGTCGGTCGAGCCATCGGAAATGACGATGATCTCCTTGATGTTGGGATAATCGAGTTCGATGAGATTTTGAATCTTGTGCTGAAGCAACGAGACGCCGTTGTATACGGCAAGCACGATGCTTACGCTTGGGGTAACAGGAGCGACCCTCCAAGGGCGTGGCCATAGCCGTGCGAGAATCCACACCGCTACGGGGTACCCCGCATAAGTGTAGAGAATGCCACACAGTGAAAGCAGGAAGAGGATCTTCACCGCGCGCCCCTTCCCAGCACGATCGTCTTGATCGTCTCAAACATGATGAGCAGATCGAGGCCGAGCGACAGGTGCTTGACGTAGTAGAGATCGTATTCGAGCTTTCGCTTTGTCTCCTCAAGGTTCGCGCCATACTTATATCGAACCTGGGCCCAACCGGTGATGCCGGGGCGGACCATGTGCCGAAGCTCGTAAAAAGGAATTTCCTTGGTGAGCCACTCCACGAACTCAGGGCGCTCTGGGCGGGGGCCGACAAATCCCATTTCTCCTCGGAGAACGTTCCAGAGCTGCGGAATTTCGTCGAGGCGAGTGGTGCGCATGAATCTGCCGAGCGGCGTCACCCGGCAGTCGTTCTTTTCGGCCCAAACGGGGCCGTCTACCTCGGCGTCCTGCCGCATCGTCCGGAATTTGATGATCGAAAAGCGACGCCCACGCAATCCAATGCGGGTTTGGCGGAAGAAAATGGGGCCTGGCGAAGAGAGGCGCACGGCCAGGATGAGAAAAGGAATGAAGGGCAGGCAGATCACCAATCCGATCAGTGAGACAGTTATTGACACGAGGCGTCTGGCAAACTGCTGCAGAGCATTCACCTTGAAACCATTTGTGAAGATCAGCGAGCTCGGATTGAGGCCGTTGAGCGGAAGCTTGCCGGTCACGCGCTCCATGAGCAAGCTAGCGTCCTCAATTACGACGCCCCGCAGGCGCAGCTCGAGGAGTTCGCGAGTCGGCATCGATCCGCGCCGATCTTCCATGGCAACAATGATTCGGTCGATACGGGTTTTCGATTTGCCGAATGCACGAAGGTCTCCGGCAAAACGATCGAGATCTTCGTTGTATGGACCAGTGCCCTCCCCTGCGACAACCTCCATCCCGGCGTCCCGACGAGTGCGCAGCGTTTCAGAAACGGCGCGTGCACGCTCGCCAATACCTAGGACATAGACTCGTTCGCGGAATGCCGAAAGGCCGATGATCCACTCATACGCCGAGCGCCAAACACCGAGCACAATCGCGAGAATGGCGGCGCCCACGAGAAGAACATTTGGACCGATTTCTATTTCAGGGTAGAGATAGAGAAGAGCTGCAAGCACAAAAGACAGAGCGCTGAGAACCAGAAGGAGGCGGAAGTAGATTTCCCAGCGCCCGGATATCCGCTGCGGCTCATATAGATCAAAGTAGTACGAGAGAAGCAAGGTAAAGACCGTAATGCCGGCGATTTTCAGAATGCCGTTTTCATAGACCAGAGCGAGGTCCGAATCCGGCCCAACAAGGAACGCAGTGGCGAGCAGGAAAGAGCCACCCACCAGGGCTGCTTCACACAGAAGCAGCACCAGGGTCCGGACCGGATAGTAGACATTGAACAGCCTGATCATTTCTGCTTGTCCACCGCTTTGGCAGGTTGACTTGCGCCGTCTGAGCCGCTGTTGTAGTAGTAGCCGTAGTTGTACGATCCCTTGTGAGGCGCGTTCTTGACGTCATTGAGAACGAAACCCAGGATGCGCGCTTTGCTGAATGCGGCCTGGGTGCGGCGTGCGACGTCGTAAGGCGTGCTGCCACCTCGCGCGATGAGCAGAACCGCATCGGCTGCCCGTGCCAGGTCGATCGCGTCGGTAACCGCGAGCGACGGCGGGGAGTCAATCAGTATCCAATCGAAATGTGGCGAAACCGTGGCGATCAGTTCCTCGATACGGTGATTTGCCACCAACTCAGAAGAGTTGTCTTTGGTCTTGCCAGAGGGAATGAAGGTGAGGTTGGAGAGGCCATTCACTTCGGCGTCATCCGTCATTTCAAGATTGCCGTCGCGCTGCATGACGTCCATCAGGTCAACGGTTCCTTCCAGGTAATCCGATAATCCCGGGGAATCCGGCGCACCCAAGAGGTCGTGAAGTGTAGGGCGGCGCATATCGCCATCGATAAGCAAAATGTTGTTGATGCCGTTACGCGCCAGGCTCACGGCCAGGTTTGCAGCGACAAAGCTTTTGCCTTCCGAAGGCATTCCGCTGGCAATGAGGATCGTCTTTATCGGAGCCTCGTAGTGAGCCTGGTAGATGTGAGAGCGGAGACTGCGAAACTGCTCGACGCCTACGCCGCGGTCTGTGAGCGTAGGAAGAGAAAGGACGGCCGGCTTCCATGGATGGCGCCCTATATTCTGAAAACCGAACTCGGACTTGACGAGCGGAGGATCCTCAAGTGCGGAGCTGATTGCCGGCTCGTGATGCCCATTGTTCTTCGAAGCAGGCAATGTCATGCGCTCGCGATAGGCTTTTTGAAGCGCTTCATGTATGCGACTCATAGTTCACCGTCCGTTAGGAATTCCGCGGGGTCCGCAATGGGGTTGACGGTACTGGATATCCTGGTCGGCAACGCACTCCCTGGCGGCTCGGAGTTCGCCAATGACGAAATGGCAAAGGGCCGCGGAGTCAGTTCGAGCTCTGCGCTCACCGACTCAACGATTCGCGCAGGAACGGGCTTTATTCCCTCCACGTATGCGCTGACCAGTGCATGCTCGCAAATTAAATTGATGAGGCGAGGAATTCCCTTGGAATAGCGATGCACAAGCTGGGTTGCATCGGGCACAAATATCGGTTCGCTCGCGCCGGCAACCTCGAGTCTTCGTGCGATATATGCAGTTGTCTCCTCACTGGTCAGCGGCCGTGTCTTGCACCATAGCGAAATGCGTTGTCGAAGCTGGCGAACGACGGGGTTGCGCAACTTTTCTTCGAGCTCCGGCTGCCCGGAAAGCACGATTTGCAACAGCTTCTCTGAAGCAGCCTCGAGATTCGTCAATAAGCGAATTTCTTCAAGAAGCTCCCAGGAGAGATTTTGCGCGTCATCGATCACGATGGCGCACAACTCCCCATTGCGGAAGCGCTCGATAAGCCAGCGATTGAGCTGCAGCAACATTCCGGACTTTGTCCGCGTGGTGGACGGAATGCCGAAGTCCGCCAACACGAACTCAAGAAAATCGAGCACATCAAGGCGCGGATTAAACACGAAAGCTGTCGAAATGCGTTGACCAGAGAAGGAATTGAGAACGCTGTTGAGCAGAGTCGTCTTCCCCGTACCCACTTCGCCCGTCATGACGACGAAGCCCTTGCGAGCCGCAACACCGTATTGCAAACATGACAGAACTTCCTGGCTCTGCGGCATCAGGTAAAGAAACCGCGGATCGGAGCACGCTCCGAATGGTGGGTCGGTAATGCCGAAGAAGTGTCTATACATGGCTATCCAAGCGCGCTTTCGACGGGTTTAGTCGCTCGCGAAAAAGGATTCCAGCGGCTCCGAGGTTTAGCGGGCTGGGGAAGGCCGGCAATGCGGGAGATCGTGGCCAAAGTCGGCAGCTTGGTGAATGCCCAGATGTCTCTCTCATTGCGAATCGAAGTATCGCGATATTCAAGCAACGCCGCAAGCAGCAGCCCCAGTACCAGGCCGCCTGCAAAGCCACCGCCGGCAAAAACAGCCCGGTTCGGGAATGTCGGCGCGTCAGGAAGATTCGGAGGATCCATGACTCGGAACTGCTCGCCCTGCTGGCGCTGTTCAAGGGCGGTTGCCATCGACGATTCGTTCATCTTTGTCAGCAGCGAGTTGTAGAACGCCAAAGCTGTATCGTGATCGCGAGTGAGCTGCTTGTACTCTTCGTCGACCTGGGGGCTTGACTGAAGCTTCGACTCGTAGGCACGAACCTGCTGCTCAATTCGAGCTTGCTCCTGTCTTGCAGAGGCCAAGGCCATCTGCGCCCCGTTCAGTTGAGCTTTGAGCTGGAGAAGCTGCGGCGGATCGGGTTGCTTTAGGGTGGATGCAGCCGGGGCCGGATTTGGCTCGGCAGGGGCGTGTGCAAGCTCAGCCTGCAGGTCGGCAATCTTGCGCGAAATCGCAACTACATCGGGGTTGTCAGGCGTTTCGACGGCCACCAATGCCTGCTTTTGCTCAAGCAGGCTTTTAAGCTCCGTCCTGCGATCATCGACTGAAGCGCCGGCGCCGTTGGGCTCAGCGTTCTGTAACTCGTGCGTCTGCTGCGTAACCATCGATTGGAGAAAGGTCACCTCTTGTTGCGACCGATTCAGCGATTGTGTGGCGGCGTCAAGCTGAGCTGTCAGCGCCTGAAGCGCGTTCATGTTGGACGGCTCTTGCTCGGGAAGCATGCCGAAGTATTTTTGCTGGAACGCCGCGAGTTTAGCGTCCTGGTCGTCAAGTTTGGCTTTTGCATCCGCAAGCTGTTGCTTGAGGAAGTCAGTGGTGCCTTCGGCAGATTGCTCACGCGCACTGAGATTCTCGCTGACAAACAATGAGGTGATTTCGCCGCATACCTGTTGGGCAGTGCGCGGATCCTGTGCCTTGAAGGTAATGAAGAAGCCGGGCATTCCATGCGACGACTGGCTGGAAGGGATCGGTTTCACTCCAATGGCCTTCTGCGTCAGCTCAACGCGGTCGTCCATCGTGGCTCCATGGCCGGCGTACAAGTTGTATTGCTCGATGATTGGCTCAATGCGTGAGCGGCTCAGGATCTGCTCCCTCATCGAAGCCAATCGTTCGCCGAGGTCTTGGGTGACAACAGGCGTCACATAGTCTGTGGGAACCTGCTGCTGCTCGATGAGCACGAGTGTTTGCGACACGAACTGGGGTGGAATCACGAAGGTGACGCCGATGCCAACCCCGAGGAAGACGATTGCGCAGATGAGAATCAGCCAGAGTCGCCGCTTCAAGATCCCGCCGTAATCTTCCATTGTCAGTTCGCGATGCCCGAGCATATGACTCCCTTCAAAACCTATTGACCCTCTAGGTGCTTCTCACGAGGCGAGTATCCGATGCCAAAACTGATTACCTGCAATATCTGATTGAGGGCGTTGCTCGGTAATAATGAGCTCGACGATTGGTCGTCCGCTGTATAACTCGCGAAGGCCGTGAAATACCGGCTCATTCGCCATGTAAACATCGCCGCACCAAACTTCCCGTCGATTGTCCCTTGAGTACTTAGCCCGGAGGTGCGCATGTAGCCGCCTGACAGTTCAGTAGTCAGCTTTTTCTTGAACTCTTTTGAGAAGCCTCCCGTGACGGAATCGATCTCTCCTCCAACCAGGAATCCGCTTCCCCCGCTTGTTGTATGGCTATAGTTGAGGCTTGCTGAGCCAAACCGAAATTGGTCTTCGAAGGACGCGTTGCCTGAAACCCTGGTCGAGAACGGCACCACCGTACTGTTCGCACCGACGACCCACTCCGGCCCTACTGCGCCATTCGTTGTGATCTTGCGGGTCCAGTGCCGTTCGTAGCCAAAAAGAGCCGAGTTGGTCATCAGCGCGGTGGTCACTTGACCGAGACTGCTACCGGGATAGCTGAATTCACTGAACAAGTACCGGTACGAAAGTGAATTTCGCGCGTTCAGGCGCTGGGTGATCCCCGCATTTGCCGTCTCGTTATCGGTATCGATGCCGTTCCCATCGGGATAGCGAAGCAATTCCGAATTGCCGCCGAGGTTCAGGGATATCGCGTAATTGAGTGTGTGTTCAAATTCCCCATTTGCAGAGTTTTCGACAGTTCTGGTGTTTACCGTCAGGATTGTTTGGCTGGACGAGGGCGGCGGGGTCGGTCCGCCGATTGGTTCCCCTGTCCCAGCGACTCCTGAGAAGCCTGTCGTTGGGGCTCCTTGGCGGTAACTCGCGTCGTCACTCAACTGGAGATTCCATTTGCGCCGAACAAACCCCTGTGAGAGGGACAGATTGTCAAAAGGACCAACTTCGTAGGGTGTGCCGGTTACGGCCCAACTGTAGCCTCCGGCATCTTTGAAGCTGAATGGAAGACGGTCGCTGAAATTCGCGTATGCGATGTCTCCGGAAAAAAGTGCACTCTGCGAATCGTTAAAACTCCCGCCCAGGTATTCGATCTCGGAGTAGTGCAGGTCATAGTGCATTGTTCCGCTGACGGGCATCCCCGGACCAGTTGCCTCAGGCACGACTTGCGCAAGCGCAGCGTTGGCCACGGTCACGACGAACGCCAGAAGTTTGAGTGCCGTTTTCATTGACAACACCTCAAGGAACAACAATCGTGTCCCCGGGTTCCATAGTCAGATTGCATTCACTGATGCCCTTCAACGCATCCTTGTAACGCACCGGAATCTTCTGCTGCTTTCCGGCTTCGCCGCGCAGGATGTAGATCTTTTTCGTGTTCGCGTAATCGGTAAGCCCGCCAGCCGACGCGATTGCGTTGAGCAAGGTCATGCCGGGTGTCATGTCTACCGGACCCTTTTTTTCAACTTCGCCGAGCAGATAAACAACTTTGCTATGTATTTGGCTGATTACGACCGAGACATTGGGGTCGGTGTAGTATTTCTTGAGTTTTGCTGCGATTTGACTCGCCAACTGCAGCGGTGTCATTCCGGAGGCCTGAACATCGCCGATGAGCGCCACCGTGATCATGCCGTCGGGCCGGACAAGGATGGTGCCCGAGAGGGTTGGCTGATTCCAGACTGTGACAGTGAGGACGTCGGATGCGCCGATGACATAGCTGTCGGAAGCTGCTCCCGCGGCGGCATTGGGCGTTTCCGGAGACGAAGCGGTCGCCGGGGCAGGATTAACAGCAGATCCCTCGCTTTGCGAATAGCAGCAAAGGCTTGCGAAAAGAAGCGCGGGAACACAAAGACTTCCCACTTTCATAGCGCAACTCCGTTCCTGCTGGGAGCAGCCTGGTAATCTGCTCCGACCTGTTTGAGCTTGTAGAGGAGGGCCTTATAGCTGATCCCCAGTTCATCAGCGGCGCGTTTCCGATTGCCGCCGGTGGCAACCAGAACTTCGGAGATCAATTGTCGTTCGATTTGGGCGGATGCAGCCCGTGTGACATCTTTCAACGACAAGGGTTTGCGACGCCCGTTCGACTTCGCCGTCGAGGCCGCCGCTTTAAGTGCCGCGAGAGAGATCGACTGATCGCCAATGGCAACAAATGTCTTGATCGCAGTCTGCAGTTCACGCAAGTTTTCGGGCCAGGTGTGCTCCATCAGAAACTCGACGATCTCCTCTCGCAGGACCGGTTTAGGACGGTCGAACTGCTTGGAGTACTGCGTCAAAAGAGCATCGGCGATGGAGAGGATTTCGGATTTCCGGCAGCGTAGCGGGGAAACGCGGAGCGTCACGGGAGAGATCAGATAGTAAAAATCCTCTCTCATGCGGGAAGATCTAATCTCCTCAACGAGTTCGCAGCTGGTTCCACAAAGAAGGCGACTGGTTGGTGTCTGATCGCAGCGAAAGTAGTTACTGATGATCAGATCTTGCAGGTCAAGACTCAGATCGCCGATTTCCGTAAGATAGATCGTTCCTTTGGTCGAGAAAGCCGTCAGGATGGTTTGTGCATCGGCATCGGCACTCGGAATCTCGATATAGTTGAGGCGGGACCGATGCGACTGCGCGTGAATCTGCGCAGCAATAGAACGCTTTCCGGAACCATGCTCACCCACAATCAAGACCGGGCAGTCGCTCTCGGCGATGCGGGCGATCGCACGCTGAATCTGCCCCTCGATGGGGGCAAACTGCCTTACAGGGGCGGACGGTTTCGTCTGCCGTCTTGCGCTTTGGATGACTGTGCTCTCCACCATGAACAGTCCTGGGGCAACACTCCTGCCTTAGCAATGTGGCTTCCAAACCCGGTAGACAGGTCGTGGAATGGACATTCTGGGCTTTATGGCTGCTTTTGAGGGGTTTTCTTGGACGGAAAGTTGCTTATTGGAAGGAAAACCGTTTCCCATTCAAGGACGAAAACTGTGACATTTCCTTCCCCCGAAAGTGGAAAGTGTTTTCCCCATGCTTGGGAAGAACGGTCGTGTGCTCTGGCCAATTCTTGAGGAATCCGCTTGGATTGAGCGATTCCACCTTCGGCAGTCGGATTGCTAAGGAATGAGCACCGAATGGGATTGCCGCAGGTTCCTTTACGGAAGATATGGCCCAAGGCACATTGACGCCGCCAATTTCGAAGAGCCCCCGGTCGATACAAAGCGCTTATTTTGCATGGGGTTCGGCACTTATCGGCGTACTTACGCTCGCCGTGTACTACCGTGTGCTCGCGAAACTCGTGACCGACTGGTGGCAGATACCTGACTTTTCCCACGGCTTTCTGGTTCCGGTCTTTGCGGCGTACCTGGTGTGGGAGAAGAGAAGGACGCTGCGCGGCACGAGACTCGCTCCCTCATGGAGCGGAATCGCAGTTGTCGTCCTTGGACTTGCGGTCCTTCTTCTGGGTGTCTACGGCGCGGAACTCTTTCTTGCGCGGATTTCGCTGTTAATCCTGTTGGCAGGCATCGTGTTGAGCTTTGGCGGATGGCCGCTGCTGAAGGAGCTCCGCTTTCCATTGTTGGTGCTGCTCCTGGCGATTCCGATTCCCGCGATCATCTTCAACCAGATCACCTTTCCGCTGCAGATCCTGGCTTCGAAGCTGGCCAGTGCACTGCTTCCCTTATTCGGCGTGCCGGTTCTGCGGGAGGGCAACGTCATTGAACTCCCGACCATGAAGCTCGAAGTGGCGGAGGCGTGCAGTGGAATCCGCTCTCTGATGAGCCTCTTTACGCTCGCGATTTTTTACGGGTACTTTCTGGACAAATCGATTGTGCGGAGAGTGCTCCTGGCAGCGGCCAGCATTCCCATCGCAATCGCGGCCAACGCGGTGCGCATTTTCGGCACGGGCTTGTGCGTCCAGTACTGGGACCCGGATAAGGCGGAGGGTTTCTTCCACGAGTTTTCCGGCTGGGTGATCTTTCTCGTGTCTCTCGCGTGTCTCTTCCTTGTCCATCGCGCGATGCTTTTGTTCCCGACGCGAAGGAGGGTTGCGTGAAAAACTCTCGCTTTTGGATCGTTGTCGCGCTGCTGGCAGGGACGGCGTTGCTGCTTCACGCCCGAGGAGATACCGACTTCATTCCTGCGAGCGAGCCCTTGTCGCAGGTCCCGCATACGATTGCGGGATGGTCGGGAAGCGATGTCGAGATCGACCAGGAAACGCTTGATGTGCTTGGGTCCGGAGAGTTCCTGTCGCGCGTTTACACGCATGGCGGAGAGGAGCACCCGATCGGCCTCTTCATTGGCTATTTTCCAACTCAGAGGACAGGGGTCACCATTCATTCGCCGAAGAATTGCCTGCCGGGATCGGGCTGGGCTTTTGAATCTTCGCGGTACGTGAATCTGACCGATGCGGATGGCAAGGCCCATCAGGTCGGCGAATACATCATCGGCAACGGTGAAGATCGTCAATTCGTTATCTATTGGTATCAGGCGCACGGGCGCAGTGTCGCCAACGAATACATGGCCAAGGTTTACCTGGTCACCGACGCGATCAGGTTGCATCGCACGGATGGCGCGCTCGTCAGGGTGATTTCGCCCATCGGTTCCGGAGAAGGCACGCCGGCAGCAAAGGCAAGAACTGAGAGATTTGCGGCGCAGCTTTTACCCATGCTCTCTCGGTTCATTCCGAACTGAACGGATAGACGAGAACAGGGAAAGGCAACGCGACTCAGTTGAGTATTTCAGGCTCGAGTTTTGCAACTGGAAACCAGCACGGATGGAAGAGAGCGAACGGTTTTTCAAGACTATTTAAGAGATGGGATGAAAGGTGGGGACATATGAATCGGCGAGGAGCCTTTTGGGTGATGGTGTTCTTTGCCGCGGCCGCTGTGCTGGCTGGATGCCACGGCGACCCAAACGCGCGGAAGCAGAAGTACTTTGAGAGCGGACAACGGTATAGCGCCGAAGGTAAATACAGGGAAGCTGCCATCCAGTTTTCGAATGCCCTGAAGATCGACAAAGGCTATGCCGACGCACATTACGCGCTCGCGCAGACTTATGTTCACTTGGGTCAATTCAGCGGAGCGTATGCCGAGCTTGCGCGCACCGTGGAATTGCAGCCCACAAACTACAAAGCGCGGATCGACCTGGGCAATCTGCTGATCGCCGCCGGCAAGACTGATGAAGCGCAAGCGCAGGCCAACGCAGTGTTGGCGGCACAACCAGACAATGCGGACGCCCACGCCCTGCTCTCCTCCATCGCAGCCCGGCAGGGCCAGAAGGACAAAGCCCTGGCCGAGATGCAGCATGCTTTGCAGATCGATCCCAATCGAGCGGCCTTCCACGAAGATCTCGCGATACTGCAATCGGGCGATCCGAGCCAGACAGCTTCGGTTGAAGATGAATTGAAGAAAGCTGTCGCTCTCGATCCGAAATCGGTCAACGCCAAAATCTTCCTTGCGGAGTTCTATGCCAGGAACTCCCGCTGGTCAGATGCCGAAAAAATTGGCTGGTCTGCCGTTGCAACGGATCCCAAGAGCCTCGCGGCCAGGGAAACTGTCGCCAATATCATTCTCAAAGAAGGCGATCAAGCGAGAGCCGAGGAAGTGCTCCGGCAGGCGTCGAAGGATCTCGCCAGTGATCCGCGGGGAGTGCGCATCCTGGCAGACTACTACGCAGGCTCCGGCCAGATGGACAAGGCCAAGGCTGAGTTCTCAAGTCTTGCCGCGAAGTATCCCAAGAACATCTCTGTGAAGAAGGGATACATTCGCGTGCTTCTTGAGACCAAAGACTATGGAACTGCGCAAACAGTGGTTGAAGGCCTGATGAAGACAGACGGCAAGGATCCTGAGGTTGCAGGGCTGAACGGCATCGTGCTTCTCAATAGCGGCAAAGCAGGCGACGCCGTCAATGCTCTTCAGAATGCTGTCCGTGATTCCCCGAAGGACGCCTTCCTTCAATACTGGCTGGGCCGGGCAGCGTTGGCTTCGGGCAATATCAATCTAGCTGAAAGCAGCCTTCGCCAAGCGGAAACTCTGAACCCGTCCGCGCTTCAAGCAGAGGTGGAGTTGGCGCGGATCGCAAGCCAGCGCGGCGACATGAATCTGCTTGCAGATGTGGCTGGCAAGACTATCGCTGCGGCGCCGCGTTTACCCGAAGGATATGTATGGCGCGCCATGGTGGAGATAAGCCACAACGCCACGGATAAGGCTGAGGCCGACCTAAATACCGCCATAAGCATCGCGCCGAAGAGCCCGCAGGCCTATCTGCAGCTGGGCAAGCTTCGCTTCGCGCAGAAACGCTTCCCGGAAGGGGTCAAGCTGCTTGAAGAGGCATTGCAATATGACCCTAATTCCTTCGAATCGCTACGATTACTGGTGAGTTACGACCTCTACCAGAAACAACCAGAAAAGGCGTTAGCTCGCTTGAACGCGCAGATAGAAAAGAGCCCCAACAACAGCAGTTTCTACGATCTGCTCGCGCAGCTCCAGATTCAGCAGAAGAAACTGGACGACGCGGCTGCTACGGCACAGAAGGCCATCCAGCTCAATTCTGGAGACGGCGAAGCTGTGTTGCTGTTCGCGCAGATCGAAGTTCAGCGCGGACAGACGGTGAACGCGATCGACGCATGGCAGCAGTGGTTGGCTGCGCATCCAAACGATGCCGGGGCGTTGGCAATTCTGGGAACTCTCGAGGAATCGCGCGGAGATTTGGACAAGGCAGAAGCCGACTATAGGAAGTCTCTACAAATCCAGCCTCAACAACCGATCGCGGCTAACAATCTTGCCTATCGCATGCTATTGAACGGGGAAAACCCCGATGTCGCCCTAACGCTCGCACAAACGGCTCGGCAGGGCATGCCGAATTCGCCCAACTCAGCTGACACGCTGGCGTGGGCTTATTACTACACGGGGGCCTATTCATTTGCCCGCGACTTACTTGAGGATGCAGTGAAGACGGAACCAAACGACGCGGCCATGCAGTATCACCTGGGAATGGTCTACAGCAAACTGCGGGATAAGAGCGATGCGGAACTTCACTTGAAGAAGGCTCTTCTGCTGGCTCCCGATTCGCCCACGGCGAAGGACGCGCGGGCAGCGCTGCAAGGGCTCGGCTAAAGCTTCATCGCCATTACACAGTTGACGCATTTCGTCGGCTACCAGATTGCTCTTGATTCTCTTAGGTCGCCAGTTTCGTGAAAGGGTCCAAAGACACAAACCAGCGGCGCCATGTCGAACACGAAAACAATCGCGAAGAACACGGGCTGGTACAGCGTTGAGAACATCGTCAGCGCGGTCGTCACTGTCATCACGTCCATCGCAATTGCGCGTACTCTCGGTCCGGCGAAAACGGGATACATCATCTACGTGAGCTACGTCGCTTCCGTTGTCGGCAATCTCGGCAGCCTCGGCATTCCTGCGGCGACCAGAAAATACATGGCCGAGTTCATTGGCATGGGTGACAAAGGGACCGCGCGCCTCATTTTCTTTCGCACTTTGGCGCTCCAGGCCGGACTCGCTTCTCTGGCTACGTCGGCCATCGTTCTTTGGGTATTTCAGGATGCCAATGCGCAATTCCGGCTGGCCGCTGTCCTCATCGCTCTCAGCATCTGGCCGTCGATGGTGAACTTCGTCCCGGCGCAGGCCAACAGCGCGACGGAAAACCTTGCCACAAACGTGCCCGGGTCGATCGTTTCCGCCTTCGTCTACCTCTTCACGATCTTGGCAACTGTGATCTTTCATTGGGGCGTTACAGGGATTGGGGCCGCGTTGCTTTCCATGCGAGCAGTGGACTTTCTGGTGCGCTTCTTCCCCACCGTGGCTCGCATTCTTCGCTGGAACACGACACACGCTCTTCCCGATGGGTTGCGCAAACGCATGACCGCTTATGCATGGCAAAGTGTCATTACCATGTTCCTGGCGCTCATCGTATGGGAGAGATGCGAAGTCCTGCTTTTGAAAGCACTCTGCAGCGACATACGTCAGGTCGCGTTCTATTCCATCGCCTTCAGCCTGGGCAATTACCTGCTCCTCAGCTCGACCATCTTCGGAGCCGCCGCCAGTACTACGATTTTTGTTCAGCTTGGGCGAGATAAATCCAAGATGTCGCAACTGATCGCTGCTTCGTTCCGATATCTCGTGCTCACGTCTATTCCGCTCCATTTCATCGCCGTGGCTCTGGCCGTTCCGGCGCTGCTGCTCCTCTATGGCACCCGGTACGCAGGCGCGGCCATGGTCGTGACCATTGCCCCGCTGCTTTGCATGCCCAAAGCATTTCTTGCACCCATCCAAAGCCTTCTACAAAGTACCGAGCGCCAGAGCTATGTCATCCTGGCGACGGTTCTTGCCGGCATCGTCGATATCGGAGTGGCCTGGGCGCTGATTCCGGCCCACGGCGCCGCTGGCGCTTGCATCGGCAGTGGGGCAGCGCAGGTTACGGCGGTGGGCCTGATGTGGGCCATCGGTATCCGACTTTATAAGGTGAAACTGCCGTGGGTCTTCCTTGCGAAAGTCGCTTCCATTAGTACGGTGGCAGCATTCACTGCGCATTTCATCGCTGTTGCGTTAACCCCATTGTGGGGAATTCTGTTTGGTGGAAGCGCATCGCTGGTCATCCTGTTCGGATCGTTCTACCTATTGCGTGTGCTGGAGCCGGAGGACCAGGCACGATTTAACCTCCTTACTCGCTCGATGCCAAAGTCCATTGGCAAACCGGTCGAAAACGTTGTTTCGCTGATGATTCGGCCACGTCTTGCAGCCGTAGCTCCAACCAACGTGTAACGGATGAATATGCACGGAACGACCTCGATCATGCGGAAGAGAAAACCGATGGAACTACCTCGACACGCTGAGCTCTGGCTGATCCCGTATCTGAAGGACCGCTTGCGCAAGGCAGGGCGGACCGCAAGACCGAAGCGTGCCTGGGTTGCAATCACCGATCATTACGAGCCCCTCGGCATGAGCACATCCGTCGAAGACGCGCTTGAGAGGGTCGCGAAGTGGCGCGACAGGTGGCCGCGCATTGCCGATGACGCTCCGCGGGACGCCGCGGGACAGCGCCCCCAGTACAGTTTCTTTTATCCACAAGAAGAGTATCGGCGAGACCTCCTGGAGGGGATAGCCGAGATTGTGCGTCTCGGCGTCGGTGACGTGGAGGTGCATCTTCACCACGAAAACGAGAGGCGCGAATCTTTTATTCAAAAGATCACCGAGTACTGTTATCGACTAAGGGACCATCACGGATTACTTCGGGAACAGAATGGCCGCACGGTTTTTGGCTTTATTCACGGCAACTGGGCGCTCGATAACTCACTTCCAAATGGCAAGTGGTGCGGCCTCAATGGAGAGATCGCTCTGCTGCGCGATCTCGGCTGCTACGCCGATTTCACTATGCCGTCGCTGCGCTCGGCGGCGCAGGGTCGAGTAGTCAACCAGATCTATTGGTGTACGAATCATTCAGACTGCCGGCCAAGGTCCTACGATCGTGGAATCGAAGCCACGGTTGGGGGTGGACGACGGGGCGACCTCCTCATGATCACCGGCCCACTCGGCATTCGCTTCGGCGACCGTGCATTACCGCGGGTCGAATCAGGAGAGATCGCCGGATACGATCTGCCCACCCCATCGCGGGTGCGGCGGTGGTTCGATCTGGCGCCAACCATCGGCGAAGATCTGTTTATCAAGCTCTACACCCATGGCGCACCGGACTGGAATCTTGAGCCACTACTTGGAGGGGCGCTCAGCGACATTTTCCACTGGATTGCAGAAGAGGCGGATCGCAGAGGGATCGCAGTTCACTGGGCCACGGCATGGCAAATGTACCAGGCCGTGAATTCGCTCATACAACCGGCAGGCGCGGCTAAGAAAGGAGGCTAGCGTCATGTTGCTGCAATACTTCGGTTTTCAGCAGGATCCATTCGGGGCCACTCCCGATCCGAGATGCTTGTATCTCAGCGGAACGCACAGGGAGGCGCTGGCGTCGCTGGAGTACGGCTTCTTAAGCAATCGCGGCTTTACCGCAATGATTGCGTCTCCAGGCATGGGGAAAACTACGCTGTTATGTCGTTTTCTAGAGAACACGCGCGGGGCCGCACGCACCGTGTTTCTCTTCGACGTCGATGCCGAGTGCGAGCCGAAAGAACTTGTTGCCTACATTCTGCGCGACATCGGCGTCACTCCCGCGCAGAGCAGCTCCGAGATGCACGACCAACTGGCCGGTGCGGTGGTCAAAGAAAATCGGGCAGGACGAAAGTTCGTGGTCGTGATTGACGAGGCGCAGAACCTGTCAAATGCTGTCCTGGAAAGAGTTCGCCTGCTCACCAACTTTGAGACGTCGCGGGGAAAGTTGATGCAAGTCGTTCTATCTGGGCAGCCACAACTTTCAGATAAGTTGATGCAGCCTTCCCTGGTTCAACTTCGCCAGCGCATATCGACCATCTGCCGCATCAAGCCGCTTTCGACGGACGAGACCGTCGCATACATTGACTACCGGTTGAAGCTCGCGGGTTATGAAGGAGAGGCCCTGTTTACAGAGGACGCACTCAAGTCGATCACTGAGGCCAGTGGAGGTATTCCGCGAAGTATCAACAATCTATGCTTTAACGCGCTGTCACTATGTTGCTCACTGAACCGGAAGCAAGTGGATGCGAACATGGTGGCCGAGGCGATCACCGACCTGGAGTTGAATCCGCAAGCGGGAGGGCCGGGCACGATCGTTGGCGACACCGTGACGGAAGAGCCAGGCAAACCTAAACAACCAAAGCCGGCTATTCGACGGTTGAAGTTCTGGATTCCAGCAGCTGCAGCGCTTTTGATCCTGTGTGTGCTGTCCGCACTTTGGTTCACCCGATCTTGGGTTCCCTGGTCAAATGCAGCGGCCGACGAACGCACCCCGGGCCTCACGGTTCCGCTTGCGTCAGTTCCTGCGCCTGTTGCGGCAGACGCCGGGGAAACCAGGGCTCCTGAAACCGTTCCAAACAATGCGCCATTTGCCATTACGGTCAAGCCGGATCAAACGCTTCAAGATATCTCCGAGCAATACCTTGGAGGCTACAATGTTCAACGCCTGCACCAAATTCAAGCACTCAACCCGAAGCTGACGGATCCAGACCACATTGAAGTTGGCCAGAAGATCTGGCTTCCGGGGCCGCCGTCTGGGTCTGCAGAGAAAAGCGCGAATCCTGCATCCGGCGTGAGGAATACTCCATGAGCCGCAACTTCGAATTGATGACGCAGCTTGGACTTCAAGCGGGCTTAACAGATAAACCCAAACCCGATGGGATTGATTCTGCTGCCACGGTCGACGTTGTTTCCACTCCTTCTGGCGAAGCCAGCAATGTTCGCGAAGAAGAGATGGCGCGCTTCATTCTGGAGATGTTTCCACGCGGCGGAAGTGGGCCGAAGATATGACGCTCAACTATATGCCTAACGCGGGCTCACGCGGGCGTGAGTACCGCGCTAACGAGGTGCTGAAACGATGCCGCTACTTTCGTTCTCGTTTTTAGGCCCGTGTCGCGGAGACAACTTGATGAATCCACTGAAGGTCCTGCTGGTCACCTATCATTTTCCACCGGTCGGTGGCGTAGGCGTATTGCGCGCCGCTAGCCTCGCACGATATTTTCCGGCAGAGGGGATTAAGCTTGATGTGCTCACAGCCCGGAATCCATCCTGTGTGGGGTCAGATCGTTACCTGCTCGCGGAAATTCCGGCCGAAGTGCGGGTGCACAGGACCGTAACTCCCGATCTTCCCTTTGGCATCAAAAAGTGGATCAAGCGGCTGATCGTGGGTCGGTCGCCGCGCGCAAACGGCGTAGCTGCCTCATGCGAATCGGAAAAGCCCGCACTCTCCAAGCATCTTGTTCAGGACCTGCTGTTGCCAGATCCACAGGTCACGTGGCTTCCCGTGCTCAAAAGAGTTGCCCGCCGCATCATCAGAGACCGCGCTATTGACTTGGTCCTTATTACTGTTCCGCCGTTTTCCTGCCTACTCCTGGTTGAAGACCTTCGCAGAAGGTTCCCCGAGCTGCCAATCGTCGTTGACTTTCGAGACGAATGGCTCGCCACGGCCTTCGATCTGTTTCTCTTTAGTCGCAGCCGGCGCGCACGAAGAGTCGCCCAGAAAATTGAGGCAGGCGCCGTCGGAAACGCTGCCGCCGTCGTCGCCGTAACTGAGGGCCAGCGCCAACAGATCCGTGCTCGCTATCCCGGGCAATCCGAAAACAAATTCCTTCTGATCCCCAACGGCTTCGAGCCGGGAACCCTGCAACACAACGTTTCGCCGCCGCGACGCTGCGATCGGATCGTCGCCTCTTATGTTGGCACCGTTTATACACTAACCAATCCCACCGGGTTGGTTCAGGCTTTGCAACAATTGCCTCCTGAAGTTAAGTCTCGATTCCTTCTTCGCTTCATCGGTCATATTGAGGAGCCGCGCTTTCGCAGCGCGCT
Organism: uncultured Acidobacteriaceae bacterium; assembly: GCA_963813015.1. Taxonomy (GTDB): domain Bacteria; phylum Acidobacteriota; class Terriglobia; order Terriglobales; family Acidobacteriaceae; genus Telmatobacter. Next base: position 95,461 of record CAWEXN010000015.1, read on the forward strand.
CCTGCAACTGGGCGACATGGTCGAGCTAAAAGGGTTCATGCCGCAGCGAGAGGCGCTGGCGCTGATGAATGAGACCGACTATGTGCTTCTCATCAACCACGATCCACACAATGTTGGCGGAAAATTCTATGACTACCTCGGGAGCGGCAAGCCGATTCTTGGAGCTGTTCATCCGCTGGGAGACGCATGCCAGCTGATCGAGGAACTCCGCGCGGGTTGGTGGGCGGATATCCACGATATTTCGGCCATCCGCAAGCTGTTCCTCGATGCCTCGGCCCGCGGAAAACCACCATTTCCTGACTTCAAGCCGGATACGGCGAAGATCGCGCAGTACGAGCGGCAGGCCCTTGCGAAGCGCTACGCGGCGCTGCTGCACTCCATCGCCCCCTCTGCGCGGAGAAGCGCATCCGCCAGAAGCCCCGCCGAACGCGTCGGCAAAGGATAGTAGCCATGCTCCGAATCGCGGTCGTGACCCGCTATTTCCCAAGCTCAGGTGAGCCCTGGGCGGGGCGCTCTCTTTATGAGCCTCTCCGAATCGTTGCCCGCAGCGCCGAAGTCCGGGTCTTTTATCCGAATGCGAACTACCCAAGATTCCTTCGACCGCGCAGCAGGATGTATGACCAGCTCGACCTTTCCTTCAGCCCGCCCGACGTCAACGTAAGTTACTTCAACTACCCTGCTCTCCCTCTGCTTTCCCGGCCGCTGAATGGCTGGATGGCCGCGCGAACGCTGTTGCCCCATGTTCGGAACTATGCGCCGGATCTCATCTTCGGGTGCTTTCTGTATCCGGAGAGTTTTGCTGCACTCAAGATCGGCCGAGCTCTCTCCGTTCCTGTCGTTGTGAAGAGCATTGGCTCAGATATCAATCGGGTCGGTGACCCGATTTCTGCTATACATACACGGACAGTTTTGCGCGGGGCCGATTTTGTGTTCACGGTCAGCGACGATTTGCGCAAAAAGGCGGTGGCCATAGGCGCTTCTCCGACCAAGGTCCGGACGATCCATAACGGCTGCGATCGCAACGTCTTCCAAATGATGGATCGGTTTGCTGCGAGGCAGAAATTGCGGATCGATTCGGCAGCGGAGGCCGTCGTTTACATCGGGAGAATGGACCTCCGGAAAGGCCTACGTGAATTGGTCGAAGCGGCGGCTGCTCTTCGTCCTCAGCGGCCAAATTTGCATGTTTACATGGTTGGCGAAGGGCCGGACAGGTCGCTGATTGGAAGTGTGATTGATAAGAGCAATGCAGCCGGCTACGTTGATGCGCTCCCCGGTTGTCCATTCGACGAGGTTGCAGTCTGGATGGCGGCAGCCGATGTGGTCACCTTGCCAAGTTACATGGAAGGTTGCCCGAATGTCATTCTGGAGGCGCTCGCATGCGGCCGGCCTATCGTGGCTACAAACGTCGGCGGCATCCCCGAGATCATGAGTGACGAGTGCGGACAATTGGTGCCCCCTCGAGACTCCCTGGCGCTGGCGCAGGGCCTGACATCGGTTCTCGACCAGACCTGGGACGCCGATGCTCTCTCCTCAAAATGGAGCCGAAGCTGGAATGCTGTCGGATTAGAGCTGCTCGATATCTTCGAATCCCTTGTGTCGGCCCGTCAAGCGACAATGCATGTCCGTTGACCTGCTCGAAACAGGTCATGGCGCCTGCGCGCGACAATAGCGCGCGGAGCGGCGTCCTCACGTCATTAGATATCTCTGTTAGCTACGGTCGTGGAGATAGAGAGCCCGAAGGCCTTGGCTGCGGAGGCTTGACCGGAAACTCGTCGACCTTTGACTCCTGGAGCTTATAAAGAAGCGATCTGTAACTGATATTGAGCCAATCGGCAGTTTTGCGGCGACTCCAGCCATTGGCCTGCAGCACCTTCAGGATGATCTCTTTTTCTAAGCTCCTCCGCGCGGTTCTCGTAATCTCCTTCAACGAGACGGGGTTGGCCAAGTCAATCTCTGGAATGATTCCGGAAGGAGCGCTCGGCATCAGATCCGCTATCAGGCACTCTTCGTCGCCGATCAGGACATAACTGCGAATCATGTTCTCCAATTGGCGGATGTTTCCCGGCCAGGAATGCCGCTGCATGATGCCCGTGATTTCACGCGAAAGAGGCTTCGCCTCGAGGCGATAGGCTTTCGAATAGAGATCGAGGAAATAGTCGATCAGAAGGGGTAGATCCTCAGCCCGTTGGCGCAGCGGTGGTAGATCGATGGTCACAGCATTGATGCGAAAGAAGAAATCCAGCCGGAAGTTTCCATCCTCGGCCTGATGCCGAAGATTCTCCTTGGCTGCGCAGACAAGCCGGGCGTTGACTTTTCTCGATTCCTGAGCTCCTACGCGTGAAAAGGTGCCATCCTGGAGAACCTGCAACAGCTTTGCCTGAATCGACGAATCCAGGCTGCCGACTTCATCGAGAAACATCGTTCCCATATGCGCAAGCTCCACGCGGCCGCGCTTGGTGAAATACGCGCCGGTGAAAGCGCCTTTTTCATATCCGAACAATTCTGACTCGATCAGAGAAGATGGAATCGCCGGGCAGGCCACCTTGACCCAGGCACAATGCGACCGATTGGAGCGCGCATGCAGCAACTTGGCAAAAACCTCTTTGCCCGTCCCGCTCTCGCCTTGCAAGAGCACCGGGACCGTCGTATCCGCAACCCGCTCCAGCTTCCCACGCGCGGCCGCCATCATGGCTGATCGTCCGAAGATCACGTCCATGGGCGGGAGATCACGAGAATCGACGAACTCAGCGGTGCGTGCCAGAGGCATTTTCGATCTCAATCAAAGCCAGTTGCCTTCTGGTTTTGCAATTACTACGCCAGACTCGACCATTTCAGTGGAAAATGAGTCCTGTACGAGAAGCAATCCGCCGTTTTAGTGGAAAATGCCTAAAAAGAGGGTTGAATCAGGTAACTTCAAGGAAACATTGCGTTCTGGCCAGCGCAAGAATTTGCACTTGTGGGCAATCGCTTTCCACTTTGGATGGCTAGATTGTTGCCACTTCGAGCGAAATGAGCGACCAGCGAGGTGCCAATTTCCGGGATTGTGCTGTAGAGCCGGAGATGTGCTGCTGAGAGCCGGGATCCTATATACCGCGGGAACCGCAATTCCTGCAAAAGCACCCCACAGTTCCCTTCTTCTAAACAGCTCCAGGGTCAGGGAGGGTTAAGATGCACTCATGCAGAAGGTAGATGTTCCGCGGCGTCGTAGATTAGCGACTTCCATCAGAAAGAGGATTACGTCCTACTACACTGAAAAAGAGCAACAGGAAATCGCATCTGCCGCCGCTGCCCAGGGTATTAGCCTAAGCTCATTTATAGCCTCCGTTTCCCTCAAAGAAGCCCGCAAGCTCAATTCCCGTCAACGATCCCGCTAGAAAAACTCTTGATTCTGGCGATATAATAGCGCTATAATAATAGCGTCACTATGACGCTATACCGACAAAACGACCGTATGCCACAAAACGTACAAAGGAGACGTGTATGAAGCGAGCCTCAAGGGCCTTTCAACTCAATAAACGGTTAGCGGAGCATTCTTGGGGCCGGCTATCTAGTCGCCTCGTTACTTCGCTGAGAAGCCTCACCTCTGACTACAGCCTTTCGGTTGGCAGGGGAGACATTATCTGTCTGGATGGACATTGGTACATCACACATTCTGGATTGCTGCGATTGGCCTCTCGACGCCGCTGTGTTGGCATTCAAGTTGAGATGGTCCGCGATTTCTGCGATCCAACAGGCGCTCGATGGGCATTTAAGGCAACTGTTTTCCCTTCTGACAAATCCGCGGGTTTCGTCGGGTTTGGCGACGCAGATCCCTCGAACGTTTCCTCTCTTGTGCGAGGTGCGGAGATGCGCGTGGCCGAAACTCGAGCCGTCAATCGCGCCCTGCGCAAGGCCTACGGGATCGGCATCTGCTCAGTCGAGGAAATCGGAACATTTCCGAATCCGGTTGAGAAGTTTCCTCCGCAAAGCGCAAATGGGAACGGGAATCACATCGGCCCCAAGGTCCGCGACCGTCTGTGCCAGATCATCCGCCAGCACAAGCTCGACCCCGAACTGGTAAAGGCCTACGCCGTCGACTTCTGCGGCGCGAAGACGCTCCGAGAGGCTAGCCGGGAACAGGTTGAGAACTTCGTCCAGCAACTGGCCGACTGGGCCGCGAAGGACCGCACTGCTCTGCTCGGCCAACTCAACAGCTACTCGCAACCGAAGCAGGAGGGGGCTGCATGAAACGCCAGTTCACAGGTCTCGCCGAAACGGCCCGCGATTCTCGTCCCGAGATTCCCGACGGCGTCTTTCTGGTTCGGGTCGACGGCGCCCAGTTCCGCTGGCATGCCCACAAACCGTTCTACGTCCTCCGACTCTCTGTAGTCGAGCCCCGCACTCTGGCCGGTCAGCCCATTGTCGGCCGGCTCTACTGCACGCAGAAGGCGATGTGGAAGCTGGGCTGGTTCCTGCGGGATTTTCTCTATGACCCGGAACTGCTGGCCCACGAACAGGTCGATGAGAAGGCTTTGCCCGGCCTTCGCGGCGTCGTCAAGATCAGCCATACTGTGATCAACGGCATTTCGCTGATCAACCTCGACGGCTTCGCCCCAGCCAGCCAGTGGGAAGAATTATCCGCGGCTCCGGTATTGAGTGCTTCTCGCTCCAACAATGCGGAGGCGTCCGGATGAACTATTCCTACACCCAGATCAGCCAGTATCTGAGCTGTCCGCGCCGTTACCGGCACCGCTACCTCGACGGGTGGCGAGAGAAAGACACGCGCGCCGCCATGCTCTTTGGTCGAGCCTTCGAACAGGCCGTTGCCGCCCTTTTCCGCCGCGAAGACCCGGCGGCTGTGTTGTCTGAGCAGTGGAGCCCGTGCAAGGACATGGGCCTGACCTACCCCGGCAACGACACCTGGGACCGGATGCTGCAACAAGGTGTCCAGTTGCTGGAACGCTTTGTTCAGGACGGCCGCGTTCGTATTCGGCGCCCTCGTTCAAGCCAGCAGATTCAGTTCAATCGGATGCTCGGTTCTGGCAACCATTTCGTCTCCTACATCGATGCCATTGGTGAACTGGACGGCACGCCATGCGTTCTGGAATGGAAAACCAGCTCCGCCCGATATCCAGAAGAACCGGCCGGCATTTCCGCACTGGATCCGCAGCTGGTCTGCTATTCGTGGATGACCGGCATCGACGAAGTCGCCCAAGTGGTTTTCGTGCGCAAGCGGATAGTCGAAGTTCAGTACCTCCGGGCCACCATTTCTGAAGAACAGCGGCAGGAGTTCGCAACCCTAGTCGATGACACCGTGCGACGGATCGAGTCCGGATTGTTCCTGCCGCACAGCGGCATCCGCTTTCCACAAAATCCGTGCACAACATGCCCCTTTATCGGGCTCTGCCTCGATAAGTCCGACTTGGTCGAAACTGCACTTGTGCGCAAACCCGGAGTTGACCTTGGTTTGTTTGACGAACTTTCGTTTTAGGCCGATGCCGATGCCGCCCAAGCTCAATCGCAAGCGTGCTCTCTTTGTTCTGACCAAGATCGACGAGATCCTGGCTTGGGAAAGGCGGAAAGAAGAGGAGCGCGACACGCGCTTCGTCGATCTGGGCAGGTATTTGTGCGAGGTGCGGGCGGGTCAGTACTGGCGGCTCGAGAACTTAAAGTCGTTCGATGAGTTTCTGCAAAGACGTTTTCCCGATTCGCGCCGCACCGCCTACTATCTGATGTCCATTCACGAACACCTGCCGCCACAGATGCGGCGGGAGTTGAAACAGGTGGGCTGGACCAAGGCGGCGGAGTTGACCAAGGTTGCGCGTTCGGATGGGAAGGATTTCGATTGTGCAGCATGGATGCACAAAGCCCGTTCCCTGCCCCGGGATCAGTTCAAACGCGAGGTGGATCAACACCTCACCGGCAAGGACACCGAACCGACCGAGATCATCTACTTCAAGTTCTATAAGAGCCAGATTCCGGTGATCGAGCAGGCCATTGAGACGGCAGCCCTGATGCTGGGCACGGACAAATCGCGCGGCTATTGTCTGGAGATGATCTGCGCGGATTTCCTGGCGGGAGCCAACCTGGACAGCGGCCAACCCAGCGTGCTCTTGTTTTCGATCGAACGATTTTTCCGATTCCTGCCCGACGAACAGCGGCAGGCGTTTGTCGAGCAGATCACGGAGAAAGCGTCATGAACCGGATTCCGGTCAAGAGTTCTCGCCTGCGTCTCGCTCCCAAATTGTACGAAAACTTGCGGCACGAGGTGTTACGCCGGGATGGGTGGAGGTGCCAGAGTTGCGGCGCGCTGTCGAATCTCGAGGTTCATCATAGGGAATTGCGTAGCCAGTCCGGGGATGATGCAGAGCAAAACCTCATTACGCTTTGCACTCGATGCCACTCAATCGTGCATCGGGGAACGGATTGAAGCGTACGCGAATATAACCTCTCGGCATGGAAACTTCGATTGCAGCCGTGAGGGTATTCCCCCATTCGATGCGGCCCCCCGGGGGATACTTCAGCGGCTGGTAGCATGATAGGTGTTTTGCCAAGACTTTTATGGACAACATGTTAACCATTGTGCTGTATAATAGGCTTCAAGGGGTAATATATTGCCTGTTTATCTCAGAACGGCGCAAGAGGTGCAGACCGGGATCGCAGGGCGGTTCAAGGCCCGGCGACTTGCCATGAACTTGACGCAGAGAGAACTGGCGGCTCGCTCGGGCGTGACGTGGAGTTCGCTGAAGCGATTTGAGCGCGAAGGATTGATCGCGCTGGATTCGCTTCTGAATCTAGCCCTGGTGCTTGATTGCATTGACGATTTCGATCAGCTGGCCGTGAAAACCCGGCAAACCCCAGGCGCTCTATCGCTCGACGCCCTGCTGGCCACACCGGCGTCGCGGCGCAGAGCGACGGGCGGAAAAGGACGCAGCCATGGCGTTTAGCCCGACAGAGCTGCTGACCGTCTATCTGGACGCGCGAAATCAACGTCGCAAGGTTGGGCGCCTGGCGTTCAAGGATAGACAGGTCCTTTTCGAGTATGACGCCTCATTCATTTCTTCAGGCATCGACATTTCGCCGATCAAACTCCCCCTCCGCGCTGGCGTAGCCATTGCCGACACTACGATCTTCGAGGGCCTGTTCGGCGTATTCAATGACAGCCTGCCGGACGGATGGGGTCGCCTTCTGCTCGATCGCACGATGGAAAAGCACGGTATCCATCGCGGCCAACTGAATCCGCTCGACCGGCTGGCTTATGTGGGGCGGTATGGCATGGGCGCTCTCAGTTACGAGCCGGAACAAGGTTTCGAATGTCCCGATGATGCTCCGTTGGCGCTCGACAAACTCGCTGAGAAATCAGCCGCCGCGCTGGCCGGAGAAAACGAAGAGGCACTCGAGGAGTTGCTGCGGCTCAATGGTTCCTCTTCGGGTGCCAGGCCCAAGATCGTGGCGCAAGTGAGCGCCGACAAGAAAAGGATCATTCACGGCCAGCAGGAATTGCAACCCGGCTTCGCGCACTGGATGGTCAAGTTTCCGTCTTCCCAGGACGCGCGAGAAGTGGGAGCTGTCGAATACGCCTATAGCCTCATGGCAAAGGATGCAGGCGTGGAGATGCCTGAAACCCATCTTTTCTCGACGAAAAGGAACAAATACTTCGGCACGAAACGCTTTGACCGGGAAGGCGATGCCCGCATCCATATGCATAGCCTTGGCGGCCTGATCCATAGCGATCATCGCAGTCCCAGCCTCGACTACGATATGGTTCTGCGCGTGACCCTTGGGTTGACCAGGAATATCCAGGATGCCGAAAAGGCCTATGCGTTGGCCTGCTTCAACGTCCTTGCTCATAATCGCGACGACCACGTGAAGAATTTTTCGTTCCTTCTGAACGCGAGAAACGAGTGGATTTTCGCGCCCGCCTACGACCTGGTGTTCTCCTATGGCCCGGGCGGCGAGCAAAGCATGCTGGTCATGGGCGAGGGAAGAAATCCAGGAACAGCCCAACTGCAGGCGTTGGGCAAACAGCATGGGATAAAGAACGCACCGGAAATTCTGGCGAAAGTAAGAAAGGCCATGGCGAACTGGCCTCGCTATGCCGAACTGGCAAGCTTATCGCGAAAATCCGCCCAGGAGATCGCCGGCAAGATCAAATTGCAGTGATCTTCTACATTCTTTCTGTCCAGGCCACGGTCGGATCTTCGGCGCTCTGGTGTCAGCTGTTGCTAACAGTCCAAAGCGCTCATCTAGTCATCCAATCCAGGTTTTGGGATGGAGATTCGGTAGCCGCCGAAGTTCGTTGCAACGAACCGTCCTCGCGATACCATGATGGACTTCCCGATCACCGTTAATCCGTAAGCACTTTCCGGCCTTCCCGGAGAATACGAAGATCGTCACGCGCCGTGAATTTGTCAGCCTGGTTGCGCCGCGTCTCATTCACTGATCCAGTTCCCTGCACACGGCCCACGCCCCACAGCCAAATATCTCAAGTGGCGAAGTGAGTCCACGCGGAACGTCGCGCTTCCGAACAGTTGGGCTACCGAACCCAAATGAACGCTTGGTTGCTTCGGGTTTTACTGATCGACATGCCCACTGCGAGCATAGATTTGGTGATCGGATTCACGCCGGCTTGTTGATAGCATTCCATCACAGTTTCTTCGCACATCCCATGGAGGTGTCAGAGTTGGGGCGCGATGTCGAATCTCGAGGTTCACCATAGAGAATCGCGCAGCCAGTCCAGGGATGATGCAGAGCAAAACCTCATCACACTTTGCACTCGATGCCACGCAATCGTGCATCGGGGAACGGATTGAAGACGCGCGGCTCGGAAGAATACGAAGATCGTCACGCCGCGTGAATTTGTCAGCCTGGTTGCGCCGCATCTCATTCACTGATCCAGTTCCCTGCACACGGCCCACGCCCCACAGCCAAACATCTCAAGTGGCGAAGTGAGTCCGCGCGGAACGTCGCGCTTCCGAACATTTGCGCTACCGAACCCAAATGAACGCTTGGTTGATTCGGGTTTTACTGATCGACACGCTCACTGCGAGCGTAGATTTGGTGATCGGATTTACGCCGGCTTGTTGATCGCATTCCATCACAGTTTCTTCGCACATCCCATGGGGGTGTCAGAGTTGGGGCGCGATGTCGAATCTCGATGTTCACCATGGAGAATCGCGCAGCCAGTCGAGGGATGATGCAGAGCAAAACCTCATCACGCTTTGCACTCGATGCCACGCAATCGTGCATCGAGGAACTGATTGAAGGCTGTTGTCTGATGCGACTCGGTAACATGAGCGCGATATCGATGCGTTCACGAAAAAGCTGGTATACGGAAGACACCGGTGTTTCGGCGCGAATTTAGGAAATTATTTAGAATCAGCAGCTTGCGTTTGCATTTTTCTTTTGGGTTGACGTATTATGGGTTTGAGGTTAGCACTAATCGATTAGATTGCCGGCCTGCGAAGCCGAAATGTAATCGACGCTGGCACGCTCCTTGAAACCCCGCCCTTACGGGCGCGCCTAAGGTACCTCAGCGCGGCTCTCCTCCCAGCAAAAGAAACCTGTTCCCCGGTGTGTAAACGCCGCCGACCAGACGTGCCTTCTGAGGCCGACGCCTTATGTGCGCCCTCAAGACTCCACGCGCCAAGTCACTGGGCAATGATCCGGGCAACGGAATAGACGATGACATCGAAGCAGCCGCAAGTCGGACCCGTCGATGTCAGGAAGGAACAAGATCGAAATATGGATTCTGATGATCAAGTGAATCAATTGATTGAAAAGTCTCTCCGCACTGCGCGCTCTGTAATTGAAGCGGGCGGAACCTGGGGATACTTGGCACATATTGTCCACCCTGGGGGTGTTCATTCCTTAACCGCCAAATGCTTAGATTCCGACCCAGGCGAAAGGGCCAGGGTAAAAGACACGATCAACCGCCTGATGGAATTTCTCAAAGGCGATCTGTTGATCACGATCTCGGATGCTTGGATTAGCGAGAACACATCGGATGGTGGTGTAGACGTCTCCTTTGAGTCCCCCTTTCCTGGTCGGCGCAAGGCTTTGGCCGTCGTTGTCTGGGGATGCGGCCAGAGACTGACTTCCGGCCTGCAGGAGTACATGCGCCTTCCTGATGGGCAGATTCTCTTTGGAGAACTTCTCTGGGCTGACCAGCTTCGTTAAAGGGGGGTTCCACCTGCGCGCAGGAGAAAGTGGCCGCGGGAACCAACCGGAGCCGCGGCCCTGGTGCCAGAAGCCCGCTCGACAGTCTCCAAATCTTGGCCGCGGCGGACGAGCGGGGCAGCGGCACGGTTCAACCAATCGAAGCTCACGGCGCCGCTGTTCCAACAGGTTTAGAAAGATCGGAGGTGAAAATCGAGTTTTTCAACTTAGTAATCCATGGTAGGGCGGTGCGACGGGCCAGTGACCAGCATGGCCGCCTTCGCCTGGCAAGACCAGATGGTTTTGCTGGCGTGCGCCCGCCGGCAAAACAGTAACCCTACGTAGCGGCAATCAGGTCGAGAAAACTTGAAAACCTCCCCTCGGTCGACGCTACTCACCCAATGATGCAAAGAGGTTAAGCAAATGCAAGATCACACAACTCATCAGACTCTCTCTCCAGAGGAGCCCGGGACGCCGGCACCAATCCTTCCAGAGAGCGACACCTCCGGAGCCGCGGCGTCGAATGCCGACGCCGGGCCGGAAAATCAAGCAGCATCAGACGCGCCCAATAGCCCCGGATCGCCGGCGACCACACCAGTCACCAAGGTCGACGGAATCCCAGAGTGGGTGAGAACGACGAGCGGCGAATTGAAGAGCATTCAGTTTCGCTACTGCCTTCCCCCCAACGAGGCAAGCTTATTTGAGAAGAATCGTGCACGGGCTGAATACAAGCGCGATCCCTGGGAAAGGATGCCAGTCCCCACAAACTGTGCGGCCTACAGCACAACCGAAGAGCTCTTCGCCAGGATCAAACTGGCCATGGCTGAACAAACCCATCTTTCAATTAAGGACAGCGCGCTGCTCACGCTATGGGTCTTCTCGGCTTGGTTCCAGGATGTGCTTTCCTTAGCACCTGGCCTGATAATTTCTGGGCCGCCCCATGAGGGGGACGCGATTCTGCGCGCCCTCTACGCTTGTTGCTACCATCCCATCCTCGTCGCTGGAATGACAGGCGCAGCTCTGAGCGCAATCCACTGGGATAAGAAGCCGACTTTGCTCATTTTCGAACCAAACTTGAGCAGGCGTTCAGCTGCGCTCCTTTGCAGCTCTACGCGCCGCGGCTACCTGGCGCTGAGGACCATACCCGGAGCCTCTAGGTTCGCTTTCGATTACTACGGTCCCAAAGCCGTTTATGCAGGTGAGGATCCGCCGATCAGGGCGATGTTGCAGCATTGCGTACACATCAACGCACTTCCGGCATCCGGCGCCAATTCGGAGCACGTGGCGCCCATGACAGAAGAAATGACGCAGAAAATGCAGAACCAGCTCCTTGGCTACCGTTCGAAGCACCTGCCAGAAGTGTCGAAGTTAGAGCTCTGCGCTGCAAACCTCTCCCCCGACTTCAACGCCATCGCGAGTACTCTGTGTGCGTGTATTGTCGATGCGCCAGACCTTCGGAATGATCTTGTATCACTGCTCACCCCGTATTCCGAGCAGCAACTCGCTGAACGCCTCGATGAACTGGGAGCGCTCGCCGTCGGCGCCGCGCTTGCTCTTTGCCATCAAGGAAAGAACCAGATTCTGATCAACGAGATCGCCACGGAGGTCAATCGCGTGCTGAAAGACCGTGGCGAGAGAATGCAGTACAGCCCGGAAAAAGTGGGCCACGCGCTTAAGAAGGCAGGCCTGCTCAGCCGGCGGGTAAGCGCGGCCGGCAATGGGTTCGTTTTGGATCATGCAACTCAGGTCCGCATTCATGAGGTGGCCGCCACTTACGGTTGTGTAGGTTTGACCGACGGCGAAGAAAACCTCCATTGCCCATTGTGCGAACAAACTAAATAAGTTATGCAGGTTATGTAAGATGTGGAGGTCTTTTGATTTTATAGCGCCATAGCCGTCAGCCAGCAAGCTCACACCTCCGCGGCACGGCCCTCGCTCAATCCTCTCAGGGGCTTGCCCGCATCGCCGGGCAAGCCTGCAACGGATGGTACGGAACGTCGTTTGCGCGGGTTCCAAGGAACGACGAAGGCACAGGTTCAACCGCGCCTTTGGCAAGCGCCTTTGAAGGAAAGGAAATCTCACCGAGGGTTCGAACCGTCGCCCGAGAGCAGGCGGTACAGCAGAATGAGATTCGGGCTTGAACGATCCTAACGGCGAGGTGAAAATGGGCGTCCGCGCTCCTTGGGCGGCCCTGGCGCCGGCATTTTAGGGGGTACTTTAGGGGTATCATTGAATCCCTTAATGCCCATTCCCATGATTTGAAGGCGGGAGTCTTCAAACAGCGTCAAGAGAAACCGGCTACTATCTCGTCCTAGTCCTTCCCAGTGGCAAACGCGTCGGCCTCGTGGTTCAATTCGTCCGGCGTGACGGCGTGCGTGTAGAACACCAGGCGATAACGAAAGGTCGTTGTCTCGCCTTTCTTGAGTGTGTAGTTGAGCGGTGGCTGTTTCGGATCGAACATATGGCGACCCAGCGGATTCGCTGCAAACAGCCCATAGCCACGCGCATGCCAGTACGTTGGATAGCCGACGTTCCCGGGGTGATCGAAGATCGCGATGGTTGCCGTGTGTCCCAAATCGTCGTGGCCGGTGAGCGAGCACCAGCGGCCGCGCGTTGACCACGCCGCTTCTCCCTTCACTCCCTCGCTCGTGAGGTACTCGCCGGTCGGCGGCGCAACTCCGGGCTGATCTGCCGCCGCCGCAACATTCGTTGCCACGCCGTTCGCGTCGGTAAACGTGCCGCCTTTTTCTTCGGGAGACTCGAGCCATCGCGCCACGCGCAGCCCGAGCAAGCCGTCTTTATCGTCATTGAAGACAACATCGTCGAGCGCCTTCAATTTGACGATCAGGTCGATGCTGCGCGTCTCCCCGTCGCGCGCAAAAACATAGCGCGTAGTTTCCGCCAGAATGGGATGATGATTCCCGTCGATCCAGGTCGAATCAGTGACGAGCTCGCCGCGTGCCGTTCCGCTCTTTGCCAGAACGATTCGGTCGAACACAATCGTACCCATCTTGGGCGCCCGCTGCGGCGGGATGGCATCGGAGTTGTTCCAGAAATCAAACCCGTTCACGTTCGAGTAGTTGAACCACAGGCCATCGTGATGAGGATGATCCGTTCGCTCACCGGGCCGCGGCTCGAGCGGCCAGCCGCGCGTATGAGTCACTCCATCGGCATCGATGATGGGATAGAGGACCGGCTTCTTCAGCCTCGCCGGCCAGATATACGACGTGAAAGGATGGCCGTCAATCGTAATGTCGACACGGCGATTCGCCGGATCTGCGACCACCTGCACGCCCTTGGGCGACGCAGCGAAAGCGCTCGCCGCCAAAACCAAGCCCACAGCGAGCAAAATGAACCGCAGCCCCCTACGCATACACCTTGCCCCCGGCCAGAACCTGCTGCGTCTTTTCGTCAAACGTGACCTTCATTCCAGTCCGGATCGCCGCGACGTTCATGCACAGCGCGATGGAATGGCTGTAGCCTGCCTCGATCGGCGCGTTCGGCGTCTTGCGCGAGCGCACGCACTCCATCCAGTTGCGCATATTCGCTCCTGTCTGCGGATCCCCATGCGTGTTGGCATCCGTCTCGACGGTCTCGGCCTTTTCAACCAGCGAGAAACCAGGCAGCAGATTGGCCTTCATGTTCATCTCGGCCGCGAATTTGGCAGTGAGCCCGCCCGTCGGCGTACACGGTTTGCTTGTCCATGTCCATCATGCCGCCGTTCGAGTAGTAAAGCTCCTTCACGCCGCCAGCTGAGTTCGTGAAGCGCGATGTGTACTGTACCTGGAAGCCCTTGGTCGGATCATCGAGCGGTCCGTAATCGAACACCGCCGTCATCGTGTCCCAGTTGGTGCGTCCATCTTTCCATAGGTAAATGCCGCCGTTGGCGACACACGAGCGGGGATGCGGCAGGCCGGTGAACCAGTGCACCGTATCGATCTGGTGGACGAGCCACTGATCGGGAATCCCCGACGAATACGGCCAGAACAAACGGAACTCAAGATACTTTCGGGCATCGAACGGCCCCATGTCCCTACCCAGCGAATAGCGCTTCCAGTCCGTGTCTTCTTCCTTCAGCAACGGCACTACGTCGGGCCGGCGCCAGCGGCCCGGCTGGTTCACGTTCCAACTCATCTCCACCATCACAATGTCGCCGAACTGGCCTGACTTGATGTATTCCGCCGCCTTTTGATACGCAGGCGTGGAGCGGCGCTGCGTGCCCACCTGCACAATCTTGCCGCTCTTCTTCACCGCGTCAAGGATCATGCGCGCGTCGGCCATGGTGTGCGCGATGGGTTTTTCCACGTACGCATCGCGGCCCGCCTTTACGGCTTCGGCGCCGTGGTATGCGTGCTGGAAATCGGCGGTGGCGATAATGACCGCATCCACATCCTTACGGGCATACAATTCGTCGTTGTTTCTGACCGTGTCGGGGCGGTTTCCGCAGAGCTTTTCAATGTAGGCTGCGCCTTCATCGCGGCGGCGGTTCCAGATATCGGAAACGGCCACGATCTGGAAATTGAACTCCTGCGCATTCTGCTGGAAGGCGGGCAGGTCGCCGCCTTTCATACGATCGCCGCAACCTACGATGCCCACACGCACGCGGTCGTTTGCGCCCGCGATCTGCCCATAGCTTTTCGCGTTCCATGAAACTGCGGTCGCCGCCAGAGCTGCGCCGCCGGCTTTCAAAAATTCCCTGCGATTGTTTTGATTCGATTCCATGATGGGGTCCTTTTAAGGTTGGCTTTCCGGTGAAATTCAATGTGCATGCGGCGTTTGAAACAGAGCGGCAAAGAATATAAAAGCCGTCGTGATAAGTTGGGCGCTTCGAAGTCCCTTCGACAGGAATCCGAAGCGCCCGGCATTACATAACAAACGCGAACAAGCAAGATGGTTAGAAGTTAATCTTGAAGCTGCCCTGGAAGACGCGCGCTTGATTGTACGTTGCCGAGACCTGACCAAAGGTCGGTGACGTAAGAGATGCGGCGCCTCCGGTATTGGCAGGAAGGGAGCCAGTTGTTGAGCTGGATGGAGGTTGGAAGTCAGGATGATTCAGCACGTTGAATGCCTCCAGCCGCAGCGTTGTCGTCAAGCTCTCGTGGATCACGAAGATGCGCGAAATCTGCGCATCGAATTGCAGCGAACTCGGACCCCGGAACGTGTTCTTGCCGATATTCCCGTACGTTCCCAGAGCTGGGCAGCCGGCGGCCGTGGCTGAGGCGCATCCGGCCGTTTGCCAGACCTGCTGGAATGCGGCCGGATTCAAGAACTCGCGATTGGCCTCAGTCGCAGCGGGGGCGCGGAAGTGCACCTCGGCATACGGGTTCACGCCCGGAACCCTGTTGGGCCGGTCGTTGCCCACATCGGTGAGTGAGTTGTCCTGTCCTGAAGAGACGGTGAACGGCGCGCCGCTCTGGATGCGGATCAACGGAGCCAATTCCCAGTTGTTGATGACCAGCTTTGCAAAGTTGTTCAGGTGCGCGTTAAAGCCGCTCTTGGCGATCAAAACGGCATTCTCGATATGGCGGAAGTCCGAACCGCACGGGCCGTAGTCCATCGAGAGTCTGTTGGGATTCTCGACCGTCGTGCTGGCCAGGTCGCCTTGGGCATCCTCGATGTCGAGGCACTTCGACCATGTCCAGTTGGCCAGCAGGCTGAAGGTGTTCGACATGCGGTGCTGGATCGACGCCACCATGCCGTTGTAATTCGCCGTTCCCTCGTCGCTCACGATCACCGATCCGCTGCCGCTCCCCAGGTACATGTTGCCGCCGATCTGCCCCCCCGAGCCGTTCAGGGAGTTCGGATTCAGGGTAGTCAGGAGGAACCGCGACGTCTGGTTTCCTGTGGTCGAGCAGTTCGTCCCCGCCGCGCCCGGCTTCACTGCCGCCGGTCCCGTGGTCACGATGCCAGCGCAGCCCGTTCCGCCCGCACCCCACTCGCCCGGAATAAAGACGGCCGGGTCAAACGGGTAACCTACGGGATCGTGGTGCGTCGAGTTGCCGATGTAGTCCAGCTGCGCCTGCCAGTTGTTGCCGAATTCGCGCTGGATGCTGAGAGTCCATTGCACGGAGTAGGCGGCCTTGAAGTGCGCCGGCATCACGATGAATTGCGACTGCGGGAAGAAAAGCGCCTGCGTCGGATTCGGAATCTGCGGCTGCGGAAATGGGCTTGTTGTAATCGTACCCACCGACCACGGAGCCGCGAAGGGAATCGGCGGCGACGACGAGGTCTGTGCATTGGTGACCGCCGTCGCAAACGGCGGGTTCTGCTGGTTGCGCTGGCTGGTGAAGAAGTTCGGATTGTCGAACATTAAAGCGCCACCGGCGCGAAGCACTGTCTTGCCGCTGCCCGTCGGGTCGAACGATACCCCGAAGTTCGGCGAGAACTGCATCCACGAGTTCTTCGTGAACTGCTTTGTCACGCCCTTGTCGCCGTAGTAAAGCGCTCCGGCCGGCGAGTTCGGATACACGCTGCTCACGGTATTCGAAAGGAAGTTGGCCATGCTGAATTCAACGCCGCGGTTGAAGTAGTCGTGCGGCATGACATTCGGTCCATAGCGTACCCCGCCCACCAACGTCAGTTGATGATTGGCGTGAAAGGTGTCCTGAACGTAGAGGCTCGGAATCGGCCCGCGCAGTGCGTTCTGTTGTTGCTTGCTCTGCTGGAACGGGCTCGTCGAGCCCAGTGTTCCCATCAGGAAATCGAGAGTCTGGTCGCCGATCGTGCTGCCGCCCCTGGGTCCGCTGCCCGAGTATTCGCCGTTGAAGGTGAAGATGCCGTTGCCTTCATAGGCGTTGCCGATGTTGAGCTGGTTCTGCACCCACTCGCCGCCGAACCCGATCTGGTGCCTGCCGCGAACCCAGGTCACGTCGTCGTCAATTGAAGCCGTGTTGTCGTTGAAATGCGCCACCGAGTTCGTTCCGCCGCCGATCGAGAACTTGCCCTCGCTCATCTGTAGTCCGTTGGGAACCACCTGGTACACGTTCACGCCCAGCGTGGCTGCGTTGATGTCGTTGGGCGCGTATCCGCGGTTGTTCACGCGCCGCAGAATCGAAATGTGCGCCGAGTTCACCACGTTGGGCGAAATCGTATAAACCTCGCCCATGGTGAACGTCTGCACCCGCTCGATGTTTCCCGATTGTGTCGTGATCAGGATGTTGGTCGGCGAGAAGTACGCCGGGAACTGGTACCCGTCGATGAAATACCGCCCGTAAAGCTGGTTCTTCGCGTTGATGGTGAGGTCTTCGCGAGTCACGAACTGGTTGTCGGTGACTTTGTACGGAATGGCGTAGGAAACAAACCCGCACCCACTTGGGTCCACCGTTCCGCCCACGACGTCAGGCGGCAAATACTTTTGCAAGGCCAGAGCCGGCGCGGAATACGTCGGCTGCGTCGCATATTTGTTTCCCGCCAGTGCTGTACCGGTTAGAGGGTCGACCAGCGGAATCGCGGCGTGAGTTGAATTGCAGGGATTGCTGCCGGTTACGCCGGGTACGCCGTCCGACACGGAAAAGTCGCCGGTCAGGTTCGCCGCCGTCGGCACCGTGGCCTGGGTATTCGACTGCGTTTGGTCTGCATCCCAGCGCTGGTAGGCCGCGAACGCGAAGATCTTGTTGCGCTTGACCGGCCCGCCGAACACTCCGCCGAACTGATTCTGATGGAGAGTATCTTTCGGCGAACAGGTCGTCTTCGGAGCCACCGGAGTACAAGTGGAGAAAAAGTTCGTCGCGTCGATGTAGTTGTTGCGGATGAACTCGAATCCCTCGCCGTGAAACTGGTTCGATCCCGACTTCGTCACCACATTCACCATGCCGCCTACGTGCCCCCCGTCCTGCGCGCCGAGGTCCGTCGATTCCACGCTGAACTCGCTCACTGCGTCAGGGAACGGATAGGGCAAGTTGCCGTTGGCCATGTAGTCCTGGTTGTCGCCGCCATCCAGCCGCCACAGCGTCGTATTGCCGCCGCCGCCCGCGATCGAAACCGAAATCGTCTGGTAAGAATACTTGCTGCCCGTGAAGTCGCCCGCGGGTGCCGGGCTCGAGCCGCCCGATGCCGTGATCAACGCGGTCATCTGCCGCCCGTTCAGCGGCATTTCCGTAACTTCGCTCGAATCGATGGTCTGCTTGAATGTGGGGTCTTCGGTCTGCAGCGCCAGCCCTTCGGCCTGAACCTCGACACTTTGCGAAGCTGTGCCCACCGCGAGGACTGGATTGATGGCAATACTGCTGCCGACTTCAAGCACGATGCCCTTCTGTTGGTAGGTCTTGAACCCGGGCGCCGTTACGGTCAGATCGTAAGTTCCGACGGAAACGCCGGGAAACAGGTACACGCCGCTGGAGTCGCTCACGGTAGTGCGCTTCACCTGTGTCGCCTCATCGGTAAGCGCCACGTTTGCCTGGGCGACCACCGCGCCGGTCGCATCCGACACGGTTCCCTGGACGTTGGCGGTCCCGGCGATCTGCGCGCGGAGCCCTGCCGGGACAAGCGTGAAAGCGGTTACACAAAGGGCCAAAATCAGGCGTGCGGCCCCCCGCAATACCCTCTTTCCCTGCCGAACCTCTGGATTCATACAGACGTGTTGCATCGTTTCCTCCTCAAGTAGTTCGATTGGTTCTTCGACGATCGATACCACTGCGCCGATTTTTAATTGCTTGCGATGAATGAAACCAGCGCTCTTTCTTTCCGGGGACAGTGGTCAGACCACAACCGCTTCGCGCAACATGGTTACAAGCATCCTGAGCCGCTGTCAACATTTATTTCTATTTTGGGTCTCGAAGAAAGTAGCTCGGAGTGTTCCCTTGAAGCGAAGATCTTGCCCGTTTGGCCGTCGGCTTTCTCCCTGGTAGCCAAAGGGATGGAAGCAAGTAAGCGATTTCTCAAACTGTATGCCGATGAGTTGGATTCACCAGGGGCTTCGCCGCCCGCGCCGTACTCAGATGGCAAGTTGACACTGCGGTATACGGTTCTCTTCAATCGAGGTGAAAGATTTCTTCCAGCGGAAACATCGCATCATCTGCGCTGTCGCCCTTAAGGGAGTCGAAGAGCGGCGCCATCTCTCTTTGCCAGCGCAGGTTTACCGGGTAATGCTTCATGGCTGCGCGGCTTTGGTCGAAGTCGTCGGTCTCGCAATAGCCGACTACCATGCCGTCAGGCCGCAGAAAGAGAGAGTAATTTCGCCAGCCGGTCTGGCGGAGCGCGGCGAGCATCTCCGGCCAAACCTCCGCGTGGCGGACTTTGTATTCTTCGATCTTTTCCGGGCGAACTTTGAGCAGAAAGCACGTGCGCATCGCGTTCCTTTTGACAAGCCAAGAAAATCTGAATGATCCCGCAAAAAATCCTACCACCGGTTGCAAGCGGGAAGTGAAAGGAGAATCAGCGAGCGACCCATCTGAAGATCCGAACCATACGGACAAGCAGGCTCGCGAAAGGGTAGACAGGCAAGGAGTAAGGCACAGATTCCGGCGAAGTTCGGGTTTCGGAAAGGCGCGGGAGGCTGCCGTTTCGCTCCGCCTTCTATTTCTCATTTTGTATCCCGCCAGATTACGATGGACCGGCCGAGGGGGTTCCGTCGTGCGATTCTCCTGGACTACATTCTCTTTTCGTCTCTGTACCCGCCTTCTCGCCGCCGCGATACTAGTGGTTCTACCAGCGACTGCCGCGGCTCAAGCACCGGATCAGCCGGATTCCCCTGCAGCCATTCGCGCTGGATTTGCCACCCCGCCTGGCGACGCTCGGCCCATGATGCGCTGGTGGTGGTTCGGGCCGGCTGTGGAGAAGACTGAACTGGCCCGCGAACTACGCGCCATGCGGGCGGGCGGAATCGGTGGCGCCGAAATTCAACCGGTGTATGCGCTCGAGCTCGACGATCCGGCCAGAAACTTCCGCAATCTGCCTTATCTCTCCAAAGATTTTCTCGGCATGGTGGCCTTCACTGCGCAGACGGCGCACGATCTCGGCCTGCGCCTGAGTCTGACTCTGAGTAGCGGCTGGCCGTACGGCGGGTCGTACGTGCCGGTGTCGGATGCGGCGGGAAAGCTGCGCATCGTGGTCGACGGCGGTGCCAATCGATGCCACTTCCCTTCCCATTCCTTCCATTGGGAACGGAGAGAAATTGCTGGCCACGTTTCTCGCCGCTGGAACTCCGAGCCAGTACGATGCGGAACACACTCAGCAGTTGCAGACGATTGGCACCTACAGGCTTACGCTGCCTGCTGGCCTCGCCGGCCCACATGTCGTGCTGTTCTTCATCTCCAGCCGCACCGGGCAACAAGTAAAACGCGCGGCGGTCGGCGCGGAGGGATTTGTCCTCGACCACTTCAGCATGGAGGCGATTCAGAACCATCTGAAAACTGTCGCCGACCCGCTCATCGAGGCTTGCGGGAAGAACGTCCCCTACTCGGTCTTCAGCGACAGCCTGGAGGTCTACGAATCCGATTGGACGCCAGACTTCCTCAACGAGTTCCGCACGCGCCGCGGTTACGACCTGACGCCGCACCTGCCGGAGCTCGTGGCCGGGACCACGCCTGAGGCCGCCGACCTGCGCTACGACTGGGGACGGACGCTGGCCGAACTGATCGACGAGCACTATCTGACGCCGCTGAACACCTGGGCGCGCGAACATCACACGCGGTTCCGCTCGCAGAGCTACGGAACGCCCGCTGTCACGCTCTCGAGCAACGCGCTCGTCGATCTGCCTGAGGGCGAAGGCTCGCAATGGCACGGACCGTTCTCGTATACGCGATGGGCAACTTCGGCAAGCCACCTCAATGGTCAGACCATCACGTCGTCGGAGACGTGGACTTGGCTTCATTCACCGCCGTTCCGCGCGACCCCGTTGGATATGAAGGCCGAGGCAGACACGTTCTTCCTGCAGGGAATCAATCAGCTTGTGGGCCACGGATGGCCCTATTCGCCGCCCTCAGCCGGCGATCCCGGCTGGTCGTTCTACGCGGCCGCAGTCTTCAACGATCACAATCCCTGGTGGATGGTGATGCCGGATGTGATGAGCTATCTAACGCGCATCAGCTATTTGATGCGCCAGGGAAAGCCGGCCAACGACATCGCCGTTCTGCTGCCTGAAGAAGACGCGCAGGCGCGCTTCCGGCCCGGCCACGTGTCGGTGAGCGACCAGATGGCCTCGCTGCTGGGGCCCGATCTGGTTCCTGCGATTCTCGATGCGGGCTACAACTTCGACTTCATTGACTCGGCGGCAATCGATCGCGAGGGCATTCATTATCCCGTGCTGATCCTTCCGGCCATAGAGCGACTGCCACTTGCGACGTACCGAAAGATTGAAGAGTATGCGCGGCACGGCGGCTTGGTGATCGCGGTCAAGAGTCTGCCATCGCGAGCGCCGGGACTGGTAGAGGGTCCGCGCGATTCGGCGCCGATCGAGAAGATTTCGCAAAGACTTTCCGACCCTGCGGTGAAAAACGTGAAGGTGGTCGCAAGGGGCGCGGATGCGGGGTCGGCGATCCGCTCATTCCTTCTAAAGCCCGACGTCGCGCTGAACCCAGCGACGTCCCAGGTTGGCTTCGTCCATCGCAAATTGCCGTGGGCGGATATTTACTTTGTCGCCAACACCGACAACCGTCCGCACGCATTCGATGCCACGTTTCGCGGTTCGCTGACCAACGCGGAGTGGTGGGATCCGTTCACGGGAAAGATCACGGGCGCGGGTTCCGGGCCGACACTTCACTTCGACCTCGCTCCTTATGAGTCGCGCGTGGTTGTCTTCACGGAGCATGCGGCGCTGGCAGAGAAGCCCATCGAACCCGCAACCTTTGCGCCGATCGACCTGACGCACGACTGGAAGTTGACATTCGACAAGACAGGCGCAGCAGAAACCATGCAAAGCCTGCACTCATGGACGGACGATGCAGCGGGGAAATACTACTCCGGCACGGCGACCTATGACCGCTCGGTCGAGATTCCCGACTCTGTTGCCCACGCCGGCGCCGTGTTTTTGGACTTCGGCGTCGGAATGCCCGTCGAGCGCACGCAGCTTCATCAGGCGGGAATGCGCACATGGTACGACCCACCGCTGCGTGATGCGGCGATGGTTTACGTGAACGGAAAATTGGCAGGTCCGGTCTGGCATCCGCCTTACCAGATCGACATTAAGCAGTTCCTGCACCAGGGCACGAACGAACTGAAGATTGTTGTGGCCAACACTGCCATCAATGAGCTCGCAGGACGCGCCGCACCGGATTACCGGCTGCTTAATCTTCGCTACGGCGAGAAGTTCACACCGCAGGACATGGATCATCTCGAGCCGCTTCCCTCAGGAATTCTGGGCCCCTTGCGCCTGATTTCCGAGCAGGATGCGGAACGTGAGGTGAATCCGCAATGACTGTAGCCCTCCGCGCCTACTGCTTGCGGAAGTGTGCGGCGAGGTTAGTCAGGACGCTCGAGAGGATGCTGACGTCGTTACCGACAGCGGTAAAGTTGAAACCCAAGTCGAACATGGCTTCGGCTTCGTCTCGGTCCCCGGTGAGGAAGCCGGCGGATTTACCCGCGGCGCGGATGCGCTTGACCGCGTCTTTGATGGCGGCCTGCACTTCAGGATGCTTGGGATCGCCAAGATGGCCGAGCGAGGCGGCAACATCGCTGGGACCGATGAAGATGCCGTCGACGCCATCCACGGCGGCAACGGCCTCAATGTCGCTGAGCGCGGTCTTGGTTTCAAGCTGAACAAGGACGCACGTGTCGAGGTGAGCGTTGCGGTGATAGTCTGTCGTGCGGCCGAAGTCGTTGGCGCGGATGGCGCGAGCGACACCACGGATGCCCAGCGGGGGATAGCGAGTAGAGGCAACCGCGCGTCGCGCTTCCTCGGCATTCTGCACCCAGGGGATGAGGAGCGAACGAGCGCCCACGTCGAGCGCGCGCTTGATGATGACCGGTTCGTTCCAGGGAACTCGAAAAACAGGCTCGGCCGTGCCGCCCTGCATGGCCTGCAACTGCGGCAACAGGGTGGTGATGTCGTTGGGGCCGTGCTCGCCATCGATGACAATCCAGTCGAAACCGGCGCCGGCAGCGATCTCGGTGGCAACAGGACTGGCCAGGGAACACCAGAGGCCGACCTGGCGCTCGCCCCGCGCCAGCGCCTGCTTGAATTTGTTGGGTGGGAATTTGCCGGGCCGGTTGGGCATGGGTTGGAACTCCTTTGGCGATTGTAAAGCGCGAAATCAGGCGGGCGGCGCGGCAAAGTCGAGGCGCTTGATTTCGCCGACGACAGGACCGTAGCTCACGATGGCGCAGAAGGCAATGAGTCCGACGAAGACGAGCGCACCGTTGTAAGAGTGAGTCTTCTGGACAATGTAGCCGATGACGAGCGGCGTGGAGATTCCGGCCATGTTGCCACAGAGGTTAAAGAGTGCGCCATTTATGCCGACCATGCCCTTTGGGCGAGGTGTCGGAGATGACCGTCCAGCCGAGCGCGCCGACACCCTTACCGAAGAATGAAATCGACATGAACAAAATCATGAGGATCTGCGATGACACGTAGTTGCAGGCGACGATGATGATCGAAAGCGCCAGGCCGGCGATGATGGGAAGTTTGCGGCTGAAGGTGAGCGAGTGGCCGCGATGGAGAAGCCAATCGGAGATGACGCCGCCCAGGATGCCACCGAAGCCTCCGCAAAGGCCAGGTACGGCGGCAGCGAGGCCGACGTTGATGACGGACATGTGTCGAGCCTGCGCAAGGTAGAGCGGATACCACGTAACAAAGAACCAGGTGAGCGTGGCGATGCAGTACTGACCGATGTAGACGCCAACCAGCATGCGGTAGCTGAGAAGCTTTTTGATCGTGGCCCAGGTGAGGGTATTGCGGCGCGGACTTGCGGACGAATCGGCGTCGACAAGGCCGCCGCCGCGCTCAATGAATTCAATCTCGGCCTGCGAAATGCGCGGATGGTCTTTGACGCGGTAGATATTGGTGTACCAGACGAGAGTGAGAACGCAGCCGAGCGCGCCCAGGAACCAGAAGCAACTCTGCCAGCCTGACCTGTGGATCAACCATCCGAAGATGGGCGCAAAGATAGGCAGAGCGAAATACTGCGTGGAGTTGAAAATGGCGGAAGTGCGTCCGCGCTCGGTCGAGGGAAACCAGGAGGCGACGATGCGGCCGTTGCCGGGAAATACGGGCGACTGGAAAAAACCGGAGAGCACTCTGAGGATGAAGATCGCGGTGAAAGCAGCGCTGGCGGCAAGGTACCCGGCAAAGGCGGTGAGAAAAGCACATATCGACCAGCCGATGATGGCGATGCCGTAAACGCGCTTCGATCCGAAGCGGTCGAGCAAGCCGCCGGAGGGAAGCTGGCCGAGCGCGTAGGCCCAACCGAACGCGAAGAGCAGATAGCCCAGCCTCGCCGCATTCAGATTCATTTCCCTGGGCATGGAGGAGGCGGCCTGGGAAAGAGCAGACCGGTCGGCAAAGCTGAAGCAGCTCACCACGAAGAGGATGGTGATGATGAGATAGCGGACGCGGGTTTGTCGAGATTCAGGCATCGCGAGTGAGTTGGCTCGGCAGATCCTGGGGTTCGATCCGATTCTCACGGTAGCATGCGGAACGATGCTTAGGATTCTTCGCTGACCGCCTGGATGAGGGCCCGGATGTAGCCGTAGCAGAAAGCGAACGACTGCAGGGAGTCGGGATCGGCATTGGCCATCGGAACGTGATCGGGCATGAGCATGTATGGATAGCCGATCTCCTTGTAGACGCGGATGGCCTTGACGAAATCGACGTCGCCTTCGTCGGGATAAACCTCCATGAAGTCGTTGCGATGGCCGCGAATGTTGCGGAAGTGGACGTTGAAGATTTTCTTGCGCGTGCCAAAGTAGCGGATTACGTCGAAAATTTCGACGCGGGGATCCTGGAGGGCTTCAGAGATGGTTCCCTGGCAAAAGTTGAGGCCGTGGTACGGGCTTTCCTGAATGGTAATGAAATTTTTGAGGCCATCGATGGTGCCGAGGACGCGGTTTACGCCCTGGTAGCCCTCGGGCGGCACGCCGGGGTCCTGCGGATGGCAGGCCATGCGGATTTTGTATTCGTTAGCGACCGGGATGATGCGATCGAGGAAGTATGTGATGCGCTCCCAAAAGGCATCGGCGCTGACCTGGCCGGCGCGCGTCAGTGGTGTTTCGGGATCCGCTTCGGAAAGCTTCCATTGATGGTATAGCGCGTCTCCGCGACCGGGAACCCAGCCGGTGCGCAGAACGCCGAGAATGCTCATGTTGTATTTCACGCAGGGGATGCCGGCCTGCGCGCAGTTGCGGATGAAGATTTGCAACTGCTCGATGTCGCGATCGCGCTCCGGGCTCTGGGCGAGCATGATGGCGGGATGCTTTTCGCGATCGATATAGCTGGACTCGAGGAAAGGCGGGGCGGTGCAGTCGATGCTGATGCCGTATTTGGCGGCCATATCGATCATGCGCTTAAGCTCGTCGACGGTGGCGTAGAGCCGGTCGCCGTCGATTTGCGGATAGCCGCAGATGTTGCGCACGCCATAGCGAGCGAGGTATTGGAGATGAACGTCGTTGGTGGGAGCGGTCTGGTCGCCGAGCTTCATGAGAACGGGCTGAGACGGCGGGGCTGCGGCGGCTGGAGCGGCAAGGGATTGTGTGGCGAGGAGGCTGGCGGCGCCAGTCGATGTGAGGAAATTCTCTGCGATTCATCTCTTCGACTCCGGTTGAGGCGCGGCCGAGTCTTGAGAGAGCATGACGACGCGACGCGCGCTCCAATGAAATTATGAGAGCGCCTGTATGCCTGTAAAGGAGAATCACAAGCTCGCAAGGTGAGGTTTATGATCGAAAAGCAGCGTGGCTGGGTTGACGACGGCCAAGCGGCGGTGAGCTTGCCGATGAAACCCCGATATCTTCGCGTGAACGAACGCGACAATGTGGCGTGGTGGTGAACGAGGGCGGACTGCCGGCGGGGAGCCGCTTCGATTCAGGACTCGAATTGCGCGAAGCTGTTCCCGAGGCGCACAAAGTTGCGCTCACCGATCTTGCCAAGGGTGAAGCGATTGTGCGCTACGGTGTGACGATTGGATACGCAAATCGGAACATTGCGCAGGGCAGCTTGGTGCATGAGGGACTCATCACGGAGCCGGAGGCGCCGCTTCTGGCTGATTGTCCGCTGGCAACAGCAACGCCCAAGCCCTTACCCCCGCTCGATGGGTACACCTTCGAGGGTTACCGGAACCACGACGGCTCAGTGGGCACCAAAAACATTTTGGGCATCAGCACCACGGTGCAGTGCGTCGCCCCGACCGTGGACTACGCGGTGCGGCGCATCAAGGCTGAGATCCTGCCGCGACTATCCGAACGTGGACGATGTCGTTGCCATTACGCATCCTTACGGCTGCGGCATCGCTCTGAGCGCACCGGGTGCGGAGATCCCGGTGCGCACGCTCAGGAATCTGAGCCTGCATCCGAACTTCGGCGGTGAGTTGTTGTTGGTAAGCCTGGGCTGCGAGAAGTTGCAGCCCTCGCTCTTGATGGCGGACGGCGGACTTAAAGTGCTTCGGGAAGAGCCGGCCGTGGCCGTGCTGCAGGACGCGCACGACGGCTTTGGCGAGATTGTGGACACGATCATGAAGCTGGCCGAGGCACGGTTGAAGAAACTGAACGAGCGGCGGAGGGTGACTTGCCCGGCTTCCGATCTGGTGGTGGGCTTGCAATGCGGAGGGTCGGACGCGTTTTCGGGAGTGACCGCGAACCCGGCCGTCGGATTTGCCGCAGACCTTTTGGTGCGCGCGGGCGGAACGGCCATTTTTTCAGAGGTGACGGAGGTGCGCGACGCGGCGCACCTGCTGACGGCACGCGCGGCCACACCGGAAATTGCACGAGACTTTTTGCGCGAGATGGCGTGGTATGACGACTATCTGCATCGCGGCGGCGCCGACCGGAATGCGAATCCGACTCCCGGCAACAAGAAAGGCGGCCTGGCGAATATCGTCGAGAAGACGATGGGATCAGTAGCCAAGGCGGGAAGCTCAGCTCTGATGGGCGTAACCGGACCCGGCGAACGCGTGACGCAAAAGGGACTTGTATTCGCGGCAACACCGGCGGGCGACTTTATTTGCGGCACGCTACAACTGGCAGCCTCGATGAACGTGCACATCTTCACGACCGGACGCGGCACGCCCTACGGCCTGGCGATGGCGCCGGTGATCAAAGTGGCTTCAAACAGTGGGCTTGCCCAACGCTGGCATGACTTGATCGACGTAGATGCGGGAAGAATTGCAACCGCGGAAGCGTCGATTGAAGAAGTCGGATGGGAGATCTTCTCCTTGGTGTTGGAAGTGGCCAGCGGGCGCAAGAAGACATGGGCCGACCATTGGGGCCTGCACAACGAATTCACCATCTTCAATCCCGGCCCGTTGACATAGAGCTTTTTAAATGCTGCGAGATTCAAACGCGCTGAAAAGGGGAGCGCGTTGCTCCAAGATCTTTGCAGGGAATCCTCTAGCCATTTTTCTTGACAAATCTCTCTGCTTTCAATAGTTTCTATTCACAATGCCCCTGAAAAGGCTCTCACCCATGAGTGTCAAAGGTTCCTGATCCACTGATGCGGCATGAGAGCCCGGAAGTCGGCGCCATTCCCCAATGGCAATTTAAATAGTTTTTATTCGGCGACCTGAATGATTTGCCGAGCAGCTGGGCCCTTGCCTGCAGCGTGTGGGAAACTCGTGTCCAGCTCCCGACCGTCCCAGTGCGTTCAAAGTAGGTTAACCGTCAGCTCCAATTCCCCAGGAGATGTCATCATGACCAAGCTGTCCGCTGGCTGGGCTTCCAGTGCGTGTTTCGCAGTCCCATCCATTCCTTCCATCAATTCCCGCGATGGGCGATGCAGCCCCCTGATCGAAACGTCGCAGCGGGGCGGCGCGTGGGCACGCGGCGTAGCCCGCATTCGAACGGCGCTGATGATAAAGCTCGGAAGCGCGAGATGGATGACGCCGGCGGCGATCGTCGCCCTGACTTTGATTTCGGGAAGCGCCTCATGGGCGCAGAGCTGCCCAACTTCTCCGAGCTATTCGCCGGACTTCACTTCGAATCAAAGTTGCATGACGCTGTTCGGCAACGGCTACAGTTCCACCCCCACCAAGGCGAGCTTTGTGACAAGCGGGGGCAGCACGCTATTGCAGATCACCCCCAATAGCCAACAGCAGAGGGGGTATGCGTGGTACAACACCCCGCAGCCCGTCGGCAACTCCTTTTCCTCCACCTTTACGTTTCAGTTGAGCGGCGCCGACGGCAACCGCCCGCCGATGGCTTCGCATTCGTAATCCAGAATTCCGGTGCGGGAGCAAGCACTGTGGGCCCGACGGGCTCGGATGGCTGCGGTCTCGGCTTCGGCGACGATCCTTCGGGCGACGGTGCTGCGTGCGTGAATGCCACCGGTGGGATCACCAACAGCGTGGCTGTCGGATTCAAGACCTATAACAGCGGCGCAGGCCTGCCGTATCCGGACAGTGTTTTCATTGCCAGCAATGGAACCGGACCGAATTGCGTCAACGTAGTGGGAGACGTCATCGCAGGAACCAGCACCCCCGTGAGCTGCGTGATCGCGGAGAACGATCTCAGCGGCATGAACATTGCTGCCCTAATACCGATGGTTGCGCAGCCTCCAGCCTTTGTCTGGCCGACGGCAATGTGCACACGGTGACGGTTACCTACGCACGCAACCATCGGCGTCCGCAATCGGCCAACTGCGTCCGGTAATGCGGCAGGCCATGCCTTGATGTGATTCTGGATGGCACTGATCTGTTTCCCGCAGGCGTGTCGTTCAATATGACGTCAATTTTTTCTCCTGGTTTGGCCAACAACACGGCCTTTGTCGGTTTCACTGGCGCGACGGGTGGCAGTGTTGAAAACAACGACATCTTGAGCTGGACCTTTACGCCGCAGAGCTTCGGCAACATCAACGTGTGCCCGTCCGGAGCGACCACACCGGCGCCATGCAGCAATACGCTCCCGGTGACCTTCAGCGTTCCAGCGAATACGACAATTAATTCTGTGCAGCGTTCTCACGCAAGGCGTTTCACCGGGCTCGACTTCTCGCTGGCCAATCAAGGGACGTGTACGGGACCGTATTGATCGGCGGGAGTGTGCACAGCCGTCGTCACCTTCACGCCGCGAGCGCCTGGATTGCGCCAAGGGGCTATAGAGTCTTCGGATCGGCGGCCGTTCCAGCTGTGACGCCACCTTCGAATCCGCGGCCACCCCGCTGGCAACGACTCTGATCTTATGGCATCGGCCAGGGACCGGCGGTTGCCTTTGGTCCGGGCACGCAGACGGCGTTGGTCGGCGTTGACGGAGTGCACGCGGGAAGAGAGGTGGCCATGGACGGAGCGGGCGATCTCTTTATCGCGGAAAATCTCAACAACCAGGTTGTGGAGCTTCCGGCCGGTGGAGGCGCGCAGACGACTGTGGGCACCGGACTGAGTGGGCCTTACGGCGTGGCGGTGGATGGCGCGGGCGATGTTTTCATCGCAGATACCGGTAACAATCAAGTGGTGGAGGTTCCGGCCGGTGGGGGTCCGCAGACGACGGTGGCCAGCGGACTGAATTTCCCCCTGGGAGTCACGGTGGATGGCGCGGGGGATCTCTTCATCGCGGACACCGACAACAACCAAGTCCTGGAGCTTCCGGCCGGTGGGGCGCCCCAGAAGACGGTGGCCAGTGGACTGAATAACCCCAACACTGTGGTGGTGGATAGCGCGGGCGATCTCTTCATCGTTGATAGCGACAGCCAGCTGGTGGAGATTCCGGCCAGTTGCGGCAGCCCGACTTGCTGGGCAAGAGTGGGCACCGGGTTGAGTAACCCGCGAGGCGCGGCGGTGGATGCAGCAGGCGATGTCTTCATCGCAGATACCTTCAACAGCCGAGTGGTGGAGGTTCCGGCCGGTGGAGGCCCCCAGACTACGGTGGGCGCCGGATTCGGTTATCCATGGGGAGTGGCGGTGGATGGCGCGGGCGATGTCTTTATCACGGATACCAACGACGGCGAAATTTCGGAGGTAAACCGCTCTCTGCCGCCATCGTTGACCTTTGCCCCCACTTATGAGGGCAGCACCAGCACCGACAGCCCGCAGACGGTCTCCGTCCAAAACATCGGAAACGCGGCACTCGGTTTCAGCTCAATCGCTTATTCAACGGACTTTCCCGAGGCCTCCGGGGTGAACACCGATTGCCCGACGGCCAGCAGCGTACTGAACGCCGGTGGCACCTGCACGCTGAGCATTGACTTCATGCCGACAACGCTTGGTACTCCGCTCAGCGAGGCCGTTGGCCTGACGGACAATGCGCTCAACGTTGCGGGCGCAACGCAGAGCATTTTGGTTCAGGGCAGCGGTCTCTCACCCAAGGTGAACGTACCCAATCTTTTGGGTGATGGTAACGGGAGCGGACAGGCCTCCTCACCGGTGTAGGTCTGGATCTCGGCGCTCGAGACGATGCTAGCCAGCAACCTCGTGCCCATCGACGAGGTCATCAGCCAAATCCCCGCCGGCCAATACGCCAGTCCTCGTTGGATCGTCTGTCAGCGTCGTCATCTCGAGCGGCGTGCCTGTGCCCAGTCTTGTAGGGCAGACGCAAGGGACAGCGACGACCGCCATCTCCACGCGGGCTTGGTATTGGTATGAACGGAGACTACCCAATTCAGCGACACGGTGCCGTCCGGCAACGTGATCAGCCAAAGCCCGGACCCCGGCACGGCAGTCAACGGCGGAACGCCTGTCAGCCTCGTCGTCTCGAGTGGCGTGCCACCTCCAGCGGACCAACTTTCGCTTCGTGAATAACTACTTTGTCACCGGCGACTATGCCTCCGCGGGAATCACTCTGCACGGCGCCGCCAGCGGAACCATCACCATTCCCGATAGCACAATCCAGCCCCGGTACCCAGGGTGTTCCCGACGGCGCCGACATTATCGACGGTTTCCTGTACTGGACAACAATAGAAACCTCTGCGACACCCACGGGCAATACCGGCACTTTCCTCGGTTATTCCATCACCGGGCAACAGATCGGGAGCGACGTGCCCAACTATAGCGACGGCACGTATACGGGAACGCTCCGCGTGTATCGCGCCGACGTAAACAACTATTTCCAGGTGCCTGCGGACTGGAACGGAGCGCGCCAAGGTTCGGGCCCGTTTACCGTCACTTTGCCAAACACCGGCGGAACGATCACTGAGGGTGCAAGCCTGGTGGTGATCTGGCGCGTATTGTCTCCGAATTTCCCCCTCAAGTCGGTGGTCATTTACAACGGTTCGATCGCACCAACTTCGGCAACCGGCACCCATACCTCAGGCCGTGCAGGGATTCTATGACGCGGTTGGTGGAGCGAGCGGGACGGGAGAAGTGACCCATCTTTACACCAGCGGCGGAAGCTGGAACGACAGCGAAAGCTCCCAAACGCTCGGGTACTCGAACCAATATATCGATACGCTGACTACCGGCAATGCCTATGCCGCGGTCATTCTCAGCACGCCTGTCAACAATAGCGATAACGATGGAATTCTGGACGCATGGAAAACTGCGCAAGGCTATACCGACGTGAAGACCGGCGCATGGGTGGCGTTGCCGGGCGCAACGCACGGCGAACAGGACCTGTTTGTTCAATTCGATTACATGTGCTCCGCCATAACCGCAAACAACACATGCGATTTCACCCAGCCCAATCTGTACCCCTCACCGGACGCCCAGGGCAACGATCCACTGGCGATGGTGACGCAGGCATTCGCCAATTATGGAGTGCATCTCCATCTCAAACCCGGCAATGCGATTCCTGAGGACCACGTGCACGGACAATCCGGGGCAGAGACTCTGCGAGTTCCCCAACCAGCCGGGAGTGGTCGCCTGGAATGGCAGTGTCGAGCTCTCGAAGGTATGGCCGGTCGATCTGGCTACCTGCGAGTCGACCCCGTCGCAAGCCAGTTGCGCGCCCCGTTTCCCCTATGGTCAGAAGGACAGTTATCACTACGTGTTGTTCGGTTACTCGCTCGCGATACCGGCCTGGACTACCCGCGCTGGATCCATTACTTCAATCACTACGCCGAGCGGCGGCGGTACCGCAGCTCTCGTTACCACAGGCCTCGGCACTACATGCCCAACCCGAATCACGATTTCCGGCGTGCAGGGAAATCCCAACCTGAACGCGATATACGACAAGGTATACAACAACCTGACCTGCGACAGCGGGTTGACGACGCTCTACTTCTCGACGCCCTCGACCGTCCCTGCCTGGACCTATCCCAATAACACATTGCCGGAGCCGGTGATTGCCGTGACGTCCGGAAAGGTCACCAGCATCTCCGGTTACTCCGATCTGGGCGGCTCCGATTCCGTCGTAAGCCTGGGTCAATGGGAGAGCTCCCCGACGCAGGACATGAGTAAGTCGGCGACCGTGGTTGCCGGCACGCTGTTCCACGAGATCGGCCACACGCTTGGGTTGAGCCACGGCGGGCTCTACTTTGACACGCCAGGCAGCTACATCCCAACCTTTGAAGCCAATTGCAAGCCGAACTATCAAAGCTCGATGAACTATCTCTTCCAACTCGATGGCGTCGGACCGAACGCCGCCGTTACATATTCGAACCAGGCGCTCTATGGCGAAGCGCAGGGCATATCGCCCACGATTTTGGGTGGCGATAGCGGCACTACCAACTCCACCACTATTGGGACTACCACCTTCACGACCATTCCGTTAGGCTCAGTGGTCAATCTGACCGATCAGTTCGGAAACCCTGCGAGCCTTTACAACCTCGGCGTGGTATTCAACTACGGCACCCAGCTCGACAGCCAGCGCCGCCACTATGCATTGCGACGGCTCCCCGCTGAACAACGACACGGCATATCGTGTGAATGGTCCTGTTGACAGCATTTCTCCGGCATGGAGCGACCGGACAAAACATTACCTTCGATGGAGCTCCGTATTCGGACCTGCGGGGATTCAACGACCAAGGTGCTCTCGACCTGCGTCAGGTAGGCGCGACAAGCGGAGACTTCGCTTCCCTGGCGAGCGAGACTTCGTACGGCAGCGGCGGCGTCACTTTCGCGGGCAGCGGCGGCGTCACTTTCGCGGGCAGCGGCGGCGTCCTTTTCGCGGGCAGTGGCGGCGTCCTTTTCGCGGGCAGCGGCGGCGTTACTTTTGCGGGTAGTGGCGGCGTCACCTACGGGGGCAGCGGCGGCGTTACTTTCGCCGGAAGTGGAGGTGTCACTTTCGCAGGTAGTGGCGGCGTCACTTTCGCGGGTAGCGGCGGCGTAACTTTCGCGGGCAGCGGCGGCGCCTCCACCAACGAATTGGATTACGTGACCGCCAACTCCTTTGTCCGGCCTCCGAATTCACCCACCCTCACGCCGGTGATGACGAGTGGGGCGGTGACAAGTGTCACGGTTGATTGGAAGGCGCCGGCTTTCGGTGTCGTGCAGTACTACACGGTCTATCGCGGCTGCAACCCCAACGGCTCGGACGCCGTCAATATTGGCGTTGTCAACGGTGTGGGTGGAGCTGCTCCAGTGACCGAATTTATTGACTCGAACCCAGTGACATGCTCGGGCTCATCGGGTGTGGTTTACACGATTGCGACCACCCTCGCCCCGGTGCAGATCGATCCGACCCAACGCTCGAGTGCGCCTTCGGTGCCTGCGATCGTAAAGAATATCCAAACCATTGTTCTCGGCTCGCTACAGAGCTCTGTTACCTATTCAACTTCGGCGCCCCCAGTTTCGGTCACCGCGACGGCAGAGACGAACGGTAACCCGAACGGATTGCAAGTGAGTTTTGTCGCAACAGGTCCTTGCTCGGTAAGCGGCCAGACGGTTGCCTCGATTGCGAGCGGAGGTGTGTCCACCGCAACCGTGACGGTTAACGACCCGGGAAGCAACCCGGCCACCTGCACCGTGACCGCGTCACAACCCGGCACGAATCCGACGGCATCGAGCATGCCACCGTATTACGACGCCGCGAATTCGGTATCCGAATCGTTCACAATCGAGCCTGCGGGGTCGGCCACGCAGCCGCAGACGATCACGTTCTCGGCCTTGCCGAATGTGCAGTATGGAAGCACCTTCTCTGTAAGCGCCTCTTCGAATTCCGGACTGGGTGTGACTTTCGGAGCCGTCGGGCCATGCCAAGTAGGCACCACGACGGGCACAGCGACCGTTACCACGACCGGCGTCGGCCGGTGCACGATTACGGCGTCGGCCCCGGCCGGAACAGTCAACTCCAACACCTATAGCCCGGCCTCGGCACCTCAGCCGTTCACCATCACACCGGCGGTGCTCACGGTGACGGCCAATAACGTCACGGCTCCGTATGGGACGATTCCGACACTGACCTACAGCGTCACTGGCTTTGAACCAGGCGATTCCGCCGCGTCGGTTTTAGGCAGCACCACGCCGGCGCTGTCGACAACTGCCAATCAAGGGAGCAGTCCCGGCACCTACCCGATTACGATTTCGACCGGCTCGTTGGCCGCGGCCAATTACTCCTTCTATTTTGTGAACGGAACGCTGACCATAGCGCCGGCGCCGTCGCTCACCGTGAGTCCATCTGCAATCAGCTTCGGCTCGGTGACTCTGGGAAGCGTCACAACTCAGAACATCACGGTGACCAACACGGGAACGGCGCCAGCTACGATCAGCGGTCCTATCCTCTCCATCGTCCAGGGAGGGAACTCCAACGAATTTGTGGCGGTCAATCTCTGCGTCACGCCGCTGGTCGCTGGAAAGAGTTGCACCATCACCATTGCCTTCGTCGCGGGTCCGTACTACACACAGCAAACCGCGACTCTGGAGATTATGGACAATGCGCCAAACAGTCCGCAGCCGGTCACGCTGACCGCGACTGTTCTGACTCCGCAGACGATCACAATCACCCCCAGCACCCTGCCGGCGAGCGCTGCCTACGAGAGCAGCTTCACGGTGGCGGCGACAGCTTCGAGCGGGCTCCCGGTAACCTTTACGGCCTCCGGTGCTTGCGGCGTCGCACCGGGCACTGCAACCTACACCATGAACAGCGGCACTGGAACCTGCTCAGTGATTGCCAACCAGGCAGGCAACCTTACCTACGCGGCAGCGGTACAGGTGACGAAGACTGTATCCGCCACTCGGGCCTCGCAGACCATCACGATCACCCCCAGCAGCCTGCCGCCGAGCGCCGCCTACAAGAGCACCTTCACGGTGGCGGCTACAGCCTCGAGCGGGCTCGCGGTCACCTTTACCAGTTCCGGTGCATGCAGCAATTCTGGCGCAACCTACACGATGAGCAGCGGCACGGGAACGTGCTCGGTGATCGCCAACCAGGCGGGCAACTCGAACTATAGCGCTGCCGCGCAGGTGATCAAGACCGTATCAGCAACGAAGGCCTCGCAAATCATCTCCTTCACTATCGGCCCGCCGGCAGCAGCCGCCTACAAGACCAGCTTTGCGGTCACGGCTACGGCCTCCAGCGGGCTCACGGTCACCTTTACCAGTTCCGGTTCGTGCAGTGACTCAGGCGCAACTTACACAATGACCGCTAGCACGGGAACATGCTCTGTGATCGCTAACCAGGCCGGCAACTCTAACTATTCGGCAGCACCGC
This sequence comes from uncultured Acidobacteriaceae bacterium, assembly GCA_963813015.1. Lineage (GTDB taxonomy): Bacteria > Acidobacteriota > Terriglobia > Terriglobales > Acidobacteriaceae > Telmatobacter. Next base: position 131,188 of record CAWEXN010000015.1, read on the forward strand.
CGCTTACGCTGCCAGTAAGCGCGACTCAGGCCCCGCAGACGATCACGTTCACCACCAATCCTCCGGCGACGGCGGCTAACAAGAGCACCTTCAAAGTGGCGGCTGCGGGCGGTGCCAGCGGGAATGCGGTGACATTCACCAGTTCGGGGTCGTGCAGCAATTCAGGCGCAACCTACACGATGTCCAGCGCCACGGGAACGTGCTCGGTGATCGCAAACCAGGCGGGCAATTCCAACTACGCGGCAGCAGCGCAAGTTACAAAGACCGTTACCGCGAAATAGCGAGGCTGTTTCAAGCACGATCTCCATCAACGCCGTCGCGTAGATGAAGTGCTTCTACGACAGCGACGACATTGAACAGCTTAAGTCTTGTGTCTTCGGCGAGAGGCCCGCGATTCCGCCGCAGCTTATTGGCTCAGACGGCGCCGGATATCGGCGACCAGCGGATCTTCCGTCGACTGCCCGCGAATGCTGAGGTAGCTCTTATAGAAGTCGGCGAACCCCTCGCTCTTCATTCCTTCCCGCACGCGCCCCTCGTAGTAATAGAGCGGAGGGAAATAGGCATAAGTCGGCGTGTTGTCCAAAAACAACTCGATGGCTTCGCCTCGCCGCTTCATGCACTGATCAAACTGTGAGTCAGCCTCGGTGAACGCTCCCGCTTCCAGGTAAGCCTGCCCCAGATCGAAATGACCGATCCAGGTGTCCAGCAGGTTGTTCGCGGCTGTGATTTGCCGGATTGCTTCGTTCGAGTCTTTCCGCTTCAGTGCCATCATGCCCGTTACGATCTTGCCGTAAGCCTGCGACTCGCTTGTCAGCGCAGAAGAAAGGCTTGCGGCAAGCTTTTGCGCTTTAGCCATCTCTCCAGCATCGACATATGTGTTGGCCGCCAGAAATTCAATCTGCGTAGACTGGCTGTACTTCAGCGCCTTGTCAACATCAGAGACCGCTGCTGCATGCTTTCCCTGCAGTTCCTCGATGTTTCCCAGCGCTGCGTACTTCCTCGCGGCACCGTCGGTATTCTTTGCCGCAACATCGGCGGCGGCTCCGTTTGTAAGGATGCTTGCTGCCTCTGCATACTTCCCCTGATAGGCGGCGAGATCGGCCAATCCAGCGTTTGCCATCGATGCCAGCGCCGGACCAAAACCCTCAAGCTTGTGGAACGACCCTGCTGCGTTATCGATCTGCCCTTCTCCAAGTTGCGATTCGGCCAGCACCAGGTATCCCTGCGCGGCCGATGGGTTGATGGCCAGCCCGGCACGCGCCTCTTTCTCGCCCGCGGCAAAGTCTCCGGCAAAAGAACTGATAAATGACAGATTCAGTCGCGGCCCCACACCCTTGGGGACAATCGCGACATCTTGTTGCGCAGCCTCCAACGCCTTCGGGGCGTTGCGCAACTGCGCATAGCAGCTAGCCAGGTTCCATTGACCGACGCGATCAGCGGGGAAGTGAGTAACGAGCTGAGTGTTTTCTTGAACACAGTTCTGCCAGTCGCCGGTGAAGGAATAGTACAACCCGCGGTTGCGATAGCGTTCCCGCTCGGTCATGCTGTTTTCGTGTTCCATCGCAAGCTTCATGTACTTCACTGCGTCTTCCGGTCTGCCCAGATTCTGGGCCATCGCCGCCATGCCGGTGTACGGCCTCGCAAACTTTGGATCCAGTTGCGAAGCTTTCTGGAACGAATCAAAAGCCTCCTGGAACTTACCCGCGAACTGCTCGTCAACACCTTGAGCGTCCTCGTGAACAGCCTCAAGAGATGCGGCGGTAAACCCTCCGCTGACTTCATCGAATTGCACCGAGGCAGGTGTGGAGTCACCCAGGGCTTTGCGAATCGGCGCCGCCAGCTTGGGAAGGCTGCTCAGAATCTCTTGCTTGTTGGAGACAGTGACTTCCGCCTTTGCGAGCACCTTGCCGCTCACGGCGTCTAGAGCCACAGCCGAAATATCGTACTCGTCACCTCGCAACTCAATCTCGCCCGTGACGACCGTATCAACATCCTGGTTTACAGCGACGAGCCGCGCTGACTGCTCGTCGAGCTTTTCCGTGGGGTGCGGGAGTTTCTCGGCCAGCCTGCGCGCATCCCCCCGACTGTAGACGTTGATGAAGCTGGCGCCTTCCAAAGCTTCACCGACCATCGGCTCCAGCGTATTGTCCAAAAGCGGGTCGCCAGTAAGGTTCGTAAAGTCGGCAACCAGCACTGACACCGGGCCATGTGCACCTGATTTCGCGGCCAGTTGTCTCCGGACCACGAACCAGGTCATTCCCGCCGCGATCGCCAAAATCAGAGCTGCGGCGATTCCGAGGGTCTTCCACGGAAGCTCCCGAATGCGGTTCAGGCGGCGCCGCATGGAAGAAGCTGAAACCTTCTTCCCTCCGCTTCTCCCTTGCCAGGCACGAAGATCCGCATCCAACTCCTCCGCGCTCTGGTAGCGGTGGGCCGGGTCCTTCTCGAGACACTTTGCGACGATATTGCTGAGCGAGCCCGGAATATTCTTATCGATATCCGCCAGCGGCACGGCCCGCTGCTGGGAGCGCATCAGCAGGCTTGCGATCGCGCTCTCCGCATGAAAAGGCGTAACCCCGGCAAGCAGCTCGTAAAGGATCAAGCCGATCGTGAAAACATCTGAGCTGGCCTTGAGCTCCTTGCCCTGCGCCTGCTCCGGCGACATGTACTCAATCGTGCCCAGCATCGCGCCGGTCCGAGTCATTCCGTCGCCGCTGATGGTGCGGGCCAATCCGAAATCCATCACCACAACCCGGCCATTCACGTCGCGCATGATGTTACCGGGCTTCAGGTCACGGTGAATGATTCCTTCGCGGTGGGCAGCGGCCAGTCCGGCAGTCGCCTGTTCCATGATGTCGACGGCTTCCGCAGACTCGAGCTTGCCCCGTTGTTTCAGGAGTTGATGAAGGTTTTGGCCTTCAACGTACTCCATCGTGATGTACTTGATTCCATCGGCCTCACCGAGATCGAAAATGCGGATGATATTCCGGTCGGTGACCTGGCGAGCGAGAATCAACTCCTGCTTGAACCGCTGCAGGATTTCAGGATTGCTTGAAAGCTCGGGCTTGATGACCTTGAGCGCGACCTCTCGTTCCAACTCCACATCTCGCGCTTTGTAAACCGCCCCCATCCCGCCTTCACCCAGGGTTTTGATGATTTGGTAGCGATTCGCAAAAACGTTCCCGGGCAGCAACGCCGCGCTGCTGCCCATGACAACTGCGCCATCTGCTGAAAGGCGGACTGGGGTGTCCGGAGCCAGCGTGACGCCGGCTTGGAGCTGCCGCGGGATAGCCGTTGCCGCAAGGGTCGGCGCCTCACCGCCCGCGAGGGTTGCGGGTTCGGTCGATCCCTCTGCGGGCGGTTCGGACACTTGTCCGCTTGCGTTCGTCTCTCCCGACGAAGGGACACCGGATACGCCATTACTCACTACAAGCGTCCCAGCTTCCGGCTCGTTCTTCTGCTCTTTTGGGTCGTTCATGCCTGATCCGCCCCACGCAGTGGCTGAGCTATGAAAATCTGATGAAAGGAACTACCTTTGACCTTCCTCCCCTGCAGCTCGCGCTGCAAGAACGGCCAGATCGTCTTTGGGAATTTCCATGGGCAAAGCCGCAGATCTAAGGTCAACGCGACCAACAGGGAGCGGCGACCTCACACGGTTCGATTGCCTCACATCCATTCCGAAAATGCCGTGAGGAACCCTTTTCGCAGTATATACCGCTGTTGAATTGGAGTTGAATGATCTATTTCGTGCCCGGAGTCAAGGCAAACACCTTGTCCATCTTCAAGATTCAAGACGCCTCAGATTGAATGGGCCATGAACCGTTCGGGACGGAAATGGCGGGCCGTTCCAATCCGCGAGAGATCCAAAGGAACCGATGCGACCGATGCTGGATTTGTGTATGATGGTGGGCGAAACCAGCTTGGCACTCGCATTTCAACTTCCATCGAGCCCATCAATCGGTTTCCCAGTTTTGAATGGCCCCTCTGTCGGGCTCGATCAAGGTTGACGCCCCTGAAGAAAGGCGGTCGCAACCGCATGCGCTTCCTGCGTGTTGTCCTTCTCAGCCTGGTCGTGGGTCTAGTCCTCGACGGGAGCCCACTGCTCTCGCAGACGCCGTCCTCTGCGCCTCGGATTGTCGGCAGGATCGACGAAAGCCAGCTGATCACTTTGAAGGGCAATACACATCCGGCAGCCGTGGATCAGAATGACCGCGGCCCGGCGAGTCCGAATCTGTCCATGACCGACGTGATTCTTGTTTTGAAACGCGGCCCTGAACAACAGGCTGCTTTTGACCAGTTTGTGGCCAGCCAATACGATCCGTCCTCGCCGAACTTCCATAGCTGGCTGGCGCCCGTGGATGTGGGCAGGATGTTTGGACCTTCTCTCGCCGATGTTGCGGCGATTTCAGGTTGGCTTAGCGGGCACGGGCTGCACGTCGATGAAGTCTCTCCCGACCACATGACAATCCGCTTCAGCGGTTCTGCCGCGCAGGTGGAGAGCACTTTTCATGTGGAGATCCACAACCTGTTGGTGAACGGGCAACCGCACGTCGCAAACATGAGCGATCCGCAGATTCCAGCCGCTTTGGCCCCGGTGGTAGAGGGCGTTAAAGCGCTGCACAATTTCTTCCCACGGCCCCTGCATCAAACGGGAGCTCTGGTCAGCTTCGATCCATCCGGAGGCGGATGGCATGGCATCTCCGGCGGCGCTCAGCAAGACGCAGAGGTGAGTGTTGCCTCGCACCCTTATTTCGGCATTAGCGTCGGCTCGGGAACCGGCGCCTACACCATTGAAGACGTAGCCCCCTACGATTTTGCAACGATCTACAATCTATTGCCGCTCTGGAACAACGGCATCGACGGAACGGGACAGACGATTGCGATCGCGGGAACAAGTGACATCAACGCCGCAGACGTAGCCACGTTTCGCAGCGTTTTCGGGCTGCCTGCGGGGACCCCACCCACCACCATCGTCGCCAACGGCACCGACCCTGGTGAGTGCTTTAGCACATATCAGGGCGCCACCTGCACCATCGACGATCTCATCGAAAACACGCTGGATGTTGAATGGTCGGGGACAGTGGCCAAAGGCGCCAACATCGTGCTCGTCGTCTCCGGATCCAATTCAACCACGACCGACACGGTCTACTCTTCCGCGGATTACGTCGTCCAGAATGATACGGCCAGTATCCTCAGCGTCAGCTACGGCGAATGCGAATTGGGCGAGGGCACAAGCGGAAATACGGCGTACAACAATCTTTGGGAGACAGCGGCCAGCGAGGGGATTGCAGTATTCGTCGCAGCGGGTGATGCCGGAGCAGCGACCTGCGACCAAGGGCTCGCTGGCAACCCTCCCCATCCCGCGCAATATGGCCTTTCAGTCAGCGGAATCGCTTCCACTCCATATGACACTGCCGTGGGCGGAACAGACCTCAATTGGGGTTCGACCGCTTCTCCGTATTGGGCAGCATCAAACGCCGGCAACGGCTCCAACGCCCTGGGATATGTACCCGAGGTTCCGTGGAACGATACCTGCACGAATCCGCTGGCTCTGAACTACTTGCAGGAATGGGCGACCGTTCTCAATCAGAATGGCTATGCCGCCAGTTCGCCCACTGACGCCGAATCGGCCTGCAATTTTGTAAGTCAATGGTGGACCCTGATCTATTCCCACACCAGCCCCACCGTGAACCTTTCTCCTTTCCTCGATACCATCGGCGGTGGAGGCGGTGCGAGCAACTGCATCAATGGTGACGGCGAAAACGTATCGAGTTGCGCCGGCGGCTACGCCAAACCGAGCTGGCAGTCGGGTGTGCCCGGGATCCCGGCAGATGGAGCGCGCGACCTGCCCGATGTCTCGTTCATGGCGGGCAATGGCTTCCTCGGGAGTGCCTATCTGATTTGCGTTTCAGCCAACGGAGCGTGTGTCACTTCCACCTCTCTCACCACACCGCCGCAAGCGCAGGAAGTTGGCGGAACTTCGGTGGGGACGCCGGCCATGGCTGGCGCCATGGCGCTCATTAATCAGAAGGCCGGAACGCCGCAGGGCAATCCCAACGCGGAGCTCTATGCGATGGCCGCCAGGCAGAGCTACGGAAACTGCCCCGCAGAGTTCGGAACGATAAGCGATGGATGTTCGTTCAACGACATCGACACCGGAACCATCGCCATGGCGTGTGCGTCGGGCTCTCCCAATTGCACCGTGAGCCATAGCGGCGATTCGATAGGAGTTCTCTCGGGGTATGCTGCGGCGGGCGGCTTCGATCTTGCCACCGGGCTGGGCTCATTGAATATCGCCAATGTGGTCAACGCGTGGACCTCGACCATCGGGACAGCCAAAGCAACCGTCACAGTGACGCCGTCTACGAACAGCTTTCCATTGAACCAGAGCTTGAATGTCACCGTCGCGGTTAGCGGCGCCAGCGGAACGCCGACCGGCACGGTGGGCCTGATTGCGAGTGGGTTTTACACGGGGACGGCGGGGACATTGTCCGGCGGAAGCTATACATTCACGATTCCCGGCGACACGCTGAGCACAGGGACCGACACGCTCAAGGTGAGTTACAGCGGAGACGCGACGTATGCTAGGGCAAGCGGGACGGCCAGCGTGACAGTGGCCAAGCTGACGCCAACGGTGACCGAGCTGCCCAATTTAACCACCGCGTTCGATACCAACTCCGTGAACGTCACAGTGAATGTGACAGGCGCCGGCCCAACACCAACCGGAACCGTAACAGCATCGTTGCCAGGCTACACATCTCTCCCGTGCACACTGACTACCGGGACGTGCACGCCGGGGATCCCGGTCTGGGAATTTCCAAGCGGGGCCAATACGATCACCGCCAGCTACAGCGGGGACTCGAATTATCTGGCGGGGACGGCCACGGCCACGGTCCTGGTTCCGACCCTGACCATGTCAGCATCGCTGACCAACCTGACTACTGCAAACACACTTCAAGTGACGGCGAAGGTTAGCGGTACAGGCCCCACGCCGACGGGATTCGTAAACCTGGGCACCTTGTATCAACTCGGTAACATCGGTGGACAACTTTCCGCCGGCAGCTACACCTTCACAGTTGTTCCCGGCGAACTGGCTGCAGGGACAGAGACTTTAACTGTGCAGTACCAAGGGGACAATACGTACCTTCCTGCAAGCACAACGACCACAGTCACAGTGACCAAGGTGACCCCGGCCCTTTCGGTAACGCCGTCGGCGACCAGCATCAGCTTGAACCTTCCATTGAATGTGACCGGGACCCTTGCGAGCAATGGGCCCACCCCTACCGGGGACGTGACAATAACCGCAGCCGGCCAACAATTCACGGGTCCTGTTTCGGGTGGAGCTTACTTCATTGCAATTCCGGCAGCGAGCCTGAACGTCGGAACCGTCACTCTGAACGCGAATTACAGTGGCGATCCGTTTAACACGACAGTGAGTAATTCGGCTACGGTGACCGTGACTCCATGGGTTCAAGTCGCGTCGGCCGTAGCGATGACGCCGCAATCGAGCAGCCTGGATACAGGGCAGGCGCTGCCGGTAACGGTCGCGGTAACAGGCGCATATGGAACGCCAACTGGAACAGTGACTATATCGGGCGGCGGCTACACAGGCGTGGCGTGGCCACTATCCGGCGGCGGCGCTACTTATCCGATTCCGGCCAATAGCCTTAGCGTTGGCACGGACATTTTGACCGTTAGTTACAGCGGCGATCCCACATATCTTCCGAGTATGGCCACTGCAACGATCACAGTGGCGCAATCGGGCTACACTCTTTCAGCGTCGAATGCCGCCTCAATCGCACCAGGAGGGCTGACCCAATCGTCGATTACTGTCAGTTCGACATCGGGCTATACCGGCACCATCACGGTGGCCTGCGCTCTTACGGGCCAACCCAGCGGCGCTACTGACTTGCCCAGTTGCACGATGCTCAACGGCACGGTCCAACTACCAACAGGAGCAGGATATGCCGTGGCAGACGCGAACGTTAGCACAACGGCGCCGGCCGCCGCGCTTACTCAGCCAGGTTCGCCGGGCAGCGGCGGTAGGTGGAGCGGCGCGGGCGGAGTGGCTCTGGCTCTTGTGGTTTTGCTCGGGATTCCGGAACGTCGGCGCAGTTGGCGTGCGACGCTCGGCATTTTCGTGCTGCTGGCAGCGTTCGGCGGCTTGTCCGCCTGCGGCGGTGGAGGCGGCGGTGGCGGTGGCGGCGGAGGCGGAGGAAACAGCGGTACGACTGCGGGCACGTATACATTTACGGTCACGGCAACCGGCAATCCGGCCATCACGCCCGCGCCCACGACGACCTTCACCGTGACGGTGAACTAAGCCGCCTCGCAGCGTCATAGTGCCCCATAGCGGCCTGCGGCTACTACGTGCAGGTTTGAACAAAAGCGTTTAGCTCAACTTTGCTCTATATATATGGGCCTCCATGTTCGCCCTTGACGCTCGGCCCCACCGGCCTGGGAAACGCTCTTGTGCGCCTCATTGGTCATACATTATGATTACGGGGTCGGAATTATTACGACGGTCGAAGAAAATCTTAGACGACAGGAAAGATTGCACTTAGGCCACGCATGGCTTCGCAGTCTGCGCTGTTCGAGCGGTGACTCACCGCCCTGCCCAGCGTGATGAAATAGATCGGCAATTCGGGCAAGACGGATGGCGAGGAGGTCGCTCATTCAAGTCATGGGCTCGACAGGGATCATGGATCACGATTGTGATCGGGAGGAAAAGTATGCGGCCGGAACAGTGGGAAACGTTTAAGCGAGCGGTGCGGCGCGAGAAGCTCGACAAGATCCCCATGGCGCTCATCATCGATAGTCCATGGATTCCGGGATACCTGGGGATCAAACACCTCGACTATTTTCTGGATCCCGAGCTCTGGTTTCAATCGAACTTGAAAATCATGCAGGAGTTTCCAGACATCATCTTCATCCCCTCGTGGTGGATGGAGTATGGGATGGCGGCTGAACCGTCTGTCCTTGGAGCCAAGATCAAGTTCTGGCAAGACAACACGCCCAGCGAATACCACACGCTTTACCGCCTTGAAGATATCGATAACTTCCCCGAGTATGAAGTGGAGGCCGACGGGTTTGCCGGCCTCACCCTGCATCGCATCGCCATGGCCCGGCAGCGGATTCTCGATGCCGGCTACATTCTCCCCATGGTGACCTCACGCGGGCCCATGTGCACCGCGGGATTTGTCCGCGGCACAACGGAATTCATGATCGATCTGGTAGAGGACCCAAAAGGCGCGCATAAACTGCTCGACCTCTGCACGCGCGTGATTATTGACTGGCTGAAGGCGCAGCAGAAAGTCATGGGCGATACCGTTGAGAGCATCTTCATCCTCGACGACATTGTCGGATTCGTGAACGAGGAGCATTACCTCGAGTTCGCGCATCCTTATCTCAAGCGAATCTGCGATGCCTTTCCCAAGGATTGGGTCAAGCTCTATCACAATGATGCCGAAGTGGACGCCTGCCTCGACCACCTGCCCGACACTGGATTCAATGTGCTCAACTGGGGCAAGCAGCGGCACATCACCGAAGTAAAACGTCGCATCGGCGATCGCATGTGCCTGATGGGCAACGTCAATCCGCTTGAGGTCGCGGTTCGCGGAACCCCAGACGAAGTGAAGGACGAAACTCTGGAAGTTCTCGAGGGTTCCGGCGGCGAAGGAATCATTCTCTCCGTCGGCGGCGGCACCAGCCCGGGAATGCCGCGCGAAAATATTCTGGCCATGCTTGAAGCTCTTGAAGAATTCAACGCCAAACGCGCCGCCGGAGCGGTTGCAAGCGCACGCTGAGGAAACCATTCGATGCCCGATTACGCCTTGATGAATCAACACCTGTACGAAGGAAATGCCGACCAGGTGGGCAAGCTGACCGAAGCGGCTCTGGCCGAAGGGCGCTCCGCTCAGGAAGTGCTGACGGAAGGTCTCATCGCCGGCATGAGCGTGGTCGGCGAAGACTTCAAGCATAACGTGCTCTATGTGCCGGAAGTTTTGATCTCCGCGCGGGCAATGAAAGCTGGAATGGCCGTGCTGAAGCCGCTGCTGACATCGAAAGACGGGGGATCAAAGCCCAAGGGTGTGTTGCTCATGGGCACGGTTCGCGGCGACTTGCACGATATTGGCAAGAACTTGGTAGGCATGATGGCCGAAGGCGCGGGCTTTGAAGTTCATGACATCGGCGTGGATCAGAGTGTCGAAAAGTTCATGGCCGCTGCCGAGAAATGCAAGCCCAACATCGTCGGCATGAGCGCGCTGCTCACGACGACGATGATGTATATGAAGACCGTGATTGAGGGCTTCCATGCGGCTGGCCACACAGAAATCAAAATGGCTGTGGGAGGCGCTCCCATCAGCCAGATGTTTGCAGACGAGATTGGCGCCGACGGATACGGAGCCAATGCCTCCGCGGCGGTGGATTTGTTCCTGCGGCTGGCAGGACACGCGTGACCCAGATGGCAACTTACAAAATTCTCTATTGGCAGGAAATCCCGACTCAAGTCAAAGCGGATGACGGGATCGACGAAGTGACAGTGCAGTTGGACGGGCGATTCATGGAGCAGATCGATCGCCTCGCAGCCATGCGCGGATTGCAGGCCTCCGACGACTACCTGGCGCAATGGAAGTGGAGCGACGAACAGGAGCGCGAGGGGTCCGCGCAGGATGTCGCAGATGCGCTGAAAGCTGAGCTCGAGGCGAAGGGATGGTAGGCACTTCCCGAAAATGGCCGTCACGCTAATCATCAACGGACAATCGACCGAGGCCGACGCGGCCCTTTCTCTCTTCGACCAGGCCGAAGCCATGGGCATCGACGTGCCGACGTCGTGCCGCAAGCAAGGCAAATGCAAGGAATGCATGGTCGAGGTGGTCGAAGGCATGGAAGCCCTGTCTCCGATGACCGAGGCCGAGCGTCACCTGAAGGGAAATTTCCGTCTCTCCTGCCAGGCATTCGTCACCGGCTCCAGCGGCCCAATCTCGCCCAGTATCGTTCGCTGCCACACCATGCGCCGCGGACATATGGTCATTGAGCGCCAGGCGTACGGGCTGCCTGCCGGCGGTCAGGCTCTCGCGCTCGATCCTGCCGTTACGCGCGACGGCGATCGCATTCTGATCGATGGAGTCGAAGTCGAGCGCTCCACGGGGCCGATTCACGGCATCGCGATGGACCTGGGAACGACGACCGTGGTCGTGCGTCTCCTCGACCTTGAAAGTGGCGAGCTGATTGCCGACACTTCGTTTGAGAATCCGCAGCGCTTCGGCGGCTCGGAGATCATGTCGCGCATCGCTTACGACACCAGCCATCCGGGACGGCTGCTGATGCGCACGCTCGCCGGTTACCTGAGCCATGCCATCGAGAAGTTTCCCGTCGACCCGAAAACAATTTACGAAATGGTCGTGGTTGGCAACTCCACCATGCGCGATCTTTTCTTCCGCCAGAACGTCTACACGATCGGCCAAACGCCCTACCGCTCAATCACCGAGATTGAAATGGCCGAGGGCAAGCGCACGACGACCAGCCTTCAGGAATCCGGCCTGCGCAGCCTTCTGCCGATTCATCCCAAAGCGCGCGTGTATGGTGCCCCCATCATCAGCGGCCACGTGGGAGCCGATGCTGCGGCCTGCATGCTGGCCGCTGATCTGGCGCACGAAGAGCGCCTCATCGCGATCATGGACATTGGCACCAACACTGAGTTGGTGGTGGGAAACAAGGATCGGATTCTCGCGGCATCATGCCCTGCGGGACCGGCCTTTGAAGGCGGAGCCATCGCCTGCGGCATGCCCGCTCTCGACGGCGCCATTGAGGAAGTGACGATTGATGAGGCCGGTAAATTTCGGATTCGCGTCATCGGTGACGTGCCGCCGGAAGGAATTTGCGGTTCGGGGCTGGTGGATTTGCTGAGCGAGCTGCTGCGGACAGGCCGCATGAACGAGCGAGGACGGTTCGAGGATGACCTGCACCGCATCGATCTCTGCCACGGCACGAACGGCGACGTTTATCTGCTCGAGAGCGACGTGAATGAGCTGGCGCAGGCCAAGGGCGCGAATGTCGCTGGATTGCATGTCGTCTTCAACACATTCGGCATCGAATTCGACGACATTGACGTCTTTTATCTCGCCGGCGGATTCGGACGGCATATCGATGTGGAAGCCTCGAAGCGTATCGGGCTCGTGCCCAGCCTCGCGCCGGAGAAATTCGTGAGGGCCGGCAATCTGGCTATTGAAGGCGCGACCATCGCGCTGCTTTCGAAAACCAAGCGCCAGGAGTTGGAGGAGCTCGTAAAACGAGTGCAACATTGCCGGCTTGAGACGCACCCCAATTTTTTCGACTTCTTTGTCGAGGGTTGCCAATTCAAAGCCGTGGAGCCGATTCCATGCGCCAGGTAGCCGAATCCATCGAGATCGCGGACGCGCTCGCCGGCGTGGACGTGCCGCAGCAGGAACTTACGCGGCTGCTCGGCTATCCTCGCGGCTTTGAGCTGGAAGGGCGTGCGCGAGAACTGGCGGATTGGACGCGGAACTGGTACGCCCATCATGGCCGGCCATGGTTTTATGCGCGCCAGGTTGAGAGCCTCGAATTTGAGAGCGGCGCCGCCGCGGGCGAAACGATTCGGCCCGACTTGATCAAAATCGACGGCGTGGTCTTCAACAGCAAGCGCCTCCACACAGCCTTCAAGCAGGCTGGGGCGCATAGTGCAATTCTGGTTGCCGTGGGTGCTGGGCCTGAAGCTGAAGAAGAAGCGCGGCGCCTCTGGAGGGAAGAAAAGCCCGACGAATATTTCTTCCTCGAGATGTATGCTTCCGCGGTCGTTGAGCAATTGACCACGATTGCCGGAGCCCGTCTTTGCGATTGGGCGGAACAGCGTGGCATGGCCGTGCTTCCTCACTCCAGTCCCGGCTACCCGGATTGGGACGTCGCGGAACAGCCGCGTCTTCTCAAATTGATCAGGCATACGCGGAGCGAGCAGTTCCCTTCCCGCGTGGACGCGTTTGATTCCGGCATGTTGCGTCCCAAGAAGACTCAACTCGCGGTTTTCGGCGTCACCCGCCACACAGAACGTTTGCAACGGCTAACGAGCCTTATCCCCTGTGAGAGTTGCTCGTTTGGTCCTTGCCAGTACAGGCGCGCGCCCTATAAACGCGCGCCGCGGACAACCGCCGAGCCGCTGCCCGCGCCGACCCCTGTGCTCGACGCCGACGCGCAATACACCGTGAATCGAAAAGCCCTGCAACGATGGGCCGAAGAGCGCCTTGCGATCGCGCCCCAACCCGACGGATCGATTGAGGCCTCATTCCGCTACGACGGAACCACCTGCACCAATATGGGCCGCCCACTGGCCTTCATCTACAAGGTGAAGCTCGGGCCCCGCGCCGACGAGTACCCTATTCTGGACGAGCGCTGCAGCCCGGCCGAGGACGATACCGGCCACGAGTCGATGTGCAAATTCGTCGAGGATCCCGATCGTCTCATGAACGCGATTGACGGCGAGAGGCCTCTGCTCGGTCAGCGCCTGAATGCGGTCCTCGAGTGGCGGCGCGAGCCGAACGGCGCGGGCTGCTACTGCGAACCGCAAAGCCGCAGCCACAAATGGGGCCTGGTTCTCGAAACCATCCACTACGCTCTGGTACAAAAGGAATTGAGCGGGGAGACGGAGAACCCATGAAAAAGCTTTTGCACGAAGAGGTGCTGGAACGGCCGTTACTTGGCGACGGGGCGATGGGCACGCAGTTGATGATTGCCGGTTTGGAACAAGGCAACTGCGGAGAGGCTTGGAATCTCACGCAACCTGAGCGCGTGCTCGCCATTCAGCGCCGTTATGCCGAAGCCGGCTCCGACTGCATCATCACTAACACCTTCGGCGGATCGCGCATCATGCTCAACCGCCACGGCCAATCCGAGCATGTGCCCGAGATTAACAAGGCTGCAGTCGCGATCGCGCGCCAGGCATTCGGCAGCAAAGATGGCTACGTCCTCGGCGACATCGGTCCCTTCGGCGGCCTGCTCGAACCATTCGGCGATTTCACAATCGCCCAGGTGCAGAGCGCCTTTGAAGAGCAGGCGGCTGCATTGGTCGCGGGCGGCGCAGACGCCATCATCATCGAAACCCAGACATCGCTCGAAGAGCTCGCCATCGGCATTGAGGCCGCGCAGAAGGCGGGCGCAAAGTGCATCATCGGATCCATGGCCTATGACGTGACCCTCGACGGCTCCACTTTCCGCACCATGATGGGCATCGAACCGGAACGCGCCGCCGAATTCATGGAGGAAAGCGGCGCGCATATCGTGGCTCTCAACTGCGGCACGGGAATGGATATGCCGCATGCGCTGATGGCAGTGGAACGTTACAAAAGCGCGTCCAATCTCCCGGTGATGGTGCAGCCGAATGGGGGAAAGCCCCGGCTGGTGAATATGAAGATTGTGTACGATGAAACGCCGGAGCAGATGGTCAAGGGCGTCCTCCCGCTCCTCGAAGCGGGCACGAATATCATCGGCGCCTGCTGCGGCAGCACGCCTGAACATATCCGCGAATTCAGAAAAGTCATGGACGCATTTCTCGAGCGAAAAGGAATTGAACCTCTGGGGGCACAGCGTGAAAGTCAAAGTTTGTGATGTGAATGCGGATGCTGAAAGCAAGCTTCCCGCCAAAACTGAAGATAAGTCCGGCATCGGCGTTCATTACATCGATGCCTACATCAAGCCGATGAACACCAAGCTTGAAGATGGTACCGCGGTGCGATGCAAGCGCCGCGGTCTAAAGATCACGCTTTCCGCAGGCACGAAGAAAGGCGAAGGGCTGATGCGCCGCCTCGACGTGAGCCCGGATCCGGTTGTCATGCTGCGTGCCGCGCTTGAGGAAGCGGCCAAGGCCGCCGGCGTCGAACTCACTGTGGATGACGGCGCAATCTTTCTGGCGCTTTAGGCATCGATGCTCGACTCCTGGCCCTTGGACCGACCCAGTCGTTCCCAAGAAAACCAGCCAAATTGGGACGTTCCATCCGCACTTCAGGCATTTTGCAACTTTCCACCGGCCCGATTCGTCTGTGCAATAGCGTGCCCATGTGCACGCCGCGTTGTATTGCGCCTCACCGGACTCCGATTGCCGCCACTCGCCCTGAAATCAGGCGGCGACCGCGCATGCGGAAATTCATTTCAGCAAAGAGGCTCCGTGACAAACCCCGATGCCTTGTGTATCCCGGACATCGATTCGAATATGAGAAAATGTCCCTATCAAACCGAGCGCTCGTAACAGGAAATAAGAGAAGAAGAAGGCGATGGACCAACCTCTTTCTGTTTCACATTCTGACCTTGGGCAGCCGCCCTTAGACTCGACAAGAAAACGCCGCCACCTGTGGATCTGGGTGATCATACTGCTGCTGTTTGCGCTCCTGTTTGTGTGGGTGTGGAAACAGCACGGCACCAGCGCCGCTCCGGCAGGCGGAGGGCGCGGCGCCGCGATGGGCGGGACGGTGCCAGTCACCGTCGCCACTGCGACCAAAGGCAGCATCGGCGTCTACTTAAATGCCATCGGCACCGTCACGCCGACATACACCGACAGCATTACTGCGCAGGTCACGGGCGTGATCACGGCCGTCCACTACCGCGAAGGCCAGGACGTTCGCAAGGGCGATCCGCTGATTGATATCGATTCTCGGCCGTATGAGGCCCAGCTTGCGCAGGCGCAGGGAGCACTCAGCCGCGACCAGAATCTCTTGGCCGAAGCGCAAATGGATCTCAAGCGGTACCAGGACGCCTGGGCCAAGAATGCCATCCCGCGACAAACGCTGGAAGATCAGGAAAAGCTTGTTCTCCAGGATCAGGGAACCGTGCAGAACGACCAGGGCACCGTCCAATACGACGAGGTGCAGGTCGCGTTCTGTCACATCGCGTCGCCCATCGACGGGCGGGCAGGGCTGCGTCAGGTTGATCCCGGCAATCTGGTCACGGCCAACTCCGCCACCCCGCTCGTGGTGGTTGCGCAGATTCATCCCATCACCGTGATCTTCGCGCCGGCGGAAGATAGCTTGCCCCAAGTCGTGAAACAAATGCACACCGGCAAAGCTCTCGAGGTCGACGCATATGACCGCACGCAGCAGACGCTGCTGGCCAAAGGAAAATTGATCACCATCGACAACCTGATCGACACCGTCACTGGAACCGTCAAGATGCGCGCCCAATTCGACAACTCGAATGGCCTGCTCTTCCCCAACCAGTTCGTCAACATCCGCCTGCTAGTCAACACGCTCGACAATCAGACTCTCATTCCCTCCTCTGCGGTTCAGCACAACGGCGCAGTTGACTACGTTTATGTGATCCAGAAAAACAAGGCCGTGATGCGGACTGTGAAATCGGGGATCTCGGATCAGGGAAACACCGCGGTCACAGGCATCAATCCCGGTGACATGGTGGCCAACAGCAGCTTTCAGAAGCTGGTCAACGGTTCGACCATTTCCATCTCCAAAGTCGTTATTCCGGCCACATCCTCCGATACGACCGAGGCTGCTCCATGAGCCCATCTCGGCCATTCATTCTGCGGCCGGTCGCTACCTCGCTGCTGATGGCCGCAATTCTCCTGGCTGGGCTGGTCGCTTATTTCCAGCTTCCCGTGTCGGCCCTGCCGGAGGTGGACTACCCGACGATTCAGGTGGTCACCTTCTATCCAGGAGCCAGCCCGGACGTCGTTGCGACCACCATCACTGCGCCCCTCGAACGCCAGTTCGGCGAGATGCAGGGCCTCAGCCAGATGACTTCGACCAGCGCCGGCGGAGTCTCAGTCATCGTGCTCCAGTTCGGTCTCACGCTCTCGCTCGACGTCGGCGAAGAAGAAGTGCAGTCGGCGATCAACGGCGGCCAGACGTTTCTGCCGTCCGATCTCCCCGTTCCACCGGTCTATACCAAGACCAATCCGGCTGACGCCCCGATTCTCACGCTCGCCATTACTTCTGACTCCATGCCCCTCTCTCAGGTTGAGGACATGGTTGACACGCGCCTCGCGCCCAAGCTCTCCCAGTTGGCCGGAGTAGGCTTGGTCAGCATCAGCGGCGGCCAAAAGCCCGCGGTCCGCATTCAGGTGAACCCCGTCGCGCTATCCGCCTACGGCTTGAACATGGAGGATATGCGCACGGCTTTGACGCAGGCCAGCGTCAACTCTGCCAAGGGTAACTTCGACGGCCCGCGCCAGGACTACCAGATCGACGCCAACGACCAGATCAACACCGCCGACGACTACAAGAATGTGGTCGTCGCCTACAGCAATGGCGCGCCGGTCTTCGTCAAAGATGTCGCCGACGTGGTCAATGGTGTCGAGAACACCAAGCAGGCCGCGTGGATGAATCTCACGCCTGCGGTCATTCTCAATATCCAGCGGCAACCCGGCGCCAACACCATCACCGTTGTCAACTCCATTCAGAAGGTTTTGCCTCAATTGGAGGCGAATCTGCCCGCTGGCATCAAGGTCACGACGCTGACCGATATGACCACCAGCATTAATGCTTCAGTTCACGATGTAATGTTCGAACTGGGGCTCGTTGTCGTACTGGTGGTGATGGTCATCTTCCTGTTCCTGCGCAGCTGGCGGGCGACGATCATTCCCGCCGTGGCCGTACCGCTTTCCCTCATCGGCACCCTCGCCGTGATGTATCTGCTCGGCTACTCGCTCGACAATCTTTCTCTCATGGCGCTCACCATCTCCACCGGATTCGTGGTTGACGACGCCATCGTGATGATCGAAAACATCAACCGCTTCCTTGAAGAAGGCATGCCACCGCTCGAAGCCGCGCTCACCGGCGCAGGTCAAATCGGATTCACGATTGTTTCGCTGACCGTTTCGCTGATCGCTGTGCTCATCCCCCTGCTCTTCATGGGCGACGTAGTAGGCCGCCTCTTTCGCGAGTTTGCGGTTACCCTGGCCGTCACCATCGTCATTTCGGCCGTGGTTTCGCTCACCCTCACTCCCATGATGTGCTCGCGCATCCTGCGCCACGACCCGAAACACCAGGAGGGCCGCTTCTACCAGGCATCGGAGCGCGTGTTCAACAAGCTCATTGCTTTTTACGGGCGCACGCTGCGCGTGGTGCTGCGTTACCAGACCTTCACCTTGATGGTCGCCGTGGCCACGCTCATACTCACCGTCATCCTCTACATTACGATCCCCAAAGGATTTTTCCCGGTGCAGGATACCGGCGTCATTCAGGGCATTTCCCAGGCGTCGCAGTCCATCTCCTTTGACGCCATGAGCGAGAAGCAGCAGGAACTGGCGAAGATCATTTTGAAGGACCCCGCCGTCGAAAGCCTGTCGTCGTTCATCGGCGCTGACGGCATCAACACAACGCTCAATAGCGGCCGCATCTCCATCAACCTGAAACCGATCAACCAGCGCGTCGGCGCCTCCGATGTCATCCGCCGCCTTCAGCAAAGCTTGACCCAGGTCCACGGCATGCATCTTTATATGCAGCCGGTGCAGGACATCACGGTGGACGACCGCGTCAGCCGCACGCAGTATCAGTACACGCTCGAAGATCCGGACACGGACGAGTTGAATGAGTGGAGCAACAAATTCGTGGCGCAGTTAAAGAAGCTGCCCGAGTTGGAAGACGTGGCTACGGATCAGCAAACCGGCGCGCGCGCCATCCAGCTGGCCATCGACCGCGTCACCGCATCCAGGCTGGGAATCGCGCCAACGACCATCGACAACACGCTCTACGACGCCTATGGCCAGCGCGAAATCAGCACGCTCTACACGCAGCTGAATCAATATCACGTGATCCTCGAAACGCAGCCAGAGTGGCAAAGAGATCCCAAAAAGCTGGGCGATCTTTACATTCAGTCCAGCGCTTCATCGGGCGCAACCGGTGCGGGCGCGGCCACGTCGTACTCCTCCTCGGCCTCATCGTCGGCTGGATCGAACGCACTCACGTCTTCCGTGCGCTACACGCCGTCCTCGCAAGTCTTGACCGCGCCGGCTACGGTTCTTTCCGGTGGCACGGGAGCCGGGTCTACTTCGAACCTTAGATCTTCTTCCTCGGGCTCCAATGCCATTCCGCTCAGCGCCTTCACCCAGGTGAGTGACACAACGGAGGCGCTCTCCATCAATCACCAGGGGCAGTTCCCTTCCGTCACGGTCTCATTCAATCTCGCGCCCAACGCTTCTTTGGGAACAGCGATCAGCGACATTGAGAAGACGGCGAAGACCCTTAACTTCCCCGCCAGCTTGCAGTCCGGTTTCCAAGGCACAGCCGCTTCGTTCGAGAATTCTCTCACCAATGAACCGCTGCTCATTCTTGCCGCTCTGGTCGCGGTCTACATCGTACTTGGCGTCCTCTATGAGAGTTTCATCCACCCCATTACAATTCTTTCCACGCTGCCCTCCGCAGGCGTCGGCGCATTGCTCGCTCTCATCCTTTTCCGCCAGGATCTCAGCGTCGTGGGAATCATCGGCATCATTCTCCTTATCGGTATTGTGAAGAAAAACGGCATTCTGATTGTGGACTTCGCATTGGAGGCCGAGCGCAAGCATGGCAAGGATTCAACCGAAGCCATTTACGAAGCCAGCCTGTTGCGCTTCCGCCCCATCATGATGACCACCATGGCCGCGCTGCTCGCCGGGATTCCGCTGGCGGCCGGAACCGGCCTCGGCTCGGAGCTGCGCCGGCCGCTGGGCATCTCCATGGTCGGCGGGTTGTTGTTGAGCCAGTTGCTTACCCTTTACACCACGCCAGTCATTTACATCTTCTTCGACCGGCTCGCTGAGCGCGTCAAGGGCCGGCGTCTTTCGCGATTGCCCGCGGAATTCGAACCGCGGCCGGGTGCAGAGAACGCATGAACCTTTCGGCCCCATTTATCCGGCGGCCCGTGGGCACCACGCTGCTCACCGTCGCCGTAGGCATTGTCGGAGCGGTCGCGTTCGTGGTGTTGCCTGTGGCTCCGCTGCCGCAGGTGGATTTTCCCACCATCAGCGTCTCTGCCGGTCTACCCGGCGCCAGCGCGCAGATTATGGCGGCCGCGGTAGCGACGCCGCTGGAGCGCCAATTCAGCCATATTGCAGGCATCACCGAGATGACCTCGTCGAGTTCGCTGGGGTCGACAAACGTGACGATGCAATTCGATCTGAGCCGGAATATCGACGGCGCGGCAAGAGACGTGCAGGCGGCAATAAACGCGGCCCGCACCTATCTGCCGGTGAATCTGCCTTCCAATCCTTCCTACCGCAAGATCAATCCAGCCGATTCGCCCATCATGATCATCAGCCTCACCTCCAACAAATATCAGGTGACGAAGCTCTACGATCTTGCCTCAACCATCCTCGAGCAAAAGCTCTCGCAGATTCAGGGCGTCGGGCAAGTGGGCGTGCAAGGCGGCGGTACGCCTTCGGTGCGCGTCGAAGTCAATCCCACCAAGCTGGAGAGTTTCGGCCTCACTCTCGGCAGCGTGCAGTCGGTGCTCAGCCTGCAAAATTCGCATTCGCCGAGGGGGCAGCTTTCCAACACCGGGATCACCGAAGACATCATTACCAACGACCAGATCTCCGAGGCTGCCGACTATAAACCTCTGATCATCGGCTACCACAACGGGGAAGCCGTCCGTCTGTCCGATGTCGCCGACGTCGTCGACTCCACGCAAAATATCCGCACCGCCGGATACATCGACGGCACCAAGGGGGTGGTGCTCACCGTCTTCCGCCAGCCCGGCGCGAACATTATTCAGACCGTCGATCGCGTAAAGGCGCAATTGCCGTTTCTCGAGGCGGTGCTGCCGGCGGGCATCAAGACAACCGTGGATGTGGATAGAACCGTCACCATCCGGGCTTCGGTCTTCACTGTAGAGAGAACCTTGGTCTTTTCGGTTTGCCTCGTCATCCTGGTGGTCTTCGTGTTTCTGCGCAGCCTGCGCGCCACGCTGATTCCCTTCGTCGCCGTTCCAGTCTCGCTCATCGGCACCTTCGCCATCATGTATCTGCTCGGCTACACGCTTGACAACCTGTCGCTGATGGCGATCGTTGTCGCCACGGGATTCGTGGTCGACGACGCAATTGTTGTCATGGAGAACATCACCCGCCATCTCGAAGCAGGAATGGACCCGGTTGCCGCGGCATTACAGGGCGCGAGAGAGATCGGATTCACGGTCTTCTCCATCAGCATGTCGCTGATTGCCGTTTTTATTCCCATCCTCATGATGGGTGGCATCATCGGACGATTGTTCCGCGAGTTCGCGGTCACGCTTTCCACGGCCGTCGTCATCTCCATGATCATTTCCCTAACCACCACGCCCACCATGTGCGCTCATCTGCTCAAAGCTTACAAGGAGGGCGAGAAGCACAATTGGTTCTACCGGACCAGCGAAAAAGGCCTCAACGGCATGATCTGGGTTTACCGGCGATCGCTGGCGTGGGTCCTGGACAATCCGGGGCTAACGCTCGTCGTGCTTCTGCTCACTATTGCGCTGAATGTTCTCGTATACGTCAGGCTTCCCAAGGGCTATTTCCCGCAACAGGACACGGGCATCATCATGGGCCAGGTGCAGGGTCCACAAGACGCTTCCTTTCCCCTCATGAATTTCTCCATGACGTCGCTGATCAACGTGGTTAAAGCCGACCCTGCTGTGGCCCACGTTCTGGCCTACACCGGCGGCGGTAACGCCGGTTTCATGTTCATGGCCCTCAAGCCACTGGGCACTCAATGCAAAGAAAGTCCCAATTGCGCTGTGCGCCAGACCGCGGCGCCGGACGTGATCAACCGCCTGCGGCCAAAAATGAATCGCCTGCCGGTTGCTTCGGCGTATCTGCAGGCTGCTCAGGACCTTCGCATCGGCGGACGCGGCGGCGGCGCGCTTTATCAATACACCATCCAATCCGACAACATCGATGACCTTGCGCATTGGGCTCCGGTTCTTTACCAAAATATGCAGAAGCTTCCCGACGTGACGGACGTGAACACCGACTGGCAGAACGGGGGCCTGCAGGAATTGCTCAACTACGACAGGGTCACCGCGGCGCGCATGGGCCAGACGCCGCAATCGCTCGACGGCGCCCTCTGCAGCGCATTTTGCCAATCTGAAGTCTCGGTGATTTACACGCAGCTCAACCAGTATTACGTGGTCATGGAAGTGGCGCCGCAATACTGGCAGGATCCGTCGGGACTGAATAACATTTACTTCAAGCCCCCCGGTTCCTCGTCGGGCGCCGGACTGAATGCCGTTTCTCCGTTGCTCACATTGGCGAAGCCAAGCACCAACACCACGCCGCTGCAAGTCGCGCATACCGGTCTTTTTCCATCGACCACCGTCTCTTTCAACTTGAAGAACGGCGCCGCGCTCAGCGATGCCACGCGCGAGGTAACGCAGATGGAAGAAAACTTGGCCATGCCCGGTACGGTTCGCGGCTTTTTCGCCGGGACCGCCCAGGCTTATCAGCAATCGCTGTCGTCGCTGCCGATTCTGGTCATCACCGCGCTGCTTTCCGTATTCATCGTGCTCGGCATTCTTTATGAGAGCCTGGTTCACCCCCTTACGATTATTTCCACCTTGCCGTCGGCCAGCGTTGGCGCGATGCTGGCTCTCATGCTGTTCCACATCGATCTCAACATGATTTCGATCATCGGCATCATTCTGCTCATCGGCATCGTGAAAAAAAACGCCATCATGATGATCGATTTTGCGCTGCAGGCCGAACGTCAGGGCGGCAAGACTACGCGCGAAGCGATTTTTGACGCATGCATGCTCCGCTTCCGGCCCATCATGATGACCACCATGTGCGCCATCTGCGGTGCCCTGCCGCTGGCCTTCGGAACCGGCACCGGCTCGGAACTCCGCAAGCCCTTGGGCATCACCATCGTGGGCGGGCTTCTCCTGAGCCAGGCACTCACGCTCTACACCACTCCGGTGGTTTACCTGATGATGGATCGTCTTCGCCTCCGTGCGCTGGGCCGCACTCGAGACTTGGCTCCAGCAACCGCCGAAGGTGCGGTCTAATGAAGGATATTGACAATGATTGAGCGAACCAATCGAATTCCGGCCTTGTTCACTGCCTGCGCTCTGGGGTTTGTCGCGCTGCTGGGCGGGTGCCGTGTCGGCCCACCGTATCACGCTCCGGCTCCGCCGTCTGTCACCGCGCCCAATTACAAGGAGTCTACCGTCAACTTTCAGGACACGGATGGATGGAAGGTGGCCAGCCCGCAGGATGCGATGATACGCGGTAACTGGTGGGAGGTTTTTGGCGATCCCGAGCTGAACGCGCTCGAAGATCAACTCAATATCAACAACCAGAACCTGAAGGAGTACTTCGAGAATTACATGGCAGCGCGCGCCACAATTGCCGAGGCGCGTTCGCAGTACTGGCCGACCATCACAGCGAACCCATCGTGGAACCGGTCCAAGAGCTCCGGAACTTTGAACAACTCCACCCAAGCCAACGTCGGCAAGCAGTCAACGCTTTGGAATGCTCCGATTGACGTTTCGTGGACGCCCGATTTCTGGGGCAAGATCCGCAACGAGGTGCACGAAGCGGAATATGCCTCGCAGGTGAGCGCTGCCGACCTTCAAACGGAGAAGCTCACCGAACAGGCCAGCTTGGCGGAGTATTTCTTTGAGATTCGCGGCCAGGATATGCTGCAGCAGATTCTCAATCAGACCGTCGCCGCCGAACAAAAGTCGCTGGCTTACAACCAGGCGCAATATGACACCGGCGTCGGCGATTACATCTCCGTTGCCGAGGCCAAGACGACAGTGGAGTCCGCGGAGGCCGCAGCCACGAATGTGGGCCTTTTGCGCGCGCAATACGAACACGCCATCGCTGTGTTGCTGGGCAAGCCACCGAGCGATTTCTCCGTTCCCGTGAAGCCCATGCTCTTCAAGCCGCCTTCGATTCCCACCGGGGTGCCCTCCCAGCTTGCAGAACGACGGCCCGACATCGCGGTTGCCGAGCGCACGCTCGCGGAAGAGAATGCCATCATCGGGATCGGCTACGGCGCGTTTTTCCCGCAAGTGACGATCAGCGCATCTGGTGGATTTCAGAGTTCCGCGTTGACCAGCCTGTTCAATTGGCCCAGCCGAGTCTGGTCGATTGGCCCATCGGTAGCCGAAACGATCTTCGACGGATGGCTCTATCGCGCGGAATTGCATCAGTATGTAGCTCAGTACAACGCCGACCTGGCGACCTACCGGCAGACCGTGCTCACTGCCTTCGAGCAGGTGGAAGACTCCATGGTAGCCACACGAACCTATTCGCAACAGATTCTCCGTGAGCAGGATGCGGTGAAGGACTCGCAGGACTATCTCAATCTGGAGTTGGTGCGCTATAACACCGGGGTCGATCCATATGTCGATGTTGTGATTGCGGAAACCACATTACTAAACAACGAGGAAACCCTCAACGCGCTGCAGGTGGAAGAGATGACGTCGGCGGTGCAATTGGTACAAGCGCTGGGCGGAGGGTGGGACCGTTCACAGCTTCCCACGCCGTCGCAGGTGGGCGCCAAAACGACAAACGCAGACTACACGCTGCAGCGGTAGCGAGCAACGGGCCGGAGGGAGCAGGGGCCTTCCGGCCCCTGAATTCGGCGCGATGGCGTGACGGGCCTTCAGGCGCGGAGGATTTCAAGCTTGCGCGAATCTGACGACCTGCACAATCGGATATCTACTGGGCAGACCGGTAACAGATATTTTCGCCGTCCAGCCGGTACTCCGCCGAGCAAACGTCACCGCCACAGATCATCGGATCGCCCCCGTAGAGCTGGCGGCGAGTGATCAGCCCAAGCGTCCCGCATTTTGGGCACGACATCACGGCTACATAAGGATTCTGGGCCTGGCCGAGCTTGGCCTGGTTCTCCAGAACAAAAATCGTACCCGGATCCATGCGTTCCGGGATCCACTCTTCCAGAAAACTCAAGTCGGCTGACATCGTTCCCTCCGGGTCTGATGCATCCGAGCCGTGACTGAGTTCGCCCGGCTCCGTTTTCTTTCAAAAGCAGGCTGCGAAACACTTACGTGTATTAGATGCGTGCAACTGATTTAGGACAGTGTTGCCGGGCATAACGGCGAAGTCAATTCGAATCGAAGCCCGGGAGTAGCAAATGGGATTCCCCCCCGGGCCAACCCACCATCCAAGCTAGCGCGATGCCTCCGTGGCTGAGCCGTCGTGCGAGCGGGCGAATTCGTCAATCGCTCTGTAGGTCTCCTCGTTGCGCAAAATGGCCTCCACGTACTCCCGCGTTTCAGTGAAAGGAATAGACTCGACAAACTCGTCGATGCCCGAATAAGGGCCGGCGGCCTGCCAATCCGCAACGCGATTGTCCCCCGCGTTGTATGCGGCCAGCGCATATTCCTGCACCCCGCCAAAGCGGTCGAGCATCTGGCGGAGATACCTTGTTCCCAACCGGATGTTCATCGCCGGGTCCAGCAGTTGAAAAGTCTGGAAAGAAGTGATTCCTTCTTCGTGCGCCATCTTTCTGCCCACCGCCGGCAGCAGCTGCATCAGGCCAAACGCGTTGGCGTGAGATATTGCAGACGGGTCGAACTCCGATTCCTGGCGAATCAGCGACGCCACCAGGTAGGGATCGAGGTTGTTCTTCGCCGACTCGGCCTGGATCGTATCCCACCACGGCTCGGGAAAGAGGATTCTCCAATAGACCAGCGGGATCGACTCAATCGAGGCAGACGCCGAGCCCGGCAAAGCACGCTTGAGCGAACGCACGGCGCGATAAGTCTCTCCATACGACGAGTAAATCTGCGCTTCGGCCAGCGCGCTCCACGAAGGCGAATCGGGATCGGCCTTGATCTCCTGCGCGATGTATTCGTTCAGCCCCGCGTTGGCCAGCAGACGCGCTTTGGCCAGGTGCGGGCTGTCCTCGGGAAATGTGTCCACCAGGTGCGGCAGCGGCACAGGTTGAAAGCGATCCAGTTGCGGATCGGAAGCGGGCTGCGTCGCGCCCAGGGCTGACAATCGCTGGCGCGCCATTTGGGCATAGAAAAAATGCTGGTAGGCGTGGATGATCGCTCGGTAGTTGGCCGCAGCCGAGGCGGCATTGTGGTCCTGCGTTTCGTAGAGACGCCCGCGCCAGTAGAGAGCGGAGACCGTTTCCACGGCGGAAGGATAGGAATGAATCTGATCGTCGAAGATCTGCTCCGCATTCTTGTAGAGCCCCGACCGGTAGCTCAGCCAGCCTGACCGCCAGTGCGCCGCCGCGGCGTTCTTATCGCCGGGAAAGCGCGCTGCGAGCTCGCTGTAATACTGGATCGCCGTCGGATAGTCGCGCTTCAGCAGGTACATATTGCCGCTGGAAAAAAGCGCGTCAGCCAGCCACGGACTATGCGGAAACCGCGCCTCCATCTGGGAGACGATTTGCTTTTGGGTATCGGTATCGTCGCGGTCGCGCGCCAGCTCCATCAGCAGGTCGAGGCGCCGCGCGCCGTTCTCGTCGGCCGTATCCGGCAAAGCTGTTGCCTCAGCCACGGTCAGCCGCTTCAGCTTCAACTGGCATGCGGCTTCGGCGACGGCAAAACCCTGGTGCGTAGCTGCGTCGAGGCCCGGCTCGCGCGCCAGTGCCTGGAATTGCTCCGACGCCTCTTCGTACCGGCCGGCGTTGTAATAAGCGTCCGCCAGGCTGCGCAGCTCCGTAACGGTCAACGTCGCCTCAGCGCCCGTCTCGGTCAGCTTGGCGCGCGCTGTCTGCGCCTCCGGGCTCAAGGGATGCTCAAGCAAAACCCTCTTGAAGGTCGCTTCCGCAGCCTGCTGTTGGCCCAGCGCCTGCTCCACCTCGCCTTCAGCCAGTTGAAAGGCCGGACGATCCGCGGCTTCGGTGCCGGCAGCCGCCGCCAGAACCTGGCGCGCGGCCGTCAGCTTATTCATCGCCAGCAGGATGTTCGCCTCAAGCTCAGGCGCCTGGTCGGCGAAAATGCTCTCGGGATAGCGATCGGTAAATCCGTGCAGAATATTCTCGGCAGCGGCGTCGTCTCCTGCTGCATGGCTCGCCTCGGCGTCGAGAAAGTCTACGTAGTCGCTCAGCTCTCCGTCGGCGCGGCGAGCCTCGGCCAACGCGCTTTCGGCCTCGGCATTTCTCTTGTCAAGCAAATACGCGTGGCCAAGCGCCAGGTAAGCCGCCGCCGCGGCCTCGCCCGAGTGGCTGTGCGCGTAGGCTGTCACACCCGCATAAGCCGCCGGCGTGCGTAGAGTAGCGAGCTGCTGGGCCATCGGCTGCAGCTCTTTTGAGGCGACAAAGGCCTGCTTGATGCGTGCTGTGCGCGCCAGACGCGTCGCCCGGCTCGACCGGCGGCCCGTCGCATGGGTCTTATGTGTCGTCGGCGTCTTCTTTGCCGCTGGCTTCGGCTTTCGAATGGCACCCGCGCTCGTCGAGGCGTGGGCATTCGATACAGGCGCAGCCCCGGCAGGCGCATTCGAAGTGGGGCTCGGCGCAGCCGCCGCGGGTGCTGGAGTGGATTGCGCTGGCGACAGCGACGTACTAAGCCACAGCAGTCCCGCCAGGGCCATAAGAGCGGGCCGAGGAATCATCGGCTTAACACGCGGCGGGGAAGAAAAGCATCGCATAATTCCACTTTATGCTGAATTGGACGCAAGCGAACGGTACGGGGAATCACTTGCGTAACCACCGCGCCTCGCGGGTGCCCATCCTAAACGCGAATGCGTTTAGGATGGGATACCACGAATCATGGTTGCCCCACCCTCCGCTCGGTCTCATCGCGCGAAGGGTGGGATATCCAGCGCCGCTAACCCCGCTAACCCCGCTCACTCCGCTAAACCCGGTTTGGTTCCCGGCACCTGCGTCCGTTACACTCATCTTTTGCCGGGCTTCCTGAATCGTTCCACGCCGGCCAAGAGAAATTCCCTGCTGCGAGCCTTCAGGCTGCAACTTTCGCGGCATCTTTCTGGAACCAACTGCCATGTCAACCATCCAACCAATTGCGGCACCAGACGAGCAGCATCCCGACGTGGCGCTGGTCGCACGGGTTCGCGGCGGCGATATCGCGGCCTACGACACCTTGGTCCGCAAATACGAGCGGCAGATCTTCAGGATTGCGCAGCACATCACGCAGAACCGCGAAGACGCCGAAGACGTGATGCAGGACGCCTTCTTGAAGGCGTACGAAAAGCTCGACCAATTTCAAGGGAACTCGAAGTTCTACACATGGCTGGTCCGGATCGCGGTAAACGAGAGTCTGATGCGCCTGCGCAAGCGGCGCACCGGCAAACTCGTCTCGATGGACGAGGACGTGGCCACCGAAGAGGGGTCCGTACCACGCGACTTCGCCGACTGGGCGCCGAATCCGGAACAAAACTACACCCAATCCGAGCTGGCCGAGATCTTGCGCAAAACCATTCAGGGCCTTCCGCAGGGTTTTCGCGTGGTCTTCGTACTGCGCGACGTGGAGGGTCTCTCCACCGAGGAGACCGCCGAGACGCTGGGATTGAGCGTTCCCGCCGTCAAATCACGCCTGCTGCGCGCGCGGCTGCAACTGCGCGAGCGGCTCACACGCTACTTTGGCAGGAGAGCTCCGGCGATTGCACAGGCGGCCGCGGCGTCAGGCGGAGACGGAGCTGAAGCATGACCTGCACTGAGTTCCTCAAGATCCTCGACGACGTGATCGACGAATCCATCGCCGTCGAAACCCGCGCCGAGATTGAAGCTCACCTGCGCAAGTGCGGCCACTGCGAAGTGGTGCTGAACACCACGCGCAAGACCATCGAAATCTTCCGCTGCCACGAGATCTACGAAGTCCCCACCGAAGTGAGCGAGCGCCTGCACGCAAAAATCATGGAGCGCTGCAAGAAGGCAAAATAGAAACTTCTAGCCCTTGTTGTCTCGTTTCTTAAGTTCGCGTCATCAATGCACAGCCATCCCTGGAACGCACGGTCATCCTGAGCGAAGTTTGGCCGATTCTTCGGCCAAACGCAGTCGAAGGACCTGCATCTGGCGTTCTCAAATTGAGCAACGAACCCCTCGCTGATTTCCTGTCAACCCCTCGCCCTCGGATTTACCGCCTCTCCGATCCGCCCAACTCATTCACTCGCCTTCACTTATTCACTCGGCGTTCAGGGACATCCCGCCCCCCACCTCTGGTGAGCAAATTTTCCTTCTGCCCAAAACCCTGCTCAACCTCGACCCGCTTCCCTCGCGGCCAGCGAAGAGACGTCAGTAGCGGTGGAGAGCCCTGCCGCGCGAACCCCGAGAACCCGCAGCGACCCCGGTCCACAGGCTCTTGCTCATCTGCTTCCACTCTCCTCCTTCATTCCTCCCGGAGGGAGGATCGAGCATAGCCCAGGATGAAATCCTGGGAGAGTTCGAAGGTTCGAGGCCCCGCCCCGTAGGGTCGGGCGACTTCAAGCCATGTCAAGCCCTTCCGTCGATTCAAACTTCGGTCCATTCCGTCTTAACTCTTGCCTTTTCTGTCTCTGACCCCCGAACGATTCTCTCTCGAAGTTTGCCGATTATTTCCCCCAATTCTCTACACTTGTCTTATGTGGGCAAATCTGCCGCTACAGCAACAGCGCCGGCAACCAGCTACTGGCTCCAGTTACCGGCGGCTTTGCCGGCACCGAGAAAGGAGCGAAATTAATTAAATAAAAAAATTGGGATGTTTCGCCAGATTTTCGCCATTTAACTCGTTTAGAATCAACAAATCGACTTTCAAAACCTCGACAAAACGCGCCAAATTGCGTCGAATTTGTGGCTAATAACCGCTTTGTTTTCAACGTTTCCAGACGCATTCCGGCGTACCCGCATTTTGGCAGGTCAAATGCCTGATTCGGCGAATCTTAGCAGCCAGAATGCGGGTTCTTGAACACCAGGCTGATTGGCAGCCACGGCGTAATCAGCTTGCCGTCGATCTCCGCGTCGCCAGCCGTGCTCGAGAGCGATGAGCGCGTAAGCGCCGCCGTCATCTTCACGTTCCCCTTCACGCAGTACTCCTCAAGAAGGGTGGCCACGCTCTGGTTCGTCGCGTCCATGTAGTCGGCGGAAAGCGTGCCTTCCGTGCCGGGCAGATCGACCGCGCCCATGATGATCTGGTCCATCGTCATCGGCCCTTTGCTCTTGACGCTCGCTGTGTCGATGCGCACCACGAGGATGGCCCGCGTGGCGAGCGAGTCCGAGGGTGCGTCAGGATCGGCCGTGTACTTGATGGGAGGAATGGTAAGGCCCGACTTGCTCGGCTTAGCCGGCGTCGCGCCCAGTGATAGGTGGTAAGGAGGCCCGGTAAATCTGGGCTTGACCGGAATGCCGCCCTTGTCCTGGGATCCGCACCCCGCCAGAAGCGCAAATGTCGCAAGGCCGAAAACGATGGTGTATTTCAAGTCTTCCTCCCCGTGGTTCAAATTAACGCGCCATGATACCACCGCCGCAAGGCGATCCAATGTGACGGCAAAAGCAGGGGTTCCTGGTAGGGAAGTGCATCAAGGGAACAAAGGGCCAGGAAGCACGAAGGGGTAGATGAGCCACAACTTTCGGCGCAGAATAGAGTCTGAACGATCAGCAAGCTCGTGCCGTGCTCTGCCGGCCATTCCCCTACGAGGAGCCTTTGCGATGGAGTTCTTGCGCGGCGCAATAGCCCTCGCGGTTTGCTGGAGCCTGTGCTTCCCTGCTCCCCTCGCTCTGGCCCAGAATGCGGTGTCGGGCCGAGACGCAGCGCCGCCCCAGGTTGCCGCTTCGGGCGATCAGCCCTCGGTTCCTCACGGACATCGAGCGAACTACGTTTCGACACAGCTCCAGGGCGACACCCGCATTCTTCATGCTCTCAACCGATTCACCTTTGGTCCGCGGCCCGGCGACCTCGAAGCCGTGAGGGCGATGGGCCCCGGCGAAACGGGCCTCGACAAGTGGTTCGACGCCCAACTGCATCCCGAGAACATTGACGAAGCAGATTTGAATGCCCGGCTGGCCGAGTATCCAGCCATGCAGTGGAGCACGCGAGACCTGATGTTCCGCATGCCTGGCCCAGCCATTATCCGGCAGGCGGCAGATGGGAAGATCGATATCCCCCAAAGCGGCATTCTGCGCGTGGTGTATGAAAACCAGATCTACCGGTACCAAATGAGGAAGGCCGCTCAGGCTGAGAAGCAGACGGCGAAGAATCAGGGGCAGGGTGCGGCCGGCGGCGTACAAAGCCCTGCGATGAGCGGCGGCGCAAGCATGGATGGAGCCGTAAACCAGGGCGCAAGCCCGAACATGGAAGCGACATCTGCGCAGCCGGCCGCACCGCAGCAGCCCGACATGAGCGCAGCAAGCGCTCCGGCGATGAATGCGATGACGCCGGCAGCCACCAATCAGGCGCCTGCGGCCCCCGCGGTTGATGAAGCTCTCGTCGCTAGCGTTCTGGCCCTCCAACCGGCCGACCGGGTGCGGCGACTGCAGGCGATGCAACCGGCGGATTTTGACAGCTTCGTCAAGTCGCTCAAGCCTGCGCAGCGCGCTGCGCTCGTGGCCGGCATGAGCCCGGAACTGAGAGAGTCCGTCGAAGACCTGGCGGCTCCCGAGCAGACCGTGGTCAAAGAGTTATTCGCCGAGCGGCTGGCGCGAGACATCTACTCGAATGCGCAGCTCCAGGAAGTGATGACGGACTTCTGGCTGAATCACTTCAACATCTATCTGCGCAAGAACGAGCAGATGCCCTACTACCTGGTCGGCTACGCCCGCGACACGATCCGGCCGCACGCACTGGGCAGCTTCGAGGACCTGCTTGAAGCGGTGGCGCACAGCCCGGCGATGCTCATCTATCTCGACAACGCGCAAAGCATTGGGCCTGACTCCTTGGCCGCATCTCGCGCGAAGATGGCCAACATGCGGCGCCCGGACGCCAAGCGCCAGGCGCCGGAGGGCCTGAACGAGAACTATGCGCGCGAGCTGATGGAGTTGCACACAGTGGGCGTGAGCGGCGGCTACACCCAGGCCGATGTGACGCAGGTGGCGCGCGTGCTGACGGGATGGACCGTGGATCGGCCGCAGTTTGGTGGTGAATTCCAGTTCAACGAAAACCGGCATGAGCCGGGCACGAAAAAGGTAATGGGCGCCAAGATCAAGGAGCATGGCGAGCTGGAGGGCCGCGAGCTGTTGCACATGCTGGCCATGCGTCCAGCCACGGCCGAGCTCATCTCGCGCCAGTTGGCGATCCGGTTTGTGAGCGACGATCCGCCGCAGCCGCTGGTCGACCGGATGGCGAAGTCGTACCTCGCCAGCGGCGGCGACATTCCCAGCGTGCTGAAGACGCTGTTCCGCTCGCCGGAGTTCTGGGCCGCGAGCGACGGCAACGTCAAGGTGAAGACGCCGCTCGAGTATGTAGTCAGCGCGGTGCGTGCGAGCGATGCGAACGTAACCAACTATGAACCGCTGGTGAATGCGTTGCGCCAGATGGGGATGCCGCTTTATGGATGCGTTCCGCCGGTTGGCTACAAGTGGGACGAGGCCGACTGGGTGAGCACCGGTGCGCTCGTCGACCGCATGAATTTTGCGTTGTCGCTGGCCGCGAACCGATTCCCGGGGATCACAGTGGGATGGGCGCCGGAGATGGACATGGGCGCGCTCGACGACGATGCTCCCGCGATGCAGGTGGTGCCGACGCCGCAGACTGAAGAGGCGCGCCTCGAGCAAATTCTGCTGCCCGGCGGAGTGAGCGATGCCACGCGCGCAGCGGCGCTGAAGGAATTTGAGGCGCAGAACGGCCAGAATGCGCTGATGGCGACGCCGGTTGCAGCCCCGCGAAGAGCGAATCGCGCGCCTGCCGATGCATACGAGCGGGAAGACCAGTTGCTGGCGGGATTGCTGCTGGGCTCGCCGGAGTTTCAGAGGCGCTGACGCGCCAGCCGTCAGCTGAGAGCTGAAAGCTGCTGTTTAGAGGTGAACCATGATGCAGATGAACCGGCGATTTTTCCTGCACAGAGGCGCGCTGGCCGTGGCGGGCACGACGGCGATGCCGAATTTTCTTGTGCGCAGCGTTTTGGCGCAGACGGCCGGGATCCCGGGGCAGCGGCTGGTGGTGATCTTCCAGCGTGGCGCCGCGGACGGGCTCAACGTCGTGGTTCCCTATCGCGAGAAAAATTATTACAAGATGCGCCCCAGCATTGCGATCCCGGACAATCAGGTTCTCGATCTGGACGGATTTTTCGGCCTTCATCCCTCGCTCACCGCGTTCAAGCCGCTCTACGATCAGGGACGCCTCGCGATTGTGCATGCGTGCGGCTCTCCGGATATGAGCCGGTCGCACTTTGACGCGCAGGATTACATGGAATCGGGCACGCCCGGAGTGAAGAACACCGAGGATGGTTGGCTGAATCGCGCGCTGCAGGCAGAGGACGCGTATGTCGCCGCGTGCAAATGCGCCCGTCACAATCAGGAGCATACGGCGTTTCGCGCGCTTGCGCTCGGCGCCGAAGTTCCGCGCACTCTGGCCGGAACGATTCCCGCGATCGCCATCGGCAACGTGAACAACTTCACCGTGGCCGGTCGCGGACCGGCGCCATCGCCCGCGGCAAGCGCGTTCGAGGCGATGTATGCCGATTCAGGCGATCGCATCTTCCACGCGGCCGGCGATGAAACATTTGAAGCGGTGAAAATGCTCAAGGCGGCGAATCCCGCGCAGTACACGCCGGCAGTGGGTGTGAACTATCCCAACACCGAATTCGGCAACAACATGCGGCAGATTGCGCAATTGCTGAAGGCGAACCTCGGCGTTGAAGCAGCGTTTACCGATGTGACCGGATGGGACACGCATCAGAATCAAGGAGGCGTGAACGGGCAGCTCGCCAATCGGCTTACCGATTTCTCAGGAAGCATTGCGGCCTTTTGGCGCGACATGGGCGACGACGGAGCCAATGTGACGCTGGTGACGATGTCGGAGTTTGGGCGCACGGCGCGCGAGAACGGAACCGGTGGCACCGATCACGGGCACGCCAATGCAATGTTTGTGCTGGGCGGCCAAGTAAAGGGCGGCAAGGTCTACGGCAAATGGCCGGGGCTCGATGACGCACAGCTCAACGAAGGCCGCGATCTGGCATTGACGACCGATTACCGGCAGGTGCTGGGCGAAGTAGTGACGCGCACACTAGGCGCAGAGAATCTCGAAACGGTGTTCCCCGGAGCGCAGCTGAGCCGGGCGGAATTCTTGCGACTCGTCTAGTGTCCCGTCCCGAAGTCGCAGCAATAAATCACCAGTCATCCTGAGCGGAGTTTGGCTCGTTTTCTGAGCCAAACGCAGTCGAAGGACCTGCATTTCGGCCTTCGACTTACGGAGCGAAGTTCGGAGAAACCATACCCGTCCGCATTCCACCTCGGCGGCGGGGCTTTCCCCCTGGCACGCTGGCCGCCGCATGATTTACCCTCAAGAACGGAATGAACATTCGGCGCACGCTTCTCTTCTCTTCCCTGGCCGTTGCTGTTGTTGCCACCGCGGGCTTCATCGTCTTTGCCAAACAATCCAGCACGGCGGCGAGCGCACCCGCAAGTCAGGAAATTCCCGACGCGCCTCAAGCGACTCCCGAGGCCACAACGGTTCCTAACGGGCCATCCGTCGTGATGGACACCTCGATGGGTCGAATTACCTGCCAGTTCTACGAGAAACAGGCGCCAAAAGCCGTAGCCAACTTCATCGCATTAGCCGAAGGCACCAAGGACTGGACCGATCCCACGACGAAAAAGGTCGAGCGGCATAAGCCGTACTACGACGGGACGATCTTTCATCGCGTCATTCCGGAGTTCATGATTCAGGGCGGCGATCCCACGGGCACCGGCATGGGCAATCCCGGCTACGTCTTCGACGATGAATTCGATCCGGGGCTGAATTTCGACCGGCCGGGGCGGCTGGCAATGGCCAACAGCGGACCGAACACGAATGGAAGCCAATTCTTTATCACCGAGCAGGCGACCGATTTTCTCGATCAGCATTACACGCTGTTTGGCCAGTGCGACGACGCGAGCGTCGATGTGGTGAAGGCCATAGCGCGTGTGCCGCGCGATGCGAACGACCGGCCGCTGACGCCGGTGGTGCTCAAGAAAGTGACCATTGTTCACGTCGTTCACGTATCCTCCGAGCAGCCACCGCCGCCCCCACCGCCGCCGGATGAAGCTGCAGCTTCATCCCAAGTGCCGCCCAGGAGGGTTTATATTTCCGCGGGAACGGCGGTCGGATTCCTCATCTACAAAGCCACGCCGATCTATCCGGATGACGCCAAAAACGCTCGTGTCCAGGGTACGGTCGTCCTCAAGGCGGTCATCGGCACCGATGGCACGGTCAAAGAGCTCACCGTAGTGAGCGGGCCACACTTGCTGCAGCAGGCAGCACTCGACGCGGTCAAGCAGTGGCGCTACAGACCCTACCTGTTGAACGGCGAGCCGGTCGAGGTCGGAACGACGATCAACATCATCTTTACGTTGGGCCGTTAGTCGGCCCTCTCAATCCATTTCACACGAGGAACCATCATGGCTTTAGCATCAGGAACGTACGCCGTCTTCACCACCACGGAAGGCAAGATCACGGTTCGGCTTTTTGAGGCCGACGCGCCCATCACCGTCAAGAACTTTATCGAGCTCGCCGAAGGGGTCAAAGAGTGGTCGCATCCGGTCACACGTGCAAAGTCCAAAGACAAGCTCTACCACGGCACGATTTTTCACCGCGTGATTCCCGACTTCATGATTCAAGGCGGCGATCCCGCGGGCACTGGAATGGGCGGGCCTGGCTATCGCTTTGAGGACGAGACCCGTGGATCGGCGCACAAATTCGACAAGCCGGGCAAACTGGCGATGGCCAATGCGGGACCGAATACCAACGGCAGCCAGTTCTTTATCACGGTGGCCGCGACCCCGTGGCTCACAGGTAACCACACAATTTTCGGCGAAGTGGTCGAAGGCCAGGACATCGTGACCAAGATCTCCAAGGTGCCGCGCAACGCGCAGGACAAGCCCCACAAGCCCGTGGTGCTGGAATCGGTTGAAATCGAGCGCGTTATCTAGCACACTCTGCGCACAGCTTCAGGATAGCCGCGCCAAACCGCTCCACCTTAGCGGGGCCGATCCCATCAATCGCGAGTAATTGCGCTGTATTCGCTGGACGCGCCAGCGCGACTGCGTGCAACGTACGGTCATGCAGCACTACAAAAGCCGGAATGCGCAGCCTCTTGGCTTCGGCAGTTCGCCACGCCTGGAGCAACGCCGCCAAAACCTCAGATGCGGGGTCGGCCGGCACCAAATTTGTTTTCATGTTCGCCGGTTTCTGCTGAGCGATCCGCGCGGCGGTTTTGGCCTTCCTCCTCCGCGGAAACTCTGCATTGCCGGCAGAAAACTCATTGGCAATTCCGTCAGCGATCAGCAGAGGAAGCGGCGTTGTGGGCCTAACTTCCAACCCCGTTTCCGTAAGCAGCACTTTACGAAAACGCAGCATCTCGCCGTTTTTCTCGAACTCCGCTTCCTCGATATCGATAAGTCCCGCGCGCGCCATCGCATCGAGCAACCCGTCAAAGTCGCTGCGGCTCATTTCGCCCGTAGGTTCGAGGCTCCGTTGCAGCGTGCCCGCGGCCATGTAGTTCACCGGCCTCAGCTTGTCCGCAATCGCCTGGACAATGGCGCGCTTCGGATGGCGTGGTTCGCCGGAACTGGCGCAGCACCGCGCCCGCCGGATCGCAAATGTCGCAGATTCCGCAACTCTGGCTGGCGTCCTGCACGTCGCCAAAATGCCGCACCAGCGAGGACATCCGGCATGTGCTCGACGTAGTGAACCGCAGGACCTGCTCGAACTGCTCGGCGCGAACCTGAGCCTGAATCGTGTAGGTTTTCTACCATCCCGTCGCGCCTTTGGTGACGGCACCTCCGAAATCGACGCGTGCGCCTCCGTGAATTTCGAGCTTTTCCAGAGCTTTGTCAAATTCCTCTTCGTCGAGTTTCGACGAGGCGCGTAGCTCCTCGACGGGTTGCGCTTCCGCTCTGAGGGCCGCAAAGACTTCGTTCAGATGTTCAACGGGCGGATAGTCGCGGTTGAGAAAAAAGTTGTGCGTTCGCTGGTCGGCATAGGAGTGCATCAAGTAAGTCCGGCTCAAGGCTCCGTCGCGCCCGGCGCGGCCAATCTCCTGATAGTAGCCCTCGAGCGTAGCCGGCAAACCGGCGTGAATCACTGTCCGGATGTCAGCCTTATCGATGCCCATACCGAAAGCGATCGTCGCCACCACCACTTCCAATTCGCCAGCCTGGAACGCCTTTTGCACGCGTGTGCGCGTCTCCGCGTCCAGCCCCGCATGATAAGCGGCAGCTCGAACAATGGGTGCCAGTTCCGCGGCAAGGCTTTCAGACTGCTTTCTCGACGTGGAGTAAACGATGGCAGGACGGCGGGCGGGCGATGCGAGCAGACTGCTGATGGCGCAGGGGCGCGCTGGCAACGGAACCTCAACCACCTCGATGGCAAGATTCTCGCGGCGGAAACCGTGAATGAACTTGAGAGGATTCGCCATGCCCAGTTGCGCCAGGATGTCAGCTTGCACTGCGGGCGTGGCCGTTGCGGTTAGCGCAATCACCGGCGCGGGATCGGAAGAGTTGCGAAACCCGGGCAGATACTGGCCCAGCACGCGGTAGTCGGGCCGGAAGTCGTGGCCCCATTGCGAAATGCAATGCGCCTCGTCAATGGCAATCAGCGCCAGTTTGCCCTTTGCCAGCATCTCGGGAAATCCGGGCACGCGCAGCCGCTCAGGCGCAATGAAGAGAAACCGCAGCCTTCCTTCCAGGTATTCCGCGCATGCCTGGCGGGCCGCGCCGCGGTCGAGGCCGGAGTGAATTCGCGCCACACGAAGCCCGAGCGCGGCCAGTTTCGCCGCCTGGTCTTCCATGAGAGAGATCAGCGGCGAAATAACCAGCGCAGTTCCGCCACGCGCGATCGCAGGCAACTGATAGCAAAGCGACTTCCCTGCACCGGTAGGCATCACCAGCAAAAGGTCGCGGCCGTCGATCGCCGCGTTGCACACCATCTCCTGGTTAGCGCGAAAGCCGGGAAAGCCAAAAACCGACTGCAAGAGCCCGATGAGAGTGTCCGAGTTGGAAGAAACCGTCAGAAATGGACCCGCTTCCAAAATGGGAAAGGTTCTAATCCGATTGTCCGCTTTTATCGGAGGACCTACTCGATCAGATTTGCACAAAACGCCGGTTGTCTTTATAGAGTAAAGAGAGAGTGCACGTGCAAGGACGACACTTTGCCCGCACCAAAGGCGGATTGAGTGCCGCAGCGATGCACGTTCCGCAGGAGCCATCCGTCATCGAAACGCCCCCTCAAGGAGCACAAAAGGCCGCTGTCGGCGACTATCTGGCGGCTGAGCGCACGCTTCTGGCATGGATCCGCACCGGCCTCGCATTGATGGGGTTCGGCTTTGTCGTGGCGCGCTTCGGTCTGTTTCTCGAGCAGCTC
This sequence comes from uncultured Acidobacteriaceae bacterium, assembly GCA_963813015.1. Classification (GTDB taxonomy): domain Bacteria; phylum Acidobacteriota; class Terriglobia; order Terriglobales; family Acidobacteriaceae; genus Telmatobacter. The sequence goes on from CAWEXN010000015.1 coordinate 169,567, forward strand.
CAAACGATTCGCGGCGCTCCGACAACCGAGCACACGGGAGTCTCTCTGTGGTTCGGAACGGCGCTTATCGCGGTCGGCGTTCTAGTGAGCGTCATCGCCGGAGTGCACCACATGCGCTTGGTTCGGCGGTTGGACCGCGGCGATACCGGACGCCCGCATCGAGCTACCGAGGCCGTGGTCATCGCCTTCCTGTTGGCATTGGTTGGGCTGGGAATGGCGGCGTATCTGATTTCTGTCAGAAGCTCGACTCGTTCGCAGCCCGGAAACTCGAAGGAGACGTCTATGACAACTGACACCAAAAGTGGAATCGTCGACATCCTCAGCCGTCATCCGGTCGATGAGACCGTTGAGAAGATTCGCAATATTCTTGCAGCAAAGGGCGTCACCCTTTTCGCGCTCGTCGATCATAGCGGCGAAGCGGAGAAAGTCGGGATGAAGATGCGCCCCACCAAGCTCTTGATCTTCGGGAGCCCGAAGGCGGGGACGCCGGTGATGCTGGCCGCGCCGAGCATTGCCATCGATCTGCCGCTGAAGCTTCTTGTCTGGGAAGATGAAGCGGGAAAAGCCTGGATTTCTTATAACTCCGCCGATTATCTCCGCAGCCGCCACAATGTTCCTGGAGAATTGATGCAGAATCTTGCGGCAGTGGAAGCAATCGCCGCGACGGCGGCTAAAGAGTGAGCGATGTGGAATCAGGAGGGACGCGGCGAGGCTCCGAAGCGAGCGCGCCGCCCGAAGGCTCAGACGCACTGGAGCAGCCTCGCGCGCTGAGCGGCGCATCGCACGCCTGGCGCGCGCTGCGGCACCGCAACTTCAGGCTGTTCTTCGGCGGGCAAACCATTTCGCTCATCGGCACATGGATGACGCGCATTGCCACGTCGTGGCTGGTCTACCGTCTCACAGGGTCGGCGCTGCTTCTGGGGACGGTCAGCTTCGCCGGGCAGATTCCCACCTTTCTGTTTGCGCCATTTGCCGGCGTCTGGGTCGACCGCCTCGACCGCCGCCAGGTGCTGGTGTGGACGCAGACGCTGGCGATGGTCCAGTCCTTCGCGCTGGCGGCTCTTACGTTTTCCCACCTCATCACCGTGCGATGGATCTTGGCTCTGACCATTATGCAAGGCGTCATCAACGCGTTCGACATGCCGGGGCGGCAATCCTTCATGGTGCAGATGATCGAAGATCGCGCGGATCTGGGTAACGCCATCGCCATCAATTCTTCGATGGTAAACGTCGCACGCCTCATCGGCCCGTCCCTGGCCGGCATACTCATCGCAGCAACCAGCGAAGCCTGGTGCTTCCTCATCGACGGCATCAGCTATATCGCGGTAATCGCTTCCCTTCTGATGATGCGCATACATGGGCCTGCCGTGCGGCGCGCGGCAACTTCGATGCTCCACGAGCTCCAGGAAGGCTGGAGTTACGTTGCAGGTTTCCTGCCCATCCGCACGATTCTTTCCCTGTTTGCCGTCGTAAGCCTGATGGGCATGCCCTTTGTTGTGCTCATGCCGGTCTTCGCGGTAAACGTCTTGCACGGAGGCGCGCACACGCTGGGCTTCCTGATGGGCGGAATGGGCGTTGGCGCGCTCATCTCGGCGCTCTCGCTGGCGGCGCGCAAGAGCGTGCGCGGTCTGATCCGCATGATTCCGATTGCGGCGATTGTGTTCGGGCTCGGGCTGATCGGGTTCGGGCTGTCGCACGTTTTCTGGCTTTCGATGTTGATGGTTTTGGTCGCGGGCATGGGCATGATGCAGGGGATGGCGGCGAGCAATACGATCATTCAGACGCTGACGGATGAAGACAAGCGCGGGCGCGTGATGAGCTACTACACGATGGCCTTCATGGGGATGGCGACGTTTGGCAGCCTGCTGGCGGGAACGCTGGCCCATGCGATTCCGCCGACGCCAATGTGGCTCGTGGGGGGAACGGTCCTGGCCGGAGCGCAATGGACGGTGATTCTGAACGGAGTGGCCGTGGTGCTCGGGGCGGCGTGGTTTGTAACGCGACTGCCGGCGCTGCGGCGAGTGGTGCGGCCGATTTACGAAGAGATGGGAATCATTCCGTCGGCGCGCGAGATGGCGGCAGAGCAGGTGCAGAACTGAAGGCAGGGATCAGGTTTCAGGGATCGGCCTTCAGCGCAGTCGTGCTGGGCGGCCTGCCCGCCCCGAGCGTCGAAAACGCGAATTCCAGATGCCGGGAGCTGACAGCTTATTGCATCACGCCGCAGAAATGAACGTCGACGCCCAGCTCGGCGAGCATCGTGGCCTTGGTTGCGAGGGCTTTGTCCGCAGCCTCCGCTGAAGGAGCATACGCCACGTTCAGGTGGTTGGCGCGATGGCGAGCCATCATTTGATTCTGACTGACGCCGTGCAGGATCGCGTGGACAATTGGCCACTGAATCGTCGTTTCACGCCAGCGGCGTTCGGTTTCGTGAGCCGGCAAACTTACGACTGTGCCACGGCCGAGGTCGGCGTGCAGCGCCCCACCCTCGACGAAGACTCGGCTCCAGACAATTTCACCGGGCTTGCCGACGCCTTTGAGCGATCCGCCGCCGAGGGGGAAGTACATGGCGGGCTGGCGTTCGCTTGTGGCGCCTGCATAGCCGCCAACAAAGTGATTAGCGGGGGCAGCGCCGGAGATTTGCAGCAGCCAAACGAAAGCGTCAATTTCACCAGAGCCGTTGGAACCTGGACCTCGGTAGTGCTCGCCCCAGCGCACATCGTGGAGCGTGGTTGAAGGGTCAAGGTCGAGCGACTTCCAGCAGAGATTGGTAACAAGCGCGTCGACGCCGGCGCATTCGTCGACTTCATTGAAGTGCGGAAGGGGATTGCCGGCGTAGAGCTCATTTGTGGTCCCTTCCGCATAGACCGGAGGACGTTCGGCATTGTTCAACATGCCTTCTGCCAGATCCGACGCGGGCACCATGTCCTTGAGCCCCTGCTGATACTGAATGCCGATGGCGTCGCAGCCAAACTCGTGGGCGATGCGGACCGCGGCGATGTACATGCGGCACTGATTGAGCACCTGTTCGAGAGTAAGTTCTGTCGCGGAGTCCTTGCCGAAGGCGAACTTGACGCCTTTGCCGACGAGCCAATCGTAGACGGCTCGTGCTTCAGCATCAGAAACCGTGCGCATTTTGGCGACGAGAGCGGACTGGCTCAGCCGCTCCTTGAAGATCCCTGCGGGATTGAGCAACTCGTCGTCGATAATGGCGTTGTACATGCCCATGCAGCCTTCATCAAAGACACCCATAATGGCTTTGCGATGCCGCAGATCGGCGGCGAGCCGCGCGCCCAGTTGCGCGCTGGCCATAGGCAGCTTGCTTCTGTCGAGCGGATGAACGTGAGAAAGATCGTGCGTAATCTTGCCGTCGCGGAGCCACTGCTCGAGCGCGCTCTGAAAATAATCGTCGGTGAAGTCCTTGCTCCAGATCGAGGAAAAGGGCTTGCCGGTCTTGACGAGCGAGCCGTTCAAATTGAGCAGGCCCACGAGACCCGGCCACTGGCCTGACCAGTTGGCGACGGTGAGAATCGGCCCCTGATGCGAGCGCAGGCCGGGGAGAACGTGATGGCTGTATTGCCAGGCCGCTGTGGCAAAAACGAGGCGGGCCTGGGGATGAATCTTCATGAAAACATCCATGCCCTGGCGCTGCGAGCCGATGAAGCCGTGCTTCAGTTTCTCGGCGTAGGCGTGGGCGCGCACAAGCTTGATCCCCTTTTGCGCGAACGCTGCGGTAAGTCTCTCTTCCATGCCGCGCTGTGCCGGCCAGCAGACCTGGTTGGCGGAAAGGCGCAGATCGCCGCTGGTGACAAGAAGAACCTCGTTCGCTGCCGGCATCGCGGCTTCGTGATTGGCGGTTGCCATGGTTATCGCTTCCTGCTGATGAATTCGTTTACACCAAGGAGCAATATACACCGCTGCGCGGTGCGAGGTTTCCGGGATTGACAGTTAGGATGGAAGTGGTTCCGCAGGTTTTTTGAGCGGATATGCCGGGATTCGCAATCATGTCGCCAAATAAAACACGGTTGCAGGTTGTGCCGCGAAAGCCGCCGGCCGGTGGAGAGCGCGGCTCCGGCATTCATCGCTCGAAGCCTCAGCTCGTCTCGGGCCGATGGCTGCTCGCGGCCGTGTGCATAGTGGTTGCGGCCGCCGCCGCTTGCGGTTGGCTCGCACTGTGCCTGCTTTTCTGGCAAGGGAGCTGGCAGTTGCTCTATCAGCCGTCGCCGGCTGTCCAGAAAACGCCAGCGGGTGCGGGATTGGCATTCGATCCCGTTTCATTCGCCGTGACGGACACTGGCGTGCCGCAGCTCAAGGGATGGTGGGTTCCGGTGGCGCAAGGACCAGGCCACCGGCGGTTGACCGTGGTTTATCTGCACGGACAGGATGGCAACGTCGGTGACACGGTGGACGCGTTGGCTCAGCTGCACGCGGCAGGCGTGAACGTGCTCGTTTTTGACTATCGCGGCTACGGTGAGAGCCAGTTCGCGCGGCCGAGCGAGCGAAACTGGCGCCAGGATGCAGAGTGGGCGCTCGATTATCTGACCGGAACGCGGCAGATCGACGCCGGAACGATTGTGCTGGATGGCACGAGCCTCGGCGCGAATCTGGGTCTCGAAGTTGCCGCGGAACATCCGGAACTCGCCGGAGTGATCGTTGATTCTCCAATAGCTGATCCGACGGCTGCAGTTTTCAGCGATGCGCGCGCGCGGCTGGTTCCAGCGCGTTTGCTCATGCGGGACCGCTACGACTTGGACGCAGCGACTGGTCCGATTCGTGTCCCGGTGCTCTGGTTCGAGTCAACGGCTGCGACAAAACCGGCGAACGCGACACAAGAGCCGCAGGCGTACAAGACGATCGCATCGCACAAGATGCTGGTGTGGGTGAACCCTTCCGCGAATACCTACAGTCAAACGGAGGACGCGTTGAGCCGGTGGTTCGATGATCTGCCTACCCGCTGATCTGATTAACAACCTTCGAAGAAAAAACCTAGCGCACGATGTCGCGATGCAGGGTCTTCACCTGGTAGCCGGCCTTGCGGAGCCTTTTGCCGAGTTCCTCGGCCATCATCACGCTGCGGTGCTGGCCGCCGGTACAGCCGAAGGCGACAGTAAGGTAGCTCTTCCCTTCCTTAACGTAATGAGGGAGCAAGTAGAGCATGAGCTTAGTCACGCGATTGAGAAACTCCTTCGATTGCGGAAATCCGCGAACGTAGGCGGCGACTTTGGGATCGAGGCCGGTCTTTTTGCGAAACTCCGGCACGAAATGAGGATTGGGCAGGAAGCGCACATCGAAGACCATATCCGCATCGAGGGGCACCCCATTCTTGAAACCAAAACTGAGGCAGGAGACGAGCAGGCGGTTTGTTTGCTTTTCATGGCCGAAGCGGGCGTGAATGTCGGCGCGCAGTTCGTGGACGTTGAAGTTGGATGTGTCAATCAGCGTGTCGGCGACGTTGCGGATAGGATCGAGCAGCTGACGTTCTTCGACGATGGAGCGCCAGACCGTCTCCGACTGTCCGAGCGGGTGGGGCCTGCGAGTCTCAGAATAGCGACGAACGAGCACGGCGTCCTGCGCGTCAAGATAAACAACGCGGATTTGAAGCTGCTTCTTGATGCTCTTGAGAATCTCCGGCAGACGGTCAAGAGTGGCGCCCTCGCGAACGTCCATCACGATGGCGGCGCGTTCCACTTCAGTGGATTTGCCAACGATAACCGCGAATTGGGGCAGCAGTTCGAGGGGCAGATTGTCGACACAGTGAAATCCAAGATCCTCAAAGGACTTGAGCGCGGACGCCTTGCCCGCGCCTGAAATTCCAGTGACGATGATGAGCTGCTTCGCCGGTTTTTTCATGTCTGGCACTCGCCGCGATTTTGGCGCGTGGCGTGGGGGCTTCTGGGGCGTCATTGGTTTCAATGCTACACCGGAGATCAAACCCAAAAAAATGACCGGCGAGCTCAATCCGGAACGGAGTCACAATCCGGGTGTGACCGCCCAATACCCGGCTTCGGCAAGCGCCAGGGCTCGCTCGGCGTCAAGGGGCGCCGAAAAGAGAGGACCCTGGCCCAAAGCGCATCCCATGCGGGACAGCGCCGCGAGCTGTTGCGAAGTTTCAATTCCCTGCGCGACGATTTGCAGGCCAAGCGTGTTGCACAGGCGAATGAGCGCCTCCAGCACGGCCAATTGCCGGCCTGATGACAGCGCTGCAGTGGTGAGCCTGGGGGCGAGTTTGACCATGCCCACGGGAAGGTGGATGAGGTGATTCAAGGGCGCGAGGCTGCCGCCGAAATCGTCGATCGCAACGCGCACTTGCCAATCGCCCAGGCGCTGCAAGATGGCAACTGCCGCGTCAGGGTCCTCATTGAACGCGCTTTCGGGCGCTTCAAAGAAAAGCCGCGACGGGTTAGCGCCGCTGGCCGCGAGCGCTTTCATCAAATACGCGATAAGGTCGGGGTGATAGAGCTGGCGGTGGCTCAAGTTTACGGTCAGAATCAGATCCTGCTCGGGCAGGCGATCGCTCAAAACGCGCAGCTCGGCGCAGGCGGCGTCAAGCGCCTCGCGGCCCATAAGCATGGATAGAGTGCTGTCTTCGGTCACAGCCAGCAGGTCGCTGAAGTTATCCACAACCCCGTCGGCTCGGCGCAGGCTAAGGAGCGACTCGAATCCCTCGATCATGCCTCCCACGAGACGGTAGATGGGCTGATATTGAAAAACAAACTGGCGCTTGTTGACCGCGGTTCTCAGCTCGCGCTCCCGCTCCTGATGGGCGGTGACCGAGATCTCTAAGTGCTTGTCGAAGATTTCGTAGCGGTCGCCCCCGGCCTGTTTGGCTCGGTACATTGCAACGTCCGCGTCGCGGAGCAGAACTGCGGACGAGTTGTGATCGGGACCGGCGACGGCGGCACCGATGCTGGCGCCGGCGCGGACCTCGTGGCCAAAGACTTCGAATGGCCGCTCCATCTCCTGCAGGATGCGGCTCGCCACCACCTCAAGATCGTACGGAGAGACAATATTCTCGACCAATACAGCAAACTCGTCTCCGCCGAGTCGCGCAGCGGAGTCCTGAGGGCGCAGGCAAGCGCGTAGGCGGCTGGCAGCGGCGATGAGCAAAGCATCGCCGGCGGCGTGGCCAAGACTGTCATTCACTTTCTTAAATTCGTCGAGGTCGACATAGAGGACCCCGCAGCCTAGGCCGGGATCGCGCAGGCGGCGGTTGAGCGTGAGGTTGACGTGGTCAAGAAACAGAGCACGATTGGGCAAACCGGTCAGGACGTCGTGCATTGCGTCGTGCTCCAGCTTCTTTTCCGTTTCTTTGTGCTCTCCGATATCCCGGAATGTGAAGACGTAGCCGAGCCTGGCGTTGTCAACCAGAAGCGGAGCGATCTGCATGCTCACGTCCACCAGCTCGCCCGCCTTGTTGCTGCGCACAGTTTCCGCCATCGCAAAGCCATGGTCGTCGACGGCCTTGAGCAGCGATGCATTCTCATTGAGGCGAGTCTCTGGCACAATCAGCTCGCGCAGGCTGCCGCCGCTTGCCTCCTCTGCGCTGTAACCGAACATGCGCGTAAAGGCAGGATTGGCGTAAAGCACATGATTCTGGTGCTCGATGGCGACGCCCTCCGGAAGGCTGGCCAGCACGTCTTCCATGAGTCGCGATCGGGGAGCCCGCTCACGCTCGCTGGGATGGGCCACAATCACGGCCTCGCGCAACTCGGGATGGAGAATGCTGTAGGTGCCTTCGACGGGAATGAGGCGGCCGTTCTTGTCAGGCAGCGTAGCGTGGAATGGGCTGCTGTGCTTCGTGCCCGTCAAAAGTGTTTGCGGCTCCGCTGTGCCGGGGAATAGTCCCCAAAGAACTTCTTCGACCGCGCGCGGGCTCCAATCTCCTTCGGTCAGGCCAAGCGTACGGCGTGCTTCGGCGTTGGCAAAGACGATTTTTCCCTCGCGTTCCAGAAACACAAGAACAGGCAGGCCATCGAGGACCTCGCGCTGACCGTCGGGATTCGTGCTTGCAGATAAATTCAAACCAATGGCTTCCTTTGGCGTTGTCGGACCCGTCTGCAGAGGCTTGCCTTCGGGCAATGAGCCGGCGCCGGACGGAGATTTCGCCATAGATTAAATCCTATAAAGCCAATGATTTGACCGCCATCCCCAGAATCGGTCAAGGGGTGCAACCAAAGTCCAGCGTTGTGCACAGTTTGCGCGGATTTTCCGCATTGCACTTCGATTTGCTTCTCACAGCGGCGTGCAAACGCAGCGCAGACACAACTCCTCAGCGCAAATAATAAGAAAACTGATGCCAAAGAACGACCGGCAAAAGAAAAACGGCTTCAAGCGCGGATCAGGGCAGCTCCACCAATTCCATCTGACCGTCGCGGCGGCGATGGAGGACAAAAGTGTCTCCCGCTGCGGTGCGGAAGATGAGCAGGTCGCGGTCACGGAACTCGGTCTCTTTGACCGCTTCTTCGATGGTCATGGGCTTGAGCGCGATGGCCTCGCCACTCTTCACGATGTGCGGCTCGACGACCGTAGTCTGTGCAGGAAAAGAGTGAACCGCGATAGACGTCCGCGCTTTCTTCGCGAGACGAGTTGAGTTTCCTTCGACCGCATCGGAATCCGGCTCGGAGTTTCGCGACTTGGGACGCGTAACCGGAGGAGCCGTGAGCATTTTCTCGCCTTTGGGAAGCCGCTTCGACTCAAGGCGCCGATCACGGAAGCGATGAGCCTGATTCTCTGCGTGCTCGATGGCTTCACGGAGCGCGGCCAGCGGAGTGTCGGCCTTCCCTGTGGCCGCGAATCGCTGCAGACGTGCCTGCACGGTCACTTCCACGATGTGAATGTGGCGCTGAGTGCTAAAGGTGACGCTGGCATGCGCGGTCCGGCCCAGAATGCGAGCCATGCGCTCCAATCCTTCCTCAGCTTGCTCGCGCAATGCCTTGGAGATTCTTCCTTTTCTGGCGGTCATTGCCACATCCATGGTCGCCCTCCGCTTGGAATCTTCCAGCCGGCACCGGAATCCGGCGTTTGTGGAGCACAGTATATGCCGAAGCAGCCCCCGGCTTCTACCTGCTGGCTTCTAGTTTTTCGGTTTTCATACTCGCAGCCGCGTATCTACTGTGACTTCAGAACACTGCGCCGGTTAAAGAACGCGCAGGACAGCCGCGTTCGAGGGTCGTGCTCAGCCCGGCTAGTAGCTAGCAGCTGGAGGCTGTTTTTCAAATCTCCCACCGCAGCAAAGCCGCCCCCACCGTGAAGCCCGCGCCCATGGCTCCAAGCAGCACCAGGTCGCCTTTCTTCAGCTTGCCTTCCTCGATGGCCGTCTCCATGGCCAGCGGAATCGTGCCCGAGGAAGTGTTGCCATATTTCTCGATATTGATAATCACTCGATCCGCAGGCATTTCGAGGCGCTCGGCCGTTGCCATGATGATGCGCTTGTTGGCCTGGTGGGGAATGAAGCAACCCAAGTCCGCGCCGGTAACGCCGTTGCGCTCCAGCACCTTGATGGTCGTCTCGGCCATTTTGCGTACAGCGAACTTGAACACCGCGGGACCGTCCTGGTAAATGTAATGCCACTTCTTGTCGACGGTCTCGTGCGTGGATGGGTTCAGGCTGCCGCCGCCCTTGAGGTTAAGCGAGACGCCGCCTGAGCCGTCTACCTCATGCACAAAGTCGATGAAGCCGATCTCGCCTTCTTCGCAGGGCTCGATGAGCACTGCTCCGCTGCCATCACCGAAAAGAACGCAGGTAGTGCGGTCGGTGTAGTCGGTCATGCGCGTATTGGCATCCGCGCCGATCACCAGCACCTTGGAATGCGCGCCGCTTTCCACCAGCTTGGCGCCGGCCTGAAGGGCGTACACAAATCCCGAACATCCCGCCGACACGTCGAAGCCCCACGCGCCCTTCGCGCCGATCTTGTCCTGCACCAGACAGGCCGTTGAGGGAAACATCATGTCCGGAGTCACCGTGCCAACGAGGATGGCCTCCACTTCAGTCGGAGCGATGCCGCGCGCAGCAAGACATCTCTTCGCGGCCTCGGTGCACATGTCGCTCACGCCCAGCCCTTTCGCCAGCTTGTGCCGTTCACGGATACCGGTGCGCTCCATGATCCACTGGTCGCTGGTCTCCACCATTTTTTCGAGGTCTTGATTGGTGATCACATCGGGAGGAACGTAGGTTCCGAGCGCCGTGATTTTGGCGCGCCGGCCCACGATGGGGCGAACAGTAAGGCTCAAAGCATTTCTCCTTGCGGCGCACGCACCGGTGGGGAACCGGTTCGCCGCACAAAAGCGTCAGGGATAAAGAGATCCCCAAAAATGTACCGGGTGACCTACTGCACACGCATGAGCCCGTTACCGTTGCTTCCTTCCGGACCTGGCGGGGTTGGCGGGATTACGTCGCGTAGGACCCGGCACTGATTGATTTTATCACCGGACGGTAACGAGAACCGGGCTGCACTTTACTGAGAGTTATCGTGGCAATTGAGTGCGAATTGGATTGCGACTTTCCCGCTCGTTCCCCACTCCGGCTTCGGAAAGCTCCACTTCGACAGCGTGTCGCTCACTGCACCCTCGAGCATTTTCAGCCGGCCCTCGTCTGCGAAAACAATGTTCTGTGCGTTTCCGCTAGCGTTGACGTCAAAACTGGCGTGCACAACCCCCTCGACGCGCGCGGCAATGGCAATTGGAGGATATGCGGGCGTTTCGGGGGAAGTGGGATAAAACGGGATTACGCTCAAAATCTGAACGGACGGCAGAGGCGGCGGAGGCTGCTCAGCTTCAAAAACAATTCTTGAGACACCGGAATCCCTGCCAAAGAGGCCGTCGTAGTCGCCATCGCGGATCGCGTTTACCAGTGGTGTGTTCGGAACCGCGCGGTGTTCTGCCGGGCTCATTTGGAACATCGGCTTGGCTTCGGAGCCCGGGCCAAGAGAATCATTCAGAGTGGAGAGAACGCGCATCGACCACGAGGTGTTGGTTGGGGTTGGTGTCCGGCTATCGTAAATATCGCGATCCAAAATGTTCATTTGAAGTTGACGAACCTTCCCGCTGCAGGTCGCTTCCATCGTTAGATTCACGCCACTAAAGACGAGACATTTCTTGCACCTCCTGATTTCGCGATGGAGGTCTCTTTCTGGGATTGCGCAAGGGTTTCTTCCTTGGAGCAATTCTGACATCGTCTTGTGCAGGCTTGCGGATCGCTCTTCGACGGTTGCCGGTTGCAGGCATGCCTGTCCGTGTGGAGTTACGAGCACCTGATCGAGCGCCAGACCGTCCGAGGTTTTCGTGATCTGAATCAGATCGTAATAATCGTTCGGAGGCCCCATATCCCAGAATGTGTCACGCGCAATGACGAGACTATCGGGCAAGGCCGCGCTCTTGCTCTGAGCCTCAGATATCCCAGATGCCCAGAGAAGGATCGCAGCGACGAACACGAGCTTGGGATTCACGGCAGCAATTGTACCGCCGAAGAGCAACCGCAGATCCTTCGACTCCGTTGGGAGCAAAGAAGGCTCCCAACTTCGCTCAGGGTGACAGTCCGAGGTGGCGCAAACATCGGACTCAGGCCACGAGGTCGAATCGATCGAGGTTCATCACCTTGGTCCACGCGGCAACGAAAGCCTCAACGAACGCCTTCTCGGCATCGCTGCTGGCATAGACTTCAGCGAGCGCGCGGAGCTGTGAGTTGGAACCGAAGACGAGATCGACGACGGTGCCGCCCCATTTCAGCTCCCCCGTCTTTCGATCGCGCCCTTCCAGTACGCCTTCCTGCTTGGTCGATTTTTGCCACTTGGTTTTCATGTCGAGGAGATTGACGAAGAAATCGTTCGTCAACGTCCCCGACCGTTTGGTGAAGACGCCGAGCTGAGACCCGCCGAAGTTTGCGCCTAGAACTCTCAGGCCACCGATGAGAACCGTCATCTCGGGAGCGGTGAGGGTGAGCAGTTGTGCCTTGTCGAGCAGTAACTCGGCGGCGCAGCTCTCCATTCCTTTGCGGACGTAATTGCGGAAGCCGTCCGCTTTCGGCTCGAGCACAGCGAACGATGCCACATCCGTCTGGGCCTGCGACGCGTCGGTGCGGCCCGGCGCAAAGCCAACCTTCACATTGTGGCCGGCCTTCTTTGCGGCCGCGTCAACGGCTGCGCACCCGCCAAGAACGATGAGATCGGCAAGAGAGACCTTCTTTCCGCTCTTTTGCGATCCGTTGAACTCCTTCTGGATGACTTCGAGCTTCGCGAGCACTTTTGCGAGCTCGGCCGGCTGGTTAACTTCCCAATCTTTTTGCGGAACGAGGCGAATGCGCGCTCCATTGGCGCCGCCGCGCTTGTCGCTGCCGCGGAAGGTTGCAGCCGACGCCCACGCGGTTGTCACGAGCTGCGAGATGCTGAGACCGGAGGCGAGAATCTTGGCCGAAAGCGCTTCGATGTCCTTGGCGTCGATCAGTGGATGGTCGACTGCGGGAACCGGATCCTGCCAGATGAGCTCTTCCTTGGGCACCAGCGGACCGAGATAGCGTGCGCGCGGGCCCATGTCGCGGTGCGTGAGCTTGAACCACGCGCGTGCAAATGCGTCGGCGAACTCTTCAGGGTGCTCCAGGAATCGGCGCGAGATCTTTTCGTAGGCCGGATCAAATCGTAAAGACAAATCGGTGGTCAGCATCGTGGGCGCATGACTTTTTTTCGGGTCGTGCGCGTCGGGGACAGTGCCCGCCCCGGCGTTGCCCTTGGGCTTCCACTGGTTTGCTCCGGCAGGGCTCTTGGTCAATTCCCACTCATAGCCAAAGAGATTGATGAAGAAATTATTGCTCCACTTCGTCGGCGTTGTGGTCCATGTAACTTCAAGGCCGCTGCCGATGGTATCGTCGCCATTGCCGGAGCCAAAGCTGTTCTTCCAGCCCAGGCCCTGCTCTTCAATACCGGCGCCCTCCGGCTCTCGACCGACATACTTCACAGGGTCTGCTGCGCCATGAGTCTTTCCAAAGGTGTGACCGCCGGCGATCAGGGCGACGGTCTCCTCATCGTTCATCGCCATGCGCGCGAAAGTCTCGCGGATGTCGCGCGCGGCCGCAATGGGGTCCGGATTGCCGTTTGGACCCTCGGGGTTTACATAGATGAGGCCCATTTGAACTGCGCCAAGAGGATTTTCGAGCTCGCGGTCGCCCTTGTAACGCTCGTCTCCCAGCCACTTGGTCTCGGGGCCCCAATAAGTGTCTTCTTCCGGTTCCCAGATATCGGCGCGGCCGCCGCCGAAACCGAAGGTCTCGAAGCCCATTGATTCGAGCGCAACGTTGCCGGCGAGGATCATCAGGTCGGCCCAGGAGATTTTGCGGCCGTACTTCTGCTTGATGGGCCAGAGCAGGCGGCGCGCTTTGTCGAGATTCACATTGTCGGGCCAACTGTTGAGCGGCGCGAAGCGCTGCGCCCCTCTGCCGCCGCCGCCTCGTCCATCGTGGATGCGGTAGGTGCCCGCGGAGTGCCACGCCATGCGAATGAAGAGCGGCCCGTAGTGGCCAAAGTCAGCCGGCCACCACTCCTGCGAGTCGGTCATCAAGGCGCGCAGGTCCTTGATGACAGCGTCAAGGTTGAGGCTCTTGAACTCCTGGGCGTAATCGAACTCCTCGCCCATCGGATTGGAGAGCGAGGACTGCTGATGGAGAATCCCGAGGTTAAGCTGGTCGGGCCACCAGTCGTTGTTGCCTTTTGCTCCCGCCGTTGTGTGCGTGAGTTGGTTGCCCGAGAACGGGCACTTGGATTCGCCAGCCTTTGAGTCGCTTAGCATGGCGTTTTGATCGTCAACGATTGGCGGTCGGGGGGTTTGTGTCTCGCGTTCAGACATGGCGCGTCTCCTTGGGGTCCAGGGCCTCTGGTCGAAATCTATGGCGTCAGCGTTGCGGAAGGAAAGCCTGCCAAACGAAGCTGAGCCGAAGGCTGTGGTGAATCCAGTTTATCTCTGCCGGGATGGCCGGAACAAATGCGGAGATGATGGTTCCAGTAGACCCCGGTCGTTGAGTTGGGGCTCTTACCGCAGACCGACCAAACCCGTTGCCGATTGAATCAATTTCGCGGGATCGTAGCCCACGCCGTCCTTGAAAACCGTTTCGACTTTTTCGATGTTGGCGATGTTCTCCGCGGGATTTGCGCCGAGCACAACCAGGTCGGCTGTCTTGCCGGGAGCGATGGATCCGATGGTCGCGTCCTTGCCCATGTACTTAGCGCCATTCAAAGTGGCAATCTGGATGGCCTTGACTGGCGGGAAGCCCGCTTCAACCAGGAGTTCAATGTTGCGCTGATCGCCGAAACCCGGAACGACGCCGCCGTACCCGGTGGGGTCGCAGCCTGCCTGGAGTAATCCGCCGGCCGCTGCGAACTCGCGCTCAAATTCCATCTCCATTTTCAAAAGTTTGGCGTAGTCGGGGCGAGGCAGATCGGGGTTGAGAGCTGGGTCCGCGATCTTGGCGCGCGTGGCCAGAAAATCCTTTGCGGCTTCCAAGGTAAGCGTCTTGAGCGGCGCAGACTCGACGCTCATCGGCGGACGATCCGGAACGAACGACTCGAAGATGGCAAGAGTGGACGTGACAACGACGTGATGGTCGACCAGATCCTGAATCATTGCCCTGACATCTGGACCATCGATGTCGAGGTTATTCGCCATCCATATCTCGGCAGATCGCACATCGGGACAAACGTCTGGCATTTTGCCGGGATAGAACTCGGTGTCCACGAGAATGCCGTGCTCCAGGTTGTCGATGCCCATAACCGCGGCTTCTTTGAATCCGATGGAGCAGAGATGTCCGGTGATCTTGAGCCCGCGGAAGTGCGCATGACGGATGGCCATTCTGAGCTCATCCGCTGTGAGGTAGTTGTAGGCCTTGAACGAGGTGACGCCTTCGGCGGCCCAGTAGTCTACGGTGCGCCCTGCGTCGTCGGCGTCGGCGAGTTGGTGCATTTGAAGCGCAAACGTGCCCTTGCCTTCGAGATAAGGACCGGTGACGTCCAGCGTGGGACCAGGAATCAGTCCCGCATCAATCTGCTTCTTAAGCTCAAGGTCGGTGTAGGGCTCCACGCTTCCCGCTGTGCGGGCCGTGGTGACGCCGCCGGCAAGATACAGCCGCGGCGCGCTGTCGGCCATTTCGCCGTAGAGCGCGTTGCCGGCGTCGGGCCGCTGCGGCAACGGGTAAAACAAGTGCTCATGCATGCCGACAAGCCCGGGAATCACGGTCTTGCCTGATAGGTCAAGCACCTTCGCATCCGGCGGCAACGGAATGGAGGGATTGGACGGTTGAACGGCAATAATCTTGCTGCCCGCAATATCGATGCGCATGTCCTGTTGCCGCGCGGAGCCAGTTCCGTCAATGAGAGTGACATGGTCCAGCACCAGCACCGGCGCATTCACCTTGATGTAGGGAGCCAGGGGCGACGGCTTCTGCTGCGCGGTTAATGGCAGAGCTGGAGGCAAAATAGCGGCGATCAAGGCAATGCGGACAGATCGATTCATGGCAGGCCGATCAGTGAAGAATTGGAACCAGTTTCTTGAGTTTCAATCGGCTGCAAGGAACTGTCAATCGCCGTCCACAGGTGGGGCGCGAGTTCCTGCCCTCTTATCCACATTGGCACCTTCGATCGGCGTTGACCCTGCCGTTTTGCGTCCGTAGAGTCTTATTGTGAAGCGGCACATTTGCCGTTTGCGCAGCGCTTTGCGAAGCCTCGGGCGAGCGCACACACAATTTTGCAAGCGGGCTCGGCGATTCCGGTTCGGGTCGGAGAGAAGATGCTGAAACTAAAGAAGATTCATATCCTCGGGTTCAAGAGCTTTTGCGATCGCACGGAAGTGACGGTCGCGGGTACGGGGATCGCCGTGGTGGTGGGACCGAACGGTTGCGGAAAATCGAATATTTTGGATGGAGTCAGCTGGGTGCTGGGCGAGCAGAGCGCGAAAAGCCTGCGCGGTTCGCACATGCAGGACCTGATCTTTGCCGGGACGCGCGAGCGCAGGCCACTGGGCATGGCGGAAGTGACGCTGACCATGATCGATCCCGATGCCTATGAAGGCCCGGTGCCTGTGGTGCCTGAGGTTGAAATCGATCACGATGGACCGGCGGACTGGGACGAAGACGATGTGCGGCGGCAGCGCGCGGCCGAGGCCGAAGAGATCATCGCCAGCGAGCAGCCGGGACAGACAATTGAAGAAGAGGCTGGCGAAAAGCCTGCGGATCCAGAGACGAAAAACGAGGGCGCGGATCAGAATTCTTCTCAGCAGCAGGGAGTCGTGCTCAAGATTCGCCGGCGCAAATTCCGCAGCGCGCCGCAAAAAGGCGAAGTGGTCATCACGCGCCGGCTGTTCCGCACCGGCGAAAGCGAATACTTGCTCAACGGCAAGCTGTGCCGGTTGCGCGACATTCAGGACATCTTCATGGGCACGGGCCTCGGTCCGGAGAGCTACGCCATCATCGGCCAGGAGCGCATTGGACAACTGCTCAGCTCAAAACCTTACGAGCGCAGAGCCATCATCGAAGAAGCGGCCGGCGTAACCCGCTTCAAAACCCGGAAACGGTTGGCGGAGTTGCGCCTGGAGAGCGCGAAACAGAATCTGGCGCGCGTCGACGACATTTTTGAAGAAGTCACGCGGCAGATGAACAGCCTGAAGCGGCAGGCGGCTAAGGCAGAGCGATATGCCGCGGTGCGCGAGGAGCTGCGCGGACGTTTGCGCGTGGTGCTGGCCAGCAGAATGGCCACGATGGATGCGGACCAGGCGCGGCTGGAGCAGGAGATCGCCTCGTTGACGGAGCGCATTCACGCTTCAGCTGAGGCAGTGGCGCAGCGCGAAGCGAGCCAGCACACACTGACTGAGCGCGGATATGCGCTTGACCGCGAGGGCGAAGCCGCGCGGACCCAAGCCAGCGAAGCGGCGGTTGAACTGGAGCGAGGAAAAGCGCGCGCGCGCAGCAACACAGAGCGCGTGAGCGAGCTGGAGGCGCGGATTGCGGCGTCGGGCGCGGAACTTGAGCAGACCAGGACGCAGATGGCGGGGATCGAAGAGGAGCGCGCACAACAGCGAAGCTTTCTAGACACCGCGGCCGGCGAAGCGCACGAGTTCCGCCAGAAAGTGGAGGCTCGCCAACACGAGGCACGCGCCGCGGCGGAGGAGGTCTACAGCGCGGAGCGCGACCTTGAAGCCGGGCGTCGCAATGCCATGCACCTGCTCACGCTGGCCGCCAACGCGCGAAATTCCGTCGTCCAGGGCGAAGAGAGCTTGTTCGCGCTGGAGCGCGAGGCGGAGCGGCTAGAAGGCGAGATGGGCCAGGCACATATCGAGCAGGAGAATCTGGGTGTACAGAGTGCCGAGTCGCGGCAGCGATTTGCCACCTCGGACGCGGCGGTGAAACGGCTTGAAGAAGAGATTGCCGCATTGCGCGAGTCTACGCAAAGCAAGCGGGCCCATGAAGGGGCGCGCCGCGCTCAGGCCAATCAGCTGCGCGGCGAACAGGCTGCGCTTGCGGGGCGGCGCGACTCTCTCAATGCGCTGATCCGCAATCACGGCTACGCCACCGATACCGTGCGGCGTTTGCTCAAGCCGGGCGCCCTGGGACCGTCGGTAGCGCCGGTGGGCACGCTTGCGGACTTTGTTGAAGTGAGCGGCGAGCACGAAGGAGTCGTGGACGAATTCCTGCGGGAAGAGCTCAATTACGTTGTCGTCGAAAGCTGGGGTGCCGCAGAAGAAGGCGTGCGCGTGCTGAAAACCAGCGACGGACGCGCCACGTTCCTCGTGCACTCGGACGCGCAGGGCGTGCTCTTTGACACCGGCGAAGGGCCAGTGAACGAGCCTGGCCTGATCCCGCTGCGTGATGCGATCAAAGTGTTGAACGGGTTTGGGCGATCGCTTGAATCGCTGCTGCCCAAGCTGCGGCATGGCTACCTTGCGGGAAATGCCATCGAGGCGCAACAGTTGGCGCTCCGCTATACCCACGCTTATTTCCTCACGCCCGAGGGCGAGTGCTTTCACCGCTCAACGGTGACGGGCGGCAAGCCGGCAAGCGAAGGTCCGCTGGCGCTCAAGCGCGAGCTTCGCGAGACCGAAGGCAGGCTGGCGAATCTCGATTCGGAGCTGACCGAGGCCGAGAAAGAGGCTGAAGCGCTGACGCGGGCGATCGAAGAACTGACGGCGCAACTCGAGTCGCGCGGCGAGGAGCGGCGGCAGGCCGAGAGCGAGGCTGCCAACCTCGGCGCGGCTCTCAAACAAATGGAGGCCGAGGAGCAGCGCATCGAGCGGCGTCTGCAGGAGTGGCAGGCCCAAGCGGCGCGCAATAAAGATGCGCGCGAGGCCAAGCGGCAATCGATTGCAGAAAAACGCATCGAAGCCGCGCGGTTTGAGGCTGAGCATGCGCAGGCCGAGAGCAGTCAGAATGCGCAACAGGGGCAGTTGGAGATTCTGCGGCAGAAGCGCGAGTTATTGCAACAGGAAGCAGCGCAGATGACCGCCGAGCTGGCGGGCCTGGAAGAGCGGCGTCGCGGCGCCGAGGCAGCTTTCCAGCGCATCGACCGGCTGTTCGGCGACCTTGAGCGGCGGGTGCAGACGATTGAGCAGCAGCGCACAGCAGCCACGGTGGAACGCGAACAGCGCATCCATGAAAATACTGAGCTCGCTGCGAGCCTGGCGGAGCTGGCGCTGGCCCAGACGAGAGCGCTGTCCACGGCGCAATCCATCGCCGAGCAGGCGCAGGCACTGCGTCAACAATTGGCCGAGCTTGAGACTGAGCTCCGCAGCGACCGCGCGGCGCTGGACCAGTTGCGCGAGGATCGTGCCGCGCTTTCAAGCCAGTTGGCCAAGCTGCACTCTGATTTGGAACACCTGGAGGCGAGCTGCCTTGCCGAGGTGAACTTGGAAGCGCAGGTGCTGCGCACCGACACGGAAATTGGGCGTCTTGCAGGTGAAGAACTCGCAGCCGAGGAAGAGACTTGCCGCGCGCTGCGCGAGCGGCTGGAGCAGATGGGCCCGGTAAACATGATGGCCCTCGATGAGTACAAAGAAACGGCCGAGCGCCACAGCTTCCTGACCACGCAGCGGCAGGACCTGATCGAGTCCATCGAAAACACGCAGGAGACCATAAAGGAGATCGATCAGATCTCGCGCACCAAGTTCGACGAGGCGTTAACCAGCATCAACGAGAATTTTGGACGGGTTTTCGCGCGGCTCTTCCAGGGCGGACAGGCATTTTTGCGCGTGAATGACGAGGGAAGCCTGGACGAGAGCGGGCTGGACATTGTGGTTTCGCCGCCGGGAAAGAAACTGCAGAATGTGCTGCTGCTTTCGGGCGGCGAGAAGGCGCTGACGGCGTTGGCGCTGCTGGTGGGCATCTTCCAGTTCAGGCCAAGCCCCTTCTGTGTGCTGGATGAAGTAGACGCGGCGCTGGACGAGACGAATGTGGGCAGGTTCGCCGATCTGCTCGAATCGCTGAGTCGCGACACGCAGTTCCTCATCGTCACGCACTCCAAACGCATGATGCAGGCCGCTGACATGATCTACGGCGTCACTATGCAGGAGCCGGGAGTGTCGAAGGTGGTGAGTGTGCGGCTGGGGCATCAGCGCGAGGCGCAGCGGGCCACGGCGTAGAGGCGGGGATCAAGGGAACGAGGGACCGACTCCGCGGCGTAGTCCAGTCGCGGTTCGGACCCGTCCGATTTCCGGAGTAGATACGTGCCAGGCAAGCTCGAAATGATTGTCGGGCCCATGCGGAGCAACAAGACCGCCGAGTTGCTGCGCAGAATCGAAACGCGCCGGGAGTACGCCAAGCAAACTGTCATGCTGCTGAAGCCCAGCGCGGACACCAAGGCCGCAGCCGGAGTAGTCGAAAGCCGCAATCGCAACGGCTGCGGAAAAATGGAGGCGGTCGAGTTCCCTTCCGGCGATCCGTGGACCGTACTGCCGGTGATTCGGGCGACGGAGCAGCGGATCGGCAAACGGGTAGAGTGCATCGCACTCGACGAAGGCCAATTCGTGCACGATCTCTTTCTGTTCACCAAGCGCCTGCTCGACTCTGGGCACGACGTGATGGTTTCGGGCCTCGAACTCGATTTTCGGGGCATGCCGTTCGGCGAGATGCTGGAACTTTCCTGGCTGGTGCGCACCTACGCAGGCAACGTCACCGAGCTGGTGGCTTATTGCAGTTGCGGAGCGAAGGCCCTGTATCCGCAGCGAATGATCGATGGAAAGCCAGCCAACTACTCCAGCCCCATCATTATGGCCGGGGACAACTACGAGCCGCGCTGCGAGGAGCATTTTGTGCTGCCGGGAAGGCCGCATTAGCCGTCCCCCAATTTGGACAACGATCGCGATTGATCGGCGAAGATCGGGCGCGCACTTCGGCCCAGTGGCCCGCGAGATATAATCGCACGATTCAAATTTGAGACCCCTTCCCTTGCCATAAGGTTCGCTGCGTCGAACCACACATCAGGAACGGCTGCATGAGCAAATCCAGGCTTGAAGCATTCAGTGACGGCGTGCTCGCGATCATCATTACGATCATGGTGCTCGAACTGCACATTCCCCATGGCGCGGACCTTGCGGCACTCAAGCCTATCGCGCCGGTTTTCCTCTGCTATGTGCTGAGCTTTGTTTTTGTGGGCATTTACTGGAATAACCACCACCACATGCTGCAAGCGGTACGGCGGATTTCGGGCGGCGCTTTGTGGGCGAACCTGCACCTGCTCTTCTGGCTCTCGCTGCTGCCGGTCGTCACCGGTTGGATGGGAACGAACGATTTCACCGCGCTGCCGACCGCTCTCTACGGCGTGATCCTGTTGATGTCGGGAGTCACATATACCATCCTTAGCCGCGCGCTGATTGCGGCGGACGGGAAAGACTCCCTGCTTTTGAAGGCAATCGGCCCCGACCGCAAGGGGCGCGCCTCGCTGGCCTTGTATGCGGTGGCCATACCCGTCGCATTCTGGAAATGTTGGATCTCGCAGGTGGTGTATGTCGTGGTTGCTCTGATGTGGCTCATACCTGACCGGAGAATTGAGCGGCTATTCGGCGTCCGGGCTGAGCAGGCAGATTGACCGGGGAGCTTCTTGCAATGGAGCGTTCCGCGCAAAAAAATCCGCCCCCGAAGGATAACTTCTCTTCGGAGGCGCTTGTAGAGCTAATTACACAAGATAAAGACGGGGACCAGTAGCCGGCACTGGAGGTCGGTAGCACGCGGCTACTGGTGATCCCTGCATTAAACGAAGCTAGCCGCGGCTTCCCCTTTCCACTGCTGCCTCGTGTCGCCCGGCTCAAAGAGGGCTTTCTTACACGCCTTCCGAACCATGTTGACAGTCGAAGTGTCTCCTATGCGAAGCGAGGGGTCCGTGACGGTCGTCACAGGGGTTTGTGTCAAGGCAAAATCCGACAAAAAACGTTATCATTCCGGCTTGAAGCGTTCTGAAATCGCCGGCCCGCGATGCCGGCGGCCGTTGAACCTGAATACAGACACCCCTCGTTTTCGCCGTGCGCGCGCGAGTGATTGACAAAGAGTGCCTGCCGCTTGAGAATCGGGAATTCAGCCCCCCGAGGAAGAATCCCAATGGCAGCATTGCTGGCAACCAACCTTGGTAACACTCCTCTGCTGGGCCGCGGCAAGGTGCGCGACCTGTACGCAGTCGACGGCGCGCTTCTGCTGGTGGCGACCGACCGCATTTCGGCGTTCGATCATGTGCTGGGCTCCGGGATTCCCGACAAGGGCAAGATCCTCACACAGATCTCTCTCTTCTGGTTCGATCTGCTCAAGAACCTGGTTCCCAATCACGTGATCACCGCGAATGTGGAGGAGTACCCGCAGGCACTCCGACCGTATAACGACCAACTGGAGGGGCGCTCGATGCTCGTCAAGCGGGCCGAGATGTTTCCCGTGGAGTGCGTGGCACGAGGCTATCTGGCTGGATCGGGGTGGAAAGAGTATCAGGCGTCGAGAACGGTGTGCGGCATCGGACTTCCCCCCGATCTGAAGGACGGATCTCGGCTGCCGGAGCCAATCTTTACACCGGCTACGAAGAGCCAGGACGGCGCGCACGATGAAAATATTTCCTATGCGGCAGTGGAGAAGCTGGTGGGCGCGGACGAGGCGGCCGATCTGCGAAGGCTGACGCTCGCGATCTACCGGCGGGCAGCGGCGCATGCGGAATCCTGCGGGCTGATCCTGGCCGACACAAAATTTGAGTTTGGCAAAACTGGCGAAGGGGTTATCCTTGCCGATGAGGTCCTGACACCCGATTCATCGCGTTTCTGGGACGGCGAGACATGGAAACCCGGGGGCGCGCAGCCTTCTTTTGACAAACAGTTTGTACGCGACTACCTGGAAGACATTGCATGGAACAAGCAGGCACCGGCGCCGAGTCTCCCGGAGCAAGTTGTGGAACGGACACGGGCCAAGTATCTTGAGGCCTTCCGCCGCTTGACCGGACGGGAGATGGACAAGTAGGGTTTGTGCACGAGCCCTGAAGCGGGCGGAGCGAAATATGACGTGGGTTGATTGGGTCATTCTGGCAGTGCTCGCGGGAGCGACCTTAGGTGGACTTGCGCAGGGGTTCTTCCGCTCGGCCTGCTCGCTGGCGGGGTTGATCCTGGGGCTCACGCTGGCGGCGTGGAACTACCAGCGAGTCGGGACGCTGTTCAAACCGATCTTCAAGGCTGACGCGATCGCCAACACCGTTGCGTTCCTGCTGATCGCGCTCCTGGTCATGGGGGTCGCGAACCTGATTGGCGGAATGATTGGGAAGTTGGCCAATAAGTTGGGCCTTGGCTGTCTGGATGGCTTGGGGGGGGCAATCCTTGGATTCATTCAGGGAGCGTTTTTAGTGATGATCTCCATCCTGGTAATCGTGGCCTTCTACCCAGGGCAGGATTGGTTAGACCAGGCCAAGTTGCCGAGGTTGTTTTTCGGGACGCTCCACATGAGCGAAAAGGTGACTCCGGGCGATCTGGGCGAGCGCGTGCGCAAAGGCCTGATGCTTTTGCAACACGAATCGCCGGAGTGGATGCACCCCCACGGCACGAGCTGAGAATTTGTGCTGCACGAAGGTCGCTCGACGGGTTAGACTGATTGTTCGTATTTGGCAAGAGGGACGAGTGAAACGAGAACTGGAAAGCCTGGTAACGCAAATGCACTCGAGCGGAATCCGCTACGAAGAGGCGGTGCGCGAGTTCAAGCGGCAGTATTTGCGCGAGGTGCTGGTGGCGCACCGGGGAAACCAGTGCAAGGCGGCGGAAGAACTGGGAATGCATCGCAACACGCTGAGCCGCGCGATGGCGGAACTGGGACTGGAGCTGGCCGAAGTCCGTGCCGAACTCAAGCGTCCGCCGCGGAGCGAACGTCCTGTATACGGAGCGTTTCGTCAGGGATATCGCCAGGGCTGAGAGCGGTTTTGCAGGTGGTGTAGCCGTTTTAGAGACCTGGATCCGAAATGCTGAGAGCGTTCGGCCCGCATCATGCAGAAAATACAACAGAAAAGCGAAGCCCGAGTCGAGATCGAGCCCGATTTCGTGTGGGACGGGCAGGATGCGTACCTGTTCGACATCGACGGAACACTGATGCGCAGCCGTGACCGGGTGCATTATGAATCGGTGGCCGCAAGCGTGCATCGGGTAACGGGATTCGAGATCACGCTGGCTGGTGTTCTGATCCATGGCAGCACCGACACCGCAATTCTGCGCGAGGCATGCCGCCAGGCGGGAATCCCCGACGACATTTTGGAGAGGCACTACGACGCTATTCTTGAGGCGATGCGGAATTCTGTCGCGGAAAGGCGGCAGGAGCTGGACCCGGAGCTGACGCCGGGGATCGAAGAGGTTCTTCGGCACCTGGCCCGCCGCGGCGCGCTGCTCGGCGTGGCTTCTGGGAATCTCGAGGCTATCGGCTGGATCAAAATTGAGAAAGCCGGCCTCCGCGAGTGGTTTCGATTCGGCGGCTTCAGCGACCACTTTCCAATCCGCGCCGAGTTAATTGGTCATGCGGCGCAAATGGCCAGAGAACTGGCGGGCAAAGGTGCGCGAATCTGCGTCGTGGGCGATACTCCGCGAGACATCGAGGCAGCACGGGCCAATTTTCTTTCCGTGATTGCCGTGGCCACGGGAAAATATAGCTTTGACGAGCTGCTGCGCTACCAGCCAGAGGCTTGCGTATCCTCGCTCAAGGATTTGTTGGCAATGGCGCCGGGCACACGATGAGAATGCGAGTGGCAACAATCGAGGCGCGGAAGCGTGGTGAAGTCCGACGGATGCGGATGCGTGCGTCGGCGAAGCTGCTCGGCGCGGCGCTAGCACTGGTTGTCGCAGCAAGCGTCCTTCCGGCGCAGTCGAACACTCCTACACCGCAAACGGCACCAAGCACGACGGGCAGCCAGGGCGCTTCTTCCGGGCCTGTGGACAACAGCAACACAGGCGCGGCTGGAAACGCGGGTGCTGCGGCCGATCGGGCGGCGCCGGCGGAAAGTGAGATTCCCGCGCCGTCCAAAACCAAAGTGCCGCGCAGCAGCGATCAGAGGCGGGCGGAAAAACTCTATCTGGAATCGAGCAAGCTGTTTCTGAACCGCCAGTTTGACCAGGCGATGCAGGGATTCAATCGCGCCGCGGCACTCGACCCCTCAAACGCCAACTACCACTTGGCAGCCCTTGTGGCCAGGAGCCACGAAGTGACGGCCCTCATTCAGGAGGCAGCCAAGGACCGGTTGCTGAGCAATGAAGCCGGTGCGCGTGCCGCTCTCACGCGCGCTCTCGCACTCGATCCCACAAACTTCGAGGCTAGCCAGCATCTCGATGAGCTGGCCGATGAAAAAGTCCGCGCTCAGCCCAAGCCGCTCTACGGGCAGACAGCGGGCGAGATCGCCGGCGTGAACACGATCCTTGCGGCTCCCGCAAAACAAAGCTTTCACCTGCACAACGACCGGCGTCAGGTGATCGATCAGGTGTTCAAGGCGTACGGGGTCAAGGCCATGCTCGACGACAGTGTGCAAGCGACCCAAATTCGGCTGGACCTCGATGACGTGGGCTTTGCCGATGCGACGCGCATTCTGGAAATGGCGACACACACGTTCTACGTCCCGCTTGACGCGCACCAAGTGCTGGTTGCCGACGATACGCGCAGTAACCGGGAGAAGTTGATGCCCCAGGAGTCGGAGACGGTTTATCTGTCCGGACTGAGCGCCGATGAAATGACCCAAGTTTCAACCCTGGCAAAGGAGGTGTTTCAAGCGCAACAGGCTCAGCTTTCGCAGTCGCAGCATAGCCTGACCCTGCGCGCGCCGGCATCGACGCTGGACGCGTTCAACGCCACCATGAGGAGCCTGATTGAAGGACGCAGCCAGGTGCTCGTGGACGTACGCATGATTCAGGTGGCGCACACCAGCACGCGCAACACCGGGACACAGCTGCCGCAGAGCATCTCGGCGTTCAATGTCGCTGCCGAGGAGCAATCGCTTTTGAGCCAGAACGCAAGCCTGGTACAGGAGATTATCTCGTCAGGGCTGGCCGCGAGCAACGATCCGCTGGCCATCCTGGGCATCCTCATCGCCTCCGGCCAGGTATCGAGCCCCTTGCTCTCGAGTGGATTTGCCTTGTTCGGCGGCGGGCTGACGGAATCGGCTCTGGTGCCCGGCGCGGCGAAGTTCAACCTGAGCCTCAATACCTCCGATTCGCGGGAGCTGGACCAGATTGAGCTGCGCATGGAGGATGGTCAGGACGAGACGATCAAGGAGGGAGAAAAGTATCCCATTCAGACGGCTTCGTACGGGAACCTCTCGTCCAACGTCCCAACAATCCCCGGATTGACGGGAGCGGGAAGCTCCAGCGCCCTGTCATCTCTTCTCTCATCGCTGACCTCGTCGGTACCGAGTGTTCCCATGGTTCAGTACCAGGACCTGGGCTTGAACCTGAAGGTGAATCCCAGGGTATTGCGCGATGGTGACGTCGCTCTGTCCATCGACCTCAAGCTCGATGCGCTGGCAGGGTCTTCGATCGATGGAAACCCCATACTGGATAATCGGTCGTATTCCGGGGTGGTCACGCTGAGAGCGGGCGAGGCAGCGGTGGTGGCCACGGAGATGGACAAGTCGCAGAGCCTGGCGATCAGTGGAACGCCGGGCATCAGCGAGATTCCAGGGATGAATGACATCACCAGCAAGGATTTGCAGCGGAACTACGCGACATTGGTGATTGTCATGACGCCCCATGTCATCCGCGGTACGCAGGCGGCCGGACACACCGCGATGATGCGGGTGGAGCGGGGCACGCAATAGGTACGAGCTTCGAACTCGGCGATGTCGATTCGCGCCTGACTCATGCCCAACTCAACCCACGCTTGAAACTTTCAAGCCGTCATCAGCCGTCTTTTCAGAAACGCTGCGGGTTGATACCATTACGCATCGGCCCCCCACCGGCTGGTTCCCCTTCCAGCTCATTCATTCGCATTGCTTAGGATCTGAACAAGAGTTGTCTTCCTGCATTCGGTGTCGGTTTGGCGCGCCAAACGAATCGAGTGCCTGCGACCCATGCAAGTCTCATTGGAGGGAATCGATGAACGCGATGAAAGTTGCGCGCTTTGCCGGATTCGATGGTGTTTTTTACAAAGAATCTCCTGAGCCACGCGCGTATTGCCGGGCTTCCGCAGTCCTCGCGGGACTCACGATCCTTTTCGCAATGGGGGCTGCCGCGCAAACGCCTGCACCGCCGGTGCTGAATACGCCTTACCAGTGCGCGAACGGGATCACCTATACCGTAACGGTGTGCAAGCCGTTTGGAGCGACGGACCAGTGGTGC
This sequence comes from uncultured Acidobacteriaceae bacterium, assembly GCA_963813015.1. GTDB lineage: Bacteria > Acidobacteriota > Terriglobia > Terriglobales > Acidobacteriaceae > Telmatobacter. The sequence continues at coordinate 196,341 of CAWEXN010000015.1, forward strand.
GAGACAATCGAAAAGCAAAACGGCAACCTGGTGACGGCGATGGACAGCAGCTGGTCGTCGATGACCGGCAGGCTGAAGGGATGCACAGTGGCCACGCCCGCACCCGCGACGCCCCCGGCCTCTCAGCCGCCGGCAAATTCGCAGCAGACCTTCAACCCGCCGTATCTGAAGGAATTTCCGACGGTCGACCAGATCATGGCGCAGATAAAGGGCTCGAGTCCCATAGATACTGCGAATCGCCAGGCGAGCGCGATGCACGATTTCGGGCTGATGATCAGCGCTTTAGCGGGTCCGCGCGTCGCCCAACAACAAATCACTCCGGATGAGTCACGCCTGATCATCAACTACTTCAATGCGTACACCAACCTCGCAAAGACGACCGCAACTCAACCGGATGCCTATGTGGGCAATAACGACTTCACGGCCTTGCTCTTCAGCACATTTTCAATGCCGACTATCCACCAGTTGTGGCTGGCGTCGAACAGTCAGGCGCCAGGCCAGCCCGGCGGATCCAACACACGAGCAGCTGCCGCCGACAAACGACCCCGCCGAGATTGCGATCCGCCGCTGCTTTGAGCTGGGCGGCGCCGGATTACAGTGCGTCGGCACAGGAATGGGCGAAGGCCTGAAGCAGATGATCGGCATCGACCTCAGCGGGCTTACAGGCCCAGGCAAGGCAGGCCTCGTCGTGCTTGGTACCTTCAAGTCGTCCAGCGGACTCACCTTCACGTTTGCTGACGGCAGTGTGGATATTGGCAACTGCGGCAAGATGGTTCGAGGCGCGCACAATTACACCGTCGGCGCCTCAGGAGGAAGGTGGTCCATCAATATCGCCAATCAGCCACAAGCGTTTGTCGTCACGCTCGGGCCAGATGGGAAGGCGGCGGGGCCCGCTGCCGATGACATCACCGGGCAGCAGATCACCGGCTATGAAGTGGTGACGAATCGGAAAACCGGGGCAGAGGTTTCGCGCACGCCACTATACGGACCCATCACAGAGCATTGCAGCATCGGCGCGCTCACGCCCGGACCCGGCGTGATTCTCGACGCGGGACTGTCCACAGGTGGATCCGGCATGCTGTCGGCGCTGGGCTCGGTGCTCAGTACGATGGCCGGCGATGCTTCATCCAATGACCCAAATCAGTTCACGGTACCGCCCGGACCGCGCATGGCTGGTCTGTTCACAAACTCCAGCGGCCTCAAGATTCAGTTCAACGACGGGAATGCCGTGATCGATTGTGCGCAGGCACACGTGCTGGCAAGGTATGACGTCTCGCTTCAAGGCGGCGCCGCGGTTGTTTCCTTGAAGAGCGACGGTACAAATCCCTTCACTCTCAGCGTTCATTCCGATGGGTCGCTTGACCTGTCTCAGCCGGTCACAGTGAACGGCAAGCTGATGACGGCGATGGACGACAACGCGAACCCCATCTTCACGCCAACCACCGCAACCTGCAATGCGGGAGCGTTGGCCGCGGCAAAGTAGCCAGCTCGAGCCGCGAAAGATGCAAGGACGATCCGCTTCGTTGCGCAGGATGTCGCCCGTCCTTTCCGCAAATCAGAGCGGAAAGGATGGGTGACGAATTCGATCTTTCCGGCCGTCAAGGCAGAAAGATGCCGGCAAGAACCCTACTGGCCGGTTACGCCATCAGCCTTGGCTTGGTAGTCGATGATCTTCTTCAGCAGGTCATAAGGAACAGCGGCAACGGGAAGTGCGCGGCCGTTAATCATGAGTGTGGGCACTTCGTTTACACCCAGATCCTTTCCCAATTGGATGGACGCTTCGACGTCAGCCTTGACCTCAGGCGTAGCGGCGCAGGCCGCGACCTTGGCGGGATCGAGGCCGGCCTTGGTTGTGGCGCTGTTCAGCGTAAGCGTTGCGCCGTCCGGTGTCGCCAGGCCGTCCTGACCGTCAAAAACCGCGGAAACGTATTGGAAAAAGGCCGAGCTGCCGCCTAACTTTGTCACGCAGACACCGTATTCAGCCGCATTCATGGCCTGCGGGTGAGACGGGGATGGGAAAGTTCTGAAAGACAATCCGCGCCTTGGGATAATCCGCCGCCAGTTTGTCCATGTTGGCTTGCGCCTCTTTGCAGTGCGGGCATTGGAGATCGGCAAACTCGACCAATTCCAGATCCTTCGAAACGGCTCCGCGGTAAGGACCATTGGCGTGCTGCTGCAACTGCTGCCGGGCATCGGCGAAAGGATTCGCGCCGAAGTTGATGATGTCTTCGCCGATGATGATGTGCTTGCCATCGGGAAGAGCAAAGAAGGAGAGAACCTGGGGCTTTTGCTTGCCGGTCTTATCGCCGATGAGAACAATGACCTTGCTGACACCGTCAGCAGGCGTTTTGAGAATGGCCTGCACCTGCCACATGCGGTCCGAGTCGTAACCCCAATTGGCCTGAAGAAAGCCGTTAACGACTTCCGCGGTGGGAGCGGCGGCGGTAAAGTTGGCGGGATCGGGCTTTGGAAACACCGGTGGCCCCGACGGAGCCGGCGCGGCGGGCGGCGCACCAGGCTGCTGGTCCGCTGGAGCCGTGTCTGAGGGCTGCTGAGAGGGCGCCGAAGGCTCGGATGTAGTAGCGGGCGCGGGCGGCACGTGCTGCTGGGCAACGGCCTGAAATGCGGGAACGAATAAGGCAATCAGCGCTGCGGCGCCGATGAATCGGGTTGACTGACGGATCAAGCTTCTCTCCTTCGATGGTGGGATGACTCCCAACCAACTAGCTTAAATGTTGATACGGCGCGGAGGCCAGCGTGAACAGTGAACGGAGTGAAAGGGTGAGCGAGTGAAAGGAGCGTTCACTCCGTCACTTCTTCACTCTTTCACTTCTTCACTTCTTTACACTTGGACTTTCACGGCGATCGGAAATCTGCGGCCCATGCCGAATGACTTGGACGTGACCTTCAGGACGGGAGCCGCCTGCTGGCGCTTGTATTCTGAGCGCTCAATGAGGTGCACCACTTGTTGGACGAGTTCGAGGGGAAAACCGCGCTTCTCGGCGATGCACTCCGGCGTCTCATAGCGCTCCACGTAGGCTTCGACGATGGGATCGAGCACTTCATAGGGCGGAAGCGAGTCGGTATCCATCTGGCCGGGCCGCAACTCGGCCGAGGGTGGCTTCAAGAGAATGGCCGCAGGGATCACTTCCCTCTCCCGATTGAGCCAGTGGCAGACGGAGTAGACCCGCGTCTTCACCAGATCTCCGATCACCGCAAGGGCGCCCACCATGTCGCCGTAAAGCGTGCAATAACCGACCGCCATCTCGGATTTGTTGCCCGTCGTGAGCACCAGGGCGCCCAATTTATTCGAGAGAGCCATCAGGATCGTGCCGCGGATGCGAGGCTGGATATTCTCTTCGGTCGTGTCGGGCGGCAATCCAGTGAAAAGCGGGGCCAGCGCACGATTGAAATCCGCGAATAGCTCGTTAATGGAAATCGTTTCAAAACGGATGCCGAGGTTCGAGGCCAACTGGCGGCTGTCATCGATGGAGCCAGAAGAGGAATACGGACTTGGCATGCCGATGGCCGTCACATTCTCCGCGCCGAGAGCTTCCGCGGCGATGGCCGCCACCAGCGCTGAGTCAATGCCGCCACTGAGGGCGATGACCACTTTGCTGAATCCGCACTTGCGTACGTAGTCGCGCGTACCCAGCACGAGCGCACGGTAGGCGGCTTCGGTTTCGTCGTCCTCGGCTAGCGGCAGCGGGCGAAGAATTGAAAGGATCGACGAGCACCAGGTCTTCTTCGAACGAGGCAGCCTGCGCGATCAGCTCTCCGCGCGCATCGAGAGCCAGCGAGGAGCCGTCGAAGATGAGGCTGTCGTTGCCGCCCACCTGGTTTGCCATCAGCACCGGGATCTTATCGCGGCGCGCGATGGCGGCCAGCATCTCGCGGCGGACGGTGCGCTTGCCGTGCCAGAACGGCGAGGAAGAGAGGTTGATATGCAGCGCGGGATTCTGGCGCATCAGCTCTTCCACAGGATCGATGGAGTAGAGGCGACGAGGCCAGAAGTTCTTGTCGTTCCAGGCGTCCTCGCAGATGGTGATGGCGAGCCGAGTTCCATCGAGGTCGATGACCTTCTGCGGTCCGGACGGCGAAAAGTAGCGCTGCTCATCGAAAACGTCGTAAAAGGGCAGGAGGCACTTGTGTTGTTCGAGGAGCAGGTTGCCGCGGTCGATGAGGACGGCGGCGTTGAAGGCGGGTTTGCCATCCGCGCCGCCGGCTGGCAGCGCGACGCCGGCCAGGACTGCAGTCGGCAAATCGAATGTGGCGGCTCGAAGCTCGTCAACTGCCGTCCGGCAGCGGGCCAGGAAGCTGGGCTTCTCAAGGAGGTCAGCGGGCGGATAGCCGCAGATGGCGAGTTCGGAGAAGACCGTCAGTCGAGCGCCCGAATCGGCGGCGCGCCGGCTGAAAGCGACGATTTTTTGCAGATTTCCGGTGAAATCCCCGACCGTCGGATCGATCTGGGCCAGCGCGATCTTCACAAGATCAGTGTAAATGGAAGGGAGCTGGATCTCATGGAGCCACGGGGTCAAAGGGAAACACCGGAGAAGGAGGATCCTTGAACGGAGAGCTTCAGCTTGATTGGGCCGCAATCCAGAAAACTAAGTTGTTGAATAGCAAAGCTTTATACCACTATCCCCAAATGGGGGGATTTCTTTGCACAAAAGTCGCTGCCTAGAATCAAATCCGTAACGAATTGACCTATCCCTAAAGGCACGGCGGGGGACGGTCGACGAAATCTGCTGAAGACAGATTCTTTGTCGGGGGAACGCCATCGGACCGCAATTGAAATTAGGAGAGTTGCTGATCCGTGCCAACCTGGTCACGGAGAAAGACGTTAGCGCGGCCCTTCAGCGCCAGGTTTCACAGGGAGGAGACCTCGGTGAGAATCTGGTCGCACTGGGGTTGATCGACGCGCGTACGATCCACCGGTTCATCCACCGCGTCCCGCAAGAACCCGCCGACATTGAAGGCACCGGCATCGCCGACACCGATCTGTTGGCTCTCTTCATGAAGCTCATGTTTTCATCCCGTCTGGAGAAGATTGGCCAGATTGCGGATGGAATCAAGCTCCCTCAGCACATCGTGATGGACCTGGCGAATATCGCCATTGAGCGGCAGCTGATTTATACGCTGGGCGCAATGAGCTCAGACAGCGTGCTCGACATGCGCTATGCCATCACGGATGAGGGCAAGCGATGGACCCTCGAAGCGCTGCAGAGATCGGGTTACATTGGCCCCGCGCCTGTCACCCTGGCCGAGTTCATCGATCGCGTCAACATGCAAAAGCCGACCAACGAGCGCGTGACGCTGGAGAACGTCCATGAGGCCATTAAGGAACTCACGATGGACGAAACCATCGTTGAACAGGCCGGACCGGCCCTGAACTCAGGCCGCGCGATCTTGCTCTATGGACCGCCGGGAAACGGCAAGACTTCAGTCGCTCTCAGTTTCGCGAGCGTCTTTAAGGACGTGATCCACGTGCCCTATGCCATCACGGTCGAAGGGCAAATTATTCGCTTTTACGATCCAAGGCTTCACATCCAGGCGAACCTTCCAGCGGAGAAAGACGAGGCTTCCGAGTTTGCAAATTTCCGCCGCGATACCCGCGACAAGCGCTGGGTTACTTGCCGGCGGCCCTTCGTCGTCGCTGGAGGCGAGCTGACTCTGGACATGCTTGACCTGCGCTACGACGAGAAGGGGCATTACTATGAAGCGCCGCTGCACATGAAGGCGCTGGGCGGTTGCTTCCTCATCGACGACTTTGGTCGCCAGTTCGTCAGCCCCAGAGACCTTCTGAACCGGTGGATCGTGCCCATGGAAAGCCGGGTCGACTATATGAAGCTGCGCTCCGGCGCAAGCTTTAGCATTCCTTTTGAAGAGATTGTCATCTTCGCTACCAATTTGAATCCGGAAGACCTGATGGATCCGGCGTTTCTGCGCCGGCTTCCCTACAAGATTGAAGTGGGGCCGCCGGGCCTGGACCAGTTCCACCGCATCTTCCAAATGGAGTGCGCGCGGCACAATCTGACTCTTAGCGACGAAGTGTTCAATTTCATGGTGTACTTGATCACGAAAGAAAAGGAACTCGAACTGGCCGGATTCCAACCCACCTTCATCGTTGAGCAGGTGACGGCAACGTGCCGTTTCCTGGGCAAGAAGCCGGAACTGAAGTCGCCTTACGTCGAATATGCCATCAACAATCTAAGGGTGCGCAGAAACGCCGAGCCGCGAATGGAGCGGACGCCGCAGTCAGGCCCGTCGGAAATGCTCACTGAAGTGAAGAAGCCAGTGGACTCAGCCCCTGAGTTCCAGAACGTCGAAATCAAGCAAAGCACCGGCTTGGTCTAGCAGCAGCCCCGCGAAAATCGATCGGTTCCGCTGCGCCAGTTCTCGAGCCTGAACACGCCCTACGTGCCGGTGCCGGAAAAAACCACGGCAATGGTGCGCATAATGATCTTGAAGTCCAGCCAGACACTCCAGTTGTCGATGTAGGTGACGTCGAGCGAGACGTAACTGGCGAAGGATGGGTCCTGGCGTCCTTGTACCTGCCACAAGCCCGTAATGCCGGGAGTCACGTCAAGACGGCGCAGGTGGTCGAGATCGTACTTGCGCACTTCGCCGGCCAGAGGCGGACGCGGGCCAACAATGCTCATCTCGCCGCGAAGAACATTGATGAACTGGGGCAGCTCATCCAGCGAATACTTACGAAGGAAACGCCCCAGGCGCGTAACGCGGGGATCGTTTGAAACCTTGAAGAGCACGTCGTCGCGCTCGTTCATGTGCATGATCTCGGCGCGGCGGCTGTCGGCGTCGCGAACCATGGTCCGGAACTTGATGCACCGGAATACGACGCCCTTCTTGCCGATGCGCTCTGAAGAGTAAAAGACCGACCCCGGGGAATCGAACTTGATGGCGATGGAGATCGCCAGCAGAAGGGGCGAAAGTATAACGAGAACCAGGGCGGAAAACACGGTGTCGAAGACGCGCTTGAAAATGAGGCCGATCTCAGGCACTGCGCCCCGATGCAGGGGGATGGTCGGAAACTGGCCGATGTATTCGATGGGGCTGTTCCAGGCCAGGCCGTCGTAGAGGTCGGGTATGACGCGCAAATCGACCCCATGTACCCGAGCCTGCTCCAGAACACTCTGAACGACTCCGCGCTCGCAGGGGGTGGTAAAGAAAATCTCGTCGATGAACTGCTTGCGCGTGTGCTGGAAGAGAGTTTCCAGGTTCCCGACGATGTCTTCTGACACGTCCTCGTGCGCCGAGCAGCCGGGTAATTCGATGAACCCCTTGAATGTGTAGCCCAGGTGGCGAATTTTCTCCAGGTGCTGACGAAGCGCATTCGCCTCTGGTCCCGTGCCGACAATGAGCACATTGCGCGTATCCAGCCCGCGATCGAAGCGCTGGTAAAGCAAAATGCGATAAATGAAGCGGCGCAGTCCCACGCCGATGGCCACCAGGCCGATCGTTTCGAGCACAATGCCGCGGGAAATGGTTTCAGCTCTGACCAGATAGAGGGTGCCGGTGAGGAGCAGGCCGGAAGTCAGGCAGGCCTGGGCGCTCATTCTCTGTTCGTGGAGAAAATTTGTCATATGCATCGGCGTGTAGAGATGTAAACGCCGGCTGGTGACAATGAGAGCGATCGTAAAGCCGCATAAGAGGGCCAGCAGGATCCACACCGACAGGCCGCGAAACATGGTGCCCTCAAAAAAACTACGCGCGCCGCTCATGGGGTTCGCCCGGAAGCGATAAAGAGTAGCCGTCATCGCGGCCAGGAAGACTGTGAGGGCATCCATCGCCATCCACATCTTCGCCGTGCCCCGCGAAGCTCGTACAGCTTTGCCTGCGGCTCCGGCATCCCATTCAGCCGAAGCGGTCAAAGACGATGACAGCTTTTGCCAGAAATCCGAACTCGCCATAGGGTCTACGCAGACCTCAAATCTTCTTAAGAGCCTGGACTACGGGCTGCTGGGGTTGACGTGCAACATGGAAGAAACAAGGTTCAAAGAAAGCACGAATAAGTGTGGGCGGCTTCTTACGACGAGCCTCTGTGATGGGTGCTGCGCCCCATGGCACGGTGAAACAGATGGAGTTGCGCCCGGAGCAAGTCAACAATTCGTCGCGCTCTTCCGGCATCTCAAGGGCCGGCTCTTCTTTCAAGAAAAAAGTCAGACGCGACTGCTGTTCGGCGCATAGCGATTGTGGAACCAATTGAGCAATCGAGAAGGTACGCGCGTCCCTCTGTGGCGCGGCAAACATATGGGCATTGAGCTTCCCCCGATTATACATTGGCTTGGACTTCAGGCCCGTTTTGTGCCGCCGCCTGCATCGCAAGAAAGGAAGTGCAGTGGAGGCAAAACAAAGACTAGGTTCTTCTCTATTTATACGCGCGAAAGCCCCTGAGCGTAGCTCGTGCCGTCGAATTCGACGCCATGTCGGGTGCAATCGCTTGACTCCAGCTTCGTCCAGAGGGGGCTTAGATAGCAAGAGAATCATACCGCTGACAGATTACGGGCGAATGCAACGAATTGGTTACCAGAGAAGGATTCTGGCCGATAAGCCTATTTTAGCTTGAAATGGCATGGATCCATAACTCTTTTAATCTGATGGTAATACATAAGCGTCCAGAGTTAAGAATTGGCGGATAGGTGGATCTGGGGACTCAAGGAAGCCACCAAGGGGACCGAAGAATTCCGCCCGTCCTTGATGCAGAAAGAGCACGGAGTCAGCGAGCTTCTCGGCAAAGCGCGTATCGTGTGTGACCACGATGCTGGTGAATCCAAGCTGCAGCTTGAGCCGCTGAATGAGTCCGCCCAAGCGGCGCGCAGTGATGGGGTCGACCATGGTGGTCGGTTCGTCGTAAAGGACAATCTCCGGTTGAGCGGCCAGCGCGCGAGCAATGGCCACAGCGCGTTTGCGCCCCGTAGACAGGCTGCCTGGAAAGGAGTCGACCACATCCTCGGCGCCTGTGAGTCCGATGAGCCGGCCGACAATCTGATCCACCTGGTCATCGGCCAGGCCGCCCTTCTCGCGCAACGGAAAGGCGACGTTCTCCCGCACGCTCAACGAGTCGAACAAGGCCCCGTTTTGGAACACCATGGTGATCCGTTTGCGAACTGCACGGAGGCCTTCTTCATCGAGCCCCGTGATTTCCTGCCCTTCGACCTGGATCGATCCGGAGTCAGGCTTGAGAAAGCCCATCAGCAAGCGCAGTGAAACGGATTTACCGACGCCACTGCGGCCAAGGATGCACAGCGTTTCCCCGCGGTTCACAGAAAAACTGACATGCTCCAGGACAGCACGGCCGTCGAAGGAGATTGAGACATCGTCGAACACGATGATTGGCCTCCCGGAATCCTGAGCAGACGCCTTTTCGAAAAGCGGCTCATCGCGATTGGGTTCGGCGAGCGCGTCCAGTTCGGCTTGGAGCGGCTCCGGGGGTTCCGGGCCAGGGGGATTCTCGAACAGCGCCATGCATTCAGCTTACGCGATGGCACGCGACGAGAGCAGTTCCGCCCGCCCAAGATCTTGAGGAGTATTCACGTTGAGAAACCACCGCACCGGAGCCAGGCCAAAAGGGTGCGCGATCTGACCGGATTGAGCCAGCATTTCGACGGGAACGACGGCGATAGGCTGGCCGAAGCTTTCCGCCGCAGCCTGAAAAGCGGAAAAACAGCCGAGTTTACCGGAGTGCAGCTCGGCGCGGAGTGCCGGAAGCGCCGATCGCACCAGAACGACGGGGAATGTTTGCGCGAAACCGTTGACGGATGGAACTGTGACGGCGCAGCCGGTGATTCGCGCGTGATGGAGCATATACGCGACGAGAGAGGTCGGGAGGAGAGGCAGATCGATGGGTAGAATAACGACGAAGCGCGTGGAGGCGGCCTCAAGAGCCGCGCAAATCCCCGCTAACGGCCCGAGGCCTGGCTGCGGATCGGGAACGATCGGCGCATACGTGGCGAGCGCAGAATTGGCTGCCTGGTCAGCCCCGGCGATCGCGGCCGGAAGACCCGCCTCGCGCAATGTGGCGAGCGCACGCGCGATCAACGGCCGGCCGGCGAAGGGCAAGAGCGCCTTATCGCGGCCCATGCGTCTCGATTGTCCGCCGGCGAGAACAAAGCCTGCTGCGTCCGCCTCGTCTGTTGGGGCCAGTCGCTCTGTCATCCTGCGCAGTAGCTTACTGCATCGATTCCCGCCTTGGCCCCTGAGTCCCTAGTCCCTTAGTCCCTAGTCCCTGTCTTTCCCCACTTCCTCCAGGAAGCAGATCAGCGACTCGATGCCCAGCTCAAAGTTTTTCAGATTAAATTTTTCGTTGGGCGCATGGATGTTGTCGTCGGGCAATCCGAAGCCCATCAATACGCTGGGTATGCCGAGGTGACGTTCGAAGTCGCCGACGATGGGGATCGACCCGCCGGAACGAATGAAGACCGTGTCCTTGCCCCAGACTTCGTGAAGTGCGCGCGTCGCCGCCATGACGTATTGGTTGTCGACAGAGATCAGGCACGCGTCACCGGTGTGAATCAGTCGCACGTCAACGATCACGCCCGGAGGAACGATCTTCTCAACGTAGCTCTTGTAAAGAGCGAATGCTTTGGCAGGCGTCTGGTTGGGAACCAGGCGCATGGAAATTTTGGCTTGCGCCTTGGCGGGGATCACGGTCTTGGCCCCGGCGCCGATGAAGCCGCCGGGCATCCCGTGGACATCGAGAGAGGGACGGGCCCACGTCCGCTCGATCACGCTATATCCAGGTTCGCCGATGAGTTGTGTTGAGCCCACCTCGTTCTTGCGATACTCCTCTTCATCGAAGGGTAGCTTGCGCCACGCGGCAAGCTCCTCGGCGCTGGGAGAGACAACCTCGTCAAAGAAGCCAGGAATGAGAATGTTCCCGTTCTCGTCCTTGAGTTTGGCAATGATGTGCGCGAGGGCAAAGAACGGATTAGGCGCCGCGCCGCCGTACATACCGGAGTGAAGATCGGTTTTTGCGCCGCGCACTTCGATCTCGGTGTAGATCATGCCGCGCAAGCCCACACAAAGCGTAGGAAGGCCGGGAGCAAAGAGCTCGGAGTCGCAGACCAATGCAAAGTCGGCTTTCAGGTCGGCAGGCTTCGAAGCAACGTAGTTCGCAATTCCCTCCCCTCCCACCTCTTCTTCGCCTTCGAACAGAACGCGGACGTTGAGCGGCAATGCGTGGTTCACGGCCATGAGCGACTCGAGCGCCTTCACCTGCGCGACTACCTGGCCTTTGTCGTCCGCTGCGCCGCGGGCGTAGAGATTTCCATTGCGCTCTGTGGGTTCGAAAGGCGGCGCGAGCCACTCTTCGAGCGGGTCGGGCGGCTGAACATCGTAGTGGCCGTAGATGAGCACGGTAGGCTTGCCAGCGGCATGCAGCCAGTCGGCATAGACGAGCGGATGGCCTTCGGTCTCAATGAGGCAAGCGTGCTCCATGCCGATGCGCTTGAGGTCGCCAAGCAGCGACCTGGCGGCTTTGCGGCAGTCGGTCGCGTGCTCGGGCAGCGTAGAAACCGAGGGAATGCGCAGCAGAGCCTTCAAATCATCGAGATAACGGGTGTGGTTCTGGCGTGCATAGTCAATGGCAGATAAAGACATTGGAACACTCCAATTTCAAAAATAGACAGAAGAGAGTATAGACCGCAGAAGCGGTATGGGCAGTGATGAACTGCGTTGATTTTTGGTCTCAGAGTGCAGCGAACATCGCGGCCCAATGCGCTGACCAAGCGACAGGGTTGAACACATGATTGAAGCTCTCTGCGGTGAAGCGATCCCCATCGCCTACGCCGCAGGTTCCGGAAACATGCTGATGAACTCCGGTTCGTCGAGGAGCGTCTGTAGGTCCGGGTCGCGGCGCGCCCACCCCGCGTCGCGATATCCCACTTCCCAGGCCTTATGCAGCGTGTCCAGGGCCTCCGCTTTTCTATTCAGAGTGCAGTACAGGCAGGCCGCGTTGTACAGAATCAATGCCTCGTTGGCGCGCAGGGTCACGGCCATGTTCAGTTCGCGCAGTGCGTCGTCCGTCCGTGCCAGGTGGGCGTATTCCCCGCCCAGCAGAATGCGGGCCCGTGCGTCTTCGGGCACTTGCTTCAGGTGGTTTTCAAGAGCCGCGATGAGGCGGTGGCTCATGTTGCGCGCGCCTTCTGTCTTACCCAGTGCGCCCAGGGAGTTTGTGATGGGCACGTAAACGTTGTAGTCCTCGCCGCTGGCCTCGATGGCGGCTTCCGCCATGTCCAGCACCTCCTGGTAGCGTCCTGCTGCAAACAGCGCCCGGCACAGCAGGTAATACGCTCCTTCGCAGTCGCGCTTGCGTTCGATGGCCTTCTTCACCATCCGCACGGCTTCGTCGTATAGTGCGGCCGCATAGAGCACCCACGCCTGGCTCACCTGCACTTCGGGCAGGTCCCAGCGCAGGGCTACGGCCTTGCCTGAAGCTTCGCGTGCGCGCTCCAGCCACCTCTGATCGCGGCTGTAGTAGTAAAGCATCGCGCAGGCGTTGGCAGATGCGGCATAAGCCAGCGCGAAACTGGGATCGCTGGCGACTCCGTTTTCGAACATCTGCAACGCGAACTCCAGGTCCTGCCGCGTTTGCCGCCGCGCGTAGCTCTTGCCACGAAGATAGAGGTCGTAGGCTTGCAGGTTCTCCGTGGGCTTCACCGCCATGGCTTCCAGCTCTTCCGGCGAAAGCGTGACCCGCAGCGCTTCGGCGATCTTGCGCGCCATCTCATCCTGCACTTCGAAAACGTCTTTCATCTCGCGGTCGAAGCGCTCCGACCACAAGGGAAAATCGGTTTGCGCATCCACCAGTTGCGCGCTGATGCGCAGCCGCGCGCCGGAGCGGCGCAGTGTGCCCGTCAGCACGCACGCGGCGCCCAGTTTCTGTCCTACCTGCTGAGGGGTCACCGCCTGGTCCCGGAAGGTCAGCACCGTGGGGCGTGAGAAAACATTCAGTCCGCGAATCTTTGACAACTCCGTAATCACGTCTTCCGTGATGCCGTCACGCAGGTATTCGTCTTCTTTCGAGCCGCTCAGGTTTTCGAAGTAGAGCACCGCCACCGATTTCCTCTGCTTGTGCGTGCCCGAATCGGAATCGGTCTTCGCCTTGGCGCGGCTCTTATTCGACTCCAGGTTGCGCTTCAACCGGTTGAGGTCGGTTTTCAGATCCGTCGCCGTCTGGCAGCGCAGCGTCCGGTCCTTTTCGATGCACTTCTCCAGGATGCGCACAAACTCCGGGGGCAGCGCCGGATTTATCTCCGCGGCCGGCTGCGGATCGCGGTTGAGGATGGCGTCGAAGATCACTGCCGACGTGTCTCCCGGAAAGGGCAGACTGCCGGTGGCCATCTGGTAGAGGACCGTGCCCGTCGAAAAGAGGTCGGTGCGCGCATCCACCAGTTGTCCGCGAGCCTGCTCCGGCGACATATAGGAGATGGTGCCGACCGCCGAGCCGGGCGAGGTCAGCTCGTCAGCCGCGGCCAGTGTCCTGCCACCGTCCGCCGCCTGCGTCGTCTGGCCCTGCGTGATCTTCGCCAGCCCGAAGTCCAGGATCTTCAACTGACCGCGGTCCGTCAGAAACAGATTCGCCGGCTTGATGTCCCGGTGCACGATGCCCTTGGCATGGGCCGACTCCAGCGCATCGGCAATCTGGATTGCCAGCGGCAGGATCGTCTCCACGTCCATCGGCTGCCCCCTCATCCTTTCCGCCAGCGTCTGCCCCACCAGCAGCTCCATCACGATGAAATGCTGCAACTCGTGCTGCTCAATGGTGTGGATGGTGCAGATATTCGGATGATTCAGCGACGACGCCGCCCGCGCCTCGCGCTGAAAGCGCTCCAGCAACTGGCTGTCCCTGGCCATCTCCGGCGGAAGGAACTTGAGGGCAACATGACGGTCAAGCTGCCCGTCCTGCGCTTCGTACACCACGCCCATCCCGCCTGAACCCAGTTGGCGAAGAATGGTGTAATGCAGGATTGATTTGCCGATAAGTGGATCTGGATTCATATTGTGCCGTTTAGTATAGAACGGCGCAGTGGGTCGTCAATGGGTAGAAAACCGGTCAACGGTCTGCTGGTGCGGGGCTGCGGCCGTCTGCTGTCGCCGCCTTCAGATTCGCGGCAAGCCGAGACTCGAACACGTCAACCTGCGCGGCAATCTGGCCTTTGTCCGCGCTCCCTTACAATGAGTTTCGCAGTCAAAAGAAGAGTATAGGCCCTCGGGAAAAGGATCATTTTGGAACAACTTTCTCTCGCGAGCCGAAGCCACATCCAATTTGCGTGTCTCAACTACAGGCTAAGGCTCGTACCCTTGAATTGACTCTCAGGCCTTTTCGCGATCCAGTCCGCTGCGGGAAAGGGAATTTTCTTGCTTACGTACGAACGTGGTCTCCTGCAGCGATTCTTTCGTCTTTCTTGCCTTTGCACCTTGCTGATCCTGGCGCTGGTGAACACCAAAGCATCCGGCCAGGTGCGCCCCGAAAGCCCGTATTATGCGCGGAAGAATTCATTTGGAGTCTTCGGCGCATATTCCCCGGATTCAAGCCACATGCTGCTCGGATACGCTGAGAATCGCAAGCTGCTGGATTTCGGAGTTTCATACACCCGGAGGCTCATTGTTGGACCCGTGGTCAACTGGCAGTACAGCCTGGAATTGCTGCCGGTTGCGCTGGAGAGCGATCCGGTGGGCGTCGAAACGAACAACCAGATCGCGCCGGTTGTCTCGAAAACGACCTATGACTTCGGAGCGCAATTTGTGACCTGTGCGCCGGCCACAGTTCCCTACAGCTACGCAGGTGAAAGTGGCGTCATCTACAGCGGGACGCTGACCTATTCCTGCAACGGGCGCCGCTGGACGATTGGCGAAGCGATGTCTCCGATTGGAATGCAATGGAATTTTCTGCCCCGCCGCAAGATCCAGCCCTTCTTCACTGGACACGGCGGATATATGTACTCGACTCAACCGATTCCCATCATCCAGGCTGGGTCTTTCAATTTCACCTTCGATCTTGGCGCGGGGTTTGAAGTGTATCGAACCTTGCACAAATCGATTCGCGTGGAATACCGATACCACCACATCTCGAATCACAACACCGCGCAGGAAAACCCCGGAATCGACAGCGGGCTTCTTCAGGCGACCTACGTGTTCGGGCGCTAAGACCCTTCGTCATAGACAACTGCCGCGCATCGCCTGCAGAACCCGTCTACCGGCAGTAGAATAGTTGGCAAATTCAACCTGCGTAAGTGGAGGAGAGATGCTGACCCGAAAGTGGGCCACGTTGTGGAGCGTTGCGCTGATCTTGCTGCTGGCGATCGCGGTCAACAGAAGAACTCTGCGAGGCCAGAGCGGTGCCGGCACTCCGGCTCCTGAGACTCCTGTGATCGACAAATTGTGGCCCGACGTCAATCTCAACGTTGTGGCCCTCGACAAGCAAGGCGTCCCGCAAAAGGTCGACGAACAGGGGTTTCAGCTTTTCGAAGACGGTTCCGTGCGGCCGCTCCAGTTCCGGGGATCGCCGGACTCACCGGTGTCGATTGCCTTCATGGCCGACAGTTCCGGCTCTATGTACAACCGCCGCGATTCGATTGCCACAATCGTGAGGGCGATCGTGAAAACGCTCCCGGAAGGGAGTGAGGTCATGTTTGTTTCATTCTCTGACCAAGCCTACGTTGACCTCCCATTTACCCCTGTTTCGAAGGTCGACTTATCATTCTTGGACCATCGGATCACTCGAGGCGGCACGTCGCTCTACGATGCAGTCATTGCAACCGAAAATTACTTCACTAACCGTGCCCGCTATGTAAGGCGGGCCATAGTCCTGATGAGCGACGGCGGAGACGACGCCTCGCGGCAAACGCTCGAGGATGCGATGCGGAGTCTGCAATATCCAGGCGCGCCCTCGTTCTATTCGCTGTCTGTCAATGGCGAGAAGGACTCCTACATCGATATCAGGCACGGACACGCCGCCATGCAGCTCCTCGCCAAGGCAGGCGGGGGCGTCGCATTCAGGCCCAAGGAGAAAGACTTTATGGCCTCGGCCGCGCGTCTCGCGAAGATGATTCGCTGCCAATACGTTTTGCATTTCAAGCCGGCCGACCCGGCGCGTGACGGAAGTGCGCATAAGCTTGAGGTGCGGCTACCGATCCAGGATGTGCAAATTCACGCGCTTCCGGTCTACTACGCCCCCTCCCGGTAATTTCCAAACCGCGCACGCCGGGATCGAAGTCGATGGCCAGCAAGCCAATGCCGCCAGCGAAGCATTGCGCCTGTTCGAAGTCCTGATTGCGCAGCCAGAACCGCAGCGGAAGAGCGCGGTCATGCCGCCGCTGGCCCGCTTCATGGCCGGATGCCACTGTGAAAAGGTAAGCTAATGGGGTACCCCTATGGAGAGCACCGTAAAGGTTTTGATTGCCGAGGATGAGCCCAACGCGCTGGCCGGGTTGGCGGAGTTGGTCTCCGGATGGGGATACCGCACGGAGACGGCGCACGATGGGCTCGAGGCTTGGGAAAAGACGCTGGCATGGCACCCGGCTATCGTGGTGACCGACCTGAAAATGCCGCGAATGGACGGCATGGGGCTGTTGGCCAAGCTGGCTGAGGGCGCCGAGGGTTTGAGCGCCAATATGGCGGTGGTGGTGCTGACGGCCATGGGTTCCATTCAGTTGGCCGTCGATGCCATGAAACTGGGCGCATACGACTTTCTGCAGAAGCCCGTTGATCCGACCCGGCTCAAGACCATCCTGGCCAATGCGACGAAACAGCGGCAGACGGCAATCGAACTGGAAGTGGCGCGCCGCAGGCTGCGCGAGTCTGGCGTGTTGGGCCAACTGGTGGGCAGCTCGCGAAAGATGCGGGAGATCTTCACGCTGATCGAGCAGGTTGCTCCATCGAACGTGCCCATCCTGATTACCGGCGAGAGTGGGACGGGCAAAGAGTTGGTGGCGCGTACGCTGCACGATCTGAGCCCGCGCAAAGCGCGGCCGTTTGTCGCGGTGAACTGCGCGGCCATTCCGGAAACGCTGATCGAGAGCGAAATATTCGGGCACGAGAAAGGTTCGTTTACGGGCGCGGTGGAGCGCAGGGCCGGCTGCTTCGAACTGGCGGCGGGGGGAACGCTGCTGCTGGACGAGATCGGCGAGATGCCGTCAGGAACGCAAGCCAAGCTGTTGCGCGTGCTGGAGGAACGAAAATTCCGCCGGCTGGGCGCTCGAACTGAGATGGATACGGATGTACGTGTTCTGGCTGCGACCAATCGGGACCCGAAGAGTGCCGTTGCGGAGGGTCATCTTCGAGCCGATCTCTATTACCGGCTCAACGTCTTCAACATCGCCATGCCTCCGTTGCGCGAACATCTTGAAGATCTGCCGCCCATGGTGGAATCCATGGTCAGTGAGATGAACCAGAAACACGGCCGAAAAGTTTCGGGCATCGCGCCGTCCATGCTGGACCGGCTGATGGCACATAGCTGGCCTGGGAACGCGCGCGAACTGCGCAATACCATCGAGCGGGCTGTTATTCTTTGCCCCGATGGCGCGCCTCTCGATGCGGGACACCTGCCGCAGGGATTTGGCAAGGATGAGACGGCGGCAACCTCGGACGGAAGTGTAATCACCGTCCGCGTGGGAGCGACCGTGGACGAGGCGGAGCGGCTGCTGATCCTTAGGACCCTGGAGGCTACCGGGCAAAACAAAACGCGGGCCGCGGAGATTCTGGGCGTCAGCCTGAAGACTCTGCATAACAAGCTCAAGGAATACGGCCGGGAGCGCCATGAAGCAGAGAGTTGAGAAGATTTCTTGAAATACGCCGAAAGACTTGCGCATTCTTCCCCGATCTCCGAGGAATCTTCGTCAAACAGGTAAGGCCAGCAAACCATTCCTCAGGTCAGTCGCATGGACTTCGAGCCGGTTTGCTGCCGTTCTTTTAACCGATGGGACTGAAAACCAAACTCGTGCTGGCCATAACGGCTCTGGTGTTCTTGATCGCCGGGGTGGTCTCACTGGTGTATGTGCACCAACTGGTGAAAGCCGCGGTGAAGGAGACCTACGACACCAACCTGATGGTGGCCGACCAGGTGCGCTATTCGCTGCAGAACGCGCTCGAGGCCGGCCTCCAGGGCCTCACGGTCGATCCCAACAATCCCGGCGAGTTGCGCGCGCTCATGGCCGATACGGTGCAAAACGATCCCACCCTGCAAGCCTCGCTGACCTCGGTTATTCGGTACTCGTCTACGGTGTACGACGTCAATATCGCCGATAGCCAGGGGACGGTGTTGCTGAGCACGAATCCCGCCAATCAGGGAAAGCCGTTGCCCACCCGGCCAGCCTTCGACCATCTGCTTAGGGCCGGCCCGGTACCGATGATGATGCAGGTCTTTGGCGAACCCAAGGTCCTCGACATTGTTGCGACGTTGGAGAACAACGGAAAGCTTTTCGCTTCGGTCCATGTGGGAGTTCACACGTCACTGTTGCGCGCCGCATACGACCCGGTTTTGAGAAAGGCATTCTGGTTGATGGGTTTTGCCCTCATCGCGGCCCTGCTGGCGGCTTTCTTGCTGAGCAACCTGGCGTTGCGGCCGATGACCCAGATCAGCCGGCAGCTTGACCGTCTGACCGCAGCCGGAGAAGCTTCCATTGAAGAACGAACCCCAAAGAACCAGGACGTGGCGGCGCAGGTCTCCACAAAGATTGAGAAGATCGGCCAGCGCATGCGCAACGTTGAAGAAGTTTACTCCGCTTTGCGCGAGAATCTCGACCAGATCCTGGGCAATCTGCAAGACGGAATCATGCTCTTTACCGAGGACCGGCGCGCAGTGCTGGTATCGGAGGCGGCGCGGCGGTTCTTGCAGATCGATCGCGATGACATCCTCGGGCAGCATGCGCGCGAATTCCTCGACGATTCGAATGCGCTGGGACGGGCTCTGCGCGAGGCGATCGAAACCGGCAAGCGCATGGAGAAAGTTGAGATTCGCACCGAAGCCGGGCGGCGCATTGAGGCTTCCGTCGACTTTATTAACGACGAGGTCACGCACCAGGGCCTGGGCGCGCTGGTCACCTTGCACGACCTGGAGTCGGCTGCGCAAATTGAGTCGGAGCTGGAACTCTCGCGGCGCATGGCAGCTATCGGCCGGCTCACCTCGGGCGTAGGCCACGAGGTCAAAAACCCGATCAATGCGATCGTGGTGCATCTGGAGCTTCTGAAATCCAAGCTGGGCGAATCGGAAGGGCCTGCCACCAGGCACCTGGAGGTAATTGATGCGGAGATCCGGCGGCTGGACCGCGTAGTGCAGACGCTGGTGGATTTTGCGCGGCCCGTCGAGGTGCAACTGCGAGAGCAGGACCTTCGCCCGGTGATTGGCGACGTTCTGGCGCTGGCTGCCGACGAGCTGACGATGCGCCGGGTCACGCTGGTTAGCCGCATACCGGCCGAGCCATTGATTGCGAATGTGGATGCCGACTTGCTGAAGCAAGCCGTGCTCAACGTCATTCAAAATGGCGCGCAGTCCATGCCCGACGGCGGTCGTCTCGAGGTCACTCTCGAACAGGACGGGAATCAAAACGAAAGCCAGATCCACGCGTCGAAGGGTAACGGGATGGCCGGTGGAGCTTCGCACGCGCCGGCGCATTTCGCACTGCTGCGCGTTGCCGACGAAGGCATCGGCATTCCTGACGAAATCCGCGACAAGATCTTCGATCTGTACTTTACGACCAAGATCGGCGGAAGCGGCATTGGATTGGCCATGACTTACCGCATCCTGCAGTTACATCATGGGAGTGTAGACGTACAATCAAGGCAAGGCCGCGGCACGGAATTCCGGCTGCGAATTCCACTCGCCGCCGCGGACAGGGGACGCCGGAACCTGCAGCCGGCGGCTGTCGAAGATCAAAAGGGGTTGGGGGAATGAGGTCACCTGCCAAGTGCGCTGCGTGGCTGCTGCCGTTCGTGCTCACCGGCTGCTTCCATATGCCCTTTCACAAGACTCCGCCGCCGCAGCCTGCGCTGGCGCCACCGCTTGTTGTGCCCCTCCATCCCATTGAGCTCGTCTCAGTTGAACTTCCGCCCGGCGTGCGATTGATCCCCGGCAAGCCTCTCTACAACATGCGTGTCCACGATGAAACAGTCAAGCCGCTCATCCGGCATTGGAGAGCGGCGAATCCACCGGAGATCGTAAATGTTCCTGAGGTCGCGGCAAGTTCCGAGGTCAGCGCCATCGGTCAACTCTCTTCCGGCGACCCTGGGAGTTATCGGCAGCAAACGGAGGCGTCCATCGCGTCGATTGAACGCGGCCTCAACGGCATCAATCGGCCTCTCAACGACTCCGACCAGAAGACCGCCGACCAGATTCGGGAGTTCCTGAAAGAGGCGCGGACAGCACTGGCTTCAGGCGATGTGGACGGCGCGCATACGCTGGCGGCCAAGGCTCAGGTCCTGCTTGCTGCGTTGACGCAATAGGTCCAGGAACGCTCCCGCAGCCCCTCTACAATTCACCCCAGCTCAGCTTGGTGCGCAACGCGTCGAAGAATCCGCCGTCGTTGAGGCGTACGAGCTTGACCGTATGGCTCGAACGGCAGCATCGTACCTCGTCACCGCGGCGAAGCTCCACGCCCTGCTGGCCATCGATGGTGAGCAGTGCGACGTTGGGAACGCCTTCCACGCGAACGTTCAGCAACGCGCTGCCAGGTACGACAATCGGCCTGAGCGTGAGCAAATGCGGACAGATGGGCGTGACGACCATAGCGTCCACATCGGGCGTAAGGATGGGACCGTTCGCGGCCAGAGTGTATGCAGTCGAACCCGTGGGCGTGGACACGATGACGCCATCGGCGCGGAACCGCGCCACGCTCCTGCCATCGAGCTCGACGGCAAACTCACCCATGCGCGCAATGTCGCCCTTGGAAACAACGATCTCATTCAGCGCGTCGAAGCTCGCCAGCTCCACTCCCTCACGCCAAAGCACGGAGTGGAGCATGGCGCGCTCATCGAGGCTGTGGCAGCCTTTGCACCAGTTTTCCAGCGTGGCGTAGAGATCGGCAAGACGGACTTCCGTAAGGAAACCGAGGAATCCGAGATTGACGCTGAGGATCGGCGTGCCGACGGTAGCAAAAATGCGCGCCGCCGCAAGCAAGGTGCCGTCGCCGCCGAGAACGATGACCAAACCGGGCGAGCGCGACGGCAGATCCGCGCGATCAATGGCCGGAGCCGTATCGGTGTACGCGCCGCCTTCGCGGTCAAGCACGACCTCATAGTTGTGGTTGCGCAGCCACGCGACCAGGTCCGGTAAAAGCCTTTTAAGCTCTTCCCTGTTGGGCTTGCAAACAATGGCCACCGAGGTCATGCGTCCCAGTGTAATGGACTCGCTCGGCGGGGGGCCAATCTCGAAGTGTGCGCGAGCGCATCGTCAAGAGCGGGAGCCGATCCGAATTCAGGCCACAGAAAAGTTGCTGACTTTCTCGGCCTTGTGTTTGTATAGTGGCTCGATATTCGAAATTGGGACCGTTCACCGGCTTTAGGCGCAGTCTGGCGCTGCCAGGGTCACGTCTGAAGCGCCGTATTCAGAAAGCAGCTGGAAGGGGAGGCTTCGATGGAATGGTATTTGATGGTCTGGAAGAAGTACGCCGAATTCGATGGCCGCTCGCGACGCAAGGAATACTGGATGTTTACGCTCTTCAACCTGTTGGCGATCTTTGCGCTGGGAGCGCTTGCAATTGCAGTCGGGGTAATGCTCGAAACCACGGGAAAGGTGGCCTCAGAAAACAGCGTGCCTTTTCTTTTTATTCCGATCGGGATTTACGCATTGGCTGCCCTCATTCCCAGTATTTCCGCCGCCACCCGGCGCTTTCACGACATCGGCAAGAGCGGCTGGCTGCTTTTCTTGCTGATCGCGCTTGGCGTCATTCCGGTCGTAGGCTTCATTACCGCGATCATTCAGATCGTATTCCTTTGCCAGGACAGCCAACCGGGTGCAAACCAGTACGGACCCAATCCAAAGTTTCCCGAGCAGGGCACGATGATGTATTCCGGGATTCCGCCGGGCGCCATCCCGGCCGGCTTTGTCATGCAGCCGCAGCCGCCGCCTGTCGCCGGCCCGGTCCTTCACTACTGCGGAAAGTGCGGCGCAGCATTGAAAGATGCGGCTGCTTTCTGCACCGTTTGCGGCGCGCATTCTTAAGGCCCTCGCCGTTCGCCGTTAAACCGGAACTCACCCCCGGCGCGCGTAGAGCAGGAATTCCTGGTTGCCCTCGGCGCCAGTAATCGGCGAAGGAATGGTGCCTGCGACCCTCCAGCCGAGCGACCGCACACAATCCGCGACTTTGTTGATGGCCAGTTCGTGCGCCTGAGGGTCGCGCACGATGCCACCCTTGCCGACGTGCTCCCGCCCCGCCTCAAATTGAGGCTTAACCAGAATCACCGCCTCCACAAGGCTTGGCGCCGCGGCTAGAACAGCCGGAAGCACGAGCGTCGCCGAAATGAACGACACATCCACTACGAGAAGCGTTGTTTCCCGCTCTGAGCCTCGTGTTGCCAGCGATCCAGCTTCGAGCAGGCGCGCATTGGTGCGTTCGAGCAGATGGACGCGTGGATCGTTGCGCAGCTTCATGTCGATTTGGCCGAAGCCGGTATCGACGGCAGTCACCAGCGCGGCGCCATGCTGCAGCAAACAGTCCGTAAAGCCTCCGGTTGAAGCGCCCACATCGAGACACGCGCGGCCAGTTACGTCAAGATTCCAATGGCTCAGAGCCGCGGCCAGCTTGAGTCCACCGCGGCTTACGTAGGGATTGTCCCCGCCAAGGAGCCGAATGGGTGCGTCGGCCGGAATCGAAGTGCCGGGCTTGTCAATTTTCTGTTCGCGCACCAGGACTCGTCCGGCGAGAATCAGCGAACGGGCGCGCTCCCGGCTGACGGCAAGGCCGCGCGCGACGAGCACGACGTCAAGCCGCGCTTTTTGCGGCCGTGCGTTGCCAGCGGGTGTTTCTGGCGTACCTTCCATCGCTCTAAAAACTCCCCAAACGGTCAACTCCGCAAAAGTTCAAAGGGCCATTCCCACTGCAAGGAATGACCCTTTGTAGATTGCGAGTGCTCCGTCGCGTACTCTACGGAATGGCCTGGCACGCCGAAAGCGATGCGAGTGGACCGCTTCCCGGCAGGTTGCATGGCTGCCCGTAGCCGGGTACTCGGCTCGTGTAATTGTTGTTGCCGCTGGAGCCGGTCTGCGTTGAGGTCCGAATGTCAATGGGCGTGCCTTCCAGCAAGACCGTGGTGTCGATCAGGTCGGTCACCGTCGGGCTCGATTCAATGATCGTGATAAAGGGGCTGTCAGGCGCCGCCGCATAGATTTTTGAATATTCGGAGTTCTGCGTGTTGATGACGGTCCGGGGATGTCCGACGACGGTGAGGGTCTTCTCCACCGTGTACGTGAGGAGATTCACCACGGTCACCGTTCCGTTGCCGGTACCGCTGTCGTCGTTTTGATTGGCGGTGTAAGCCTTGCTGCCATCGGCAAGAACAGTCACGCTGGCCGGATTGGGAGTGGCTGTATTACCCACTTTAATCGTAGTGACCGTGCCGAAGCCGCCCGTGATTGCGCCGCAAGCCGCATAGGTCGTGCAATTGGTGTTGGTGTAGGTGTTGGAATCGTTGCCGTATTCGTCCAGCGGGACATTGACGACGCTGATCGTTCCCCCGTCGTAATTGGCGACGACAAGTTGCTGGGTCGCCGTGTTGTATTCGGCGTAAATCGGTCCCGAACCGGTCGGAAGCTGAATGGTGGGATGGCAGGTGATCCAATCTCCATTTTGATTTTGAAAGGGCGTGCACGCGTCGGGCGTATTGTTCCTGGTGTTGATGACCGAGATGGTATCGTCTCCGCGATTGAGAACATACAGACGCTGGAGGTCCGGAGTTTGCACGGCGTAAACGGGGCACTTGCCCACCGGAATCGCAGGATCGGTCGTGGTGCTGGAGAGCTCGATCGGTGTGGCCACGCCCACCGGCGCAGTTGTCGGAGACACGTTACAGGTCATCGGCGCAGTATCGGGAACGTTCTGGCTAAGAACATAATCGCGTTGACCGCCGTTGGTTCCTGGTCCCGCAACAAGGACTGGCATCGTGGCAGGACTGCCCGAAGTCGCCACTGGGATCGCGAGTTTAAAGGCCTGAGGCGAACCGTTAAAAAGATCCACCACGTCGCCGTTGAGGTCGGTTGTGAAAAGCGCATTGGATGGCGAAAACAGGTTAACCGGCTGCGCGGTCGGAGGCAGCGTGGATTCCGAGACGTTCTTGGCCTGCAAATTGGTGCTAAGGGCAAAATTGGACAACGTTCCGTCGCTATTGATCGTGTAACCTGTGGCGCTGGCTGAATCCACAGTGAAGACTCTTGGACCCGGTCCGATCGCCGCTTCGGTCATAATCGAGTCGCCGGAATAATCGATGATGGTCACCACCCCGGGCGTACTGGTTCCCGTGGTCGAAACCACGATCGCATAAGACTGAACCTGCGCCGGCGGGCCATTGGTGCCGATTGGTGTAACCACCGGCCTGTAATTGTCGCCACAACCGCCAATGAGAGCTGCGAGCGCGAGAGCAGCTCCTGCCTGGGCGAAGAGCACACGCGCCGGGCATGACTTCATGGGAAAAAGCCTCATTCGGAATCTTTCCTGCTTTCCTGCTGATTGTAAATCACCGGGGCGGGTGAAGGAGCCGTAAACAGCTCGCCATCAAGTCCGACGCAGGCGGCCGCTAATCGTCATCGCGGGCGTGAAAAAGTCTGGCCTTTCTCAAGTGGTGGCAGGCAGTTAGGATGAAGCGTGGCTCAAGATAATCTGGCCTGGCAATCGAAGCTGGTGTTGCTTGCTGTGCTGCCTTTCGCGGCCACGGATGTGCTGCTCGCGTGCTTCGGATGGGCAACAGTTTCCCCTGCCGTCGTGATTTGGACCTTGGGGTTAAGCGCGTTGCTGGGGCTGATCACCTGGAGACTGCGGGCGGCCATGCCTGCGGCAGCAGCAACCGGAGCGCTCATCACGGCAAGCCTGATGTTCTCAACGGTTGAATTCCCCTACGAGCCTTGGCATACGGCGCTGATTCCCGTGCTGGCGGTTTCACTCCTCGCCTTCGCTGCCACGCGCGCCGGGCGCCGGCAAAAGGAGCGGCTCGGCACCGCCGAGGCGCGGCGGGGAAGGTCGGCCGCGCAGGTTGCCGCCAATCTGGGCTTGGCGGCGCTGGTCGCGAGCGAGCCCGTCAGGATCTGGTTGTTGAATAGCCGATGGCTTCCGCTCCGCGCCCACTCCGGAACGCTCATGCCGGCAATGGCTCTGGCCGCACTTGCTGAGGCCGCGGCAGATACGGTTTCGTCGGAGATCGGGCAGGTGCTCGGTGGACGGCCACGCATGATTACGACACTGCGCGCGGTGGAACCGGGCACGGATGGCGCAGTGAGCGTGGTCGGCACCCTGGCCGGACTGGTTGCCGCGGCCATCGTGGCTGGAACCGGAAGCTGGGCCATGCGCGGCGACTGGAGCCTCTTCACTCTGAGCTGTGCGTGCGCCATCTTCGGGCTCGTTTTCGACAGCCTGCTCGGAGCCACGCTCGAGAGAAAGGGCTGGCTCAACAACGACGCGGTGAACTTCCTGTCGACAGCCAGCGCGGCAGCGCTTGCGCTTCTTCTGCTGGTGCTCGTGCCTCGTCTGGGCGTCGGCTAGAGGACCCCTTTGAGACTGGTCCGCCGGCATTTTGAATTGCTGACTCGCTAAACTGCTAACTCGCTGACTTGCTGACCCGCCATTTTTCCAACCCCGCTAGCTCCGCTAACCCCGCAAACTCCGCTGCCCTCAGTGCAGATGCAGCCGCCAGAAGGTGTAACTGAGAATCTCGTGGGCAATGCGCTCGGCCTCCAGCGTTCTATCTTCAACCGCGGGCCGCGGGCGCGGCGACGTAAGCACGTCAAGACCTTCGGCGGCGCAGATAGCGTGGATGCGGAACATGTGCGTGTCGTCGCTGACCACCACCAGCCGGTGCAGGCCGTTGACGCGGGCGATGATGGCGATGCGGCGGGCCGACTCTTCGGTGTTGCGGCTCTCCGTTTCAGCGATGATGGACTGCTCCGGAACGCCCTTGCTGATCAGATAGCCGGCGCCAACGGAGCCCTCGGTGTACTGATCGCCTCCCGGACCCCCCAGCGTGATGACGAGCGGAGCGATCCCGCGATGATAGAGCACGAGGGCGTGGTCGAGCCGCGCGCGATAGACGGGCGAGGGCCGTCCGTCGTACTCCGCCGCGCCAAGAACACCAATCGCGTCCGCGGGAGCGGCTTGATCCTGATGCGCGTAGCTCTCTATCTGCACGTAAACCCAGCGGCACCACGCCATTGCACCGGCGACAAGCAACACCATCACGGCGAGGATGAAACGCAGGATCCAGTTGCGGCGCTTCGTCTTGGGTTCGCGCCCCATGCGCACTATCTTATCGCTGCAGGGTCATCACGATTTCGTGGGTTGGGATTGCGCCTTCGCGCAGAATCTCCCACCTTCCGGCCCCGAGGGTGAGGTCGACAATCGTCGTCGGCTGCGTGCGGCCTGTCGGCCCACCGTCAACGATGAGCGGAATTCGCTCCCCGATCTGATCGCGCACACAGCCAGCGCTCGTGCACTCCGAAGCGCCCTGCAGATTGGCCGAAGTAGCCGTAATGGGCAGCCCGAAGCGCTCCACCACGGCGCGAGGAATGGCGGCGTCGGGCACGCGCAGCGCCACGTTCCCGGTATTGGCCGTGGAGCGCAGCGGCAGCTTGGTTCCAGCGCGGACGATAATCGTCAAGGGGCCGGGCCAGAAACGGTCCGCGAGCTTGTCCAGCTGGGGATCGGTGTCGCGGGCGAGTTCATAAGCCTGAGATAAGCCTGATATGAGCAGCGACAGCGGCTTGTGTTTCTGGCGGGTCTTGATCTGGTAAATCTGTTCAACGGCGGCGAGGTTCACCGGGTCCACCGCCAGGCCGTAAAACGTGTCCGTCGGCAGCGCGACAACACCACCCTTGCGCAGGCAGGAGACGATGTAATCGATCCGGTCCGGTTGTGGTTCATCGGGATGGACGCGCAATATCTCCGCGGACAAGAAGACCTACCTCGGTTCCCGAATAAAAGGAGTGTCTACAAATTCGGAAACTAACACAGCACTAGCTGTGGTGCAAGTCTTGAAACCAGCGCGTGTATGTTTGCGGCCACCAAAACGCCGTAGAATCGGCTTGAGCAGCCAGAGGATGCCGATCGATGCCGGTCCGCAACATTCAGAGCAAAGACAATGCGCGCCTGAAGGAGCTGAGGAAGGCGCTGAATGCGCCGGGGCGCGGGGCTCAGGGGCTTGCAGGCATCGAGGGACCGAACCTCCTTGAGGAAGCTCTGCGCGCGGGACTGCACGTGAAAACCATCTTTGTTGCGCAGGGTGCGGAACGGTTGCTGGATAAGCTTCAAGTGAAGCGGGACGTGGAAGTTCTGCAAATGCCGAAGAGGCTGCTCGACGAGGCGCTGGCGACCGAAACGCCGCAGCCGATTGCAGCACTGGTTGAGCGGCCGAATTGGTCGTGGTCGCATGTTCTCAACCAAAACCATGAGAAAACGCTTGTGCTGGTTCTCGCCGGCATTCAGGATCCCGGAAATCTGGGCACGATTCTGCGCTCGGCAGAGGCTTTCGGCGCAACCGGTGTCGTTAGCCTGCCGGGAACCGTGAGCGCGTGGAATGCCAAGGCTGTGCGCGCATCGGCGGGAAGCGTTTTTCGTGTGCCGCTGCTTGCCGCGAGTGAAGCAGAGTGCTTCGAGCAGCTTGAGAAAGCTGGAGTGAAGGTCTTCGCAAGCACGTCGCGCGGAGCCGAGAGCGTCGATCGGCATCGCGCTGGCTGGTCCCGTGGCTCTTCTTATCGGCAACGAGGGCAACGGTGTCCCGACGGCGATGGCTCGGCGCGCCGATGGCCAAATCACAATTCCCTATCCCGGCCCCGTCGAGAGCCTCAACGCAGCTGTCGCCGCAAGCGTGCTTTTGTATGAAGCGTCGCGGCAGCGGTCATGCACGCCTTCCGGCAACCCACAACGCTCCTCCAAAGGGTCAAACCGCGGAGCGGGAGCACGGCGATGAGCCTGTTCGACAACGAGCCCGACGCTCCACAGCCCTCCTCCAAAGGTCTGCCTCACGCAATGGCGCCGCTCGCAGAGCGCATGCGCCCGCGCAACCTCGATGAACTGGTTGGGCAGGAGCACCTCGTCGGGCCTGGCAAGCCTCTTCGGGTACAAATCGAGCGCGACGATGCCAGCTCCATGATCTTCTGGGGTCCGCCGGGAGTGGGCAAGACCACGCTGGCCAAGATCATTGCCGAGACAACCAAGGCCAGCTTCATTGAGTTCTCCGCGGTGACCAGCGGCATCAAGGAGATCAAGCAGGTCATGGTCACGGCGGCCAAAGCATCCCAAATGCACTCGCGCACCATTCTCTTCGTCGACGAAATTCACCGCTTCAACAAGGCGCAGCAGGACGCGTTTCTTCCTTATGTGGAGCGCGGCACAATCCGGCTGATCGGCGCGACCACCGAGAATCCTTCCTTCGAAATTATTTCGGCTCTCCTCTCGCGCTGCCGCGTGTATGTGCTGGAACCGCTGAAGGACGAGCAGGTGGCGAGTCTGCTGCGGCGGGCGCTGGCCGACAACGAGCGTGGCCTCGGCGCGATGCGGCTCACCGCGGACGACGATGCGCTCGAATTAATGGCCGGCTATTCGAGCGGCGACGTCCGCAACGCGTACAACACGCTTGAAGTGGCGGCTCAGTTGGCCGTGGCCGACACAAGCAGGCACATCACAAAGTCAGTCGCGACAGAAGCCGCGCAGCGCCGCGTGCTGATGTACGACAAGGCCGGCGAAGAGCACTACAACCTGATCTCCGCGCTGCACAAGAGCGTGCGCAACTCCGACCCCGACGCCGCGCTTTACTGGCTGGGCCGAATGTTTGCCGGAGGCGAAGATCCGCTCTATCTCGCGCGGCGCATCATGCGCATGGCCGTTGAAGATATCGGCCTCGCCGCGCCGGAGGCGCTGCATCTGTGCCTTTCCGCAAGAGACACGTACGATTTTCTCGGATCGCCCGAGGGCGACCTGGCCTTGGCCGAAGCAGTCGTCTACCTGGCGCTCGCGCCAAAATCGAATGCGGTGTACACGGCTTTCGGCGCGGTGCAGGACGACATCGAGCACACGCGTCAGGAGCCTGTACCGCTGCACCTGCGCAACGCGCCAACAAGGTTGATGAAGGATCTTGGCTACGCCGAAGGCTACCGCTACGCCCACGAAGAAGAAGGCAAAGTTGCCGACATGGACTGCCTCCCCGACTCACTCAAAGGCCGCGTCTACTACCGTCCGACGCAGGAGGGGCGCGAAAAGCAGCTCGCCGCGCGGATGGAAGAAATTCGCCGCATCAGAATCGGCAAGCAAAACAAATAACCTCGTCGTCCCCACATACTTTCGTCAGCTTGAGAACCGGTCAAGGCCGCGATCAAATCATTGAATGGTAGAATTGCTCGCGCCTGTCAGATTGCCCACACGGAGGGCCGGGCGGTGCCATGAAAGCAGTCCTGTCATGTCTGGTTGTTGTCGCCTCGCTTTCGAATAGCGGGCAGTTGGCGGCCCAGACGTCATGTCCATTAAGCGTTCCAGTAATCGCGCTCGCATCCGGGCCAAGCAACGGATTCTTTGCAAACGACCTCCGCGCGACACTGAAGGGCAAGGAAATAACGATCAAGGAAGTCAAACCTCCGCCCGCGACACGGCGTTTCGTTTTTGTCCTCGATCGCAGCGGGAGTATGATAGGCGTCCGCCATTCAGAATCAGGGTCGATCTATGATCTGGACCGCAGGATGAACCAAGGTGTGGAAGAACTTCTAAGCATTATTCCAAGCAACAATTCGGTCGCATTCCTCGCTTTTTCCGGCGACCAATCGACACAGACGGAATTTGCGAATCCGGCAATGGCCCGTTCGGAATTGCCGGCAATATTGACTTGGAAGCCGGGAAAAGGGATATGGAGCCATAGAACGCCTCTCTGGGCCAACATAGAAACCGCCTTACATATGCTGAGCCCGCGAAGAGACGGCGATGTAATCGTCGCGGTCTCGGATGGGCGCGACAACATGAGCAAGTTGTCGAAAAATAAAATCCAGAATGAGCTGTTGATGAGCCGCGTACCGATCCTGGCGGTGATGATTGCGAATCCCTACCTACACACGCTGGACAGTGCGGACGGTCTGAGGGACTTTGCTGGACTGGCGGACTCGACCGGCGGCGCTGCTGCATTCGACGATTCGGCACTGGACACCAGGTTTACCATGAGTGTGCAGCTGTTCCGACCGAACCAGTTGATCCTAATGCTCGACCACCAATACGAGTTGGAGATGGATACTCCGCCCATTCAAAAGCCCGAGAAATGGGAGCTCAAGGCCAACTCCACTGAAGCCGGAAGAAAGCTGGATCTACTCTATCCTCGCTACCTGCTCCCCTGCACAGAAACGCGTTAGTCTTCCCGCTTCCCTGTGTTGCCCTTCTTCGCGTCGCCGGTTTCCTTCTCTTCGTCGATTCCAGTTGAATCGGAAGGATCGATGGTTCCCAGCGAATCGTTGACGACACCGTCATCTTCCATGTCTTCCATTTGGCCGCCGGGCAGTTCATGCGTGGAATGGGTTTTCGGGTTCATTGCGCCTCCTGAGCATTAAGATGCCAAAGCTCCAAATGGTTTTCGGACGGCAGAACCATTGCGACCGCTGATGCAGCCGCTGAATCGTGAACTCGCCAACTCGCCAACCTGCCAACTCGCGAACCCACTAAGGATTCGGCGCCTGCGGAGCAGCCTGCGTTCCTGCGTGCGGCAACTTGCTCAGCGCGTCGATGACGATCCCCGGCGTAAGCACCTGCGGAAGAAGCTGCGGCGTGCTTTGTCCCGGCGTGTAGAGCGCATACACCGGCACGCCGCTGCGGCCAAGATCGGTGAGTTCCTGCGTGATGGCGGGGTCCTCGCGCGTCCAGTCGGCGCGGAATAGAGCGATATTGGCGGCTGCAAATGCCTGCGCCACTTCCGGCCGGTCGAGAGCCACGCGCTCATTCACCTGGCAGCTCAAACACCAGCTCGCCGTGAAATCGACAAACACAGGCTGACCGGCAGAGAGAGCGTGTTGCACCGCGTCGGCGGACCAGGGCTGCCAGTTGCCGGCCGTCGCGGCGCTTCCGGACGATGAAGCGACCGGCGCGGAGGATGGCGTGGCGGCGAACTCTTCTGGCGCAACAACGCATGCAGCAACAACGACGAGCAAGATGAGCACAGCGAAAGTTGTCGCCCATCGCTTCGCCGGCCACCGCCCCAGAAACCACCCGGCAATCGCGAGCAGCAAAAACTCCGACAACAGCGCAAGAAGCAGTCCTGCTCCGTAAGCTCCAGCAATGACCCACGCCAGCCAGATCACGGTCCCAAAGATCGGCACCGAGACGGCTTGCTTCAGAATGTCCATCCACGCGCCGGGCTTCGGCAGCAGCCGGGTCCATGCAGGTTGCAGCGTGAGCGCGACGTAGGGCGCGGCGAGACCCAGAGCGAGCGCCGTGAAAACGGCGAAGGTCACCGCAGCGGGTTGCGCAAGCGCGTAGCCGATCGCCGCCCCCATGAACGGCGCTGTGCACGGCGTGGCCACAACAACCGCAAGCACTCCGGTAAAGAAACTTCCGGCATAGCCTTGTTTCGCCGCGAGCGAGCCGCCTGCGCTGGTCAGCGTGAGGCCGATTTCAAATTGCCCGGCGAGCGAGAGCCCGAGAAAGAAGAGCAGACCGGCCATGAGTGAAAGGAAAATCGGCGACTGGAACTGGAATCCCCAACCCAACGTGGAGCCTGCGGCGCGCAAACCGAGCAGCAACGCCACGAGCGCCCAGAACGAAACGAGAATGCCTGCCGTGTAAACAAAACCATGTGCGCGCAGCTTGTGGCGTTCCTCAGTCCCGGATTGGCAAAGCGCAAGCCCCTTCAAAAACAGCACCGGGAACACGCACGGCATAAGGTTCAGCAACAATCCGCCAAGAAATGCGAGGCCGACGATGCGCGCGAGAGTCCCGGCGATACGCGCCAGAGCCCTCGGCGAGAATCCAATCGTCTGAGTCGGCGCGTTCACTGTTCCCGGCGTTGCGGAAATCTCGTAGTTGCGCCCGCCCGCAAGCTCCAAAACGCCATTTAGCTGCGCGGGGCTCGCCGTGAGGTTTGCATCTTTCTTCAAATCAAGAACAAACCCCGTTGCGGTCGCAGTCACTGTCTGCGGCGCGGGGTTGTCGACAAGATTCTGGTCCTCGGGGAAAAACTGCGCCTGCGTCTCGCGCTGGCCGGTCGAAACCGTGAGCCGAAAACCGGTTGCGGTGGACGCGAAGATGGCTGTGTCACCGTAGGGCAGCGGCCGCGGCACCTGGTTCGCGAGGCGCTGCCACAAATCCTGATCGGGACCGAAATACAAGCTGGCATCCCCTCCCGCGCGCGACAAAACATCCAGCTTTTCCTCCAATTGCGCCTTTTCCGGGATACAAACCTCCCGGCAGACCAGCCAGTTGACGTTGGCATCGAGCGTGATCGTGCTGCCCGAAGTCAGTCCACTCGCCACGTCAATTTGAAACGGAAACAGAACCTCATTCTCATATCCGTAGTCCATCAGCGGCCCCAGTGGCAGCCGCTCGGGCGCAGGAAACTCGAGTGGCCCGACGCGGAAGCCGTTGGGCAAGGTCCAACTGATGCGCGGTGGCTCGCCGGAGTCACCCGGATTCAGCCAATAAACGTGCCAGCCGGGCTCGAGCTTGAAGTAGAGGCCGGCATTGTTCGTGCCGCCGCCCGGGAACACGTGTGGTATAGGAAAGACGAGCTGCACATGCACATGCGGCACGTCAGCGGAATTGGATTGAGCCGCCGCCGGGAACGCCGCGCCAACAATCAACGCCAACCCAAAGATGGAAGAGATAAAGCGCACAGAAGGTTGAACCCCAATCTTTGAAACCTGACCCCTGAAACCTGTATCTGTCTTTCGACTCAGTCTATCGGACGAAGGTTACAGAAATGTCGGAGCACCCCTGCTCGTTCATCGGGCCATCGCGGCGTGGCGGCGATAGATGCAGTCGTTCTGCACGCACTTCACGCCGGCGGCGCGAGCACGGGCGACAGCTTCGTCGTGGATCACCTCGTCCTGCAGCCAGAGATAAGGAATGCCAAGGCGAATCACATCGTCAACAATGGGCAGAACGTTTTCTGATGCGCGAAAGACATCAACGAGATCGATTCCCTTCCCCGTCTCTTCTCGTGCTGCGGCGTCTGCGCTGTCGAGGTCCGCGTAGCAAGGCCCTCCCAACGCTTCAGTCAGCGTGGGATTGACCGGGAAAACATGGAAGCCAGTCTCGGCAAGGTAGCGCCCGATGTTGTGGCTCGCGCGCCAGGGTTTGTCGCTCATGCCGACAACCGCAATCGTCTTTGCGTTGCGAAGGATTTCGTCGATGATTGCCGGATCGTTGGGCATAAGGGTCAGTTCTCAGTGATCAGCTCGCTTCGTCTCGGGGAATTACTCGTCCAGATCGTCACCGGCTTCGGCCACCACGGCCGTGCCACGTCGCTTCGCCAGCAGATAGCCTCGTAAAAACGGCTCCAGGTACCCGTCAAGCACCTTGTCCACGTCGCCCACCTCAACCTTGGTCCGGTGGTCTTTGGCCATCCGGTACGGCTGCAGAACATACGAGCGAATTTGCGATCCAAAGTTGATTTCAAGCTTGGAGTCTTCGAGCTTCTTCGAAACGGCGCGCTTCTTTTCAAGCTCATACTCGTAGAGGCGCGAACGTAGCATCTTCATGGCCTTGTCGCGGTTCTTATGCTGCGAGCGCTCGTTCTGGCATTGCACCACGATTCCTGTAGGGATGTGCGTGATGCGCACCGCGGAGTCGGTCGTGTTCACATGCTGGCCGCCTTTGCCGCCGGAACGATAGGTGTCGACCCGCAGGTCTTCGAGCTTGAGATCGACATGAATCGTTTCGTCGATCTCCGGCGATACGTAGACAGAAGCGAAACGACGTATGGCGGCGCTTGGCGGAATCAAACGGCGAAATGCGCACCAGTCGGTGCACGCCGCTTTCGCCGGCGAGCATGCCAAACGCATATTCTCCTATGATCGTGAACGTTGCGGACTTGATGCCGGCCTCTTCGCCGGCCTGGTAGTCGTTCATCTCGGTTTTAAAGCCCTGCTGCTCGGCCCAGCGCAGATACATGCGGAGCAGCATCGCGGCCCAGTCCTGGCTCTCGGTGCCGCCTGCTCCGGGGTGGACCGTGACGATGGCATTGAGCGCGTCGGCCTCGCCCGAAAGCATCGTTCGAGCTTCGAGGTCTTCGGCGAAAGTCCCCAGTTCCTTGATGCTCTTCTCTAAATCCTGAAGAACATCCTCACCTTCACGCGCCCAATTCAAAGTAAGCTTCAATATCGCCGGTACGCCGAACGAGTTCGTCATCGTCGCGAACCAGCGCCTCAAGGCTCTTGCGGTCGCGCATCAGCGGCTTCGACGCAGTGGGATCGGACCACAACGCCGGATCGGAGAGCTTCTTTTCTATTTCGGAGAGTTCCCTGCGGATACGGGCAGGGTCAAAGATACTCCCGCAGGTCGCGCACCTGGTTGCGCACGGGAGCGTATGCGAATTCGAGATCGTTCAATGACATTCTGCTCTTAAGACCTGGCTTTGGATTCAGTTTTAGGACGCAAACCGCGTTCGAGCGAAAAGCCCAAAACGCCTATCGACAGTATGGCACATAGCCACGCGAACACGTCGCCATGGGCGGTGTAGAAGGTGATGCCATCGCGGAAGCCGAACTCAGCGGGCAAGGCATCGACCTCGTGCCGCGGAATGCTCTCGCGCACCCGGCCGTACGGATCGATGGCCGCCGTCACCCCGGTGTTGGTGTCGCGCAAAAGCCAGCGGCGATTCTCGACCGCGCGCATGCGAGCCATGTTCAGGTGTTGCCAGGGCGCGCTGGTGTCCCCGTACCATCCATCGTCGCTGATATTCACCAGCACTTCGGCGCCGTTGCGAGCGAGCTGACGAACTTCATCGGCGAAAACCGCTTCATAGCAAATGAACACACCGTAGCGATGACGCCCGCCGCTTTGCGTGTCCAGCAGAAAGACTCTGTGATCACTTCCGCGCGTGAACGATGACACGCGGCCGGTCAGCTTATGCGCAAATGTGAGCAGGTTCTGAAATGGAATATATTCTCCGAAAGGCACAAGGTGGATCTTGTCGTAGCGCCCGACGATCTTGCCGCTCGCGTCGACAATAAATGCGGAATTGTATTCGTTCCAGGCATTCTCCTCTTGCGAGAAATCGGCGCCGATCCCGCCCACCACGAGCGGCGCCTGCGTAGTCACCGCAACAGATCGCATGGCCTGTTTGAAGCTTGCGTCGCCCTCCATAAAAGGTGCCGGCGATTCGGGCCAAACCACGAGATCGGGATGAGTGGGATACGGCGGGCAGATAATCTCGCCTGTGGGCGCGCCGGTTTGCGGGATTCCGGCAATGTACGTTTTGCATTCTTCGCCGGCCAGATGAGTGAATTCGGCGATATGACGGTCCCACTCGGGCCCCGGCCAATTGTCGGCCGCGCCCACGTCGAGATTCGGTTGAATCAGGACGGCGGTTGCGGTCGGCTCCGTATTGGGCGCCGGAACAAAGACGCCCGCGTAGCCGGAGATGAACAGCACTGCGCCGCAAGTGATCCACGCCCATCCGGCGGCGAAGTGGTGTTTAGCCCGTCGCTCAACGAGCAAACCACCTGCAAGCAGCGCATTGACTGCCACAAGGATGAAGGTAATTCCGTAGACGCCGGTGAATGGTGCGAGCTGATTGATAAGCGTATTGTCGACCTGCGAGTAGCCGAGCTGATCCCACGGAACGCTGGTGATGCGCGCGCCCGCAAGGTCAAGGCCCGTCCAGAGAAACGGCGCAATCGCCAACGCTATGCGCGTGGAACCCGTCGCCCGCCGAACCAGCACAAGCCCCAACCCGAAAATCCCGAAGTAAAGCCCGAGCACCAAACTGAATCCAAGGGTGAGCAACTCCGGCGCAAGCGGTGGCATGTCGCCGTAGTGCATCATGGTGTCGCGAATCCAGTAGCAATTGCCCACGTACCAGAGGACGCCGCATAGGTAAGAAATGAAGAACGCGCGCCGAAGAGGATGATGGCGGGAGGAATGATCATCGGAAAGTAGCGCCCAAAGCAGCGGAACAAGCGCAAACCAGGCAAACACGGAGCGCCAGGGAGGCATTGGCCCGGCGAATGGGAAAGGTAATTCAAGCAAGCCGGCGGATAATCCCGCCGCAGCCCACGCTCTCCAGGAAGATTGCATACACGGGCGAGTGTAAAACATTCGGGTTGCAGTAGAGTTGCGATAGAATCGACAACATGGTCCTGGCCGTTGCAGCAATTCGTGTGCTGGAAGCGATGTTCTTCTTCGGAATGATCGGGTCGGCGGTGGTGGTGCTGATCAGCTTCGTCGAGGATGGAAAAGAGCTTTTCGGCAAAGACTGAGTCCCTCAGCCACGAGCCTTTGACGCCGGCATTCGTCAGGCTAACCAATTCCACTGGGCCAGAACCTGAAGATCCCCAGCCTATGGCCCACCACTCAGCGTAACCGTCTGGATTCAGAGACTTGGTTTCCCGCTTGGCGCCTCCGTCTCGCCCGAAACGCGCGCGCTGCTTTCATCGCAATCAGCGCATCTTCATTTCTCGTTGACACTGCGTTGATTGAAAATTAGACTCATCGCAGAGCGGTGGTTTCGCTCATAGGATTTTAACCACCGGCTGCGCCTCGCCGGACCTCGCCGGACCCTTCGCGATGGCCTCTACCCGAACGACCGTAGCACCTCCGAATGACCGTGTGCGACTCATCGTCGCCTCCTCGGTGATGCTCACGTTCATCTCCTTCTGGCGCGCTGCCGCCATTGTCCTCAATGACCTGGGCTCCTCCGCTTTCTACGCCGGAGGCATCGCCGAGCAAGCAGTCGGAGCCGCCGCCCCCTGGTTCATCCTCGGCATCATGCTGTTCAGCTTCGCGGTCCGCGCGGTCTACGTCGAGAGCTGCTCGATGTTCACTCGCGGCGGCGTTTATCGCGTAGTCAAGGAAGCCCTGGGAGGCGGATTCGCCAAGCTCAGCGTTTCGGCGCTGATGTTCGACTACATTCTTACCGGACCGATCTCCGGCGTGTCTGCCGGCCAATACATCACCGGCCTGGTCAACGAGCTGTTGAATGTGGCCAATCAATCTCATTGGCTCCCGCCGGCCCTCATGGTCGCAGGCGGCCAGGCGATCCAGTTCAATATGAACTACACCTCGGCGCTGCTGGGCGCGGGGGTGACGATCTATTACTGGTGGCAGAACATCAAAGGGATCGAAGAATCCAGCGACAAGGCTCTGCGGGTTATGCAGATCACCACCGTGATGGTGGTGATTCTGTTCATCTGGGGCACATACACAGTGTGGCTGCGCGGCGCGTCCCTGCCTCCATCTCCGATCCCGTCTCACCTTAAGTTTAGCGACGATGCGCTTGGCTTCCTGCGCGGCAGGGGGTTGCCGATCTTTGGTTTCTTCGGGGTCCTGATGGCCTTCGGTCACTCCATTCTGGCCATGAGCGGCGAGGAAAGCCTTGCTCAGGTCAACCGCGAGATCGCGCATCCCAAGCTCAAGAATCTCAAGCGGGCGGCCATCGTGATCGCCATCTACAGCCTGATCTTCACCGGCGGCGGAACGCTCCTGGCTTCCATGCTGATTCCCGGCCCGCAGCACCGTTTCTACCAGGACAACCTGATTGCAGGCCTGGCCATGTATATGGCCGGCCCGATGTTTTGGCGCATTGCCTTCCGCATCTTCGTGGTGGTGGTGGGATTCCTGATTCTATCCGGCGCCATCAATACCTCGATCATCGGCTCCACCGGCGTGCTGATGCGCGTAGCCGAAGACGGTGTGCTCACCGACTGGTTCCGCAAGCCGCACCCGCGTTTCGGCACCAGCTATCGCATCGTCAACCTGGTCTTCATTCTGCAGATGTTCACCATCATCGCCAGCCACGGCAACATCATCATGCTCGGCGAGGCATACGCCTTCGGCGTCATCTGGTCGTTCACCTTCAACGGCCTCTCGATGCTGGTGTTGCGCTGGAAATATCACGGCGAGCGCGGCTGGAAGGTTCCGCCCAATATCCGCATCGGCAAAACCGAGATTCCGCTCGGACTGCTTTCAGTCTTCATGGTGCTGCTGTCAGTGGCCACCGTGAACCTGTTTACCAAATCGATAGCCACCATAAGCGGCATAGCGTTTTCCATCGCGTTCTTCTTCGTGTTCACCGTTTCGGAGCGCATCAACCTGCGCAGGCACGAGCTCACTGCGCGCCAGATGAAGGACCATTTCCAGCTCGAGCATCAGGAGACGATCAGCCGCGAGTCGACGGCCATCCGGCCCGGCGGCGTCATCGTCACCATGCGCGATGCGGCCAACCCGCTGGCGTTGAAGTGGACGCTGGGGCGAACCAGCACGGTCGATCGAGACGTTGTCGTGGTCAGCGTGCGCCTCATGGGCGTGGGCGGCCCGGAGTACCTGAGCGCCGAGCAGCAGAGTTTCAGTGAGCACGAGCAGATGCTCTTTACTAAGGCGGTCTCGGTTGCCGAAAGCTTCGGCAAGAGAGTCTCCCTGCTGGTGATTCCGGCGGGCGACGTATTCGCCGCGCTGGTGCAAACGGCGAATTCACTCGAGGTTGAGTCGGTGGTTGCCGGGCAGTCCAGTTCAATGACCGCCGAGGACCAGGCGTTCCACATGGGACAAGCCTGGGAGGCGCTGCCCGAACCCAAGAGGCAGTTCAACTTCTACGTGATCGGCGCTGACGGCCAAACCAAGGTGTTCTATATCGGCCCGCACGCGCCCGCGCTGGGTCCCGAGGACGTGGAACTCGTTCACCGGCTATGGCTGAACATGCGTCGCGATCCTCTAGGGGCGGATCTGCATCACAGCGACATCATCACCTATGCACTCACGCGTTTGGCCGGCCAATATGCGCGCGAGAAGCAGGAGATCCTGCGCGATCTGCGCAATTACCGCGCCGCCGATTCGCGCGCCACGATGCGCCTGGGCGTGCAGGATACCCACGGCCCCGACGAAGTCGTCCAATCCCCGCGCGCCATCAAGCAAACCCGCGACCAGTAAGAACAGTTCGCGAGTTCGAGTTCAGGCTCCTGCTCTCTGCCCACCGTCCACTGCGCACGTTCCCTGTTCTCCACCTTCTTGCGAATCTAAGCCCGCGTTAGCAGGCAAAAGAGGTGCCCCAGGCTTGAGCCTGCGGAAATCGACGGAGTCGCGATAAAAGCCCTCGTCGACGGGCGACAGACCCAGAGATCGTCCGATTTCGCCAATCGTTCACCGCTCACCTCTCACCTGTTCACGATTCACGCCTAAACGGATATTTCGTCTCCAGGTTTCCAGTTCACAACCTTCACGCCGGGCGCGACGAGAGCCGCGAGCTCTGCCGGCGTCCCCTTCAGCGGCGGAAACGTCCCAAAGTGAATGGGCAAGACTGTCTCCGGCGCGAGGAAGCGACAGGCGAGCGCGGCCTGTTGCGGGTCCATAGTGTAGTAGCCGCCGATGGGCAGCATCACGATGCGGGGCTGGTAGAGCTCGCGTATGAGTTGCATATCGCCGAAGACGGACGTGTCTCCCGCGTGGTAAAGCACCGGCCCTCCTGTGATGGCGAGAACGAAGCCGGTGGCGACACCCGTGTAGTGCGTGCCCTTATCGTCGGCGGCGCCAGCGGAGTGCTTGGCTTCGACCATCGTCGCGGTCACGTCATTCAGGGTCACCGACCCGCCGAGGTTCATGCCCATCGTCTCGCTCACTCCCTGCTTGCCGATGTAGTCGGCCAGTTCATAAATTGCGACCACAGTGGATCCGTGCTTTTTTGCGACGGGCGCGGCGTCCGAGATGTGATCGCCATGGCCGTGCGTGCACAGAACGAAGTCGATCTTTGAAGGGAGCTCGAAGTCTTTTGGGTATTTGGGATTGTGTGCAATGAAGGGATCGATCAGGATATTCGTTCCCTTTGGCGTTTGAATCAGCACGGTGGCATGGCCAAGCCACGTGATGCGCGTTTCCTGCGATTTGCTCATAAGATCTCCGCGAAAATCGATTCGCCGCCGGCAGCCGGTAGCCGGTGACCGGCAGCTCTTCGCTGTTCGATTTTAGTTTGCGACTTCGGGACCGCCTGTGAAAAGACCCAGCGGGTGCCCCCGGTCCCTCGCATTTGGGGACCGGAGATACCACAAACCCAGGTCCACCCGCCTTCAATCCACCACGAAAATGGGTGCCCCAGGTCTGGATCTTCAGACCTGGGACAGCACAAACCTCGTCCCGCCGGCGCCGAACCTCGCCGCAGCCCGCTTTAGCGGGCGAAAGAGCCGCTGCACCGTCCCTCTTGACCGCGTGTCAAGTCCCGCACCAGCCCCAAATCAACCCAAACCACTGAAAACACTCGCTAAATAATGCTCCCCAAGTTTGCCGATAATTAGCCCCATTTGGCGCAACATGGTCACAATACCAATTCCCATTGAGGTAGACCGCTATGATCGAGCCAACCAACCCCTCCTCGGCTGCCCTCGCCGTCGCCGAACTCAGCAATCTCATCAAGCCGGGCAAACTCGCCAAATCCACGAAACTCACCGCACTCCGAAAATTCACCAAAATCAAAGGACTCGGCGAAACCCCCAAAAATGATTCCATCGAACGCTGCCTCCAGGCCTGGAACCGCACCTACACCCTGGCCTCGATCGACCCCGGCGACACCCGCCTCGCTCCAACCTCCGATCGCGACGACCGCTTCGCTCGCGAGCAGGGCTCGATCGCCTTTCGTGACGCCATGCCTCCACTGGTCGGCCACCATAACATCTCCGATTTCATTGCCTGCACCACCTATGCCATGCTCCGGGGCATCTTTGGCTCTGAAGAGAGCCGTGATCTGCTGCAAGCGGCCAAGGTTGCACTGGCTGCGCTCCGAGTCCAGGCCCGCGACTAACCGACAAAAAAAATTAGAAATTGCACCATTTTCGGTGCATTCCGGACCAGATTTTCACCCCGCTCCCATCGATTCAGCAACTTAGCTATTTACGCATTGATAAACAAATCTCGCGGTTCACGATCCACTGACCACGACCCACGAACCACGAATCACAGCCCTTGACGCTTTTTAGCAATCGGGCTACATTGTCCGGAGAGGCGAATAAATGGCGAAACTTGAATCGCTCTTCCCCATCCTCCAGCCCTCCCCAACAGACACCCTTCCTCATGCCGGTCTTGCTCGCACCGCCGCCGAAGCGCCGCTCGACTCCACCGGCTGCCTCACCGAATACCGGCCGCTGACCAGCCGGACCATCCTCAACAGAGTCACATCGAACCGCGGCTTGCCATTTAGCCACGCCATCAACCCCTATCGCGGGTGCGAATTCGCGTGCCGCTATTGTTACGCGCGCTACACGCACGAATTCATGGAAATGACGCCTGACGACTTTGAGCGCAAGATCTACTTCAAGCAAAACGCGAGCTGGCTGCTGGAGCAGGAGCTGAAGCGGCTGAAGCCGGGAACGGAGATCGCGATTGGGACCGCCACCGA
Organism: uncultured Acidobacteriaceae bacterium; assembly: GCA_963813015.1. Taxonomy (GTDB): domain Bacteria; phylum Acidobacteriota; class Terriglobia; order Terriglobales; family Acidobacteriaceae; genus Telmatobacter. Next base: position 238,056 of record CAWEXN010000015.1, read on the forward strand.
TCCGTATCAGCCTTTGGAAAGAAAGCTGAAGATCACTCAGTCCCTGCTGGAAGTGTTTGCGCGGCACGGCGGGTTCCGGGTAGGGATCATCAGCAAGTCGGCGCTGATTTCTCGAGACCTCGATCTGCTGAAGGAAGTAGCGAAGAGCAACAAGCTGACCGTGCACATCACCGTGACCACGATGAACGCCAAGCTGGCGCGGCAATTGGAGCCGCGTGCGCCCAGGCCCGACCTGCGCACGCGGACGCTCTCCGAGCTACGCCAGGCGGGATTGCGGGCAGGCGTGATGTGCTCGCCGCTGATGCCGGGAATTACCGATAGCGCCAGTTCGATCCGCGCCGTAGCGCGCGCCGCTTCAGCTGCCGGCGCGAGCTTTCTGGCGTCGGGAGCGCTGTTCCTGAAGCCGTGTTCGTTGCCCACGTTTCTCGGGTTTGTCGGCGAGCACTTTCCGGAGCAACTCGAGGCCTACAAACGGCGCTATGCATCGAGCGCGTTTGTTTCGTCCGCATACCGCGAACGAATGGGTGCGCTTGTCGATCAAATCTGCCGCGAGTTCAAGCTGGGCAAGCGGTATATGTATGAGGACGCGGCAAAGGAAAAAGGCCCGCAAGTGATCGAGCTGCAGCCATGGCTGCCGTTCACGAATGGGGCGGGTTGCGGCCATGACGCCGTCGCGTAATGAGGAGAATCCGTCGCGGTGGCCTACAACCGGTTGCATCAAAGGTTTTGTATCAGGGCACGACTTCAGTCGTGCCGCATAAGGCGCATAAACAGCGGGGCTTTAGCCCCTGAGGGAGGTTTTAAAGTCGACTTAGGGGATTCGTGCAACCAGCTCTAGAATTAAGGGGCCAACCGTACGGCCACTTTAATTCACGCACTGACGCCTGACTTCGGTGAGCGATCATTCTCCCCAATGTCGCACGGTCGCGGCTGAATGGGCCTCACGACTTCACCGTGATGCTGCGCACCGACAGCGAAGGCGGGCGCAGGTTAACACGGTCTCTGGAGGTGTTGCCCTGACAGATCCAGTAGTTGAGGTACTTCGCGATCGAATCCCATACATTCTGTTTGGTACAGTTTTCCTGTTTATCGGATTGTGTGTTTGCGGCATCGCCGTGATGCGGCGCCGGAGCGGGCGAAAATTCTTCATCTGGCTCGGAATCTGGAGCGCGATTGAAGGAACCGAATACCTGTTTGGTTCGTTAGCTGACCTCGGACTTTTGCCGCATTGGCTTTTGGCCAGTCTTCCATACGTGGGCAATATTCTATCGTTCTCGGTCGTGGTGATTGCTTTGTTGGCCTTTCTCGACCTAAGCCAGGACAAACTGCGGCACTTTCTTCAAGGAGCGATTGCAGTGGGGCTCGCAATTGCTGTGGCAGGCGTCGCCCTTTTCTTATTGACCGGCAATTCGTTCAAGATCATGCCATTCAATCATCTCCTCGCAGCCATTTCGCTCACGATCCTTGCAATCGTCGTCGCTGTGCCAAAACTCTCCAGGAGATTCCTCGTCCTGCGCAACCGCACTGTCCTTTCACTAGGCATCCTTCTTTTCGCTTTGGAGGCGGTTTATGGCAACTTGTCGCTTCCATTCGGGCTCCCGAGTCCGCCCGAGATCCTGGACCCACTGGGGTTTGCTGTCCTCCTATTTTGCTTTGGATTTGCTGCCGTGCAGAGCTTGGAAATGAGCTCGTCACCGTCCGCAAGGTCTTGAGAGCTTGCAACAGCGGACCGCTACCGCGTCATGATCACTTCAGATACCGAGTCTTTCGCCAAAAATTGGCGATGGCCGGACCAGCCAGCGAAGAGGCGCTCGATGCTGCGGTTGGTGGAACAGCGCTGAATGGGGAATTGCTGCGTCATCTGCATTTCCACGTCGTCGCCGGGGGTGAGATGGAAGCGGCAGCGCAAAGCCTCCTCGCCCTGCATCTTGGTGTGGAAGAAGGCCAGCACCTGGCCACCGGGATTCATGGATGCGCCAAGATGGGCGACGACCGGGGCAACCAGGGGTTCAGGCAAATAATCGAGCGCTGACCACAAGAGCACAAGGTCAAACATGCGCCCGGCAAAATTGAGCGTGTGGTCCAGATAGCCTTGGACGTTCCAGATTGGGTTGCCGTCCTCGTCGTTGCCAGTAATCCAGTTTTCACTGAAGGCGTCGGCTTCAAGGTCAGCGAGGAAGACGCTGTGGCCGAGGTTCGTGAGGTAGTTGATGTTGGTGGGCGAGGTGTAGCCGGTGTCGATGATGCGAAGGCCGGGCTCGGCCTCGAGGCGCTTGCGGATCGCGCTCCACGCGCCGGAGTGGCGAGGCACGCGAGGGCCGGTGACGCCCGTAACGGACTGGGTCAACGTGCTCTGTTGTTTTTTATCGAACCAACTGCGCAGCACCCTGGTTGCCTCATGAGCGATTTCGATTCGTTCGCGTCGGACGCCCGATGCGAGTCGGCAATTCGTAGACGAAACCGCCGCTCGATGACTTCATTCTATTCGGAACTGAAGCGAAGGCGCTGGGACGGCAGGGCAGATGAAGGCGCTGCCCAGTGGATGCCGATTCGTATGCTTCCTTGCTCAGTTGCCGCCGGTCTGCGGGACGGGAACGGCGTCGGGCGGCCGGGAGACGCCCTGCGTAAGGTCGACCTTGCCATGGAAGACGGCGTTGTCTTCAATGGCCAGGCGAAGAGCGCGAATATCGCCCTCGAGGTGGCAGCCGGAGCGCAGCTCCACGCGGCCGCTGGCAACGATGTTGCCCTGCACACGGCCCTGAATGAGCACGTCTTTGGCGGTCAGGTCGGCGGCAATAATGGCGTTCGGGCCAATGGTGAGCCGGTTCTCAGCCAGGTTGACGATGCCTTCGACCCGGCCATCCAGCACCAGGTCCTCGCTGCCCTTGACTTCGCCATTGATGACGATGGTCTTGCCGATGCGCGCGGGAGAGTTTTCTTGAGCCATGAGCCACGATCCTTGTCGACTTCCGAAGAAGCCCCTGCCCGCACTATATCAACCCAGCCAGTCGGCATCAATTCAGGCGTGTAAAAAGCTGCGTTGTGAGCATCAGCAATGCCGACAGCGCGAGGGTCCGCGGCGGGACGAGCCGCGATGCCCGGCAGGCATGCCAGTTAAACTGGAGGTGTGTACCGGCCCATCTCGCTCCTCCTCCTGCTCGCTGGGACGGCTTGCTCCGGCGCCGCGAGCCAAGCCCCGCCCTCGCAGGGGCTAGCGATATTGGATCGCGCACTTCAAAACGAGTACAACGCGGCGCAGGATGCGAACCACCCCATGCGCTATGAGCTCAGGAAGACGAGCCCGCACTGGAGTTCCACCAAAAAGATCTGTGAGACCAAAGACGGCGACGTGGCGCGGCTGGTGGAGCTGAACGGCAATCCTTTGAGCGCGGCCGACGAGCAGAAGGAAGAAGCCCGGCTGACTGAACTCTCGGGGGACCCGGGAAAGCAACGCCGCCGCAAGCAGGCCGAGGACGAGGATGAGGGCCGCGTCCTGAAGGTGCTGCGCGCGCTGCCCACTGCATTTGTGTACCAGGACGCGGGTGCGGCCGATGGACCCGCGGGAAAGGTGGAGAGATTCACCTTCGAGCCGCGTCCGGGCTATTCTGCGCCGGATCTCGAGACGCAAGTCCTGACCCAGATGGCGGGCGAGATTTGGATTGACCCGGCGCATCTTCGTGTGGTGCGGCTGGAAGGACATTTGCAGCAGGATGTGGATTTCGGCTGGGGGATCCTGGGACGGCTGAACAAGGGCGGATGGATCGAGATCGATCAGGCGGACGTGGGCGGAGGCCAGTGGCGAACGGTCCACTTCAAGATGGTGATGAACGGCAGAGTAGTTTGGAAGGCGCGAGTGTTCGATACCAGCGAGGACGAATCGGGCTACGAGCCAGTGCCGGCCGGGCTGGGCTACCAGAAAGCGATTGAGATGCTGCGCTCGGACCCGTAACGCCTCAAAGTGCCGCGTTCCGCACCGACCACCTTGGTCGGTGCATTTTCCGGAAACATGGTTGCGCTTCTCGAAAAATCGGCCCGGGTTGAGCGGTTTCAAGGTTGCAGTACTCTGCAATCGCTCTAACTTCCCGGGCCGACAGTTTCAGGCGAATACCGATGCTTACTGAATCTTGAGGAACACCATAACCAGAGTGAACAGTGTCAGGGACTCGATAAAGGCCAGGCCGAGTACCAGAAACAGCATGATGCCGGGGCGTGTGCCTGGGTTACGGGCGAGCGCTTCGGTGGCCGATGCCACCGCTTTGCCTTGACCTAGTCCGCACAGGCCTGCGGCCAGCCCCATGGCCAAGCCAACGCCAATCGGGGCCATGTTGATCGCGGCTGAGCCGCTATCTGCAAAGACCGGGATGATAAAACACAGCACCGCCAGGGCGATGAATACGAATTGAAGTTTGCGCATGGTTCTCCTGCTCCCTAAGATTGGCCGCCAGTGGGTGGTTGAGGCTCACCGTGCCGGCATCCTCGAAGATCATGCCTTCGAAAATGCCTTTGGCCCCCTCACGCTTGCGGCCGGTCCGTTTATCCAGAGCGGAAGCGGCCCCGGCGGAAACTTTTCAGTCGTCAGTTGTCAGTGATCGGTGGCCAGGACGCGCGAAATACGACTATCGAATTCGGTTGTCGCCGGAATACTGATCACTGACCACTGTTCACTGTTCACTGTTCTTAATGCTCCTGCGCTACTGCCATCGAGAGATAAATCATCGTGAGCAGCATGAAAACGAATGCCTGAATGACTGAAACCGCGGCGTGCAGCCCCAGGAAAATCGACGGGATCGCGATCGGAATCAGTGAAAACCAGACCAGCGTAAGCATGTCGCTGGCGAACATATTGGCGTAAAGACGAACCGTCAGCGACAACATGCGCGCAAGGTGCGAGATGACTTCAATGAGGAACATCAGCACTGTCATGGGGAGGATCCACCACGGGAGCGGTCCCAAGAATTGTTTGATGTACCCCACTCCGTTCACGCGAATGCCGTGGAAGTTGTAGTAGAGAAACGTGAGAACGGCGAGACCGAGAGGAACTTCAGGCATGCCCGTTGGCGTTTCGACACCGGGGATGAGGCCAACAACGAGCCCGATGAGATTGTTCAGCAGAACGAATAGCCCGATGCAGGTAACAAAGGCCTGGAAGCGCTCGTAGCCGTGGCCGATGACCTGCTCGCTCAGATCGCCGACTCCTTCATGAACCATTTCAGCGAGCTGTTGGGCGGGGTTGGGATGCTCCACCGACAACGTGAGGCGGACAACCAGGAAGAAGAGGATGAGGGCGCCGGCGACCAGGACCTCCAACGAGAAGGCGCTGTTGACTGCGGTTGCCTTTTGGGCAGCGTCCGCTGAGCTCATGCCGATGGCCTGATACATCTTGACCTCGGTGCCTCGCAGCAGAAGGTCAAGGAAACGCGCTAACGCAAAAGTCTGCACCATAAAAATCTTAATCTCGAAAGTTTTGATTTCCTTTTTCAGGAGCCAATGAGCGCAAAACGAAGGCTGTGGCTTCAGTCTCGAAGCAAGCGAACCGCCTCCCAAACCATGGCCAAGAGTGCCAGACCAAGGCCGCAGAGAAGCGCTACAACAGAACCCCGGAAACATTTCAGGCTACCATAAATGGCTGCGCCAAAGATGGCCAGGCGGAGCACAAAAAGGACTGCCGAGACCGCTGCGCCGCGCGGGACCTGTTGATGGTCCATTTTGGCACTGATGAAGCGAATCAGGCGGCGCCACTCGTGGATGCTGGCAGCGGAGATTAGAGCGCCGGTGGCGAACATGGCGGCATCGCGCCAGCCGGAAGCTTTCCAGAGCACAAGCGCGGCAAGCGCGCCCACAATCAACGTGATGCGGATGGCTCGCTTCAGCAGGGCCTGCAGGCCTTCGTCGGTTAAGGCGGCCAGCGCGTGCGGTTCGTCCGTCATGAATCCGAACCTCCGCTGCCTTTGCCGGGCTCGGAGGTGTCGTCGTCCTGCAATTTGGGATCTTTATTGGCGGCCAGGGCTACGCGAATCGCATAGACCAGGCCGGAGACGCCGCCAAAGACGATTCCAACAATCGCGATCCAGGATTGATGGAAGTGGTGGTCGAGCCATGCTCCGATGAGCCAGCCGATAAAAGCTGCGCAGGGCAGAACGAGCGCGATCTGCATCAGCTTTTCGGCTTCGATCCAGGCACTGAAAAGGCCAGGACCTTTGCCGTTCTGCTTCGGGTCGGGAATGGGGTGGTTGTAGGGCATCCATCGTGATTATCAACGATGGATGCTCCTGAGCGCGAAACTGCTGAGGCTATTCAATCGCGTAGACGGCATAGAGCGTGACTGTGAACTCCACGTGGCGCGAGTTGATAGCCAACTGCTGTCCGCCCGGTTGCATGTTGCCGGCCATCGCGAACACAGCGCCCACACCATAACCATTACCGGCGCCGGTCCCAGAGGCGCCGTAGGGCACCGGTCCCTGGTTCTGCGAGACGCTTACGAGCTTTCCAAGATGGACATTCGATTTTTCGGCAATCTGCTCTGCGATCAAACGCGCGTTGACAACCGCCTTTGCCGCGGCCTGTGCCTGCAGATCGCTTGGGTTGTTTACGATCCATTGAATCCAACCGCTCTCGTTGGCCCCGGCATTGACTGCGGCGCTCAGGGTGCTGCTTGCTTGGTCCGGCGCGACGCGGATGGTCCAGCTTTGCATGACCGTGAATTGGCGGTGCTGCCGCTCCTCGTCCTTCATCGGGAACGGCTGCATATCGTACGGCTGAGTGTGCTGCAGAACCTGGCTGGAGCTCTCGATCGCGGTCTTGGGAATGCCCGAGCCGGTCAATGCCTGCATGACTGCGTTCGATGTTTCGGTGGCACTGTCGTAGGCGCTCTTCGCGTCAGGCGCGAACAGTTTGAAGCCGACATGGATAACCGCAACGTCGGCGTCGGCTGTTACCTGCCCGGTGCCGGCAACACAAATCGTGGGCCGCTCCGGGCAGTTCTGACTGCACTGTGCTCTGGCGATGGAACAGAGGCCAACCAATGCAGACAGCAAGAAGGACAAATAAGTCACTTTGCGCATGATTCACTCCGATCCTAAGAGATTGTTCTGGTGACTTCTACTTTAGACAGAAAGTGCGACAGATTGGACCCCGTTTTCCGCGCTTTTTCTTCAATGTGAGCTGGAACACGACCATCCATGCAGCCGCTATACTGGCGGTTGGACCTTCGATCGCTTTTAGAAAAGGAAGTTTGGAAAAGGAAGTATGGAGTTCGAATCGGAATTCGAGCGCAAGCTCTTTGACGAGCGCCGGGAAAAGCTGAGGAAGATCGCGGAGCTGGGGCAGACGGCGTATCCCAACAGGTTTCCAGCCGCGCAGGACCAATCGGCGATCACGCTGGCCGAGGTGCGCGCCAAGTGGGACAAGGCGACAGGCGAAGAGCTTGAGGCCACGCACGAGAACGTCGTCGTCGCTGGGCGCATCATGGCCATCCGCCAGCAGGGCAAGGCGGGTTTCGCGACACTGCAGCAGGAGGGCGCGCGGCTGCAGATTTACGTGCGCCTCGATGCAGTGGGCGAGCAGGGATTCGCGCTCTATAAGCTGCTCGACCTGGGCGACCACATCGGCGTGACGGGCTATTTATTTCGGACCAGAACCGGCGAGCTAACGGTGCATGTGGAGACGCTGACGTTTCTGGCCAAGGCGATGCTCACGCTACCGGAAAAATATCACGGCCTCGCCGACGTGGAGCTGCGCTACCGGCAGCGCTATGTGGACCTGTTTGCGAACCTCGACGCGCGCAAGGTTTTTGTGAAGCGTGCAAAGGTGCTGAAGGCTCTGCGGACGTTCTTCGATAGCCGCGGGTATCTCGAAGTAGAAACGCCGATGATGCAAACGATCGCCGGTGGTGCGGCTGCACGGCCATTCAAGACGCACCACAACGCGCTGGACATGGATCTGTTTTTGCGGATCGCGCCGGAACTGTATTTGAAGCGGCTCGTGGTGGGCGGGTTGGACCGGGTCTACGAGATCAACCGCAACTTCCGCAACGAGGGCGTGAGCACGCAGCACAATCCCGAGTTCACGATGCTCGAGTTCTACCAGGCGTATGCAAACTACCACGACCTGATGGATTTGACCGAGGAGCTGATTGCGTTTGTGGCCAAAGAAGTGAACGGGACGACGGTGACTAGGTTCAATGACGTCGAGATCGACCTCGGCAAGTGGGAACGGTTGACGATGCCAGAGGCAATTGTGAAGTGGTGGCCGGAAAAGGCAACTCCAACTCCACAGCTCGATGACCTCACCGACCTAAACAATTTCAGATCTTTTGTAGAAACGCTCATGACGTATTTTGCTCAGGAACATGAGCGGCTGGGAGCTGACCGGGAGCATGCCCATAACACCTCTCTTGCCCGCCCAGAAACGACCGAAATGGATATGCCCGACATAAGAGCACAAATTCAAGAGATCACGGCTTTGATGGCGATTGCGGATACAAATAGATGGACTTTGAATAGAGCCTTGAAATATTGCGATGGCAAGGTATATGCGACCGTATTTGAGATGTTGGCTGAGTCGCACCTCGTCCAGCCGACCATCATCTACGAGTTCCCCACCGCAGTTTCGCCGCTCTCCAAACAGAAGCCCGACGATCCGGACTGGGTGGAACGCTTCGAGGTCTACATCGGCGGGTTTGAAATCGGCAACGCCTTCAGCGAGCTCAACGATCCGGTCGAACAGCACAAGCGCTTCGACGATCAGCTTGCGCAGCGCGCTGCAGGCGATGAAGAAGCGCATCAAATGGACGAGGATTACGTCCGCGCGCTGATGTATGGACTGCCTCCGACCGGGGGCGAAGGCATCGGTATCGACAGGTTGGTGATGCTGCTGACCGGATCGAAGTCGATACGCGATGTCATACTCTTTCCGCTGATGCGGAATACAGGAAACAGAGAACAGGAATCAGGGAACAGCGAGGCGGAGACAAAGGGCTAGCTCCGCTGACTCCGCTAGCCCCGCTGACCCCGCTTTAACAGGAGCATCGGACGACCTTGAACATTTTGTTTGTTGGCGACATCTTCGGCAGCGCAGGGCGCAGGATTGTGCGCGAGCACATTGGCCATGTGCGCGAGGCGCACCAGGTCGACCTGACCATCGTGAACGTCGAAAACGCCGCGGGCGGATTCGGCGTCACGCCGGGACTGGCTGAGGAAGTCTTCGACCTGGGCGCGGACGTGCTGACCACCGGCAACCACGTGTGGGACAAGAAAGAGCTGGTCGACTATCTGAATTCGGCCGCGCCGTACACCCATGACCGCGCGCGGCGAATTCTGCGGCCGGCGAATTTTCAGCCGGGCGTGCCGGGGTACGGCTTCTACGAAGGAAGGACCGCCGGCGGCGTGGACTACGCGGTGCTGCAACTGCAAGGCCGCGTGTTCATGACAGCGATCGACGATCCGTTCCGAACCGCTGATTCCCTTCTCGGCTCGATCCGCGCCAAGGTGATCGTGGTCGATTTCCACGCCGAGGCCACGAGCGAAAAGAATGCGATGGGATGGTATCTCGATGGGCGCGTGACCGCGGTGTTGGGCACGCACACGCATGTGCCCACCGCTGATGAGCGCATTCTGCCCCATGGAACGGCTTACCAAACGGACGTGGGCATGAGCGGACCGTACGACAGCATCATTGGCGTCGAAAAAGACCTGGTGCTGCACAAATTCCTCACCGCAATGCCGGGCAAGTTCGAAGCGGCGAAGGGAAATCCCAAGATGTGCGGCGTAGTCGTGACCTGCGACCCGGCGACGGGGCGCGCCTCGGCGATCCAGAGGGTCATGTTGGGAGAGTAGCCATTGCATGGAGTAGCCCTTTGGACGGAGGGCGCGCGCGCATAACCCGGCCCCGATATTCAAATCGAGCAGAAAACAAAAGGGCAGGCCGCTGAAGCGGACTGCCCTTGATCATCCCAGAAGGTTTGTGTTGCGCGGCCTGCGTTCGCCGGTCGGAAACCGGCGAGCAGGGTTACTGCGCGTGATGCGCGGGTGAAGGCTTTGGCGCTGTGTGATGCACCGGGCCTGCCTTCTTTTCCGGCTGCAGAAATCCGTCGGTAAGGACGATTTGCGCAGACGCAGCAGTTGTTCCTGCTGCCGCGGTATGCGTGTAGGTGTCGTAAGTGCCGTCCAACTCAGTCGCCGGTTGCAATCCAAGCGCGGAGCCCGAGGCGGGAGCTAGCTTGCAGGAAAGCGGGTCCTTGAGGTTGACGGTAAAGTCGGCGGTGTGGGCGTCCTTGGCGTCCTGCGTAACGGCCACATTGAGCGTCCCGACCGAGGGGTCGATGGCGATCTTGTGGATGTGCGCGGGAGTGTCGGTAAGCGCGTCACCCATGGCGTCGGTGTCGGCTTTGACGCCGTTGGCCAGGATGTAGGCCTGGGCGTCCGCGACCTTGAGTTCCGTTGGTGGCGGCGGAACAGCGGCGCAAGCGACTGGATTCGTGAGCTTGACCACGTAATCCTTGGGCTTGACCGAAGCGGCGGTGGTGACGGTGATGTGCAGCTCCGATGCGGGATCGGCGATGATGATGCCCGGTACCGGTGTCGGCTGGCCTTTCAGCAAAGCCCAGAGGCCCGTTGCGTCCGCGTTAGACCCGTTGGCCAGAATGTACTCCTTATCCTCGAGGCTCAGTGCCTTGGGATCGCCGCTGGTATAGGCGTGATGAGCCAGGTCCGCAGGAGTTGGGGCAGGCGCGATGGCGAAGCTGGCGGGCGGGAAGAGCGTTGACTGCGCCTGAGTCTTGATGGCGTCAATCTGCTGGGTGATAGCGGCATCGCCGTCGAGCGTGCCGTGAAAGCGCTTGTACCAATAGTCGAGCTGCGGCTCGATCTGAGCCTTGTAAGCCGCGGGCGCAAAGTCCCACGCGCGCGCGTAGAACCAGACGGCCTTCACTTCATCCTTGTCCGGACCCGGCTTTGCGTAGGCCTGGGCAAGCTGCAGCGTATCCGCAAGGCAAGGCCCCGGCTGGGTGCATGCTTGCGGCGAATAGAGCATCAGCTCGGCGTTGTATTCCTTGATGGCGCCGGCAAAGTCCTTCTTTGAAACCGCGTCGTCGAAGGCGATGGCGGAGTGGAAAGCGGGGTAGGCAGCCGAAGTCAATTTGTTCCAGTCATCTTGAGACACGCTGGCAGGCTTGGGAGCCGTTAGGCCTTTTTGCGCGAGGACAGCGGCATCATCGCAGGTTTGCGGATCGGTGGACACGCCGGAGGCGTCGAGGTTCTGGCCGCACAGTTGCTTCTTCAGAGAGACTGACGCGAAGAGGGCCTTCATGTTGTTGGGATCAACCTGCAGGAGGCGGTTCGCAGCATCAATCGCCTTAGCCGGCTGGTTGAGCTGGTAGTAGACGTCGATCAGGTTATCGAGAACGGTGGTTTTGACCGGGCTCTGCGGGTAGGCTTGCAGAAAACCCTCGAGCGCCGCAGCCTTTTGGCCAGGATCGGTCTGCGTCATGGCGTTTTGATAGGAGTTGAATTGATCCGGCGGAAGGCTGATCTGGCCGGAATCCTGAGCTCGCAACGCTGGCGTGGAAACAAGACTCATGCTTGCCAATGCCATCGCAGATGCAAAGACTAACTTGTTCATGCAGTGCTCCTGGGAAATGCCGAAATAGAAATCAAGAATCACTCTCTCGCCAGCAAACGGGCAACCAACCTGGGCGGCGGCGGAGTCAGGGGGCGACGGATATAAAGATACCACGGCCACCAATGCTTCTTGCGAGGATTATAAGAAGCCAATATGCCAGTGACAAGCAAAGAGCGAGGGTCGGCGTGGATCGCGCAGCACGCTGGTAACGGGGGGCACTGGATAGGACGCAGGGCTGCGCAGAAGGCTCCTGATTCCGGGCAGAAGAACGGCTACTGGAGCAAGCGGACGAGCTCGACCTGCTCGGCAAGAAATGCGTCGTGGCCGTGAGCGCTTTTCATTTCGCGGTAGTCGGCCTGGGCACCGGCCGCGCGAATGGATTCTGCAAAGCTGCGCACATCTTCGGCGGGAAACAGCCAGTCGGAGTTGATGCCAATGAAGCTGAGCCGCGCCTTGATACGGCCAAACGCCTCTTGCGGCGTGGCATAACCCCGCAGCGGATCCCAGGTGTCCATGGCGCGCAGGATGGCGAGGTAGGCGTTGGCGTCAAAGCGCTCGATAAATCGATCGCCCTGGAGATCGAGGTAGCCGGCGATGTCGAAACGCTCGCCGATGAGCCCGCTGCCATGACCATTTGCGGCCCAGGGATCCTCGCCGCTGCGGTTGGGATTGCGGCCGAAGCGCTCGTCGAACAAAGGCGCGGATTTGTAGCTGATCATGGCGATCTTGCGGGCTAGTGCAAGGCCGCTGCGAGGCGGTCGCTGCGGCAGATAGCGGCCGCCAGCCCATTCCGGGTCGTGCTGGATGGCCTGGCGCTGGAGATGGTTGAGAGCCAGCCCCATGGCGGAGAGAGGCGTGACGCCGATGATGAGCGCGCGCTCGACGCGATCTGGATGGAGGATCGTCCAGTCCAACGCCTGCATGCCGCCGATGGAACCACCAAGAACCAGCAGGAGGCGGCGGATGCCGAGCGAATCGAGGAGATGTGCCTGCGCACGAACGTTGTCGCGGACGCCGACGAGCGGAAAGTCCGGACCGTAGATTTCGCCTGTTTCAGGATTGACCGCTCCAGGCCCCGTGGAGCCGTAACAGGAGCCCAGCATGTTGATGCAGATGACGAAGTCGTGCTCCAGCGATAGAACCGCGCCGGGAGCGAAGATTTCGGGCCACCAGGAGCCAACGAGAGCCGAGCCCGAGAGTGCGTGGCAAACAAGAACGGCATTATCCTTCGCCGCATTCAGCCGGCCGTAGACGGCGTAATGCAGCGTGGGACAGATGAGGGAGCGACCGCACTCAAGCGGCAGGGAGCCGTCAAGGACGAAGTCGCCTTCGTAGGTGGGATCCACGGTCTTGGACCCCGTGGACGTGGACCTGTCCTCGGGGGCCCCCCTCTTCGACGCGGGCGGCGAAGCGCCGCTGCGGCTGTAACTATCGGTCATTCCCAAAAAGCTCCTAGCTGATAGCTTCTAGCTCCTAGCTCGGGTCTTGAAAGTTGGTCTGGGCGCCTCAGGCACGTGCAGCGCCTCACTCCCGAACATCTCCGCCTCTAGCGCTCTGAAAGCTAGGAGCTAGAGGCTAGAAGCTGTCTTTCTTATTTTGCCGCAACGGCCCGGGTTGAACCGGCAAAAGTGTGGCCGTTGGCCGCCTCGATCGCCTGGTCGAGGTCGGCGAGAATGTCGCGAATGTCTTCAATACCGACGGAAAGCCGCACCATCTCCGGCGTAACGCCCGTGGCCGCCTGCTCCTCGGCCGACAACTGCTGATGCGTGGTGGAGGCGGGGTGAATCACGAGCGACTTGGCATCGCCGATGTTGGCCAGCAGCGAAAAGAGCTCAAGGGTGTTGATGAGCTTCTTGCCCGCGTCGTAACCGCCCTTGATGCCGAACGTGACGAGCGCGCCGGCGCCATTGGGCAAGTACTTTTTCGTCCGCGAGTAGTAGGGGCTCGTCGAGAGGCCGGGGTAATTGACCCAGTCGACACCCGGATGCTCGGCGAGGTGCTTGGCGACGGCCAGTGCGTTCTGGGAGTGGCGCTCCATGCGCAGGTGCAGCGTTTCAATGCCCTGCAAGAGCAGGAACGCATTGAACGGCGAGAGCGCCGCGCCAGTATCGCGCAGGCCCTGCACGCGCGCCTTGAGGATGAACGCCAGAGGGCCGAAGGCCTCGGTGTATTTGAGACCGTGGTAGGAGGGATCCGGGTCAGTGAAGTCCTTGAAGCGGCCCGAGGCTGCCCAGTCGAACTTGCCTGCGTCGACAATGACACCGCCGATGGCCGTGCCATGGCCGCCGAGGAACTTTGTGGCCGAATTGACGACAATGTCGGCGCCCCACTCGATGGGCCGAACGAGGGCCGGCGAAGCCGAAGTGTTGTCGATAACCAGCGGAAGCTTGTGCTCGTGGGCGATCGAGGCGAGCTGCTCGATGTCGGCGATGTCGAGCTTGGGATTGCCCAGAGTTTCGGTGTAGACGGCGCGGGTTTTGTCGTTGATGAGCGCGCGCAGGCCGGCGAAGTCGTCAGCGTCGACAAACTTGACCTTTATGCCCAGCTTCGGCAGCGTGTAGTGGAAGAGATTGTAGGTGCCGCCGTAGAGCGAAGTGGTGGAAACGATCTCGTCGCCGGCCGCGGCCAGTGTGAGGATGGTGAGCGTCTCCGCCGCCTGGCCCGAGGCCGTGGCGAGGGCCGCCGCGCCGCCTTCCAGGGCGGCTACCCGCTTCTCAAAGACGTCGGTCGTGGGATTCATGATGCGGGTGTAGATGTTTCCAAACTCCTGCAGCGCGAAGAGACGGCCGGCGTGGTCCGCGTCCCGGAAAAGATAGGAGGTGGTTTGATAAATGGGCACGGCGCGCGAGCCGGTCGTGGGGTCGGGCGACTGGCCGGCGTGAACGGCCTGCGTGGCGAGCTGCTGCGGTTTGGGTTCCGGCATGATGATCTCCTTCGGGTTCGTGGGTTCATGGGTTCGACGATTTGGGGATAGCGGGACGGCCGCGGACCGATCCATCTTAAAAGGAAGCACCAATGAAAAGGGCCCGCATCCTATTCGGGACCGGGCCGCTCGACCTCAGAATCGGTTGCGCTTAGCGCATGCGCCGTTCAAGAGCCGGACGGAGGGGTCCCAAGACCATACACATGCACATGGCCATGACCCAAATTCCGTAAGCCCATGAAATCGACATGCAGGCAGTATCAAGGGACGAGGGCGCGGGTGTCAAGCAAAGAACGGGAGGTGTGCGCTACAACTTCGTGGCCAGTGTCGGATCGAGTTCTTGCCGTCCTTCGCTAATCTTCCGGCTTCCAGACGTAGGCGCCGGGTTGGGGAAGGCCGATGTGGGCAAGCACGCGGCAGACAAATTGGCGGGCCATTTCTTCGGAGCCGGCGGGGTGGTTATAAAACGCCGGGATGCAGGGAAAGATGGTTGCTCCAGCTTCGGCGGCCAGCGTCATGTTGCGCAGGTGAATACGATTGAACGGCGTTTCGCGCACGCAGAGGATTAGGGGGCGACGCTCCTTGAGCGTGACGTCGGCGGCGCGGGCGATGAGAGAGTTGGCCAAACCTAACGCGATTGCGGCCAGCGTGCCCATGGAGCAGGGCAAGATGATCATGTCATCGGAGGGGTGGCTGCCGCTGGCGATGGAAGCGCCGATGTCAGCGTCTGCGTGCTGAACGATCTTTTTCGGCGCCGCACCGAGGAGTTTCTTGAGCAGATTCGTGCGGCCGGAAATGCCAAGTTCCTCGGCCAGCACGCGAAGCGAGTTTTCCGAGGCGACAAAGTGAACGCGGGCGACGCGCTCGTCGGCTTCGAGAGCGCGAAGTGCCTCGCGGGCAAGGATGGCGCCGGATGCTCCGGTGATGGCGAGGGTTAAATTCAGACCTTCCATGTCAGCTTCCCAGCACGCGCTTGAAGATTGCATCGACATTGCCGAGCTGCCGTGAATAGTCGAATGTCCGCGCCAGTTTCTTAGGGCTGAGCAGTTTTGCAATTTTGGGGTCGCGAGCCACTTCGTCGCGGAAGCTCATGTCGTCTTTCCAGGCGCGCATGGCGTGCGACTGCACCAGTTCGTAAGCGGCTTCGCGCAACATGCCTGCCTCGGCGAGATCGAGAAGCAACTGCCCCGAGAAGATGAGGCCGCCGGTCGATTCGAGATTCTTCTTCATCCGCGCGGGGTAGACCAGCAGACGGTCGATGAGATCGGTGGTTTTGGCCAACAGATAGTCGACGAGGATGGTCGAGTCAGGGAAGATAACGCGCTCGACCGATGAATGAGAGATATCGCGCTCGTGCCAGAGCGGGATGTTCTCCATGGCAGCCTGGGCATTGCCGCGAAGGACCCGCGCGAGGCCGCTGATTTGTTCGCTGGTGATGGGGTTCTTCTTGTGCGGCATGGCCGAGGAGCCCTTTTGCTTTTCGCTGAAGTACTCCTGCGCCTCGCGAACCTCAGTGCGCTGCAGGTGACGAATTTCGACGGCAATCTTGTCCAGCGTGCTTCCGATAATGGCGAGCGTGGTGATGTAAGCAGCATGGCGATCGCGCTGGATGACCTGCGTGGAGACGGGCGCGGGCTTGAGTCCGAGGCGCGCACAGATGCGCTCTTCGTGCTCGGGCTTTAGGTGTCCAAAGGTTCCGACGGCGCCGGACAGCTTGCCCACGCGCATGTCCTCGGCTGCGGCGGCGAAGCGGGTGGCATTGCGCTCCATTTCGGCGTACCAGTTGAGCAGCTTAAGGCCGAAGGTGGTCGGTTCGGCGTGGATGCCGTGGGTGCGGCCGATTGTGGGCGTGTGCTTGAACTCGATGGCGCGGCGCTTGAGGACGGCGATCAGCACGGCGATCCCTTCGCGGATGATCGAGGACGCTTCTTTGATCTGGAGGGCCTGGGCGGTGTCGACAATGTCGTTCGATGTGAGGCCGTAGTGCAGCCATCGGGACTCGGCGTCGAGCCCCTGCGCCTTGAGCGACTCTGCCACTGCCGTAGTGAAAGCGATAACGTCGTGCTTGACTTCGGACTCGATCTCGGCAACGCGCGCTGCGGAGACAGTGGCCTTGGTAGCGATGGCCTTGGCGGCGGACGCGGGAATGACGCCGTCTTCAGCGAGAACGGTGCCGGCCGCCGCTTCCACCTGGAGCCAGCAGCGGTACTTGTTTTCGTCCGTCCAAATTGCGCCCATCGCCGGGCGCGTGTAGCGTTCGATCAACGGAGAACTCCTTGCGCAGCCGAGAGTTGCAGCCCTGGCCTCACCTTCAATTGTACGAGGGACGGCGATTATCCGCGAGGAATTCCGAGGCGGATGCAGAGTTCGTCGATGAGCAGGCCGCGGCCGGGCTTGTAGGGCTGAAACCACTCGCCATCGATGACCAGTTGCGGAACGGCACGCTTGCCGACGCGGCTCAAGACCTCGGCAGAGGCGGCAGGGTCCGCGTCGACATTGACCTCGGTATAAACGACGCCATGCTCATCGAGAAACAGCTTGGCGGCTCGGCAGTCGCGGCACCAGGAGGTTGTGTAAACCTGAACTGTCATAACGGAATGCTACTCAAATCGCGATGCTACGATCTGTGATCATAAGCACCCGGGAGGTTGGATGACTGCAGACGAAATTAAGTCGCTTTTACACCTTGAGCCCCACCCGGTAGAGGGCGGGTGGTTCCGCCGGACCTACACGTCGGCAGGAAATGTTGAGCTACCGCGTGGCGTGCGGGCGCAGGGCACGGCCATCTATTACCTGCTCGAGGCTGGAGCGTTTTCAGAGATGCATGTGCTCGCTTCCGATGAGATTTTTCACTTTTATCTTGGCGATCCGGTGGAGATGCTGCAGCTGTATGAGGACGGGCGCTCCGCGCTTTTGACTCTTGGAGGAGATTTAAGGGCCGGACAGAATGTGCAACTGGTGGTTCCGGCGGCGGTGTGGCAGGGGACGCGGCTGGTTGACGGCGGCAAATTGGCGTTATTGGGCTGCACGGTGACGCCTGGGTTCGATTTCGCGGATTACCGCGGCGGAAGCTACGCGGAGCTGGCGGCAAAGTGGCCGGCGGAAGCGGAGAGGATCAGGAAGCTGACGAGGCGGTGAGCCGCAACAAGTTCAGAACCGCGACCGTCTAACTTTGTAGACGGTTCGCAGAATTGTCGGCGCGAGTCGGACTCCTTGGGAGAATGCGCTGTGAAACGTGCTGCTGCTCCTTTGCTCGTCTTGTTTTGCAGCGTCGCATGCGCGCAGGATACGCTCTCAACCGCAATAAAGAACATGACGAACACTGGCGTGTTCGCATTTGGCGGAGTCGGATTCGTTGGGAAGATCTCTCAAGGAGAGATTGACTTCAGGGTGATCCAAGCACAGCCAGCCGCGGTTGCTCTCGCGAGCTTTGAGAAGATCTACGCAATGGGCGATCCCGCGGCAAAGAGTTACGCGCTCGCCGGGATTCGGCAGCTCGATGAAACGCGTTTCAAAGAACTGCTGCAATCCCTGGACGGTTCGCAAGAGACGGTTTTCACCATGCAAGACTGCATCATGGAAAAGCACCGCCTGACGGACATTGCGAAGGCGATTGACGCGGGAAGTTACGATAGTTGGCTGGAGCCGCGCCGGTGACAGCAGACGAACAGGTGCCAGGCTGCACATGCCGGAATCTGTCTTCGCTTATCGAAGCTCGCGGAAGAAGCTGCGGAGAAGCTCCGCGGATTCCTCGGCGGCGATCCCCTGCTCTACCTGCATCTGGTGGTTGAGCTGGGGGTGATTCAGCACCGCGAGAACCGATCCGCAGGCGCCGGCCTTGGGATCGGCGGCGGCGAAGACGAGGCGGTCGATGCGCGCGTGGATCATGGCTCCGGCGCACATGGCGCAAGGCTCGAGCGTGACATAAAGCGTGCAGCCGGAGAGCCGGTAGTTACCGAGAGCTCCGGCGGCCGCGCGTAGCGCGACGATTTCTGCGTGCGCTGTCGGGTCCACGTCGCGCAAAACGCGATTCTGGCCGCGGGCGATGATCTTGCCTTCGTGGATGATGACAGCGCCGATGGGAACTTCGCCGGCATTGGCCGCCAGTTGCGCCTCGGCCAGGGCGGCTTGCATCGCTTGGCGATCGTCGATCATGATTTCGATGGTACGGCCGCTGGCTGCTGTTGCGTCATGCAATGGAGCGCGCCCAGTCCCCAGATCAAGTCGACTGAGTGGACGCCGATCACTTCGTGGCCGGGAAAGAGTTCGGCGATCGTGTTGAGCGCGACGCGGTCATTGGGATCGTGGAAAGTGGGCACGAGAACGAGGCCGTTGGCGACGTAGAAGTTGGCGTAGCTGGCCGGCAGGCGCTGGCCGCGAAAGATGACGGGACGCGGCATGGGCAACTCAACGACGGTGAATTGCTTGCCCTGTGGAGTGCGCGCGGACTTGAGCCGCGAGAGGTTTTCAGCGAGCGGGGCGTGGTTAGGATCGCGCGTGTCTGGCTCGACGGCGGCAACGATCGTGGCCGGCGCGACGAAGCGGGCAATGTCGTCGATGTGGCCGTGGGTGTCGTCGCCCACGATGCCGCGGCCGAGCCAAATCGTCTGGTCGATGCCGAGATAGTCGTGGAGGACACGTTCGAGTTGCTCGCGGCTGACGCCCGGGTTACGCTGCTGCACTTCACTTAAATGACATTCTTCTGTAGTGAGCAAAGATCCCGCGCCATTGACGTCGATGGAGCCACCTTCCAATACGACCGAATGCTTCGCACCCTTTTCGATTTGGATTGAAGGCTGCCACGAGGACAAGCCAAGCGACTTTGCAACGCGGCCGGGGAGCTTGTCGTCGAGACGCCAGTCAGAGTACTTGGCCCAGCCATTGAAGCGCCAGTCGGTGAGGGCGATGCCGCCTTCGCCGTTGCGGACAAAAATCGGGCCTGAGTCGCGCGTCCAGCCGCGGTCGGTGGGCCACGAGTGAAACGTGACTTGTTCGAGATTGGCGCCGGCGCGGTGGAGCATCGACTTGACGCGCTGATTTGACGAGGCATTTTCAACGATCAGATGCACGTGCTCATGGGCGGCGAGCAGGCGGACGATCTCCGCATAGAGCCAGGGGATGGATTGGAATTTGCCCGGCCAGTCATCGGGATTGTGCGGCCATGCGAGCCATGTGGCTTCGTGCGGCTCCCACTCGGCAGGCATGCGATAGCCGAGGGCGCGGGGAGTTTTCTCAGGAGGTCGAGCGGGCATGGCTACTTGTGCTCTTTGTGCGCTACGCCTGGGGGATTTGGTCGTGGGCGCGCGGGATCGATAAAGCGCTGCGTGATGGGCGCGTAGGCGTCGACGCGGCGGTCGCGCAGAAACGGCCAGTTGCGACGAGTTTCTTCAATCAGCGAGCGATCGATTTCGCCGAGGATGATTTCTTCGGCGTCGTGGCTGGCTTTGGCGACGATACGGCCGAATGGATCGGCTAAGAAAGCTACCGCCCCAGAATTCGAGGCCCGGTCCCGAGGCGCGATTGCCCAGAATGTCGCCGTGCTCGACACCAACACGGTTGACCGCGGCTACATACACGCCGTTGGCGATGGCATGCGAGCGCTGGATGGTTTGCCACGCATCGAATTGCGCGGCGCCGAACTTGTCCTTTTCCGCCGGGTGCCAGCCGATCGCCGTGGGATAGAAAAGCACTTCGGCTCCCTGCAACGCCGTGAGCCGCGCGCCCTCGGGATACCACTGGTCCCAGCAAACCAGCGTGCCGACGCGGCCGGCCGCAGTGTCGACGGCCTGAAAACCCAGATCGCCGGGAGCGAAGTAATACTTCTCGTAATAAAGCGGATCGTCGGGGATGTGCATCTTGCGATAGACGCCGGCAATCTGGCCGTCAGCGTCGATGGTGACGGCGGTGTTGTGGTAGAGGCCGGGCGCGCGGCGCTCAAAGAGCGAAGCCACGACAGCGACGTGGGACTTGCGAGCAACCTCAGCGAGCTTGGCTGTCGACGGGCCTGGAATCTGCTCCGAAAGGTCAAAGAGCGCGAGATCCTCGCGCTGGCAAAAATACTGCGTGCGGAAAAGCTCAGGCAGGCAGACGACTTGCGCTCCGAGTTTCGCGGCTTCTCGGATGTGCTTGAGCGCGGCCGAGAAGTTCGCCTCGGGGTCGGGGCCCATGCGCATCTGCACGAGTGCGACCGTGAATTTGTGCGCTGTCGTCATGCGTCTTCGGTCGAGCCTCCGTCACGAATAATTGTGGCCGATGCAGCAAGGCCAACCCCGGCATGCGGAATTGGCCTCTGCATAAGAGCCGGGGTGTGACCGTTATTCTTCAAGGATCAGGACTGCGGCGGCGATCGTGGTTGTCCATTTTCCGCGCTTATCGCCGACAGCCGACTGCGTGATATTGCTGGTGCGGACAATTTTGTTGGAGATGCGGTAGATTTCCTTTTTCTCATCCCAGCTCTTGTCGGGATCGAACTCGACATCGAGGGTGGTCGCAAGCATCTCGGCAGCCAGTTCCTCAGCGTATTCGCCGGCCTGGTCATCGGTTTCACCGTAGCTGTGGTGCTCGCTCAGATATCCGTAGGTATTGCGGTCGGCGGGGATGGCCACGCCGATGCTCGAAGCCAGCAGGCGATGGGGTTCGCGAGAGGAGTTCTCCGCGATCACCGCGAAGACAACCTCGCCGTCATCCAGGTATTTGAGACCTTCCTTGCGCGTAATCATTTTGCACTGCGGCGGAAAGATGGAGGAGACGCGCACCAGATTCTGCGAAGCGATGCCCGCATCGCGAAGGGCAAGCTCGAAGGAGGTCAGCCGTTCCTTGTGTTTGCCGACGCCTTTGGTGAAGAAAAGCTTCTTTGGGACCATTCTTTTTCCCAATTTCTATGTGCCCTCCGTGGATGAAAGAAGTGAGGCCGTTTTTTACGTTCCCGCATGAGTCTATCGCATCCTGGCGGGTGCGAACAGAGTTTCGAACATTTTCATTTGAGGTTCATCGTTCAGGGCGTCGGACGCGAAGCTCATCCGGCTGTGGCGAAACCGGTAGTGAAATGCGGAATAGGCGTGAAGAGCATTTACGTAGGCCCGGCGAGACAGCAACTTTCTGATAGATGGCGCGTTTAATAGGCATGAAGCAACGGTTGATTTGGTTGGGAGCCCCTGTCTTGAGCGTGGCGTTTTGCTGCGCAGTCGCGCTGGCGCAAACTCCGGATGTGTCGGCGGCGGCCGATCCGGCCAACGCGCCAAAAACCACGAATTCGCCAGCCAACACAGAACTGGGCCAGGCCATCCTGGAATGGACGCCTCCGGCTTTGTCGGAGCTGAGCCTACAAGCCGTTGCCAAAGAGCGCTTTACTCTGGACAGGACGATGCTGGCTGCGGCGGCCGGGCT
The DNA here is from genome assembly GCA_963813015.1 of uncultured Acidobacteriaceae bacterium. Taxonomy (GTDB): domain Bacteria; phylum Acidobacteriota; class Terriglobia; order Terriglobales; family Acidobacteriaceae; genus Telmatobacter. The sequence goes on from CAWEXN010000015.1 coordinate 259,981, forward strand.
CATGCCAGATTCCGATGCTGACCTAAGGCAGACGGTGGCCAAACTCGACGGCGTGAGCGTGCATGTGCTGCGTTTTGCCGTCGACGGCCAGGCCGACCCTTCGCAGGTTGAGGCAATTCGCGAGGCCTACCACCTGCGCGGATGGAAGCACGTTCTGAGCTCGACGAATTTGGGCGGCGCGCGCCGCAGCGACATTACGGACATATGGTTGGTGCTGGACGGCACCAACGTGCGCGGCGGAGTCGTGCTGGTGGAGAGCCCGAAGAGCCTGACGCTGGCGACGGTGGCCGGGAACCTGAGTCCGGTCGACATCCTCCACCTGCGGGGCCACTTCGGCATTCCGCGGTTCGACAGCGACGGATTTAGCGGCGCAAGCCGATAATCTCGGCTGGAGCCAGGCCGTTCGCCGCGATCTCAACCGCGACTGCGGCTTGAAAACCGCAAAAATCTGCCGGACTCAGAATGCTATAGTCGTTGCTAACACTCCTTCCGGAGTGATCGATCCATGCAAAATCGCACGTTGACACTTTTCATTCTGATCCTGGCAGTTACGGGAGGCGGAGCATCCGCTCGCGCCAAGGTCATCGAGAATACAAGCGGGACTCTCAAGAGCCTGACCAGCATTGCCGATGCTCTTGACTCCGCCGACCGACATCCGGTGCACGTCCTCTATGTGCACGGAATCGATGAGGTGGGAGCAGGCGACTCGAAGATGTTGCGCGACTCGATCTGTACAGAGTTGAGGCTCTGCGCCGTGAATGACTGGAAGAATGGCGGCACAGAGTACGCGGATAAAGGCGAATTCTCAAGCGCCGTCGAGCCTCCAACGCTTGCATACCTGGGTACCCCGGTGTGGAGCAACCCGGAAGAGTGGCACGCGGCAGCGCCATTCGTTGTGCACTGGGTCGTACACCTCAGGGGGCATTCCGCAGTACTCGTGCTGGATGAAATCAACTGGTGGCCGCTTGTGCTGTCGCTCAAATGCCGCCGCGTGATCGCTGCCGAGGCGCACCTTTCTGGGCCGGACAAGTATCTGTTGCAGGTTTGCTCAGATCGATCCGCGCAGGACCCCGACGGAAATGGACGTTTCTATCCCTGGATAACTGCCGACGAAGCCGCAAAGCTCGAGAAGATTAGGCCGCGCGGCGTTTTAGTGAACAGAGAATTGAAGGCTGGCCTTGTGGATTGGGGGCTTGCGGATGTGCTGATGGCCGTAGGACCGCTGGGCGGCATTCTGCGCGATGGAGTGCGTCAATTAATGGCCAAGTCGGCGGCGTTCGATCCCAACGGAGCGGTGGCCGATTCGAGCGCGAGCGGTGGAATCGGAAAGTACGACTGGAAGTCGCAACTGAGCAGGGACGATGTTCTGGACCAGGAATTCATCGGCGTAACCCACAGCCTGGGCAGTTACCTGCTCTTCAACACGCTCAATCCGGAGTTTTCCTCGACGTCTGACGAGAATCTGTCGCCCGCGGATGCGGCCAGGAAAACGGCTGAAGAGAACGCGATCCGCTACATTTTCGAGCGAACCTCGCTGATGTATTTTTTCGCCAACCAGCTTGAGATGCTGGAGATCACAAATCTTGAGAGCGCGGCGGAGCCATCAGAGACTGCAATGAAATCGCGCGGTCTTGCGCCTGCGCCGATGGTTCCGACGTCGCCCGCGGCCAACTTCAGATCGCTTGTCAACAGATGGAAGGGCTATCAAACAAGTTTTCAGGCGGTCCTGCTTCCAAGCGCCCCAGCGAGCAGGGAAAAGGTTCAGGTCGTGGCCTGGAGCGATCCCAGCGACGTGATTACTTACCGCGTGCCCAAGATTGGCGACGTGGAGGTTGTAAATCTCTACGTCAAGAATGCGACGCGCTGGTTCGGTCTGATTGAATCGCCGCGCGAAGCGCATGCCGGCTACGCGAAAAACATCGATGTGCTGCGCGTGATGTTCGGAGAGACGAAGCCCCCGCTGACGCACTGATGCGCGCTTACAGGGCGGTGAATGCGCGAGTTCCGTCCCGCCGGCATTGCCACTGCTGAATTGCGGATGGTAGCCTCAAGTTTGGACGAATCAACCTCGGACTTTTTCTGGAAGGGACTTCCCACAAAATCATGCAAAGCGTGTATAACGGGCTGGAATTGCCCAAGACGGGCGAGCCGATCGAATACAAGGACGGGCAATTTGCCGTGCCTGACCACCCCATCATTCCCTTTATCGAAGGCGATGGCACTGGGCGTGACATCTGGAAAGCGTCGCAGCGAGTTTTTGACGCGGCTGTCGAGAAAGCGTACAGCGGCAAACGGGCAATCCGGTGGTTCGAGATTTACGCCGGCGAGAAGGCCTTTCGGCAGTTCAATAACTGGCTGCCCGACGACTCCGTAGCCGCGGCGCGCGATTTGCGCGTCTCCATCAAAGGACCGCTTACCACGCCAGTCGGCGGCGGCATTCGCTCGCTCAACGTGGCTCTGCGGCAGATTCTCGACCTCTATGCGTGCGTGCGGCCGGTGAAGTATTACCAGGGCGTGCCCAGCCCGGTGAAGCATCCCGAAAAACTCGACATTGTCATTTTTCGCGAGAATACGGAGGATGTGTACGCGGGTATCGAGTTCAAGCAGGGCACCGAGGAAGCGGCGCGGCTGATTTCCTTCTTGAACGATGACCTGCTGAAGGGCACTAAGAAAAAGGTGCGCGCCGATTCAGGCGTGGGAATCAAGCCGATCTCGATCTTCGGCACCAAGAGGCTGGTGCGCTACGCCATCCGCCACGCAATCGAATCGGGACGCAAGACGGTGACGCTCGTCCACAAAGGAAACATTCAAAAGTTTACGGAGGGCGCGTTCCGCGAGTGGGGATACGAGGTTGCGACCGAGGAGTTCCGGGAGCAGACCGTTACGGAGCGCGAGAGCTGGATCCTGGGCAACGTAGAGAACAAGCCCGGAATTTCGATTGAAGAGAACGCCGCGCTGATTGAGCCGGGAATGGAATTCGGGTCTCCGGCCTTTCGCAATTCGGTGTATGCCGAGGTGAAATCGGTTCTCGACGCGATCGGCAAATCGCACGGCAACGGCGCTTGGAAGAAGAAGGTACTGATCAACGACCGCATCGCGGATTCGATCTTCCAGCAGATCATCATCCGGCCGGAGGACTACAGCATTCTGGCCACATCGAATTTGAATGGCGACTATATTTCTGACGCGGCGGCTGCGCAGGTGGGCGGGCTCGGAATCGCGCCGGGAGCGAATATCGGCGACGGCTACGCTGTCTTCGAGGCCACGCACGGAACAGCGCCCAAGTACGCCGATAAGGACGTGATCAATCCGGGTTCAGTGATTTTGTCGGGCGTGATGATGCTCGAATTCATCGGCTGGAAGGAAGCCGCCAAGATGATCGAGAACGCTATGGAGAAGACGATTCAGGCCAAATTCGTCACGTACGACTTTGAGCGGCAGCTCAGCGGGGCGACGAAGGTGGGAACGAGCGAGTTCGCCACGCGCATGATTGGAAATATATAGACAGTTCACAGGAGACGAAATGCGGAAAAAAGTAAGCATTGTGGGCGCGGGAAATGTGGGAGCAACAACCGCGCATTGGATTGCGGCCAAGGAATTGGCCGATGTGGCACTGATTGACGTCGTGGAAGGCGTGCCACAAGGCAAGGCTCTAGACCTGCTCGAAGCGATGCCGATCGAGAAGCGCGACGTGGCCATCGTGGGCGCCAACGACTATGCGGCTACAGCGAACTCCGACATTGTGGTGATTACGGCGGGCATTCCGCGCAAGCCGGGCATGAGCCGCGACGATCTGCTCAACACCAACTTCAAAATCATGTCGGACGTGGTGCAGAAGGTAGTGGCGCAGTCACCTGAGTGCATTCTGATCATCGTTTCGAATCCGCTGGACGCTATGGCCCAGGCAGCGTATCGGCAGGCAGGGTTCAATCGCGAGCGCGTGATCGGCATGGCCGGCGTGCTGGACTCGGCGCGCTTCCGCAGCTTTATTGCCGCCGAGCTGAACGTAAGCGTAGAGAACGTGACGGCCTTTGTGTTGGGCGGCCACGGCGACACTATGGTGCCGCTGGCGCGGTACTCGACGGTGGCCGGCATTCCGATCACGGAACTGATTGCGCCAGATCGCCTGGAGCAGATCGTCCAGCGCACACGCGACGGCGGTGCCGAGATTGTGAAACACCTGAAGACCGGCAGCGCCTACTACGCGCCATCGGCGGCCGCAACCGAAATGGTGGAAGCGATTCTGAAGGACAAGAAGAAGATTCTGCCTTGCGCAGCGTACCTCGATGGCGAGTACGGCATCAACGGCTACTACATAGGTGTGCCGTGCAAACTGGGCGCCGCAGGTCTGGAACAGATCATCGAGATTAAGCTGACGGCTGAGGAAGACGCCGCGCTCAAGAAGAGTGCTGAAGCCGTGAAGGAGCTGTGCGCGGTGATTGGAGTTTAGGCGGGGCGGAAAAAGCTGCGCCAAAACGAAAGCCCCGGGGTAACCCGGAGCTTTCGTTTGTCTGCTGTGATTCAAGCCGGCGGTCAATCCATCGCCATGCTCAGCTGGTGGCGCACATCGGCGCCGCGAATCCAGAAGATGACGTCGGTGGCGATGTTGGAAGAGTGGTCGGCGATCCGCTCGAGGTTCTTGGCGACTAGGATGCCGTTCATGGCCTGCTGCGTGAACTGAGGCTTCTCTTCGATCAGCTTGAGCAGGTCGTTGTGAGCGCGGCGGTTCATGCGGTCGATCTCGTCGTCCATCTCGCGCACCGAATCGGCAAGGCGCGCATCCCCATCGAGTAGGGCCTGGAGCGCGTTGCGGATCATTTGCCCGGCGAAATCGCCCATGGCGGAAAAGTCCACCGGAAGTTCCACGTCGTCGATGGCGAGGATTTCCTTGGTCCGGCGCGAAATGCTCATGGACTGGTCGCCGATCCGCTCGAGGTCGCCGTTGATTTTGATAACGGCGAGGATAAAGCGCAGATCGATGGCCATGGGCTGCTGTTTGGCCAGCAGGTCATAAGCCATCTCGTCCAGCTCGCGCTGCGCGGTGTCAATGGCCCGCTCGTTCTGCTTGACGAACTTGCAGAGGCCCTTGTCGCGTCGAGTGTAGGCCTCGACGGCCGACTCGACCGCCTGCTGCGCCAGCGCAGCCATGGCGAGAAGCTTGTCCTTGAGCTCTGCGAGTTGCTGATGAAAGTGAATACGGGGCACTAGGTTCGTTCTCCCATCCGGTTATTTTGCACCAAACTAGGTTACAGGAGAACAAATTTCCGCGGGTGCACCTGAACTGATACACACATTGGTAATGTTCCCCAAAAGGGCCGATGGCTGAATGGTTGGACGACCAGCAGGTGGAAAGGCACGGTGGCCAGGGCGAAGGATGCCTGGATGAGGCTGCGCTCAACGGGCCACGCAGCTAAGCTTTGGACTCGAGTGGCGGAGGCTCAGTGGAGCCCAGCAGGAAGAGGTACGCCGCGATGCCGATGGCCAGATATGCTGCCGCTAAAGCAAACGCCACGGCGTAGGAGTGGAGCGCCGAGACCAGATAACCGGTGAGGATAGAGGCCGCAATCCCCGAAACCTGACCCGCGAAATTGATGATCCCGCCCACTTTGCCAACGTCCGGCGGGCGGGCAATGAACGAGGGGAGCGACCAGGCCACGGGCGCGGCGGCGGCCAGACCGCTGAGCGAGATTGTGATCCAAATAAGGGCCTGCGAAGCGCTGTGCGCTTGGGCTGCGCCCAGAATGCCCAGGCCGAACGCTGTCCCGCCGATGAGGACGGTGCGTCGGACAGCGCTCTGATTCCAGCCACGCTGGACGAGGAGGTCGACGAGAAATCCGCCGAGTACGAGGTCGGTTGCAGTGGCGAGGAGCCATGGCAGGCTGGTGTAGAGAAACGAGTGCAGCAGATCGATATGAAGGGCCGAGGACAAATACGCCGGTAGCCAATAAAGAAGCAGGAAGAAGACGTAGTTATAGGAGCCAAAGCCGATGGCGAGGCCGAGAACCTTGCGCTGGGCGAGCAGACCGACGAGTGGAGTTGAGTGTTCTTCGATGAGGTTCAGCGCGGCGGACGAAGCGTGGTGATCGTCGGCGGAACGGTGCTCGATCTGCCGGTCTTCAATGTGCAGGCGCTCGATTTCGGTCAAATCAGGATCTTCCCTTGGGTCGCGGTAGACGCGCCAGAAGAGAAGAAAGTAGGCGAAGCTGATTGCACCGGTGAAGGCGAAGCTCCAGCGCCAACCAGCGTGGATGAGAACGATGCCGATGACAGGAACTCCGATGGCCGAAGCAAACTTGGCTGCAGCGTCGTTGAGCGAGGTGGCCAGGCTTCTTTCGCGCTCGGGGAACCAGAGGCCAATTGCTTTGCTATTGGCGGGAAAGGTGGGCGATTCGCCCACGCCGAGCAGAAGGCGCGCGCCAAAGAATGCGTTGAGATTGGGCGCGGCCGCTGCTGCGAAGGAGGCCGCGCTCCAGATGAACGTGCCGATGCGGCCCACGCGGCGAACGCCGAGCTTGTCGAGCACCACGCCGATGGGCAACTGACAAAGCGCGTAGGTCCAGTTGTAGGCGCTTGAAAGATAGCCGAAGACGACGTCGGAGATGCCGAACGCGGCGATCAGAGAATCGTGCGAGACGGAGAGATTGACGCGGTCGAAAAAGTTTACGAGGACGCCGATGCCGAGCAGCCAGGCGATGCGCCAGCGGCGACGCGGCAGGCCGGCGGGGCGCGGCGAATTTCGGTGTAAAGCGCGACCCTGATCGTTCAATCGTCTCCTTGCCGCTATCTGTTAGGGATCAAACTGCCGGGGCAAGTCTTCCCTGCACCACGTCATTCTCGAGCGTGCCGATGGGGTCGATGGTGATACGAATTTTGTCTCCGGGCGCGAGAGTGAAGTCGTCGGGAGGCACGATGCCGGTTCCGGTCATGAGGAATGCGCCATACGGGAATGTGTTTTCGCGGAAAAGGTAGGCTGCCAGGTCAGCGGGCTCGCGCTTGAGTTCGGCTAGCGTGGTGGCGCCAGAAAAAACCGCACTGCCGCCGCGCAGAATTTCGATCCGAATAGGCGTTGTGCTCGGAAGCGGATCGCTGCTGATGAGGATACACGGGCCCAACGCGCAACTCCGATCATAGACCTTGGCTTGGGGAAGATAGAGGGGATTCTCGCCCTCGATGTCGCGCGAGCTCATGTCGTTGCCGGCGGTGTAGCCGATGATCTGGCCACGCGGGTTGATGAGCAGCGTGAGTTCAGGCTCCGGAACGGACCACGTGGCGTCAACACGAATGCGCACATTGCTGCCGGGACCGGACACGCGGCTAGGAGTTGCCTTGAAAAACAGCTCGGGCCGCTCGGCGGTGTAGACGCGGTCGTAGAAATCGCCGCCTCCAGCGTCTTTCGACTCGGCCATGCGTGCGCTGCGACTGCGAAAGTAGGTGACGCCGGCTGCCCAGACCTCCTGGCTGCCGATGGGTGCTTCAAGCTGAGCTGATGCGAAATCCGCCCCTGGCCTCTCGCCGTTGGCAACCGAGCGCAGGTAGGCGCCGAGATTTTCGTTGGCGACTAGCGCGTCAAAGTTCGACACGGGGACGAAAAAGTGTTTGCCGCCATCTTCCACATAATTTCCATTGCTGGTCCGGTAAAGCTTCACGCTTTTTTCTCCAATCGAGAGACTATTTGATCGACATCGTAGACGCAGCCACCCCAAACGCCTCCGCTGGCTGTGACGAGCGCAGCCCACAGGCGCGTGTCAGCCGGTATTGCGGGGTGGGGGGCGAGATCGGGGCGCGGACTGCGGGAGCTGAGGCGCCGCGCACCTTCTTCGGCTGAGAACTCTTCACCGGCTTCGCCGACAAGGTGCACCGATCCCTCGAGCTTCGAGCGATCGATGACGATTTCAATCTGGTCGCCCTCACGCACCTTGCCGATGGGGCCGCCGGCAAGGGCCTCGGGTGAGATGTGGCCGATGCAAGCTCCAGTTGAGACGCCGCTGAAACGCGCATCGGTCAACACGGCCACGTGCTTGCAGTGCGGCAGTTGCTTCAGCGCCGAGGTGATCTGGTAGATTTCCTCCATCCCGGCGCCCAGGGGCCCGCAGCAAATGAGCACGATGACATTGCCTTCCGAAATCTGCCTTGCCTTGATGGCCTGGATCGCGGCGGCCTCGGTGACGAAGACGCGCGCCGGGCCGGTGTGGCGATAGACGTTGTCCTCGCCGACCAACGACGGGTCAATCGCGGTGCTCTTGACGACCGATCCCTCGGGGGCGAGATTGCCGATCGGAAAACAGACCGCCGACGCGAGCCCGCGCGACCGTGCGCGATCGGCCGACATAATCACATCCTCGGGATCAATTCCGTCCCTTTCCTTGAGGACACGCCGTAGCTCAGCGCGGCGACGGCTATCACGCCACCAGTCGAGGCAAGCGCCAAGAGTTTCGCCGCTCACGGTCTTCACCTTCTCGTCGAGAAACCCGTGCTCGCGCAGTTTCAGCATGACTTCAGGAACGCCACCGGCAAGGAATACTTGCACGGTGGCAAAATTGCGCGGCCCGTTGGGCAGTGCGTCGACAAGGCGCGGCACAAGGTGGTTGACCTTGACCCAGTCGGAGACCGTGGGTCGCGTCAAGCCCGCTGCATGTGCAATGGCCGGGAGATGAATCAAAAGGTTCGTCGATCCGCCGAACGCGGCCTTCAAAATCATGGCGTTGTAGATGGACGCAGACGTCAGGATGCCGCCGACGCCAAGGCCAAGTTGATGCATTCGCAATATCGCGCGGGCCGAGCGGCGCGCGGCGTCGAGCCAAACGGGCTGGCCAGAGGGCGCAAGCGCGGTGTGCGGCAACGAAAGGCCCAGCGCCTCGCCGACTACCTGCGAGGTGGCCGCCGTTCCCATGAATTGGCAGCCTCCACCGGGCGACGCGCAGGTGCGGCAACCCACTTCGGCGGCGTACTCAAGCGTGATCTGGTTCTGGGCGAAACGTGCTCCGATCGTCTGTACCTTCGCCGCATCCTCACCGGATTCCGGCAACTGTGTTACGCCCCCCGGCACCAGTACTGCCGGCATCTTTCCTGAAGATGCCAAGGCCATCATCATCGCGGGCAGACCCTTATCGCACGTCGCCACGCCCATCACACCTTTGCGCGTGGGTAGCGATCGCATCAGGCGGCGGAGAACGATCGCTGCATCGTTCCGATAAGGCAGCGAATCCATCATGCCCGTAGTGCCTTGCGTGCGGCCGTCGCAGGGATCGGTGCACGCTCCCGCAAATGGAGTGGCGCGCAGAGATTTCAGCTCGCGGGCAGCCTCAGCCACCAGCAAGCCGACTTCCCAGTGGCCAGTGTGGAAGCCGAGCGCGATGGCCTCGCCATTCTCCGCGCGCAGGCCTCCGTGGGTGCTCAGGATCAGAAACTCCGGGTCGAGGAGTCGATTCGGCTCCCAGCCCATTCCGGCGTTTTGCGACAGGCCGAATAAATTGCCGGAGGGTTGGGTGAGAAGCATTTCCGGCGTGAGAGGCAGCGAACCCTTCGGGCCAGGCGCGTGTGTGGCCACGTCAAGGAGATTGGCGCCCTGCGACTCCAGCACCGAGCTGAGTGAAATGTCTACGATGGGGAAGGCCTTTCCGTAGACCAGTATAGAGGGGGCGGCCCGGCTTTCGGATGTACGGCTGTTGAGCGGGATGCAATTGGGCTCATATGCCGGGCGACACTTCGCAGCAGTCTCGGAGTGAGGCCTCCTACCCCGCCGTCAGGCCTCCGTCGATCGGAATCGCGGCTCCGTTTATGAACGAAGCCTCGTCGCTCGCCAGGTAGACCAAGGCGTTGGCAACGTCAGTTGTGCCGGCCAGTCTTCCGAGAGGCACTTCGCCGAGTCTCTCTGCGCGGCGCTCGGGGTCCTTGAGCATGGCCTGCACCAAGGCGGTCTCCACCGTGCTGGGGTGGACGGAATTGCAGCGGATATTGTCCTTGGCGTACCGTACGGCCACGGATTTGGTGAGCATTGTCAGGGCGCCCTTGGTCGTTGTATAGGTCTCGTTCGTGAACTTGTGGCCGACCAAGCCGCATATCGAGGACATGTTGAGAATCGACCCTCCGCCCCCAGCCCTCATGATCGGAAGGGCGTGCTTGATTCCGAGAAACGGCCCCCTGACGTTCACCGCGAGCATGGCGTCGAAGGACTCCACGTCCATTTCCTCAATGTTTTTCCTGATGTTGATGCCCGCATTGTTCACGAGGACGTGGAGGTGACCGGTCTGCTCGAGCACGGTGGAAAGCGCAGCCTTCCAGCTGTCCTCCGAAGTGATGTCGAGTTGCAGGAAGACTGCTCCCATAGACGCAGCGGTCTTTGCCCCCTCCACGCAGTTCGTATCAGCGATAAACACCGAGGCACCTTCCTCGCAAAACCTTCGGGCGATCTCCGCGCCGATGCCGCCCGCGGCTCCAGTGATGAGAGCGGTCTTGCCCGACAGACGCATCGCGCTCACTTCGCGCCTCCTTTGCGGACCTTGACATTGGCGAGCTTTTCGTAAAACTGGATGACGCCGCCATGATCGTCGGTCTGCTTTCCATCGACCTTCAAGGCCTGCATGATCTCCATGATCTGGCTGGTAAGCGGAATCGGGGTTCCGATTTCGTGGGCCGTGTCGAGTGCGTTCTGCAGATCCTTGATATGCAGCTCGATCCTGAATCCGGGCTTGTAGTTTCCTTCGAGGACCATGGGAGCTTTCGCGTTCAGGACGGTACTTCCAGCCAATCCCCCCTTGATGGCGTTGAATACACGCTCGGGATCCACTCCGGCCTTTGTGGCGAGAACGAAAGCTTCCGACATTGCTGCGATGTTCAACGCGACAATGATTTGGTTTGCGAGCTTAGTCACATTGCCTGCGCCGATGTCACCGCAGAGTACCGCGCTAGCTCCCATTTTCAGCAATACTTCCTTCACCTTCTCGAAGATGGCTTCCTTGCCGCCGACCATAATGGCAAGGGTGCCGTCGATGGCCTTGGGCTCGCCGCCGGAGACAGGAGCGTCGAGCATCTCAATTCCCTTTTTCGCTAGCTCGGCAGCCACCTCGCGGCTGGCAAGCGGCGCAATGGAGCTCATATCAACGAGTATGCTTCCCGGCTTGGCGCCCTCGATCACACCGCCTTCGCCCAACACGGCCTTTTTCACGTGGGGCGAATTGGGCAGCATCGTGATGACGAGATCGTTTTGCGCAGCCGCGTCCCTGGGAGACGAGCACGCCGTCGCGCCCGCTGCAACCAGTTCCTTCACAGGGGCGTCAACGATGTCGTAAACCACGAGCGTGTGGCCTGCCTTGAGCAGGTTCTTCGCCATGGGCTTGCCCATGATTCCCAGTCCTATAAAACCGATGTGCATTTTTCTTTTCCTTTCAACAGCGTTTTTACCGTCCTGGCAATTTCGTCCGAAGTGAGCTTGAAATGCGCGAGCAGTTCGTCGTAGCCCTCCGCCGAGATGCCGAACGAGTCAGGTATGCCCACGAACTCCACAGGCGCGTGACTCACCCCACGCAGCGCCTCGACGACTGCCGAGCCGATTCCGCCGATGATCGAATGCTCTTCGGCCGTGACGATGGCATCCACTCCGCGCGCATAGCGGATCACTGCCTCCCAGTCCAGCGGCTTGATGGTGCTGATGTTGATCACCCTCGTCGAAACCCCTTCCGCTTCCAGAGCCTTCGCGGCTTCCAGCGCCTTCGAGACCATGATCCCCGAGCCGAAGATCGCCGCATCATTTCCTTCCCGCAGCCTTGTCACCTTGCCGATCGAGTACGGCTCGCCCTCCGGATATACAAAAGGAAGATCGTTCCGGTTGATCCTGAAGTACACCGGACCCGGCCAATCCAGCATGCAGTCCATCATCTTTTCCACTTCGATGGAGTCCGCCGGGCAAAGCACTGTCATGTTGGGCAGCGATCGCATCAGGGCAGCATCCTCGACGCCCTGGTGGGTTTTTCCATCGCCAAAGTCTGAAAGCCCAGCGCTTGACCCGCAGATGCGCACAGGCAGATTCGGAATGCAGATGGAGTTGCGCAGCTGATCGTAGGTTCTTCCCGAGGCAAACACCGCGAAGGAATGAATGAACGGAATCATCCCGGAAAGTGCGAATCCCGCCGCCGTCGAAGCCATGTTCTGTTCCGCGATTCCCATTTGGAAGTACCGATCGGGAAACTCCGCCTGAAACATGACCGACTGCGTGGATTTGCCGAGGTCTGCCTCAAGGGCCACCACGCGCTCGTCCTTCCTGCCCAACCGGACAAGGCTGGCCCCATATGCACTTCTCAGGTTTGGCGAGGTCATTGCATCACCCTCCGTGATTCTTCGATTTCAGTTAGCGCCTGGTCGTACTGCTCCCTGGTCATGGCGCCGTTGTGAAAAGCCGCTGTATTCTCGGCGAAAGAAACGCCCTTCCCTTTGATCGTGTCGGCAACGATCACCGTAGGACCGCCCTTGATCGCTGTTGCCTTATCAAGAACATCAAGGATCGCGCCTATGTCATGTCCGTCCACGTTCAACACGTTCCATCCGAACGCCCGCCATTTGTCTTCCAGGTTCGGGATGTCGAAGATCTCCTTCGTCGGGCCGGTGGCCTGAATCCGGTTTCTGTCAAGGATGGCCGTCAGCGAGTCCAGCTTGTAGCGCGCGGCGGCCATCGCCGCCTCCCAAAGCTGGCCTTCGGCGAGCTCGCCGTCGCCAATCACCACATACACACGGGCCGGGCTTTTCTTGAGCCGCAGCGTCAGCGCCATACCCGTCGCGATCGAAAGCCCCTGCCCCAGCGAGCCGGTGACCGCTTCCATTCCCGGAGTCATCATGTCCGGGTGGCCCTGCAATTTGCCGCCCAGAGTCTTCAGCTTCCCCATCTCTTCCCGTGGAATGACTCCCAGCTCCACCAGCGCAGCGTATTGCACCAGAACGGAATGCCCCTTGCTCACCAAGAAGCGATCCCGGTTCGGATCGTGGAGAGCTTTGGGATCGAAGCGCATCTTCCCGAAGTACAAAGCTGCCACAATCTCGGCCAGCGAACACGAACCACCCAGGTGCCCCGCCTTGCCGACACCAATCATCTTCACGATGTCAGCTCTCAGGTCCCATGCGACCTTCTTGATTCTCTGAATCTCGTCGGGCTTTGCCATCCATCATCCTCCGGCCAAGATTCCACTCTCAGCCGTTCTTTTTGTTCAGCTTCCAGGCCCGCGACCGATAACACTGACCCCGGAGTCGATTGCCTCTTCGCGACTGACAAGTGTAGTTCTGCGAATCGGCCCCTTGGCGTGATCAAGGTCACATGTGAAGCGATCTATTGGGCTGGGAGAGGCCTGCGCGCGACACAGCCGTGCTCATTGATTGAGACGCACAAGTTGGAACCACACACCCGCCGACCGGGATGCTATAAAGTGATGTGCCCGAAGACGAATCGCATAATGCGGCGCAAGCCCATGCTGAGAAAATCCAGGCGGGCTTGCGCCGGCGCTGGCTGTACCTGATGCCTGTGGTCTTCGTGACCTACAGCCTTGCATACCTGGGCCGGTCGAATTTCGGATTCGGCGCAGCGGCTGGCCTTGCAAAATCGCTCAACATCACCGAATCCCGCGCGGCATTTCTCGGATCGGTCTTCTTTCTCGGCTATTTTCTTTTTCAAGTACCGGCGGCAGCCTACGCCATTCGCAAAAGTGCGACGCGGCTCGTCTTCTTCGCGCTCATAAGCTGGGGAATCTTTTCCGGGCTCACCGGAGTCATCCACAACTACTGGCTGTTGGTGGTGGATCGGCTGTTGCTGGGGGTCGCGGAGAGCCTTATCTTTCCCTCGATGCTCATCCTCTTGACCAACTGGTTCACGCGCTCGGAACGCTCCCGCGCGAATGCGGTTCTCATGCTTGGAAACCCCGTAACTGTGACCTGGATGGCTGCTGCAACCGGATACCTGATCCGCGCCGTCGGGTGGCAGATGACGTTTATTCTCGAAGGCATTCCGTCGGTGCTGTGGGCTTTTGTCTGGATTGTCGTGGCGCGAGATAAGCCCGTTGAGGTGCCGTGGCTACCCGAAGAGAGCAGCAAGCATCTGGCCGAAGCGCTCGCGCTGGAACAATCTTCCCTGCCCCAGTACGCAAATTTTCGCGAGGCGCTGCGTGTGCCGGGCGTACTGATTCTGTGCTTTCAATACTTCTGCTGGAGCTTCGGCGTGTATGGCCTCGTGATCTGGATTCCGGCGATGATTCGCTCAGGATCGGCGCGCGGCATCGAGCAGATTGGCCTCCTCAGCGCCGCGCCATTTCTTCTTGCCGTGGTGCTGATGCTGATCGTCGCAACTTTTTCGGATCGCGTGCTTCGTCGCACGAGGTTCGTGTGGCCGTTTCTCATCCTCTCGGGCATCGCGCTTTTTTGCAGTTTCGCAACAGCCGGGCGCGATTTCTGGCTGGCGTATTTCTGCCTGGTCATTGCGGGCGGCACGATGTACGCACCCTACGGCCCATTTTTCGCCATCATGCCGGAGATGCTGCCGAAGAACGTGGCCGGCGAAGTGATCGCGCTGGTGAACAGCTGCGGAGCGCTGGGCGGATTTGCGGGTTCGTGGCTCGTGGGATGGTTGCAAGCCGTTACAGGAAGCTCTCGCGCCGGATACCTGGCGATGTCGATCCTGCTGATCGTGTCCGGGGTGATGATCTTCTTCCTGCGAGCTCCTAAGGCTGCCGCGGAACCGCGTCCCGCGTGAGCTGACCGTCGACGAGCCGCATGATGCCGAGCGGATTCCCATCCTTCAGCTCGTCGGGCAGCGCGGCCTGAGGGAAATCCTGATAGCACACCGGCCGCACGAAGCGATAGATCGAATAAGTGCCGACAGAAGTCGCGCGGCTGTCGCTCGTCGCCGGATACGGCCCGCCATGCACCATGGCGTGGCAGACTTCGACTCCGGTGGGAAAGCCGTTGACGATGAGCCGGCCAGCCTTGCGCTCGAGAATGGCGATGAGGTCGGCAAATGCGGCCAAGTCAGATTCAGACCCGTGCAGCGTCGCGGTCAGTTGGCCTTCAATGGAGGTGGCTAGCTCCATGAGCTGCTCGCGGCTGTCGTAGCGGATCACGAGTGCGCTGGGGCCAAAGACTTCGGTCGCAAGGTCTGGATTGCCGAGCAGATCCTCGGCGTCGATCTGCATCAGGACCGGCGCGGCATAGCCGCTTCCCGCGCCATTGGATGAGGCTTGGGCGACGGTATTCACCTGGGCGTGCGCCTGACGACTGGCAATGCCGGACCGGTAGCTTTTTGAGATTCCCTCTGTGAGCATGGCCGAAGGTGTGGCTTTTTCCACTAGCGCCTTGATCTCTGCGACGAGCGTATCGGCGTCGGCGTTGCGCGGCAAATAGACGAGGCCCGGCTTGGTGCAGAATTGACCCACGCCAAGCGTGAACGAGCCGAAGAGGCCGGCGGCAATTTGCGCACCGCGCGTGTGCAGCGCTTCAGGCAGCACAAAGAGCGGATTGACGCTGCTCATTTCCATAAAGCATGGGATAGGCTCCGGCCGTGCCGCCGCGCGCTGCATGAGCGCCTTACCGGCAGAAAGCGAACCGGTAAATCCAACGGCTTTCACCTTGGGGTGGTCCACGAGCGCGGCGCCAATCTCAGAGCCGGCGCCGAAGAGCAGCGCGAAGATGCCGGACGGCAAGGCGCACTCGCGCACGCTGCGAGCGATGACCTGGCCGACCATTTCGCTGGTGCCGGGATGCGCGTGATGCGCTTTCACGATGACGGGATTTCCGGCAGCAAAGGCGGCAGCCGTGTCCCCGCCGGCAACGGAAAACGCAAGGGGAAAATTGCTGGCGCCGAAGACTACGACAGGGCCGAGCGGCCTCATCATGGAGCGAATGTCGGAGCGCGGCAAGGGCTTGCGATCGGGCTGCGCAGGATCGATGCGCGCGTTGACCCACGAGCCTTCTTCAATCACCTGCGCGAACAGGCGGAGTTGGTTGATGGTGCGCGCGGACTCGCCCTTGAGGCGCGCTTCAGGCAGAGCGGTCTCGCGGCTGGCGCGCTCCACAAGCTCCGGCACGATGGCTTCAATTCCGTCGGCGATGCTGCGCAGGAAGCGGGCTTTCTCGCTGCCGGAAAGCTTCCGGTAGGTGACGAATGCTTCCTCGGCCAGATTCGCGGCGCGATCCACATCGGCCGGCGAGGCGCAATGGTAAACGGGCTCGAGGCTTGCGCCCGTGGCAGGATCGACACCGTTAAAAGCAGCTCCGACGGTTTCTGAGCTCTCACCATCGATGATCGAGTAGCCGCGCAGATTCAGCTTTGTTTCTTGACTCAACATGATTCACCTTTTTTCTAAGCTTCTAGCCGCGAGCTTCCAGCCTCTTACTCCGAAGTCCCGAACATAATCTTGAGATGCTTCTCTCGGCCAGAAGAAGCGAAAAGCTAACGGCTCATCGCCATCCTTCTCATTCTTCGCCGATGTCTTCGTTCCAAATCTCAGGATGCCGTGCGATGAAGGATTCCATCAACTCGCGGCACTCGCGATTGTCCAGATCGATCACGTTCACGCCGTTCTCGCGCAGCCAGTCGAGCCCTCCGGCGAAGGTGCGGCTCTCACCCACCACCAGCGTGCCAATGCGGAACTGACGAACGAGGCCGCTGCAGTACCAACACGGCGCAAGCGTTGTAACCATCACCAGTTTGCCGTAACTGCGCTGGCGGCCGGCGCGGCGAAATGCGTCGGTCTCGCCGTGAATGCTGGGATCGCCCAGCTGCACGCGGCGATTGCGGCCCCGGCTGAGTAGTTCGCCTGTTTGCGTAAACATTGCCGCGCCAACGGGAACGCCGCCTTCTTCAAAGCCCGCACGCGCCTCTTCAATGGCTACCGCCAGCATTTTTTCGTACAAGGTCACAAGTCCAATCTAACGCAACGGATTCGGGCCAGTGCGTTAGTTGACGGAGAGCACCAGCTTGCCGAAGTGGCTGGCTTCTTCCATCCGCTCAAGAGCTTCGCGCGCCTGGCGCCAATCGAATTCCTCACCCACAGGCCGCAATTCGGCCAGCGCAATGGCGCGGTTCATCTCCACAAAATCTCTGCGCGAACCCACGTAGATGCCGTGAATGCGGGCTGTTTTGTGGAGAACGAGCGGGATCGGGAATGGGTCCGGTGACTGAGTCAGCACGCCAACCTGGGCGATCGTTCCGCCCGGCCGAATCGCTCTGAGCGAACGGACAAGCGTGCCCCCGCCGCCCACCTCGACCACCAGGTCCACGCCTTCGCCGCCAGTCTGGTCAACTGCCCAGCGGTCCCAATCGGGATTGTCACGATAGTTCAGTCCCGCGTCCAGCCCCATGGCGCTGGCGCGTTCGAGTTTTTCGTAGCTGGAACTGATGCCGAGGACGCGTGCGCCTCTTAGCCTCGCAAACTGCAGCGCGAAGATCGATACGCCTCCCGTGCCCTGGATCAGCACAGTCGATCCCGGCTTGAGCTCACCGGTTGCCAATGCGTTCCATGCCGTCACAGCAGCGCAAGGCAGTGTGGCGGCTTCCTGAAAGCTGAGATGATCGGGAATCGCCACCAGCCCTGGCTCCTTGAGCACGACAAAGTCGGTCAGCATGCCGTCGACGTCGCCGCCCAAGGCGCCGCGGCCCTTCGCCGCGGTCAATGTGCCGTCCAGCCAGTTCTGCATAAAGATTCCGGCCACACGGTCGCCTGGCTTCCACGCCGTGACGGCAGCGCCAACAGCCACCACTTCGCCCGCGCCGTCGGAACATGGAATCCGAGGCAGCTGCATTTTGGGGTTATAGTGGCCCTTCACGACCATCAGGTCGCGATAGTTGATGGATACGGCACGAATACCTACCAGCACCTCGCCGGGGCCCGGTGCGGGAGTGGGGCGCTCCACAAACTCCAAAGAATCAATGCCAAACGCGGAAACTTGCCAGGCACGCATGAGAAGCCTCTCTGTCTTTCTGGTTCCACCTTCGTCATTCTGCGGGACGCATTCAACCCGAGCGCCCGTAGAATGAAGATATGGCCCGTGGATGGGAAAGTAAATCGGTGGAGGAGCAGATGGCAAACGCCTTAGAGAGTCCAGTTGCGAAAGTCGGTGACGGCCACGTGAGCGAGGAAGCCCGGCGCGCGGCAGAGGTGGTACGCGCAGCGCGGGATCGGCAACTACAGGGCCTCAATTTGCAACGGGAGAATATCCTCTCGCAGAAGACGTCGAATGCCGGGCGCCGCGCGGCTCTTGAGGCGGCATTGGCCCATATCGAATCGCAAATCCAGTCCATCAGGTAAGCGATCCGGCAGCCTGAATTGAAAGCGGCGGAACGCCCGCTTCCGCCAGGTCTCATGCCTATTGCTCACGGTGGATGAGCAGTGTATTGGCCTGATGCACTGAGGTAAGCGAGACACGCGCGATGTTTACATGCGCAGGCCGGGTGACGGCCCACAGGATCACATCCGCAATATCTTCCGCGGTAAGCGGCTCGATGCCTTTGTAAACCTTGGCGGCGCGGCCGGCATCGCCGTGAAATCGGACCAGGCTGAAATCGGTCTCCACCAGGCCCGGATCCACGCTGGTCACACGTACCGGCGTGCCCAGCAGGTCCTCGCGCAGTCCATCGTTGATGGCGCGTGCAGCGGCTTTGGAACCGCAATAGACAGCGCCATTGGGATAGACGATCTCTCCGGCCATGGAGCCGAGCGTAACCACGTGGCCGCGGTTGCGCACCACCATTCCGGGGACGACGGCGCGCGCGACATAGAGCATCCCCTTGATGTTGGTGTCGATCATTTCTTCCCAGTCTTCAATTTTGCCGGTGTAGAGTTTTTCCATTCCGCGGCTCAGGCCGGCATTGTTCACCAGGACATCGATTTCAGCCCATTCCGGGGGGAGATCGTCGATGGCACGCTGCACGGCATGGCGATTACGCACATCGAGGTCAATGGAGTGCACGGCTTCAGCACCGCGGGCGAGAGCCTTCGAGGCCACTTCAGCCAATTTGCCGGCGCGTCGAGCCGCGAGCAGCAGGCGCGCACCCTCGGCTGCGAAGGCCAAGGCGGTTGCGGCGCCAATGCCACCACTGGCCCCGGTGATGAAAACGATCCTTCCGTTCAGTTTCATCTGATCCATATCTTATGAGCGCGTTTTGCTCCCCTGCTGTGACATACGGTACATGCCCACGGCCCAATCCTGATTGGCCAGTCCGGCGGCCTTGGCCTGCGCGAAAATCTCTGCCAAGGTGTCGGCCAGCTTCACTCGGGTTCCACGGCTTGCTGCGGCTTCGCGGAGCAACCTTGTATCCTTCTCGCCGAGCGAGATCGAAGCCCCTGCCTCGGCGGGAGGATTCAGCATGATCTTGCTGTATGCCGAATAAAACGGCGATTGAAACAGCGCGCTGTTCACGGCCTCAAAGAAAACTATCGGCTCGATTCCCTGCCCATCGGCGTAAACAAACGCCTCGCTCAGCGAATACAACATTGCACTGATGAGGAAATTGCCGCCGAGTTTTACCGAATGCGCCTCGCGCGGTTCAGTGCCCACAACGGAGATGCCCCGCGAGAATGTCTCGAGCAGCGGACGAGCCTTCGATACCGCCTGTTCTGCCCCGGCTGTCACCACCCATAGCTTGCCCTGTTCGGCGACGCTGGGGCGTCCGAAGACCGGTGCGGCGACGAATTCATGCCCGCGGTGCGCGTGTTCATGGGTCAGACGCTCGCTGAGCGCCACGCTGATAGTGCTGCACGAGATGTGAAGCGCGCCCGGCGAAAGCGCGTCCATGAGGCCGTTCGCGCCAAAAATCACTTCTTCATTGGCGGCATCGTCAAAGAGCATCGTGATCACGGCGTCGGCGCCCAGCTCGGCCTCAGCCGGAGTACCTGCTGCGATCGCCCCTTCGCGCAGCAGTGGTTCGGTCTTGCCCTCCGTGCGGTTCCAAACGCGCAACTCATGGCCAGCTGCCTGCAGATGCCGCGCCATCGGCGTTCCCATCTTGCCCAAGCCAAGAAATCCAATCCTCATGATGGTCGCCTCCTCCCAGCAGGAGCGGGAAAACTGATCTTTAGTTCAAGGATGACCGAGACTTCCCGTCCGACGCGACGGCTCTGTTATGTCCAAACTAATTCGGCGTGCCTGTGGTTTCAGTGTCCCTAAAGGTGCACTCCTGGCACTGGCAAACGCGGCGCAGATACTCCCACGAATAGATTCCGCCGGAGTGGCCGTCTTGCCAATTGAACTGGATGGCGTACCGGCCCACGGGATGTGCGCTGGCCGGCTTTGGCGGAGGCGCGTACATGGGCAGCAGCGCCGCAGGCTTGGGCTTCGGCTGGCCCACCTTGCGGCCTTCGTGCAAGCGCTCGTCTACGCAGGTGGCGCAAGGGCAGGCATCGCGCAACCACGCAAAGCCCCACGCGCTCTTGTGCCCATCAGCCCAGTCAATCTCGAGGCCTTTGCCCTCGGTCATCAGCACGCGCACCTTTTCCGGCGTGATGGCGATCCTCGGCAACGGCCGGTTCGCCTGATTCTCGCGTGCCTGCTCGTCTTTTGAGGCGAAGCGGATGCCTTCGTGGCTCATAGTTACAGTTTACAGGGGTCAGGTTTCAGGGATCAGCCTGTGCCGTTAGCGGCGGACCGAACGCGCGTGCTCATAGTGCAGCGCCAAAGAATAGATGACGACGACCAGCACAAGACTCACGCTGTTTGTGGAGATCACGGCCACCGATCGGATGCTTATGCCATAGAGCAGCCAGAGCACGACTCCGAGCCCGAAAATAAAGAACATCGTCAGCGAGAGATCGTGCGCGCATTTGGAGCGCCACATCCTGTGAAGTTGCGGCACCAGCGACAGCGTCGTGCAGAATCCGGCCAGCAATCCGATCAGTTCCGTCTCCCAGCGTGCAGGCATTTTGGCGTAGTTCTTTCCGGCGCAGGGAATTCCAGCCCCGCGCCATCCTCAACATACATTCCCCGCAGCATTCCGGATGTGCCCACGCTCACTTCTGCCTTGATGCGCTGCTGCCACCTGCGGCTTCTCGGTCCGTTGCTCCCTGCCGGGGCCCCCAACGACGGGTCTTCGTCGTTGGGGTGGCTTGCTCCCTGCCATCAGTAGTTCTTCCAGAAAAACCAGGCCGCCATCCCCAGCCCAATCACGACCACGAGCGCGCGCAGCACCGGCTGCGGAACTCGCTTGGCCATGCTCGCTGAGACATAGCCGCCGATGGCTGCCGCCACCAGCGCCGGCAGGCAATAACGCCACACCACCTGGCCATCGACGATAAAGATGACAAACGCGATGCCGTTGGCCAGAAGATTGGCCACAACCTTCAGCGCGTTGATGACGTGAATGTCTTCATAGCCGTAGAGCCCAAGAAGCGTCATAAAAACAAAGCCCGAGCCGGCGCCGAAGTAACCGACGTAAAAGCTGACCACGACGGCGGAAAGAAACAGGGCCAGGTGGCGTGGGTGGGCCGCGCGCGCCTTCGCCGTAGCGGCGCGTTCGTGTCGCGCACGCTTCAAGCGTTCGAGCTGGCGCGAAACCGGTCCGCTCACGGCGAAGATCGACGCGGCAACCAGGAGGAGCCATGGGACCAGATGCAGGAACGTCATCTGCGGCGTGTTCAGCAGGACGATCGCCCCAGCTGTGCCGCCGATCAATCCCGCCAACCCCATCAGCACAGCAGTACGCGCGTTTTTGCGCACATCGGGCCAGTATGCGGCGACCGACGTTAACTGCCCAGGCCAGATGGCCACCGTGTTCGTGGTATTGGCCTGCACGGGCAGGATCTTCATGCTCAGCAAGGCCGGAAACGACAGGAACGAGCCGCCGCCCGCAACGGCATTCAGCACGCCGGCAAGAAAAGTGGCGACGACCAGCCACACCCATCGCCAGTTGATCGTCACTGCCAATCCCAGGAAGTGCATGAAGCGGATTGTATTCGAGCAGGCCGGGCGCGCAGCCCTCTGTTCAATTTCAAATCGGCGCTTCGCGGCCCGTTCAACGAGCCAAAGAAATTACTTTCGCGCCGGATTCCGCCATCGTATCCTCTCCTCATGCCCGCTCTTCCCTTTCGCCAGACTCTGGCAGCGGGTTTGCTCGTTGTCGCGCCCTTGATTCTCCCCATTGCGCTGCCCGGCGCGCTCTCTGCGCAAACCATCATGACCGTCTCGCCGCAGCAATGCGTCTGGCGCGCGGGGGACGACCCCGCCTGGGCCGCGCCGAATCTCGACGAAACCGGATGGCAACCTTACGCCCAATTCGCGCTCCGTCCGGACCAGCCGCATATCTGGATTCGCTGCCGCCTCGATCCCGCTGCGTTCCGTACGCTCGACCATCCCGCCGTACAGATTCGGGCGCTTGCCGCTTACGAAGTGTTCCTCAACGGCGTCTCCATCGCCCACAACGGCAATCTCGAAAACGGCAACTTCGCGATGAATTCGATCCGGGTTTTCCCTGTGCGCTGCCGCCCGGGCAGAACCCGGAAGTACTGGCTCTTCGCCTCGTGCAGCGATATGCCACTCTCGCGACCCCGCCTGAGATTCGTCTCGGCGACGAGCAAGCTCTCACGAACGACAGGGCAGGTTATCTGCTCAGCATCATGCCCGCGGAGCTTCTCGAAAATCTGCCCTTTATAGGGATCGGAATAGTCGGCGCGGTCCTGCTCGTCTTCTCCCTGCCCGGGCGCTCCCGTCCTGAAGCCATCCTGCTCGGCCTTAATTGTGTTGCGGCCGGTTTGGTGTTCCTTGACATCCTCTGTGTTGCCTTGATGCTGAATGAGCCGGTTTGGGTCGGTATCGGTCTTGCGCCCATCCCAGCCGCTGTCAGCTTTGCCGCCCAGTTCTTGTTCCCTTTTGCCCTCGCAAAGCGGCGTGTTCCAGCCCTTTTCTGGCTTCCCATCGGCGTGCCGATTTTTTCCGCGGCCTGGCAGATCGTCGAGCTCTTCATCCCCATGCCTGTGGCGCTCCGTCTCGACCGGATTCACTCGATCGTGATCGCTCCTGCCAGCTGGGGCGCAGGGGCCCTGCTTGGCGCTGCACCCCTCGTCGCATTCTGGCCCTTGAGCAAGGTTCCGCGACCCGCGCGGGCAATTGCCGGATTTTCTCTCGCCTGGGGTATCAGCCAGTCGCTCTTCTTTCTTTGCGTCTTGACCGGATTCAATATTCCGGGCATACCCCATGTATTTCAGAACTGGATGTTTCCGGCTTCGAGCGTTTCGCAGGTCTGCGTCATCGCCGCCATCATCGTTCTCGTCTTACGCGATCAGCGCCATATCGCACTGCAGCGTGCGTCTCTGGCGGGCGAGATGCAAGCCGCCGGCGAGATTCAGCAAATGCTGGCGCCGGCCCAGATTGACACCGCGCCCGGCCTGAAAATCGATGTCGCTTTTCATCCCATGCGGGAAGTGGGCGGCGATTTCTATCTTTGCCGCGTGCTTACCGATGGCCGCCAGCGCATCCTCATCGGTGATGTCAGCGGAAAGGGCGCGGCCGCCGCCATGGCCGCAACCCTGCTGCTCGGTGCTGCCGCCGCTCGCGACTCCGACTCGCCCGCCGATTTGCTTTCACACCTCAACCGCGTGCTTCGCGAGAACCATCTCAGCGGCTTTGCCACCTGCCTCTGCGCGGACGTTGCGCCAAGCGGGACCGTGATACTCGCCAATGCCGGCCATCTCCCACCCTATTGCGACGGCCGCGAGATTGCGCTCGACTCAGGCCTCCCGCTCGGCATTGCCTCCGCCATCGAGTATTCACTGGCAACGCTCAATCTCTCGCCCGGCGAATCGCTGACTTTTCTATCCGACGGTGTCGTCGAAGCCCGCAACAAAGCCGGCGAGCTATTCGGCTTCGATCGCGCCTGCGGCATTTCCAAAGATTCCGCACCGAACATCGCCAGCGCCGCTCAGCGCTTTGGCCAGGAAGACGACATAACCGTCCTGACCCTTCAGCTGCTTCCTGCCCCCTCCGATGGCGTCCCAATGGCAGAACCAGCCCCGCTTCCGGCCGAGGCTTGAGCCAAACAGTCCTCAACAGTCTATGGAAGTATATGTAAAAGTAATAACTTACGGATTTTTTCAATATATATTAGCGTATAACACTCATATTTCATGAATCATTTGTGCTATAGCCTCATCAGATAGGTTGAGCGGCTGGGCTCCAATGCCTTGGCGCCACCGACAAATTTCTGATTCAATCGGAGGAATTCATTATGGCAATCACTCGTTGGGACCCGTTCCGTGAGGTTGTAGCTCTGCAGAATCGCATGAACTCGCTGTTCCGCGATTTGAACGATAACGAAGGGCCGATGACAACGGCCAGCTTTGTTCCGGCCGTTGA
The DNA here is from genome assembly GCA_963813015.1 of uncultured Acidobacteriaceae bacterium. Taxonomy (GTDB): domain Bacteria; phylum Acidobacteriota; class Terriglobia; order Terriglobales; family Acidobacteriaceae; genus Telmatobacter. The sequence goes on from CAWEXN010000015.1 coordinate 284,293, forward strand.
CGTCTACGAGGACGAAAAGAAGGTCGTCCTGAAACTCGAAGTGCCGGGCATCGAAGAGAAGGACCTGGATGTGAGCGTGGAGAACAACACGCTGACCGTCAAGGGCGAACGCAAGTTCGAGAAGGAAGAGAAAGAAGAGAACTTCCACCGCATCGAGCGACGCTACGGCAGTTTCTACCGCGCATTCACGCTGCCCTCGACCGTCGACACCGAGAACGTCGCGGCCAGCTACAACGCCGGCGTGCTGAAGCTCGAGCTCAAGAAGAAGCCCGAAGCTCAGCCGAAGCAGATCAAGGTTAACGTGAGCTCGAACCATACGCTGGCGGCATAAAACCAGGGTTCAGGGATCAGGTTTTCAGGGATCAGTCGCCCCCTCGCCGCGCCACGTACTATGCTTGCCAAAGAGCGGGTTTAGTGCGGCAGAGCTCGGCAAGGGCATCGGCTGATCCCGTTTTTCTGAGCCCTTACACCTGAAAACATGCTCCCCCGCACTACAAAATCATTCACTGAGGCATCAAGCAATGGCTATTCGTTGGGAAAAATTGACGGTCAAGACGCAGCAGGCGATCCAGGAGGCGCAGTCGCGCGCTGCCGAGCTCAGCAACCCTGAGCTTCAGCCGGTGCACCTGTTGCTCGCGCTCATCGGAGACCGCGAAGGCGTGGTGCCTTCCGTGCTCGAGAAGATCGGTGTGCCCATTGAACATTTGGAGAGCGACCTGCGCGGAATCGAACAGAAACTGCCGCGCGTAGCCGGGGTTGCCTCACAACCCAGCCTCAGCCAGTCGATGAATAAAGTTCTCGAGCAGGCCTTTAAAGAGGCCCAGAACTTCAAAGACGAGTACGTTTCAACCGAGCACCTTTTGCTTGGTGTGGCGCACTTGAGAAGCGACCGCGCGCGCGACGTGCTGGTCGCAGCGGGCGCCACGCACGAGGCTATTCTGCAGGCGCTCACCGCTGTGCGCGGCTCGCAGCGTGTGACCGACCAGAATCCTGAAGAAAAATTTCAGGCGCTGGAAAAATATGCCAAGGACCTTACGGAACTCGCCCGCCGTGGCAAGCTCGATCCGGTGATCGGGCGCGACGAGGAGATTCGTCGCGTCGTCCAGGTGTTGAGCCGCCGCACCAAGAACAATCCTGTCCTGATTGGCGAGCCCGGCGTTGGAAAAACCGCCATCGTCGAGGGCCTCGCGCGCCGCATCGTTTCTGGCGACGTGCCCGAAGGCCTGCGTGACAAGCGCGTCATCGCGCTCGACCTGGGCTCGATGCTCGCGGGCGCAAAGTATCGCGGCGAGTTCGAGGACCGGCTGAAGGCAGTGCTGAAGGAAATCGAAGAATCGAACGGCCAGATTGTGCTCTTCATCGACGAACTGCACACGCTCGTCGGCGCAGGCGCGGCCGAGGGCGCTATTGATGCTAGCAACATGCTCAAGCCGGCGTTGGCGCGCGGTGAGCTGCGGGCTATCGGCGCAACCACGCTGAATGAGTACCGCAAGTACATCGAAAAAGACAAGGCGCTCGAGCGCCGTTTCCAGATCGTCTACGTCGGCGAGCCGAATGTCGAGGACACAATCGCCATTCTCCGCGGCCTGAAGGAGCGCTACGAGTCGCATCACAACGTGCGCATCAAGGACGCGGCGATCGTGGCGGCGGCTACGCTTTCGCACCGCTACATCAGCGACCGTTTTTTGCCCGATAAGGCCATTGACCTTGTCGACGAGGCGGCGGCATCGCTGGCCATCCAGATTGGATCCGTTCCGACGGAGATTGATCAACTTGAGCGACAGGCTACGTCGCTTGAGATTGAGCGCGCCGCGCTGAAGCGCGAAACCGATGCCGCAAGCAAGGAGCGCTTGTCCGAAGTTGAACGGTCCTTGTCCGAATCCAAGGAAAAGATTACGGCCCTTCGGGCACGCTGGACAAAAGAGCGCGAGGCGATCAACCGCATTTCAGAAACCAAGAAGAAAATCGAGGCGCTGCGTTTCGAAGCCGAGGAACAGACGCGCAAGGGTCAGCTCGACCGCGCCGCGCAGATTCAGTATGGCGAGCTACCGAAACTCGAAGCGGAACTGAAGAAGCTTGATGCCGCGCAAGGCGGCAAGGCAGGCGTTGCGCGAATGCTCAAGGAAGAGGTCGACGAGGAAGACATTGCCAAGATCGTTAGCAAATGGACGGGCATTCCTGTCTCGCGCATGCTGGAGGGCGAAGTGAAGAAGCTGGTCCAGATGGAGGACCGGCTGCGTGAACGCGTGGTTGGACAGGATGATGCCTTAAGCGTCGTGGCCAACGCCATTCGCCGTTCGCGCGCCGGCCTCAGCGATCCCAAGCGGCCGATCGGATCATTCATTTTCCTCGGACCAACCGGCGTGGGCAAGACAGAAACGGCGCGTGCGCTGGCCGAGTTCCTGTTTGATGACGAGCAGGCCCTGGTCCGCATCGACATGAGCGAGTACATGGAGAAACACGCCGTGGCTCGTCTGATCGGCGCGCCTCCGGGCTACGTGGGTTACGACGAGGGCGGCCAGTTGACCGAGGCCATTCATCGGCGGCCCTACGCGGTGATTCTGTTCGACGAAATCGAGAAGGCGCACCCGGATGTCTTCAACATTCTGCTGCAGGTGATGGACGATGGCCGCCTGACGGACGCCAAGGGCCGCACCGTGGACTTCAAGAACACGGTGCTCATCATGACGTCGAACCTGGGCGCGGCGATGCTCGCGGGCGAAAAGCTGAAGACCGAGCACGACTTCGACATGGCGCGCGAGAGCGTCATGCGCGTGCTGCGCGAGCACTTCCGGCCGGAGTTCCTGAATCGCGTGGACGATATCGTGATCTACCGTCCGCTCGGCAACGCGCAGTTGAGCCAGATTCTCGATCTGCGCCTGAACGAGGTGCGCAAGCTGCTCGAAGATCGCGCCATCTCATTCGAACTGACCGAGCCGGCGCGGCAGTTGATCCTAACTTCCGGCTCCGATGCGGCTTACGGTGCGCGGCCTCTCAAGCGCGCGCTGCAGCGGATGGTTCAGGATCCGCTGGCCATCAAGATACTTGACGGCGAGGTGATGCACGGAGCGCACGTGCGCATCGACGTGGACCGCAAATCGAACCAGCTGGTCTTCGAACCGATGGGCCGCGAAGCGATGGCGTAAGGCTTGCCGAACCACTAACTGGGTGCCCCACCCTGAACGCGTTTTTCGCGTTTAGGGTGGGATCGCACTCACACAATTCCTCCCTCCCCATTGCGGCACAGCCGCTGCCAAATTTTCGTTGACGCAGCCGCATCCGTCTGGCAGTCTGACCTTAAGACATTCCCCAGGAGGTCCGCATGGCAACTGCGTCCGCAGTGCAGCCCTCAAGAAACGTGTTGCATGTCCGCGGCAACTGGAGCACCCGCGACGACCGCATTCCATCTGCAGTGTGGTTCGGTATCCTTTGGGTCGGCATGATCGCCGGCTTCGGTGTGGACTTTCCCGGCTTCCTCAAGCAGTTGCCCCCGCCGCCCAAAGTGATTTGGGTGCACGCCTTCGTGTTCACCATGTGGCTGGTTCTGCTCACGGCACAGGTGCTCACGGTGCTGGGCGATCGCGTCTCATGGCACCGCAGGTTCGGCTGGTTCGTGGCCTCGTGGGCCTTGCTGATGGCCGTGCTGGGACCATGGGCGGCAATCGCTTCGCAGATCTCAACCCTCCACACCCAGTACTTCGATCCGCCATTCCTCATCGTGAACATCGTCGATATCGGTGGTTTTCTGCCTCTGCTCGCGTGGGGAATCATGCTGCGCAAAAACCCCGCCGCGCACCGCAGAATGATGATTCTGTCGACGGTCGCGCTCGCCGACCCGGGTTTTGCGCGATTCACCGGCTGGCTCTGGCCCAACGAGCCGCACTCGGCGATTCCGTGGTTCTTCTATGTCTTTTATGGGAATCTGCTGCTCATCGCTCTCATGGCGTCGTGGGATTGGTGGCGCGGACGCCTGGTGCGCTCCTTCGTCATCGGCGCGACAGCGCTGCTGGCGATCGAGCTCGTTGGCTCGTTCCTCTACTTCTGGGATCCATGGAAAACGGCCACAACGGCTTTTGTCGTGACCTGCGCGAACTTCCACTTCTGATCGAAGCCAATCCTCAATCTGTCATCCTGAGCGACCGGACATTGAGCGCAGCGGAACGGAAGGGAGCCGAAGGATCTGCGGTTGTTTTTCGTGATCGTCAGACCAAGTTATTCTGCAACTACTGCCTCAGATCCACCAGCGTTGCTCCCTGGCCGCCTTCGTTCTGCGGAGCTTCCTCGATCCCTGCCACATGCGGATGGCCTTTCAGAAATTCGCGCACGCCGCGGCGAAGAATGCCGGCGCCATGGCCATGGATGACGCGCACCCGCGGCAGCCCGGCGAGAAAGGCGTGGTCAAGATACTTTTCGAGTTCGTCGGTCGCTTCATCCAACGTGCGGCCGATCAGATTGATCTCCGCGCGCAGGTCGTCGGTGTTCGCGCTCGTCACCGTCACGTGCACGCCCTTTTGCTTCCTGGCGGCCGCAAGCGGGTCGGCCCTTCCCTTTCCCGAATCAGCTCCAAGACCTGAGGGCTCGGAGAACTCGTCCCGCTTGACGCGCATCTTGATGGGGCCGAGTGCAACCTCGAAGAGGTCTTTCTCGACCTCACGCTGCACCACGGCAACTTTACCCAGCGATTTCAGGAACACATTGTCGCCCGGCGAGATGTGGCGCAGCAAGTGCGGTTGCGCATTTGCGTCACCCTGGTCCGCGCCAGTACGGTGAGCCACGACCGCCTGGTTGAAGCTTTCCTGAAACTCTCGTCGCAGGCGTGTAATGCGCCGTTCAGCTTCTTTCGATAGTTTTTGCTGAGATGCGCGGTCCTCAACAGCGCGTACATTTTCCCGCATCTGGAACTCGAATTCCTTGAGCAATGAGGCCAACTTTGCTTCCAGCTCGCGCACGCGATTGCGCACCTCGACGTCGCCCTCGCGCTCGAGGCGTTTTCGCTCCTGATTGAGTCCGTATTGTTGCTCGCGCGCCGCCTTGCGCTCCACTTCGAGTTCGGCAAGCTCGCTGTGTAGTTTGTCAAGGAATCGCGCGATGTCAGCCTGCTGCGAACCCATCCGCTCTCGCGCCGCAGCGATGATCTCAGCGTTTAATCCCAGTCGCTCAGCCGTCTGAATTCCAGCCGACGCGCCAGGCACGCCGAGGTGAAACTGATAGTTGGGAACCAGCGTCCGCTCATCCACGCCGGCCGCGGCATTGCGCACGCCCGCAGTGTTGGCTGCATAGACCTTGAGCGATGTGTGATGCGTCGAGATCAGCGACCATGCGCCGGCTTTGAGAAAGTGGTGCGCCACGGCGACAGCAAGCGCCGCGCCCTCTTCAGGATCAGTCGACGAGCCAAGCTCGTCGAGCAGCACGAGTGAATGCGTATCGGCGAGCCGCGAGATTCGGTTAAGATTGGTAATGTGCGCGGAGAAAGTAGAGAGCGCTGCCTCGATCGACTGCGCGTCGCCGATATCGGCCAGGAAGGCCTTAAACACCGGAAAACTGGCACTTGCGGCGGGGACCGGAATTCCCGCCTGCGCCATCATCGCCAAGAGTGCCGTCGTCTTCAGCGCCACCGTCTTGCCGCCGGTATTCGGGCCGCTGATGATCAGCTGGCGCTCATCCGCCGTCAGCTCCAGATTCAGCGGGACAGTCTTTCCGCCATTCGCCCGCAGGCGCTTCTCAAGCAGCGGATGGCGACCGCTCTGAATCTCCAAAAGGTCTCGTCCAAAAGTCGGAACCACGGAGTGGTCAAGGTCGCGGGCGAAGCGCGCCCTCGCCAAAAGGCTGTCGACCTGAGCCAGCACCCGCGCGCCGTCAACCAGACTGAGCGCGTAGCCGGCCACCTGGCGGGTGAGCGCGACAAAAATGCGGTGAATCTCCGCTTGCTCTTCCTCGATCAGCCGCACCAACTCGTTGTTCTGCTCGATGGTCTCAAGCGGCTCGACATAGACCGTTTGCCCTGAAGAGCTCGCGCCGTGAATGACGCCGCTGACGCGCCGCTTGAGCTCGGCTCGCACGGGAATCACAAAACGCTCGCCGCGAATCGTAATCACGTCGTCCTGCGTCGCGTTTTCCGCGGACAATTTGCGCAGTGCCGCGCGCAGGCTTTCCTCAATGACTCTTTGCTGACGCTCCTGCTCGCGGCGGATGCGGCTCAACTCCGGCGAAGCATCGTCGGCCAGCGAGCCGTCGGGCTGAATTTTGCGCTCGATCGATTCGGCAAGCGGCCGCAAGCTCGTGGTGAGCGACGCCGACAGCTCCGATAATCCCGGCAATTTGCCGGCAAGCCGCACCGGTGGCTCTTTCAGGAGAGCCTGCCACGATGCCACGTCGTTGGCCAACCGTGCGATGCTCTGCAATTCCGCCGCTTCAAGCGCTGCGCCGGCGATCTGCGCCTTCGCGGCCAGCTGCGTCGGATCGAAGAGGCCGCCCAACGGAATGGAGATTTGCTCTTCGAGGAGAAGGCGTACTTCCGCAGCGAGCAGGTGCTGGCGCGCGATCCATTCCTCGTCGGTTGAGGGATGCAGTGCAAGAATCGCCTCTCGACCCACTGGCGACGCGGCAAACCCCGCCACCAGCGCCAGCAGCGGCTGCCACTCAAGCGCGATCAGATCGGCGTGCTCTACCGGCGACGGAATGGGATCGAGCAGCGGCATCTTCAGGAATTATGGTAGCGTGCGCCGACACAGCCGACTATGAGCCCGTAGTCGACTTTGGCGCCGCGGCAGGTGTGGACGACGTGGCAGTAGCGCTGCTCTTGTCGGCGGCGGGGGCCTTCGTCTCGGATTTTGTGTCCGATTTTTTCCCTGGTTTTGAATCCGGCTTCCCGTCCGGTTTGCTTTCAGAGGCGGAAGAACTGGACTTTGAAGCGTAGTCGTTCACATACCATCCAGCACCCTTGAAGCTCAGCCCCGGCGCGGTGAGGATCCGCTCCAAAACTCCGCCGCACTGGGGACAGACCTTCTCCCGCTCGGAGTTGAAGTGCTGGATTTTCTCAAATCGATGGCCGCACTGGGTGCAGCGATAGGGATACAACGGCAAAGTGATCTAACCCCTCGGCAGGAAATGCTCCACTATCACCATTGTATCGGGAGGGCGGCTAATTCGAGGGAACTCGCCGCCCTTGACGAATGTCGAAGGTAACGCTTCGACGCGCCCTCAATGAACCTGAATCGGTACCGATGCGGTTACATTTTCCCATGCGAGCGTCAGAGTCCCCTTGCCGCCGCCATTATCTGTGATCGTGTAGGTCAGGTCTTCAACCATCGAAGGCGGCGCTGACATCGTCATGGCCGTCTTGCCTAGATCCTGGGTGGCGTCGTAGGCAAGTCCCCACTCGCCGGTCTTCTTGTTCACGATCAGTATCCAGTGCGCCGGATCGCTGATATTGATAAAGAGCGTGTACGTGCCCGCTGGAACACTCAGGTCACCGATGGTCAGGGCGCCATCGGTTTTCAGTGTGGTGGCGGCATTAGCGCCCCCGCGCCAAATCGGATACTGCGAGCCACGGCTCGTGGCAATCAACCCGTCCTTGGTGTAGATCTTGCCCTCCCGACCTCTTACGCGCGGCGAGCTGTAAACGATCGTAATCGTCTTGCCGCCGATCGTCCCCGACGCCGTCGCCGGCGGGCTCAGCGGCGGCGCCTTCTGCTGGGCAATCAATGTCGTCGCGGCAAGCAAAAGGCCCGTACAAACCAAAATGTGTTTCATGGGGATCATTTTCCTCCGAGTGGAGCCTTTTTTTTGCGGGAAGGCCCCGACGCGTTGATTGTCGCACCGCACGGGCACATTGCGAAAGCCGCCTCTGTGAAAACCCTGTTATGATGCGCCAAAGGAAGAGGAATGACGGACGGATTGAGCGGCAATTCGGCGGGAGCGCGCTTTCGCGCGGCAATGGCGGCGGAAAAGCCGTTGCAGGTAGCAGGCACCATCAACGCCTACGCGGCAAAGCTCGCAGAAGCTGCTGGATTCCGCGCGATTTATCTATCTGGCGGCGGCGTGGCCGCCAATTCGCTCGGTGTCCCGGACCTTGGCATCAGCACCATGGAAGATGTGTTGGTTGATGTCCGACGCATCACCGATGCTTGCCCACTCCCGCTGCTTGTCGACATTGACACGGGCTGGGGCGGAGCGTTCAACATCGCGCGGACCATTCGAGAAATGATTAAGGCAGGCGCCGCCGCGGTACACATCGAAGACCAGGTGAGCGCCAAGCGCTGCGGCCACCGCCCAGGCAAAGAACTGGTGCCGACCGAAGAGATGGTCGACCGCATCAAGGCTGCCGCCGATGCGAAAATCGCCGCGCGCACCGATCCGCAGTTTGTGATCATGGCGCGAACTGATGCGCTCGCGAGCGAGGGCCTGAATCGCGCCATCGAGCGCGCGCAAGCCTATGTCGCCGCCGGCGCCGACATGATCTTTGCAGAAGCCGTGACGGAAGCCTCCATGTACACCGCGTTTCGCAAGGCCGTTGGCGTGCCTATTCTGGCCAACATCACTGAGTTCGGCAAAACGCCGCTCTTCACACGTGAAGAGCTCGCCGTGGCCGGGGTCGATATCATCCTCTATTGCTGCGCCGCGTACCGCGCGATGAATGCCGCCGCGCTCAAGGTCTACGAGACGATTCGGGCGGAAGGGACACAGAAAAGCGTGCTCCCGATGATGCAAACCCGCGACGAGCTCTACCGCTATCTCGATTACCACGCGTACGAGCGGAAGCTGGATGAACTTTTCGCCAAGGGCAAGAAGACAGAGTAGACATTCCTCGCATTGATTCGTTAGGTTAATGCTCTCCGGGGGTCGAACCATGAGCGCTGAAGAGGCGAGCCACGCGCCCGCCTTCAAACCCAAAAAATCCGTGGCGCTTTCCGGCACAGCCGCCGGCGAAACAGCCATCTGCACCGTCGGCCACACCGGCAACGATCTGCACTACCGCGGATATGACATTGCCGATCTGGCCGAGCACTGCGAATTTGCCGAAGTGGCGCATCTTCTCATTCACGGCAAACTGCCCAACGCCTCGGAACTGGCCGCTTACAAGGTGCGGCTCCTCGGTCTGCGCAGCTTGCCCGCGGAAGTGAAGCAGGCGCTCGAGCTCGTGCCCGCACACTCGCGTCCGATGGATGTGTTGCGTACTGGTGTCTCCGTGCTGGGTTGTTTGAGGCCCGAGGCCGATGACCACAACGTCGCCGGAGCGCGTAACATCGCCGATGCCCTGCTGGCCTCGCTCGGGTCGATGCTTCTTTATTGGCATCACTTTGCGCGAAACAGCAAGCGCATTGCGGTCGACGCCGACAGCGAGCCGCTGGCGGCACATTTTCTCCATTTGTTGCATGACCGGACACCCAGCAAGGAATGGGTTCACGCCATGCAGGTCTCGCTGATCCTCTATGCGGAGCACGAGTTCAACGCTTCAACATTCACCGCGCGCGTGATCGCGGGAACTGGCTCCGACCTGTACTCGTGCATTGTCGGCGCCATCGGCGCGCTCAAGGGACCAAAGCATGGCGGCGCCAACGAAGTCGCCCTCGAAATTCAGCAGCGCTACGCAACTGCCGACGATGCCGCGACAGACATTCGCCGCCGCATCGATCAACGCGAAGTCATTATCGGTTTCGGCCACCCGGTCTATACCATCAGCGATCCGCGCAGCGACATTATCAAAGCGCAGGCGCGAAAACTGGCGGTTAACGCTGACGGCCAGCGCCTATTCTCCGTTGCGGAACGGATTGAGAACACCATGCACGACGCCAAGCGCATGTTTCCCAACCTCGATTGGTACTCGGCAGTCGCCTATCATTTGATGGGCATTCCAACCGACCTCTTCACGCCGCTTTTTGTGATGGCCCGAACCGCCGGCTGGTGCGCGCACGTCATCGAGCAGCGCCAGGACGGAAAGATCATCCGGCCGTCGGCCATCTATACTGGGCCGGTGAATCTGAAGTTCGTGCCGATTGCGGCACGGGAATAGAACGAAGGAGCCCGCGTGTCATCGCACACGAGCAATGAGCGCCCAGCGCCGGACAAAGTCCTCACCGACATCGCCGACTATGCGTTGGATTTCAAGATCGACAGCGATCTCGCCTACTCCACTGCGCGTTACTGCCTCATGGACACGCTGGGCTGTGGCCTTGAAGCGCTCGAATATCCGGCATGCACAAAACTGCTAGGACCGATTGTGGCGGGAACGATCGTCCCCAATGGCGCGCGCGTTCCCGGCACCAACTTTCAGCTCGATCCGGTGCAGGCCGCCTTCAATATTGGGACAATCATTCGCTGGCTTGACTTCAACGACACGTGGCTCGCCGCTGAATGGGGCCATCCGAGCGACAACTTGGGCGGAATTCTGGCCACGGCCGATTGGCTCGCGCGCGCGCCCGCCGCGGGCAGACCTTTGGTTAAGATCCGTGATGTGTTGACGGCCATGATCAAGGCGCACGAGATTCAGGGATGCATTGCTCTCGAGAATTCGTTCAACAAAGTCGGCCTGGATCACGTCGTGCTGGTCAAGGTCGCGTCAACTGCCGTCGCAAGTCAACTGCTTGGCCTCAGCCGCGAGCAGACGATCAATGCTTTGTCCCTCGCCTGGGTCGATGGTCAGAGCCTTCGCACCTATCGCCATGCACCCAACACCGGCTCGCGCAAAAGCTGGGCCGCAGGCGATGCAACCAGCCGCGCGGTTCGATTGGCATTGATGGCCCGCGCCGGCGAGATGGGATATCCTTCCGTGCTCACTGCAAAGACGTGGGGCTTTTATGACGTTTCGTTCCGTGGACAGGCGTTCAAATTCCAGCGGCCTTACGGATCGTATGTGATGGAGAACGTGCTGTTCAAAATCAGCTACCCTGCGGAGTTTCACGCGCAGACCGCTGTGGAAGCAGCGATGAAGCTGCATCACAAGCTCAATCAGTCCGAACTCTCGTCCAAGACCATAAAAAGAATAGAAATCCGCACGCACGAGGCTTGCCTGCGCATCATCGATAAAAAAGGACCGCTCTCGAATCCAGCCGATCGCGACCACTGCGTGCAGTATATGGTTGCAATTCCGCTGCTTTTTGGTCGACTGACGGCTTCCGACTACGAGGACATGGTCGCAGCCGATCCGAGAATCGACGCCCTCCGCGCCAAAATCGAGTGCGTCGAAGAGCCACGTTTCACGGCTGACTATCACGATCCAGACAAGCGGTCCATCGCCAACAGCCTTCGCATCGAGCTCGAAGATGGCACGGTTCTTGAAGAAACCGTCGAGTATCCCATCGGCCATCGCCGGCGCCGCGAAGAAGGAATGCCGCTGCTGATTGACAAGTTCAAGACCAATCTGCGCCGGCGATTCAACGATGAGCAGCAGCAGCAGATTCTTGAAGTCTCGCTCGATGCCCATCGACTGGAAAAAATGCCCGTGAATGAATACGTCGATCTATACGTGCCGCAAAATTGATGCAGAAAAGCGCGATTGTTTTTTTCTTCCGAATCGCGCGAAAAACCAGCCGAAAAATCGAAACATTCAAAAGCAAAACTGTGAGACTGTGAAACTGTGGCTGCAAGCTGTTGATTCTGATGGCTCCACAGTTTCACAGTTTCACAGTCTCGCAAAATGGATATGGGGGGTGGGGTGCGGAAGGACCGGGGGGTGGGGGTGTGCCAGTGATCGGTGAACGGTGGTCGGTGGTCAGAAAAACAGTGGTGAACTGGAATCGAATGGAGAAAACATTGGGGCGCACGGGGCGGAGGGGGTGACGAAGAACCGCTCGGAATTTCGCGGAGAATTGCAAAGTGTACCTCAGGGTCGTCAATGATTCGATTGTGCGCTTATTGGGCTTAATTATCGGCAAATGGAAGTGTTGATAATGCAATGGTTTAGGGATTGCGCCTCTTGACAAAAATGCTTGATGGCCCGTTGGAGCGGATGAAATCGCGGTATCCCAGTCCCAGGAGCGGGACATGGGGCACCCCTTTGTTCGTGGGAAGCATGGATCGCGAAGAGCATATGCAGGTCCTTCGACTCGGTCGCTGCGGCGATCTCGCTCAGGATGACATCGCGAAAACAGAGTTCGTGCTCACCCCACCCTAGCGAAGCCAGCATCCACCCCACAGACGAGGGCCCGCCTGTGGGTGCCCCGGAGACGGGGCACCCATTTTCGTGTGCTGGATCGAAAGGGGCGGGACGAGGTTTGTGCTATCCCAGGTCTGAAAATCCAGACCTGGGGCACCCATTCAATTTGCTCAACCCAAGAAGAAGAAGCTGTTACGGCTTCTACGCTTTCGCCAGCACGGGTTTTCCCAGCTTCTCGGCCATGATTTCGTGGGCGTGTGCGAAGAATTCGTCCTTCGAGATTTTGCCCGCTTCGAGATCGGCGAGGATTGCCTTCTGCGCCTGGTACTCGCGGTTGGCTACTGCCGGCCTTCGATTGCAGCATCCGCCACGCCTTGCGCCGCTCCACGCAGAACATGACCAGTTGCCGCGAGAGCGCATAGTAGATCGTCTTCCCGTCCTGGTCGAAGGTAATGTACACGCCGAAGTCAGGAATGAAGCTGCGGTGCTCGGGCAAGCAGGTAGTAGCGATAGACCACGTCCTGCTGCGTGATGCGCACCAGCATGTTGTCGAGGGGCACCATCGTTGCTCGCTTGCTCGGGCTTGATCTTCTTCAGGTGATTGCGGAAGCGCGCCTCGGTGACGCACCAGTGCGCCACGGTGTAGCGATACGGCTCGTCGGTCACCTTGGACTTGGTTTCGTACCAGTCGAGATCGATGGACGGATTGCCCTTGATGTCGAGCGCCTCCTGGTAGCGTTTCGCCCATGCGCGGGTTGAAGACGAACTCCGGCGCGCCGCGCGAGTCGCGCACGCGCTGCGCCTGGAAGAGCGCCATGTCGTCGGCCACGCCGTGTTCCGGCTGGCAGGTGGTGAAGCACTGCAGGAACATGGTGCCGCGATACTCAAGGCCGTCGAGAATGGCGCGGTAGAGCTTAGGCGCGTTGGCCATCGATACCTGCGCGACGAACGGCGATCCGTGGCCGGCGAGGAAGGTCTCGGCCACCGTCTTCTTCTCGGTGTTCTTGCCCTGCGTGGCGGAGCCGAAGACGTTCATGTCGTTGCCGCCGAGCATCGGCGTCGAATCGGAGTTCTGTCCGCCGGTGTTCGAGTAGACCTGCGTGTCGAGCATCAGCGCCTTCACGTTCGGCCGGTTCTGCAGCATCACCTTCGACATGTTCTGGTAGCCGATGTCGCCCATGCCGCCGTCGCCGCCCACCACCCAGACCTTGGGCAGCTCGACGATCTCCTGGTCGGTCATCAGCGCGTCAGTAAAGTGCGTGAAGTGGTAGTACTCTTCGTCGCTCGATCCACGCTTCGCGCTTCGCGCGTGAGCAGAATGTCGGCCAGGCGCTCGGGAAGGACGGAGCGGCGCGCGTGATCGACGATGAAGCTCTCGCCCATGAGCCAGCCCACGGTGACGCCGTCCTGGAAGAGCGAGTTCATCCACGGATAGGGATGCGGATTGTTGGGCGCGGTGGAACCGTAGACCGTGTTGCAGCCGGTGTGCGCGGCCATGGCCATCACGCTCATGCCGTTGGCCAGGCGTCCGTCGACCGGTTGCAGATTCTTGTGGTTGAAGGCCTCGGTCAAGCAGCACCGCGGCGATGGCTTCGACCAAGCTGCGCATCAGTGATTGCGCCGTGCTCGGCTTCGTACGCCGCGATGCGCGCCTTCGTGTCCTTCGTGTCTTCGCCGCCCAGGCCCATCACCAGGTGCGCGATGGCCTGGCGCAGGCGGTCGTACTCCTCCGGGCTGCTTTCCTTGATGGCTGCCAAGCGAGCCGCGCCGTTCTTTTCGAGGTCGCCGGCCTTCGGCCACAAAGCGGTCGCTCTTGGCGTGGTAGACGGGGCGCATGTACGCCTCGGTGACGGCAGCAATCGAGCGCAGCACGCTCTTTTCGCCGCAGCCGGCGCAGGCGCCGTCGCCGGCAACCAGCGCGTCGTAGTTCGTCCGCACCATCAGCATGTTGCGCAGTGTGGCGGTCTTTGAGTCCGCCGGATTGGCGCCGTTGTAAAGGCCAAGATACTTCTGCGCGGTGTCGGGCAGCAGATTGAGGAAGGCGGTGCCGGTTTCGTGCTCGGCGTTCACTTCTTCGGTCTCCTGCACCATCTTCAGCGCCTTGTGGTCGCCGCAGGCCGTGACGCAGGCCGCGCAGCCCTTGCACAGGTCGCTCACAAAGATCGAGAAGATGCCGCCCGAACCGGGCGTCTTGCGCTCCGGCGACGAGAAGATGGCGTTCACCTTCTGATAAGCCATCGGCACCTTGTCGATGATCGCGAAGAACTGCTCCTTGGCTTCGGCCGAGAAGCCGTCCACCGCTCTCTGTTACCTCGCGAATGATGGTCGGCAGCGGCGTCCCGGTCTTGATCTCGGCCACCATGCGCTGGCGCGTGAGCTTGTCGATCTCCGGCAGCTTGTCGAGCATCTTTCTGCGCTCGACTGGATCGGCGACGTAGCGCGTGACCGCGGTTCCCAGAAGCGTGCTCAGGTCCTGCGAGCAGTTGGGCAGCGCCGTATCCGGGCAAACCGAGATGCACTCCATGCACTGCGTGCAATTCTCGGGAATGTAGAGCGGCGTCTCGCGGCGGGCAACGTACTTTGAAGCCGTATCGCCCGTCGCCGCGGCGATAACGCCCATTGCGGAGAGCGGTGTGGCCGGCTGGTTGTATCCGAAGTGCGAACGGAACTCCGCATCGAAAACGTTGATGGAAGAAACCGGCGTGCGCGGTCCTTGTCCGGCGGGAGGCGGCGTGCTGCGGCGCATTCCGGGCACGGCGCCTGCTCCGACTTCAACAAAAGCCGGCGCCTGCGCCAGAATCGGCAGCAACGCCTGGCCGCGCAGGCTGGAGTGATCGGCCGCTGCCACGTCGCCGATGGCGATCTCTTTCACGCGCTCGAAGCCCTGAATCATGACTTCCATGTTCGACTTCACGACCGCATCGCCCAGCTTGCCGAACTTCTTCACGTACTGCTTGAACACGACATCGCGGTATTGCTCCTGCGTGATGCCAAACTCCTGCAGCATGGGGCTGACGGCGAAGAATGCGCCGAGGAAGGCGTTGCCCTGCATGCGCAGTTGCAGATCGGCGCGGTCGGTGGCCTTGCGCGCGATTTCGAAGCCGGGCAGAGTGAAGACGCGAATCTTTTTCTGGATGATCTGCTTGCGCGCCCAGATGGGCAGATTCTCCCACGCGTGCTCGCCGTCAACATCCGACTCCCAAACCAGGCAGCCGCCCTCTTGCATGCCGTCAAGCGGATTGGTGTGCGTGAAGGCCTTTGGATCGCAGCACAGAACGACGGTTACGTGGCGCAGATCGCAGTTGACGCGAATGCGGTCTTTGGCCGCGACCATGAAGTAGCTGGTGGGCGCGCCCTTCTTCTCCGAACCGTACTTGGGATTGGCGCTGACGTGAATGACTTCCTTGGGATTGCCCAGGTCGTCCTTCAGGCCGTCGCGCTCGAAGAGCAGATCGTTCAGGTCGCCTAGAATCGCGCCCAGATTCTTGCCCGTGGTAATGGCGCCCCATCCGCCTATGGAGTGGAAGCGCACGGCGACCGCGCCATCAGGCAGCAGTGACGGTGTCTCATCGGCGACGACCGAGTAAGGGTGGTCGATACCGAGAACGATGAAGTTCACGCCGTCGGCTGCGGTCTTGCCGTCTTTGCGCGCGCGGCCAGCGGTGGCGAACTCGAATGCGCCAATAATGTGCTCGGGCCGGAAGTCGCGCGAACCCAGGCCGTAGCTGCCGCCGAATGAAGCGCGGGACTTCGGCGAGCGAAATCGACGGCAAGCCTTCTGTTCCCTGCAACGCCTTTGAGAACGCGGTGCGAATGTCGCGGCCCAGCGGATTGTCTCCGGAGAGCGCTTCGTCGGTCCGCTCCAGAATGATGACGTTCTTCTTGCCCTTGAGCGCGGCAACAAGAGCGGCCTCGGGGAAGGGGCGAATCACGTTGACGTGGATGGAGCCGACACTGGAATTGCGCGTTTGCCGCAGGTAATCGACCGCGGCCTCGATGTTCTCCGCGGCCGAGCCGAGCGAGACGAAGACGGTGTCGGCGTCGTTGGTCTTGTACTCGCTGACGAGGCCGTAGCGACGGCCCGTGAGCTCGGCGAATTTCTCGTAAGCATCTTCAAGGAAGTGCAGAATCGGCTCGGCAAAGTTGTTGCGCCGCGCCACGATGCCCTGCATGTAGTGTTCCTGGTTCTGCACCGGCCCCAGCAGGATGGGATTGGCAAGATCCATCATCTTGGGAACGCGGCGGCGCGTGGGCCCAAACAGAACGCGCTGCGCTTCCGTGGGGCAGTCGATGATGTCGTCGGGCGCGCCGAGATATTCGCGGATCAACTCCGATTCATGCTTGTAAAAAGTGCGCTCCAGGTGCGTGGTGAGGAAGCCGTCCATGATGTTCATGCCCGGCGTCAGCGACAGCTCGGTCACGCGGCGCAGAATCAGCGCCTGGTCGGCGGCCTGCTGCGCATCCTTGCCGAAGAGCATGATCCATCCGGTGTCGAGCGCTCCATAAATATCGTCGTGGCCGCAGTGAACGTTGAGGGCATGCTTGGTGAGCGCGCGCGCGCCAACCTCCAGCACCATGGTCGAAGCCTTTGCCTGGCGCATGGTAATACTGCTCCACGCCGTAGACCACTCCCTGGCCGGAAGTAAAGTTGACCACGCGCTTGCCGCAGACCGAGTGCGCAATGGCTCCGCCCTGGGCCGCGTGCTCGCCTTCGGTCTCAATGGCGATGGTGTTGCTGCCGAAGACATTCAGCTTGCCTTCGGCATAGGCCTGCTGGAAGAGCTCGCCGCCTTCGGTCGAGGGAGTGATGGGGTAGAACACGCCGGCGTCGGCGATGCGCGTCTCAGTGTGGTAGCTGACGAGCTGATTCCCGTTGGCAGTAACGCGGATGCCTGGATAGCGAGCTTTCATAGATCCCTCACATTGAAGCCTGGTTTTGAATCCTGGTTCAATCTTTTCCGTTCAATCTTTTCAGTTTGCTTCGTCGGCGCTGAAGTGCGCGGAGAGCGAGCCTGCCGCGTCTTTGGCCTGTATCATCGCCGCATTCGATGCGGCGCGCGCGTCATAGACCATGCGTCAGGAAGCCTCGCAAAAAACCCTTATCAATTGTCGAGCAAGTCGAGCGGCCGGAGCGGCAAAAAGGAGGCCTAAGGGGAAGGTTACTCCTTCATAGAACGGCCCATCATCAGTATGCGCCCGATTAAGAGACGGTGTATCGCAATATGAGAATAACCTGCCGCCGACTGGAACTGAAGCCGGGCGGCAGTGTCTTCCACTCTGACCCCCTGCGCTACCATAAAGACAAGATTGAGGTTCCCATGTTTGTTGTGGTCTGGCAGTTTGAGATTTCTGAGGACAAAGTGGCTGGCTTTGAGGCTGCTTACGGGGCTGAGGGTGCTTGGGCGCAACTCTTTCGCACTTCGCCTGAGTATCTGGGGACCGAATTGCTCCGCGACGCCTATGTTTCGGGCAACTACCTGACCATCGACCGCTGGAGCAGCGAACAGGCATTTCGCGCCTTCCGCAAGGATCATGATGGCGAATACGAGGTGCTGGACCGCAAGTGCGATGCTCTTACCAGCAAGGAGACTCGGGTGGGCGCCTACACCGTCTAAGCCGGCGCTATTCCAGAACCAGCAGATTGCCGCGGAACTCTGGCCCGGCCAGGTATTTCAGCCCGCGGTCAAACGTGACCAGCACACCGTTTTCCTTGATTGCCAGCCCCAGAAGGTACGCGTCGGTTACTTGCTGATGGCCGATGATGCGCGCAGCAAATCGAGCCGTTACGGCAGCCAAAGGTTCGAAGATGGGCCAATAGCGATAGCCTGGCTGGGCGGCGAGATCTTTCAATACCGCAATGGCTTTTGCGAAGGTGCTAAATATTGGTCCGGTTGCCGGGTTTGTGGTGAGGCGGATGAACCCAGCTTCCGTCAAAGGACAAATGCCCCAGTCCTCGCGACCTAAGGAATCAAACCACTGAATTGCCCTTTGATGATGCCGGTGCTCGTCGTCGGTCAGCGCGATCAAGACATTCAAATCAAGCAAGTTTCTCCGGATCAAACTCTTCCTCCTCTAGTTTCTTTACCATTTCCGATGTGATGACCCGCCCAGTTCTGGGAAGAAGGGGCAAACCGTTTGGTGAACGCCTGATTTCGGGCATAGGAGTCGGCGGCGCTGTTTCCGCCTTGCGGACCAACTCGTTGATGGCCGTGCTCAGGGAGATCCCTCGCGCCCGGGCATAATAGGCAGCAAACTCGTGCGTCTCGTCTTCAAGCGTGATCGTAGTTCTCATGGGTCTATTGTGCATCAATTTTCAATTTGATGCAACTATGACATCTTGATGCATAGATTGTATATTTATGCGTATCGGTTATTCTGATGCTGTTTTTTGAAATTGATGCGCACATGTTGTGTCGTTTGTGCGCTCCAGCACACCTGTGCGCATCGCTGCAATATTTTCTCTCTTTCTTCGCCAATTTTCCTATTCTTCTGTGTCTCATCCTGCTACAATCCCTTGGAAATCCAGTTAAGCCCTCGCCGTTTCCTGCCAGGAAAGCATGAGATTTGGCGGGCGAGCACTTTTTTGAGGAGCCCTCCCAATGGCCATCGTCGACGACCGCGCCAAAGCGGTAGAACTTGCCCTAGCACAGATCGAAAAACAGTTCGGGAAGGGGTCGATTGTGCGCCTCGGTTCCCGCGAGGCGCTGCTGCCGATTGCCGTCATTTCCACCGGCTCCATCAGCTTCGACGCGGCGCTCGGTGTGGGCGGCGTTCCGCGCGGAAGGGTTACTGAGGTCTTCGGACCGGAGTCTTCCGGCAAGACCACCATCACCTTGCAGATCATCGCCGAGGCCCAGCGCGCCGGTGGCCTGGCGGCTTTTGTTGACGCTGAGCACGCGCTCGATCCCGGCTACGCCAAAAAGCTGGGCGTCGACGTCGACAACCTGCTCGTTTCGCAGCCCGACAGCGGCGAACAGGCACTGGAAATCACTGAAGCTCTGGTTCGCTCCGGCGCGATAGACGTACTGGTCGTCGATTCGGTGGCTGCGCTGGTGCCCAAGGCCGAGCTCGATGGCGAAATGGGCGACTCGCACATGGGCCTTCAGGCGCGGCTCATGTCGCAGGCGCTGCGTAAACTTACCGGCACGGTTTCGAAGTCGCGCACCGCTCTCATCTTCATTAATCAAATTCGCGAAAAAATCGGCGTCATGTTCGGCAACCCTGAAACCACGACCGGTGGCCGCGCGCTCAAATTCTATTCTTCTGTCCGCATCGATATCCGCCGCATCGCCGCCGTGAAGGAAGGCGACACGGTAGTCGGCTCGCGCACCAAGGTCAAGATCGTGAAGAACAAGGTTGCCGCGCCGTTCCGCGAAGCCGAGTTCGACATTCTTTATGGCGAAGGGATCAGCCGCGAGGGCGATGTTCTCGACCTGGCCGTAACCCACAACATTGTGGAGAAGAGCGGCGCGTGGTACAGCTTTGGCGGCGAGCGCATCGGCCAGGGCCGCGAGAACACCCGCAGCTTCCTGAAAGAGAACAAGGACATCTACGCCAAGATCGACGCGGCCTTGCGCAAGCAGCTGGGCATCGGCGCGGCCAAGGCCGACGTGCCCGAGGCCCCGGCCGGCGGCGCGGCGGAGGCTAAGGAAGCAGTGCGCGGAAAGAAGGGCTAGCGCAACCTCGACCGAGTTGAGATGAATGGGTGCCCCATTTCTCGAAGGCGTCCCAGATTCAAAAAGATGAACGCCCTGAAAATCACGCTCAGAATTCTGTGCTAACTCTGTGCTTATCGTGTGCCGCAGTTTCGTTTACTTTCAAGGAACTTCCGCATAGTCAAGTACACGACCGTAGTTATTTCGGACGAATCACATTTACCGCGATGTCCGATTGGGTCTTGATGCGGATTGGTTGACCATCCTTCGTGGGCGGTTCAAACAGCCAAGTCATCATCTGCTCGTGAATCTTCTGTGTAAGAGACTCGCTCGGGGATTTTTCGATATTCGCCATCTCGACCGTCCCGTCCGGTCCGACCTGAAGGGTGATGTGAACGGTGATTCGGCCCTGCACCTTGTCATCAGTGAAGACTGGCTCCAGAGAGCATGATACGCAGCGCAGTGCTCCTGTCGGGGGCTTTGTCCCCAAGCGAGGTATTGTTTGTTCGTCAGGCAGCGGAACATCAGGGGATGCTTCAACGTCGGACGCCTTCCCGAGCGCAGCGCAGGTGACGCTTTGGTTTATCGTGCAGATGTTTTCTCCGGCAACAGCCCATTTTGCGGTCAGCGCGCCCTTAGGAATCGCGGAGTAGGTCGTTCCTTGACGGAAGAAATCGACAAGCAAGGTGCCCGATGCTAGGCAGCCCTGAAAGTTGCAGATGACGCAATACTCCCAGTGGCAGGGATGAATCTCATTGGTAGTATGTGTCCAATGCGTACCGTCGTCGGAGTAGGTAGCCATCGGAACACCATACCCTCCGCCGGGTTTGTCCTTACCGACGACTTCATGCCCAGTAGCCCAATACTTGCCATCAACGCGCAGAAGGTCTTTGATCCCAGTGCTAGGCGGATCGTAAAAACTCCAAATCTTGCCGCCATCGATTGTCGCAAGGAATCCGCCCTCAGAGTACGGCCCTTCGGTGAGAACTGCGGTCATCTTGTCTGGTGAGAGCGCAACGAGAAAAGGCGTGAATGCGAAGCGTTGGAGCGTATCAGCGGGCTGCACAATCTGCTGGGGTGAATCGTTACCGTCGAGATAATACAGAGACGGCGCGGTACGGAACAATCCGTGGGTCGGATCAGAGAATGAGGCGAGCAAAATGGTGTCACTTCCGAAGTGATGCGCTTCCCATGTATCCCCACCATCACTGGTGAAGAGAACCGTCCCTCCTGTTCCGTAGGCGTATCCAAACTTCGCAGAGAAGAACTCGATGCCGAAGAGCATCGCACCGGCACCAGACGCGCGATGGTGGATAGTCCAGTTCTCACCATCAGGTGAGGATGCGATAGATTCATTAGGGCCGCAAACCCAGAATGCGCCCTCATTCGAAACTATTGCGAGGGGGTGAAAGCCCGGACTACTGCTCTGCCATCCCGGCGCTTGGGCGTGGGACGCCAAACATGCCGAGAGACAAAGAATAAATATGGATTTGTTGATGTGCATGGCTGCCAATTTTATCGTATGAAGCGTGTCCGGCCGTCCGGTAGACCAAGATCGGAAGTGGGTTTGCATCGCCTGTGCGCGCGTTATCTGTATGCCTGCTCATCGGCCCAGTCCCCAATAACCGGGAGCTTAACGCGCTTGCCATTCCAGGCACCGATCACACACCAAAGCCATACAAGGAAAACAAGCACCCCAACCAGACACATGAGTCCGAACAAAGCACGCGGCCCAAGGAACGCGGTGAACCGAAGGACAAAGAACAGAATGTATCCAAAGAAAATCACATAAATGTTGAACACGAGCGACTGCCACGAGTGGAAACGCACATAGGGTCTCTTGTTGTAACGCCTGATGGCCAGAAAGAACACCGCCAGGACGGGAGTGAAGTAGGCGAGTGCAGCGATCGAATTGTCAGAGAGACCTGTTTTGGGGGGATTGGGTGTCATCTTTCCCTTTCGTAATCCGGAAAGAGTTATCGGTATGAAACGGTACAGACTGGCCTGATTTCTTGAATCCTTTATCTCCGAGGAGCCGGATATACAGGAATGGGCCGTCTCCGGAACAGCTACAGGTTATATGAAGTGAGGTGTCTCTGAGAGCGCGCAGCGCACAAGTAGCGTTCGTTGCCCGAGTGCGCATCACCCTGTTTTGGGATTTCCACCCAACCTGCTCAAATGCAATTGCGCACTTTTCCTTCTTAACTATCTCATTTCATTACTCCTGTTTCATTTCTACACCTCTCTCGCTCACGGCGCACGCCGCACTGCCCCGCAGCCCGAGGCCAGGCCCGCGGCCCCAGTCCACCGGCCAGTTTCGTCCACGGCCCCAGCTGAAGGCCTCTGCCGTAGAATCCACTTGGAGCCACAATGCCAGTCAAAGCTCTCTATCCCGGCACATTCGACCCGCCGACGAACGGCCATCTGGACTTGATCGAGCGCGGATCGAAACTCTTTGACCACCTCACGGTCGCCATCCTCGTCAACCCGGTAAAGAATCCGCTGTTCACCGTCGAAGAGCGCGTGGAGATGCTCGAAGAGGCGACAGGGCCGCTGGGCAACGTATCGGTTGCTACCTTCGATGGGTTGATGGTCGGGTTCGCGCGCGAGGTGGGTGCGACCGCCGTGCTGCGCGGCATTCGAGCGATCTCAGACTACGAGCACGAATTCCAAATGGCCCTGATGAATCGACGCCTCGCTCCTGAGATTGAGACTGTTTTTCTGCAGCCAGCCGGTCGCTACTCGTTTGTCAGCTCGCGCATGGTGAAGGAAGTGTTCAGCTTCGGCGGCGATATCAGCGGGCTCGTTCCGCCGAATGTGGTGAAGAAGCTGCACGCGCGGATCAAGAACGGCAGCTGAGGCCGCAGCGTCCACAGCCTGAACTTTCCC
Organism: uncultured Acidobacteriaceae bacterium; assembly: GCA_963813015.1. Taxonomy (GTDB): domain Bacteria; phylum Acidobacteriota; class Terriglobia; order Terriglobales; family Acidobacteriaceae; genus Telmatobacter. Next base: position 306,931 of record CAWEXN010000015.1, read on the forward strand.
CACATGGAGATATCTGTCAAGATGGAAGAGATATGACCGTTATTACTTCTCAAAAAGTCTTTGCCGACCGCATTGGCCGGATCGAAGTTTCCGCGACCATGGCCGTGGCCGCCGAAGCGGCTAAACTGCGCGCACAAGGCGCAAACCTCGTGGATTTTGGGGCCGGCGAGCCTCACTTCGCTACTCCCCGGCACATCAAGGACGCGGCCATCGCCGCGATTGAGGCCAACTTCACGCGCTACACCGTGGTGCCGGGAATCCCTGACCTGCGCAAGGCGATTGTGGAGCGGCACGCCTGCGATTTCGGTTCGAACTACTCGATCGACGAGGCCGTGTTCACCTCCGGCGGCAAGCTTGCGCTGTTTAACACCATCCAGGTGCTGATCGACCATGGTGACGAGGTGATTTTGCCCGTTCCCTACTGGGTGAGCTTCAAGGACATCATTCAGTACGCCGGCGGTCAGGTCGTGTTCCTCGAAACCAGCGAGGCGGAAAGTTTCCGCATCACGGCGGACGCGATTGAGCGCGCGATCACGCCGCGGACCAAGGCCATTATTCTCAATTCGCCGTCGAATCCTGCCGGCTCGGTCGTATCGGCGGAGGATCTGGAGCGCATTGTTCACCTTGCGCATGATCGCGGTATTTTCCTGCTCCTGGACGAGTGCTACGTCTACCTGAACTACGCCGGCAAGCCGGTTTCAGGCGGCTCGTTTACGTGGGCCAAGGACCATATGGTGATTCTTGGCTCGCTGTCGAAGACCTACTCAATGACCGGTTGGCGAGCGGGATTCGCGCTGGCCGAAAAGAAAGTAGCTGCCAACCTAAGCAAGCTGCAGTCGCAATCGACGTCAAACGCCACCAGCTTTGTGCAGAAGGCGGCGATTGCGGCACTGACGGACTCACAGGAGTGCGTTGCGGAGTTTCGCGCCGAGTTCATCGAGCTGCGCGACTATATGCTGGCCGCGCTCGCCAGAATTCCCGGCGTCACCTGCACCAAGCCGGAGGGCGCGTTCTACGTGTACCCCAACATTGGGGCGTACCTGGGCAAGGGCGGCATTCGCACCGCGACGGAGCTGGCGACGCGCATGCTCCACGAGGCGCACGTGGTAACCGTGCCGGGTGAGGCCTTCGGAACATTCGAGCACATCCGCATCTCCTACCCGGTCACTCGGGAGAATATCGACGAAGGCACGCGGCGGATGGGCGAATTCCTGACGGGGCTACGGTAGACGAAATTAGCGATTCGCGAGAGAGCCCTTCATGGCCGCGCTTTGCCTTGCAGTTGCCGCAGCCGCCCACTCGGTGACGGGACTCATCTTCTGGCACTCGCCGCACATCGTGTTGGGAAACTGAGCTCCACAGTAGGGACAAACGGCCGAAAACTCGAACGTGTCGAAGTTCCGGCTGCATTGCCCGCATTTCCAAAGTGGGCCGACCGGAGGGTGGGCGCCGCAACTGGGGCAGGCAAAACCCTCGCGGCGCGGCAGTTTCTCTAAAAGGACCATGTTTCGAGCGCTTTTGAATCCGCCCCAACAGACGAGCAGCAGATAAGCGGCAATGAGCAATGTCCAAGTGGAATACTTCCACAAGGCAAGACAAACCAATCCCGCGGCGCCCACAAATCCAACGATAGTGGCCACATAAAGACTGCGCGCGCGTCCCATCAGGAACCAAAGCAGGGAGCGAAGAATCTGGCCGCCGTCGAGCGGATAGATGGGCAGAATGTTGAAGACCAGCAAGCCGGCATTGATGCCGAGAATCCACGCGAGCAAGTGATAGGCGTCGGGGAAGGAAACCGCCCATCCCAGCGCGCCCGCTGCAAGATAGGCGCCCCCGAAGACGGGCAGAAGAGCGACGTTGACCAGCGGCCCTGCGGCAAGGCTCCAAAGCGTGGCACCGGGCCGCTGCGGCGGATTGACGAATGCGACCCCGCCCAGCGGCCAGAGCATGATGCGGTCCACGGTTCCGCCCACCTGGCGGCAGGCCAGGGCGTGGCCGAATTCGTGCAGAAGGACGATGGCGAAGAGAGCCAGGTATTCGAGGGCGCTCCAAATGAGAGAGCTGTACCGGCCCTCGCGGCTGCCGATCTCGATGACGGCGACAACAAACCAGGACCAGTGCAGGTAGAGATCGATCCCTGCAACGCGGCCGAGATGGAGGGAACCCTGACGCAGGAAGGGCATTCCAGATAGATTACGCCAGTTGCGTGATCGGCGGCCGCGGGCGGATGCCTTGCCTGCAAGGGGCGCCTCTGGTCAAGCGAACGGCCCCCCAAAAAGGCGGAACGAACCGCGCCGGATGCGCGTTCTCTTTAATGGATCAACCGTTCCGGCTACAGCGGCGGAAAACGGGAAATTTATTCGTTCCTCCCTGTGCAAACGTTGTCTTTGTCGAGTACGATGGTTGTTCGAATGAAAGACCAAATCGATTTTCGACCCGTGATTCTGGCCGGGGGAAGCGGTACGCGGTTCTGGCCGCGCTCAAGGCGCGCTCACGCCAAGCAGGTTTTGGCCCTGGACGGGGAGCGCTCCATGATCCAGCAGACTGTCGAGCGGCTGAAACCACTGGCGGGGTTGGACAAGACCTGGATCATCACCAACGAATATCTGTCTCACGAGATCGCGGACCAGTTGCCCGGCCTGCCCGCGGCCCAGATTGTGCAGGAGCCGGTGGCGCGCAATACCGCGCCTGCATGCGGCTTGGCCGCCTTTATCATCGAGCGTGACAATCCCGACGCAGTGCTTGGAGTGTTTCCTTCGGACCACGTAATTGCCGACGAGCCGCGCTTCTTGAAGGCGTTGCAAAAAGGAATCGCTGTAGCCGCGGCAGGCGAGAACATCGTGGTGCTCGGCATCGAGCCGTACCGCGCCGAGACCGGCTATGGCTACATTGAAACCGGCGACCTGACAACGGATGACCAGGCCCTGCACGTGCGGCGCTTCATTGAAAAGCCGAACCAGAATCGCGCCGAAGAATTTGTGGCCGCGGGCAACTACTACTGGAACTCGGGAATGTTTCTGTGGTCGGCGCGGACACTGGCCAACGCCGTACGCGAGCACGTGCCGGAGACGGCTCCGCTGCTTGAGGCCATTGCCGCAGCCTGGGGCACACCTCAGTTCGACGAGGTCTTCCGCACCGCGTATCCCAAGTGCGAAAACATTTCAGTCGACTATGCAGTGCTGGAGCCGCGCTCGGCGAAGGGAGAGCATCTCTCGCGCCTGTTTTGCATTCCCGCGGAGTTTAACTGGAACGATCTCGGCTCGTGGGCTTCGCTTTACGAATACCAGGTGGAGACGCGGCTGCGCGGCGACGCCGAAGGCAACGTAGCCGATACCGGCGGGCACATCTCTATCGAGGCCAGCGACAATTACATCTTCAGCCCCAGGAAGTTTGTAGCGCTGGTCGGCGTTGAGAACCTGGTGATTGTGGATACTGAAGACGCGCTGCTGATCGCGCACCGCGACCACTCGCAGGATGTGGGCAAGATCGTGAAAGAGCTGAGCATCACGGGGCGAAGCGAGCTGATTTAAGCCCGAATCGCCTGCCGCGGCTCTCGGCAGCGACCCTACTCGACCGCTGTACAATTCTTGGGTAACTCAGCGCGGACAAATCGCCTGAGTGGGGTGAAAAATGCCCGAAACAATCGATTGGCCGATGCGCGGAAAAAAGCCGAGTTCGCGCCTTGCAATTTATCTCTTGCTCACCATCGTCATACTGATGTTTATCGGCGGCAGAACCGCCGTTTCCTACTGGGTCGATCTGCTCTGGTTCGGTTCGCTTGGGCTTGAAAGCGTCTTCTGGAAGAGCTTTGGCCTCGAGTGGGGGACCTTCGCGGTATTCGCCGCGCTGACTTTCGCGATTTTGTTGGCCGCGTTCCTCGCGCTGCGCCACAGCCATGCGGCCGACTTGCCCGATACGCACACCATTTTTTTCGGGGGCCGGCCGATCGAGCTGCCGATCAAGAAATTCTTGCGAACCATCGCCGTCGTTGGCGCGCTTGTGGTATCGCTCGTGACCGGTTTCGCGATGGAGGCGCAGTGGCCAACTTTGGCGCTTTACTGGTACGCTCCGCGCACCGCTTCCGTCACCGATCCCATCTTTGGCAGGCCACTCGGCTTTTATCTCTTTACGCTGCCGGCGTGGGAAATGATCGCGGGATGGCTGCTGACACTGGCGGTGATTGTATGCGTTCTCGCCGTGCTCTTCCTCATCGCCGCAGGCGGAGGGCGCGCGCTCGGTGGGCGCTTTGGCGGCGCTGCTTCACTGCCCTGGCGCGGAGTGTCAATCGCCGCCGGGTTTCTGCTTTTTGCGCTGGCCATCCACGAGTATGTTGGCCGCTTCGATCTGCTCTTCGAAGAGCACACGATCTTTGACGGCGTCACGTATACCGACGCGCACATCACGCTCGTCGGAATGCTGTTCATCAGCGTTGCGTTGGTGTTGGGCGCGGTGATCGCGATTGCCGGTGGCGTAATGCGGCCACGAGCACGCTGGCTTCTTGCGGGGATCGCACCCGCAATCGTCTGTTACATTGTGGCCGGGCTCGCCGGGTGGTATGTCAGCACGTTCATCGTCAAGCCCAACCAGCTCGACCGCGAGAAACCTTACATCGCCGACAACATCGCCATGACTCGGCAGGCATACGGGCTGGATACCTTTGCGCAGCGCGAATTTCCCGCCGAAACCACGGTCGCCGCTGTCGATCCCGAGCACAACCAGGCCACGCTCGATAACATCCGATTGTGGGACGTTAGCGCGCTCCAGGATACGCTGCGGCAAGTGCAGGAAATTCGGACTTACTACGATTTCCCCGACATCGACATCGACCGCTACCAAATCAACGGCTCAATGCGCCAGGTGATGCTCGCGGTGCGCGAGCTGAACGTGGACAAACTGCCCGAGAGCAGCCGCAACTGGATCAACGACAAGCTCATTTACACCCACGGCTACGGCATCACGATGAACCCGGTGAACGGTTTCTCGCCAGAGGGCCTGCCGGTTCTCTACCTTAGTAATATGCCCGTGCAAAGCACTGTGCCGGGAATCCAGGTGACGCGTCCGGAGATCTACTTCGGCGAACTCACCGACACAGATGTCTACGTGAAGACGCATCAGCAGGAGTTCAACTACCCGCAGGGTCAGAGCAACAATCTTTCCTCGTACGAAGGCACGGGAGGCATCGAAATGGGCGGCTTCCTGCGCCGCGCGATGCTGGCTTTCGATCGGGGTGACCTGACCAAAGTTCCTTTCAGCGACGACATCACGGCCGACAGCCGCCTAATGATGCGGCGCAATGTACTATTGCGCGTCTCCACATTGGCGCCGTTCCTGACCTTCGATCACGATCCCTATATTGTTGTGGGCGCAGACGGCCGTCTTTCCTGGATCGTAGACGGGTTCACGTCTTCCGCGACCTATCCTTATTCCGCGCCGGTCAATCTCGAAAACCAACCCGTCAACTACATTCGCAACAGCGTTAAAGCTGTGGTGGACGCGTACGACGGCACGGTCACCTTCTACGTGTTCGACAACGAAGATCCTATTCTGGCTGCGTGGCGGGGAATCTTTCCGGGATTGTTCAAAGATGCGTCGACCATGCCTGCGTGGCTACGCGCGCACGTTCGCTATCCAGAAACGCTCCTGAGCAAACAAGCGGAGATGTACGGCCTTTACCACATGACCGACCCAGAAGTTTTTTATAACCGCGAAGACCAGTGGAGCGTGGCCACGCAAACCGGCTCGAACCAAGGCGATCAAACCTCGCAGGAGATGCAACCGAACTTCGTGCTGATGACGCTGCCAGGGGAATCCGGCGGCCTCGAGTTTGTTGAGATTTTGCCGTTCACACCCATCAATCGCAACAACCTTATTGGCTGGATAGCCGGGCGCAGCGACGGCGCCAATTACGGCAAAGCGGTGGTCTTCGATTTCCCCAAAACGCGCCTCGTCGATGGCCCGCAGCAGATCGAGGCACGCATCGACCAGAACGCCCAACTGTCTGGCCAGCTCACACTGTGGAATCAGCAGGGCTCACACGTGATCCGCGGCAATCTTCTGGTGATCCCGTGCGGCCAGGCGCTGCTTTACGCCGAGCCAATCTATCTTCAAGCAGCGCAGAGCCCCATGCCGGAGCTGCGGCTGGTGGTGCTGGCGCTGCAGGATCGTCTCGCCTACGGTCCCACTTTCGAAGCGGCACTCGGATCGCTCTTCGGAGCCGAAGCACCGACGCTCTCGGGAGGCGAAGCGCAACAGCCTACGACGAGTAATGGGACTGGCGCAACGACACCGACCACTGCCCAGCCTGGAAGTGGCACGAACGCCCTCATTACCCAGGCGAGTCAGGACTTCGCCGATTATCAGCGCCTGACCTCGGAGGGCAAGCTGGCCGAGGCCGGGCAGAAACTCGACGACCTGAAAAAAGTGCTGGATGAATTGAGCGCGCACGGAAAATAGCGCCGGTTCTTTCCAACGTCATTCACGGAAATCGAATGCAACGGAGGTCATGGTTACCATGGATCGGCGCAGATTTCTGAAAACCGCCGCGGCAACAGTGCCGCTGGTTCGCGCGGGAGATTCTTTCGCTTTGGCCCAGCCCGCAGCGGCCGCGCGCGCGGATTCTTCCGCATCGCACCAGGCTGCTTCGGACGTGCGCTGGCAGAAGACGCTGCGACGCATTGGGCAGACGAACTTCACCGAGCATGATCCCGCGGTTCTCGACGTGGAAGCGTGGGCCGATTATTGGGCCGGCGTCAAGGTTGGCGCGGTCTTCATCAGCATCACCGGCATCCTTGCGTTTTACCCCAGCAAAGTTCCTTTTCATCGCCACGGAAAATATCTGAACGGACGCGATTTCACCGGCGAGCTGCTTGAAGCGGCAAAGAAGCGCGGGCTGCGCGCCGTGGCGCGCTATAGCCCCGATCTGAATTGGGGAGATGCGCTGGCTGCGCACCCCGAGTGGTTCATGCGCGACGAGAAGGGCGAGCCGCTTACCACGCCGGATGACACCAGGCTTTTTCAGACGTGCATGTTCTCAACGTACATGACCGATTACTTCCCTGCCGTCATGCGCGAGGTCAACTCCCGCTACGACATGGATGCACACTACACGAATGGTTGGCCATCGTTTACTTTGCCCGTCTGTTACTGCGACAAGTGCCGCCAGTTGCCGCCGCCAAAAACTCCAGCCTATTGGGACAAGTTCAACGAGCGGTTCACATATTTGTGGAAACTCTACGATTCGATCGCAAAAGAGAAGAAGGCGTCGAGCTTTTACATCAACAATATGGGTGGCGGCGTGCATTCGACTCCGAACCTCGCGCAATTCGGCGAGATTTGCCAGTGGTTCCAGGGCGACAACCAGGGCCGCAACAGGGGGGACGCGCCGGTCTGGGGCGCCGCGCAGCAGGGGCGAGTATGCAACGCCGTGCTCGACGGCAAGATGGCGACGAACCTTACCGGCGCGTACACAACCGGACCGATTCGCTGGCGCGAGGTGACCAAGTCCGCTGCCGAAGCCGTCATCTGGACAAGCCAGACACTGGCCAGCGGTCTGATTCCCTATTATCACGTTGTAGGTGGAGAGAATGGCCTTGGCGAAGATCTGCGCTGGGAGAAGATCGGTCGTGATTATTTCCTGTGGACCGCGCGGCACGATGCACATTGGGTGAACAAGAAGACCATCGCGAACATCGGCGTGGTGATGGGGCAGCGCACGCAACTCTTTTACGAGCCGCCAGCACGATTTCTCAATGCAGCAGTATACGGATGCGGTTTATTCCGCACTGCTCGAAGGAAGATTTCTCTTCGATTTCATTCACGAAGATCGCCTGCAACTGGAGCGGATCAAGAAGTATGCCGCGATCGTTCTGCCCAACATCGCGCTGCTCAGCGACGGGCAGTGCCAGCAGTTGCGCGATTATGTAAACCAGGGCGGCTCGCTGCTGGCAACTTTCGAAACCAGCATGTACACCGAGCGAAATGAGCGTCGAGCGGATTTCGGGCTGGCAGATGTATTCAGAATCCATGCTGCGGGTCCCGTGATCGGGCGGCTGGGGAATGCAAATCCCTACATGGCGCGGATCGAGCGGCAGCACCCGATTCTCGATGGCTTCACCGATACGCAATGGATTGCCGGTGCGGAGTTTCGTTTGCCGCTTAAGCCAGTGGACGATCCTGTGCTCACCGTCGTGCCCGGTTACACAGCCTATCCTCCGGAGCTTTCCTATCCGCCCATTTCGCACACCAATGAACCCGCTGTCGTGCTGCGCGAGCGCGGCGCGAGCCGTCTCGCCTACTTCCCCGGCGATATTGAGCCGACCATGTGGCTGTCAGGCCAAGGCGATTTGAGCCGTCTGCTTGTGAACTCGATTCGCTGGGTTGGCGGCGAGGCGGCTCCAGTGAGTGTGGAAGGCAAGGGCTTGGTCGAGATCTTTGCATGGGAGACGGAACCGGGTTTCGCCGTTCATGTTCTGAACTACACCAATCCCAACGCGCATCACGGATGGTTCAGCGAGTTCTATCCGATCGGGGCGCAGAAGGTTCGCTTCAAGCTTCCACGCTGGCCGCCGCGTCACGCGCGTCGAATTGCTCCGCGCCGAGCGCGACATTCCATTCCATGCCTCGGGCGACTCGGTGGAGTTCACGATCCCGTCGGTGAATGACTACGAAGTAGCGGCGCTCTACAGCGCCTGAAAATCGGAGTGAACGTTATGCCTCGTTTTGCTGCCAACCTGACCATGATGTACACCGAGCACAGCTTTGTCGATCGCTTTGCCGCCGCCGCACGCGACGGATTTAAGGCTGTCGAGTATCTTTTCCCTTACGATTACCCGGCTGCGACGCTGGATGCGCAACTGAAGGAGCATGGCTTGCGCCAGGTGCTCTTCAACTCTCCTCCCGGTGACTGGAAGGCGGGTGAGCGCGGCATCGCTGCATTGCCAGGCCGCGAGCAGGAATTCCGCGACGGTTTTCTCTTGGCCTTGGAGTACGGCCTCGCCTTGGAATGCCCGAGGATCCACGCGATGGCGGGCATCGCGCCGAAGGGAGCCGATCGCGCGCATCTGCTCGGCGTGTACACGGCGAATCTTGCGTGGGCCGCGGAGCGGGCGCGGGCGGCAGGCGTCGATTTGCTGATCGAGCCGATCGCGTTGCGCAACATACCCGGCTTTTTTCTCAATCGCCAGGAAGAAGCGCATGCCATCGCGGCGGAAGTTGGCGCTCCCAATCTCAAAATCCTGATGGACCTGTTTCATTGCCAGGTGGAAGAAGGCGATCTGGCAATCAGGATTCGGAAATACCTGGCAGACGCGAAGCAAACGCGCGTGGGCCATTTCCAAATTGCCGGAGTGCCCGAGCGCCACGAGCCCGACACCGGCGAGGTGAATTTTTCCTACCTGTTCGATGTTATCGATCAGTTGAAATATGAAGGCTGGATCGGATGCGAGTATATTCCGGCCGGCAATACGTCCGCAGGTCTTGGTTGGTTTCAGAAGTGGAAGACCGCCTGACGGCGTACTAGCCCCGGTCTCAGAAGCGAGACCGGGGGCACCCATTTCATCGGTGAGCTGACGGGAGTGCTATCCCAGGTCCCAAAATCGGGACCTGGGGCACCCCAATTCCGAGGGGTGGAAGCGGCTCGACCTATTTCTCCACACCAAACGTGAACGTTGTCGTCGAGTGCATCGTTTGGCCCGGGTTCAAAGTCGTCGTCGGAAAATCAGGATGGTTCGGCGAATCGGGAAAATGCTGCGTCTCGAGGCAGAGGCCGGCGTGCTTGGTGTACTTCACGCCGTGGCGGCCGGTGAACGAACCATCCATGAAGTTGCCTGAATAGAACTGCACACCCGGCTCCGTGGTTTCCACGGTCAGTTTGCGGCCGCTTACAGGATCGGTGACGATCGCCGCCAGCCGCAGTGTGCCGGGCTTGCCGTTCACCACCCAGTTATGGTCGTAGCCGCCGGCGATCTTCAGTTGCGGGTAGTCATCGCCGATGCGTGCGCCAATCACTTCTGGTTTCGTAAAGTCGAGCGGAGTGCCGGCCACCGGAGCCAATTCGCCCGTCGGGATCAACGTCTTGTCGACAGGCGTGAACCGGTGAGCGTTGAGCTCCATCTTCAGGTCGAGGATGTTGCCCTGGTCGTCGCCGTGCAGGTTGTAGTACGCATGATTGGTCAGGTTCACCACCGTGGGCTTGTCGGTGGTCGCGGTGTAATCGATGCGCAGGGTATCGCCCTTGAGTGTATAGCGCACCTTCGCAGTCAGAGTTCCAGGAAATCCCATGTCGCCGTCGGGACTGACGAGCGTGAATTCCACACCGCCGGGTATCTCGTCGGACTTCCAAACGTATTGATTGAATCCCTTGGGTCCGCCGTGCAAGGCATTGGGGCCATCATTGGTCGGAATCTGATAGGTCTTGCCATCGAGGGTGAACTTTCCGCCGGCGATCCGGTTTCCGTAGCGCCCGACAATGCCGCCCAGGTAAGTCTTGTTATCGGCCAGGTAACCGGCAAGCGAGTCGTATCCCAGAACTACATCCGCCATCTTTCCCGAGCGATCCGGAGCCTTCACGCTCACAAGGTGCGCTCCGTACGCCGTGACTCTCACTTCAATCTGCCCGCTGGTCAGCGTGTAGATCGGGACGGAAACTCCGTCCGGTGTCGTGCCAAAAACCGCCATCTTCGTTTCTCCCTTTGCAATAGCCGGAACGGCCATTGCTACAGCTATGATGAATGCAACAACATGAACGAATCGTTTCACAAGGTTCCTCTTTGCTTCGAATTCCGGCGCCGCGGCCGCGTTCGATGAGCCGAGCGCAAATTCCTCGTCTTGCCGGATTCAGATTGCGTTCGCGCCCAAAAACGCTGCGTGCCAAATATATCTGAAGCGGCGAGGTAACCCAAGTACGGTGAACCGTGAACGGTGAATGGTGGACGGTGAGCGGTGGACGGTGCACAGTGGACGTGCACAGTAGACATTGAACTGGAGGAAGTGGGCCGAGGCCAGCGAGCGCGAGGGAAAGAAATGAAACAAGAGTAAGGGAATGAGAGAGTTAAGGAGTGAAAGTGCGCCGGCTGCAAAAGACTCCATTACGTGTTGATTCCAAAAGGGTTGTGGGGCATAAATGGGCCGTAATTGGACGCCTATTTTCGACAATTCTGAAGATCGCTTGCTGCGCGACGGCGTTCCGTGGGTCGTGGAACGTGGCCCGTGAGTCGTAAACCGTGAGTGAAAGAGTGAAGGAGTGAAGGAGTGAAGGAGTGAAGAAGTGAAAGAAATGAAACAAGAGCAGGGGAATGAGATAGATAAAGCGCGAAAATGTACGGGTTGCAAAAGAGCCGATCGCGTGTTGATTCCAAAGGAGTTGTTTGGCATAAATCCGACGTATTTTGACGCATTTTGACGATCACTTTGGAAGCGGTTTATTGATTCTAAACGGGTTAAATGGCGAAAAGTAAGCGAAATGTACTGAAATTTTTTATTTAATTATTTTCTCCCGTTTCGCGCAGGAGTTTTTGGGGGTGGCCGGGATTGCCCTCTCCGGCGTGTTTTGGCTTCTGGCAGACGGTACACGCGGCGATGGTTTTGGATGTCACGGAGGATCCTCTTTTCATCTTCAAGGTTAGCGATTTGGGCGATTTAATCGGCAAACTTGGGGGGATTTATTTGCGAGGGCGCAAGAGATGGAAGGGGAAGGGGTTAGGTGGGGTTCGGAGGGGTTACGGAGGAGGGTGGACTCTTGACAGGCGGAAATGAGGGGCTAGTCTTGGCGGGTTCTTCCGGAACATCCCGGGCGGCCCCCGGGTACCGCAACAATGAAGGGGGTTATAATTCCGCCAAACTCAAGTTGGCTGAGAAGAAGTCGAGATGTTTTACATAATTGGAGTAGATCACCTGTTTCAATCGTTGGCGGGCGGAGCCACGCCAACGCCTCATCATCTCTCCTACGCAAATAGTCTCAACGATGCGCTTTTCAGACTGAAACCCACGCTCGTCGCGGAGGAGGAGAGCAGGGAAACGCTAAGGGGACGGAGTTCAATAGCGGAAAGCCTCGCACTCAAGTTTCATGTGGAGCACGCGCTCTGCGATCCCGAAAAGGCACAGAGGCAGGCTGTCGGCTACAGATGCCTAAGCGAGCTCCAAACCAGAATCTATCGGGAGGAACAAGGCATTTTGGATCACGAGTGCGAAGTCAGAGCAACGGCAATAGAAATCGCGAGGGAATTCGGCAAACGAGAGGATTACTGGCTCGATTCGATCAAGGGGAGGGACCTTTCAAAGACCATCTTTGTTTGCGGCGACGCACACGTAGACGGGTTCTGCAAGCGGCTTTCGGAACGAGGAATCCAATCTGAAGTCCTCGTGAGGGGAATCGGAATGACCAATGATCAACGGGAGCTAATCGCTGAGGCCAAGCTCCTTCTAAAGGCAGAGCCGGGTATTGATGTAGCCTAGTTTCGCGACAGGTTGCCGTTATCCAAATCCGGCCAAACAGTTTCGTTCAGAGAGGCACGGTGGGACACAGACCATGAAACACGCACTCACCGCAATTACGCTTTTGGTTTCGCTGGCGATGCCTTCGCTTTACGCGCAGAGAGCGATTGACAGGACGAAGCCAATACCCTCAACTCCACAGGCTGTATGCAAGTTTATTACTGATCGCATGAATTCTGCGGTTCCCCAGGTCCCAAATTTATGCTCTGGCAGCGTTGACGCCACATCGGGTAATTACGAAATCACATTTGCGTCGTCGAAAGATGTTCTTGAGGGGGACCTCCGTCGCGGCTGGTCCTCGGCTCTCTTTCAGACCCTGGAAGAAATCGTAGCCGAGCCGTCCCTTAACGGGGCCTGCGCATCGACGCCTACCTGCGACTTGCGAGTTTCGGATTCCTACCTCTCGCGACACAATCTCGATTACTGGGTCCCTCTTAATAAGAGCCTTGTTTCAAACCAAGAAAGCACAGCTGAAGCATTCAAGGCTAGGGAACTCTCGGACGACTGGTACCTCCTCTGGTGGGCTGCGATGATGGATGCGTTCAAAGAACAGGCAGGTGAGGATCACAGGTCGAAGGAGAATGCCAATCTGTTTGCTGGGGATGGCTGCCAACAATTCATTGACTCCCTGGCTCACTCTCTGTCGAAGGAGCGCCTCCCGGAGTGCTCTGTTTTAACCTCCTCCAAGTCCGCGGTATTTGTTCAAATCCAGTTTCCAAATGCCTCGGATGCGGTAATGGCGAACAACATGGAACATCTCTTCGCAGCTTTTGGAAGGGTCTTTGACGGAACGGCCTATTCAGGGACGGTCGCCCTGCGGTCGCCGTGGTGGGAGTTGACGAATGGGGACCGCGCCCGGGTGAACAAGGTCTACGATATCAGCCGCCTGGAACTTGCTTTCGAAGAAGTTAATAGTGGGTCACGCGATGCTGCCGGTGCTGAGTTTGCAGTTATTTCTCGCTTTGGCTCCACCGGGCAAATGAGTGAGAGGTTCCTCAGTCCTGACAGCGGAGACAACGATTTGATTATTAGGAACGTGGCGTTAGTTAGGCTGTTCCTTGGCGAGACCGCAATCACTCTCGATACCACTGACGGTGCCGAGTGGCAGGCAACGTTTGAGGAGTTCAGCTCCTGTGGATTCCAGCCCGGAGATTCTTTCGAGGTCACGGCCGTTTCCGGCGAAACCGCAACAATATCTGGTACTGGCTCCCTCGGAATGTGCCGGATGAAGGCAAGGTTTGTAAGGGGCTGGTAGGCAATACGCGTATAGGAACACTTTCTTGCAGGCCGTCTTCGGCCTCTCGGCCCTTCACGGCATAGGTGTGCCGCCACCATACGTGCTTTTGGGTTCGCGGTATTCCACGTCTCAAAATCGAGACGTGGGGCACCCGATTCTTGAGCTGGGTGGAGTTCGCGAAGGGCAACCGCAGATCCTTCGTCGCCGATGGGGCCGACTCCTCAGGATGACAAATTGGCGGGAGTGCGATCCTCAAAACTGAACCGTTCTATTTCGACTGCACGAGCTCCGCAACAACTGCCGCGATTTTGTCGAGTATCTGGTTCCAGCCCTCGAGTTGACCGCTATTCTTTGCGCTCTCCATGGGTTCATTTCCAATGAAGGTGAGTTTCGTCTGGCCGTTTCCAAGATCCTCAAAAAGAGCTACATCGTACGCACCGTCTATGGCCTCATGTTCTATTCCATATTCAGCGGGGTCAACCTTGTTTCCCTCCGGGTCGGAAAAGTACATCAAGGAAACGATCTTCTCGTGCGGAATAATCTCGTGGTATTCAACCGCATTCCAGAACTCCTGCCCGTCGGGCGCCTTCATGCAGCAGAGAAGTTTTCCGCCCACGCGAAAATCCATCTTGCAAACGGGCGAAGTAAATCCCTTCGGTCCCCACCACTGCATCACATATTTGGGGTCTGTCCACGCCTTCCAAACGAGTTCGCGTGGGGCATCAAATACTCTCATTACGACCATCCGGTCTGTCTCGTTAACCGTTCTTGTCATCTCTGACCTCCGTCTTTTTCATTTGCTTCACCACCACATCCAGCTTGTCGAAACTCCCTTCCCAAAATCGGCGATAATAAGCAGCCCAGTCGCTGACTTTTTTTATCGCCTCTGGCCTAAGCGTGCACACACTCTCTCGCCCACGCTTGGCCTTGATTACAACCCGCGCCCGCACCAGGCAGGCAATATGTTTTGAAATCATCTGCTGCGAGAGCGCAAACGGTTCCGTCAATCCATGCACAGAGGCAGGCCCATGTGACAGACGCTCGATCATCGCCCGCCGGGTTGGATCGGACAAAGCCGCAAATGTTGTACCCAATCTATCCACAACCATATGGTAGTGGATTTTCTGTCCTTGTCAAGTGTGAATTTTGGCGGGTGGCCCACCGCAGCTAACGTGCTGCTCGCGCAGAGCGTGAACGACGGCTCGCGAATGTCAGCGAATGGAGCCTCGAGCCAGCTTATCGTTGTAAATTCACATCACGTCCCCCCTAGTGCAGGTTTCATCAACCGCAATGGAGGTTTTTCGAGACAATGAAAAGCGTTCGCAGGTCCTTCTCTTTGAGCACACTTTGCCTGGCTTTTACATGCATGATGCTAGGTGTCGTGAGTATCCAGAAGGCCACGCCCAGGCCTCGGCCCCGCCGATCGGCAGCTGGGTGAATGTAAACAAGACCAATGGTCTGGTGGTCGAGCAGAACGGCACGTGTGGCTTCCTGGTCAACGGGAAGGCGAAGTGGTCGGGCACCCGCCGGTGGGAGACTCCCTCGGCCAAAGGCGGGATTCTGGACCTTCTGTACCCCATGCCTCTGCAGCCCGGGCACATTCGCTGGAGTGTGATCTGGGTCAATCAGACGACCATCACCCTCGATGGAGAGGCGTTCTACAAGCAGGCGAACTAGGGCGGAGCCCCGGTCCCCAAAGGTGAGGGACCGGGGGCACCCTCATGATTGGGAGAACCGAAGGATGGTGGGCGCTGTAGGATTCGAACCTACGACTTCCACCGTGTGAAGGTGACACTCTACCGCTGAGTTAAGCGCCCAGAAAAGGCATCGGAGGGGTTCGCCGGGCGTCCCAGCCCCGCCATAAAACCCGGAGCCAAACAGACCCAGCCGGAGGGTCATTTTCGCGCTCTACTCAGTCCGCCGAACCGCTTCAGGTTCGCGTCTAAAGGACCTGCGCGAAAAGGCCATCCCGTAGGGTAGAGTAACACCAGCAGGGCTTTACGGCCAAACCGCACCCGCGGCCGGCACCAGTTTCGCCGCGAGTAGCCTGAGGCGCCACAAGCCAAGCGGATCATGCTCAGAAACAGGCTCAGAAACAGGCTCGGGAGAGCGGGTTCAATTCGCCCGGAGAGCGAGCTCCCTCCTCAAGTGGAAGCGGTGCCGCGGCCTATTTTCGGCCCCTTTTTCGGTATGGGTAGCCACCGTTTACCCTCCGCTTTAGCTCGTGCCGACGCCTTCGCGCAGAGCGCGGAACCGGGAGCCGGGGAAGAGGGCCCCGAGGACGGAAATTCAGGCGAAGAAACTGGTTACGAGGCGCAACCTTCTGGCCCAAATGGGGTTCCAGAAGATATGGCAACGATGGTCCTTAACGGTCCGGCGTTGGGTGCGGGCGCGGCTCTTCGGCCGGGCGAGCCCCGTACGGGTCTGAGGGACGAACTGGACCCTAAAAGCGACGCAGCAATTATGCTGCGGGTGGCCGAGGGCGACGAAGCCAGTTTTAATTACCTGGCAACAAAATACCATCGGCCGATGATTCATTTCCTGTACCGGATGGTCGGGAACCAGGCGGTTGCCGAAGAGTTAGCCCAGGAGGTGTTTCTTCGCGTCTATCGTGCCAGGAGCAGCTATCGGGCCGAAGCCAGATTTACGACGTGGCTTTACCGGATCGCGACCAACCTGGCGGTGAATCACGCGCGGGACACCCGGCATGAACGGTCGGCGCAAACGGTGTATCTGGATCAGCCGGACGAGGAGACGGGCACGACTCCCGATGTGGCTGACGATGAGCCGACGGCGGAGCAGCAGCTGCTGAGCGATGAGCGCATGGCCGCCATTCGGCGACACGTGATGGCGCTGCCCGAGAGACAGCGGACGGCCGTGTTGATGCACAAGTACCAGGGGATGGATTACAGGGAGATCGGGGACGTGCTTAAGTTGAGCGAATCGGCGACCAAATCGCTGCTGTTTCGCGCTTACCAGACACTGCGGGACAAACTGAAGGATTTTGTTTGAAGGCATGAGTGAAAAGAAGCCGGAGTCTCAGAATGGAAAATCGACCGGCGGAAACATGGGGTGGAAATCATGAAACGGATGAAAACAAATTGCGCGGGAATGGACACTGAGCTGGCCGGAGTGCTGCTCGATCCTGGTCCCGCTTCTGCCAAGGTTCAAGCGCATGTTGCGCAGTGTGAGCGTTGCCAGGGCGAGCTTGAAGAGCTGAAGGCGACCATGCAGATGCTGGATGCCTGGAAGGCGCCCGCGCCAAGCCCCTATTTTCTGACCCGGCTTGGGGCCAGGATGCGTGAAGAGCGCGAGGCCCCCGCGGCTGGATGGCTGGCTGGGACCATCGCGCGACTGCGCGCCACTCTAGCCTATGGGCCGGGATTGCATGCGCGTCCGCTGGCGGCCGTAGCGCTTACTGTCATGTTGCTTGTGGGCGGTGGCACTTATCTCAGCGTCACCGACATTATGCAGCCTCCACAACCGGCTGCCCAGAATGCTGCCGTGGTTCACGATCTGCAAACGCTGGATAGCAATGCGCAGGTGCTGGATCAGATGGAAGCGCTCACCAACAACCAGAACGGAGATTGAAGGTTTTACATTTCGGCCGCTTGCCGGGAGAAAGACTCGTGAACTGGACTTCCAACGCGGAAAGAATGCGTCCGGCGGCAATAGCCGGGGCAGTCCTGTTTCTCTGCCTGACCGTGGTCACGGCTCCTGGCCAGCGCGGATTGGACCATCGCGCTCCGCAGGGGCAGTTCCGTTATGCTCAGTTGCAAACGCGGCAGAATCGTCAACAGAATCTACGGCAGTACCAGAATCAGCAGCGGTTTCAGAACCAACAACGCCGCAATCAGAATCAACAAAGACCGAACCAACAGCAGCAGCGACCCTACCAAAATCAGCAAAGACCTTACCAGCAGAGTCCGCAATATAAAGGGGCGCAACCGCAAGCGCCCGCATATCCCGCGTATGGCGGCCGTCCAGGCACGCCTGCGCCGAACTACACTCGACCGGCTTATCCCAATGCGAATCGTCCCGGAAACATGTATCAAAACATGTATCCGGGCGCGGCGCCTCCAGGACATTTAGGCGACTGGCTCAATCGGCATCAGGGTCTTCCCGCCCAGGACCAGGAACGGTTGCTACGCAGCGACCCCAGCTTCAATCGCCTGCCGCCAGCGACGCAGCAACGCTTGGTGCAGCAGTTGCACCAGTTGAATCAGTTGCCGGAAGACCAGCGCGAGCGCCGCCTGGCGCGCAGCGAGATGCTGGAACATATGTCTCCGCAGGACCAGATGCAGGTTCGGCAAGCGGGCCGCGGCTTCATGACGCTGCCGCCGGATCGCCAAGCCGTAGTCAAGCGCGCCTTTCAGGACTTGCGCTCCGTACCCCTCGATCAGCGCGCCACGGTGCTCAACTCGGCACGCTACCAGAGCCAATTCAGTCCGGACGAGCGCGGCATCCTCATGAACCTGTTGCGCGCCGAGCCCTATGAGCCGCCGCGGTAACGACGGCTCGCTCTCACTGCCGGCATTATGCAATCCTGCTTCTGAAGAAATCGAGCGATCTCATCAGTCCTTCCCTGAGTCCGATGCGTGGCTCCCAGCCCAGCAACGTGCGCGCCTTTGTGATGTCGGGACGGCGGCGCATTGGATCATCCACAGGCAGTTCGACGTAACTTAACTCGCTCTTAGAGCCTGTCACTTCCAGAACCGCTTGGGCACATTCCAGGATCGTGTACTCTTCGGGATTGCCTAGATTGACGGGAAGATGTTCTTCGCTTCGGGACAGGCGGATGATCCCTTCGATCAGATCGTCGACATAGCAAAAACTGCGCGTCTGGCTTCCGTCGCCGTAAATCGTCAGGGGCTCGCCGCGCAGCGCCTGCATCATAAAGTTCGAAATGACCCGGCCATCGCCTGGGTGCAGGCGCGGGCCGTAGGTGTTGAAGATGCGCACCATGCGCGTATTCACGCCGCGCGAGCGATGGTAAGCCATCACCATGGCTTCGCCAAAACGCTTGGCTTCGTCGTACACCGATCGCGGACCCACGGGATTTACATTGCCCCAGTAGCTTTCCGATTGCGGATGCTCCAGAGGGTCGCCATAGCACTCCGATGTGGAGGCGTGAAGGAATCCAGCGCCATACTTTGCTGCAATCTGCAGTGTGTTCTCAACTCCCAAGGAACCAACGCGGAGCGTTTCAATGCCCAGGCGTAGATACTCCGGCGGGCTGGCCGGCGACGCAAAATTAAAAACATAGTCGACAGGCCCTGGGTCGAAGCTCGCGCAAATATCCCGTTGCTCAAAACGGAAGCGGGAATCATTCGCGAGATGCTCGAGGTTTCCTTCGTCGCCCGTGCTCAGGTTGTCGACCCCCAGGACCAGGTAGTCTTCACCGAGCAGGCGATCAGTGAGATGAGAGCCGAGAAATCCAGCGGCACCGGTTACGAGAGCGGACTTGGTCAACGTTCAATACTCCAGATGCGAAACTTGAGGCGGAAATTTGACGGTTCCCGCAGCCCATACAGCGGTCCGCGATCCCCACTTTGAATCAAGCGGGGAATCGCCACTCACGCAGGCGATTTGCGCGGCTTGCCTTCCTGCGCCTGATAGCTCGCCTGCCTGCCCACGCTTACATAGGTAAAGCCATGGCGCTGCATCTCATGCGGCTTATAGAGATTGCGGCCGTCGATGACAATTGGGAAACGCAGAGCCCGATTCAATCGCGCCAGATCGATGGCGGCAAATTCTTTCCAATCCGTCAGGATCAGAGCAGCATCGGCATCTTGCGCCGCCTGGTAGACATCGTCCGCGTACTTCATATTCGCGGCGGGCGGTAGAGCCTCCTTCGCACGCTCCATCGCCGCCGGATCGTAAGCCGTCACAATGGCGCCCGCGTGCAACAGCTGTTTGATGATCGCGATCGCGGGAGAATCGCGAGTGTCATCCGTATCACCCTTGAAGGCCAGGCCCAGCGCCGCCAAACGCTTTCCGCGAAGCGTCCAAAGCGCCGAGCGCACCTTATTGAAGAACACATCGCGTTGTGTGTCGTTGATTTTGCGGACTTCTTCAAGCAGTTGAAGATTCACGCCCCGTTCCTGGGCTACCCAATGGAATGCGGCCACGTCCTTGGGGAAGCACGAACCTCCGTACCCGAGTCCCGCACGCAAAAACTTTGGGCCGATGCGGCTATCAAGACCGATTCCGGCGGCAATGTCCTCGATGTCCGCGTCCACTGCCTCGGCCAGGTTTGCGACCGCGTTGATGAACGAGATCTTCATGGCAAGAAATGCGTTCGATGCGTGCTTGATGATTTCCGCGCTCTGTGTCGACGTCACGAGCAATCGCGCGGGCTGGGTTTTGCTGCACGCTCCCGGCACAGCTCCTGCCTGAACGTAATAAGCGCCGCTGGTGATAGGCTCATAGATCCGCCGCAACATCTCTGCAGCGCGGTCATTGCTTACCCCCACTACGATCCGGTCGGGATGCAGAAAATCCACCACCGCGGTGCCTTCGCGCAAGAATTCGGGGTTGGATACGACATCGAATTGCTCCTGATGCACTCCGTGCCGATGCAGCACGCGGCGAATCCAGTCGTTGGTGTAAACGGGAACGGTGCTCTTCTCTACAATCACCTTGTAACTCTTGATGGCGCGCGCAATCTCCGCTACCACGGCCTCAACATATGAAAGGTCCGCTGCGCCGCCATCGCCCTGCGGGGTGCCTACGGCGATGAATACGGCCTCGCTCTGTTCAACAGCCTCTGCCAGGTGCGAGGTGAAGACCATTCTGCTGCCGCGGTGCTTTCGCAGCAGCTCGGGCAGACGCTCCTCAAAAATGGGCACGCCGCCCTCGCAGAGTTGCTTCACGCGAGCTTCATCGTTGTCGACACAGACGACCTTGTGACCCATGTCCGCAAAGCAGGCCGCCGCAACCAGCCCCACGTATCCGGACCCGATCACGCAAATTGACACTTGCTCAGACATCCGTTTCCCACTTTCCTTCGCCGCAATAGCTCCAGCCAATTATCGGCCCACCGACATTCTATCTTGCTGCTTATCCATTGGTTGTAACGCTCTGGTTGCAATCGCATCTTCCCTGCTACTGCTCGCTCCGTGCGCATGACTGCCGCTTTTCCAGAGCCTTCTCCGATCACCACCACTGGCAGAGTCAATTCCCTGCGCTCGGCTACAATTGAATGTAGGCCAAAGGTCATATTCTTTGCGCATTGCGCGCAAGTCAAGCAAGGAGCTCGAACCTCTATGGCGATTCCCGCCACTCAACTACGCCCGGGCATGATCATTAAGCATAACGACCAGCTTCACACGGTCTTCAAGGTCGAACACCGCACGCCAGGCAATCTTCGCGCCTTTATCCAGGCCAAGCTGCGGAACCTCAAATCGGGCGCAATGTTCGAACACCGTTTCCGTTCCGCCGACGCTATCGAAAAGGTTGTGGTGGACGAGATTTCCATGGAATTTCTCTACGCCGACGGCGACGACTACTATTTCATGAATCCCATCGATTACGAGCAGACAGTTCTGAAGAGCGCTACGCTCGGCGACGCTGTCGAATACCTCACCGCCAACTTGCAAATCAAAGTAAGTTACTTTGACGGACAGCCAGTCGGAATCGAGCTGCCGCAGACCGTAGACCTCGAGGTCGTGGAAACCGAGCCAGGCTTGAAGTCGGCCACCGCATCGAGCGTCACGAAACCGGCCAAGCTTGAGACCGGGCTCGTCGTGCAGGTGCCGCCGTTCATCAACCAAGGCGAAAAGATTCGTGTCGACACCAGCGAAGGCGCGTATTTGAGCCGGGCCTAGAAGTTTTGCAATCGACCACCAGCAGGAGGTCTCATGCCGGTCCCCGCAGTCATTGCCACTGCCGCTGAAAACTATCGCTTCAACTCCGACTTCCTTGTGAAAACGGTCGCGGACCTGTCGCCCGAGGAATGGCTCAAGCATCCCGGTGAGAGCACAAACCACATCGCCTGGATTGTGGGGCACTTGGCCTATTGCCGTGGCCGGACCCTGCACTTCATCGGCACTGAGTGGTCGCAGCCTGTGCTGGAAAACTTTGGCCGCGGCAAGAAACGCATGAAAGACTCCGCTTACCCTTCGCCCGAGTCGCTGGTTGGCGCGTGGCGGGAGTCAGGCCACGCACTTGCCGCCGCGCTTGAAAGTGTCTCCGACGATTTACTGGCGCAGACCGCAACACAAGGTCCTCCAAGCACCGATGGCAAGGTCAGCGGTATCGTCAACTTCATGGCCATTCACGAGACTTACCATCTGGGTCAGGCTTCGTATTTGCGCAGCTGGATGGGACACAAAGGCCTGATGGGATAATCGCGCGCCGGCGCCTCGGCGGGTCACGATTTTCGATGCAAGAAAGGCATTGGGCTGCGTTCTACGGATAGTTGTCGCGTGGAAGCACGCTCATCGAGGAGCTTCGCATGAAATCGTTTCTTTATCTCCTTTTCCCGCTGTTATTCGTTCAGGGTGCTATGGCCGCCTCGCCTTCAGCGCCCCCAGCCGATCAGGCCGAAGCCGTGAACGGCAGCAACGCCTTCGCCGTCGACCTCTACGCGCAACTTTCGAAGCAGCCAGGCAATCTTTTCTTTTCGCCGGAGAGCATCTCCACCGCATTTGGAATGGCCTACGCCGGCGCGCACGGCGAGACAGCGACAGAGATGCAGCATGTTCTCCACTTCACGCTGCCGCCGGACCGGCTGCACCCGGCGATGGGTGCGCTGCTCACCGAAATGAACGCTCAGCACAAGGGCTATGAACTGCACGTGGCCGACGCGCTCTGGGCGCAGCAGGATGCGAGCTTCGAACAGAACTACCTCAAGCTTGTGCAGTCCGATTACGGCGCGGGCTTTCACCGCGTCAATTTCAAGATTTCGCCCGACGGCGTGCGCGCGACCATCAACGCGTGGGTTGAAAAACAGACCAATGACAAAATCAAGGACCTGATCGGGCAGGGCGCACTCAACTCGTCAACTCGACTCGTACTTACCAACGCCATTTACTTCAAGGGCGACTGGCAGGATCCATTCGACGGAGAAGCCACGCAGAAAGAAGAATTTCATCTCTCCGCGACTCAGTGGGTCATGGCGCCCATGATGCACCGCACCGGCGGCTACAGTTACTACGATGGCGGAACGTTTCAAGCGCTGGAGCTGCCTTACGCCGGCAATGAGATTTCGATGGTGGTCCTGCTGCCGAAAGAGACCGATGGCCTCCCGGCACTGGAGAAGTCGTTTGCTTCAGGGGTCGCAGGAGAATGGATCAAAAAGCTGGAGCCCGTGGACAAGGTCATTCTGACCCTTCCGCGCTTTACGATGACGCAGCAGTTTGAGCTGAGCAGCGCTCTCAGCGCGATGGGGATGGCTCAGGCTTTCAGCAGCTCGGCAGATTTCTCGGGTATGACGGGCAAGCCAGACTTCAGCATTTCGGCAGCCATCCACAAGGCCTACATCGATGTGAACGAGAAGGGCACGGAAGCCGCGGCAGCCACAGCGATCGTGATGTATGCAACCGCGATGCGCCGGGAGGCTCCCGAACCTCCGCCAATCGTCTTCCGCGCGGACCATCCCTTCCTGTTCATTCTGCTCGACACGCGATCGGGAAGCATGCTCTTTCTGGGCCGCGTGGCCGACCCGACAAAGTAGGCCACGGCAGTAGACGCGACGGCCCCCATTGATGGGAGGTCTTCTCGAAATTACTTCCCGTCGGGCAGCTTGACCAGCCGCGCTTCAAGCAGCGCCTCAATGACTTTGAGCGGCTCAAGGACCGACTCTGAGACCGGCTCGTCTACCTGAACAACGGCCAGCGCTTTGACGAGCTCCCCTGCGCGTCGCGCGCCAATGCGCTCACGCCCCAGCGCGAAGTTGGCGATGTTGACGCCCTGCTGGCCGAGAATCGTTCCGATGCGGCCAATTACGCCGGGCACGTCGAGGTTGCGGCAGACGACCAGGGTTCCCTCAAGCGGAGCCTCGACATCGATGCCGTCGAAAGCCAGCAAGCGCGGATGCTCACCTCGAATGACGGTGGCGCTGGCGCGGCTCTCACCCTCCGCGGTGTGCATAACGATCGTAAGGACCGAGGCCGCGCCACCGCGATGGCTTTCCTGCTTCTCCTCGTGAACGCGTACGCCGCGCTCCGCCGCCACGGTCGCCGCGTTGATGCGGTTCACATGCTCAGAGCTCTGAAGAAGGCCGGCGATGGCCGCGTTGCGGACCAACTCGGTTCGAGCTTCGGCGAGCGTTCCGCCGTAGATAATGTGAATCGAGTCGATGCCTGACTTTCCGCCACCCTTGCCAACATGCGCCAGAAACGATCCCAACCGGCCGGCGAGGTCGATGTAGGGCGCCAATTGCACGTATTCCTCGCGGCTCAGCGACGGAACGTTCACGGCATTCTGCACGACCCCCAGCTTCAGGTAGTCGCACACTTGATGCGCAATCTGGATGCCAACGACCTCCTGCGCCTCGGCTGTAGATCCGGCAATGTGCGGCGAGAGCATGACATTGTCGAGATCGAAGTAAGGCGAGTCCTTGAGCGGTTCGACGGAGAAAACATCGAGCGCCGCGCCGGCCACCTGTCCGCTCTTGAGCGCGGCAGCCAGATCGGCATCGCAGACCAGCTCGCCGCGCGCGCAATTGACAATGCGCACGCCCTTCTTCATCGTGGCTATGGTCTTGGCATTGATGATGCCTTGCGTCTGCGGGGTCAGACCTACATGCAGCGTAAGGTAGTCGGAGTTGGCAAGCAGTTCCTCGATCGGAACCAAAGCAATTCCGTTCTCGCGCGCCACCGACGCGGAGACGAAAGGATCGGTTCCCTTAATCTCCATGCCGAAGCCGCGCGCGCGTTTGGCCACTTCAAGGCCGATCTTCCCCAGACCTAAAATGCCGAGCATTTTGCCGCGCAGCTCGGTGCCTTGCAGGTTCTTCTTCTCCCACTTGCCAGCGTGCATGGTGGCGTTGGCCGCAGGCACTTTTCGCGCCAGTGCGATCATCAGGCCGATCGTCAGTTCGGCGACAGCCACGGCGTTGGCGCCCGGCGTATTCATCACCACGATGCCGCGGCGCGTGGCGGCCTCGGCGTCGATGTTGTCAACGCCGACACCGGCACGCCCAATCACACGCAGTTTTGGCGCGTGCTCCAGCAGCGCATCGTCCACCTGAACCGCGCTGCGGACCACGAGCGCGTCAGCATCGGCCAGCGCGGCAGCCAAACCGTCAGGCAACTGATCGTGTGTCTTCACTTCCCATCCCGGCTCGCCGGCAAAAACGGCCAGAGTGGCCGGAGAAACTTTTTCCGCCAGTACGATCTTCATGGCTGCTCCCTTGTCCGCCGCGGCGGAGGTACTCGTGTACTCGTCAAAGCGAATGCCCTGCTGTTCGCAGAGCAGATCGAACATGCGCATCACCGCCGAATGCGGCTTGCCTTCGCCGCGCTCGTACTTGGTCAGCGAATTAGGATGCACTCCCAGCCGCTCGGCCATTTCGTATTGATAGAGATCGAGCTGCTTGCGCGCGATGAGCAGCTTTTCTCCAAAGGTGAGTTCAGGCATGAATACAGTTCTCAGTTCTTAGTTCACGGTTCCCAGTTCGCGACTGTCAGTGCTCCGGAAAAGCTAAACAATGATCACTGGCCACTGTTCACTGCTTTTGAATACACTTCCTGTGCAGCGGCAATGGCCTGACCGAACTTTACAGGCAGTCCGAGATTGTCCTTGGCGATATGTTCCATGGCGCCAAGCAGTGCGATGGTGTCGAGGTAGTCGAAGAAGCCGAGGTGCGCAACACGAAATATCTTGCCCTGCATCTCGCCTTGTCCATTGGCGGCTACAAGCGCGAATTTTGCCTTGAGCGCCTTGACGACTACGCCTGAGTCCATGCCTTCGGGCACGGCAACAGCCGTGGCCGCAGCTGCCGGCGATGTGGGCGCAAAGAGCGTGAACCCCAGCGCAACAAGACCCGCGCGCGTGGCTGCCGCATTCACCTGCGCGTTGTCGATCAAAGCGATGCGGCCCTTCTCGAGATCGCCGCCCGCTTGCCCGGCAATGTAGTCGAGCGCAGCGCCCAGCGCGGCAACCAGCGCAACGGCTGGCGTGTAGGCGCTTTCGCCCTTGACAGCGTTCTTGCGCTCCTTACGCAGGTCGAAATAGTAGCGCGGATTCTTGGTAGTCTCCATGGCCGTCCAGGCGCGGTCACTCACGCTCAAATAAGCCAGGCCG
Source organism: uncultured Acidobacteriaceae bacterium (assembly GCA_963813015.1). Taxonomy (GTDB): domain Bacteria; phylum Acidobacteriota; class Terriglobia; order Terriglobales; family Acidobacteriaceae; genus Telmatobacter. Next base: position 332,909 of record CAWEXN010000015.1, read on the forward strand.
GGAGGAATCATGACGGCCTTTTGCGAGCCGCCGATGAGCACATCGATGCCCCATCCGTCGACATCGAAGTGCGTGGTGCCGAGACCGGTGATGCCGTCAACGACAAGCAGCGTGTTGGGGGCTACCTCATCGCGGAGTTTCGCGATGGCCTGGATGTCGTGGCGGACCGCCGTCGAGGTCTCGGTGGCCTGCACGTAAGTCACTTTGTATTCGGGCTTGAGCGCAGCGCGGACCGCTGCCAGGTCAAAGGTCTGTCCGTAGGGGGCAGTGACCACGTCCGGCTCACACCCGAATGCCTTCGCCAGGCCTGTCCATCGCTCACCAAATTTTCCCGCCGTGAGCACCAGCACTTTGTCGCCTGGCGAGGTCAGGTTCGAGACCGAGGCTTCCATGGCGCCGGTACCGGAACAGGCAAGGAGAAGAACATCGTTCTTGGTGCCGACAAAGACCTTGAGCTGGCCAAGCACTTTCTGGAAGAGGGCGCGGAATTCAGCCGTGCGGTGGTGCATGTCGGCCGCTGCCATGGCGAATTGAGCCGCGGGCAAAAGGGGCGTTGGACCGGGAGTATAAAGACGAGTCTTATGGATCATTGTTCCCTCGCTTTGGCTGGCGTTCGAGGTGAGCCAGCAATCACATAATACACAAGTTTGTGTTTTGTGTGATTTTGCCATGTGGAAATATTTCCGTGGGGCCAGAAATCGGGCAAAATGATGCCCTTTTGGCCCTGAAGTTCCAAAGCCGGTACAATTCTTGCTTGGCTGGCCCTTATGAGGCTGCTCCGAAAGGCGGGGCAGACTTGCGAGGGTTCCGGCCAACCATCAGGAGCGAAAGAATGACCGACGCAGGTGAACTCGAAGCCCTTGTCAGCCAACAGATTGTCACCGCCATGAAGGCGCATGACGCAGAGCGCACCGGCACGCTGCGGCTGATCAAGAACGCGCTGAAAAACAAGGCGATTGAAAAGCGCGAGCCGCTGACTCAAGCCGAGAGCGAGCAGGCGCTGGCCACGATGATCAAGCAGAGGCGCGACTCGATCGATCAGTTTGCCAAGGGCAACCGGCCCGACCTGGTCGCCAAGGAACAGGCCGAAATCGTGGTCATCGAGGAGTTTCTGCCTAAGGCGTTGGATGAGGCGGGACTGGCGAGGCTGGTAGCGGAGGCGATTGGCGAGCTGACAGGGACGCTGGGGCACAAGCCCACAGTGAAAGAGATGGGCCCGGCGATGAAGGCGGTCCAGGGCAAGCTGCAGGCGGCGGGTTTGCGCGCCGATGGGCGCCTGGTGAGCGAGTTGGTAAAGAAAGAGTTAACAAGCTAGGCGAGCGGATTTTTCTGCAGCGGAATCGCGCCTGCGAGTCGCGCCGTTGCGGCAGGAAGTTAATTCAACGCGCAAGCGAAACTAATCCTCTCATTTAGGGTTCATTGTGTAAGCCCTCCCCCCGGGCTGCCGGGTTTCATTTTGCTTGAATAAATGGGACCCGGCATTTGCAAGGGCTCGGAATGGACTGAGAGGGACCATGAATCCCGAAACGAATCTACGTGCTTTATCCTCAGCGTCAGTTTCTCCCCAGTTGAACCAGTCACCCAGCGAATCGATTCTCGACGAATCTTCCGCGCGGCATAGAACGAGCGCTTTTGGGCTGATTCCCTGCGCAGCGCTTGCGATCGCCGCGCTCGCATTGGCGGCGGATGCAACGGCGCAACAGCCGTACCCGGGAGCGCCGAACGATAATCCTCCCCAAGCCGGCCAATACGCGCAGCCCGCGCCTCAAAATGGTTACGCGCCGCCGCAGTATCAGGCACCGCAATATCAGCCGCCTGCGACGCAGAACCAGCCGTATCCCGATCAGCAGCGGCTGTACGCGCCGCAAGACTCGGCTCCGCAGCAACCTTACGCGCCGCAGCCCTATACGGACCAGAGTCAGGCGCCAGGGCCTTACTCGCAACCCGATCAGAGCCAGGCTCCTACTCCATCTCAGTCGCTAAGCGCCCAGGATCTGGAGCAGTTGCTGGCGCCGATCGCGCTTTATCCAGACGCGTTGCTCGCGCAGATTCTTGCCGCGTCAACGTACCCGGCGGAAGTGGCCATCGCCGACCAATGGGTCGACCAAATGCGCGCGGCAGGCTACGGCTCACCCGATCAGATTGCTGCCGGCGCTAACGCACAGACGAACTGGGACCCGAGCGTCAAGGCACTCACGGCGTTTCCCGATGTGCTCGACATGATGAACCACGACCTGGAGTGGACGACAAACCTTGGCAACGCCTATTACAACCAGCCGCAGGATGTGATGCAGACAGTGCAAGTACTGCGCCAGCGCGCCGAGCAGGCTGGCAATTTGCAATCCACTCCGCAGGAAGAGGTGCAGAACGACCAGGGCTACATTGATCTCGCCCCGACAAACCCGCAGGTCGTCTATGTGCCCACCTACAATCCGTGGGACGTTTATGGGCAGCCCATTGCACCGTATCCTGGCTTCTCACTTTTCGGAGCGCTGGGCAACTTCTTCGGCGCCACTCCCATTCAGTACGGGCTCAGCTTCGCTCTGGGAGCCTTCGATCGCATGCCATTCGGCTGGCTGGCCTGGGGCCTGGATTGGCTCGGGCACGCAATTCTGTTTGACCATTCCGGTTACTACACCCATAGCAACACTGTTGCCGATTGGGGCCTGCCGCGCGGTGGACCACGCGCTTACGGCCGCGGTGACTCATGGGGAATGCGCGACGGGCAGAATCGGTATAGCCAGCGACAAAGTTACGATCGCGGCGGGAACGACCAGCGTGGTGGATGGTCGAATAACCGTGGCGGCGGCGGCCTCAGTCCTACGTTCGTCCCGCGCAGGGATTCACCGAGCCCGGCCGACTTGATTACTCCAACCGCGAGCTGCAGCAACGAGACAACGAATATGCGCACCCCGCGCGGCCCTCGCAAAATTATAACCGTTCAGAGTATGACCGTTCGGGGCAGGACTACTCGCGTACGGCGCCGCAGCAGAACTACGGCTATCGCCCGCAAACTTATCCGAATCGCGCAGAGACCTACACGAATCGCGGGTACGAAAACAGGCCGCAAAGTTACAGCAATCCGGGCACCAGTTACGGCTACACTGGCCGGACCAATTATGGATACCCGGGGCCGCAAAACTATGCCGCGCGACCCGGCTTCGCTTACTCCAACCCGTCCGGGTCGTATCGAGTACCGCAACGGGACTACTCGAGAGGGTTTTCGTCGCGCGGATATTCGGGCCGCTCGTATGAGAACTATGGCAACACGATGGCGCGGAACGAGCACTCTGGCGGATTCCATCCCTTCGGTGGCGGGGCGCCGAAATCATTCAGCGAGCGCGCTCCAAAATACTCCTACAAGGCGCCAAAGAGTTTTGGTGGAGGACACCAGAGCTTTGGCGGAGGACATATGAGCGCACCCAAGATGAGCCACTCCGGCGGCGGCGGCGGACATCACCGCCGCTAAGTTCCGGGTTTTCACCAAGCGCAAGATGAAAGCGCGATGAATTCCCTGGGACCGCATAGACCATGACGGCCCTCAGGCTCTAACATCGACTCTCAACGAGGTCATTTGCGGGCCCCGACTTGGTTTGTCGATGAAACTCCGCGGCTCCCCAAAAATCCTGGCGGTCTGCTTCTTGTGCGCGCTCGCAGTTCCGCGAGCCGGCGCGCAGGGGCCTCCGTATCAAACTGACGATCCCGTTCCCGTTGACCTCCATCACTACGAGTTCTATATCTTCGGCGGCGTTGACGGCACAACGGCCGAGATCGACTCCACTGGGCCGGCTTTCGAGTTCAACTGGGGCGCACTGCCGCGCCTGCAACTGCACGCCATCCTGCCGTGGGGTGTGATCGCGCCGTCCAACAACCCCGTCTATCTGCCCGGCGGGACAGGACCAGATGCCTTCGGCCTCACCGATATGGAGCTGGGCGCCAAGTTGGCGTGGATCAAGGAGACGAAGCATTTTCCGCAGATCGGCAGCTTCACCATGTTCGAAATGCCCACTGGCAACTACAACAAGGGCCTCGGCGTGGGCAAGGTCTGGTACAAACTGCCCATCTGGCTGCAAAAGAACCAGGGCAAGTGGCTCTTTGATGGTGGCGGAGGCTACCAGGTGGTCCCGCAGACCGGCTACCGCAACTTTCCTTATACCGGTTGGCTCATCAAGCGCGAGCTGAGCGAGCAGTGGGAACTCGGAGCCGAAGTTTTTGCGCATGGCGCAGAGGGATTCGCGGCGGCGCAGACGCAGACTTCAACCATGATCGATGTTGGCGGCTACTACCACCTCAAGCGCAACACCAACGAGCAGTTTCTGTTCTGCTATGGCCACTCGGTCGCCGGACAAACCGAGAATTACGTTTACGTGGGAATGTATTGGACATGGGGCAAGGACGCGAAGGGTGCCGCTCCAGACGACAAGAAGTCGCCAGAAGCGAAACTGCTTTTTCCGGCCCCGCCGAATAGAAACGGATTCTGACGGAACGCGCTTGCGGCCTGCGCGCGCGGAAAGGATGCCTTGAATGGAGATTAGCGTACGTGGTCTCTGGACGATGATCCACGGCATGGGCTTCGGCGCGCTCTATCTCATGGCGTGTTCCGGCGCGCTGGTCGAGCTCTACCGCCGATACACTTCTCCACTTGGCCCGGAGATCAAGATTGAGGACGAGCGGTTCATGCTGATCTATCTAACTGCGATGGCCGTGCTTGCCTGGCTTACGGTGCTTACCGGCGCCTACATCATTTATCCGTGGTATCGCGCCGTGCCTCCGCCAGGAATCGCAAACCTGGCCGAATTTCCGCAACGCCTGCTGATGTCGGGCCCCTCCACGGCCGCCTGGCACTCCATCGGCATGGAGTGGAAGGAGCACGTGGCCTGGCTCGTGCCCATCTCCATCACCATGGCGGCCGCAGTCTTCTCTCGCTATCGCCGCAGTCTGAGAATTCATCCGGAACTTCGCGCCGCTGTGCTTGGCTTTGTCTGGATCTCGCTTCTCGCGGCCGGAATCGCAGGATTTTTCGGCGCCATGCTCAACAAAAATGCACCTGTTGCAGGCGGCCCGTCGATAACGATCATCACGGGAGGACAAAAATGAGCATTCAAACTGCTGCGAGCGCTCCGCAGGCAAAGCTGAATCCGAATGGCGCGGGCGCGGCAGCCGTGCTTGCGGCCGGCATCGGCTCGCTTGCCGTTGCGGTCTTCGCCATCGTTGCCGACAGAGCCGCGCCGATTAAGAGCCTGATGAACTTCTACAAGCCGACCGGCCCGCTCTCGGGAGTGACAACCTGCGCGATCATTGTCTGGTTGGTCGCCTGGGCGCTGCTCCATTGGCGCTGGTCGTGGCGAAATGTCGAAGTGGGACGCGTCACCGTTGCGGCGTTCATTCTGCTCTTCCTGAGCTTGCTGCTCACGTTTCCACCCATCGCCGACCTCCTCTAGCAGAATCGCCGCGCAAAGAAAAACGCCGAGGCTGGCAAAGTGCCAACCCCGGCGTTAGTTTGATCGTGCGTTTCGTTTACTGCCAGGCTGCGGTCGTCATGTCAGTGAATTGGAGACCATCGAGATGGCGTGCCACCAGCACCTCTTGCCCGTTGAGCTTGAGCAGGAGGCCGACCACTCGAATCGAGGCGTTATCCGTCACGTCGTCGAATTTTCCGAATCCAAAGCGGAAGTCGCAACCCCCACCCAGGTAGACGGTGATAGGCGACGAGATAACCTGCCCTGCAAATCCAGTCACATTCATCTGGAAGGTGCCCTGCCCGGGCTTCTCGCTGCCCGCAACCACGGTGCCGTTATAGCCCCGGTTCTGCAGGTGGATGCGTTTCACATCAAAGGGGCTTGCGGTAGGATCGGCTCCACCCACCGTAATCTCCTGGCCAGGCGTCAGTGCCTGGTCGTTGAAGAGGAGGTTGGTGAACGAATTGTGCATCCAGTAGATGCCGTAGTTTTCGTTGCCCGTGATGCTGACCGAAGCGAGACCGCCCAAGGGAACCTCGGAGAGCCCTGACGGCAGTACCTTGTGGACATAGAACTGCATGTTGGTGGCTGGACCGGAGGAAGGCGTCACGTAGGTCACGAGGCCGCCTGCGTAGAAGCCCGTGTCGGAAATCAGGGCCACTTCGTCGGCATCCAGCGTTTGTTCGGCGGGATCGAACTGACCAGCGACCGCGACGATGCTGGTTGAGTTCAAGCCAGCAAGCGACGCGCCGCCATCCCACTCCGTCGAGGAGGTGGTCTTGATGGTGAACGGCTCGCCGTGCGGACCGGTGATCACGAACGAATTGGGTTCCGCAGCTGCAGGAGGCGTGCCGGATGTGGTTGGCAAAGTGGTGACCGATCCGATGAACTCGTCAATATGCGCGAAGGTGTCAGTGCGTGTCACTGTACTGACATCGAAGGTCGGGTTCACCGCACCAGTGACGGTCGCCGGTGTACCGCTCACCTGGATCGACTTGGCCAAATCGAAATCAATGCGCAGGCCTACTGGTTCGCCGCCCGCAGGCGCTACCACCAGGGGGTTGGCCAGCGTTATGGTAACCGAGTTTGATGGACTGTAGGTCGCCGCCATGGTTGCGATGGTTGGCGGGGCCGAGCCGAGGGGGGTGGGGACGCTCAGGTAGTCGATGGTGCCTGTGCCCAGGGTGATGGTGATGCTGTCGTACGTACCCTGCGGAACGTTGCTGTCGTCCAGCACGGTTTGAAGTCCGTTGAAACGTGCAAAGTCAGCGGTTACGCCGGTTGTGCAGCTGCTGATCAGGCACACGGGAGTGCCGGTTGTAGGGTTCGCGGTGATGCTCGTAATTGTCACCGGAAATCCGACGACTGCCGCCAAAGGAGGCGCGTCGGTGCCGACCACGAATACTGAACCACCGTTCACATTGGACTGGGTTCCGTTGGTCAGGGAGCTGGTGCAGCCCGCGACCGCCAGCACGATAGCGGCGACTGGAACCAGCGCTAGCCTCAATAGCATTGTGCGTATCTTAGGGGACATATTTGGGTACGTCACTTTCTGCGGGCCGCCGAAGCTTGAATTGAGAGCGCCGGGAGAAGCATTTTTCCATTCCTGCGCAGGAAACATCGCCCAGTCTGCGAGCCATTGCCGGGGCATACTAAAGAATTTGAAGATACAAGGACTCGCTACGACCAGGCAGGAAAAATAATTCATTCCACGGCAAACTCTCGCTCGGAGCGTTCGCCAAAATTTAACTACAGCGGCAGACTTGGTGCTATAGAACGCTACCTGCCGTCGAATAATTAGACACCAGACGATCCAACGGAGTTGTGGGCGGATGCAAAAAAAGTTTCCACAGCCTTCGAATGCGGGTATAGGACCGAGTTACCACGGTAACTCCGGCCGATTATCCACAACTTAGTCGATCTTTCTTAGCCATAAATTCCGGAAAGATACCTTGCAGGGAGTGCCTTCGATCTGCAGCCCAAACAGTCCTGAAACGTTGTTGGTTGAGTTGGGATCGTCGTCGATCAGCACCGCCATTAATCTGCCATTCAAGATATGCAGGATCACCCCGGCCCGGGCGATGATGGTGTACTGGTTCCATTCGCCGTCTTTCACGTAAGTGCCCAGTTGCGCTCGGTCGCCAATCGTTCCAAAGACTTGCGGAGGCTTGCCCGGCTCCGATTCCACCACCTGGCCGCGCCAGGCGACAATGCCGAGCGAAGTGTTCTGCGAGTAGAGCTGCCCGCTGTACTGCTTCGCATTCTCGCTGACGGGATACCAGAAGTCGGCCTGCGGCCCAATCATCACCCAGCGCGGATCGAGCGGCGGCTCGCCCTTGCCGGAGACGCGGCCCGGCGGAATGCCCGTGCTGCTGCGGTATTGCACGCCGCTGCCGCCGCCCCACTCCACCTTGATCTCGAGCTTCAGGTCGAAGTCCTTGGCGGCGAGGCCGTGGTAAACCAGGAACGAGTTGCCCGCGTTCCTCTCCCTGGTCGAAACTCCGATAATGGCGCCGTTTTCCACACTCCACACACCAGGCCGGCCATCCCATCCGTTCAGCGAGCGGCCGTCGAAAAGCGAAATGTAACCCGCGTGATCGGCGAAATCCATCGCCAGCGGTTCCGCGAAGACGCCATTCCGCTTCCCCGAGATATCCGGCTTCAATTTCCACAGATCGGTTTGGTCCGGCGTAGTGGTCGGCGGCGGGGTGGCGTTGGTTTGTGCTGGCGTGGCGTTCGGCGTGGACTGAGCGACCACCGGCAGGGCACCCGCGAGCACCAATGTCACCAGAGATGTCATGCAGGGCACTAGCCCACGGGTGAGCTGCGAACTTCTGCGCATGGTTTCCTTCAGAACACTTCCGAGCGCACGCCCTCCGGAACCGGCGCATGCTTCAGCAGCCCGAGTTCTCCCGCCAGGCGTTCCAGCTTGGCGCGCGTGGCCGCGGTGGGCGGCACAAGTGGCAATCGCAATTGATCGCCGCATCTTCCCATCAGGCTCAACACGGTCTTTACCGGCGCCGGATTCGACTCCCAGAAGTTGGCCTCGAAAAGACGTGAAAAACGCCGTTCCAGCTCGCGCGCTTCGTCCCAGTTGTTGTTGAGCGCGGCGCGGATCATGCGCGCCACTTCGGCCGGCGCCTCGTTCGACGCCACACTGATGAGGCCGTGCGCCCCGACGGCGATCGCCGCCAGCGCAAGATTGTCGTCCCCAGAAAAAATCTTGAATCCCCTCGGCATGATGTGCGCGAGCTCCGCAAACTGCGTCAGCTTGCCGCTCGCTTCCTTGATGGCCTCGATGTTCTTAGTCGCCGCGGCCAGACGTGCCACGGTCTCCGGCTCCAGGTTAGCCGCCGTGCGTCCAGGGACGTTGTACACGCAAACCGGGAGCGGATCGACCTCGCGCGCCAACGCGAGAAAGTGCTGGAATTGCCCCTCCTGCGTGGGCTTGTTGTAATAGGGATTGGCCGAGAGCACTGCCGCGACGCCCGGGATGCGCTTGAGATGCGCCGCCAGCCGAACCAGCACGCGCGTGGAGTTGTGCGTGCAGCCGGCCCATACGGGAACCCGGCCTGCTGCTGCGTCGATGACCAGGCGCACTGCGCGCAGCCATTCTTCTTCGTCGAGCGTCGCCGCTTCTCCGGTCGATCCGCATGCCACGATGAAGTCGATTCCCGATTCAATTTGCCAGTTCACCAGCGACCAAAGCGCCGGCTCGTCCACCGAACCATCCGCCCTGAACGGCGTCACAATTGCGGTACCACAGCCTATCGTTTCCATGACAGGTCAAGTTTATAACGGCTGCGCGTGGCTGCGCGGTGGAAGAAAGGACCCGCTCGGCCGGCTGCGCAGACACACTCCGAGACATGTCCGAACCCAAAGCGGACTGTTATGATGCGCGGAAGAGATACTAGCGATCCCTTCCCATTCGGAGCCTACTCATGTTTGCATCCCGCTCGAGTTTTCGTGGTTTTCTCGCTGTGCTTGCCCTGCTGGCCGCGCAGACAATGTCCGCGCAATCCGCACAGACCATTTCACTCACCGTCGATGCCTCGCAGTCCCCGCGGAAGCTTCTGCATGCACGCCTGATCCTGCCCGTTCAGCCTGGCCCGCTCACTCTCTATTATCCCAAGTGGATTCCCGGCGAACACGAGCCAGGCGGCCCGATCTCCGACCTCACCGGACTCAAATTCGAAGTGGGCGGAAAAACTATTTCCTGGCAGCGCGATACTCTCGACGCCTTCACGTTCCACCTCGACGTTCCCGCCAGCGCGACGCGACTCGATGCCTCGTACGACATCATTATGCGGGAGGGCGTTTCCGCGACAGATAAGCTTCTGGACCTGGAATGGAATGAGGTAATCCTCTACCCCGCAGGCGCGCCGGTCGCGCAGCTAACCTACCAGGCCAGCCTGATTCTTCCCGACGGCTGGAAGTATGGCACCGCGCTGCCTGTGGCCGGCGAATCCGGCAGCCAGGTTTCGTTTAAACCCATTTCGCTCGACCTGCTGGTCGATTCACCCGTCATCACAGGACAGTTCTATCGCGCCATCGACCTTACGCCGCCCGGCGAGCCCATCCATCACGAGATCGACATGGTCGCCGACAGCGAAGCCGCTCTCGCGATGAGCCCCGAGATCCAGAAGGGGATGACCAACCTCGTTGCCGAGTCGGGCAAGCTGTTCGGGACGCGCCACTACCGCGACTACCACTTCCTGTTCACGCTCAGCGATCACGTGGCGCACTTCGGCCTGGAACACCACGAATCGAACGACAGCCGCCTTCCCGAGCGCGCGCTCCTTTCTCCCGGCGCAGGCGCGCTCGTGGGCATGCTTCTGCCCCACGAATTCGTTCATTCATGGAACGGGAAATTCCGTCGCCCCGCCGGCCTGGCCACGCCTGACTTCGAAAAACCGATGCAGGACGATCTACTCTGGGTCTATGAAGGCCTCACCGAGTATCTGGGCCCGCTGCTCGGCGCGCGTAGTGGCTTATTCACTCCCGAGCAGTATCGCGAGTATCTGGCCAGTGCAGCTGCAATGCTCGGCCCTGGCCGCCCGGGACGCAAGTGGCGTCCGTTGCTCGATACTGCGGTCGCCGTGCCCGGATTCAATGCCCGCGGCGGCGGCTGGACGAGCTGGCGCCGCTCCGCCGATTACTACGAGGAAGGCGATTTGATGTGGCTTGAAGCTGCCACCATCATTCACAACGTGACCAACGGTCAGAAGTCCATCGACGACTTCTGCCATCTGTTCCACGGCGGAGCCAACAACGGCCCCGAGCTCAAGACCTACACCTTCGATGACGTGGTCGGCGCGCTGAATCAGGTCGCTCCCTACGATTGGGCGGCGTTCTTTCATCGTCATCTCGACTCCACGTCGCCCGATACCCCCTCCGGCGGCCTGGAAAATGCCGGATGGAAGGTCGAATTCACTGACAAGCCCGCGAATCTTCCCGGCCACCGCGGCGCACCGAGCGATGTTTACTCCATCGGTCTGCAACTCGACGCCGACGGTACCGTCGGCGACTCGGTTGTGGGCAGCCCTGCATTTGAGTCAGGAATCTCTCCGGGCATGAAGGTTGTCGGAGTGGATGGGCGCGTCTATACGCACGACCTGCTCGAAGACGCGATCACCGCCGCGAAAGACAACACGGCGCCGATTATTCTTCTGGTCGTGGATGACGATTATTACCGCACCGCGACGATTCAGGTTCACAGCGGCGAGCGCTATCCGCATCTGGTCCGCGACGACACCAAGCCTGACTACCTCGGCGACCTGATCAAGCCGCGCGCCGGCGGCCAGTAGCGGAGCGAACCGAAGAATCGGCAACTCGCGCGATTCGAAGCTACAACCGATCGAAGATTTCGCGGAACTCCCAGGCGCCATGCTTGCCGCAGAGCCACTCGGCTCCACGCACAGCGCCCAGCGCGAACCCGCGCCGCGAGTGTGCGTCGTGACGAAGCTCCAGCGTGTCGTTTTCGCTGACAGCGCGCACAATGTGCTCGCCTTTGGCGTCTCCCACGCGATGCGACTCGACCGGGACATCGATTCCAGCCCGCGCTGACAAAATGATTTCTTTCAGCGTGAGCGCCGTGCCCGAGGGCGCGTCGAGCTTGGTCACGTGGTGCGTCTCGTCGATGGAGAATTTGTAATCCTCGAGCTTCGCCAGCTCGGCAGTCATTTGAAACAGCTTTTGCACTCCGATCGAAAAATTGGTGCCATACAAAAGCCCGCCGCCGCGGTCGACCGCGAGCGCCTTCATCTCGTTCACCTTGGCGTACCAGCCGGTTGTGCCCACAACGATTCGGCCGCCCAGTGCGAGAACTGCGCGCATGTTCTCCACGGCGGCCTCAGGGGCAGTGAAATCCACAACCACGTCAACGCCCGCCAGATTCGGCGCCGTCAAAGCCGATGCACGCACGTTCTCGTCGATATCGAGCGCGCGCACGCCGTGGCCGCGCTCCCGCGCCACCTCAGCCACAAGCGAGCCGGTCTTCCCTTTGCCAAGCACAAGAATCAGCATAGGTTCCTTCGGAACAGTTCGCAGTTCATGGTTCGTAGTTCTTAGCTCGCGGTCTCCCAATTGAAGCGCGGTCCTTAGCGAGGCACGGTGCGCTGTGAACTACGAACTAAGAACTGTGAACCGCATTTCTGGCTTCCACATCGAAGATTGCTGGATCAGGCTCTTTGAAGAACGCCGCGTGTAACGACCGCACCGCTTCGTCGGCGTCGTCCTCTTCGATCATGAAGCTCATGTTGATTTCGCTCGCTCCCTGCGAGATCATGCGCACGTTAACGTGCCGGATAGCATTGAACACTTGCGCGGCAATGCCGTTCTGGCCACGAATATCCTCGCCCACCATGCACACCAGTGCCTTCTTCCCTTCCAGTTTTACGTCTGCCATCTTGCCCAGGTCGGCGGAGATCTCCGGCAGGCTCGCATTTGAATCCACGGTCAGCGAAATGCTGACCTCGCTGGTTGAAACCATGTCCACCGGGCATTTGTGCTTATCAAACACTGCAAACATTTTGCTCAGGTAGCCGTGCGTCATCAGCATGCGGCTGGCCACAATGTCGATGATAGTCAGCTTTCTCTTCACCGCGATCGATTTGAAGGGGCTCTTGCAGTGGGGCGCCACCGAAATGATGCGCGTTCCCTCGCAGCCAGGGTTGCGGCTATTCAGCACCAGGACGGGAATGTTTTTCTTCACTGCCGGCAAAATCGTAGCCGGGTGCAGAACCTTGGCGCCGAAGTAGGCAAGCTCGGCTGCCTCCTCAAAGCTGATGACCCTCACGCGCAGCGCATCGGGGCACACACGTGGATCGGCGGTCATGATTCCGTCCACGTCGGTCCAGATCTCAATGGTCTCGGCGTTGAGCGCGCCACCCACCAGCGCGCCGGTATAGTCGGAGCCGCCGCGGCCCAGCGTTGTTGTCAATCCTGCTTCGTTCGAGGCAATGAATCCGCCCATCACCGGCACTTTGCGCTCGGCGATAAGTGGCATCAGCTTTTCCGGCGTACGCTTTTCGACGATGTCGTCGAGCGGCGCTGCCTTTTGGTATTCCGAGTCGGTAACGATGATCTCGCGCGCATCCACATGTTCGGCGTTGACGCCGCGCTCGCGGAATGCCGCCGTCACGATGCGGCTGGAAAGCCGCTCACCGTGGCTCACAATCAAATCGGAGATGCGCGGAGTCAGTTCGAGAATTGCGGAAACGCCGCGCAGCACCTCATCCAGGGCGTCGAACTTTTGGTCGATGGCTTGAATCAACCCAGCGATTGTTGCCGCATCCTTTACGAGTGCGCACGCCGTATCGCGATGCCGCGCCCTGAGCCGCGAGCTGATGGCCAGCGCGCCGGTCCGGTCGCCTTCCGCCGCTGCCGCGGCTGCGCGCAGTAATTGGTCGGTGACTTTGGCCATGGCGCTCACCACCACCACGGGGCTCTTGCCGTTGGCCGCGCGCCCGGCCACAATTGCCGCGGTACGCCCAATGGCCGCCGGATCCTCCACCGACGTGCCGCCAAACTTCATCACGACCAGATTCATTTCCTGCTTCCTACTGTCTGTCCGCCTCTTGCCCGCTGGTGCAAGGGCAATCCTTGCCCTACGCGCGCGCCGCTGCTAGCGGCGCAGGTTCGAGCTTGCCCAGGCTGGCCAGCATCTCGGCATTCAAAATCGTCGCTCCTGCGGCGCCGCGCACCGTGTTATGCGAGAGCAGCACAAATTTCCAATCCAGGACATTGCATGGGCGCAGCCGCCCCACGGTGACCGTCATGCCCTTGCCGCGATTCCGATCGAGGCGTGGTTGCGGGCGATCGTTCTGCTCCGTCCATTCGATCGGCTGCTCTGGCGCGGACGGAAGGCCCAGCCCGGCAAGCGGCCGGAACTCCGCCCATGACGCAAGAATGTCCTCGCGCGTCGCTTCGCGTCCCAGCTTCGTCCCGAGCTTGATTGACACGCACTCCGTGTGCCCATCGACCACCGCAACGCGGTTGCAGTGCGCCGTCATTTTCGCGTTGAGAGGCGTCACCGCATGGCCATCGAGTTTGCCCAGCAGCTTGAGCGTCTCCGTCTCCATTTTTTCTTCTTCGCTGCCGATGAATGGAATCACGTTGTCAAGAATGTCCATCGACGCCACGCCTGGATAGCCCGCACCGGAGACCGCTTGCATCGTGGTCACGAAGATCTGCTCGATACCGAATCGCTCCTCGATCGGTTTCAGCGCCAGGACCAACCCCATCGCTGAGCAATTGGAATTGGTGACAATGTAGCCGCCCGACTCCTTGCGAGATGGCTGCTCTTCAATCATCTGCAAATGACCGGCGTTCGCCTCGGGCAGCACCAGGGGCACGTTCGGCGCCATGCGAAATGCGCTCGAATTCGAAATCACGGCGCAACCGGCCGCGGCAAACTTCGGTTCCATCTCGCGCGCAATGGCCGCGTCCACGCTGGCAAAGATAATTTTTGGCGCGCTCTCAGGCTCCGCCGCCGAGACGGTCATCTTTGCGATGCGCTCCGGCAGAGCAGTATCGAGCCGCCATTTGGCGGCTTCTCCGTAGGGTTTGCCGCTCGAGCGGTCGCTAGCCGCAAGCCACACGATCTCAAACCAGGGATGGTCCGCGAGCAGTTGAATGTAGCGTTGGCCGACCATACCGGTCGCGCCCAAAATGCCGATTGGGTACTTGTTTTTCATGGCCTTGACTCTATCCAGTGTACTAGAGCCTGTTATTCACTTTGGCGCGCGAGGCGCCGGGTCAGGCCATCGCCGCCAGTATGGCGTCGGTAAACTGCGTTGTCCCCGCTGTTCCACCCACGTCGCGCGTCAGCGTCTTCCGCTCGCCGTACACAGTTTCCAGAGCCTTCTGGGCTTTGTCCGCTGCTGCCGTCTCATCCAAGTGGCGCAGCATCAAAATTGCTGATTGCAAAAGCGCTGTGGGGTTGGCCACGTCCTTGCCCGCAATGTCCGGCGCCGAGCCATGCACAGCCTCGAAGATCGCGCACTCCACGCCCAGGTTCGCGCCCGGCGCCAGTCCGAGCCCGCCCACCAAGCCCGCACACAGATCGCTCACAATGTCGCCGTAGAGGTTCTCAAGAAGCAGCGTGTCATATTGAAATGGATTCATCACCAATTGCATGCAGGTGTTGTCGATCAAGTGCTCGCCATAGGTGATGTCAGGGAATCCTTCGGCCACTTGCCGCGCGCAGCGCAGAAAAAGCCCGTCCGACAGCTTCATGATGTTCGCTTTGTGGATTGAATGAACTTTCTTGCGCCCATGCTTGCGCGCGTATTCGAAAGCAAAAAGCGCAATCCGCGTCGATCCCTTCTCCGTGATCACCTTGATGCTTTCGACCACGCCGGGAACCACTTCGTGCTCGAGGCCAACATACTCGCCCTCGGTATTTTCGCGCACGATCACCAGGTCGACGCCGGGATACTTGGTGTCGAGGCCCGGCAAATTGCGAATCGGACGCAAATTGGCGAAGAGATCGAACTTCTTGCGCAGCGTAACGTTGATGCTTTTGAAACCCCCGCCGATGGGCGTCGTCACCGGCCCTTTCAGCGCCACGCGGTTGCGCTCGATTGAGGCGTAGAGCGCCGCGGGAATGTATTCGCCGTGAATCTCGAACGCTTCGGCACCCGCAGCGAATCGCTCCCACTCGAACTTGACTCCGGTGGCCTCGAGAATGCGCACCACCGCGTGAGTGACTTCAGGACCGATGCCGTCACCGGGGATCAACGTAACCTTATGCGTTTTCTTCTCTGCCATAGCTTTTAGCTCTTCTTCTTCCCGTGGCTCGCCAGCAGCCCTTCAAGCTCTTCTTTGAATTCACGCACGTCCTTGAAGTCGCGATAGACCGAGGCGAAACGGATGTAGGCGACAGTATCGAGGCCCTTGAGATGTTGCATGATAAGCTCGCCGACTTCGGCCGTGGTGCGTTCACGCTCGGGAGCATCGATGAGGAAGCTCTCCGCGGCATCCACAACTTTTTCGAGTTGGCTCGATGAAACCGGGCGCTTTTCACACGCGCGGAGCAGCCCGCTGAGTATTTTTTGCCGGTCGAAGCGCTCGCGCCGGCCGTCTTTCTTCACCACCATGTATGGAATTTCGTCGATGCGCTCATACGTGGTGAAGCGCCGGTTGCACTTCTCGCACTCCCGCCGTCGCCGGATTGAGTCGGCTTCTTTGCTCTCGCGCGAGTCCACCACGCGATCCTGCCCGAAGCCGCAATATGGACACTTCATGCTATGTGCGATTTTACGGCATGAGCGCGCGCTCTAAGCGCCGGCGCTGTGACCTGTACACTGCATCACGCCCAGGAATCTCACCCAAGGCCCTACCGCTTCGCGATACTGAAACGCCATGATTCGTGAAATCTGGTGCAGATGTGTCAGATCATGCATTGCCCATGTCGCCAGCAGGTGCGACATTGTCACGGTGCCAAACGACGGGTGATGGCCTCGCCGATCAAGATCATTCGGCGTCAAATTCAAATCGCGCAAATCGCGGAGCCCCCTGGCTCGCGCTGATGCGAATTCGTCTAGCAATCGATCCAACGTCTTGCCCTCGCTGTAGCGCAGGTGCCCTTCCCGATCGAACGGCGCAAAGACCTGCCCTTCGCCGAATTCCAGAATCATTCGCGCCCGCGGAATCCAGTTTTCGTTCTCAGCGTGGATCAGGTGCGCCACTACGGTACGCACGCTCCATGTATTCTCGCCCTCGCTGGTCTTTGTCCACATCTCCGGCAATCCACGCAAAAGCGCGTCCAGAGCGGCCGGCGTGCGCTCAAGCAGCGCGATCGTGTTTTCGAGATGCGGCTCCATCCAAATACCCCCTGCCCCTATTCTCTTCGCCCGTTCAGTTGCTCACAGTTTTTCTGATCCTCGCCCCTGATCTCTCTTCTTATGCAACAACGGCCTGAGAACTTTCGTTCCCAGGCCGCCGCCGGTGGACTGTTGGGATTGGACTAAGGCCATCGCGCTTCCGCGAGTGCCAGAGCCATGACGGAAAAACCTCCGCCTGGACTTACCTGAGTCGCGGCGACCAGAGAATCAGTGCCCTGTTCGGCCCGGTGCGACGTCGCCTGAGCGCCTCGATTCAAGCAGATTCTTCTCGTTTTCGCTGAGGGCGCGATGCCCTAGGCCTCAGTCACCTCACGTAAGTTACAACTCGAACAATCTTTGCTCATAGGCTGGATCAACCTCCTTTCCCGTGTAAGGACAAACTACGACTTGCGCCGAGGCGGCGTCAAGGACGGCTTGCCTGGGCCGCGCTGGGAGAGCGCAGCGAAGTTCTTCCTCGCCTCGCGCACCGTCAGCCCGAGAAGCCGGCGCAAGACGATTTCAGGAATTTCTCGACCGCCCGCCAGTCGTGCCACGCGTAGTCGCGCAGCGCCCAGCCGATTGCCTTGCGGATAAAGAACTCCTTTTCCGCCGCCAGCAGCTCGGCGTAACGAAAGAGCCGTTCGGTGTCGACTTCGTCGCGCAAACCGAGTTGGTGCAACATCGCGATGCGCCGCACCCAGAAGTTTTCGTGCCTGACTGCCGCATCCATGGCGCGCTTGCCCTTTGCGCCCGCCCGCCGCACAACCGGACCAATCGTCTTCACCAGCGAGTCAACCGTATCCCACCATGACTTCTGCTGCACCAGGCCGAGCAGCCAGGGCAAATCGTCGAGGGTCAGGATGGCATGGTGGCGCCCAAGCAGACCCGTCGCAACATATTGGTATTCCCGCTCACGCATTCGCCACAATCCTTCGGCGGCCATGCGCAATTCCTCCCCATCTGCCGGTGAAAAGCGCTTAATCAGCGGCGCGACGGCAGCGCGATGGTCCGGCATCGAGACACCCAGATACTCAAACTGATTTCGCATGTAGGCGCGCATCCCAGCAGCTCGCTCCGCATTTTTCAGCGGTCGCAGTGCCGCACGAACCGCGCGATGAAAACTCGCAACCTTCTTGTTCGCCTGTGCCATCGCAACCTCCCCTTTTCGATTGCGTTGAACCATTATTTATTTGAAAGCTTCGCCGCCCATTCGCGAATCGCGGCCGTCGTAACGCGTTCGCCCGCGGCCTCGCTCGCCGCCAATTGGACGGCCAGGTTGCCAATGGTCGAACTCTCCGTCTCGCCAATCTCGACAGGCAGCCCGGTCCGCTGCTCGGTCAACGCGATCAACAATTTGTTGCGCGTGGCGCCGCCGATCATGTGGATGCGGTCGAGCTTGCGCCCCAGCATTTTTTCCAGATTCGCCGTTGCTGCGCATACCGGAGCGCCAGGCTTTCGAAGATTGTCCGCGCAAACAACGGCTCGTTTCCCGCGACATCTGGAATCGTATCAAAGCCCTGCCGCGTCAGCTCGGCGTTGATGCGCCGCGGCATCTCCGCAGTCAAGCATCAGCGACTCCGCATCCATATCGAGCACGCCCACGGGCAGCAGCTGCGCGCGGCGGCCTCCAGGATGAGACTCTCGATCGACCAGGGGCGCCCCTGCGCCGCCCACGCATCCATGCACTGCTTGAGCACCCACATGCTGTTGATCAGTGAATGAAACAGGAGTCCACCGGCCGCCGCGCCGATGTTCGTGTAGCCAGCGTCGAAGGCGTGTTTGGTCGTGACCGGACTTTGCGTGATTGTGCCCACCAGACGACCACGTGCCGGAACTGATGTACGCGGCTGAGCTTAGATCAGTGGGAATGCCTGCGATGGCGCTAGCGGTGTCGTGAGTGGCCGGCGCAATAATCTGCGTATCCCTAAAGGCTTCGAGCTGGACCAATTTTCCTGTGATCGGCCCCAGAATCGTCCCCGTCGGAACGATAGGCGGCGCGGCTTCGAGCGGCAATCCCAGCGACTTGAAGAGCTCCGTGTCCCAGTCGCCTGTTTTCAGATTCACCAGTCCGGTGTGGGTAGCATTCGTGTGCTCGGCTACGCGCCGGCCGCTTAGCCAGTAGAGAACAAACTCCGGCAGCATGACCCACGGCGCGCGGCTGTCAATTCCCGCAGCGGGATCGGCGAGAAGCTGGTACATCGTATTGATCTTGAGCGGGTAGGCACCCGTGCGCTGGTATAAGTCAAAGGGCGAGATAATCCGGTCCGCTTTTTCCCTGGTCGCCGATGTGCGCTCGTCACGATAGCAGAATGGCTCGCGCAACATCGTGCCGTCTGGCGCCAGGCGCACGTAGTCCACCGACCAGCCGTCGACGCCTATCGACGCAATGCCTTCGGGAGCTGCCGCGGCAGCTATGCGCAAACCTTCTTCAATTCCGGCAAGTATCCGAGCGAGAGGCCAGCACAAAGAATCGCCGCGGCGCACAGGCCCGTTCGGAATGCGATGAATGACTTCAATGCTGGGGTGGCCACTCAGCCAGCGAAGCAGAGAAACGCGGCAGCTTTCTGCGCCCAAATCGATGGCAACACGCGCAGCTTCTTGCATGGCGAGAACCAACTCCGGTTTTTATCAGCGCACGAAAGCTTCGGTCAAACCACCATCCACAGGAATGACGTGGCCCGTAGTGCAACGCGCCCGGGGACTGGCTAGGAACAGAATGGCCTCCGCGCAATCTGACCCGCCAATCGCTTTGTGCGTCAATGTGCGCTCGGCGTAGAACGCTGCCAGGCGGCTGCGGAGCTCGTCGTCGCTGAACGATTCCTGGAACGGAATATTGTATTTGCGCAGGGAAGCGCGCACGCGATCGCGCGGAAACATCGTGGATCCCTTGACCACAGTTGCGGGACTGATGCCATTCACGCGCACATTGGGCGCCATGCTCACCGCCAGCTCGCGAATCAGGTGCGAGAGCGCGGCCTTACTCACGTCGTAAGCCTCGCTGCCGCGTTTGGCCACCACCGCGTTGGCCGAGCTGGTGAAGACGATGTTTCCATGCAGTCCTTGTTCTTCAAACATCTGGGCGGCTTCGTCGGCCAGCAGGTAGTTCGCGGTTACGTTCACCGCAAGAGTATCCGACCACATTTCGTCGGCGATCTCGCCGTCGGCGGTGGACGGGAACAGCGCCGCTGTGTTGATGAGAATGTCGATGCCGCCGAATGCCAGCGCCGCCTCACCCAATACCTTGCGAATCGATTCGCGGCTGCGAATGTCGACGCCGGAGTAGCCAGTAAACTCGGGTGACGAGATCGCCGCGATCTCGCTGGCCACGCGCGCCGAGCCTTCCTCGTTGCGGTCGGCGACAAACACATGGGCGCCGCGCGATGCGGCCAGCCGCGCCACTTCGCGGCCAATTCCGCTGGCGCCACCCACCACCAATGCCACGCGCCGGCTCAGCTCTTTTTCCGGCGGACGCCGGCGAATTTTTGCCTCTTCGAGCGCCCAATACTCGATGCGAAACGCCTCCGCGGCCGGCAACGCCACATAATTGTCGAAAACTTTAAAGCTCGCCGGATCCATCCCGGGCGGGCACTGAGGTACGGTCCCGCTCACCGCGCCGTCTCCCAGCAAACTCGCGCCTTCCATCACGTGTATGGCGTTGACATAGAACTCGCCGGTGATGCGCGCCTCGGTCTTGTCCTTGCCGAAACTGAACATCCCCAGTCCGGGAATCAGCACCACAGCGGGGCTGGCGTCACGGATCGCAGGTGAATCGGGCTTAGCAAAGGTGCGGTAGTAGTGGCGATACTGGTCGAGATACTCGGCCAGTGCGCAATCGATCTGGGTCTTCAGCGCTTCAATGCCTTCGTGCGCGCCCCAAGTCACAAACATGGGCCGGATTTTGGTGCGAATGAAGTGATCGGGACAACTGGTTCCCAGAAAGGCCAGAGCCTTACCGTGCGCTGAGTCAACGAACTGCATCACGTCGGGCGCGTCGGAATAACTGCTGATAAACCTCTGCCTGGCGCTGATTCGACCACGGAGGAATGGCGCGATCTGGATCGCAAGTTCGCGGCGATCTAAGCGCGCCGGAACGGCCTCGCCTCCGAACCGCACCTTTCCCTTCGCTTTTCCGTGACGCTCGATGAATTGGCCAATGCTGTCGATCATATGCAGCGTGTTCAGGTAGCACTCCCGCTGCGTCTGGCCCCAGGTAAAGAGCCCATGCCCACCCAGCACAATTCCGTCGCATCCCGGATTCTCCTGGACGATCCGCTTCATCATCATCGCCAGTTCAAAGCCGGGCCGCTGCCACGGCAGCCACACCAGCGAGTGACCGAATTCGCGATTGAACTCTTCCATTTTCGATTTGCCGTTGGCGCTCGCCGCCAACGCAATCGCCCAATCGGGGTGCAAATGATCGACGTGCGGAAAGGGCAGAAATCCGTGCAGAGGAGTGTCGATGGATGCGGCGACTGGATTGTTGCGGAAAGCGCACAGCGGATACATCTCCGCCATCTGATCCTCAAATTCGGCGCCTTTGTAAATGCGCTCCAGCGCAAGCAACTTGTCCTGGTACAGCGTGGCAAAGCCGGAGCGCTTGATGCTGCCCAGGTCGCCGCCCGATCCTTTCACCCACAGCACTTCCACCGGATTGCCGGTCAGCGGATCTAGCTCGACAACTTTCGAGCTTGTGTTTCCGCCGGCAAAGTTGGTGATGCGCAGATCCGAACCGAGCAGGTTCGAGCGGTAGCGCAGAAGTTCAGGCTCATCGAGACCAGCCGCCACAGCGGGATCCCAGCGGTCCTCGAGAAAATGCAATACAGAAGAAGCGGTCGTAGCCATTGTCATAAGGGGCACTCAAAAGGGGGAAGAACCGAACTCATTTCCATGATACAGCCGGCAGCAGGGAGAAATCGTTTTACATCGGGATTCCAGATCAATGGAATCTAGCCAATTGCCACCGCATGGTTTGTCTCCTCAGCCACCCTTTTCGCCTTCGCGAGCTCACCCAGAGTATCCAGCGTTACGGCACGGTGGTGCATGTAGTTATAAGGAGGCACAGTGTACCCGCGCAGAATTGAAATACCAAGCTGAATCAGACGCGGTCCGTAGCTCTCCGCCTCGTGCGAAATGGAGCCGACAATCGCGCTCGATCTCTTGCGCATTTCATCCAATACTTCGGGAATGCAATCCTGGCCTACGATGGCAAAGTTCGCCTCCTGGCCCGCTTCGCGCACCGCATCCAGAACCCCCAGCGCGCTGCTGTCGTTTGATGCGGCCACCAGCGTTAGCTCGCCACCCTTCTGTTCGGAAAGATACAGGCTCATCGCCCTGTGGCTCGCTTCGCGCATTCCTCGTCCTTCGATCTGCACGAATCGATCCGGGGTCAGCTCCTTGAACCGCTCGCGGATTCCGTCAAAGGCGCCGGTTATGCGATGCTGCACAAAGCTGCCAGCTTCTCTGAAGCCCACGCCGACCACCCTGTCCACCTTGCCCTTCCATTGCCGTTGCGCGTATTGCGCCAGGATCGCCGCGGCCTCGTATCCAACCTCGAAGTTGTCGACTCCGAAGTACGTCGCATTGGGGTGGGGCACGTCGATAGCCACCATCGGAATCTCGGCCTTCTTGAAGATGTGCGCTACGCGCGGCGCCGCCGCCTCCTCCACCTGGAATTCCAGCACCAGGTCCACTCGCTTGGCAACAAACTCTTCCGCGTTGCGCACGGCCACATCAGGATCGTAGCGATTGTCCAGAACGATCAGTTCCACACCGGATGCAGCGGCTGCCGCAGTCACGCTCCGCGCCACCGCGTTGCTGAAGGGCATCTCGGCGCTCTGCACGGCAAAACCGAAGCGCAAGCGCCGCGGACGCGATACCAGCCGGTACCGTCCGCTCGGCGTCTGCGCCAGATAGCCGCGATGCACCAGCGTCTTCAAAATGCGGTAGACGCTGGTCTTGGAAATGTTGGTCCGCTGATAAATGTCTTCAAGCGTCAAGGTCGTATGATCCTGTTCCAGTAACTCGATCACATCGAGTGCCTTGGAGAGAATCGGAATCAGGTACAACCTTCTGATTTTGGTTTTGGCCAACAGCTTCCCCTTTTTTGATACCCCTATTGAAACACACCTGCGCCGGGAGATCGGGCGCAGGCGACCTTATGCATAACTGCCGACGGCCGAGCTGTGGCATGCCCGCTCTCGCGCCACGCGCTCCACATAACCGCCAGAGCGCAGCGCTTCCAGCGGGTCTGCCGCCATGCCGCGGGCCTCACGCCACGCGCGCGTCAACGGACGCACGTCGCACCAGAATGCGCCGCGATAAAGCTCTTCTGCGGCGACCAGATCGCAGTCTTGCTGCAATTCCGCAAGCTTTATGCGATCAACCAACGCGGCTTTCAAATAAAGTTCCTGCGCCGTCACGATAGTCTGCACGGTCGCTTCGATTTTGCCCTTCAGATTGTGGCTCTGGTCAATCATGTACGCGATGTCGAACGTCAGGCCATCGTCTCCTGCCGCATGAATCTCGTGGAAGATGCGGAAAATCTGGTAAGGATCGATCGAGCCCAGCGTGAGGTCGTCGTCGGCATAGCGACGGTCGTTGAAGTGGAATCCCCCCAGCATTCCGGTGTGCAGCAGCCACGCCACAATCTGCTCGATGTTTTGCGCGTTGTAATGATGGCCAGTATCGACCAGCACACGCGCCTGCGGGCCCGCCTGACCAGCCAGATGGCTTGCCATGCCCCAATCGGCAATGTCGGTGTGATAAAACGCCGGCTCAAAGGGTTTGTATTCCACCAGCAATCGCTGCCTCGGCGCCAGGTGGCTGTGCGCAATCCGCAGCGCCTCCTCGAGCCAGCCGAGGCGCTTGCGCATACTCTGCGTGCCGGGATAATTCGATCCATCGGCCATCCACAGCGAAATGTCGCGCGAATCGAGTCCCTTCGCGATCTCGATCGAGCCCAGCAAATGCCCCAGCGCCTGCTCGCGAATGACGGCCGAAGGATTGCAAAGCGAACCAAATTTGTATTCCTGGTCCTGGAACAGGTTGGGATTGATCGACCCTGAGCGAATGCCGAATCGCTTCTCCAACTGCTTCACTTCGGGCATATCCTTCAGGCCGTTGGGCAGATCCCAAAGCACATGCAGCGCCAGCGTCGGCGTTGCGCCCGTAAGGCGGTGGACCTCAGCCGCGTCGGCAAACTTCTCTTCAAGGGTGCTTGCGGCGGCAGCCTGCACAAACTTGCCGAAGCGCGTGCCAGTGTTCGCGAATCCCCAGGACGGGATCTCGATGCGGAAGTTGTCCAGCACTCCGAAAGCAATTTCCCGTTTGTTCGATTCCAATGGCTTCATCCATTCCCCTTACCCGAACCAGCCGGTTGTTAGCCATCCGCTGCCTGCCGTTTGCTAGAGGCCTCTCAGAGCGAATGGATTTTGACCGAAAAGTCGAATAATATATCATAGGAAATCAATTGTCTATTGCAACTCCGCGTCCTCCATGCCCACGACCGCGCCCATTGCGCGGCCCTATTCGCCGGACCCATTCAAATAGCTCTCCTGCGTTATGGCGTTCCGGCTCCCTCTCACCGCGGCAGTCGTCCTCGCCCTCTTGCTGCACGTACATCGCCTGCGCCTGGTCACTTCCGCCCAAAGTTCTTCAACCTTCCTCTTCCGACGCCGTCTAACTGAACGAGTTTTCTTGTTTTATTCCTTGCGGGCGGCGTTCCAGTTCTCCTCACTCGGTGTGAAATGTCCGTTCCGCGATGAGGTCCGATTGCAGGGTCAGCTTTCAAAAGCGAAACCCCGCATTTTCAGAGGTGATGCGCCCGGCGACAGATGCAAACCGCGTCGGCGCACTCAGCGATTCATGGGCATTTGTCCGATGATGATGAGGTCTTCGACCATCCCGCTCGGCTTGTGCCAGCGAATCCGCCGGTTTCCTAGTTTTCTCTCTGCCCAATGCAACTCTCTTTCGACAAGCTTCAAAAACTCTTCGGCATTTCGAGGGTTCTCTCAAGAAAGGTTCCAGGATCTCCCCCTATGATCAATAAGATCCGTTCACGCTCGCTCGCTTTGTGCACCTTGGCCAGTGTCTTCCTCTGTTCCGCCGCCGCTATGGCGCAGCGCGTCGCACCCGCGGTCCGCATCGTCGATCCGATCAATGAGAACCAGTTGGTCACGCTCGCCGGCAGCACCCACCCGGCGGCCAATGCAAGAACGATCGGGGTCCGGTCAGCACCGTCGCTGCCTATGACCGACCTGATTCTCGTCCTGAGTCGAAGTCCCGAGCAGCAGGCCGCATTCGACACTTTTGTGGCGAGTCAAATGATACTAATTCGCCCAACTACCACCAGTGGCTGACACCCGAGCAGGTCGGCGAGTTGTACGGGCCATCTACAGGCCGACATTGCCACCATCACCGGTTGGCTCAATGGCCACGGCTTCACCGTCACGCAGGTTACCAAGGACCGGATGTCGATCCGCTTCAGCGGAACTGCGGGCATGGTCAACAGGACCTTCCACACCGAAATCCACAATCTTGTCGTCAACGGCGTGCCTCATATCGGCAACATGAGCGATCCGCAGATTCCCGCCGCGATCGCGCCTGTCGTGGTCGGCATCAAGTCGCTGCACAACTTCTTCCCGCGACCCGCGCACCACATGGGCCAGTTGGTGCAGCACAATCAGCAAACCGGCAAATGGGTACGTGAGGCTGGCGCCGCCGCGACCGCGGCGCGCACTTTCAGGACGGAAAGCGCCGCTGAGCCCGCGAAGCCTGCGGTCGCCGCAAAGCCGGAATTCGGAATCAGCGTCGGCAGTCCCTCTTATTTGGTCGAAGACGTCGGCCCATGGGATTTCGCCACCATCTATAACGTGGCGCCACTGTGGACTTCCGGAATCGACGGCATTGGTCAGACGATTGCCATCGCCGGCACGAGCGCCATTGATATTGGGGAGTCCAGTACGGCCGTCGTCGGCGCCAACGGCAGCAACGACGTCGCCACCTTCAGGACTTTCTTCAATTTGCCGACGAACAACTCCTGGAACCAGCCTGTTCAGATGTCAGGCAACAGCCAGCCCTTGACGGTTTGCTCAAGCACGCTTCCCACCGCGCTCTGCGGTCTAAGCGATCTTGAGGAGAATTCGCTCGACGTTGAGTGGAGCGGCGCCGTGGCCAAGAACGCGCAGATCGTCCTCGTCGCCTCCTATCCTGCTTCGACCTCCGACGATAACCTCTACGACTCCGAAAGCTACATCATCGACCATCTCACTGCACATATCATGAACGTGAGCTACGGCGCGTGCGAGCTGGGTCTCGGCACCGCGGGCAACGTGCAGTATTACAACCTTTGGGAAACGGCTGCCGCCGAGGGGATCGCTGTATTCGTCGCCACGGGCGACTCCGGTTCGGCCAGTTGCGACCAGGGCGGCGACGCCAGTGGCCTTCCTGCCCCAGCCGAAAACGGCCTCTCCGTCAGCGGACTCGCCTCAACGCCCTTCAATACCGCGGTTGGCGGAACCGACTTCGCTTGGTGCCCGCTCACATCCAACGACGGCTGCGCCTCGGAAGCTTCAACGTACTGGAACACCACCAACAGCTCGACGAACGAGTCCAATGCCAAGGGTTACATTCCCGAACTGCCCTGGAACGATACCTGCACCAGTCCCCTCGCCTTGCCCTACATGAAGAGCCTCTTCAACGGAACTAACTTCTACAGCAGCTACCTCGGCAGCGGGGGGCAGACTCTTTCGGTCACGGACGCTGAGACTGGCTGCAATGCACTTGGCTATTACGCCCAACAGCTTGAACAAGATGGCGCCGGTGGCCTCCTGTACCTCGTTGACACGGTGGGTGGAAGTGGCGGGGCAAGCTCCTGCGTCGTCAGCACCACCGATCCCACCGGAACCACGCTGGGAACTTGCACCTCCGGTTCCACAACCACGGGCTCGTCCAACGGAAACATCCCCCTCGTCAACAATGGCTGGCCCAAGCCGGCGTGGCAGACAGGCGTCGCGGGGATTCCGAGCGATGGCGTCCGCGACATTCCTGACGTCAGCTTCTTCGCCTCCGACGGTTTTCTTTCGAGCAGCGCCTATCTGGTCTGCGTCTCGGCCGCATCTCTGGACCCGGAGTGCACGTACAACACCTCGTCCGAGCCCTTCGCCGAGGAAGTCGGCGGAACATCGGTGGCGACACCGGCGATGGCCGGCGTGATGGCGCTCATCAATCAAAAAACTGGCGCCGCTCAGGGCAGCCCGAATGCGGAGTTGTACGCGCTTGCGGCAAAGCAGAATTACGGCGGTTGCAGCTCTGAGAGCGTCACCACAAGCAGCAGTTGCTACTTCAATGACATCGATCAGGGAACCAACGCGATGCCATGCGATTACTTCTATTATGTAACGACACCTTCGCCGAACTGTTCCATAACCCACACCGGCGATTACTTCGGAATCCTGCCCGGTTACAGTGCCGGAACCGGCTATGACGAGGCTTCAGGTCTTGGTTCGCTCAACATCGCCAACGTCGTCAACGGCTGGACCGCCGCCACCGGACTCGCGACTCCGACTGTTACGGTTACGCCGCAGAATTCGACCATTAATTCGTCCAACAGCCTCAACGTGACCGTTTCGGTGTCTGGATCGGCAGGCACGCCAACCGGTACGATAACGCTCGCCGGCGGGGGCTACGCCGCCACTACGGAAACGATCGGGACCAGCCCATGCGCCAGCGCCGGCAATTGCGTCTTCACCATTCCGGGCAACACGCTCACTGCTGGAACCGTCACTTTGACGGCGTCGTACAGCGGGGACACCGATTATGCAAGGGCAAGCAACACGGGACAGGTGACCGTGACTCAGGCAACGCTGCTCACGCCAACCATCACTGTCACTCCGGCCTCGCAAACATTAAACTCGGAAGGCGCGTTCACGGTCACAGTCACCGTGGCCGGCTCCGGTGCTACGCCAACTGGCACCGTAACGCTCTCCAGCGGCAGCTACAGCTCGGGACCGCAAACGCTCGTGAGCGGCAGTTACCAGTTCACAATTGGCGCGGCCAATCAGCAAACCCCCCTTGCCGCAGGGACGGATACCCTCACGGCAACCTACAGCGGAGACAGTATCTACTCGACCGGATCGAAAACGGCGCAGGTTACCGTCACCGAATCGACCTTTAAGTTAACCGCGGGCACAGCGAGTTCAGCGAGCGTCACTCCCGGACAGTCGGCAACCGTCGCCGTCACCGTGGCGGCACTTGCCGGGTATACCGGCTCGGTGTCTCTCACCTGCCAGCAATCCAGCACGACGGCGTCTGGGGGAGACGGCACCACGTGCACCGGCGGCGGCAGCGGCACAGCCGTGAACCTTACATCATCCACCACAAGTGGAACCGTGACCTTTACCATCAGCACATCGCCGCCGCTAACTGCGGAGTTGGCGCGTCCGAAGATGCCAGGAAAAGGCTGGCTGGGCGCCGGCTCAGGCGCGGTTCTTGCCGTTCTCATCTTGTTTGGAATTCCCGCGCGCCGGCGTAGCTGGCGCAGCATGCTTGGCATCCTCGTCGCGATGGCAGTCATGGGTGCGCTCTCCAGTTGCGGCAGCGGAAGCAGCGGAGGGGGTGGGGGAGGCGGAGGCCAAAACGATCCGGGCACAACGGCCGGGACGTATACCTACTCGGTGACCGCAACGCCCACACCATCGGTAAGCCCGACGGTCACAACCACATTCACCGTGACGGTGAATTAGCTCTTCGACCTCGCACCCTGACTTGGGCCCTTCCTTCGGGAAGGGCCCGATGTTTTTTGCGCACTTCTCGCACTCGATTCTTGCCTGGGTCGCCCGAGTGAAGATGAGCGGTTCGCGACGCACGGTCCACGTTTCATCTCGAATTCGTAACGGCCCGCTTGGGCGCATGCTGCAGGGCGTTGAGGACGGCGAAAAACGACGGCTTCGGGCGAAACTCCGCATCAAGGAGTAGCGGGCGCTGCTCGAAGCCGTCAGGCCGCGCGTACTGGTGCCACCAGGTGCTGTTGTACCAGCTGTACGGATCGCAGAGGCCCCACGTGACCAGTGCGCAGACTGCCGGTTCGTCAAGCGCAACCGCCAGGAAGCGCGCATAGATATCCGCGATTGCATGGTCGCGAGCCGTAAGGTCCGCCGGGCTGCCGCGGTCGTCGACATCCAGCTCGGTGATGACGATCTTCAGTCCCCGGCCGGCAATCTCTCGCAAAAACTGCCGGTAAACCTTCTCGTTGAAATCGCCGAACTGCCGGTATTTCAGGTGCGATTGCAGGCCGACCCCGTCGATCGGCGCATTGGCTTTCTGCAAGCGATCCAACAGGCGAAACAACGCGTCGCGCCGCGCTGCCTGCCACGCGTTATCCAGCTCCAGATCGTATTCGTTATAGAGCAGCAACGCGCCGGGATCGGCCGTCCGAGCTTCGCGAAAAGTGGGCGCGAAAAAGTCCGTGCCCAGCGCGCGCATGAGAGGGCTGTCCATGCGCAGGCCATCGGGACCGTGCTGCGGAGGTTCAATGGCCTCATTGACCACGTTCCACGAAAACACGCGCCCGCGGTAGAAGGTCACGATGTTTCTGACGTGCGCGGCAACCGCTTCTTCCGCCTGAGCGCGAGAAAGATTTGCGAGCCACGGCGGCGTGCGCAAGTACCACAGCAAATGCGCACCGGTGATGCCGAGCCCATGGCTCAGGGCGACGGCTGCATTCGGGTCGTGCGCATCGTCTTCGTGCGTCAACGTCGGCGCAACGTCCTGCCACGAAAGGATCGGGGCAAAGAGCGCGCATTGCCGAACAAAGAGATCCAGATATTCCGGCGGCGCCTTCCAGAACGGCATGTCGCTGCACGATCCATAGATCAGGCCGGCAGTTGCAGCGGCGTCCTTCAGAGATGGAGTCTGCGGCGCCGGATCGAATGCCGGCAATCGGCGAGAAAAAGCAGCGGAGAGTGCGGCCGCAGACATCAGACGCAGGTATTCGCGGCGGGAGGAATTCATGTCGCTGCAAGTATACGAGTAGGCGGGGCTGGGGAGTGGGCTTAAGTTCCTAAGCCGGCCGTAACCATAGCACCGGCTGGCGAATGGGAAAGTTGCGGATGATCTCGGGCGTTTTGGGATCGGGAGGCAGCGTGCGCCAGAGCGCGATGTACTTCGGCTCGCGATACGCCAGCCCTGCGAACAAGAGGCTGGGCTGCCGGTTGGGCAGGTCGTCGAAGTATTCGACGTCGTGCGGGTAGGGCCACTTGCTCTTGTCCTCGATGTACGGAAACATGAAGTCGACAGCCTTCTTGTAAAGATTGCCGCCGGGCAACGTAAATTGCCAAAGGTTGTTCGTTGCGCCGCTTGGCGACATGCCCGACGCCGACGCAATCACGCAAATCATGGCCAGCATGTCGAGATTGAAAAGCGAGTAGTTGTAAGGCTTGCTGCGCTTGAGCTCCAGCGGAAAGCTCCCGTCCTCTGCCATCTGATCGGGCAAAAGATGATCGCGGAATCGTGCTCGGCACATCATCATCGCGTTCTCGTTCCCGATGTAGGCCGCAAACGCCGCCGCCTGCACCGTCCAGCACGTTCCGTGGTTATTTTTGGCGGCTTCTTCTTCCTGTCCATTGGTCGAAGCGCGCATCCAAAGCAGGTACTCCGTGAACCACTCGCGCACGCCGGCAGATTCCGCGGGCGTCATAGCCTGCGCTGCCTCCAGATGCCGCGCGGCACGTGTCACCTCCACCAGGTGCAGCGTGTCGATAATGCCGTAACTCCTGCCCGTCGAATGTCCCCATACCGCCTGCGCGTAGTCGAGCGACGGATTCATGCGCGTTTCGGCCGCGAGAAACCACGCGCGCAGGTGCATGGCCGCGCGCTCGGCATAGCGCTTGTCTTGAGTCAGGAGCCATGCAGCCGTCAGTGCGGGCACAATCAGGCTCAGCCGGATTAGCGCCAGGCGATGGTCGTTGAAGTTTTGCGGATCGGAGTAGCCGTCGCGCTCAATATACGGGCCGCCAGGGTTTTTCGGGTCCGGCCACCAGTAATCCGCCTCAGAAAAATAGTCGTGCTTGCCGCCTTTGCTGCGCGGCGAAGACGATGATGTAATCGTGATCGGCGGCGCCGTCAAATACTCGTTGGCCGCGCGCAAAATTCGCTCCCGATCAATCGCCTCGATTTCGCTCAGTGTGATGAGCGGCCCATGGGCGGGAACCTGAGAAGCGAGTACTGCAAATGTTCTGGCGCGACTTGCGGCTACGGTAGCTGCGGTAAGGCAAAACGTTCGGCGATTCATCTCCTCTACCTTCACGGAATGCCCGTGTTCTTGTCCAGCATCAACAGGTCGGCCTTACAGGCAAGTCAAATTGGAATCGAGCGGTATATTCTCGAAACTATTGAGAGGTCTATTGCAATGCCCACCGAAGCCGGCAATCCGGACTTCATTCCACCCTCATTTGCTGATCCGTACTCCGGTCGCATCGTTCTTCTCGCCGACGATCTTACCGGCGCCTGCGATGCCGGCGCGGCATTCCTCCGGACCGGGCGTTCGGTTCGCGTCTGGTTCGGCACAGGTGTCGAATTTTCGACTCCAGAATCCGTGCAGGCATTCAGCACAAATTCCCGCGCGCTTTCAGCCCGCCGTGCAGCCCGGGTGGTCTCTCTCGCATGCACGGCTCTTGCCGGCGATCCCAATTCGCTCTTCTTCAAGAAGGTTGACTCCGCTGCGCGCGGTCCCCTCGCTGCTGAACTGCTCGCCGCGCATCGGACGCTTGGAATTCGCGCCGCCGTTTTCGCCCCTGCCTTTCCTGCCGCTGGCCGCACGGTTCGCGACGGAACTCTGGAAATCGAAGACGCCGCGGGCCAGCGCTCGCAGGTTCGCCTTGAGCGCCTTTTCCCACTTACGGTCCGTGGCCGCATCTTCCACGTCGCGCATGCCCGAGAGCTTGAACCTGCCCTTGATGCCGGCAAGACTTTGCTCATCTGCGACAGCGCCAATCAAGTCGATCTCGATGCTCTGGCCCGTGCAGCAAAGGACCTGCCCGGCCTTCTCTACGCGGGCTCGGCCGGCCTGGCACAGGCTCTCGCCAGCCTCGCTCCCGCGCGCCCCATGGCCGCGTTCGTACCGGTGGCAGCGCGCACATTGCTCATCGCGGGAACGTCTCATCCGGTCACCAAACTCCAACTCGAGGAGCTGGATTCCGCGGATCAAGATAGCGTCCGCGTTCTTCGCCTTCGTTTGGCTTTCGGTGCCACCGCCCGAATTCGCTTGGCATTCCGCGCCTACGCTCCGCAGGCTCTCATTCTCACCGGAGGCGAAACGGCGCAGCTTGCTGTTCGCGCCCTTGCCGCTCACTCCTTTATTCTCCAGGGTGAGTTCGCGCCGGGCATTCCATGGGGCACCGTGCAGGGTGGCGATGCGCACGGATGCACCGTCGTCACAAAGTCTGGCGGCTTCGGCTCGCCGACAGCGTTTAATGAGATTCTTGCCGCGCTAAGAGGCCGTGCATGACCAGACTTGCTCGCATCGCCATCAGCATCGGAGACCCGGCAGGCATCGGCGCCGAAATTGCCCTCAAGGCTCTTCAGGATCAAAATGTCTCCTCGCTGGCGGAGTGGCTGCTCATCGCCGATTCGGCCGTTCTCAGCGCCGCACAACGCATCAGCGGAATTGACCCGCGCACTTTGCGCTGTTCGCTGATCGAGACCGGCACGCTTGCCTCCGATCACGAAGTTGAATTCGGCCAGCTCCGCGCCGAGTACGGACTTGCCGCCGTCGCTTACGTCCGGCGCGCTGTTGAGTTGTGCATGAACGGCAAGGCCGACGCCATGGTCACTGGCCCTCTCAATAAGGAAGCGGTCACTCTATCCGGCCAGCCCTTCTCGGGACATACCGAGTACATCGCTGAGCTAACCGGCGCGCCTGAGCCGCGCATGTTGCTCTACTCCGAGAAGCTGGCAACGGTTCACGTCAGCACGCACATTTCTCTTGAGCAGGCCTGCCATCTCAACCGCGCGCATATTGTTCGCACCATCCAGCTTGGTAACGATGCGTTGCTTTGGCTGCGCCGCACGGCGCCGCACATCGCAGTCTGCGGTCTCAATCCCCATGCCGGCGAGCATGGGCTCTTCGGCCGGCAGGATGCCGAAGTCATCGCCCCGGCTATTGCCGAAGCGCGCGCACTCGGCATCGATTGCTCCGGCCCGCACTCGCCCGACACCATCTTCGTTCGCGCTTTGCGCGGCGAGTTCGACCTCATCGTCGCCATGTACCACGACCAAGGTCACATTCCCATGAAGCTGATCGATTTTGAAGGCGGCGTGAATGTCTCGCTTGGACTTCCCATTATCCGCACTTCCGTGGATCATGGCACGGCCTTCGACATCGCCGGCCGTAACCAGGCTGACCCTGAGAATATGAAGGCTGCAATGCGTCTTGCCGCGCGAATGGCCGAGGGGAAATTCGCCCTCTCAAGCGATTCAGTCGAGATGCCTGCGTCTAGGGCCTGCTAACAGGTCCTAGAAACGGTACACCAGGCCGAATGTCCCGCGGGCGTTCCAGGTCCGGCTCGTCGAGTTAGCCAGCACCGGATTGTTATTGGGCAGCGAGAACGATGCGGCAACGCGATCGCCGGTGAGCTGCACCGCGAATCTGCGGTTCAGATTGTAGGCCAACCCTCCGCCAAATCCTCCCGCGAAGGAGATATTAGGCGTCATGCTTTCGCCCCCCGTATGCTCTCCGCCTATCTCGCCGAAGATCACGCCGCTGAGGTTTCCATAGAGCGTCGCATGGAGTGCCGGACCAACCAGAAACGTATAGATCGTCGGGTTGCCCTTATTCGGAATGTCAGTGCGGCCGGTCCCCAGGCTGTAGTAGTCTCCCGACCCCATCAGCTGAAAGTACTTTCCAAAATCGCGGGACACGGATACCTTTCCGCCTACCAGTCCGCTATACGAAACCGGAACCTGCCTCAGGCGCGAATAGGCTACGCCCGCGAATACTTCATACTTGGGTCCAGCCTGCGACTGGCCAGGCGCCGCCTCCGGATTTACCTGGCCGATGGCACTTTTCGGCGTGAGCGCAGCCGTAACCACGGCTAAAAGCAAGAACAGTAGCGTCCTCTTCAACTTGAAAATCTCCTCAATCGGTACCGCGCGCAAGCAAACCCATGCGCCACCGGACTTCTGCTCCGGGAATGGGCATCCTGGCTGGTTTCCGGTACCCCTCTAGACTATCCTCTCCCCCCACCTTTCAAGAAGCCCGACGATGCTGGGAGCACTCCAATCTTTGACTGACTTTCGCGCGAAAGGACGCGCAGGTGCGCGACGGACGTCACCCTTTTTCCAGGTACCAGGGGATATTGATCACCACGATGCGCCGGTTGCCGCGCATCAGCAGGATCACCTTCAGCAGGTCAGACCGCCGGTTGTGCAGCATCCCTTCCCACCAATGGCGCACCACCAACTCCGGGACCAGGACACACACCTTGCAGTTCTCGCGCTCACGCTCCACACTCAGTACATAATCCACGATCGGGTAAAGCACATAGCGAAAGGGCGATTTAAGCTTCACCAGCTTAGGGATACAACGGCCGGCCGCTTTCAGCGGCGCCACTACGTCCTTCTCCCATGTATCGCAGAAAGAATCGGGCACGTCGCTGGTCTCCACGTGCACGCAGTGAATATCGCAGGACATGGAGAGAGCGAACGACAGCGCCTTCTCGCTGATGCGGCTCCATCGATCCACGGGAACCACCACAATGGGTTCGCTCACTTCGGCAGGAATGAAGGGCCTATCCAGATCGATCTCGCGATTCACGCGCACGTAGTGGCGATTCACGGCGCGCATGAACAGGATCATTACGATCACCAGCAGCGCCGTGATCCAAGCGCCCTCGGCGAACTTGGCCACCAGAACTACGAGCGTGGTGACGCCCGTCGCCACCGCGCCCACTCCGTTCACGATCATTTGTCCGGTGGCGCCGCCCTGGCGCTTCCAGTGCATCACCATTCCCGCCTGCGACAGCGTGAACGCCATGAACGCGCCGATCGCGTAGAGCGGAATCAACCGGTCCGTAACGCCGCCAAAAAGAATCAGCAGCAGCGCCGTCAGCGCTACCAGGACGTAGATGCCCCACGAATACAAGAGCCGCCGCCCGCGAATCAGGAAAACGTGAGGCATGTAGTTGTCGATTGCAATGGCTCGGGTCAACCGCGGAAAATCGGCGAACGCGGTGTTCGCGCTCAACGCCAGCACCAGCAAGACCGAGGCGATGGTCAGGTAATAAAACCACCCATGCCCCATCACTGCGCGCGTCAGCATCGAGAGAACACTCTCGTAGCCCGCTTTGCCGGGATCGGTGGCAGCAATGCCGTAGGCGCGGCACAGCAGCGCGATGCCCGCCAGCAACACGATCAGCAGCGCGATGATGATGGTCAGCGTCGTCTTGGCGTTCTTGCGCGTTGGCTCGCGAAACGCCGTCACGCCGTTGCTCACGGCTTCCACGCCCGTCATCGCCGTGCAGCCCGATGAGAACACTTTCAAGATCAGCCACCAGCTAACCATCGTGGTCGCCGCCGGAATTGCCGGCAGCGGCGTCACAGGCGATGGATGACCGGCCGCATGAACCACTTGCCATCCGCCAACTGCAATCACAATCAGTAGCGTTGCCGTAAACAGGTAGGTCGGAATCATGAACACGACACCTGTGTCGTGCACTCCACGCATGTTGATGATGGTCAGGATCGCCAGCACAACCAGACAAATCTCCAGTGTGTGCGGCTGCAGGCTGGGCACGGCTGAGATGAGCGCGCCCACGCCCGCCGAGATGCCCACCGAGGCGGTCAGCACATAGTCGACCATCAGCGCTGCCGCCGCCAGCAGTCCTGCACGCTCACCCAGGTTCTGGCTGGCGACAGTGTAGGAGCCTCCGCCGCGCGGATAGGCCTCGATCGTCTGCCGGTAGCTGAAGAACACAATTGTCAGCAGGATGACAATGGCGAAGCTGACGGGCACGATGTACTTCACACCCATCAGGCCCAGCGGAATCAGCAGCGTCAGGGCCGCCTCAGGCCCGTACGCCGCCGAGCTCAGTGCGTCGAGGCCAAAAACCGGGATACCGGCCAGCGGCCCAATGCATTCGGCGCGCTCCGCGGTGGTAGGCAGAGGCCGCCCAAACAGCAAATTGAAAAAACGTGTGTAGACGCCCATGCGGATTGAACCAGCGGTTGTGGACCTGCTTCGGGGAGTGCCGCCGATGCCAGTGTCTCACGGCGTCGACAAGCTGCCGTGGACCGCTCGGGACCGCCGCGCTCTGCGGCGGCCAAATTCCGCTGGACACGAAAAATCGAAATTGATACCATCCACCCAACGTCGGTCTGGCTTCTTTCCTCCCCGCTATTCTTCACGCTTTCGTAGCACTGTGCCCGCTTCGGCTTCTTGTCTTCCCCGGAGGTTGCGCATGCACCGTTCCGCGTGTTCCCTCGTCCTTGCGATTGGCGTCTTTGCCCTCGCCAATATCCCGCCGGTTGCCGCGCAGCAGACCGGCACGCAGCCTGCAGGCGAGGACTGTGCGACGATCACGCAGCAAGTCAGAGACCTCCAGGATGCGCTCTCTCAGCTCTCAGTTGAGAGGCAAGCTTTGGCGAACGCGCTGGACAGAATAAATAACGACATCGCCACGCTTCAACAAGGGGTGAAGTTCTTTAGCGGTCCCGGATTGAGCGAGTCGGCGCGGGGCGAAGCACTCGACAAATTGGCGACGGCGATGAGCCAGCGCCAGCAAGTAGAAAAGGACCTTGAGGACGTTGACAGCCTGGTCCAGGCCACCAAGGACGCAATCGCTGATCTCCTCAGCAAACTCGCCAACTGCGCCCCGCCGAGCACCACGCAGCCAAATCAGGCAAGTCCATTGCCGCAAGGCCCGCCTGGCTCGATCCCAACATCGCCTCCCCCTCCGCTCCAGGCGGCGGAGGACTGCGCGGCGATCACGCAGCAAATCAGAGACCTCCAGGATGCGCTCTCTCAGCTCTCAGTTGAGAGGCAAGCTTTGGCGAACGCGCTGGACAGAATAAATAACGACATCGCCACGCTTCAACAAGGGGTGAAGTTCTTTAGCGGTCCCGGATTGAGCGAGTCGGCGCGGGGCGAAGCACTCGACAAATTGGCGACGGCGATGAGCCAGCGCCAGCAAGTAGAAAAGGACCTTGAGGACGTTGACAGCCTGGTCCAGGCCACCAAGGACGCAATCGCTGATCTCCTCAGCAAACTCGCCAACTGCGCCCCGCCGAGCACCACGCAGCCGCCAGCGCAGGAAGCCCCGAACCTCCCGCCGGTCGCACCTCCGCCTTCTTCACCGCAATCGGCGCCTGCCACACCGGCTACACCTCAAACGCCGCCAGTTGCGACACCGCCCACGACTCCGGCGCCTCCATCTTCCCCGCCGGCTGCAACCCGGCCAGCCAACAACCCTCCTTCGACATCAAGCGCTGCACTGCCCGCCAACTCTGGTCCTGCCTCCGCGCCGGGGTCTACGCCTGGCACTGAACCGCGCAGCTCTGGCGGCGCAAATGTTGTAAACGGCAACACGCCCAACGCGAGCGGCTTCGATGGGGCTGTGCTTTTCCCCTTAGGCAACAGGGTCCTTATCGGACCGAACGCCGGGTATCAATGGGTTGACAGCACCATCATCAAAGCCATTGGCGGGAACCCGCCGCCGTCGACACAGCCACAATCAGCCCCACCTGCCGCAACCACGCCAACGAAGACCATTGAGCTTCCGAATACCGACTACAGCACTGGCGGCAAGCTCATTCAGCAAACTGACGCGACCGGCGCATTTCGCGAAGGCGCCGTCTTTGACTCCAATGGAATCATGCGCCACGACGAAGCCTCCCGATACGATCTGGGCAATGGTAAGCAGTATATTGCGGGGAAATACGCCTTCGATTTCGACTTCAAAGGCCATCTCCAGATGAGCTGGAAGATCGATTACGATATTGGCGGCTCGCCCACCTCAACCGACGTCACTCACTACGGCCTGCACGGCGAGCGCACCTGGGAAGAGACCACTGATTTCAAACCCGGCGGCTATCAGATCAGGGACTGGAGTATCGGAACTCATAACTGGTCGAGTCTGTCGACTGACTACAAGTTCCCCACCGCGCCCGGATCTACGACACCCGCCCCGGTTCCGTACTCGTCCACCAACACCAATATCGGCGTTCTGTTTCCGCGCGACTTTCACGCAGGCGACACCATCACCGGTTCGCTTTGGCCATCGTCTTATGCTGACAACTTCAAGAGCGTGCCCGGCCTCAGCGAATACGACATTCCCATCCAGCTCCACCACTTGCCAGACGGCTCGCCTTCGTGGTCGGGCCTCGAAATCGGCATCCCCGGCGACGGCTACGTGCCGGTAAGAACAGACGGAAGTTTCTCGGTTTACATCCCGCTCAAGTGGACTGGCCCTCTGCGGTTGAATGTCCTGGAGACCGATCCAATCGCCGGCCTGGGTCCCACCACGGGCACGTTCAGCATCGGCGACCCGCTTCCCGCGCCCACGCTGCCTGGCAGCTACTTCTCCACACCGGCCGGAGACAAGCTTGACCTGTGGACGAAATACCACCTCATCGATCTTTGGGACGACGCCGACGACCTCGAGGACGAACTTGACTACGAGTATTCATTCTCGCAGCCGGATTGGGACTACATCGACTACCTTGAAGACGCGCTCGACGACGTCTACGACGAAATTGACTACATCCACTTCGGTTTTTCGCCGACCGCCGTCCTCAGGCTCGCGCAGGGCTACCTGACCGACACCACAAATTACAATTCCTGGCTGTCCAATCTGCAGAATTCTACAACCGATGAGCAGGCCGATCTCAAAACCTCCATTCACCTCACGAACTTCCTCAAGAACGAAATCGACATCTCGAACTTCCGGTCAGGCTGGGGGCCGTCCAATCCGGTTTTGAACCCCTATTCGACAAACCCCATCCTTACGCAGGGCAAGCTGAACGTGCTTCGCGGCTCGTTCTTCGGCGATCCGCTCGATACGCACTTCCGCATCGACAACTTTCCCATCACGCCAATTGCTGCTACGCCCTACGACTGGTACTTTATGCCGCCACCGGGCCTAACCTTCGGCCTTCACAACGAGTACATTGACAGCCCGCTTTTCGGAGAAACCGTTCTTCCCGTCTTCGTTATGACGCTCACCATGGGCGCCGGCCAGCTCCAGTTGCATAAAGGCCAATCAACGACTTACTTCGCGCGCCTCGACATTGCGAACGGCTTGCCTTCGACTTCAAGTCTCCTTGGCGGCTCACCGTCGTACGACACCGACCTGATCGGTCCTTCCGAATTGGCGCCCATCCAGCAGGCAGCGCCTGCCTCGCGAACGGGATTCATCTCGTTCTCGGTGACCAATGAGTCGCCGGGCACGATTGCAATGCAGAACCAGTTCAAGATCCTGGACGCATCGAACTTCGTCCCTTCGGGCTCCTATCAAATCAATGGGGGCATCACCGCCGCCATGGATGGCGGGTTCTCGATTCTCGGCGTCGCCCGGGCGAATCTTGCCCCTGAAGGCGGAATCGGCTCAACTCCCGGCGCGTCCTCCACGCCGGGAAGCAGCGCCATGAGCGGCTGGCTTCCCACCTTTAGTCTCAACTTCGACCCCGATACTCTGAACAAATCGCCCTTTATGACCAACTGCTCCGCGCTTGTCTCCGGCACGCCCAATCTGCCGGGCTGCCCGTCGCAGGCTTTGATCGATCTCTACAACGATGCCACCAACCCGCCAACCACGGTCCCTGTGGGCGACAACGACAAAGCCGATCTGACCAAACTGCCAGAGGTGACCCAGCGCTACAACGACGCTCTGAAAAAGCGGCAAGATGCCATCCAAAAAACGATCACAACTGGTAAGAATTATGATTCGGCCTGGGAAAACGGTTTTAAATCCGCACCGAAGGATCTGGTGGATGAATACAACAAAGCGACCGATAAGCTGCACGAGGCGTACAAAAAGGAAGGGGAAATGATGCTGAATAATGAGAAGAACCCTACTGAGGAAAACGCCTTATACGTTGCGGCCGCAAAAGAGGATGTGGCAGCTTGGGAGCGCATCGTGAAGGAGGCACACCAGAAGATCGTCGACAGTTTCAAGCCCGAGGACCGAAAGGCCTATGATGCTGCCAAGGCCGCCTACGTGCAGGCGAACAAAGAAGTGGCTGGGGCGATCGAGGAGGAGCGCGCGGCAAGCGAGGCGCTGGAGAAACTCAAACAGGCGCTGTCGAATTCGCTTTCGAAGTAGATATTAGGTCCCGTGTGGGGGGTCGCGCAGGCACTGCTTCGTTTACGCTGCCGCACCCGCCGCCGGCAGCGTAAACAGGAACCTGCTTCCCTTGCCCACTTCGCTCTCTGCCCAAATGCGGCCGCCGTGCTGCTCCACAATGCTGCGGCAGAGCGCGAGTCCGAGCCCTGTTCCGCCCAGCGCGCGCGAGTCCGACGCGTCGCCCTGCTCGAATCGATCGAAGATGCGCTCCAGCTTTTCCGGAGCGATGCCGCGTCCCTGGTCTTCGACCATGAAACACACCGCGCCACTTTCTGTAGCACCCGCATTCGGTGCAACACCATCCACGTCCCACGCCGCCAGCCGGATGGCCGTGCCCGGCGGCGAAAACTTGATGGCGTTGCCCACCAATTCGTTCAGCACCTGCAATACGCGATCCTCATCCGCAAAGACCTGTGAGGCATTCACCTCGAAGCGAAATTCGATGCCTGCCTGCGTTGCTGCGTTGTGCGCAATATCCGCTGACCGTCGCAACAGCGTCATTGGATCCACCGCCTCCCGATTCAGCGGCAGCCGTCCTTTTTCTCCGCGATCGAAGTCGAGAATATCGTTGACCAGCCTCACCAGCCGGTCGCAGTTTCCGATCGCCATATCGATCATCTGGCGTTGCTTCTCAGGCCGCTTGTCGAGGGTGCCACTCTGAATCAGTCCCAGCGATGCGCGCAGCGAGGTCAGCGGTGTCTTCAATTCGTGGCTCACCGTGGAGATGAACTCATCCTTCATCTTCTCCAGGCGCCGCCGTTCGCTCACGTCCTGGAACGATACCACCATGCCGCAAACTTGCCCTTCCTCAAGCAGCGGAGTGGCGCTGTATTCGACAGGAACCGCCACTCCGTCCTGGCGCCAGAACACTTCGTCCCGCATGCGGATCGGCTCGCAACGCCGCAAAGCCTGTAGAATCGGGCTCGTGGATCGCGAATACGGGGTCCCGTCGGCGTGGCTGTGGTGGATCAGCTCATGGAGATCGCGCCCCACAAGCTGCTGGGCCGAGTATCCCAGTATTCTGGCCCCGGCCTCATTCATGAAGGTCACCTTGCCGTAAAGGTCCATGCCGAAAATGCCGTCGTCCACTGCTTCCAGAATCAGCTCGCGCTGCCGCGTCGCCATGTGCAGCGCCTCTTCGGCTTCGTACTGTTCGGTCACGTCCATGCCGTGGTTCAGCACGAACGGCCGTTCGCCCGGCAGCTGCATGCGCCGGCTGCGCACCGCAATGCGGCGGTAGATGCCGTCGCTCCGCCGCAGCGGCAATGCGCCCTGCCACTCCTCCGCGCTCTCCAGCGCGTTCAGGCAATCCTGAAATGCCGCAGCCCCCTCGGCATCCATCAACTCCGTTAGCATGCGTCCCACCAGCGCTTCGGCGCGATATCCAAGCGTCTCTGCCGTGAACGCGTTCAGCGAGGTGAGCCGTCCCTCCATCGAGCAGGTGAAGACAAAGCCCAGGCTGTTTTCCACCACCTCTCGATAGCGGGCCTCGCTCTTGAGAAGCGTCTTTTCCATCTCGCGCTGGTCGGTTACGTCCTGCCCGCTCACGATCAGGTACTGGATTTCTCCGTTTGGCCCGAGCAGCGGCCGCAGCGTCCAGCTCACGCGCCGGCCTTCGCCGCCGGCTGCACGCCACAGCGTTTCATGCGGGCCCGATGCTTGCCCGGCCGACGCTTCACGCAGCTTGCCCGCAGCCCATCCGCGGTCGTCGGCCTCCAGAAACTCGTCCACAAACGGCCGGCCCACGGCATGTGCAAGGCTCAGTCCTGTCAATTGCGCGCAGGGATAATTCATCCGCACAACGCGTCCTGCCGTATCCAGTACCGTCACTAGCGCGGGAATCGAGTCCAGCGTCGCAGCAACAAAACAGCGCTCGATCGCCAACGCGCGCTCCGTGCGCTGCCGCTGCCGTTGCGCCTGTTCCTGCAGCCGGATCCGGTTATACAACTCAAGCCGCGTCACAGCCTGCCGGCCCAGAATCTCCAGCAGAGTCAAATGTTCCGGCTTGAATTGATCTGCCTTCTGTGACAACACCGCCATCGTTCCGATCAGGTGTTCGTCGCTGCTGAAGAGTGGAACCGCCGCGTAGGAAAGGCAGGGACTGGCTCCCGGCAGAGGAATGCCTTCGGGCGGAAAGTGCGAATCCTGGCTGGCGTCCGCGATCAGCATCGGCTCGCCCGTCTCCAGCATCCATTGGCATGCGGTGCTGGCGCGCGGCTGGTCCGTCGCCTTGAACCCGAATCGCGCCTTGAACCAAAGCCGGTTGAAGTCCATCCAGCCGATGTAGCCATAGTCCGCGTCGCACAACACTGCCGCGAGCTCAACGAGCTCGTCCAGCGCGGGATCGGGGTTGCGATCGAAGATCCCTATCTCCGGACGCACCGCGCCCACCTGGTTCTCTCCCCCGTACGAACCGACTGTAGTCCCCATATAGATACACGTACCTAGAGCCTGCTCTTGCAGCAAGTATCAAAGAGATTGATCAACTTGACTCTTCCACTATCCGGTGAGTTGGAGGAAAAAGCTGTACAACTCAAGTACCTGTGTTTTCACGCACCATTCGATCTGTTTCATGATTACTATGGACACTTTTCCACTGTTACCCGGCAGAATGACTGGAGAATTCCACCAGAATCCTCACAGTCCACCGTTCACCGTTCAATGTTTCACCCGTTCACTGACCACTGATCATTGACTTGGCAGTTTGCAGCAGTCGCCCGCGGCAGGCGGCTCGTTTGCGCCCGCGTCCAGAACCACTTTCCAGCTCCCGTCAGGCTCTTTGCGCCACATTGTGATATACCGCCCGCTCGTGAGCACAGGATTTCCGTTCTTGTCCTTGCTGCGCCCTTCGAAATGGCCCCAAGTGTAGCCCATGTCGCCTGACGGCCCCATCATTGCGTCGGTCGGA
Source organism: uncultured Acidobacteriaceae bacterium (assembly GCA_963813015.1). GTDB lineage: Bacteria > Acidobacteriota > Terriglobia > Terriglobales > Acidobacteriaceae > Telmatobacter. The sequence continues at coordinate 375,936 of CAWEXN010000015.1, forward strand.
GTCCAGGTGAGTTGATAGTCCTTTGGCGACCAGTTCGCGGATTTGGCAATGGCCACTTTTCCGATCAGCGGCGCAACTCCGTTTCCCAGCGCCACGCCGTCGTCGGCAAACCACGATGCGAATCCTTCGCCCCCACGCTCCAGCACATCCTTGGCAAAGCGCGCCTCCAAATCGTAAAGCTGCATTTTGCCCGGCTTCACCGTCGAGTCGGTCAGAGGATTAGGCGTTTGCGATGGTGTCGCCGGCTCCAGCAACTGTGCATGACCGATTTGCGGTCTCGTCCCCGACAATCCCGCAATCAAAATGAGTGATAAAACAGAACTCCGTAACGGTGCCATGACTACTTCCTCCCTTGAGCTGGAAGTCTATGCGCCCATCCTACAACCCAGAGCAACACACCGCGACGGACGCGCGTCACAGGCGCGCGCTGACACGATGGCGATCTTCGACTGGAAGTGAATGCGCCCAAAGGGCCTCAGCGCTGCGCCTGGATTAGCTCTTCCAGCAATCAATTCGAAGAGGTGTTCGCTCCCGCGCCGGTCACCTGCACGGGGATCTCAAGCGATCCGACCTTGGCCGTCGCCGGGTCATACACTACAGCCCGCACGATGTCCGCTCCCGCCGGCAGGTCGAGCAACTGGCGCACCGGAATCCCTTTTCCCGCCGCGGCAAGCGCTTCGTACTGCGCGGCGGTGAGCGAGAGCGCAAATTGCCGGCCCAACGAATTCACCGCTTGTCCGTCTTTGTCATAGGCCACAAGTGCAATTTCAACTTGCGCGGTCCGAGCTCCGCCGGCTCCCTCTGTAAAGTCCAGTTCTCCAGGTGGCACTCCCAGATCCACAACATAGGAATGCGGCGCACCCTTGAACGCACCGGTCGGATTCTCCTTCAGGTTGTTGTCAGGCAGCGGCCCCGCGAGTGCGGGGTCTCCTTCCGGCAGCACTCGCGCTTGAAACAGGAGCTGCGTCGATGGCGGCGCGCCCAGCACGGCTGCGGAAGTCACTTCCTCCGGTACCGGTCCGCCACTCGCAGCCTTGTTTTCCTGGTCCGTAAAGTAACCGCGCCGATAGGCAAGCTGATACTTGCTCCCGTCTACCTTCACCTCGACCCTGCGAAAATCGTCGCCGCGTTTGCCGGCCGCCTCCTCCGGCGGAACGTAGCTCAACGAGTAATAGCTCGATCCGTCCGCGACGATCTTCTCCACCGTTTCCCTCAGGCCGTTACCATTCGTGAAGGCCCGTCCGCCAGTCTCTGTCGCGATCGTGCTCAACGTGCTCTGATCCTGCGAACTCTGCTCGGAAAACTGATTGTTGTCTCTGCTAATCGTGCCCGGCGCGCTTTGAATCATCGGCATCGATGGGTTGTAGTCCGCTGAGACGGTCTGCGACACCATCAGCCCTCGCGCGTCCACCGGATAGACTGAAATCCGCGCCGCTGAAAGCAATGCGCTGGTTCGCCTCACATCGACGGAATAGTCCTTCACATCTTTCATCTGCGTCGAGAGAACCGCATCGGGGCTCAGGCTGATCGGAAACGACCCTGAAAACCAGATCAAGTTCTTTTTCCCAGGAACTGCCGCGAGATAACGACCCAATTCGCTCAGGGCGTTCAGTGTCATCATCACTCGCAGATCGGATTCGTACGCCTGCGTGTCAGTCGCGAATTGCTGAATCTGGCCGACCATCCATCGCGTTCCTGGATCGTTGCTCGTTGCGATGCTCGATGCCGCCTGATCGAGGGTCGAGGACATGCTCTCACTTGCGTTGGCGCCCACATCCGCTGCCGATCGTGGATCGAGCTTTTTGTTTTCAAGCGCCTGTTTCAACTTTGCTACATCGGTCGTAAAACCCGCCACCATTCTCAGCCGCGACGAAAGCGTAAAAATTGCAAGGGCCGTTCCCGGCTTGATGGTGCTGATGTAGGCGATCATCTGCTTCCGCGCCTGCTCCTGGTCGCCTGTCGGAGTGTTCAGCGCATCCAGCAGCAGAACATTCACCGCGCTGGCCTCCGGATAAATCGGAGCATTCGAATACGTATCCGGCGGCAACACCGCGGCCTCGGCAATTTTTACGCTCGGCGGCGGTTCGTTCTCCTCAAAAGATGCAATCGGCACTTCGTGCCCATCCTCGAATACGTGGAACCGGCTGCGATCCAATTCCTTGACAGGTTTGTCGTGGTCGGTCACCGCCACGTCCAGCACAACCAGCCTGGACTGTGCATGAAACACGGAACCCGTCGGCACATTCGGGGATGAGGCGGCGGGCGCCGTTGAGGCTTCCGCAGCATCGCCGGCGGAGTTTGCCGTTGCGTTGCCTAGCGCGGCCGGTGCGGAACCTGTCACAGCATTTGTTGCGGGTGCAACCGCTGCTTCCGCTGCAGGCGTGGTTCCGCCTGCCGGAGCTTCTGTCGGAGGAGCTGCGTTGGAGACCGTCTCTGCAGGCACGGTTGTGCTGGCTGAGCTCGCCGAAGCCGCGCCCGCAGTCGTGTCGCCCTGCGGAGCCGCTGCTCCTGGCGCTCCGTTGTTTGGCGCTGAGCCACTCTCGTCGCCCGGACTGGCATTCGCCACGATCCGCGCCTCGGAGCCGAATTCGTGATAGTGCGTGAATGCAATGTCGTTCAGATTCGTCTGGATCGGGAGTTCCGTAGCTCCTTTCGCGCTCGCGCTGGGAACCGGAATCATCGAGAACGCTACGCCTTTCACCGGGCAAATGTAGCTTTGATCTCCTATTTTCACAGGAGCGTAATCCACGACGATTGCCGCCTTCATTCCCGCATGCGGCGGCGCAGGATCTGCAATCTCGCTCAGCCGCAGAATCTCGCCGGTGGCCGGATCAATCTCAATCTCTCCGTGGTACGCGGGAAAGATCGCCTCGGCTTTGCCATCGACGGTCACTTCCACTTTGAAATGCGAATCATCGGCCGCAACAACATACCGAAACACGGCTGCCGGCTCGCCGATCCCAGGCTCCCACCGCACCCAGGCCACTCCCTTATGCATGACGTCCTTCATCAACTCCGCGAGTCTCGGACCAAACTCGCCGCTTGAGGTCAGACCCAGCGTTGATTCTTCCTCTTTCTGCCGCTTTTCCGCGTCCTCGTTCAGAACCTCGCGCCCGTCGCGATAGGTCACGGTCAGGCTCATCTCGCCCGAGCTATGCAGCCCTCTGTATTCCGTCGTGGTGCTCATGCCCGGAGTTGCCACTGGAACGACCATCCCGCCGTGAGCGTCCATCGGCTGCGAAGGGGAGTATGAGTACTGCGTTCGATGCGCAAGGGTGTCTTCGAAGTGCGTGGTCTCACGCGTCGCGTAGAAGTCCGGCAGCCGCCGCGCGGTAAGCCTCACGTAGTCCACGGCCAGCGCCATCATGCGCTCTTGCGTTTCCAAGTCCGGCGGAGGATCGCGCAGCACATCGCTCGCTGGCGGATTCAGAAATTCAGACAGATCTGCCAGCTTGGTTAGTTCTTCGCGTGTCCGTTTTCCGGGAAATTCCGCCTCCCACCGCTCCAGTCTCGCCGGACTCACCCGCTCCGTGAGTCCTATGCTTTCAAGCTCGTCGGCCACCTTCCCATCCGGCTTGCCGTGGAGTTTGATCAGGACTTGTTCCATCTGCTCGATGGACATGGTTTTGTCCGCCATCGCCGGCCATGCAATTCCCCACAGAAGCAGCAGAGTAGCCCATTTACGCATCCCGCTCTTGTTCCTCCCAGCGCCGCTTAAGTATAGACGTTTTTGATTTGCGTTCGCCCGACTCCAAACCCAAACCTCGGCGCACAACCGCCGTCTAATCCACCAAAGCTGCGCTTTCCAGCGAAGGTATACTAGGGGCTGGCAGATCGAATGTCTGTCCGGTTTTAAGGTCGAGACCCCCGGTTCAGGGGGGCGCACGGCAGGTCGAGTTCTTCCCTGGATTCCCGGTACTCCCCCGGGGGAAGGAATGAAATGGCAACACTTCTGGAGACCATCCATTCTCCCGCGGATCTGAAGCGTTTGAATGATGAGCAGATGGTCTCGCTCGCGGAAGAAATTCGCAGCTTCCTCGTCCAGACCCTTTCCAAAACCGGCGGCCATCTCGGCCCCAACCTTGGCGTTGTCGAACTCACGCTAGCTCTGCATGCCGTTTTCTTTACGCCAGAAGACAAGATCCTCTTCGACGTGAGCCATCAGGCCTACATACACAAGATCCTCACCGGCCGCCTCGATCGCTTTGAGACCATCCGCCAACCCGGCGGCCTCAACGGTTTCATGCTCCGCACCGAGAGCGAGCACGACTGCTATGGCGCGGGGCACGCCGGAACTGCTCTCTCGGCGGCCCTCGGAATGGCCGTTGCTCGCGATCTCGCTGGCGGCCACGAGCACGTGATCGCCGTCGCAGGCGACGCCGCCTTCACCAACGGCATCACATTCGAAGCGCTCAACAACATCGCTACCCACACCAAACGCATGATCGTTGTCCTCAATGACAACGAGTGGTCCATCGACCGCAACGTCGGCGCCGTGGCCCGCTATTTCCACCGCATCGTGACCAACGAGCACTACCAGCATCTGCACGACAGGGCGACGCGGCTCATCGAGCGCTTCGGCGGCAAAACCGCGATCAAAGTTGTTCGCCGCGCCGAGGAAGCTGCCAAAAGCATGTTGTGGCCCTCCATCCTTTTTGAGGAGTTCGGTCTGGAATATTTCGGCCCCCTCGACGGCCACAACCTTCCGCTGCTGGTTGAGACTTTCAAGTTCCTCAAGACCCTCGACCATCCCGTTTTGCTCCACGTCCTCACGCAAAAAGGCCGCGGCTTCCAGCCGGCTCTGGACGGCCAGAAGAAATTCCACGGCCTCGGCCCTTACGATCCTGAAACCGGCAAGACTCCTGATGGCTCACCAACCTACGCCGAAGTTTTCGCCAATACACTTGCCGACCTTGCCGCAAAAGACCCTCGCATCGTCGCCATCACCGCCGCCATGCCAAATGGCACCGGCCTCGATCACTTTCGGCCTCGTCACCCTAATCGTTACTTCGACGTCGGCATCGCCGAGGAACACGCCGTCGTTTTTGCCGCGGGCATGGCCACGCGCGGCTACCGTCCCGTCTGCGCCATCTACTCCACATTCCTTCAGCGCGCATTCGATCCCATCGTCCACGACGTCTGCCTGCAAAAGCTGCCGGTCCTCTTCTGCATGGATCGCGCCGGCCTTTCCGGCGACGATGGCCCCACGCATCACGGCCTTTTTGATATTGCTTACCTGCGCGGCATTCCCGAGATTGTTCTCATGTCGCCCAAAGACGAAGACGAGCTGGCCGACATGCTCAAGACCGCCATCGAACTTCCCGGCCCCAGCGCCATCCGCTATCCGCGCGGCGCGGTTGCCGGCGTAACGCGCAAGCCCGATCCGCAGTCACTTCCCATCGGCAAGGCGGAAGTTCTCTGTGACGGCTCCGACGTTGCGATCCTCGGCCTTGGCCCCATGATTTCGCTCGCGCAATCGCTTGCACGGCTTCTGGACCGCGACGGCTACTCCGCCGCCGTCATCAATCCCCGCTTCATCAAGCCGCTCGACCGCGAAGTCCTGGCTCGATACGCCTCTCGCGTGGCCGCATTCGTCACCTTTGAAGATCATGTGAAAATGGGCGGCTTCGGAACCGCCGTCGTTGAAGCTCTCGACGAAATGGGCCTCTCTGTTCCCGTCGTCCGCATCGGCTGGCCCGACCAGTTCATCGAGCACGGCAAAGTCGACGCGTTGCGGGCCAGCTACGGCCTCACCGCCGAGGCGGCACTCGCCCAGGTTCTCCCGCTGCTGACGCGCCGCCGCCGTCCTACCCTCGTAGCAAGCTGATCCTGCGGTCCCCGCTTCTTCTAATCCCCAATCACTGTTCTCTGTTCTTGTATCCTGCAAACATGCTCCCCGAGGTTCGCCGGTTCCGTTTGCCACGCCGTTGGCTTCTATGGCTCGCTGCGGGCTTGGTCCTGCGTCTTGCTTTTGTCTACTTTCCGCGCCCCGTCGACGACGACACGTTCGACTATCTCCAGATGGGCCACAATCTCTTCCATTTCGGCATCTACGGCACGGGAACCGGCGACGACATGGGCCCCTCAACCTACCGCCTCCCCGGCTATCCCATTTTCCTTGCTACGTTCGAGTCCCTTTTCGGCCGCTTCTGGCCGAATACCTGGTTCACCGCCGTCTTTCTTTTTCAGACCGCTGTCGATCTCATCTCCGGTTTGCTGCTCGCGGCTTTCGCGCGCCGCCACCTGTCCGATCGCGCGGCGGAAGTCACGCTTGCCCTGGCCATGCTCTGCCCCTTCACCGCTGTCTATTCGGCCATCGCCATGACTGAGTGCTTCTCGGTCTTCGCCATCTCTCTCGGCATCTACGCGGCTGGCCGCGCCCTCGCCGCTGAAGCCTCCGGCACGCGCGACCTCTCCGCGTTATTCCTGGCCGGATGCGCTGCGGCGCTCAGCACCTTGCTTCGCCCCGACGGCATCTTCCTCTTCGCGGCCATTGCTCTTGGCTTGTTTTTCTATACGTCGCGCAGCCGCATCGCCGCGCAACCCGTGCATCTCGCACTCCGCCGCAGCCTCGCTGCCACATCCATCTTTTGCATCATTGCTTTGCTGCCGCTGGTTCCCTGGACCGTCCGCAACTGGCAGGTCTTTCACATCTTTCAACCGCTGGCGCCGCGCTACGCCGATCCCGGCGAGCTCTCCATTGCCGGCGCGCGCCGCTGGCTGCGTACCTGGACCATCGACTTCGCTGACACCGCAGTCGTCTGCTGGCAGTTCCCGGGCAATTTTGTCGATCCCATCGACATTCCTCCGCGCGCCTTCGATTCCCCTCAGCAGCGAGCCTATGGGCTCCAGCTCCTCGCGGAGTACAACCGCGATTTTTCTCTTACTCCCTCGCTCATTGATCGCTTTGCAGCCGTGGCCGATGCGAACATCAAGGCCCATCCTATCCGCTACTACGTCGGCTTGCCGCTGCTGCGCGACGCCGATATGCTGCTCCGTCCCCGAACCCTCGAGTTCTCGCTCGATGTCTTCTGGTGGCGCTGGAGCGAACACCCCAATGAATCCGCCTGGGCCATCTTCCTCGGCCTCCTGAATCTCTTCTACGTCGCGGCTGCCGCCTGGGCATTCATTCGCCGTCGCGTCCCCTGGCCATGGATGCTCGGCTCATACATCATCTTGCGTTTCATCCTCCTCGGCGCCATGGAGAATCCTGAGCCCCGCTACACCGTCCAGTTTTTCCCCATCCTTATCGTCGCCGCCGCTGCCACGCTCACAGGCTCGCGGCCAGTCCGCGTTCTAAATTCTGACAAACGCTCCGCTCCTGACTTCAAATCCAAGCTCCTCTATCCCCGCTATCTCCGCTAACGCCGCTAACACACTGCCTTTACCCCCTTGTGCGACAATCCTCTTCAGATCGACCTATCCATGCGCCTGTTCCACTTTTTCCCGGGACTGCTTGTGATCGGCTGCGCTCTGGCCTCGGCACCGGCCCAATCTCTGCCAGAGCCCACCCCGCCACCTGTCCCTCTGGTTCTTGTCGGCGGCACCGTTGTCGACCTTACCGGTTGGGGCGACTCCGCTCGCGACATTCCCAGCGCCATTGTCGTCATCCGAGCCGGAAAAATCACCGATGTCGGCCTGCCTGACCAAATTCCCATTCCCAAAGACGCCCGCATCATCGACTGCACCGGCAAATTCCTGATCCCCGGCCTCATCGATGGCTTTGCCGGCATGAACTCCCAAGCCCAGGCCAACGCCAATCTTTACATGGGCGTCACCACTGTTGTCGCCCGCGCCGACGCTGAACGCGGCTTCATCGATTCCTCCGCACAACCCAGCCCGCACATCTATCCCATTGACTCGATCGGCGTCACGGACGATTGGAGCCTTCTGGCTCGACAGCCCGAGTGGGTCTCCAAGCTCCGCCAGGGCGCGCATCCCGTTGAGCTCACCCCGCAGGACACCGCCCGCCAGATGGTCGACACTGCTCACATCGGCACGCGCGTGCTCCTTCTCACCGCCCACCTCACCGCCGCCAACTCGCAGTGGATTATTGCGCGCGCTCATGAGATGGGTCTGGCCACCTACGGCCAGTTTGTGTCCACGCCCTACCGCGTCGGCGATGAGGCCGGCGTTGACGCTCTCGTCGAGATGGACCACTACGATCTTGGCGTCATTCCCGACGAGCTCCAGCGCCCCCTCGTCGACGACCCGGACGGCCCCTCCGCCGACACCGCCTACGACTACTCCGAGCGCATCCCGCCCACCGACGCACGTCTGCGTGACTACGCCCATTTTCTCGTCACGCACCACGCCGCGCTCATGCCCGCGTTCAGCCTCTACTATGTCGAGCTGCCCGGCCATCGCAATCTCTGGCAGGAGCCGGCCGCAGCGCTTCTCGATCCCGGCCGCATGTTCCACCCTACCGATCCATCGACCGGCGAAATGATGTTCCCGCTCCCCACCTGGTCGCGCCACCTTCCCGCCGCCGCGGTGCGATGGATGGAGGCAGACCAGCAGAAGAAGGCCGGTCAAAGCGCTCTCCGCCTCTGGCGCATCAACCAGACCATCTTCTCCGCTTTCCCTCACTACCTCGCCGGTTCGGGTGCTGACGCCATGGGCACCATGCCCGGGGTGTCGCTTCACACCGAGCTTGAGTTGCTCGTTCGTCTCGGCCTGTCTCCGCGCGAAGCCCTCGCCGCCGCCACCAACAATTACTCTCTTCAATTGGGCTGGAACGAGCTTGGCCTCATCGCTCCCGGCCGCCGCGCCGACATCCTCGTCCTCGACTCCGACCCCACCGCCAACATCTGGAACGCACGCCGCATCTCCGCCATCATCCTTGACGGCGAACCCCTCGACCGCAACTCCCTCCTCCACCTCAAAAGGTAGCGCGCACCGGTTTTTCGCCCGCCCACCTCGCTAACTCCAACGTCAGTCGCAGTTCTACTTCCCAGCCGACTCGCGAACACGCGCAGCGCGGCTAACTTGCCAACCTGCTAATTTGCTGACTCGCCGTCTTGCTGACTTGCTAACTCCGCTAACCCCGCTAGCCCCGCTAACTCCGCTGCATCCCAATCATTTACCCTTGACTTCAGCGCCAACTAATTCCCAATGCCTCGACGCTCCCGCCTTCCGCGTTCTTCCGGCCAGCATCACAATCGCGTTTTGCTCCTCATCGCGTTCTACAAGTTTCTCCACGCCCTGTTTTTCATTGCCATCGGCGTCGGCGCCCATCGCCTGCTCCACAAAGACCTCGCCGACGAAATCGACCTGTTCGCCCGCCATCTGCGCTTCGATCCCGAGTCGCGCCTCGTCTCCTTCGTCCTTGAAAAAGCCTCGCTCGTCAACGATCCCCTCTTGCGCCGCATCGGCTTCTTCGCCTTTTGCTACGCCGCCGTCACCCTGGTTGAAGGCATCGGCCTCTATCTTGAAAAGGCCTGGGGCGAGTTTCTCACTCTCGCCATCACCGCTTCGTTCCTCCCATGGGAGCTCTTCGAAATCTATCGCCATGTCACCTGGATTCGCATCGGCCTGTTCGCCATCAACATCCTTGTCTTCCTCTATCTGCTGGATCTGGTTCTCGCCCGCGCCCGCCTCCGCGCCAAAGCCCTCAGGAAGTAACCGTCGGCTCATCGTCCTGCGGTGTTCTCTTCGCCCTTCCATTCGGAGATGTGGAACCTTGCCGGAATGCGCGGTTTTTTCACGTCTTCCGGCCCAAATCCCATTGCTTTTCCCCAAACCCTCTGTGGTAGCATCCATTCTCAGTCGATATCAAATCAGCTTGAGCCCTGATCGTTTTGAGTTCCCCCACGCGTTGAAATCGTGCAATGGGAGCAAGGTAGTTTAGGCCGCACTCTTTTGAACCTCTGCGTCCACGGCTGCCAGACCCGCACAATCATCCGACTCACGGCAGGTGACACATGGCTACATTCAGGCTTGGAATCAACATGGCAGGAGCTGTCTCCGCGGGAGCCTATACCGCGGGAGTGCTCGATTTCCTCATGGAGGCACTGGAGGAGTGGGAGGCCACGAAGGCGGCTTTTAAGGCCTATCTGGCGAATCCTGCATCAGGGCCCGTCCCGCCCGTCGCACCGCTCCACGATGTACAAGTCGACGTTTTCACCGGAGCTTCCGCCGGCGGCATGTGCGCGGCTATCGCATCGGTCATGGTGCAACAGCCCTTCCAGCACATTGAAACTGGTGACGAGCAGAACACCACCAACACCTTTTACGAGAGCTGGGTCAACAAGATCGACATCTCCCGGCTCCTCGAAACAAACGATGTGGCCGGCGATGGTCCGCTGCTTTCTTTACTCGACTGCACCATCATCGACGAGATTGCGGCCTATGCGCTCACGCCTGCCGCTGCATCTCCGCGGCCTTATATCGCCGATAATCTGAATCTCTTTCTCACTCTGACCAACGCGCGCGGTACTCCTTACGGGCTCTACACGGGCGCAACCTCGGCGGAGGAATTTGTGTCCTACTACGGCGATAGATTGCAATTTCAAGTCACTCACGGCGCACCAACAGACCCTCCGCTTGCGCCCCTTGCCAAGCCGCTGCCGGCTGGGCAGCCTGAGCAGGGAGCCTGGCCCTTGCTCCAGGAAGCAGCTAAAGCAACAGGCGCCGTGCCTGTCGCGCTCGCTTCGCGAATCCTCACGCGCGATGTCGCCGATTATCAAATCCCTGGGTGGGAGCCGCTAAGCCCAAGCTCGGAGCGACTTCCTCCTGCCTTTCCTCCTGGAATCGGCGCCTCCATACAAACCGTGAATGTCGATGGAGGCGTCACCGATAACACTCCATTTGAGCTAGCTGACAACTATCTCGCGGATGAGTTGCACCAGGTTTCCAATCCGTCGGCGCCCGGCGAGGCAAATGCAGCCGTCCTCACCATCGCTCCATTTCCCATGGGAGACAGCAACTTCTCCGGCCCATATGTCCCAGCTGATCACCAGGGGATCTGGGCCATCCTCATGAGCTTTTTCAATGTCACCCTCTCGCAGTCGCGATTTCTGGGCGAGAGCCTCGCGGCGCTTATGGATGGTTCTTCTTTCAGCCGCTTCGCCATTGCCCCTTCCGACCCCGACTCCGTGCAAGCAGGCAAGCCGGCCCTCCAATGCGGCGCGCTTGGCGCATTCGGCGGCTTCCTGTGCCGCGACTTCCGCAAGCACGATTTCCTGCTCGGGCGCAGGAATTGCCAACAGTTCCTGCGAGAGCATTTCGCTGTGCTGGCAACAAATCCCATCATTGACGAGGCGCTCACGACCGCCGGGCCCTACGGGGCGCAAATCAAGGCTCAATTCCTGGTCGACTGCCCAAGTCCGAATCCGGGATTGCCCCAGGGCAATGTCTGGATGCCCTTGATCCCGCTCTGCGGCAAAGCAACCGCTGAGGTCCCCCTGCCCGCGCGCGCCGCAATCGCTTCCGGCCAGTTGGACAATATCGTCGATCTCATCGTGCAGAGGCTGAATGCCATTCGCTCCAAGCTCGCAACCGGTAGCCTGGGAAGCTTGCTCAGCCGCGCACTTTGGTTCCTCCTCAATTTTTGGATCGTGAGCGGCAAGGTCAAGGACGCCATCCGGCAAGCTCTCGACAATGCCCTCGCCGGAGATACCGCCGTCAATCCATAGCGCAAACGCCGCCTAGTCTACTTCCGTTCGGTTCCTGCGCGGGAACCATCGGATTCGGCGCTCTCCATTTTCCTCCATGTGCTCGTGCGCATCGCCCCTCCAGCTCTCTGTTCTCTGATCTCTGATTCCCGTATTCGCTTTTTGTTCTCCTATCACAACCGGAAACACCTGTCCAGACGGGGAATCACAGCAGTAAACCCCACATCTTGTGGTGCCACAAATTTTTGGCTCTATTAGTCGGCTTTCCTGCAGAGAGCCTGATTTTCCAGCGCTTTCCACCGTTTTTTCACTTGGCGGAGGCGAAATTCAGGGGTACTATCGACCGAGATGGAACATTTTGGAGTTAGATGGAACCTTATGGAACCAATCCATAACCCGTCTTTCCTCCTAAGTTTACTCCGATTCCCCCAAGGGAATCGCCAACCGGGAAGCCGATTTATGTGGGGAACCACTTTGGCTAACCCGGAACAAAAGTTTAGGGAATTCGGTTCGCGGTACGGCAGCACGGGTCGCCGCGGAAGACAAAACGAGGACAGCAAATGTTTCGCGGCAACCATCCAGCAAAGGTCGAGGAGAACGGGCGGCTCAAGCTCCCGGTGCCCTTTAAACAGTTGCTGGACGCGGCCAATGTGACCGACCTGTACGTGACCAGCGAAGACGGCAAGCGTGCCCAGATTTGGCCGCTTGGTGAGTGGGAAAAGATTGAAGCTCAACTGGCAAAACACAGCACGATGAACGACTCGGTAATGAGGTACCTCGATTTGACCAGCTATTACGGCCAGCAGGTAAAGATGGACGCCCAGGGTCGGATCATGCTTCCGCAGATCCTGCGCTCCACGGCCAGGCTGGAGGGCGATCTCGCCGTCATGGGCAAGATCACTCACCTCGAGGTGGTAAACCGCTCGGCATTTGAACAGGATTTGCCCACCAGCAATCTCACTTCGGACGATCGCAGGCAGGTAGGCGGAATTCTGGCCGAGGGGAGCGGATCGTAAGCCCCTCAGGGGGGCGCGCATGACGCAGCAGAAAGCACGCCATGTGCCGGTTCTTTTTGATGTCGTGATGGATTTTATCCGCGTGCGGCCCGGCGGCACTTACGTCGACTGCACGTTGGGCCTGGCGGGACATGCCGAAGGCATCGTCAGGCAACTGGGATCGGCGGGGCACTTCATCGGATTTGACCGCGATCCCGAGGCTCTGGAGTTGGCCAGAACGCGGCTCTTGACGGTTTGCGAAGAGCTGGGCAGCGAGGCGCCGCAAGTGAGATTGATCGGCGAAGCATTCAGCACCATCGCCGAGCACGTGAAGCCGGCTTCAGTGGATGGATTGCTGGCCGACTTTGGCGCAAGCAGCCTGCACTTCGATGAGGCGCGCAGAGGGTTTAGTTTTCAGGCGGACGGGCCGCTGGACATGCGTATGGATACGCGATCCGGTCCTACCGCCGAACAAGTGGTGAATGAGATGGGCGAGCGCGAGCTGGCAAATCTCATTTACGAATACGGTGAGGAAAGGAGGTCGCGGACAGTCGCCAGAGCCATTGTGCGGGGGCGGCCGGTTACGTCAACGGCGCAGTTAGCCAGGATCGTAGCCTCAGCCGTCCCGCCAATGAAATTCATTCACCCGGCAACCAGAACCTTTCAGGCACTGCGAATCTTCGTTAATCAGGAATTGCAGGAAATCCGGGCTTTGTTTGAGGCCGCACCAAGTTTGCTTAAGCCCTCCGCACGGCTCGTAGTCATCAGTTTTCATTCTTTAGAAGATCGCATCGCGAAGGACAGCATCCGGGAAGGCGCGCAGAAGGGAATCTGGAAGGTTCTAACCAGAAAGCCCGTCACTGCGACAGAAGACGAGATCAACCGCAACCCGCGCTCGCGCAGCGCCAAGCTGAGAGCAGCGGAACGGCAATAGGCCGACAGAGCGAGGAGAACGAAGATGGCGGCATGTGTAACAACTTATTTTGAGGCCGGTCGAGGCTTGGGCGCGCGAATCGCCGAGCACAACGCCGCGATGATGGCGCAGCAAATGCATCTCCGCCGCCGCGTGCGCATGCCGGAGTACTATTTCGCGAAGCATTTTGACAACACCCGCCTCGTCAAGGCCTCTGATCCGGTCCGTGTGCGCGAGATGCGCGTCTTCTCCGCCGCCGTGGCCGTGCTCTTCTCTCTCATCATGATTTACGGCCTGCAGCATTTCTACGCGATCGAGAGCAGCTACCACGTCGAGAGCGAAAAGCAGACGCTCGACCAGTTGCGCGAGCAGAATCGCCAATTACACCTGAGCGAAGCTGAACTCACGCAGCCTGGCCGCATCGACCAGATGGCCCGCCAGCTTGGGCTCACCGAGCCGCAGCCTGGCCAAGTGATCTTCTCCGATGCGCGGCCTGTACCCGGCGCTCCCACTCTTGCTCAGGTCAATTCTTCAGCGCCCCCGGTGCAGTAGCCCGGGCCATCGGACCCAGGAAAAATGTCGGCAGCCACTCAAGCCATCCGCAGCCGGACTCAAACACCGAAAGGCGTGCCCCTCAAGCGGGCGCGCTTTTTCGTGATCTGTCTCTTTTTTCTGGTCTGGGTCTGCGCCATCTCGGGCCGGCTGTTCTGGCTGCAGATCGTTCGCCATCGCGACTTCGTTGAGCGCGCCGAGAAGCAGCAGCAGCGCACCTTTGAAGTGGCCCCCCGCCGCGGCGTTCTGTATGACCGAAACCTCCGCGAGCTGGCCATGACCGTCCTGGTCCCGTCGATCTACGCCGATCCCTCGCAAATTGCCGACAAGCAGGCCACTGCGCGCACTCTTGCTTCCTTGGTCCACACCGATCCTGAAGACGCGCTCACGACCGAGGCGCAGATTGCCGCGCGCCTCAACGACGGCCATAACTTCGCCTGGATCGCGCGGCGCGTCACCCCGCAGGTCGCAGCCGCCGTAAAGGCCCTGAACTTGAAGGGGATTTTCTTCCAGCAGGAATTTGCGCGCTTCTACCCTGACAACCAGCTCGCCGCTCAAGCGTTGGGGTACGTTGGGAGCGACGACGACGGCCTTGGCGGTTTGGAAGAGAAATTCGACAGCGAGTTACACGGCGCTCCCGGTCTCATGTACACGGCCGTAGATGCTCGCCGGAAAGTTCTCGGCTCAAGTGAGCGGGACCCCGAGCCGGGGCAGAATCTGGTTCTCACCGTCGACGAAAACATTCAGTTCATGGCGGAGCGCGCGCTCGATCACGCCATGCAAAGCACGCAGTCGTTGAACGGCACGGTCGTTGTGCAGGATGTGCATACCGGGCAAATTCTGGCCCTCGCCATTCGTCCAACCTTCAATCCCAACCAGATTCGCCACGCCACGCCCGATATGCTCCGCGACCACGCGGTCAGCGACGTCTACGAGCCCGGGTCCACCTTCAAACTCGTCACGTATTCCGCAGCCATGGACTCTGGCGTCGCCAAACCCGACGACATGATCGATTGCTCCGGCGGACAGATTACCGTTGCCGGTCAGGTCATCCACGATGACAAGAGCGACCGCGGCCTCGGCACGATCCCGGTGGCCGCAGCTCTTGCCCACTCCAGCGACGTCTGCGCCATCAAGCTTGCCCTCAGGGTCGGTCCCGACAAGATGTACCAGTACATCCGCAGCTTCGGATTTGGATCGCGGTCGAGTGTCGAGCTTCCCGGCGAAACGCGCGGCCTTCTTCGCCCGCTTAAGAATTGGCGCCCCGCGTCGATCGGCTACGTCGCCATCGGACAGGAAGTCGCTGTCACACCGCTGCAGCTCGTTTCCATGGTCTCCACCATCGCCGACGGCGGCGTCTACCTGCCGCCGCACATCCTCATGCAGGACCAAACCGCCAACCAGGCGCCGATGCCGCCTCTTGTCGCCAGCCCGGTCAAAGCAGGTGAGGATCTGCCCAGCCAACTCCCGCCCGGAGCGCATCGCGTCATCAGCACGCTCGCGGCCGCCGAGATGCGAAAAATGATGGAAGGCGTCGTTCTCTTCGGGACTGGAAAGTCGGCGCAACTCGACGGTTACTCCTCCGGCGGCAAGACCGGCACCGCCCAGAAGATCGACCCGGTCACGCACACGTATTCGAAGACCATGCACATTGCCTCGTTCGCCGGATTCGCGCCGGTCGACAATCCCGTCATCGCCGTGGCCATCGTTCTCGACTCGCCCAAAGGCGCCTATTACGGTGCCTCCGTCTCAGCGCCGGTCTTCGCAGAGGTGGCCCAGCAGGTCCTCGAATACCTGGGTGTGCAGCACGACATCGACCTTCGCCCGGTCGACCTAGCCTCAAAGAAGGACGCGCCTATCACCGAAGACGATGCTCCGGCGCAAGAGGAAAACATTGAGGCCCTTTACGACGCTGCCAACGATCTACCCAGCGACGATCCGCTACGTGCTTCGACAGACAAAGCGGCTTCGCCCTCTAGCCCTGCATCGTCGCAGGCCGCGAATTCTCCAGCTCCCAAAGCCAGCGCAGCTTCCGGACCCTCCCCCAACGCGCCCGCGCCATCGCATCCCGAATCTGCTCCATCGTCTCCAGCGAACACCGTCGTCATCGCCAACGCCGGAAAACTGCGCGTGCCGTCCCTGGTTGGCCTGCCGATCCGCGAAATCATCGAACAAGCCGGCAGCACCGGGCTCCAGGTCGAGATCACCGGCGACGGCATTGCGCGCGAGCAGGCCCCTGCTCCCGGCACCATGGTCCCTCCCGGCACCAAAATCGTTGTCCGCTGCGTACGCTAATCGCGTCCCCTGCAAACTGCGTTACCCTCACAGTGTGACTGGCTCCTCATGGCATCCGTTCGAAGAGGCCGCGACCCTCGGCCTTCCCGGCTCTGAGGAGGGCATTGTTGTTCGCGACGAAGAGCATATCCTCGGCGCACGCATCACGCTGGAGCGCGCAACCAGTGTCGCTCCCTTCGCCATCACCTGCGGCATCTATGGCTGGATGATGCACACGTGCTTCCTCAGCACAGAAGCGGAGGCAGATTCGCAGTACGATCTGATGAAGGATTCGCTTTCGGCCCTCCTTGAAGCCGCCGAACGAACCGCCAACATCGACGGCGGACGGCAGGTTCTTTTTGACGGAATCGATGAATTCATCGGAGCCTATCCGTGACCTTTGGCGTCGATCGCCTCACCCGCCCAGGTCCCATCCCTCGCAACAATCTACAATCAAAATCGAGATGAAGTGGAACGATCTGGTCTCTGAAGTTGCTTCCGTCGGCTCTGCCGGCAGCTCCGCCGCGACCATCACCGGCGTTGAGTACGACTCACGCCGTGTGCGCCCCGGCGCCGTTTTCGTGGCCATGAAAGGCGGCTCGACCGACGGCAATCGTTTTGTCGAGAAGGCCATCGCTGCCGGCGCTCTCGGCATTATCACCGACTCCGCGCAAACCTTCGACCACCTCACGGTCTATCAGGCGGAAGTTCCGCTTCTTCATGTCGAGTACGGCCGCCGCGCGCTTGCCCAGGCTTCCGCGACATTCTTCGGCCATCCCGAGCGTTCGCTCGCCGCCACTGGAATCACTGGCACAAATGGAAAGACCACCACCGCATTCCTCACTGAATCGCTCCTCAACTCCGCCGCGCGTTCCAGCGTCCTCATCGGCACCATTGAATGCCACATCGCCGGCGAGATTCGCCCTTCGATTCACACCACTCCCGAATCGCGCGATCTCTTCGAAATGATGGCCGAAGGTGTTGCGCGCGGCGCAGAAGAGCTCGTCACTGAGGTCTCGAGCCATGCCCTCGACCAGGGCCGCATGTTCGGAATTCCCTTTGACGTTGCGGTTTTCACCAACCTCACGCGCGACCACCTCGATTACCACCAGACGATGGAAAACTATTTCGCCGCCAAACGCCTGCTCTTCGATGGAACGGTGTATCCGCCTCCGCGCGTCGCGGTGATCAATGCGGTCGATCCGCGCGCTGAAGAACTCGCCGCCGTCGCTCGCGCTGCACGCGCCGAAATTCGTACATACGGGATCAACGCCGGTGAATGGCGCGCGTCAAGCTACGTGCTCACGCCTTCCGGCGCCACAATTCAGCTCGAAACTCCCGCCGGCTCAGCCTGCCTCTCCTCGCGTTTGGCAGGCGAAGTCAACATCCTCAACCTTCTCGCGGCCTTCACCGCCGCCCACGCGCGCGGTGTTTCGTTCTCTCATCTCACCGGTGCGGTTCCAGCGCTCAAGCCCGTTCCCGGCCGCTTCCAGCCCGTCAATGCAGGACAGCCCTTCACCGTGGTCGTCGACTACGCACACACGGACGACGCGCTTCGCAATCTGACCGCCCTCGCCCGCCAGATCACGGCTGCCTCCGGCTCGCGCGTCATCACGCTCTTCGGCTGCGGCGGCGATCGCGACCGCACCAAGCGCCCCAAAATGGGCCAAGCCGCGGGCGAAGGCAGCGATTTCGTCGTGGCCACCAGCGACAATCCCCGCTCCGAAGATCCGGCATCGATCCTCGCCGAGATCGAGCCGGGCCTCCAGTCAACCGGCGTTGCGTACACGGTCGAAGTAGATCGCGCCGCCGCAATTCGCCTCGCGCTCGAGGCCGCCAAGCCCGGCGACGTCGTTCTCGTCGCGGGCAAGGGCCACGAGAAAGAACAGATTCTTGCGGACCGCGTCATACCCTTTGACGACGCCGCAGTCGCGCTTTCCATCCTTACCGATTTGGGCTATCGTGAAGGGCAATGAATCTCACACTTGCAGAAGCGGCGATGGGCGCCGGAGCCGTGCTCGAGGCGCCGGCCAGCGTGCCCAATGCCGGTGCGCTCGTGGCGACCGGTTACTCCATCGACTCGCGGACGGTCGCGCCGGGCGAGATCTTCTTCGCCGTTCGCGGTGAGATTCACGATGGCCACGATTTTGTCGCTGCGGCATTCGAACGCGGCGCCGTCGCCGCGGTTGTCTCGCGCGCCCGTGCTGCTTCTCTGCCCGACGCCGCGCTGGCTTATCCCCTGCTGATCGCCGACGATCCGCTTGCTGCACTGCAGTCCCTCGCGCACCATGTGCGCCGCCAGTGGGGTCATCGTGTCGTCGCCATCACCGGCTCGGCTGGAAAAACCACTACCAAGGAGGCCGTCGCCGCTGCGCTCGGCGCGAAGTTCAACGTCCTCAAGTCGAAGGGAAATCTGAACAACAATTTCGGCCTGCCCTTGCAACTTCTGCGCCTGATGCCCGAGCACGAATTCGCTGTGGTCGAGATGGGAATGAACCACTCCGGCGAAATTGCCGCGCTTGCCCGCATTGCCGCGCCCGATTGGGGCGTGATCACCAATATCGGCTCCGCGCACATTGAAAACTTTGCCGACGGACAGGCTGGCATTGCGCGCGCCAAGTTTGAGCTCATTGAATCCCTTCCCGCGAACGGCGTAGCGTTCCTTAACTGCGATGACGCCTACGCGGCCCAGTTTGGCCGCGATTTCTCCGGCCGCGTCGTTTACTTCGGCGCCGGTCCATGCGCCGACCCACAAATTCTCTCTTCCGTCGAGGACAGCGAGGGCTTGCACGTCCGCATTCGCGTGCGCGAGCGCGAAACGGGTTTTACGCTCCAGTTGCTTGGCGCACACAACGCGTCGAATGCCGTCGCCGGATTGGCCGTCGCGCTAGAAGCCGGTGTCGATCTCGACGCTGCCATCGCCGCCATCGCTTCACTCACCGCCGGCGACAAGCGCGGCCAGATCATCGAGATCGCGGACGCCACCATTCTTAATGACAGCTACAACTCAAATCCCGAGGCGCTACGCTCCATGATTCGCACCCTCGCCGCGCGCCCCACCGAGGGCCGCCGCATCCTGGTCGCTGGCGAGATGCTCGAACTTGGCGAGCATGGGCCCGCATTGCACATTGATTGTGGCCGCGCCGCCGCCGAGGCCGGCCTCGATCTAGTCGTCGCGGTGCAGGGCAATGCCGAACACCTGGCCACCGCCGCATGCGCGGGCGGAGTGCCGGCCGTCTTTCTCCGCGACGCCGACGCTGCTGGCCAGTGGCTCATTGAGAATCTCCGCCCTGGCGACGTTGTCCTCGTCAAAGGCTCCCGCGGTGTTCACCTCGAGCGCGCCATCGAAACGCTGATCAAGCAAATTGAAAATCGAGAAGCTCAATGAAAGCTGCTCAATTCCCTTTGCGCCTTGCGCTGTACGCGCTCCTCGCCTCCGCCGCCTTCCCGCTTGCCGCACAGAACAATCCTGCATGGCTGACCCCGTTTCCTGCCTTCCGCATCGCCGGAAACCTCTATTACGTCGGCAGCCAGGACCTCGGCTCCTATCTCATCGCCACGCCGCGCGGGCTCATTCTCATCAATTCGAGCTTTGAAGCCTCAGTGCCGCTGATCAGGAAAAGCGTCGAGTCGCTCGGTTTCCACTTCAGCGACATCAAGATTCTCCTCATCAGCCATGCCCATGACGACCATTGCTCGGGTAGCGAGCAAATCCTTCGCCTTACCGGCGCCAAGTACTACGTCATGGATGGCGATGTATCCGTTGTCGAGTCCGGCGGCAGGGCCGACTTCCAATACGGCGCGCAAAAAGCTCACCATTATCCGCCCGCGCACGTTGATCGCGTCCTTCACGACGGCAGCACGGTCTCGCTCGGTGGCACGATCCTCACCGCGCATCTCACTCCCGGCCACACCCGCGGAACCACCACCTGGACCGTCGACGAAACTGAGAATGGCCGTGTTCTGCACGTCGTCATCGTCGGCAGCCCGAACGTAAACCCCGGCTACAAACTGGTCGGCAACAGGACCTATCCGCAAATCGCTGCCGATTACAAGCGCGGCTTTGCAGTCCTTCACAAACTCCCCTGCGACATTTTTCTCGGCGCGCACGGCTCCTACTTCGATCTCACCGAGAAATATACGCGCTGGAAGGCCGGCGACAAGAACGCCTTCATCGACCCTGACGGATACAAGGCCTACATCGCCGATCGCGAGCAGGCATTTCAGAAGGAACTCGAGCGGCAATCGGCCGCAAAGAAATAAGTCAGACGTCGATCCGCTGCGCCAGCACTGCCCTCGCCCGCGCCAACGTCACTCCCCGCAACAGGAAAACTTTGCTCCGAGACAGATCGCCCGACTTGAGCTCGACCGCGTTTTTCTGCAAAGCGAAAACTTCGGCGAGAAAGGCAATCAAAGCTTCATTCGCGCGGCCCTCGATCGGCTGCGCCTGCACGGCGATTTTCAGTTGTGCCGCTGTTCCATCGCCGTAAATCCCGGCGATGGCCGTCCTCTTCGCGCCCGGTTGTGCACGCACAGCAAGCGTCACGCCCCCTGCCACCACGCGCAGCATCAGTTGAACTCCGGTTCCTGGCCTGACACCTCTAACGGCGGCGTGCGCGCGCCAAATAGCGCGGTGCCGATGCGAATGCGCGTCGCGCCTTCGGCAATCGCCAGTGGAAAATCTCCACTCATTCCCATCGAAAGGACATCGAATTTCAAGTTCGGATGCGCAGCCGCCCACCGGTCGCGCCACATCCTCAAACTGCGAAAGCACGCTCGCGTCACATCTTCTGGTGCACCCCACGGTGCAATCGTCATCAGGCCCCGCGCTTCAAGGTCCAGCAAATCGGGCAGTCGCTCCAAGAGCTGCGCCGCCTCGTCCGACTTCGGCTCCACTCCGCTCTTCGTCGCTTCGGGGCTCAACTTCACCTCGATCAGCACCGGAAGGCGTTTGCCTGTCTTCCCGGCCGCATCGTTCAAACGCTCCGCCAGCCGCACGGAATCCAGCGAGTCCACGCCGTCGAATATCTCCGCCGCTCTTGCTGCCTTGTTCGATTGCAAATGCCCAATCAGATGAAAACGCAGTCTCTCGCGCACCGCCCAGGTTCCAGTCTCGGCCGCGCGCAATACTTTCGAGCTGAATTCCTGAACGCGATTTTCGCCAAACAGCGTGAGCCCCAGCGCCGCTGCCTCCGCGACCGCTTCCGCGGGAAAGGTCTTCGACACCGCCATCAGTTCCACTTCACTGCGCGCTCGCCCCGCCGCCCGGCAAGCCGCGCCGATCGCCTCTTCCAGCCGTTCGAGATTCTCCCTGAGCGCCGTCACTGCGCCCTCGCCGAAAAAATCTCCCCTACCAGCGCGGCATTCACAACACTTGCCGTTTTTCGTGAATCTAATAAAGGAATGTGGACCATTGTTCTTCTCATCTGCTCCAACATTTTCATGACCATTGCGTGGTACGGTCACCTGAAATTCGAACAGCAGCCGCTCTGGAAGGTCATCGTCGTCAGCTGGTGCATCGCCTTCTTTGAGTATTGCTTTCAGGTTCCCGCCAACCGCATCGGCTATGGCCGCTTCACTCCCGTTCAGCTCAAGGTGATCCAGGAGATCATCACGCTCACGGTTTTCGGCGTCTTCGCCACGTACTATTTCGGCTCACATCTGCGCTGGAATCATGCCGTCGCAGGAGGCTTTCTGGTCGCCGCGGCATTCTTCGCATTTCACCAGTTCTAGTTGTTGATCACGAACAGACAATCCGCTCACGCAGCGGTGCGGCTAGATCGCTCGTGACCAAAGTTCGCTCGACTCGCATTCTCGCTCCTTCGTTCCCTGCTCTTTCACCGCCCGTGCTCTTCGAGATACTTCTCAACCTCAAGGGCCGCCATGCATCCAGAGCCGGCCGCGGTAATCGCCTGCCGGTAACGCCGGTCCTGAACATCACCGCAGGCAAACACGCCGGGCACCACAGCTCCGTTCCGCGTCGTGAACACATTATTCGTCGTCTTGATGTACCCTTCTTCGTCCAAATCGATCTGCCCCACAAACGGTTTTGTGTTCGGCACGTGCCCGATGCCCAGAAACATACCGCTCACCTTCAGCTCGTCCTGTTCGTCGCTCTTCACGTCGCGAATCCGCAAACCCTTCACTTCCTTCTCATCCACGCCCAGCACTTCGTCCACAATCGTATTCGTCCGCAGCTCGATTTTGGGATGCGCGACGACGCGCTCCAGCATGATCTTGGATGCGCGAAAAGCATCTCGCCGATGCAGCAGCGTAACCTTCGAGGCAAATCGCGTCAGAAAAATTGCCTCCTCCATCGCTGAGTCGCCCCCACCAATCACCGCAATGTCCTTATCGCGGAAAAAGAACCCGTCGCAGGTGGCGCAGCTCGAGACGCCGTGGCCGATGAGCGCCTGCTCGCTCGGTAGTCCCAGCCAGCGCGCGCTCGCGCCTGAAGCTATGATTAACGTCCTTGCGTGCAACTCGCCGGCCGACGTGCGCAGTTTGATCGGATGCGCGCCCACCTCAACCCCTTCCAAGTGCGCATGCTGATACTCCGCGCCAAACCGCGCGGCCTGCTTCTTCATGTTGCCAATCAGTTCCGGCCCTTGAATTCCATCCGGCCAACCGGGAAAGTTTTCCACCAGCGTCGTAATGGAAAGCTGGCCGCCCGGTTCGTGCCCCTCCAGAACTAGTGGTTTGAGCCCGGCGCGCGCGGTGTAAAGCGCCGCCGTCAATCCGGCGCAGCCGGAGCCAAGAATCACGGTTTCGCGTATCTCTGCCATGGGTTTACCCGAATCGATTGTAGACGGAACGGCCTCAAATCCTCGCCACGTCTCCGCACGCCCTTCTGCTGCACATAAGATGACACCCACACCTCATCGGACTCGGACTCGGACCCGCACTACGCCAACCGGCTGCGAAAGCCTTCGACATCGCATTAGAAACCATTAACATTCGCTGGAAGCCCGTGGATTTGCACATGCCCTCAACCCTTCCATCCGGGAGTCCTCGTGCTCATCGCTACCTCCGCGTCCGCGCGCATTGCCGCTTTCTTCTCCGCGCCATATCGCCGAGCCGCTCTCCCGCTCACCCTGCTGCTCCTGGTCCCCGCGTGCGCCATTGCCGGCGGCCCGAAGTACATCGCCGGAACCAGCTTCTTCAACCCCGCCGTGGTCGGCCAGCCCGTTCATTGGGCAAGCGGCCAAGTAGACTACTTCGTCGACCAGGGGCCGCTCTCCGGTTCCGTCAGCAATCAGCAGGCCACGGCGATGGTCGACGCCGCAGCCGCCTTTTGGAGCGCCGTTCCCACCGCCGGCGTCACCCTCACCGACGTGGGCTCGCTCAATGAAGACGTCAACGGCTCGAATATCGCCGTGAACTCCTCCGGCCAGATCACCGCACCCGCCGACGTCACGCCCACAGCCACTAACTATCCGCTCGCGATCATTTACGACGCCGAAGGCTCCGTCACTAACGCGGTCTTCGGCGCCGCGGCAAGCCAACCCGATGCCTGCCAGAACAATGCCGTCTACGTTTGGATGGACAACCTCAACCCCGACGCCACCATCGCTCACGCAGTCATCGTCCTCAACGGCCTCTGCGCCACCAACTCGTCAATGCTCCAAATGATGAGCTTCGAGTTGGAGCGCGCCTTCGGCCGCGTTCTTGGCCTTGACTACGCACAAGTCAATCCCGGCGCGGCCACCAACGGCGAGGCCGGCGGAACGCAGGGCTGGCCTATCATGGAACCGCTGAGCGGCGCTTGCGGCGCGAACGGCGGCGCATGCATCCCCGACCCCACGGTTCTCCGTTATGACGATATCGCCGCCCTCAACCGCATCTACCCCATCACCGCCGCAAACCTCGCCAACTTCCCCGGCAAGCAACTCACCGCGGCCAACACCGTCTCCGTCCAGGGCTCAGTCAGCTTCCGCACCGGCTACGGAATGCAGGGCGTCAACGTGGTCGCGCGCCCGCTCGACGCCAATGGCAATCCCCTCTACCAGTACACGGTAACTGCAGTGACGGGTGCGCTCTTCAGCGGCAATCATGGCAATCCAATCACCGGATTCTCCGACCCAAGCGGCAACCTGCTCGCGATGTGGGGCTCGAACGATCCCACGCTGCAAGGCTCCTTTGACCTGAGCGGTATCCCGCTTCCTCCCGGCATGACGACCGCCAGTTACCAAATCAGCTTCGAGGCCATCGATCCGCTTTACATTCTCGAAAACTCGGTCGGCCCTTACACGCAGGGTCAGGTCGCGCCCTCCGGTACCTTAAGCTCCATCACACTTTCGAGCCTCTCCGCGGGAAGCACGCAAACTCTCACCGTCACGGCTAGCGACACGCCCGTTGCCGGCTTCAACGACGCCATCGGCTCTTTCTCTGAGCCCCGCCCCATGCCCACTGGCGGTCTGTGGTGCGGACGCTTGAGCCAGATCGGCCAGACAGACTGGTTCACCTTCCCGGTTCGCGGCAATCGCATCTTCACTGTCGTTACCGAGGCGCTCGACGAAACCGGCGCGCCGTCAAACGCCAAGGCCATGCCTACCGTCGGCGTATGGGACGCATTCGATTCCGCCGGTGCAACATCCATCGGCACCGCGCCGGGCCTCAATGGCCTCGCCACTGGCGAAACCTGGCTGCGCGTGGCCTCAAACTCTGACGACATTGTGCGCATCGGTATCGCCGACCTGCGCGGCGACGGCCGCCCTGACTACGCCTACGACGGCTGGCTGCTTTACGCCGATACGGTTTCGCCGGCGCATTTATCTGCTTCCGGCGGTCCGTTCACGATTCAGGGCTCGGGCTTTCGTCTCGCCGACACAGTTCTCGTCGGGGGCCAGCCCGCGCTCGTCACCAGCATCTCGCCCAACCAGATCACCGCCATTGCGCCGCCTGCGGCCTCTGGCGTCACTGGTTCTGTCGACGTTGAGGTCGACGACCTGCCCACTCTTTACGCGGCAGCCATCATTCCCGGCGGCATCAGTTACGACTCCGGCACGGGCGATGCGCTCACCCTTGTCACCGCGCCCTCGAACACCGTTCCCATCGGCGTGCCTCTTCCCTTCACGGTCACGGCGCTCTCGCCCGCGCTCACGCCCGTTGGCGGCGTGACCGTCATCTATACCCTCACCGCCGGCACAGCCAAGCTCGCATGCGGTCTCACGATTTGTTCTGTGACTACCACCGGCGATGGCCACGCCACCATGAACGTCGCCGCGAACGACGGCACGTGGTCCATCGTCACCGCCTCGCTCACCAATGGCTCGAGCGTCGAGGCGCAATTCGGCGGCGGATCTCCGCCCGCGATTTCCTCTCTCACACCGCGGCTCGCGCTCGCCGCCGGAGCCACCTTCACATGGACCGTGCAGGCTCTCGTTCTTTCGAGCGGCACTCCTCTCGCCGGCCAGTCGGTCGCATGGCAAGCTCCCGCCGGTGGCGGCATCGCGCCCGAAGGTCCGATTGCCGCGCTCACCAACTCGGCGGGCATCGCCACCGAGGCCCTCACCGTTGGCCCACTCGCCGAAGGCCAAATCGTCACCATCGACGCCTGCCTCAATGGGACCAGTCAATGTGTCGCTTTTTCGGCCTACGGAGCGCGTCCGGAATACGCACTGCTTGAGCCCATCTCCGGGAACAGCCAAATCCTCGCTGTCTCGGGCACGCCCAGCCAGATCGCGCTCCGCCTCCTCGACATGGACGGCAACCCCATGGCCGGCGGCACGGTCGCGCTCTATCAGGCGCTCTACGCCTGGTCCCCGCCCTGCTCGCCGCACACCGTTTGCAAGCAAGGCGCGCTCTTGGCCACACAGGCCGCCACCGCCACTTCGGCGATCGACGGCTCGGTCACGTTCCTCCCCGTCTCGCTTCCCGGAGTCGCCACCAATCTCCTCGGCCTCGCTGCTTCGGGAACCACGTCCACGGTCAACATTGCCGTCGAGCAGCACCCATAATGTCAGCGCCCATTGACGCTCGTTCAGTTCATTTCGCCCGCGCCCAATCAGGGCGCGATAATCGCTTCTCCGCTCTCATGCCTTCGCGAAGATTTCCCGTGTTGCGTCGCCCGCCGCGGCCAGGTTCTTGAGCCACATCTCCGTGTACTCCCTGGCCAGCACGATCGCCATCTGCTCCCGCAGCAAAACGCCGCCCGCACCTCCGCCTTCACGCCATCCGGCGTTGTTTGCTTCCAACTCGATTCCACGGGCACATTGATATCCACGCTCGGATAGATCTGGATGGAGTGTCCGGTGTCCGCGATGGCGCGTTTTGTCTCGCGCGCGATGTAGTCCACAGAAAGCCCTCTCGCAGCGAGTTCGCCGTAAGGTGCTTCGTCGTAGCCCATCATTTTGTAATAAACCGGCGTCAACTCCTCCGGCATCGCATCGGCGAAAACGGTCTGGCTCAGCCGTTCAATGAATCCCCTCATCCGCCCGCCGCCCGCATTGTTATAGGTTGCTATCTTGATAAAGTCCGTATAGTTCTTGATCGTCGCGTAATTGTCTGCTGCGCTGTAGAACGGGCTGAAGGTGATGTTCTGAACCATATGAAATCCGAACGGCTTCTGAGGCGCGATGGCCTTCGCGGTCCGGTAAAGTTTTGCGCGTACCTCGTGATAGCTGTCATGCCACATGCGGTGCCACGCCAGAACCTCCGGATGCTCCATCAGGATTCTCCAGAAGCTCACGAAATATCCGTCGGCCGGGCGTTGCGCATTTCCCGCTGCCTGGAATAACCGATCGAGCTTGATGAATCCCTCCTGCGCTTTTTCCACCGAGATGCCGCGGTCCCTGGCCTTCGCGCGGCAATACGGACAGAAGCAGCAAATTCCCGTCGTCGCCCATCCGCCGCCGATCAGGTTGTCCAGCGGGCCCATGCGCTCGCATCCAAAGATGATTCCCGCCACCAGCTCCGGATAGCCCGAAAGATACGATTGAATCCGTCCTGTCAGCAGTCCGCGATAATCCGGATGATTCCAGCACGCTCCGTCGGTGCGCTTCCCGTAGACATCGATCTCCGCCGTCTCCGCTAATCCGGGGATCAGCCGCATCATGTTGGCGTTCGTGTTGTTGTAGTCGAACGCGAAAAAATCCATGTCCCGGGCCTTCATCTTCGGCGCCACTTCGCCGATCACATTGAACCGGCTCGCCGCATGAAACTCCTTGAGCTTTGTGCCCGCAAAGTACTTCAGATCGTAGTCGTAAAATGCGCCTCCAATCTCCGGATTCGTCTTCCCATACGTTCCATGGTCCGGCAGCGGAATCTTCCCACTCTGATCGGTCGCTTCCGAGTTGAACGTGAAGGCAAACACTGTATTCACGTTGCCTTTTTCCTGGAGGTTGTCGAGCAGCGCATCAATTCCCTCGTCCTGCCAGGCGTAGGCCTTCACCTGCGTCGCCACAAGATTCTTCCGGTTGATTGTGTCTCGCGTTTTCGATGCTTCTGGTGGCACCTGCACCGCGTTCTCTGCCGCGCCCACGGGCAAATT
Organism: uncultured Acidobacteriaceae bacterium; assembly: GCA_963813015.1. Classification (GTDB taxonomy): domain Bacteria; phylum Acidobacteriota; class Terriglobia; order Terriglobales; family Acidobacteriaceae; genus Telmatobacter. The sequence continues at coordinate 403,776 of CAWEXN010000015.1, forward strand.
GCTTGTGGTCGAGAGCGCCGCAAGGATCTGCACAAACCGTCGTCTGGAAACCTCGGAGCCCATGATTCCCCCCTGTTTCTGCGGCAAACTTCGCCCGCACCAGCATACGCGGGCGCGCGACGCCTTCCACGCAATACAATAGAAATGGAACTCACTTTAGAGGAAAAACATGCCGCTTTCTGGAGAAGCAATTCGCTTGATGAACTACATTGACGACGTCGCCGTGACCCTGCGCCGGGTGCTCGCCTTAGCTCCCACGCTCTCCGCCGACGAGCGCGCCAAGGTCGCCGAGCATCTGGTTAACGCCCGCCCCAGCATAGAGGAAGTGGCCCAGGCCCTCGCCATTAAGTGATCTCTCCGGTTCGTTTGAGCAAGTGATCACCGTCGCCATTATCGGAGCGGGGCCCCTTGGCCGCCGGCTCGCGTTGGGCGCGGCCCGCGCCGGTTATCGCGTCCTTCTTGAGGACGTCATGCCCAGCAATCTTCACCATGCGCGCGAGTCGATCCGCCAGGAGCTGGGCCCGCAGGCCCTCCCTGCTGTCACATTTGTCGCCTCGATTGAGGATGCGGTCCGCGAAGCCGATCTGGTCATCGACTGCGTCCCCGACGAGCTCGAGTCCAAGCTCGAAATTCTCTGGCTGGTGGACCGCATGGCGCCTCCGCACACAGTCATCGCCACTCCCACCCTTCAGCAGTCCATCGCCGATCTGGCAAGTTGCACCAACCGGCGCGAGAAATGCATGGCCATCGCCGCCACGCCGCAATCGCTGACCTCCGCGGCTCCAATGCAGGCGCTGGACAGATCGGCCGACACGGAACTCATCCTCCGCGCTGCGCCTTTCACCAGCGACGAAACAACTTCAATTGTTGTCGATTTCTTCCGCCAGCTCGGCTTCAGCCCTGTCGTGGAAAGTACGGCGACATGAGGACCGCGACGTCCTCGCGACCCAAAGGAATTCACATCCGGCAAATCAGCAGCTCGCGCTCGTAAATCATCTCCGGCGGCAAATGGTCGTGCACATCGATAAACAGCTCTTCGTGCCCGATCAGCTCTTTGCGCCACGCCGCGCGGTTCACTTCCTGGATCCGGTCGAACTCCGCGCGTGAAATGTTGAGCCCCGCCCATTCCATATCGTCGTAGTAGGGCGTCCACCCGATCGGCGTTTCCTTGCCCTGCGCGCGCCCATGCACACGGTCCACGATCCACTTCAGGACGCGCATGTTTTCGCTGAAGCCCGGCCACAGAAACTTCCCGTCCTCGTCCTTGCGGAACCAGTTCACATTGAAAATTCGCGGCGTCGTGCTCAGCGAGCGCTGCATCTTGATCCAGTGCCGGAAGTAGTCACCCATGTGATAGCCACAGAATGGCAGCATCGCCATTGGGTCGCGCCTCACCAGTCCCACGGCGCCGCTGGCCGCCGCCGTCGTCTCCGAACCCATGGTCGCGCCCACATAAACGCCCGCGCTCCAATTGAACGCCTGGTACACCAGCGGCATCGTCGTTGACCGCCTTCCGCCAAAAACGAATGCCCCAATCGGCACGCCCGCCGGGTCTTCCCACGCCGCATCGATCGACGGGCACTGTGAAGCCGGGGCGGTGAACCGCCCGTTTGGGTGCGACGCCTTGGCTCCGGTCTGCTTTTGAATCTCCGGGGTCCAGCGCTCGCCGCGCCAGTCCGTGCACTCAGCCGGCGGCTCGTCGGTCATCCCTTCCCACCACACGCCGCCGTCCGGCGTCAGCGCCACATTGGTGAAGATCGTGTTCCGGCTGAGCATCTTCATCGCGTTTTGATTGGTCTTCTCGCTCGTTCCCACGGCCACGCCGAAGAACCCTGCCTCAGGATTAATGGCGCGCAGTTGCCCGTTCGCGTCCGGCTTGATCCACGCAATGTCGTCGCCGACCGTCGTCACCTTCCAGTCGCCCAGCGCCTTCGGCGGCACCAGCATGGCAAAGTTCGTCTTGCCGCACGCCGAAGGGAACGCCGCCGCCACATACGTCTTTTCCCCTTCAGGCGACTCAACGCCCACGATCAGCATGTGCTCCGCCATCCACCCCTCGTCGCGCGCAATGTTCGAAGCGATGCGCAGCGCAAAGCACTTCTTCCCCAGCAGCGCGTTCCCGCCGTACCCCGACCCGTAGCTCCAGATCTCGCGCGTCTCCGGAAAATGCACGATGTACTTTTCGTCGTTGCACGGCCACGGCACGTCCTTCTGCCCGGCGGCGAGCGGCGCGCCCACCGAATGCATGCACGGCACCACGCGTACCGCCCCCTTGTCGATTTCTCCAAACACAGGCATCCCGATCCGCGTCATGATCCGCATATTCACCACGACATAAGGCGAATCGGTAAGCTCCACTCCGATGCGTGACATCGGCGAGCCCACCGGACCCATGCTGAAGGCCAGCACATACATCGTCCGCCCTCGCATGCAGCCGTTGAAAAGATCCTTGAGCTTCTTGCGCATCTCGAACGGCTCAATCCAATTGTTCGTCGGCCCGGCATTGTCCTTCGAAAGAGAGCAGATAAATGTCCGATCCTCCACGCGCGCCACATCGCGCGGGTCCGAGCGCGCATAAAAACATCCCGGCCACTTCTCCTGATTCAGCCGGACGAAGGTTCCCGATGCCACCAACTCGTCGCACAACCAGTCGTTTTCCTCCTGGCTTCCATCCACCCAGTGGATGGCGGCCGGCTGCGTCAGCTCGGCCATCTTCTCTACCCAGCGGATCAGGTGCTTGTTCGTTGTCAACGGTTTGGCGATGCTTGATTTGCCCTGTTTCATATTGGTTCCTTCTCTTCCGCCGTCGAGTGGCGTTATGAATGAATCAATTGGATAAACGATACAGGTTCGCGGTGGCCTGCCCGTTCGTAGATCGAACGAACAGCTTTCGTCAACCAGAAAATCTGCGGGGCTTTAAGTCATTTATACGTGAAGTCGAACACCGGCAGCAAGATTCAACGCCATCCCTCTTGCCGTCCGCAGCCGGCGCGGGCCGAACAACTCTCAGTCGGATCAGGAGCAGAGCGCTCGCAGTCCCCAGCCGGCGCCACACATTTTCACCCCTGCTCGCAGGCGATTTAGCCCATTAAGTTGTTGAAAGATCGGTTCGTTACCGGGAATTCTCATGTGGCCCGGAGTCGAGGGTTTATAGTGATCCTCATGTCATTTACTCGTCGCGAATTTGCCGCATTGGGCGCGCTTGGTCTTGCAGCGCGCTTCGCTCCCCCGCTTCTTGCCCAGGCTTCCGGGCGCCAAACCGGCTACGCCATCATTGGCCTCGGCCGCATCGCCGATATCTTCATGGCCGGCGTGCGCAATTCCACCAACTCCAAAGTCACCGCGCTCGTCAGCGGCCATCGCGACAAGGCCCTCCGCATTGCCGCCGACTACGGAGTCCCCGAATCCTCCATCTACACCTACGACAACTTCGATTCCATCATCTCCAACAAAGCCGTCGACGCCGTCTACGTCGCGCTGCCCAACTCCATGCACGCCGAATTCACCATTCGCGCGGCCAAGGCGGGCAAGCACGTCCTCTGTGAAAAGCCCATGGCCGTCAATGTCGCCGAGTGTGAGCGGATGATCGCCGCCTGCAAATCCGCGAACGTCAAGCTTATGATCGCCTATCGCTGCCACTTCGAGTCCACCAACCTCAAAGCGGTTGATCTCATTCGCACCGGCGCAATCGGCCAGGTCCAGGCCATTGAAACTGCCTTCGGTTTTAATGAAAGGGCGGGCGAGTGGCGCCTCGACAAGAAACTTTCCGGCGGCGGCCCGCTGATGGATGTCGGCATCTATTCCCTCAACGCCACCCGCTATCTCACCGGCGAAGAGCCCACCAGCTTCTCCGCCTTCAGCTCCGTCATCGACCAGGACGGCCGCTTCAATTCGGTCGAAGAGAATCTCTCCTGGACCATGAAGTTCCCCTCCGGCATTGTGGCCTCGTGCGCCACCACCTACGGAGCGCAGATGGGCGGCTTCTTCAAAGTGCATGGCGCCAAGGGATGGATCGAAGCCGAGCCGGCCTTCAACTACGACGGCCAGCATCTTCACGCAGAGTACTTCAATGGGCCCCGTGTTCCGCCCACCGTACTCGACGAACCCAATCCGCAAAAAAATCCCTATCAGTTCACCGCCCAGGCCAATCACTTTTCCGACTGCGTGCAGAACAACCTCGAGCCCAAAACTCCGGGCGAGGAGGGTCTGCGTGACTTGCGCTACATCACCGAAATCTACCGCACCGCCGGCATCTCCATGCTGTAGCGGTTCTATGAATGAGGCACTATGAACAAGGGTCTCCTGCTCGCAATCGTAGGTTCGGTATTCTTGTTAGCACCCTGCGTCTGGTCTCAGCAGCCAAATTCCTGCGCCGATCTGTCGAGCTTTAAGGCTCCCGGCGTGGAAATCACGAAAACCGCCGCAGTGCCCGCGGGAAGCACCACGCCGATTCCCTATACGACGCCTCCGAAATCCCTGGTGCTCCCCGCGTACTGCCGTGTCGAGGGCGTCATCAATCGCCGCACCGGCGTCGGCGGCGAGGAATTCGGCATTCATTTTGCGCTGGCGATGCCGGACGCGTGGAATGGCGATTTTCTGATGCAGGGCGGAGGAGGCGGCAACGGAATCGTTTTTGAGCCGATTGGCCAGACTGGCGCGGGCGACAAGCCGGCGTTAATGCGCGGCTACGCCGTGCTAAGCACGGACACCGGCCACAAAAGTCACAACGGCGTCTTCGATTTCAGTTTTCAACGGGACCAGCAGGCCGCGCTCGACTTTGCCTACGAGGCCAACCCCGAGTCCGCGTCGCTCGCCAAGCAGATCATTGCCGCGCACTATGGCAAGCCCGCGGGATACTCCTATTTCACGGGCTGCTCAACCGGCGGCCGCGAAGGAATGGTTCTCTCCCAGCGTTATCCCACCGAGTTTGACGGAATCATCGTCGGCGACCCCGCGATGCGCACCGGCTTCTCCAATCTCGCCATTGGCGAATGGATCCCCGTGGCCTTCAACCAGATCGCACCCAAGGATTCCAACGGAAAGCCGATCATCACCCAGGCCATCACCGACGACGACCGCAAGCTCGTCATGGATGCGTTGATGAAACAGTGTGACGCCCAGGACGGTCTCGCCGATGGCCTGATCTCCGATCCGCTCGCCTGCCATTTCGATCCTGAGTCATTGGCTTGCAAGCCCGGCCAAACTGCTTCGTGTCTCGCGCCCGAAAAGGCCGCTGCTATCAAGAAAGCCCTTGACGGGCCAGAAACCTCGCACGGCGTTCAGGTTTATCCCGGCTTCCTTTACGACTCCGATATCGCGGCTACCGCCGGCATCCGGGGAATCCTCGTGCCCGGTCCCGGCATCTTTGGACCACCACCCACCGCAACTGAGATTGATGTCGACTCCCAAGCGCTCAAAGCCACTCAGCTTCTCGTCGACTCGACCGACACAAACCTTTCCACCTTCGCCGCCCATGGCGGCAAGCTGATCTTCTACCACGGGGACAGCGATCCGTGGTTCTCGCCCCTCGATACATTCAACTACTACAAGGCCATGGCGGCAGCCAATGGCGGGCTCGAGTCCGTTGAGAAATGGAGCCAATTCTATTTCGTGGCGGGAATGAGCCATTGCGCAGGCGGACGTTCGCTCGATCAATTCGATCTGCTCGGCGCGCTCTCCAACTGGGTCGAGAAAGGCATTGCGCCCGAGTCCGTGACCGCGACGGGTAATGCGTTTCCCGGTCGCAGCCGGCCGCTCTGCCCGTATCCGAAACACGCCCAATACAAAGGCCAGGGCAACACCGAAGACGCAGCCAACTTTGAATGTCGCTGACCGCGTCTCTTTGGGCCATTTTCCTACCGGTCTGGCGCGCGCCTGGCGCAAGGGCAAGAGAAGATCACTTCTTTACAGTGGATTTCACTTCGTTGTCCGAGAGAACCCGAGACTGCGAGCCAAACCGACGGTAGCCCAGGAACTCAAACTCATTCAGGACCGGATGCATCCTGGCCTCTTGCAGGCTCACGGCTCCGCGCGCCGGTAACAGGAAATCGTTGTCTTGCATGGTAACCCACGAGTAGGGCTCCGATAACAAAGGCGGCCGCAGTTGCGGCTGCCGCGCAATTAAACCCATGAAAACGCGATGAAAAACGGCGGACCTGTGCAATATTGACCAGACTGCTCGCCAGGAAACGGATATCTAATGGATACTTGGCTCGTTTTCCCCAACCGGCCAGGTCCTATTTCCAGATCCTGGAGGTCACGTGCCCCTAACGGTTGTTTTGGCCGTCGGCTTGGATTCCTCACTTCTGGCGAGTCAGAGCTCAGTCTGGCAATCCGCCGGATACATAGTCACTTCAACAGGGTCGATCAAGGAAGCGATCGTCCATATCAGGGATGGTGATTTCGACCTGGTACTCCTGGGAAATGCCATCCCAACCGACAGCAGGGAGCGGTTCGCATTCCTGGTTCGAGCGATCGGTTCACGGACACCTGTGGTCTGCATTACGGACTCTGCAGGCCATCGGGATAGCTTTGCGGACGCGACGGTCAGAAATGAGCCGACCAGCCTGCTGCAAAGTATTGGAGAATTAATGGCCGAACGGTCGAGATCGTCCGCGCCGACTCGGGCCATGCCAGGAATTGCGGCATGAGAGGCCGCGAAATGACGCCTTCAAGCCTGCGCGCTGTTTCGAAATCTTCACGTCGGCGGATGCAACCGTCAGAACCAGTTTCACAGGTTGGAGGGAGATCGATGCGAACTTTGCAGTTGATTCATCGCCAATCCAGCAGCGATTTTCAGGCCGGCCGTTACGAAAATGAATTCACCGAAACCAGGGATCGAAAGAATGAAACGCCCAACCTGAGCGAGTTCCCCATGCCAGGCTTCTCTGCATGGAGCCGCAGTGACGTCCGCACGCCGGTTGGTTCGGAAGGATTCTTTAAGGATCTGTCAGTCGAAGCGCAGTGCGACTTCGCGTCGCTGGCGACATACTTCCGCTGCCCCGGCTCGACCGTTCTGATCAGCGAGGCGCAGAAACCATCCCGCATCCTTTTCCTGCTGGAAGGTGGGGTGAATATTTCCATGAATTCTTCCGATGGCAGGCGGCTTCTACTTGGGGTTGCGGGCGCGGGAGATACTCTGGGGCTTACCTCTGCCATTTCCGGCGACTTCTCTGAGATTCGGGCGCAAGCGATATACCCTTGCAGGATCGCGTCGCTGCGGCGCCGGGACTTCCTCGGGATTCTCTCGCGTCATCCGAGCGCCAGTCAAAATGTGGCACGCGAATTATGTGCGGACCTCGCGCGACTCCGCGGAAGATTGCGCATATTCGGCCTCACATCGTCCGCGATGGCCAGACTCGCTCACCTGTTGCTGGAGTGGTGTGCAGCGGGCCACGCGACCAGGGACGGGATCCAGATCAAGTGCGCGCTTACTCACCGCGAAATCGGTGAATGTATCGGGGCATCGCGTGAAACGGTCACTCGCGCATTGGCTGACTTCAAAGCCCACGACCTGCTGAGCCTGCACGGCTCCAATTTGGTCGTCACCAGCCCCGAAGCACTGGCAGCCTACGCACGCATAGACTCCATGCCGAATCCGCATCAACCGGCTGCGTGAAAGGCCGTGCGAAGAACACGGCGCCGCGGCATGATGGTCGCGACTCCCATCGACTCAGATTCTTTAGATTGTTATGGAGTTTGGCTCCTCAGGTAGGACTCGAACCTACAACCCTTCGGTTAACAGCCGAATGCTCCGGCTTTTTGCGACTCTGAAAAGCCCGGCAGGAGAACATCCGAGGACAGGCTGCGCTAAGGCATTCATAGCAAAAGCACATAAGCTCATCTATCAACCGCTGAAATATGAAGGACTTGTGGCCGCGCCAACAAGATTCACAGCAGATGTTCTGACTTCCCTCCTCTTCACCGATTGCTATCGGTATGCTCACGATTATCACTCATTTTGAAAGAGCAGGTGCACAAATCTCTTCACAGTGTTTTGGCGCTCGAATCGCACGGATTTGCGCGATTTGGATGCTCTGTTTGCCATGGGCTGATCTGGGCGAAAAGTGCGGCGAGTTCTTCGTCAATGCAGCCAGCTCGGAAGCACTGGTTCTGCGACCGCATCAGAGTAAAATGCAGAGTATGGATTTGGTCTCCCTCCTTAGCCGGCCGGAAGGCAAAACGCTCGAATTCAAGCGCGATCTCTCGTCCCCTGAAGGTGCGTTAAAGACCATAGTCTCCTTCGCCAACACCTCCGGAGGCGCTCTTCTTATTGGAATCGAGGACGGCGCAAGAGGAGTCAAGGGCGTCCCGAACGTCCTGAAGGAGGAGGAACGTCTGGCGAACCTCATCGCTGACAACATCTCCCCCAAACTGGTCCCTTCCATCGAGGTCATCGCCTGGCGGAAGACCCATGTCCTGGGAGTCGAGATTTATCCGAGTTCCAGCCGTCCACACCATCTCAACCGCCTCGGGCCGGAAGAGGGTGTCTTCGTTCGGGTAGGCTCGACGAACCGGCGCGCCGACCCCGTTCTGATCGAGGAAATGCGGCGTTTCAGCCAGGTGTCTTCCCTGGACGAGCAGCCGATCCCGGAATTGAACTCGGAAGCCATCGACTTCCGAGTTGCTTCCGAGTACTTTCGACCGATCCGCAAACTGACTCGGCATGAACTGGAGACTTTGAGGCTGGTGACGACGTACCAGGGACGGATTGTGCCGACCATCGGCGGCGTTCTTCTCTTTGGCGCCGACCGGCTGGACCGCTATCCAGACGCATGGATACAGGCCGGCAGATTCGCCGGTAATGACCGGCGCCGGATCATGGATACCACCGAGGTACGCTCTTATCTTCCCGGTGCGGCCGAAGAAGTGATCGCCTTCCTGCAGAAACATATGACCCGCGAGGCCGTCATCGGATCCGTGAAGAGGACCGAGGTCTGGACCTATCCGGTGGTCGCAGTCCGGGAAGCAATTATGAATGCGATCGTCCACGCTGACTATGCTCAGCGGGGCGCGCCCATTCGCGTTGCCCTGTTCGATGATCGCCTTGAGATCGAGAATCCCGGGCTGCTGCCCTTCGGCCTCACAATCAACGACATTCAGAAAGGCATCTCAAAGCTTCGAAATCGGGTCATTGGTCGCGTATTTCAAGAACTCGGACTGATCGAACAATGGGGAAGCGGCATTCAGCGCATGACGGCATCTTGCCGGGATCGCGGGCTGGATGCCCCCCATTTCGAGGAGATTGGAACCCACTTCCGCGTGACACTTTCGGCGGTTGCTCGCAGCGCCCCTGCAAAGGACGCGCGAGACGAGATGATTCTCGCAGTATTGTCCGAGAACGCCGAGGCCGGTCTCTCCCACTTCGCAGATTGCTGAACGACTTGAACTTTCTCCCCGCGCGACGAGGACTCGCCTAATTTCGTTGGTGGAACGTGGATTGATCGTTGAGATTGGAAGCGGTCCGCAGGATCCCATCGGCGTTATCACCCCGCCACGAGGCCACATTGAGCATTCCATTGGCGTTCGGGTTGGCGAACTCAACCGCAGACTCTCGCAATATGGATCTTCAGTGAGTACTTTAGCGATAATGCGCTCATCGAGAAACTGCAACGAGTCAATTGGCCGCGATCACTCGTCCGAGCAGCCGGTTTTACGTCCCAGTGGACCGATTTATAAATACTGGCCGACGTGGACGTTTCGGTAGTAACCAGACTTCGATTATCGACTCGGCAATGATCCGCGCGCTTATGTGGAGTTGAAGCGTAAGACCGTAGAATCCAAGCC
>CAWEXN010000016.1:0-100947 GCA_963813015.1 uncultured Acidobacteriaceae bacterium
TCCGTGTTCCAGGCGTGAGATCAAGTCGCGGCGTCGCATCGCCACCGGCACTCGTATTTGAGAGTGTCCCGGCTGAACTCTGCGTCACGCTTCGCACAAAGACGAGCGACGGACTCCTTCAATGCGTTCTGCTGCTGGCTCTGCGCGGCGGGCTGGTTTGTGCTTCGCCGTATGGCGGCGGGATTTTCCGACTTCTCGTTGCGTCTGCTCGAAGGTTGGCACGCTCGCCAGCGTTCGTCCGGCTCGTGGCTTTGCCGCACGCAGGCTTATTGGTGGCGTCTGAAGTCGATTTTGGCATCGTTTGACCTGTCGACGCGCGTGCTCCGCCGCACGTCGCTCGGGCCAAGCTGGCCGCCCGAATTGTCCGGCGCGGCGGTACGCACAGTGTCCATAACAGGCGTGACGCTGCCTTTGGCCGGCTTCGCTTCGGCTTGTTTCTGTTGCGGAGTCTGTGGCATTGCCGAAATCTGTTTCTTGGGCGTATGGCCTGCAATTGCCGTAATGATGAAGAAGAGAACCGCGACTGCAAGCCCGCCACCAAGAAGAAGCAGTTTTCCTTTGCTCAGTCCTTCCGAGCTGCTTTTGTTTGCCCGCGTCGCAAATGCTGACGAGCCTTTCGCAGGCTGTTTTTGATCGATCCCGACTCCTTGAGATGCGCCCTGCTCCACGGCGCCTTCAGCCGGAGCAGTCGAGCCAATAGTGCTGTTTTCGATGCTGTCGTTGATGCTCATAGTCGATTGCCCCTTTCTACTGGTTGTCGGATGAAATTGGTGGAGTGAACGGAAGCCGGATCAGAATCGGCCGGTCGACCTGATCCGCTTGCGCTATCTGGAGAAAGAGTTGTTCGGTGGACTCTTTGAAATTGGGCCGGTCGAAGACGACCACGCCGTCGGCGCGCGCCCCCGGTTCGAGCCGCGTCGTGCTGAGCTTGTAATCGCGTATCTCCATCTGATCGGAGAGAATGCCCTTACTCTTCTTCGATTTCTTTTTGTCCGGTTTGCGCCCGGCAATCTGGATCTGTGGCGGCACAATCTCGACCGAGGCGTCCGAGTTGTTAAAGATCGAGTAAGCGACCACCGTCTCGTTCTTCCACTGCCGGACACCGCCAACCGATGTTTCGATTTGGCGGCCCTCCCACTTCGTCCACTCAGGAGCATTGATCTGCGCCTGTTGCGCGAACACCTCGTCGAGAGCCGATCTGGGCGCATTGCTGGAATTGGTTGTCAGTCCGGCCGGACGCGAACTCATCTTCCGCTCCTGGCCTTTGTCCGTGGTCTTCTGCGCTATCGGTCCAGGCGTATCGCCAGCAACCAGAAAACTGCGCGACGTGCGGTATTCGATCAGGAAGTCGACCGGTGGCGTGTCGCTTGCGGCGTTTGTACCCGCACTAATCAACTCGATCGTCACATGTTGGCCGGACTTGGTTGCGATCAGCAGATTCGATTGCGCCGGTTCCTTGGTGATGGGTTTGACGTAGACGTACTGCGGCTCGCCCTCGTTGTGTTCGGCCTTGAATGCGCCCGGACTGCCCAGGATCACGGAAGTGACCTCCTCGGGCATCCGGATCGACGACTCGAACTCCGGGCGCAGATTGAGGATCGTCACCTCTCTCGGATCAATCGTGAGCGTGGCGACCCTCGCAGGTACAGCGTGATCCGCTGCAAGCACCGGCAGTGAAAGCAACATCACCGCCAGGAACACCTCGAAATGTCTCATTACTCCTTCCTCCTTCGCACACCTGTCGATGCACGTTTGCGCATCGTGTATTTCTCCCGAACGGCCTCGACGTAGGCCACTACATCCGGGTTGCTATAGTTCAATCGCTTTTCGGCAATCCAGCGATCGCCCGCGTAGTAGGCGGCCGACACCAGCCTCATGTCGCCATGAAACTCCCACATCAGCGCCGTGACGTAACGTGTCCCCGCCGCGATGTTTTCTTCCACGTCGAATGGATGATTGGCTCCGTAACGCCGCGCCGTCGCCGGCATCAGTTGCATCAGCCCCATCGCGCCCTTGTCCGAGACGGCGCGTGGATTCCAGCGCGATTCAACGTCGATCAACGCGGCGATCAACTCTGGCGGCACTCGATAGTGAGCCGCGTACAGGCGCACGCATCGTTCCGCCTGAGATGCGTCCGGCTGCGCACGAGCGCAGGGCAGCGTGGCAAAGAACAGAAGAAAGAGAGGCAGGATTCTCTTCGTCATTCCGTCGCCTCCGGAACTGTGAGCCTGGCGGCGAACCGCGCGCCATCGTCGAGCAGGCTCTTGAACCCTTCGCGCAAGAGCAGGTGACGGCGGTCCTTCTCCGTCTTCGCCAGGAACGGCAACAGCACGTCGCGCAGGTCTTCCGTCACGTGATCTGTGCCAAGCAACCGAAGTGCGTTGGCGAAGTCGATCATCTCCGAGACCGACGGCGGCTTTTCGAGGGAATAATTGCGGAACGAAAGCGCAATGCCCGCCATTTCTCGATGGAATCTCTCGTCCGCGTCGGGCGTGCGGCTGGCGATGATCTCCGCTTCGCGGGCTGGCGTAGGATGCTCGACGCGCACGTAGAGGCTGCGCCGGCGGATGGGATCGCCCAACCGGCGTTCCTCGTTGCTGGTCAGCACGACGAAGGGAATGCTCTTGGCTTCAACCGTGCCGAACTCGGGGATCGACAACTGCCAGGCAGAAAGAATCTCAAGCAACATGGCTTCGAAACCCTCGTCCACCTTGTCCAACTCGTCAATCAGCAGAACGCACGGCCGCTCGCATTCAAGCGCGCGCATCAGAGGACCCGCCCGGAAGAAGTCGCGACCTTTGAGGTTCGCCTGTACGCTCTGCCAGTCCGCATGCTCGCCGCGCGCGAACTCCATATAGAGCCTTTGCAGCCCTTCGTCGAACTTCCCGATGGCCTGGTCCTCGGTCACGCCGCGGTAGCACTGCAGCCGCTCGATATGCGTCCCGGCGGCCTTGGCGACCGAGACGGCTAATTGCGTCTTGCCCGATCCCGCAGGCCCTTCGAGCAGCAGCGGCTTCTGCATCCTGGCCGCCAAATAGACGACCTTGATCATCACCGGATCGATGAAATAGCCGGTTGCCTTGAGCCGATTCGTCAGATCCTCGTTGGACTTAAACATGCAGATGCCTCCACGAATGCAGTTGGAGGATCGGTTAAGTTGAAAACTCAGTCAAACTCGCGAACGAATCATGCTCGCGTATGAACTCGTTGCAGTGTTAAACAGCGGCGTCTCTTGGTGTTGCGAAGGTTGCAGGGAATCAATTGATTCCCTGCAAACGGCGGTGAACCCGTTGCGCGATTCGTTCAGGAATCCTCAATGAGGTGTAGCCCCGTTTGACCCTGGTGCGCTGACGAGAAAGCTTGATCACTCCCGGTTCCTGGCTGAAAAGGCGCCGGATGGTGTTTTCGCTGAAGAACCAGAGCTTTGCCAGTTCCGACACGGTGTAATGCCTTTCAAGTGCGGGCACACAAAACGCGGTCTGTTGGCCAATAGCTATAGAAACGCTTTCCACTTGTGGCTGGAGTTCCATGTTGCACCTCGCATGTTGTGCAGGTTTTGCAAAAAATGTGGCCAAGCCCGGCCGGAACATGAATCGCCCCGGTCGGCTTTCAACGCGCGAAGTCACTTGTAGCCCCGATTCAGGGCTCGGTCAAATTGCCATTTTGTGAAGGGCGGCAGGAAGCACTGAATCGGCATTCCTCATGCCGTGGCTTTCGACTTCCTGTCGGAGTGGATCAACTGCCAGCCAGTTCGATTGGCGGGACGCGAGGAGGCCGAAGGAGCGTTTTCTGGGCCTCTTCCGGCTGGTGGACCAACCTTCCAGGCGTTGCGAACACTTTCCTGAAGCTGAATCTGTCTGGCCTTGACGAAGGGAGAGTAGCTTTTTTCCGTGATCTTCACTGAAGCGTGGCCGAGCAGCAGCGAGACCTGATCGATCGGGACACCGGCAAGCAGCATCTCCACGGCAAACGTGTCGCGGAACATGTGGGGGTGGCAGCGTTTTTCCTCACCGTCGGGCTTTTCTGATGTCTGGCCAGTTTGAACAGACGGCGATAGCTTCGTCTGCCAGTCGGCTACTGCGCTCTTTGGATCGCCATTGCCGCTCCAGAAGAAGTAGCGGGGATTCGGCTTGGGGCCGGGCGGAATGTTTTCGAGCGCCTCCACGACGTGCGGGGGGAGCGGCACGTAGACAGGTGTCCCGGTCTTTGCCTGATAGAGCAGAAGGCTATCGCCATTTAGGCGATGCCGTTCGAGAGTCACCGCATCGCGGATGCGTAGCCCGCTCCAGCGCATCAGCAGGGTCATGGTGCGAAGCCTCGCCTGATTCGCCTTCACATCTCCGCCGCCGCGCTCGCCCCGGCGAATGTAGGTTGCGGCGATGATCCTCTCGAATTCGTCAGGCGGGAAGTAGTCGGTCGGGATTTGCACGACCTTGATCTTCCCGAGGCCGATGGCGGGGTTCTCGGTCAGGTAGCGGCGCCGCACGCAGGCCCAGAAGAATCCAATCACTCGGCTCTGCTTTTTCTGCTTGGCGAGGGGACCGTCTTCCCAGGTGTTGCGGAAGTTCAGCAGAGTGTCCAGGTCCAGTTCATCCAGGTATTCGATCCCCTCGACGCGCGTCCAGGCAAGAAACTGCTTGCGGAAGATGGTCTCGAGTTTCTTGAGGGTCGAGGATTCGACGCTGCGGCTCACGGCATCGGCCAGGTATGCGTCGACCGCTTGCGCCACCGTGACCCTTGGCCGCGGTTTCGGTACGCGTGGCTCAGGGACTTCCGTCCGGGACGTCGGCGGCGGAGGATCGGCTGGAGTGGGGATTGGCGGCGCCGAACCGGCCGCCACCGCGGTGCCGAAAGGCGGCAGGCCTTTGATGAGCGCCTCCTCAAGCTTGACGCGCACTTCTTCGGCCTCAGCCCACTGTCGGGTCTTGGCGCTCTGGCGAAAGTAATATCCGTTGACCTGACCGCCCGACCCACTTGGGGCAGTTGCAGCGGCGGCAGGCACGGTCGTCGAGCGAATTTGCAGTCTGGCCGAGTGGCGGGTAAAGACGGAAAGCAGCATCGGGCTCCCCACTTCAGCAGGTGAGTTTGCCCGCATGGAACAGAAGTCGGTCAAAAGGGCGCAACGTACAAATCACGTACAAAACTGCGCCTCAATTTTGCCTCTGGAAGATAAGCTATTGAAAATAAGCAACTTAGAGTATGGTGGAGGCGGCGGGAGTCGAACCCGCGTCCGAAATCGCTGTCAGCCGGGAGAGTCCATGCTGTGTCCGATTCGATTGGATTCGCTCACGGCGCTTAAGAACGGACAAGATGCGACGAGAACTAGTCCGATGATCTTATGGCTGCAACACGGACCGAGCTGCAACCACCAGCCTACTGAATGACGTCTTGCTCGCAGCCCATAGGCGAAGCCGCGAAAGACGGCAGCTTAGTTAATTAAGCTGCAAGTGCCAGATTATCGTTGGCAACTTTTATTTTGCAGGCGATTACGGGTGCCCACACCCCGACATGCCTCCCATGCCGCAATCGATCCCGTCGAAACCGTGACGCCCCCAACGTTTCGCAGCTCCTTGATCCGATGATTCCGGAGAGCTGCTGGGTGCACACAGAGCCGATTAGCTCGTGCTGCATCATTTCATTCTACGCCGAAAAGAGCTGGCGGACTTGCTGCGGCAGCATCCAGGCCCAGGCTAAAAGTGGTAGGCGACCCCCACTCCAAAGCGATAGTGCCCGGGAGCCGCAGACCCCGTGGACGGCGCTTTGCTGTTGCCCAGGTAATCGCCTGTCGCGCGCAACTTGAAGCCGAGAAAAAGCGGGAAGTCCGCGCCGCCGCCAACTGCCAAGCTGGCAGCACTGTACGAGGTGGAAGGAAATGTGGTAACAGTTGCGCTCTCAAAAGCCAGGCCAGCGAGGGCATGGGCAAAGACACTGAAGCCCGCAAGCCCGACCGTTGCACGGGGGCCGAACATGACGTTTGTTACGTGCTCGGAGAACCCACCCGGGCTCTGGCTGTAATGCGAGACATCGCCTTCGACGCCAAAGATTGAAATTGCCTTGATATGCAAAGATCCCTGCCAGCCATTCATGCCAGACGTATTTGGCGCGTACAGATTGGCGCCGACTCGGCTGTACCCGAAATAGGCGTCCGCCTTGGTTGCAGCCCGCGCCTGGGGCGAAGGGACGAGCAAGAGCGGAAATGCCGCGAGAGACGCGGCGAAAACACGCAGCTTCATGATTACCTCCGTGGTTCAAACCGGATCAACTTGCGTATTGCTTTTAGATGCAGTCTGGCGGCCTCAAATCTGAGGCGAGCCGACTGGCTGATACTCCCTGGTGCTGCTATTCCTTGCTGAGATCGATCGATTCGTACTCGTGGCGGGCGATGCCGGCGCGAATTTGCGCGGGCGTCCAGCCGGCCTTGGTCTTGTAATAGGCGTAGAAGCCTTCGGCAGCGCAGACGTCGCACTCGGTGGAATGCGTGTTCTCGTAGCAACTATGCAGGCTGGTATGTCCGAGGGCGCGATCGCAGCGGCAATTGCATGGGAGCTGGTAGATGACGGCGGGGATCTGCGCGGCCAACTGATAGGCGCGCACCTGCCAGTGGTAGCGAAAGTTTGGCCCGGTCAACTGGGCGCCGTGAAGAATGGGCGGAATGGCATGGATATTGAGCGGAGCTGAAGGATGGTAGGCCGGAACATCGTCAGCAGGATTCGACCACTGCGCATAACTGGCGGCGGTCAGTGCGAAGACTGCGAGCGTCCAGATCCAACGAGTCTTGAAGAAGTGCTTCATGAAGGTGCCTCGACTCCTATCTTAAGGCAAAGTTGAAATCCAGAGATTCGCGGGTCGTTGGTCGTGGGCCGTGAGTCGTGGGTTGTGAGCCGTGTACCGTGTGTAAGAGTTAAGGAGTGAATGAGTTAAGGAGTGAAGATGCGCACGTTGCAAATAAGCACATCCTGTGATGATTCTAAACGAGTTATTTGGCATAAACTCGACGAAACTCTGTGTCATTTTTCGACGATTCCGAAGGCGATTTGCTGATTCTAAACGAGTTAGTTGGCGAAAATTAGGCGAAATATCCCTAATTTTTTATTTAATTATTTTCTGCCTTTTCCCGCAGGAGATTTCCGGCGGTCGGCAAAGGCGCAGGGACTCGACCGATGCGCCTCTCATAGAGGCCACATTGGAAGGGGATCGTCCGGCCTTCAGCATAGGGTTGGCGCGGAAGGAGCCCGCTTGGCGCCGGCCAAGTCCGGCTGCGCTCCCATTTGGCATCTTGATCATGGCATCAGTATGCGCCACAGGCCGGAAATGATCGGCAAACTTGCTGAAGGAAAAGTTAACGAGCGAAAGGGTGAATAAGTGAAGGGGAATCAGAGGGTTCGAGGATCTGTTCATTGAGCGAATCTCACGACGGGGACTTGACAGGAGACTCGGCCATCAACGGAAAGAGGAAAGGAGGGGTGGGAAGATCTGGAGATTAGCTTGCGGACAAAAAAAGACGGCACGAACGGTCTAGCTGTTCGTGCCGGGAGGCCAGTGACGCAAACTACTCCCGGCTGGGAGGGGATCTGACCGCCTCACAACCGGAATAAATACACGATAGCATAGATCGGCATAATTGCAAATACAAAAATCAAAATTTATTTCTGGTTAGCACGATCAACCTTTCGCGCAATCGAGCATCTAAGGGCGGCTTGGAAAAAGGGCTCATCCGAGGAGATTTCGGGCGGCGAAGGGTCGAGCAGCGGTGATGCGGAAGACATGTGTCGCGCAGAGAAAATCTTTGAAATAAGGCTCTTGTGCGATTGAGAAGGCTGAAGCAGGCAGCCAAAGAGGGGCAGCGAGCTGGAGTTCACTTCCCTAACCTGGTCCGATGTGAGGCCAGTCAGGCAGCTATCAAGGCTGCGTAGGCCTCTCGATGTGTACCGCAAAGTGGGACAAACATCGGATAATCCAGAATTTCGGAGTGAATTCTGGAGTGCCCGGCAAATTCTGTACCAGTGTGAATGAGACAAACTGGTATGGAAGGAGCCTTGAATGGCACGAGGAAAGCGGCATACACCTGAGCAGATCGTGAACGTGCTTCGGCAGATCGAAGTGGCGATTGCCAACGGCACGACAACTCCGGCAGCGTGCAAGGAAGCCGGATTTACGGAACAGACCTACTACCGCTGGCGCAAGGAATATGGCGGTCTGAAGGTGGACCAGGCGAAGCGGCTGAAAGAGCTGGAGCAGGAGAACTCGAAGCTCAAGCGGCTGGTGGCTGAACTGAGCCTGGACAAACAGATCCTTCAGGACATTGCCCGGGGAAACTTCTAAGCCCGGAGCGTCGGCGCACCGCTGTGGAGCATGCACGGCAGGGCGGAGCGAGTGAACGACATGCGTGCCGCCTGGTTTACCAGCCGCGTGGCACGCAACGCTACCAGCCCACACAGCGGAACGACGAAGACGCACTGACCCGGGCGATCATCACGCTAGCCGACCGGTATGGCCGGTACGGTTATCGACGCATCACGATCAAGCTGCGCGAAGCCGGCTGGAACGTGGGCAAGGATCGAGTGGAGAGAATCTGGCGCCGCGAGGGGCTGAAGGTTCCCCAGAAGCAAAAGCCGCGCGGGCGGCTGTGGCTCAATGATGGCTCGTGCGTGCGGCTACGCCCGGAGCATCGGAATCACGTCTGGTCGTACGACTTCGTCAGCACGTTCACCCACGATGGAAGGACAGTGCGCATGCTCAACCTCATCGATGAACACACACGCGAGTGCCTGGCCATTCATGTGCGGCGCAGGATCAACAGCGCCAACCTGATCGATATTCTGGCCGACGCGATGATCGAACACGGCATCCCGGAATACATCCGCTCTGACAACGGCCCTGAGTTCGTGGCCAAGGAACTGCGCAAATGGCTGGCCCGCACCGGTGCAGCCACGTTGTATATCGAACCTGGCTCTCCATGGGAGAACGGCTACTGTGAGAGCTTCAACTCCAAGCTGCGCGATGAGTTCCTGAACGGCGAAATCTTCTACTCGCTGAAGGAAGCGCAGGTGTTGGCGGAACGGTGGAGAATCTACTACAACACCGAACGGCCACACTCCTCGCTCGGCTATAGACCGCCGGCTCCGCCGGCCTGGCAAATCGAAGTTCCCTTGGGGCATGGAAAAGTGGAAAGCAAACAACGCTTCCCACTTTTCCACGCCCCCGACTGCGGCGGCGAGTTAACTAACTCACCTTCCGCGCTACACTAACAATCTCGCTGGTACAAAATACCGGGCAGGCCACCAGAGGTTATGCCGGGATGGTTTGATTTTCAATGTGCTGAGTGCGGGAAAATTCATCATTACTATCGGATGGAACTGTCCCCGTTTGCTCTGCCGCATCCACCAACTCCCGAATGGCGGGAGTGGTGGTAGCAATCGGGCCCACGGCAATCAGTTTGCCTGAGAACGACGGCACTAATTTACGATCATTCATTACGCGCACCTCATGTTATGATCTGAATCGACATGAGGCAGACCGAAGGGCTGGGGCTGGCACCCCGGCCTTTTCTATTTAACATGAGTGTACTCTTGTTTGGTAAGCGAAAGGAAAAACCACCATGTCGAAAGAAAGAGCTTCGCTATTTCTAGCGATCCTCGCGGTAAGCCTCACAACTGTGGGCTGCAAAGGCATGGCCGCACTCGGCACCATTGGAAACGCAGTAGACGCTGGCCCTGATGCCACTGCACCCGCTGTAACTTCCACTCTGAAACTCATGATTTTCGGCGGGACCAGACATGAAACCTATTTGGGATGTTTAACCTGTTCCGCGTATGCCGCCGATTCTATATGGAACAAATACGGTTCGTCGGGATCGGCATATTCAGCCGAAAGCATATTCAACCATTACAGTCAGTTTGGGTCGAAGTATTCGACGGAGAGCGCCTGCAATCAATACGCGACCGATCCCCCGGTCATCGTAGATCAAAACGGAACCTACTACGGCAGACTCACGTTGAATCGTTACGCACCGAGTATCGGGATCGGGACGGAAGATATGGGATGGCTCGCCGGGATTTGTGAATGAGGGGCTATTAAAGCCAGCAACGCTCTATGCACCCAGAGTACCCCGAATATCGTCCCCCGAGCCAGCGCGACCTTAACCGCGCCCACCTTCGCCGCATCCTTCTTTGGCTGCTGCTGGCAGTGGTACTAGGGCTGGCAGCGCTGGCCCTCAGATTACTAGACTGGTAGCACACCTTCTATAATCCTCGGCATGGGATTCCTGAGAATGGTGATTATCGGAAGCCTGATCGCACTCCCGATCATGATCTTGCTCGACATCTGGTGGGCAGTACGAGACCAGAACCGAAAAAAGCGGATTGGACGGGAAGGCCAACGATGACAGACCAAGAAATCGCACTCGATATTGCTGAGAAGTGGCTCAACGTTGAGGCAAAGATTGCGGCCTCGGAGGCGTTTCTTGATGAGCGGATTCCCGATTGGCGAAAGCAGATACGATTGGTTTCCACCCCTCCCGGACTGACGCCTCGGCAACACCTTGCCGTATTGCAGCACGCATTTGACGAAGATAGATCCGATGACTCAGCGATCCGTATTCTTCATCAGATTCTGTTTGAAAGTCATAAACTTCCACGGGATTGACTCCTTTCCTTTCAGCAACGCTCTATGCAGCCACTACCTACGACGGCGTACTTTCCCCCTGAGGCGCGCATTGACAGTGCATGCCAGCGAGCTTACGAATCGAGTGTGATCCAAATTACGCTAAATCGCTTCAAAGTTCCGTATAGAGGAGGCCGCGATGACGGACTCAGCAGGCGGAAAAGACAGGCCCGGAGCGGGTCCGCATTGTGAGGAGCTGTTCGCGGACGGTGTGCCCCTCAAATGCTATCTAAATTACAATCCACAGTCCGAGCGGGTCGAAGTTGTCAGGATGATGCCAGCCGGCGTTCAGGATGAACTGGTGAACGAGTTCCCCGACGAAGATGCAGCGCGGGATTGGATCAGGCATGAAGTTCGTGCCAACAGACTGCCGTAGGGCCTGTTCACACTACTGAGCGGGGCTCGTCGTCGACCGAGGATCACGGTGCGAGGCCTTGCGCCTGCGCAGCGAGGTCGAAGTCTTTCTCAGTAAGGCCGCCGGCAGAATGGGTGACGAGCGCGAGACGGACGCGGCTGTAACGAATGTCGATGTCGGGGTGGTGGCCGGCCTGTTCGGCAAGCTCGCCGACCTTGTTGACGAAGGCGAGAGCGGCAACGAAGTCCTTGAACTCGAATGTGCGAACGAGCTCGCCGGATTCCATGGCCCAGCCGGAGAGTTGGGCAAGGCGGGATTGGGCGGCATCAGGGGAAAGGATGGGCATGAGTGACCTCCTCAAAGGGGATGATACGCGGCAGGCAGGAGGGGTTGCACGGAAGGCGAGAGCAAGGCGAACCGCGAGAGCGATTCGGAGGAAGGCCGGTTTCAGATGGCCTGACTTGCTCTTGGGAAGCAGAAGCCCAGCAGGACCGTGAAACCGATGGAGAGCACCACAAAAGAGGCGACCATTGGGTAGAACGTTGGGAAACAGCCCATGTGAGACATGACTATCATGAGGCTGGCAAGCTCGACGCTCATGATGGCCAACAGAGCCAGAAGTGCGGGCGCCAGCGCGTAGCCGGCTGGTTTCCTGCGGAAGAGAAGAACTGTGGTAATGCACAGGGAGGGCAACAAAAACGCGAGATCGAGAATGTGCACGAAGTTTACGGGCTCGTTGGCGGCAATGACGCTTTGGGGGACGATCCCTGCGAGCAGCGCTGTTATGTCTTCGCGCAGATCGAAAATGGCGGTAGGAAGGGCAACCACGAGAAACGCGATGGCGATGGTTTTTCGCGGAACACGGGGACCATAAGTGGCCGCGATCTGTTTGAGGGGAACGAAAGACAGATTGAACACGGTGGCGTAGAAACATAGACCGAGCGTGGCGCAGTAGACAAAGACCAGGGCGTTGAAATGCACGCCGAATGCGTAGATCACGAGGTTGTAAAAGAGGTAGCCCTGCGTGCCCAACCAGATAAGACGCGCAAACACCGATCCTCGCCAAGCTCTAAACCCGCTGACAAGAAGAATCGGCACGACGAGGAACAGATCGACTAGATCGCTGGCGATGGCACCGGCTCGGGTATAGAGCGTTTCGCGCGCATAGGTTGCCGGCCACCAGATTCCGGCGACGGCCGTGAGTGCGACCAGGAGGACGATGGAGACAGTACTCCACAGAATCGGGTCATGAGGTTTTTCGGAATTCATGGATGGGTATACGAGTGATGCGGGGAGGCGGTTCACAAAAAGGCAATTTCTTTGGCCGTCTTGCGCGGGGTGGGGCCAGCAAGATGGCGGGGCTAAAAGCCGGATCATTGCAGGCGGGAGCCGCGGGGCCTGATGGCCTGAGAAATAGTGGTCAATGATCAGAGGCCAGGGGGAAGCTATGCGCCGGGAACCTGGAAGTCGACGCCGGCGAAGGTGTTGAAGCGCTTGGTTGCGGCGAGATCGATCTGATCGAGCGGAATCTGTTCGTAGTGCTGGGAGTCAAGATCGGTGAGGACTCTTGAGGTCATCAGGTAATTCCGCACGCTGATGGGAGCGCGACCGTTTTTGAAAATCACGGTGAGAGGCATGCCGGATATGGCCGGCGCTGCGGCGCCAGCTTCTGCAACCGGCGCGGCATAGCCCTGGTTCGGATACGGCGGGTAAAGCGGAGCCGGGCCGTTCTGGTCAGATTCGTAGCTGCCGGGTGCGTAGCTTTCTGGCTCGTAACTTCCAGGCTGAGAGTTGTCGGAAGCGGTCTCATCGGAATTGTCCCAATCGTAAAGGGCGAGATTGTAAGCGTTGGGATCGTACAGATAAGGGTATCCGGGCCAATAGGCATAGGTGTTGACGACCCAGTTCTGGAATTCGCGCCGGCGTCTGTCGAAACGATCGCGATCGGAGCTGCGAGAGAGGGCGACGGCGCGTGGATCGTAAGACGGCCGGCGTGCCGCAAATCGATTTCCGTAGTAGGGGGATCTCAGGCCGGGCTGGGCGTAGGTTCGATACCCGGCAAAGGAGCCGTAGCGAGATGCGGGCGCGGATCGCGCAAAGCCAGGCGATTGTGAGAAGGAAGGGCGCGAGAAAGCGGGATGCGAGGAAAAGCCTCCGGCCCCCGAGAATCCGCGACCGCCGAAGGAGCCAGCGTGAGCGCTGCCACGTTGAGCAAAGGCGGGCATGGCAAGCGCGAGAAAAACGATCGCGGCCCGGAACATCATGGGAACATGATACGCCTGAAAACGGTGGACGGTGAACGGTGGACGGTGGTCAGTCTCCCGGCCTAAAGGCCGGCGCCATTTTTTGCGGCTGATTCAGTGGACTGAAGGTCCCTGCTCCTCCCGAAGAGATTAAATATCCACCGTCCCTACGGGACTGCGAAGGGTTTATTTGATGGCTTCCCCACGCTGAAGCGCGGGGCTAACATCCGCCGCGCCTACGGCGCGAGATTTGGGGCAAGGTTAAAGGCGTGCGCCACGTGAGGCGAAAGGCACATGCAGGTCCTTCGACTCGCTGCGCTCGCTCAGGATGACAGGACTTTAAACAGGCTGAGAGAAAGGCACATGCAGGTCCTTCGACTCGCTGCGCTCGCTCAGGATGACAGGACTTTAAACAGGTTGAGAGAAAAGCACATGCAGGTCCTTCGACTCGTCGCCTAGGCGACTCGCTCAGGATGACAGCCAAGGAGTGACGCCAAATTCTTAGTTGAGTTGAGATTGGGGATGGTTACGAGGCGGCCTGGGTGCGGGCCATTTCGAAGGTGGAGAAGCGCATGTGCTGGCCGCTGATCTCGGAGCGAAGCTCCTGCCAAAGCTCATTGGGGATTTTCAAAAAGACTTCGACCACGGCGGGATCGAATTGCGTGCCCGAGCAGCGCAGAATTTCTTCGCGCGCAGAGTCGAAGCCGCGGGCTTTGCGGTAGGGGCGGTCGCTGGTGATGGCGTCGAGAGTGTCGGCCACGGCAAAGATGCGCGCGCCGATGGGAATCTCGCGGCCGGCGAGGCGATTGGGGTAGCCGTTGCCGTCGTAGTGCTCCTGGTGGCAGAAGACGATTTCGGCCGCGCCGGCGAGGAACGGAATTTTGCGCAGCATGTTGTAGCCGCGGGCGCAGTGCTCGCGCATGAGCGCCTGCTCTTCCTCGGTCAATTTGCCGGGCTTGCGCAGAATGTCGTCGGGAATGGCCATCTTGCCGATGTCGTGCAGGAAAGCGCCGCGCGCAATGATCTTGATTTCCTCGGGAGGAATGCTCATGGCGCGAGCGAGCGCGATGGCGTAGGCGGTAACCCGCTTGGAGTGGCCTTCAGTTTCAGAGTCCTTCAAGTCGAGCGCGTCGCCGAGGGCCTCGAGCGTGACGTCGTACGAGTGCTCGAGATCTTCCATGGCATGGCGCAGCATCTCGGTGCGTGCGCGAACCATTTCTTCAAGACTCTGGTGGTAGTTCTGAGTTTCTTCGAGCGCCTGGCGATGATTGAGGGCGCGCTCGACGGTGTTCAACAACTGGTCGCGCTCAAAGGGTTTGAGGAGGTAGTCGTAGGCGCCGCGGCGCATGGAGTCAATGGCCACGCTGATGTCGTGAACGGCGGTGACCATGACGACGGGAAGATTGGGCTGAAGGGCGTGAATGCGCTCGAGCAGGGTAATGCCGCTGACGTCGTTCATGACGATGTCAGTGAGCACCAGATTGAAGGTGTTCATCTCGAGAACTTCGAGGGCGTCGCGGCCGTCGCATGCCTGCTCAACGGTGTAGCCCTGGCGCTCAAGGGCGGCGGCAATCATGGTACGAACGGAAGCTTCGTCGTCGACGACGAGAACGCGCGCCGGCTTGCGCACACGTGCGTCGCCTTCGTTTCGCGGGCTCCTCGCCGTGCCCATCGCCTTTACGTCTGCCAAAGATAACGCCAAAACGGCAGCCTCCGTTTTATTATGCTCGCGCGGCCCGTGAAGCCTGATGAATCTTTGAGTACCCAGGGGCACGCTTGTTTCAAACCCTCGTGTATCGCTACAACTTCCAACCTTCAAACTGCGGGCCGTGATCTTGTCGGTTACGCGGCGCGCTCGCACTGGGTTCCGTACATCGGTGCAGCGTGCTGAAACGCGCTCCCAAAGCCTCAGACTCGATACGCCGGCGATGCCACAACCTTTTGACGCTGGCGCACGCTGAAAGGTCCACAAAACTAACGAGATATCACCTTAGCTCGCCGGTCGCCGAAATGCTGACAGAATGGACGGGGGCAAGTCTTTTCGTGAGAGTATCATCCGGGTAACCCCGTCTCAATAACCCGAACGGGCCAGCGTGTTGCGACGAACCTGTAGCATCACTGGCCTTGGAGGGGCATGTCCTGGGACCGGGTTCCATGGGCGATTTATTGCGCTTTACGAGGGCTTGGGAGCGCGCCTGGCGCGGCGAGCGCCGGCCCACCCTTCCTTGGTGATTTGGCGGCTGCGGCTGACAGCCAGGGCGTCTGCGGGGACGTCTTTGGTGATACAGGAGCCAGCGCCGATGTAGGCTCCATCGCCGATGGAAACGGGCGCGACGAGCGTGGTGTCACTGCCCACGAAGGCGCCTTTACCGATGCGCGTGACGTGCTTCGAGACGCCGTCGTAATTGCAGGTGATGGTTCCGGCGCCAATGTTGGCGGCTTCGCCGATCTCGGTGTCGCCGAGGTAGGTGAGGTGGTTGGCCTTGGCTCCCTTGCCGAGGCGCGATTTTTTTAATTCGACAAAGTTGCCGACGTGGGCGTTTTCGCCGACTTCGTTGCCGGGGCGCATGTGAGTAAATGGACCGATGCGCGCGCCGTCGGCGATGGTGGAATCTTCGAGGACGCAGCTCTGAAGAATCTGAACGCAATCGCCCAACGTGCAGTTTTCGAGGACGGAGAAAGACCGAATGCGGCAACCAGCGCCGACTCGCGTGCGGCCGAGCAACTGCGCGAACGGCTCGATGACCGTGCCGGCCGCGACCTCAACATCGGGATCGATGACGCAGGTGTCAGGGCGGTCGATAATGACCCCGGCGGCAACGAGGCGCGCGACCGCGGCCTGCTGCGCAGTGAGCTGCGAGGTGTGGCCGGGAGAGTTTGGTGTGGCTTCCGGCTGATTTGAAGTTGTCTTCATTTCACTTTCTCCTGAGTTATTGCCTTCTCCTGATTTGTTGGCGGGCGGAGCCGAGACGCGATGGGAATGGCCCGCGAAGAAATTGTGTGCAAAGGATCATTGTGCCGCATCGCCGACCGCTGGCGGCGTGCCTGACGGTTGCGGAATTGCGATGTTGATTGGAGTCGGCGCGCCCATGCCAAGGGCGTCGAGGGGCGGTTTGATTTCCGGACCGTTTCCGACGACGAGGACAGCGAGTTTCTCGGGGTGAATGTACGTTTTGGCGACCGCGGCGAGATCGGCGAGCGAAACTTTCTCGAGGGCCGCCCGGTAGGTCTCGAGATAGTTGGCCGGATAGCCGTAGAATTCGAGTTCTTCGCTCTCGTCGAGGATTTTGTCTTTGGTGTCGTAGCGGAAGAGGAACGAGTTGAGGATGTCGTCCTTGGCGCGGTTGAGCTCGTTCGCGGTGAAGGGCCGGGTTTTGAGGGCGGCGATTTCAGCGAGAGCGAGTTTAGTGGCGTCCACGGTTTTTTCGCTCCTGGTGAGGACGTTCACCTGAAAGGTGCCGGGATGGTCGTAAGCGAGGCCGAAGCCGCCGCCGACGTCGTACGCCAAGGCTTGCTGGGTGCGGATTTTTACGAAGAGCCGGCTACCGAATCCACCGCCAAGAATCTCATTCATGACCGCGATTGCCGCCGCGTCGGGATTGCGGCGGTCGATTCCAATGCCGACGATTTGCACGTTGGATTGATTCACATCTTCTTTATCGATGAAGTACATGCCGGGCTTGGGCCCGGGAAACTCATCATGACGAGGCGGCGCGGGCGTGACAGGAGGAAGGCTTTCAAAGGCCGCGCGTACCTTGGCCTCCATGGCCGCGGGATCGAAGTCGCCGTAGATGCCGACGATCAGTTTCCCCTTGAGCGTGCGATCGTGCCAGGATTCGAGATCGGAGAGCGTGACCGCTCCGATGGTGGCCAACTCAGGCTGGCGAGTGTAGGGGCTGTTCGCGCCATAGACCAGCTTGGCCGACTCGCGGCCGGCAATCGCATCCTCGTCGTCATTGCGGCGGACGATTGCGGTGGCTTGCTGCTGCTTCGCCAGTTCGAGCTTTTCCGCGCTGAATTTGGGATGGAAGAAGAGGTCGACGGCCAGCGAAAAGACCTGGTCGGCATCGCCTTTCAAAGAATCCCAGGAGATCGCGGTAGAGTCGTCGTCGCCGTTGGTTTCGATGTGCGCGGCTTTCGATTCGAGCAGGTTGTCCATGGCGTCGCCGCTAATGCTCGCGGTGCCGCTGGTGCGCCACGCCTGGCTGTAGAGCCGGACCAGTCCGGCTTTCGCGGGATCTTCATCGCGCGATCCGCCGGGAACGAGAACTGAACCGTAGATAAACGGCAACTCGTGATCTTCCTGCAAGAAGATGACGATGCCGTTCTTCAACTCGATGCGTTTGGGCTGTTGCGGATGAAAGGCGTGCAGCGGGGGAACGGGAATCTGCTCCCATGGCTTGGATTGCTGCGCGGGAGAAAGCGAACCGGACAGGATAAGCAGCGAAACGGCCGCGGTCAGGCGAACGGTAAAATGCCGTATTTTCCCAGGTCTGAGAATCCAGATCTCCACCCCGCGGACGAGGACCTGTCCGTGGGGACCCCGGGCCTGGGGCACCCATTCTGTCGATTTATTGAAATTGTTCACTGTGCGGCCCCGTCCGATTTGTTAACTGCGGGCTGCGGCTCGGTGTCGATCTCCGCGCTGGTCCGGTTGGTGGCCACAAAGATCTTATTTGCGACGCGGCGAATGTCGGCTTTCATTACTTTGTCGATCTCGTTCAGCTGCAGAAATAACTGGCGCCAGTCTCCGTAGCGAGTCTGGTATTCAGCCAGGGAATCGGCGAGCCCCTGGTTATCGGCGAGGCCGCGCAGAAGATCGGCTCGGGCGCGTGTCTTGTACATCTGAAGTTCAGCATCGGTCACGTCTGCGGCTTTGAGCTTGTCGATCTCCTTGTGAATCGCGTCGCGCATTTCGGCAGGAGTGTGGCCGGGGAGCGGTTCAGCGTAAAAGGCAAAGAGGCTGGGATACTTTTCGCCCGGGAACGGGCTGTAGCCTTGAGCTTCAGCGGCAATCTGCTGCTGCTCCACGAGACTGCGATAGAGGCGGGATACGCGGCCATTGGAAAAGATGTCGCTGATGGCGTCGTAAACGGCGTCATCAGGGTCGTGGTAGTTGGGACGGTGGTAACCCTCCATATAGGCCGGCTGGGTTTGATCGCGAATGATGACGGACTTCTCGGCAAACTGCGGCGGTTCGACGGTGGTCATGTCCTCGGGCTTGGGACCGGCAGGAACACGGCTGAAATATTTCTCCAGCATGGGCAGATCGGTTTTGGGATCGACGTCGCCGACAATGGCGATGACGATGTTGCCGCCGACGTAGTACTTCCGGTGGAAGGCCATGGCGTCAGTGGCCGTGATCTGGTTAACCTCGCTGGGCCAGCCGATGTCGCTGCGGCCATAGTTATGCGCGACGTAAGCCGTGGCAAGAAACTGCTCTTCAAGACGCCCGACGGGATCTGAATCGACGCGCATGCGGCGCTCTTCCATCACCACATCGCGCTCCTTGTAGAACTCGCGCGGGACAACATCTGCCAGGCGGCTGGATTCCATCCACGCCCAAAGCTCGAGCCGGTTCTCCGGCATGGACCAGAAATACTGCGTGTCGTCGAGGCCGGTGCCCGCATTCAAATTGTCTGCACCGTTGGCTTCAGCAACCTCAGTGAACTGATTGGGGATGACGTATTTCTCCGCTTCGGCCTGAGCGTCAAGAAAGGCCTGATGCAACGTGGCAAGCTTTTTGTCGTCGCGCCCAACCTGCTTCAGGTACTCGGCCTCGTAGGCGTCGTTGGCCGCCTCAACTTTTGCAAGGGCGATTTTTTCAGCGGAGTAGTCGGTGGTGCCGATCTGGCTTGTGCCCTTGAAAGCAAGATGCTCAAACATGTGGGCGAGACCGCTCTCGCCGGACGGGTCGTCGACGTCGCCGGCATCAACGAATGTGGTGTAGCTGAAAACGGGGGCGTCATGCCGCTCGCAAATGACAAGTGTGAGCCCATTGGGAAGGACTTTGACGGTGATCCGCTTTTCAAAGCTTTGCAAATCCTGGGCCGAGGCCGCGGACCATCCCACCAGAAAAACAAGAAGGCAAAAGGAGGCTGAAATGCTCGGAAATGACCTGTACCGCATCCAACCTCCTCGAACGAGGACACTGAATTGAAGTTTATTCGCTCTCTTCCAAGCTATTGCCCGGAGCCTGAGCCGTCAATCACGAAGGCGGCGGGAGGATCGAGCTTCACGGCGATTGAGAAAACGGCCGAGGGTATAATCGGACGCATGGCGGCGAGCGCAGAAACCAGGCAGCAGGCGAGCGAGGGAGCAAGGGAGCTTGTGGGCGCGGCTGAAAGCGCCGCTGATCCTGGTGCGGTTGCGACTGAGAAGTTGCGTGCGCTCGAAGCACGGCTGGAACAACTCGGCAGCTTGATGGTGGCGTATTCGGGCGGAGTGGATTCGGCTTTTCTGGCTGCCACAGCGCATCGCGTGCTGGGCGACCGCATGCTGGCGGTGCTGGCCGATTCGCCCTCGCTGGCGCGGCGGGACATGGAACAAGCTTGCGCCTTTGCGGACTCGATCGGAATGCCCTTGCGCGTGGTTGCCACCGATGAGCTGGAGCGCGAGGAGTACGCGCGCAACGATGCGAACCGCTGCTTCCACTGCAAGGACGAGTTATTTCTGGTCTTGGAGAGGTTGGCCGTCGGGATGGGCGTTGCGCATATCGCGTATGGGATGAATGCCGACGACACGCGAGATTTTCGCCCCGGCCAGCGCGCAGCCGAGGAGCATGCGGTGCTGGCGCCGCTGGCCGAGGCCGGCCTAACGAAACTCGAAGTGCGGGCACTGGCCAAGGCGGCTGGGTACCCTGTATGGGATCGTCCAGCTGCACCGTGCCTGAGCTCGCGCGTGGAATACGGCCGCACGGTGACGCGCGAGGTGCTGGAGCAGGTGGAACGCGGCGAGGCAAGCTTGCGAGAGCTGGGCTTCAGAGAGATGCGCGTGCGCCATCACGGTGAGTTGGCGCGCGTGGAGATTGCGCGCGATGAGCTGCCGCGCGCGCTGACGATGGAGATGATGGACGCGATCACGGCTGCGCTGAAACAGGCGGGATTCAAGTATGTCACGCTCGATTGCCAGGGGTTTCGCTCGGGGGCAATGAATGCGGTTCTGCCCGTCGAAGTGCTGGCGCGGCGGGGCGCGTAACTTTTCCCTTCCCGGTGGCGCATCAGCTTCGGAGAAGCTTCCCGCAGGGGCTAAAGCCCACATTCATTTTTGCGACATTTGCGGCACGACTAAAGTCATGCCCTGATACAAAACTTCTATACATTTGAGTTTTTCGCGGTCTGCAAAGTCGTGCCCTCTCAAAAAATAACCAAACCGAACCACTGCCCAATTCCCTTCTTGGACCCGAAACAATTTAGAATCACAGGGCGATGAAAATCGGCTATCTGGAGTGCTTTTCCGGGATCAGCGGAGACATGATGCTGGGCGCGCTGGTGGATGCAGGCGTGCCTTTCGACTTGCTCGCCGAGACGACAGCGGCATTGAACGTTGGCGCGCGCCTGGAGATGCGCAAGGTGAGCCGCGGCGGATTGGCGGCGGTGAAAGTGGATGTGGTACACCGCCGAGGGAGCAGCGGACCAAGGAAGCGAGGGAGCCAGAAGATCGGCATGGACATGGACCACGGACATTCGCATGAACCCCACGGCCACGGTCATCAGGAGCATGAACGCCACGCGCACGATGCGAAGCAAGCGGACCATGGCCACGAGCACGCTGCGCACCGGTCTCTGAAGACAATTCTTGGCATCATCGAAGCCGCGCCGCTGAAGGACTCGGTCAAGCAGCGCGCGGCACGCGCCTTTGAGTTGCTCGGCGAGGCGGAAGCCGCGATCCATTCCATCCCCATCGAGAAAGTTCACTTTCACGAGGTGGGCGCGGTCGACACGATCGTGGACATTGTGTGCGCGGCGGCAGGATGCGATGCATTGGGCGTGGACCGCTGGATGGCTTCACCGCTCAACGTGGGGAGCGGCACGGTGAAGTGCGCGCACGGGACGCTGCCTGTTCCCGCGCCGGCGACGCTGGCGCTGCTGGGCGACGCGCCCGTATATGCTGCGGGCGCGCCGATGGAGCGAGTGACGCCGACCGGAGCCGCTTTGCTGCGCATGCTCGAAGTGACCTATGGGACGCTGCCCGCGATGAGCGTGAAGGCGCGCGGCTATGGAGCGGGAGGGCGCGACACTCCGGGCGAACCAAATCTGTTGAGGATTCTGGTTGGCGACGCGCAGGAGAAGCCGGAGGGCAACGAATCCATTGCGGTGATTGAAACGGTGGTTGACGACGCGACCCCGCAGCTGCTGGCTTACGTGAGCGAACTGCTGTTGGAGGCGGGCGCGTGGGACGTTTACAGGGCGCCGGTGCAGATGAAAAAGGGGCGGGCGGGCGTTCAGATGACGGTGCTGTCGAGCCCCGAACTGATGCCCGCGCTGCGCGACCTGCTGCTGCGCGAGACAACCACGATTGGATTGCGCTGGCGGATGGAAAACAAGCTGGCGCTGGCGCGTGAGTTTGTGGAAGTGGAGACCGAATGGGGAAAGGTTCGGATCAAGGTTGCGCGCTGGCCTTCGGGAGAGGTGGCCAACGCGTCGCCGGAGTACGAGGTGTGCCGAAATATTGCGCGGCGGCATGGGGTTCCGCTGAAGCGAGTGACGCAGGAGGCGATGCGCGCATATGCGGAGACGGAACGCGCGACGACCGAGAATGAGGGGCACTGATGGATCGATCACAGATTGAAGCGGTGTTGAACGAAGTGCGCTCGGGATCGACCAGCGTGCCTGATGCGCTGGAGCGCCTGCGTAATCTGCCGTTCGAGGATCTGGGCTTTGCCAAGCTGGACCATCATCGCGCGCTGCGCACCGGAATGCCTGAGGTGATCTTTGCGGAGAGCAAAACGCCGGCACAGGTGGCAACGATCTTTGCGCGTATGGCGCAGCGCCGGCGGAAATGTGCTGGCAACGCGGGCTTCGCGTGAGGTATTTGAGGCGGTGCGAAACGCAGAACCGCGCGCGGAGTTTCACGAGATGGCACGGGCCATCACGTTCAAGCAAACGGAGGCGCCTGCCGGCAAAGGAACAGTCGGAGTGGTCTGCGCCGGGACGAGCGACCTGCCGGTGGCCGAAGAGGCCGCTGTGACGGCGCGGCTGATGGGCAATAAAGTCGAGTTGGTGGCAGACGTGGGCGTGGCGGGGATTCACCGGCTGCTGGCACAGCAGAAGACGCTCAACTCAGCACGCGTGCTGATTGTTTGCGCGGGCATGGAAGGCGCGCTGCCGACGGTTGTTGGCGGCCTAGTGAATGCGCCGGTGATCGCGGTACCGACGAGTGTGGGTTACGGCGCATCGCTGGGCGGTATCGCCGCACTTCTGGGGATGTTGAACACCTGCGCGCCGAATGTGTCGGTGGTCAATATCGACAACGGGTTCGGCGCAGCCTGCATCGCGTCCCTGATTAATCATTTGTAACTGCGCGCCTCGATCTGCCCTACGGCCGATCGTAGAAGCGGAAGAAGAGCGACGGCTTGGCTACGGATTCCGCCCTGGCCACAAGCGAATCCACCTGGGTATCGCTGAGCGGCGTGAACTCGCGAGCAAGATTCACGTTCTCTTCAAGCTGCGCGATGGTGTCGCACCCGATGATGACCGTGCTGACGGGACGCGAGAGCGTGTAATACATGGCCTCACGCATGGTGAGCGTCCCGGAGGTGGGCGCCGGAACCATCCCTTCCCACATGTGCGCCTGTACCGAGAGGGGCTGAGGAGTCCAGCTAGAAAGCAGGCGCCCGCGAGCGGGGACTTTCATGCCAATGATGCCCATCTGGCGCTCGACGGCCAGAGGCAACAAGCCCGAATTGAAACTGTAGAAGTGCGGGTCGGCAGCGTTCATGGCCATCAAAATTGTGTCGAATGGATAGCGATGGATGCCTTCGATGAGCGCATCGGGGCGATAGTGGCCCGTGAGGCCGAGGAAGCGGACGACCTTCTGTTCCTTCATCTCCAGCAGCGCTTCCATGGCGCCGCCTTTGGCGAAGACTTCGTTCACATCGGTCATCGTGCCTATATCGTGCAACTGCCAGAGGTCGACATGGTCGGTGTGGAGGAGCTCGAGCGATTTCTCGATCATGCGCATGGAGCCGTCGCGCGTGCGCTCTTTGGTTTTGGTGGCGAGAAAGGCCATGTTGCGGCGGTGAGCCATCACCTTGCCGACATACTGCTCGCTCCAGCGGTCTGGACCGCCGTAGATGGACGAAGTGTCGATGTAGTTGACGCCGAGGTCGAGAGCGCGCTCGACGATGGGCACGGCGACGTCGAAGTTGTTCGCCTGCTCGAGAGCGGCCTGGCCGCCGAGCGAAAAGATTCCGACCTTGTAGCCGGTCTTGCCCAGGTTGCGCGTGGGCATGGCACTCGGCGTGACGGGATTCGAGGGAAGCGCGGGAAGGGATTTCGGAGCTTCGGCCATGGCGGACTGCGCGAGCAATGCGGCGGTGACCGCGCCACCGGCCTTCAGGAATTCGCGACGCCCTTGCCTGCGTGCGGAAATCTGATTTTGATCGTTCATTCTTCCCCTCCCGATTTCGGCTTGTGAACTCATCATATTCCCGAGAGGCGGGCTGGGCAACGCACTGAAGGCCGCAGGATTTTTCCAGGATACCGGCGTGACTGTGGTGCTGAGTAAGGGGACGAGCTGGTACGACGATCGGGTTCGATGTTCAGGACGGCGCCTGGAACAAGGCGGGCACCTTGGAAACGTTTGAAGAGATCGCACGGGGAGTGGCTTCGTCAGTGGGCGGCTTGCCCATACAGGTACAACTGTTGAGCACCACCCAGACCTTGGAGAAGTCCGGAACCGTAGGCGAAGTGGATTTCGGCGGCGGCGACGCCGTGATTTATGAAGGCACTGCTACCCAGGCAGATGCACAGGCGCTCGGCAACCAGCTTAAAACGATTGGATTCTTTCAGGGCAAGGGAGCCAATGTTTTCTTGACGAAGGACAACGGGACGACGATTGCCTTTGTCGTAAGCGACGGCTCCTGGAACGATGCCACAATAGTCAGCGACTTTGAAATCATCGTGCGCGGCGTGGCTTCGACGGTAGGCGGCCTGCCTATTGAAATGCACCTGGTGAATTCCACGCTTGTCGTGGAAAAGGACGAGCCGATTCAGTAGGGATGCGGCTGAATGCGAATGCAGGTCCTTCGACTCGGCCGCCGCGGCGGCCTCGCTCAGGATGACAGCTCAAAACCACGATCCCAGGTCTCGAAATTGAGACCTGGGTCGACCTCCTCCCACCCTAGCCACAAAGACAACCGCGTGGCGAGGGTGGGGCACCCGTTGTCAGGCCTGGGGTTGCGAGGATTGCGGCTGGTGGTTGTGGTGCGCGCGGCGCTGAGCAAGCATCTGCTCAAACTGCTGCTTCTGCTGATCATTCAGGACTGCTTCGATCTTCGAGTTTGTATCCTGCCTGATGGCCCGCGCCTTGGTGTGGCGATCCTGCACGCTGAGCGAAGCGTCGGCGCGCAGAGTCTGCATCTGCTGTTGGCGAGCGGCGAGGATGGGCGTGATCTGCGCCACCTGATCGCTCGTGAGGCCCAGGCGCTTGCCGAGATGCGCGGCGAACTGGCTGGGGTCAAAGTTGCGGTGCTGGTAGCCTGGCTGCCCTTGCGTGGCTTGCGGTGCGTTGGCAGCGGGGGCCTGGTTGGAGTCAGGCGCCTGAGCGAACATGACACTCGCTGAAAGCAGCGCGCCGAGAATGATGGTTGCCTTGGTTCGGTTCATTTGGATTCTCCCTTGTGGCCTTGATGATTCTCACCGGCCGTTGGGTGTGTAGACACGCTGGCGAGTGGGAAAGTTGCAGCGCGAGCGTGTGTGGTCAATCGTTGGGTTGAGCGAGTTAAATCGCGCTGGAAAAGGGTGAGTCTATGGGCAGGGTTTGTGCGTCTAAAGCGGCGCGATGGCGTGGCGGAAACTCGCTTTCCGTGCGATTCTCTATGCCCAAAAGCAACCGCAGATCCTTCGGCTGCGCCTCAGGAGGACATTGACTCGCTGGCTACTTCAGGATGACAGCGGCACGCGTGGCAGCTTGCGTAGCGACAGAAAAGGCCGCGCGTCACGCGGCCTTTTCGTTCAGGATGACAAATCTGCGGTGATTGGCCCGCCTCAGCCGGCTTTTTCAAGCAGGCAGAGGGAGAGATCGCGGCGCTCGACCATGTCCTTGGTGATCTCGAGATCGCGGACGCGCTTGTTCGAGGGCAGGTGGTACATGAGATCGAGCATGAGTTCTTCGAGGATCATGCGCAGACCGCGTGCACCGACCTTGCGGGCCATTGCTTCGCGGGCCACAGCACAGGCCGCTTCGGTGGTGAAGTGCAGGCGGACATTCTCATATTCAAAGAGCCGCTGGTACTGCTTGAGGATGGCGTTGCGCGGCTTGGTGAGAATTTCGATGAGCGCGACTTCGTCGAGTTCGTCGAGGATGCCCATAACAGGCAGGCGGCCGACAAACTCGGGGATGAGGCCGTACTTGATGAGGTCCTGCGGCTCGGTTTTGCGGAGCAGCTCGGTATCGCGATGCGAGCGCGTGGTGGCCTGATCGGCATCGGCGTCGGCAGTGCGGAAACCAAGGGCCTTTTTGCCGATGCGACGGCCGACAACACGCTCGAGGCCGACAAATGCGCCGCCGCAGATGAAGAGAATGTTGGTGGTGTCGACGGCAGTGAACTCCTGGTGCGGATGCTTGCGGCCGCCCTGCGGAGGCACGTTGGCGACGGTGCCTTCGAGAATCTTGAGGAGGGCCTGCTGCACGCCTTCGCCGGAGACGTCGCGGGTGATGGAGGGGTTTTCGTCCTTGCGCCCGATCTTGTCGATTTCGTCGATATAGATGATGCCCTGCTGGGCACGATTGACGTCGCCGTCGGCGGCCTGAAGAAGCTTGAGGATGATGTTCTCGACATCCTCGCCGACGTAACCCGCCTCAGTGAGCGTTGTCGCGTCAACAATGGCGAAGGGAACGTCAAGCATCTTGGCCAGGGTGTGGGCGAGAAGCGTTTTGCCGGAGCCGGTGGGGCCGATGAGGAGGATGTTGGACTTCGAAAGCTCGACTTCGTTGTTGCGCGCCTTGTTCATCTGGATGCGCTTGTAATGGTTGTAAACGGAGACAGCGAGCTTTTTCTTGGTCTGGTCCTGGCCGATGACGTAATCGTCGAGGAAGGCCTTGACCTCAGTGGGCTTGGGGAGATGGCCGGCGGTGGTGGCGGGGACTTCGCCGCTGCGATCGTCGTCGAGGATTGAGTTGCAGACCGCAACGCACTCATCGCAGATATAGGCGCGTGGATAATCGCTGGGCGAGGAGATCAGTTTGGCTACAGCGTCCTGCGACTTATGGCAGAACGAGCAGCGTAGCGCTTCCTCCGGCCCTGTGCGCGTCTTCATGGTTACGGCTCCCCCTGAAAGAGTTTAGTCCAAATCCCGAATTCCGGCTACGTGCGAGGCCGGTCGATGATTTCGTCCACGATTCCGTATTCCTTGGCTTGTTCGGCGTTCATGATGAAGTCCCGCTCCACGTCGCGCTCGATGCGTTCGAGAGGCTGGCCGGTGTGGCGGGCGATGAGGTTGTTTGTAATCTCGCGGATGCGCAGGATTTCGCGCGCATGAATGTCAATGTCGGTGGCCTGACCGCTCAGGCCGCCCATCGACGGTTGATGAATAAGAATGCGGGAATTGGGCAGGGCGAAGCGTTTACCTTTGTTTCCGGCAAGAAGAAGGAAGGCGCCCATGCTGGCGGCCTGGCCGATGCAATAGGTAACGACGTTGTTCTTGATGAACTGCATGGTGTCGTAGATGGCGAGGCCGGCGGTGATGGATCCACCCGGGGAATTGATATAGAGAGAGACGTCTTTCTCGGGGTCCTCACCCTGGAGGAAGAGCATCTGGGCGACGATGAGATTCGCGATCTGGTCGTCGATGGGGGTACCTAGAAAGATAATGTTGTCGCGCAGCAGACGGGAGTAGATGTCGTAGGCGCGCTCGCCCCGGCTCGTCTGCTCAACCACCATGGGAACCAATGCCATTTCTTCTTCAGCTCCTAGCTTTCAGCTTTCGGCTTGCAGCTTTGTTGGTGCTGCTTAGCCAGTGTTTTCAAGGGTTCCAGCGCCGGAGCCCTGAATCCTTGCTCCATTTATGCGGGAAGGCGCTCGTACAAAATGGAAGCAGTTTTGTCTCGTCTGAGCTGCTCCCTGATCCTAGCCAGCCCGCCGTCTTTGGTCAATCGGACTTTCAGGGCATCGAGCGGTTCGCGTGACTGGATAGATACTATCTGCAATTCCTTATCCAAATCCTCGTCACTCACCGTGATGTTTTCCTCACCGGCGATGCGGTCGAGGAGAATGTTTGTTTTGACTTCAGCAACTGCGCTGTCACGCTGGGCGGCGCGGAGGCGGGTGAAGTCGAGTTTGCGCATCTGTTCGGGCTGCATTCCCTGTGCGGCGAGGGCGCGCAGGCCGCGCTCGAGACGCGTGTCAATCTGGTCCTGGACGAGCGATTCGGGAACGGGGAAGGTGAAACGCTCGGCCATCGCGTTGAAGAGATGGTCCTTCGTTTCGGCCTCAACGCTTCGGCGTTTGCGGGCTTCGAGGTAATCGCGAACGCTTTTCTCGAGATCGGCGTAGCTCTCGTAATGGCCGAGCTCTTTGGCGAAATCGTCGTTCAGCTCGGGCAGAATGCGCTTCTTGATGGCCTTGACTTCGACATCGTAAGCGACGGTTTTGCCTGCGAGCTTGGCCTCAGCGTAGTCCGCCGGATAGATGACCTCGAGCTTCAGCTCCTGGCCGGGCTTGGCGCCGCGGAGGGAGTTGGTGAAGGCCTCGACCGTATCTTTGCCGCCAATTTCGACGAGGGTGTTTTCGCCGCCTATTGGCTCAGATTCGGCTGGCTGGGGTTCGGCAGTGGCTTCCGGCACGGCGTCTGTCGAGGCGGGCTGGATCTGGCCCTTGTAGGTGATCTCGGCCCAATCACCATCCTGGAGCGCGCGGTCTTCTTCGACCGGCTCGATGGTGGCGCGGGAGTCGCGGAGATGACCGAGCTCATGCTGGAACTCTTCTTCGGTGATCTCGACCGAAGGCTTCGCGACCTTGACGTCCTTGTAGCCGTCGATCGAGAAAGCGGGAATGAACTCGAAGACCGCTTTCACATGGAGCGGGGTTCCATCTTCGACCGTGAGCTCGGTAACCTGCGGCTGGCCGACGGGACGAATGTTGAGCTCGTTGACACCTTTGTTGAAGCGCTCGGGGAGCAGGCTGTCGATGACTTCCTTGCGAATCTCAGCGGCGAAGCGGCGACGGATGATGGATTCCGGCACCTTTCCGGCACGGAAACCGGGAATCTTGGCGTATTTCCGATAGTTGGCGGCGACTTTGCGGAATGCCGCGGCGACTTCGTCGGCGGGGACATCGATGACCAATTCGCGGGTGCAATCGGGGTTCAAAACCGGGCCGTGCTGATGGTCGTGAGTTGCTTCGGCGTGATCGTGCTCTTGCTCGGGTTCAGCCGTTTCAGGTTTGTTTTCAAGGGTGCCGCTGGAGCTCAAGATTGTACCTTCCGGGCGCGTTCGCCGATTACGGCCACGGGCTGAAAATGAAGGAAATACAGCGCCGCTTGGCCGTGGGAATGCCTCTCTCAATGGTACGGGGGTTTGCGGGCAGGGTCAAACCGCGAGCCTAGCGAGGCAACGGCGGGATTGAGCTATTGTTCGGTGGGTTGAGGCTTGCGAACGTAGGGCAGAAAACGGGGATGGGCAGCGCCGCACCGGGCGTAGTTGGCGCGGGCCTCTTTCAGACTCAATTGACCATTGACGGTGAGGCGAACGTCTGTGGCGTCATCATCTTCCTGGCCGTCGTCTTCCCACCAGCAGACCGGGCAAAGCTTCAGGGCGTCGGGTGCATCGAGAGTCTTGTATCCGCAGCAGGGACAACGATAGCGCACTTCGACCGCAGAACTCACACAAGGATGGACGGGAAAAGCGGGGTGCGGGATTACGGGGAGACAGTTCACAGTTCGTAGTTCGCGGTTCGCAGTTCGCAGATCGCGACCGACAGCGGTCGGATTCTGCATAACAAGGACATTTAGGCACGGCCGGCGAACTCGCGGGTTTCGGTATAGACCCTGACCTTTTCGCCCTCTTGAATGAAGAGGGGAACTTTGATCTCGAGGCCGGTCTCGAGGCGCGCGTGCTTGGTGACGTCACCCGATGTATTTCCGCGCGCTCCAGGCTCAGTATAGGCAACTTTGAGCTCAACCTGCGAAGGCAACTCAAGGCCAATGGGGTTGCCGTTGAACTTGTGCAGCTTGATCAATGCGCCTTCGACCAGAAATTCCAGCGCGTCGCCGATCGTGCTGGCGGAGAGCGTGTGCGTGTCGAAGGTTTCCTGATCGAGAAAGTGCGAACCTTCTCCGTCGCTGTAGAGGTAGGAAGACTCGACAAGCTCGAGATCCGGCTCCTTGAACTTTTCGCCGGCCTTGAAGGTCTTGTCGAAGACCGCGCGCGTGAGCAGGTTGCGCATCTTGAGGCGGACGAGAGTCTGGCCGCCGCGGGCCGTGGGCGTGGAGATTTCAGCTTCAAGGCAGTAGTACGGAACGCCTTCATGCTCAAAGACCATTTTGCGTTTTACGGTGATTGCTTCAATCAGTGCGGCCATGGATTGCTTAGCCCTCTTCCGCTTCGCGCAGCTTGGCGATGACGGTGAAGTCTTCAAGCGTGGTGACGTCGCCCTTGATTTCGCCGTGGGTGGCCAGGTCGCGCAGCAGGCGGCGCATGATTTTGCCGCTGCGGGTTTTGGGCAGAGCCTCGGTAAAGCGAATATCGTCGGGGCGCGCCAGGGCGCCGATTTCCTTTGTGACCCATTTGCGCAGCTCGTCTTTGAGCGCGTCGGAGGGCTGGTTGCCGGACTCGAGGGTGACGAAGGCGGCGATGGCCTGACCCTTGAGATCGTCGGGACGGCCGACAACGGCGGCCTCCGCGACCTTGGGATGCGCGACGAGCGCGGACTCGACTTCCATGGTGCCTAGGCGGTGACCCGAGACGTTGATGACGTCGTCAACGCGGCCCATGAGCCAGAAGTAGCCGTC
This sequence comes from uncultured Acidobacteriaceae bacterium, assembly GCA_963813015.1. Lineage (GTDB taxonomy): Bacteria > Acidobacteriota > Terriglobia > Terriglobales > Acidobacteriaceae > Telmatobacter. Next base: position 30,432 of record CAWEXN010000016.1, read on the forward strand.
GGCGTCCTGACGCGCGCCGTCTCCGGTGAAGTAGCAGCCGGGAACGTCGGACCAGTAGGTCTTCTGGAAGCGCTCATTGTCGCCGTAAATCGTGCGGGCCATGGACGGCCAGGGCTTGCGGACGACGAGCAGGCCACCGTGACCGGCAGGAACGGATTCAAAGTGGCCATTGGCGTCGGGGCGCGTGACGACTTCAGGCTGGATGCCGAAGAAGGGGCGCGTGGCCGAACCGGGCTTGGTGGGGACCGCGCCGGGGATGGGCGCGATCATGATGGCGCCGGTTTCAGTCTGCCACCAGGTGTCGACGATGGGGCAGCGATTGCGGCCGATCTTCTCGCGGTACCACATCCAGGCCTCGGGGTTGATGGGCTCGCCCACGGTGCCGAGAAGACGAAGCGAGTCGAGCTTGAATTTGTCGACGAACTGGTCGCCCCACTTGATAAACGCGCGGATGGCGGTGGGCGCAGTGTAGAAGACGGTGACGCGATGGTCGTCGACGATCTTCCAGAAACGCGAGAAGTCAGGGAAGTTGGGCGCGCCTTCGTACATGAGGACCGTGGCACCGTTCTGCAGGGGACCATACACGACATAGGAGTGGCCGGTGACCCAGCCGATGTCGGCGGTGCACCAGTAGATGTCGTCGTCGCGGAGGTCGAAGACGTATTTCGAAGTGAGGTAGGTTTGCACGGCGTAGCCGCCGGTAGTGTGGAGCAGGCCCTTGGGCTTGCCGGTGGATCCGGAGGTGTAGAGGATGTAAAGGGGATCTTCGGAGTCCATGGGCTCGGCAGGACATTCAGGCACGGCTGCCGCAACAAGATCGTGCCACCAGTGGTCACGGCCGGCAACCATATTCACTGCGGAGCCGGTTCGTTTGTAGACCACCACATGCTTCACGGTGGGGCAGGCGGGCATTGCCTCGTCGACGGTCGCCTTGAGCTTGATTTCGTTGCCGCGGCGGTAGCTCGTGTCCTGGGTGATGATGGCGACGCAGCCGCAGTCGGCAACGCGGTCGGCGATGGCGTTAGCGGCGAACCCGCCGAAGATGACGGAGTGGACTGCTCCGATGCGCGCGCAGGCGAGCAGAGCGATGGCGAGTTCAGGCGTCATGCCCATGTAGATGGCGACGCGATCGCCTTTCCGGATGCCAAGAGACTTGAGGGCGCTGGCGAATTTTTGCACTTCGGCGTGGAGTTCGGCGTAGGTGAGGCGGCGAATCTCGCCGGGCTCGCCCTCCCAGATGAGCGCCGTTTTGTGCGCGCGTTCGCCGAGGGCATGACGGTCGACACAGTTGTAGCTGAGGTTCATTTTGCCGCCGACGAACCACTTTGCCCAGGGAAGATTCCACTCAAGAACTTTGTCCCAGGGCTTGAACCAGTGCAGTTCTTTCGCCACGCCGGCCCAGAACTTTTCGGGATCGGCGATTGATTGCTTGTAGAGCGATTCATACTCGGCGAGGCTTTTGATATGGGCCTTGGCCGCGAACTCCGGCGGAGGGGGAAAAACGCGGTTTTCGCGCAGCGTGGAGTCGATATCGCGGTTGGCGACGGAAACTGGCGTGGACGACATGCGGGGTCCTTTAGGCAAGCAGTATTTCTGGTCCGAAGGCGCCTGGAAGTTGGCGCGTGAATGCGAGAAGCCTCGGCTGAAACTTTAGCGGGTGGGACGCTGGGAGAGCAAGTGCAGTAAGAGCAAGTGATGGCGCGCAGGGACGAGATGTTGCGGTTCTGCTAGGATGTTGCGCTCAAGAGGGAGAGAACGATGAAAGCACTCATGAAACGCAATCTGACATTGCTGATCGGCCTGGTTTCGATGCTGGCTCCCGCGTGCCGGGCACAGGCACAGCTCGTTGGAGAATGGCTGGGGACGGTGAAAGCCGGGGACACGCAATTGCATGTTGCCTGGCACGTCACCGCTGCCAAGGACGGAAGCATCACCTCCACGATTGACAACCTCGACCAGCGCATCTACGGCCTTCCGGTCAGTTCAATGATGGTCAAGGATAATACGCTGACTCTGACCCTCGACACCGTTCGCGTGCTTGACGGAGACACCATTAACATCCGCGGCACTTTTACAGGCACCATCAGCGCGGATGCAACGGAGATCCACGGAAGCTGGTTCCAAGGCCAGACTCTCGAACTGGACTTGAAGCGCGTGTCCCTGCAAGCCGCGATGAATGCGGTGGCGGAATCGCAGCTGGCCGGGGACTGGCAGGGAACGCTGAGCGCTGGGAGCGTCCAACTCCGGCTCGTTCTGCACGTGACGGCGACCAAGGACGGAAGCCTGACGGCAACGATGGACAGCGTGGACCAGGGCGCCTACGGGATTCCGATCACCACTGTGACGCTCAAGGATTCCAAGTTCAGCCTGGTCGTCGATGCGGTGCACGGAACGTATGAGGGTACGGTTAACAAAGACGCGAGCGAGATTGACGGCACGTGGTCGCAGGGCCAGCCGATCGAGCTCAATTTCCGCCGCTCCGCGACGCCGTTGCCGCCGCCGGCTCCGCCCAAGCCCGCGCCACCGACTGATATCGACGGCACATGGACAGGCACTCTGAATACTGGCGCGACCGAACTGCATGTGATCTTCAAAATCGTCAACACGCAGGACGGTTTGACGGCCCAGATGCAGAGTCCCGATCAAAGCCCGGTGTGGATTCCGGCAAACTCGGTGACCCGGGTCGGCGCCACGTTGATCATCAACCTGCAGGGATGGGGAATCACGTTCGAGGGCGCGATCAGCGGGGATCTTGGATCGATCGATGGCACGTTCACGCAGGGCAATGTCAAGCTTCCGCTTGTGCTGAAGCAGACCAAGAATTAAGTCTGGCGAACAGGAAGCTCAAAGCACGAACTATCAAAAAGCCCTGCTTGCGAACAGGGCTTTTTGCTGAAGCGCGTCGAGTGAATCGGACTTAGTGCGGCTTGGCAACTTCAGTGGCCGAAGAGATTTTGGCTTCGGCTTCGGAGATGACGCGGAGAGCCTCGTCGTAGGCTTCTTCGCTTTCGCCGGCTTCATTCCACATCTTCTGGCCGCGATCGAGCTGCTGCTGGGCGCGCTGGATGTCGATCTCCTCGGGCTTGAGCGCGTCGGAGGCGAGAATGGTGACGCGACTGGGCAGGACTTCAACAAATCCCCAACTGACGTTGTAGCGGGATTCGCCCTCGGGACCGCACTTGTCCGCGTCAGAAGTCGCTCTCCGGCGCGCAGTGGACGATAACGTCGCCAGCGCCCAGCTCGGCCAGGAGTGGAGCGTGGCCGAAGGAGCACTTCCATGTAGCCGGACTTCGAGGGCAGCTCGACGGCCGTGGCAGCATGCTCAAAGAGAGTGCGCTCGGGAGTGACCAGCCTTACACGAAGTTGATTCGATTCATCGGCCATTTCAGTTCTCAGTTCATAGTTCTTAGTTCGTAGTTCACAACGTTGCTTTCAGCTTCTCTGCGGATTCGAGGACTTCCTCGATGCCGCCCTTCATGTAAAACGCCTGCTCAGGAACATCGTCGTGCTTGCCTTCGATGATCTCTTTGAACGCGCGGACGGTGTCGGCGATTTTGACGTAGGCGCCGGGGATGCCCGTAAACTGCTCGGCCACGTGGAAGGGCTGCGAAAGGAATTTCTGCACCTTTCGCGCGCGGGCCACGGTGAGCTTATCGTCTTCAGAGAGCTCGTCGATGCCAAGAATGGCGATGATGTCCTGGAGATCTTTGTAACGCTGCAAAATACGCTTGACGCCCTGCGCCACATCGTAGTGTTCGTCGCCGACGACGCGCGCGGTGAGAATGCGTGAGGTAGAGGCGAGCGGATCGACGGCCGGGTAGATGCCAAGCTCCGACAGCGGACGGCTGAGTACAGTGGTGGCGTCGAGGTGAGCGAAGGTGGTGGCCGGCGCGGGATCGGTAAGGTCGTCGGCGGGAACGTAAACGGCCTGGACGCTGGTGACCGAGCCTTTGCTGGTGGAGGTGATGCGCTCCTGCAGCTCGCCCATTTCCGTTGCGAGGTTGGGCTGGTAGCCGACGGCCGAAGGCATGCGGCCGAGGAGCGTGGAAACCTCAGAGCCGGCCTGCGTGAAGCGGAAGATGTTGTCAATGAATAGCAAGCGTGTCGGCGCCTTCGACGTCGCGGAAGTACTCGGCGACGGTGAGCGCGCTCAGGGCGACGCGCAGGCGGGCTCCGGGCGGCTCGGTCATCTGGCCATAGACGAGTGCGCATTTGGAGTTGGCCCAGTCGCCGGGTTTGATGACGCCGGACTCGGTCATTTCGAGCCAGAGGTCGTTGCCCTCGCGGGTGCGCTCGCCCACGCCGCCGAATACAGAGAATCCGCCGTGGTTCTTGGCGACGTTGTTGATGAGTTCCATGATGACGACGGTTTTGCCGACGCCGGCGCCGCCGAAGAGGCCGATCTTGCCGCCCTTCAGAAAGGGCTGGATGAGATCGATGACCTTGATGCCGGTCTCGAACATTTCTTCGCTGGTGGACTGCTCATCGAAGAGCGGGGCCGGGCGATGGATGGGCATGCGCGACTTTTCGCCGATAGGGCCAAGCTCGTCGACCGGCTCGCCAATGACGTTGAGCACGCGGCCCAGCGTCTCCTTGCCCACGGGCATGCGGATGGGGCCGCCGAGGTCGATGGCGTTCATGCCGCGAACCATTCCGTCGGTGGCTTCCATGGCCACGGTGCGCACGCGGCCCTCGCCGAGGTGCTGCTGCACTTCGAGGATGACGTTGATGGGGGTGGGGACCGTGAAGCCGTCGCTGACGACGCGCAGCGCCTGATAGATGGGCGGCATGGTGGCTTCTTCAAATTGAACGTCTACGGCGGGGCCGGAGACCTGGATGACTTTGCCGATGTTTTCTGCCATTGTTCTTTGCCTTTTCGAAATCTGACCTTTTTGCTAATCCAATTCCTTATGCAATGCCAAACGATGTTTCTCTGTCAGTTCGCGCATAAGCGAGTCGATTTGTTTTCGCTGCTCTTCATCATTTTGGTGCAAGTGCGTCAGATGTTTTTCTTGATCAAATCGATCTTGGAACCTCTCCCTCTGTTCGATGTCGACGCCAGAAAAATACCAGTACAACTGCAAGTGCACCATCTTGTCCCGGATCGTTCGCGCTGCAGTTTCGGCAGCTTTCACTCTGTCTTCCGTTCGCTCGGACTGAATTTGTAATTCCTCAAAGGTCGCCGGGTTGCCGCTCTCCAGCGCGTCGACCTGCAGAAGTGCGGCCCTTGCCGCGTTGCGTTCTCCCGTCGTAAGCCAGCGAATTTCAATTTCGTACCAAACAAAGAAACCAAGAATCAATAAACCAACAACAATTCCGAAACTCGCAAGAATCTTCCGCGTCGTTCCCTTGCTCCAAAGCTCGTACCGCAAAAGCTCACGGACCTTCATCCAAAAACTCTCACAAAATTACAAAGCTGCAGCTCCACTTACGATTTCGATAATTTCCTTGGTGATGGCGGCCTGGCGCACGCGGTTCATGTGCAGCGTGAGGGCGTCGATCATGTCGGAGGCGTTGTTGGTTGCCGAATCCATCGCCGTCATGCGGGCCGCGTGTTCGGCGGCTACCGACTCGGTCATGGCGTGGAAGAGCACGGAAAAAATGTACTGCGGCAGCAGGCCGGCGAAGAGTTCCTCGGCGGGCTGCTCGTAGATGTAGTCGACTTCGGCGGTGCCGAACTTTTTGGCCTCTTCGTCGGCCTCGGCGGTGTCGGCAGCTTCGATCTCGATGCCCGCGGAGAGAGCGGCTTCGGCTGCGCGCTCCTTCTCTTCAGCCGAGGGCTCGACGACGCCGGTGATTTGCGGGCTCTGAAGATCGATGAGCGGGAGCAAGCGTTCGACAACGAGGCGCTGCGCGATGACCGACTTGAACTCGTTGTAGACGATGTAGGCGGCGTCAATCTCCTCGTGGATGTAGCGGGAGACAATCACGTGCGCCAGCCCCTCGACGCGCGAGGCTTCAAGCTTGACCAGCAGGCCGGGGTGGTCACCGGTTACCTCAACCGGACCCCGCCTGGGGCTGCGGACCTTGCGCACTTGCGTTGGGCTGCCGGCCGATTCGTTGTCTCTCTGGACTGGCTCTTCGGTATAGCTCGCTGTCGGATAGCGGCGGCGCAACTGGTCGCGTCCCTTACGGCCGATGGCCTCGATATCGATTTCCTTGTCAGGATTGCCGTTGATGAACTGGTAGGCGATCTTGAGTATGTTGGCATTGAATGCGCCGGCAAAGCCCTTGTCGCCCGAAACAACGACGAGCAGAACGCGCTTTTCAGGCCGCGTGACAAACAACGGGCTGCATAGGTTGCCGGTTTTCTCGTCGTAGAGATCGACGCGGCGGCGGAGCGACTCGAGGACACTGACGATCATTCGGGCGTAGGGACGAGCCGCGAGGGCACGCTCCTGCGCGCGGCGCAGTTTGGCCGCGGAGACCATCTTCATGGCCTTGGTGATCTGCCGCGTGTTTTTCACGCTGCGGATGCGACGCCGTAAGTCTAAGACATTAGCCATGCTGTTCTTCGCTAGCTCCTAGCTACTAGCTTCTAGCCATTCGTGCCGATCGAGGCTTTTTCGTCTTTCTCAAGTCCAAGCGCGCTCTGAATTCCGCGCGGTAATTGTCGTTTGTTCCTGCAACTTGAGCTAGAAGCTAAAAGCTAGTAGCTAAAAGCTGCTTCTTACGCCTTTGCGGCGGCCGGCTCCTTCGCGGCCAGGTCCGCCTTGAAGTTTGCCGAATACTCCTTCAGGGCCGCGTGCAGGCGGTTGCGGAGATCGTCGTCGAGAGATTTCTTTTGCGTGATGTCGGCGATGAGCGCCTGCTGCGAGTCGTCGAAGTACTTGTAGAGGCCATCTTCGAAAGCGCGAATGTCGGAGACCTGAAAATCGTCGAGATAGCCCTGCGTGCCGGCGAAGAGGACCACCATCTGCTGTTGCCAGGTGAGCGGGTGAAACTGCGGCTGCTTGAGCAGCTCGGTGAGGCGAACGCCGCGGGCCAATTGTTTCTGCGTGAGCGGATCGAGGTCGGAGCCGAACTGCGCGAAGGCGGCGAGCTCGCGATACTGCGCGAGGTCGAGCTTGAGCGTAGAACCAACCTGCTTGACGGCCTTGATGGCGGCCGAGAAACCGACGCGCGAGACGGAGAGGCCTACGTTGACGGCAGGACGAACACCGGAGTTGAAAAGGTCGGTTTCAAGAAAGATCTGGCCATCAGTGATGGAGATGACGTTGGTCGGGATGTAGGCAGAGACGTCGCCGGCCTGGGTTTCAATGACCGGCAAAGCGGTGAGCGATCCGCCGCCGCGCTTGTCGCTGAGCTTGGAGGCGCGTTCAAGGAGGCGCGAGTGGAGATAAAAGACGTCGCCCGGATACGCCTCGCGGCCCGGCGGACGGCGCAGCAGGAGCGAGATTTCGCGATAGGCCATGGCGTGCTTGGAAAGATCGTCGTACATGACCAGGGCGTGCTTGCCGTTATCGCGAAAGTACTCACCCATGGCGCAGGCCGCGTAGGGCGCGAGATAAAGCAGGGGCGCGGGCTCGGAGGCTGAAGCGGCCACGATGATGGTGTGGCCCATGGCGCCGTGTTCGGTGAGCGTCTGCACGACCTGCGCGATGGAGGAGCGCTTCTGGCCGATGGCGCAGTAGATACAGATGAGGTCGTTTTTAGCGTTGTTGATGATGGTATCGAGTAGGACGGCGGTCTTGCCGGTCTGGCGGTCGCCGATGATGAGCTCGCGCTGGCCGCGGCCGATGGGGATCATGGCGTCAATGGCCTTGAGGCCGGTGGCCATGGGCTCGCGGACGGGCTGGCGATCAATGATGCCAGGGGCGAGGCGCTCGATGGGCAGCGACTCGCTGGATGCGATGGGGCCCTTATCGTCGATGGGCACCCCTAGGGCGTTCACCACGCGGCCGATGACACCGGTTCCCACGGGAACGGAGAGAATTTTGCCGGTGCGCTTGACCTCTTCGCCTTCCTTGAGCTCGGTGTAATCGCCGAGAACGACGGAGCCCACCTGATCCTCTTCCAGCGAGAGGGCGAGGCCGGCGATGCCGTGCGGAAAGCTGAGCAACTCGCCAGCCATGACTTTATCGAGGCCGTGAATGCGGGCGATGCCGTCACCGAGCGAGGTGATGGTGCCGACCTCGTCAACCTGGACCTTGGAGTCGTAGTTCGCGATCTGCGCGCGAAGGAGTTGCGTGATTTCGTCTGCTTTAATCTGAGCCATTGTGCAGGTTCCTTGCAGTTCTTAATTCGAAAGTTCGTGGTTCGCAGTTCTTAGTTCACAGTTCGAAGACCGCGGACTGCCGGCTTCAGCCGGCGGTTAATGCTTCTTTCAGGCGGTCGAGGCGGCCGCGCACGCTGCCGTCGTAGACCGTGGAGCCGATGCGCACCACGGCGCCGCCGAGAATGGATGAGTCGAGCTTGAAGCTCGGGTCGATTTTTGCGCCGGCAATCCTGGCCAGTTCCGCCACCAGCGAGCTGCGTTCGCCGGCGCTTAACTCGCGCGCGGTAACGATTTCGGCGGGGCGAATTCCCAACTGCCGCTGAAGAATTCTGCGATAAGCTGCCGCCACTTCGACGACGTGGCCGATGCGATTGTTGTGGGTGAGCACAGCGAGCAGGTTGCGCAGCTGCTTTTGCATACCGAGCCTGGCGTTGAGCTTGTCGAGGATGGCGATCTTCTGCGGAGCGGGGACAGCCGGATTGACGAAGAACGTGCGCAGTTCGGGGCTGCCCTCCCAGGTGGCGAGAAAGTCGGAGAATTGGCGATCGATGGCGGCGGTGTCCAGCTTGGCATCGGTCACGACGTCGGCGAAAGCTTCAGCGTATCGGGCAACAAAGGCAGGCATTTAGTTTCGGCCTCCTTTACCCGGCGCGTCGGCGGTAACGCCGGCAACAAACTCCGCGATGAGAGCGCGATCGGTTTCGGGAGTGAGCGCGAGTTGTTTCGATGCCTGGTCGATGGCGAGATCGGCAGCGAAATCGCGCAGGCCGCGGCGAACCTGGGACGCGGCAACGTTGATTTCCTGCTCGGCGGCGGCAACAATGCGGGCGCTTTCTTCGCTGAGCGCGGCCTTGATGCGTTTTTCGTCTTCGAGGCTGTCCTGCTCGACCTGGGCGCGGAACTTCTCCATCTCCTGGCCGAGGCCAGCGAGCTTTGCCTCGATCGCGCTCAAGCGGGACTGTGCGTCGGCAGTGGCCGCGCGCGCGGTCTGGAGGTCCTGGCTCAATGTCTGAGAGCGTTTGCGAATAATTTTGGGCATGAGCTTGCCGAGCGGAATGGCGATGGCGAAGAAAATGATGGCGAAATTAATTCCGAGCAGAAGAAAGATCGTTGTATCGAGATTGAGATGCAGCATGCGGGCCAGCGACTGCACGACCGGCGCATGCAGAAGTTCCTGTTCCTGCTCCGCTTCTTCCTTGTGAGGCGGAGTGCCAGCCGAGTCCGAAGATGGTGCGCTCGCGGCGGTTGAACTGGCCGGAGCGGCATTTGGCACTTGAGCGGCGGCGCGGAGCGGCACGAGGGCCAGCGTGGCGGCAAAGACCGCGAAGAGGAAGATGGAGGAGATTTGTATTCTCTGAACGGGATTTCTCAACGGGAACCCCCGGCAGTGGCGGGCAGGACCGCGCGGACAGCGAGGCCGGCAAGATCGGCGGCGGCGGACTGGATCGTCTTACGGGCCGATTCGGCTTCGGCGTCGAACTCCGCCTTGGCCTGGCGGACTCTTTCGCCGGCTGCCTTGCGGGCGGTGTCGAGGGCTGTGTCCCGTTCAGCGTTCCACTGCTTGACGCGCTGCTCGCGGAGCTTATAGGCGTCGGCGCGGGCGAGGCGGAGGCGTTCGGCATACTCGGCGGTTTTGGCTTCAGCCTGGTCAACCGCTTTGCGCGCATCCTCCATGGCGCCCTCGGTGAGAGCGCGGCGCCTGGCAAGCACGGCCGTTAGGGGCCCCTGCACCAGGAATTGATAGGCGATGACCAGCACGATGAACAGCGCGGCCGTCGGAATGGCGCCAATCAGATATCTTTCGATTGCTTGAAGGATGTCTTGCATGAAGGTACTGGAGTGCCGGGCCTCTTCACTATCGATTTTCGCATGCGGAACCCTTTTTTGTATCAGGGGCAAGCGAGCAAGTCAACGCGAGGAGGGCGGCCGAAACCGCATTCTGTGACGCGAGTCACGAAACGGGAAATTCACATAAAAAAGGGCTTGCTATTGCCCAAAACAGTCCTACACTGGAAATACCACCTAGACCCGGTCCAGGGTCCAGCGGGCAGCCGGTTTTGGGATATCCTTCCACTCCCAAGGCCGGTGGCCCGCCTCTTAGTTTCTGGGGGCTTTCCGGATCCGGACTTCTGCGATTGAGGCAATCGGCACCCCCGCTTTCGTCCTGCTGAATTCCTTCGGCAAGAAAAACGCAAAGCAAGCCGTTCATTCTTTGAGAATTTTTGACATTTTAGTTCTCACTCGGCATTTCCAGTTTGAGCCGGTGGTTTTTTTGATCGATGGAAACAACCATGCGGTTGACGATGCCCCCCATATTTACGTATCCAAGCGCGTCACTAATGAAGAGTGTGGGATGATGGACGGCAAGATCGCCGATGGTCAGGTCTCCGTCCAGCGTCGCTGTCGAATAGCTATAGCTATGGCCCAATATATCGCTCACCGTTCCCTTCCCCTCCTGACGATTCAAAAGCTTCAGTTGCGGGGCAAGCTGCGTGGGAATGGAGAGATCGGCGCCGATGCCCCGCGCGCCTGAATCCAGTTTGGCCTGGACAGGAATGCCTCCGAGAACGACCGGAACGATTGGGTGCAGATGCTCATCGGTGTAGGCCAGCACCTGTTTTCCGTCCGCCTCCGGGAGGTCTTCGTCCGCCACCGACAATCTGTCGCCTGGATAATCGAGCTTCAGCACTACGTCCTTGAACAGGCCCATGCCCAGCGTGCCCTGTCCGTCCTTGACCAGGGGGAAACTGTTTCCGAGACCGATGCCGATGGCGTGATGGAATGGGTATCCCGCCAACTGCGTCGTATCGATCCGCAGAACGTCCACGGGCGGACCGCTCTCACGACCACCGAAGTCGTGCATATGCGTTTGAGAGGTCACAGGCAAATTCAATTGGTGAGCCAATTGCGGATCGATCAGAAACGCCGGTGACGACCCGGTATCCAGGCCGAAGCGATAGGGACCTTGCCCGTTGATGCTGACCTCGACTCCTCCCTTGAAGGGAACGCCCTGCGAATCTTCCAATTTTGCTGTTGGAGTTGGCATAGGCGTCAGTAGCCCTTGAGCACGCAACCAGCTTCAAGCAGGTTGGGCCACTGATCGAGCTCGGGATCTCCCTTGCCGAGGCCCGAGCCGTGAGCGCCATTCACGAACACGTGCAGTTCCGACGGAACTCCAGCCTTCAAGAGCGCCTGATAAAAGTCGATGCTCGCCGCCGGAGAGACCGTCTTGTCGGCAAAAGTCTGATAGATGAAGGTGGGCGGCGTGTCTTTGGTGACGAACAGAATCGGATCGTACTTCGCGCGGAGCGCGTCGCAGGAATCCATGAGGTTGAGGATTTTGCAATAACTCAAGAACGTAGTGTCCTTGGTGATGGCGTCAAGCCAGGGATAGCCAAGGACAAGGTAATCGGGACGGCTGGAGGCGCGGTCAATCGGATCCTCCGCGTCAGGGTTTCCGGGAACGGATTGGGTTCCGGCAAGTGCGGCGAGGTGGCCGCCGGCGGAGAAGCCAATCACCACGATGCGATTGGGACTGATGTGGTAATCCGCGGCGCGGGCACGGATGGTCTGGATGGCGCGACGCGCGTCGAGAAGCGGGACCGGCAGCAGGTAACCCTGCGAGCTGAGGCGGTAGCTGAGGATGAAGGCGTGGAAACCGCGCGCCGTGAACCAGTCGGCCACTTCGCGGCCTTCGAGGTCGCCGGCAAGATGAAGGTATGCGCCGCCGGGAAAGATGATGACGGCCGAGCCGTTGCCGGTTCCCTGCCGAGGCCCGAGAATGGTTAGCGCGGGCGTGTCGCTGCACGGTTCACTCTTCGTTGCGGGCGATGTCTGAATTCCCTGCGTCTTGTCTCCTGGCGGAGTTCCTGGCCACAGCTTGATCGTCTGAATGCCGAGGAAGTTGTTGTCTGTGCCGGGCGTGGCGCAGTTGGCGAGTTGCGCGTGGGCAGCGGGAATTGCCAGCGACGCAGCGATGAGGAATGCAAAGAGTTGCTTCATAGGAACAACCTCGGAGCGTTTCGCGAGAAGTATAGAACGCTGGCTCCGCCGCCGGCTGTCAAGTCCCGCGCCCTAGCCTTTTCCGCGCAACCCGCTGAAAACATTCCAGAAGTTTCTTTTGCGAAGTTTGCCGATTAATTCCTCAACCCTGCGCATAATGTCTTATAGGTTTCGAATCTTGACTTCCAGGTAAACCGGCCTTCGCCAAGGGACGGCGCGACGAAAAGAAATTTTTCGCGCGAAAACTGCCCCAAATGAAGTGCATTTTCGGCCTTCTTTCGACGTTTCGCAACAGAATCAATAAGTTAGCTATTAACCAATCGCTAAACACTCTGTTATCTCATCGATAAACATTTTCGCCCGACCTTCTCACAGGGAAACATGCGTACACGCCGTGCTCTTTGATCCCTAACCCTGAAACCTGACCCCCGTAGTTACAGCCAGAGTGCCGAGTGGCCGGGGCAGAGGCTGGCGGCCTGCGTACAGAGGGTTTCGGCCAGCTCGGTGCCGTAACGCGCGAAATAATACGCTCCGCCGTGGACGCGCTCCTGGAGAACACCGTCAGGATAGAGCGCGTTGAAGATGGAGCTGGCGTGGCGCGTGAGAGTGCTCTCGCGCTGGAGTTGGAAGTTGGCGGCGAGGGTCCGCAGGCGGTTCATCTGGTAACGCATCTTTCCGGCGGCCGTATCGGCTGATTGGCCGAGGCCCTTGTCCTGCGACTGCAACCATTCGACGAGCAGATTCAACTCGGCATCGAGTGCGTTGCCTGCTGCGGCAAGTTTTTGTTTCGTTTCAATGGGCATGGAGCGGGCGGCGAGGCGCTGGGCGAGCGTTCCGGCGTTCTCCTCGGCAAACACCTGCTCGAGCGAAAGATCGTGTTTGCGCAAAAGCTCTGCAATGGACGGCTCAATGAGAGTGGCGGAGAAGCGGGCGATGGGCGGCGTTTGTCGGCCGAGAATGCGCTCGAACAGCACCGTTGACTGCGCAAGGTAGGCGATTTCGGCGGGCCCGCCGATCTGCGCCGTTGTCCCGAACAGAAAATCCTGAAAGACCGGACGAAGGAGGGCTGCGGGCGAGATGCGCTCCGGCTCGGAGTTGAGAATGCCGAGCAAATCGGCCGTGGAGTAGGCCTGGTGATCGGCGTGCCAGAGGCCGTTGGGCTCGGCGGGAGTGGGCGCGGTGCGACGAAGGGCGTTGCGTGCGCCGGATTGTTCGTCGATGAGGAACAAGAGGCTCGACTGCGGAGCGACTGCGACCTGAATGTGATAGCGGGAAGCTTCGAGGGCAAGGCCTCGCTCGGTGAGCGCAGAGTGAAACTCGTCGGCACGCTCGATGGCGGCGCGGAGGACAGGCGCACCGAGGCGATGGAAATCGCGGCCGGCAGCGTCGACGACGAGAAGGCCCTGCGCGGCGAAGATTGCGGCGTAGAGATCGCCAAAAGCCTGCGCGAAAGTGCGGCCGGGTTTGTAAGCGGCGACGAGCGCATTGGTCGCTTCGGACGGCCCGAGGAGTTCGGCGGCGCGTTCGACGAGCGGAATGATCGAGTCGTCGAGAACGATGCGGCCGGCGGGGATTGCGGATTCGGGAGCTTTCTCGAAGGTGAGGGTAGCCAGTTCTCGGCCAGCCGGAAAGGTGACGTGATCGACTTCGGCGAAGTCGTGATCTTCACTGGCGAGCCAGAATATTGCGGCGTGGGGATGCCCTGCGGCAGTGGACTTGCGGGCGCGCGCAATGGCGGTGGCGGCTTTGAACGGGGAATAGAGCGGCCCGCCGAAGAGGCCGACCTGCTGGCCGGTGAGAATGGCGCCCGCGCCTTTAGAGAGCGCGGCGAGAGCGGGCTGGGCGGCGGACGAGGGGTTCTGCGCAGCGAGGAGGCGGACGAGCTCAGGCCAATGGGCGGGGCGCGGTGGAGGCGCAGCACCAATCTCATCCAAAGGTAAAAAGGCAGGCAGCCCCCCGGCACAAAAGTCGAGAAAGAGACGGCTCTGGCCTGGCATTGCAGATACTGGATAACAATCGGCTTTCAAGGAATCGCTCACTCGTGGCTCGTTTGGGCTGGGGACAATGCGCTGGCGCGGAATTTTGAATTTGATGCTCTGTTAAGGATGCCACGACAGGGCGGGGCGATGCAGGAATGGGATGAAGTGGGTTTGCGGAAACGTTCCCTCAGGGGCTAAAGCCCAAGATCATTTCTTTCGTGCTTGCGGCATGACTGAAGTCATGCCCTGATACAAAGCCCCGATTCGTGCGATCCCAGGTCCCTCCGCCACGGCGGACGAGGGACCTGGGGCACCCACTTCCGTGGCGAGTTGAAAGCGAGAAAAACAAATGCAGGTCCTTCGACTCCGGTCGTCCGCCGCAGCGGACTCCGGTCGCTCAGGATGACAGCCAGGATGGTCACCCGCCGGAGCACGTCCAGACAAGGGCAGTGCGTATACTCGTGATGAATTGAGTGCGGGCGGGGACGCCCGCACGACAGCCGGTCGGGAGACCGGCGCTACACAAAATTTTATGAAGCGCTCGTGACGAAAAGGGGATGGAATGGCGGCGAAATTGAAGACGAAAAAGGTGAAGGCGGGGAAGATTGCGAAGGCCGCGGTGATTGAACGGGCCACGATCGTGAGTTCGGAAGTTGTGTACACGGGTCCACTGTTCCGCGTGCTGCACGACAAGTTGATTGAGCCGGATGGAAAGCGCAACGAGCGCGATGTGATTCGCCACAATGGGAGCGTGGTGATTCTGGCGATCGACAACTCGAAGAGCAAGAAGAATCCGTGGATCGTGATGGAGCGGCAATACCGACACGCGGCAAACCAGTATTTGTGGGAGCTGCCGGCGGGCAAGCTGGAACCGGGCGAGGACGCGCTGGAGGGAGCCAAGCGGGAGCTGGCCGAGGAGACCGGATACAGGGCGAAGAAGTGGCGGCCGCTGGTGGAGTACTACGCCAGCCCGGGATTTCTGGGCGAATCGATGAAGGTTTTTGTTGCCGAGGGGCTCGAACCGGGGGCAGCCCATCCGGAAGAAGACGAGCAGATCGAGCTCAGGCTGGTGAAGATCAGGGACGTGCTTAAGGCGATCGAAAAAGGCGCGATTCTGGATGGTAAAACGCTGAGCAGCGTGCTTTTATACGACCGAATCAAGAGCCGCCGAAGGAAGCGATAGCACACCAAGGCTGCCGTTCATTTGCAAAATGGCTTGTCGAAAAAACCCATTCCCCGTATGCACCTCGAGGTATTGGCGGCAGTTTCACTTTGTGGAACAAACGAAGATTGATCAACCTTTCGCGTCTTTCTCGCGTCTTAATAAATATCGGCGGGAATTCCCCGAAATCGTCTCGCCGTATTCCACAAAAAGAAAGAAGGCAGGAAGCTGTGGCTCAGTACAAAGGAAAGGTTAAGTGGTTCAACAACGCCAAGGGCTACGGATTCATCGGACGCGAAGACGGGCCGGATGTATTCGTCCACTACTCAGCAATCCAACTGGACGGATACAAAACGCTCAAAGAAGGCGATGAGGTCGAGTTCGACATCGTTGAAGGCCAGAAAGGCCCGCAGGCGGACGCCGTCATCCGCAATCGGGATAGTGCAAGCGCCCACACCGCCGCTTAAGCGCCGGTAGGGCCCCCGGGCGTTCCCGCAAGACCGCCGCCCGGCGGTAAGGGTGAGTTGCGCCCAATACTCGTCTCCTGATCACACATAGAATTGAGAGCCATCGGTGTGCGGCGCCGCGGAGTTGTCGCGGATTCACGCGGAAGTGTTTGCAGTGGCTTGGTTAGCGGCGGATGCGCCATACTGCTGGCGGAGACCCTCCATGGACAACAGGACAATGGCGCGGCTGCTGGCGGAGACGGCCGACCTGATGGAGATTGACGGCGCGGACAGCTTCCGCATCCGGAGCTACCGCCGCGCAGCGGATGCCGCCGAGCAGACGACCGTGGATTTGACGGAGGCGGCCAGCGATCCGGCCAAGTTGATGGAGATCGACGGGATCGGCAAAAGCATGGCGGCGAAGCTGCAGGCAATTGCCGCGACGGGGACGCTGCCGCAGCGCGAAGAATTACTTGCCAAGTATGGCGCGGGTGTTCTGGAGTTGCTGAAGCTGCCGGGAATGGGGCCCAAGACGGTAGCCCTGCTATGGGATGCAGGCGTGATCGGCAGCGCGAACACGGACAGCGTGGGGCAGCTTTCGGAGGCCATTGCGGCGGGTAAGCTGAAGGGCCTGCCGCGGATGGGCACGAAGCAGATCGAGAAGCTGCAAAAGGGGATCGAAGACTACCGGCGGAGCGTAGGACGGTTCCGGATCGACGTGGCAGAGGAAGAGGCGGAGAGGATCGCGGCCTACTTGCTGAAACTCAAAGGGATTAAGAGAGTGACGCCGGCTGGATCGCTGCGCAGGGGGCGAGAGACCGTTGGCGATTTGGATTTGCTGGCGACGGGTCAGGCATGTGAGCCGGGAAAGACGCAGGCGGCAGTGGAGCACGTGGCCGCGTATCCCGGGATTCACGACATGATCGCCAAAGGCGAAAACAAGGTGAGCTTTCACGTGGACCAGGGCTTGCAGGTGGACGTGAGGCTGCTTCCCGAGGCGAGCTACGGCGCCGCGCTGCAGTATTTCACTGGCTCAAAGGCACACAATGTGACGCTGCGGCAGCGTGCGCTGAAGATGAGCTACACGTTGAACGAGTGGGCGTTGGCGCGGC
This sequence comes from uncultured Acidobacteriaceae bacterium, assembly GCA_963813015.1. Classification (GTDB taxonomy): domain Bacteria; phylum Acidobacteriota; class Terriglobia; order Terriglobales; family Acidobacteriaceae; genus Telmatobacter. The sequence continues at coordinate 47,351 of CAWEXN010000016.1, forward strand.
TGGACGATGGATCGACCGTGGCGGCCAAGACGGAAGAGGAGATCTACGACGCGCTGGGGATGGACTGGATGCCGCCGGAGATGCGCGAGAACCTTGGCGAGGTGGACGCGGCGGTTGCGCATCAACTGCCGCGCGTGGTGGGGCTGAGCGATATACGCGGCGACGTGCACATGCACACGACCGCGAGCGACGGGCGGAATTCAATCCGCGAGATGGCCGATGCGGCGCTGGCTTGCGGTTACGGGTATATCGCGATTACCGACCACTCGAAGAACCTGGCCATGACGAATGGGATGGACGAGAAGAGAGCGCTCGAACAGATCAAACAAGTGCGCGCGGTGGACCGCAAGATGGAGGGAAAGATCAGGGTGTTCACAGGCATCGAGGTGGATATTCTGGCCGATGGCGCGCTGGACCTGGACGATGAGGTCTTGGCACAGATGGATGTGGTGATCGCCAGCGTGCATACGCGGTTTGAGCAGAGTCGCGAGGAGATGACAGCACGCGTGCTGAAGGCAATTGAGAATCCATATGTGAGGATCCTGGGGCATCCGACGGGGCGGCTGCTGCTGCGCCGGGAGCCATTCGCGCTCGATCTGCCGGCGGTGCTGAAGCGCGCGGCGGAGCTGGGCGTGGCCATGGAACACAATGCCGCGCCGGAGCGGCTGGATCTGAACGATCACGATCTGCGGCTGGCCAAGGAACTGGGCTGCAAAATTGTGATGTCGTCGGATTCACACGACAGCCGCAACCTGGGAAAGATGGGCTACGGCGCGAAGCAGTTGCGGCGAGCCTGGTTGAAGGCTGAGGATGTGCTGAATACGCGGGAGGCGGATGGGTTTCTGGCGGGGTTGCGGGCGAGGGCCTGAGACCCTGGCCGTGGCTGGATGCCTGGCTCGACCCCATCCCCCAAAGGTCACCACCATTGAGCACAAAGGGATTGGGCCGGTTGGGTGAAGGCTTGGCTAGTTGTGTTCGATTGGGATTAACATGAGAGCGGTTTCACAATTCGCGTGCCGCTCCCGGCCAGGTGCAAGGTGGCATTTTCTTGACTAAAAAGCCACCGGGCTGTTGCGGCCCCGAATCAATTGTGGAACCGCTGTAGGCCCAACGAAGTTGGAGGTCCCCATGAGCTTGCTACAACAGGATGCAGCGGGAGTGGACGACGCCGCGCTGGGCGAAGAGCTGACTAAAGGGTCCAGTCACGTGGTGTGGGCGACCATCGCAGCGACTGTTGTGGTGAGCATCGCCATTGGGACTTACGTCTTCGTGGAGCGGACGCCGCCCCCCGCGTCGGGAGAAATCGTAGCGGTCTGGGCGCATCCGCAGCATACGGAAACGTCGGGGCTCGACGCCAGCGGGGCGCCGATGGCCAAAGAGGAAGTGGACCAAGTGATGGTCTTCACCCAGGTAAAGCTCCAAAACCACACCAATCACCCGCTCTACCTGGTGAATGTACTGACCAACGCGACGCTTGCCGATGGGATTCACTCGAGCTACGCGGCCAACATCGGCGACTACGAGCGGATCTTTGTCGCCTATCCGAATATTCCGGTGCCGCACAATACGCCCTTATCGCCGCTGGACACGACGATTAACCCCGGGCAGACGGTCGAGGGCACGTTTGTATCGGCCTTCAAGATGTCGAAGCAGGATTGGGACGCGCGCAAGAAGCTGGACTACACCTTCAGTTTCCGTTACCAGCCAGCCCTGACGGTCGCGCCCCAGGTTGCGATTACTGAACAGTAGGCGGAACGGGCGCGCTCTTGGGCGTAGAGAGATAGCCTGCAATTTCATTTCTTGAATTGATATTGTTGACCACGATCTCGTAGAGCGACTGATCCTTGCCGCTGTAGAACTGCAACGGCTCGTTCACGTTGCGGTCCTTTTTCTCGTACACTTTGTCGTCAGCATAGATGTCGAGCGTGAACTTGTTGCGCCTGGCGTCGGTCCTTCTCAATTCGAGCGAGACCGTGCCCACAGGCTTTTTCTGGCCCTTGTCGAGCGAGAATTCATAGAAGTTGCGATCGCCCTTGTGTTCAAGCTGAACCAGCTCATCGTGATTGCGGGCAATGACGCTGTTGGTGCTGCTCAAGTCGCCCCTGACGGATTGGAGCTCGTTGTTGGTGTTGGCAAGGTCACCCTGCGTCTTGCTCAGGTCGGTTTTCACGCCACCCACATCCGTCTTTACGTTCGTCAGGTCACTGGAAACTGCGTTAACCTGCTGCGCCGTCTGCTTCTCGGCGTTCTCATCGGCTACCTCGCGCTGGACGATGGCTTGCGCGCGCTCGTCCAATTCCTTTTGCGTAAGGCCGACGGATTTGCCGAGTTCGTCAGTAGCCACTTTCAAGCGGGCATTGGTCTCGCGCAGCTCGGCGGCCATTTGAATGGCCTGCTGCTTGGAGTCGGCCAGCTCGGCCTGCGCGGAGCTCAGCTTGCTGGTCAGAGTGAAGCACCAAACCAGGCTTCCGATAGCGGCCAGCAAAGCGATGGCGATGGCCGCCAACAGAGCGCCGGAGTAAGTTCGGGGAGCTTCTTCAATTTCACTCATGTTTTACCTTTCGTCGACGGGCATCTTGTTTGGAGCGGGTTTTGCCCGGAGTCATGACGGCATCTAGTCCGGTTAGACGCCGCAAAAAGGGGAAATTGTCTGAATCGGTCCGGAAATCCCCATGATTCACAATGTTACTGATTGGAATGCCCCCGTAGAAGCCGGGCTTTCCAATCTGTTCGCTCGGTGTATCTACAGGATAAATCGGAGGGCTGAGGGATGAGAGCGCTTTCGGGCGCTTCGGTAACATTGCCCGGGCCGCAGCTGCTGTCGTCCCACCTTCCGTGACAAGGATAGAACAGCTACGCTATAAACATCTTTACCGCATATTTCGGCGCCGGGTGCACATGACGTGGCCCGGAACTCCACCAAAACGGCCAAACTGCCATCGAAATCAAGGGAGAAGCAAAGGCTATGTCGACTGCCGTCGCAGGAAAGGGCCTGGAAGGAATTGTCGCCGCAAACTCCGGCATCTGCTGGATCGACGGAGAAGCGGGCATTCTCTCCTACCGCGGCATCGATATTCACGAGCTGGCCGAGCACTCGACTTTCGAAGAATGCACGTACCTGTTGTGGAACGGACTGCTGCCAAATGCGCTGGCATTGCGCGAGTTCTCAGCACAACTTACGCTCGCGCGGTCGCTGGATCAGCGCGTTATCGACATGCTGCGCAGCTTTCCGACGTCGGCCACACCGATGGAAGTGCTGCGAACGACGGTCTCGGCGCTGAGCTTTTACGATGCCGATGAAAAAGACAATTCCCATGACGCGAATGTCCGCAAGGCCTACAACCTGACCGCGCAGATTGCGATGATCGTGGCGATTTACGACCGGCTGCGCAAAGGCAAGGAGATTGTGCCACCCGATCGCTCGCTCACGCACGCTGGGAATTTCCTGTGGATGCTGAACGGGGAGAAGCCTTCGGAGACGGCCACTCGAACTTTGGATATTGCACTGATTCTTCATGCCGACCACGAATTGAACGCCTCCACCTTCGCGGCCCGCGTCATCGCCGCAACCCTCTCCGACATCCACTCCGCAATCACCGGCGCCATTGGCGCGTTGAAGGGCCCGCTGCACGGCGGCGCCAACGAAGGCGTGATGCGGTTGCTCTTGACGATCGACAAGCAGGGCGCCGATCCGGTGGAGTACGTGAGGAACATGCTGGCGGCGAAGCAGAAGATTTCGGGATTCGGACATCGCGTGTACAAGACCGAAGACCCGCGGGCGACGCACTTGCGCAAGATGAGCGAGCAACTGGGCAAGGACGCGGGACAGCCCAAGTGGTTCGAAATGTCGCGGGCGATCGAACTCTACATTAACCAGGACAAGAAGCTCAACGCCAACGTGGATTTCTATTCGGCTTCGACGTACGCGACGCTGGGCATCGATATCGATCTCTATACGCCGATCTTCGCGGTGAGCCGCATCGCCGGTTGGGCCGCGCACGTGATCGAGCAACTGGATGACAACCGGCTGATTCGCCCGCGCGCCGAGTACATTGGGCCGGTGTATCCTTCGCCGTGGATTCCGGTGGCCGACCGGCTGTAAGCTGCGTCACATTCGCAACTTATCGGTTGAAGCAGGCGTCTACCTCGACAGAGGTTCCACACATGAAAGCGAAGCTCTTTTTTGCACTCCTGATGCCTGCGGTTTGCATCGTTTCGGGATGCTCCGTTACTGGCCGCCTTTATCCCGTGCAGGGACCCATGGCATCGCTCACGGCTCCGCCACTCATGACTGCGAAGCTCTATGAATCTCCGTCTCGGGTCACTCTCACTCTCGCCAACGGGGAGCTTTTCAACAGCCGGCTCCAAGTGCTTTACCCGTCGTCCTCAAACCTGAATCCGACCGGTGCTCCGCCTGCTCCACCACAACCGAACCTGGCCTATGCCTGGGACACTGTCTATGGCCAGGGATTTTTCGTCGCACACGTTCTGGGCCAGCAACTCGGGCAAGCCGTCATCACGGGCAGCCAGGGAACAATCGTTCAGGTGGAAGTGGCCGTCGCCCGCGGCGTTGCCATCGATAGCAAGGGCAACATCTACAAGATTGTCTGGTAGATAACCCTCACGGTGCGGGCGTCAGGCTGGATCTCTCAACGCGTGAAACAGCCAATCGATGGCAGCCTTCTCATTTTCGATCTCAATCCGCAATGGCACGGTCTGGATCGGGAGAGTTGCGGCAAGAGAGCCGAGGCGGACACGGTCTTTTTCCGTGGTCAGGAGCGATGTGGCTCCGACGCCGCGGGCTTGGGTTTCGAGGCGAGCGAGATCGGCAGCGGAGTAGTTGTGGTGGTCAGCGAAAGCGGTCCGGGCGGCCAGCTTTACACCCGAAGATTCGAGACCCTCAAAAAACTGATCGGGCCGCGCGATGCCGCAAAAGGCGGAAACGGAGCCGTCGAGTTGAGGGATTTCCATGTGGCGGCGGATGTGCCAGACGGTTCCCTGCCAGCCCATGGATTTGAGTTGCGCTTCAACTTCGGCTTCGTCCGCGGGAATCGCGATCACTTGGGCGCGAAACGCCGCGGACAGTGGCTCGCGAAGATTGCCGGCGGGAAGAAGATGATCGTTTAGGTCGTCACGGCTAAGAAGCAGAATGTCGACGTCGCGAGCGAGCTGGCGATGCTGAAAGCCGTCGTCGAGAAGGTGCACGCCCGCTTGCTCCCTTGCTCCCTCGCTCCCGTGCTCTCTTGCTGAATTCGCTTCCGCCATCAATCCCGCTTTGTAGCGTTCGGCGGCAACATAGACAGAAACTTGGGATTCGCGTGCGATGAGCAGCGGCTCGTCGCCGTAGTCTTGTGCTGTTCCGCCGGGGTCAACCAAAAGTGGAAGCGCGGAGCGCCGGCCGTAGCCGCGCGAAAGCACATCGACGTGCAGGCCGCGAGCGGCGAGCGCATTGGCGAGGGCGATCGTGAGCGGCGTCTTCCCTGCCCCACCGGTGGAAAGATTGCCAATGCTGACGACAGGCCAGCGAAGACGGCGAACCGGCTTGAGGCCGGCGCGCAATTGCAGCTCGCGCAGCGCGAGGGCGATCCGGTAAGCGGGAACGAAAGGCCAAAGGAGCGGGCGGGCAGCGGATGCGGACTTCATAACTCGCGCTCCTTACTGGAGCTTGCGGCGAGCAGCTCGAGGATTGCGGCAACGCAGCGGTCGGTGGCGCCGGCCTGGCGGTCGAAGACTTTCCTGGCGCGCTTGCCCATGGCTTCGGCGGCGGAGCGATTGCTGAGGAGTTCAATCACGGTCGAGGCCAAATCATCTTTCGCGGCGATGCGCAGTGCGTCGTGATCGCGCAGGCTGTCGGTAATGGCGGCAAAGTTGGCGTAGTGCGGGCCCATGACGATGGGGACGGCGTACTGCGCCGGCTCAAGAGGATTGTGGCCGCCCGCGGGAACGAGGCTGCCACCGACGAATGCAACCGAGGCCAGCGAGTAAACAGAAGCCAGCTCGCCGATGGTGTCGAGAAGAACGATTTCGCCGGGCCGGAGCGAGCGAGATGCGCGTGCGGCGGCCGATGTCCCGGAGGTCCAACTGGAACGCCTGGTCCAAAGAGCGCCGGCTTTATCAAGCAGCTTCGCGACAGCGCTGAATCGCTCAGGATGACGCGGCGCGAGGACGAGGACAAGCTGGGGATCAGCAGCAAGCATGCGGGGCCATGCATCGATGAGCGCGGACTCCTCGCCTTCAAGCGTGCTGCCGGCGACGACGAATCGCAAACCGGCGGACATCGACTTCAACCAGCGGGTGGCTTCCGATTCCTGAGCGACACGCACATCGAACTTGAGATTGCCGGCGACGGATACATGATCGGGCAGACAGCCGAGGGCGAGAAGGCGGTCGGCGTCGGTCTGGCTTTGAGCGAGCACGCGGCTGAGACGCGAGAGCAGCGGACGCCAGAGGCGGCGCAGCCTTTGGTAGCGCGGCCAGGAGCGGTTAGAGATGCGGGCGTTGACGACGGCGACGGGAATGCCGCGGCTGAAAGAGCCATGGAGCAGATTGGGCCAGAATTCTGTTTCCGCGAGGATGAGGAGACGCGGCTGGAGGGCGTTGAGATAGGCGCGAACGGCCCACGGCAGATCGAGCGGGCAGTAGAAAACGCGATTCGAGTCGAAGCGCTCGCGAGCCAGAGCCTGGCCGGTGCGAGTGGTGGTGGAGATGACGATCAAATGGCCGGGCAGAGCGGATTCAAGCTCCTTGACCAGACGCGTGACAGCGAGAACTTCGCCAACGGACACGGCGTGGAGCCAGATGAGCGGACGTTCAGTGGACAAAGAGTCAGAAGCGAGTCTCCTCGGAATGCGCCCCAGACGCTCCATGAGCCCCTGGCGGTATTTGTGCGTGGTGGCGATGCGCCAGAGCCACCAGGGCGCGCCAGCGATGAGGGCCACGAACAGGGCGAGGTTATAGAAAAAAAGGATCATGCGTAAACGAACCGATGTTCTGCAGGTCTAATCGTAGGGTGTCCAATCAAAGAATGATACAGTTGAGCGCGATGAAAATCTTGCGGGGAATCCCGTTGTTCTCGTTGCTTTGGTTGGCGCTGCCGGTTACGGCAAGCGATCGCACGCCGCCCCCGGTGCAGCCGGCGACTTCATTCCCGGCGGTGGAAGTTCATCAGCAAGAGCACGTGGCCATTGCCGCCGAGCCCTACGATACGAGGGAAAAAGAGTCCATCTTCCGCGTGGATTACCTGAGCCACGATGTGATGCCGATTCGGCTCATTGTGACCAACCTTGGCGACCGGCCCATTTCGCTCATCGATGCTCGAATTCTATTCGAGACGGCGGAGGGCGACCGGATTCGCGCCGCCGAGCCGGAAGATGTGGAGCGGATGATGACGCAAAAGGAGCGACAAGGATCCAAGATCCCGCTGCCTGCTCCGTTGCCGCCGCTCCACGTAAAGCCAAAGGGGAGCATTCAGGAGATCGAGGCCGACTTTAATACCTTCGAGTACTCGGCCCTGGCGGTGGAACCGCACACCACGCGCGCCGGTTTCCTGTTTTACGACGTTTCGGGGTTGAACAACCCGCTGATGGGGGCGAAGCTCTATCTGCACGATCTGCGCGACGCGGACGGCAGGGAACTCTTCTATTTCGAGATTCCTTTTGACAAGTATCTGCAATCGAAGTCGAGCCAGATGAATTAGCGGTGCACCGCCAAACCGGCGCGATGATTGCGCTCGGCCAAGATTGTTCTTGCCACCCTCGGGCGAAAATCCGCGAGATTCCGGACAAAAAAGCATCTCCGGCCCAAAAACTATCGTCATACAATATGTCCGAGAGTGCCGCGGTTTTCCGAATCGAGATCGGAAACTTGCCGGTTCAACTCCCCGCAAACACAGCGCGGTGAATGGATTGCTTTTGACCGCGCACATGGTAAGCGAGGTCACAAGATGGCTTCTGCCCTGGTTCAATCGCGGAGAAATGGCTTATTGGCGGCTCTCTTTGAGAGTTATCGAGGTCCGCTTTTTGCCCTTCGCATGTGGGACGGGTGGCAATGGACGCCGGCTGTGGGCGGGAAACCTGCCTGCACCATTGCAGTTGAGACGCCGAAGGCGCTGGCCGCGCTGGTGGTCGAACCGAACGAGATCGCCCTCGGCGAAGCGTTCATCCACAAGGAACTGGAGATCGAGGGCGACATTTTTGCTGTCTTTTCCGTTGCGGAGCACGTGCTGAATCGCCCGCGCCGGTTGAAACAGCAAATCGTTGAGACGCTGGCGCGCACGATCGCGGGCGCCGGTGAATGGCTCAAGCACGGCTCGCGACACTCCATGGCGCGAGACCGCTCGTCCATTGCATACCACTACGATCAGCCGGTGGAATTCTTCCGGCCGTGGCTGGGCAAATCGCTGGCATACTCCTGCGCGTATTTTCGAAGCGCGAACGAGTCTCTCGATTTGGCGCAAACGCAGAAGCTTGCAATGATCTGCAGGAAGCTGCGCCTTAAACCCGGCGAGCGCTTCCTTGACATCGGCTGCGGGTGGGGAAGCCTGGTTCTGCGGGCCGCCGGCTCAAGCCGCGCGAGGGCCCTGGGAATCACGCTGAGCAAAGAGCAGGCCAAAGTCACCAAGCAGAGAATTGAAGAGGCTGGTTTGAGCGAGAACTGTGCGGTTGAGCTATGCGATTACCGCCAGTGCGGGCACCTTCCCGAGTCCTTCGACAAGATTGCAAGTATCGGCATGTACGAGCATGTCGGGCTGAAAAACCTGCCTCGCTACTTCAGAACCGTGCACCAGTTGCTGAAGCCAGGCGGGGTCTTTCTCAATCACGGCATTGCGCGCTTCCCTTGCTCCTCGGTGCACAAAGATTCGTTCGTTGAACAATACGTGTTCCCGGACGGAAGGCTTGTGACGTTGACGGAGATGATCGATGCCGCGCAGTCGGCTGGCCTGGAAGTGCGCGACGTGGAGAACCTTCGCGATCACTACGAACTGACTTTGCGCCAGTGGGTAAACGGATTGCAGGAGAATGCTTGCGAGGTGCGGAAGTATGTCGATGAGGAGACATATCGCATCTGGCTGCTGTACATGGCGGGATCGGCCGCCGCGTTTTCAAGGGGAGATATTGCGATCTATCAGGTGCTGCTGAGCCGACCGGAACACGGCAAGAGCCAGCTGCCACTGGTTCGTGAAGATTGGTATGCGACACCACCGCTTGAAGAGGCTGGGAGAAACTGAGTCGAGGCGTTTGCCGCGGGTGGGGTGCCTGGATTATTCGAAGTAGGTGGCCGTGGTGGTGTCGGTTTCCCAGATGGTGCAGTCTTTCACGCGCACGCGGCCTGCGGTCATTCCGGCAAGCTGGCTATTGGTTTCATCGTAAAAGTATTTGGCGATGTTTTCGGCCGAGGGATTGAGCGTCGTGAACGGCTCAAGGTCGTTCAGCATCTGGTGGTCGATGCGATCGATGACGGGGCGGAGCACCTGTTTCAAGAGCTTGAAGTCGAGGAGCAGACCGGCCTCGTCGAGCGTGGCGCCGGCCAAAGTAACGCGGACCTTATAGTTATGGCCGTGCGGGTTCTCGCACTTGCCCTTGTAGTTGCGGAGATAGTGGCCGGAGGAAAAATCCGCCTCGACAGTTACTTCGTACATTTGCGTCTGCTCGATCCTGCGCGGGCACGCGGCCCGCACTTCTTCATTCTAATTTGATCGGCCCAGCTAAGGATTGCGATGGCCACGACGTTTGTTTCGGGCTGCGCGGCGGGTTTCTTCACTGCGGCGGTCGACCTGCTCAAACAGATTGCTGAGGACGCCGACCAGAGCCGAAGCGAGGCCGGCGAGCAGAAGCAGCAAGGCCAGGGTGCGCCAGAGCGAGCCGTTGGCGGGGAGGCCGGGCTGGAAGCTCGATGGCACCAGCGTCATGACCCCGGAGATGAGGGCGAAGAATCCGAGCGTGGCGGCGAGGATGTAGAAGTTGCGGGACATACGTGCTGAAGAGCCAGCGGCTCGATCTGCCTGAAGCGATTGTAGAGCGGGCAGGTTCATGCGGAAAGCTCGGCGCAGTTGATGACATTGACGCCGGCTTTGGCGAATTCGGTGTCGATGGCGGCGACGGAGCCGTTGAGGTCGATGGCGCGGCAGGCGTCGCGCAGGACGAATGCGGCAAGGCCGAGGCGGCGCGCGTCGAGAGCGGAGTAGCCGACACAGTAGTCGTAGGCGAGACCGGCGAGGAAGACGCGAGTGAGATTGTTGTCGCGCAAATAATCGGCAAGACCAGTCGGCGTGGAGCGGTCGTTCTCGAAGAAGGCCGAATAGGAATCGATCTGCGGGCGAAAGCCTTTGCGCAGGATCAGTTCGGCCTGCGTGAGCTGGAGCGCAGGATGAAACTCCGCGCCGCGCGTGCCTTGCACGCAATGCGGAGGCCAGAGCGTCTGCGGGCCGTACGCGAGCTGGATGGATTCGTAGGGCTGCTTGCCGGGATGCGACGCGGCGAAGGAAGAATGATTGGGCGGATGCCAGTCTTGAGTCAAGATGATGTGCTCGAATCGCGGCGCGATGCGATGGATGGGCGCGATGACTTCGTCACCGCGGGGAACGGCGAGCGCGCCGCCGGGGCAAAAATCATTTTGCACGTCGATAACGAGAAAGACATCGTGCGCATCGATTTGCATCGGAATTTCCTCAGCGAATGAACGTCAAAACGCGGGCGATTATTTGCGCGGGGCAAGGGCATATTTTTCGGCGATCGCCTGCATCACCGATTCGGTGACGGACTGGACAAGCGCCTGAAGGTCTGCACCGGAGACCCTGCCGTTGGCGTGGTTACCGTCGTCCGGCGCATGCTTGAGCGCGATGGGACTTTGGACGGCGAGACTGGCGTCGCTCAAAGGCGGCATATCGAGCGGGAATTCCGGCAGGCCGAGTTTCTTTCGCAGTGCGCGCAAATCGGCACCGCGTTCCTCGGAGATGCGCAGAATGGGCGCGCCCAACTGCGCGGCGAGCATCAGCGTCCAGCAATAGGTGTCGAGAACTTCGGCGCACCACTCGGCGCGCGTGACGGTATCGGCCCAGCAGACGATGCCGTGATTGGCGAGCAGCATGGTGTTGTGATTCTTCACGTAGGGAAGAACCGTTTCAGCAAAGGCCTTGGTGCCGGGCGTTTCATAGGGCGCGACCGCGACGTTGCCCACGATGACTTCGAACTCAGGAATGATGAGATTGGGCGGGAGGCAGCCGGTGATTGCGTAGGCTGTGGCGTGGGGCGGATGGCAATGGACGACAGCCTTCGCTTCCGGCACGGCTTTGTAGATCTCGAGATGCAGAAGCAGTTCGCTGGAGCGTGGCTTGCTGCCGGCAATCTGATGGCCGTCGATATCGGTGAGGCAAATGTCGGCGGGAGTGAGATCGAATTTGCTGACGAGCGATGGCGTGCAGAGGACGGCGTTGGGTCCGAGGCGATAGGAGATGTTGCCGCCGTTGCCGTCGACATACTGGCGCATCCAGAGCTTGCGGCCGGCGGCGCAGATTTCATTTTTGATGGCTTTGGCCTGAGGGGAAGAAAAGATGGCGGTCTTGGCGGCGGGCTTGCGGGCGGCTCGGGTGGCCTGGGCGGTCGAGCTAGCTTTTCCGGTCCGGCCCGTCCGGGAGCTATTCTGGCCGCTTTTCTTCTTTCCGTTCTTCACTTTCACACCTCAGGTCCCAAGGAACATTTTAGGTTGCGAGGCAGAAAGTGTCGAAACGGGCCTGTAAGACGCGGAGATTGGGGGGTGCTGGGCATGTAAGACACGTCATACGCGATGTAAGACGACGTGAGACGGGGAAAAACAGGTGTCAGGTGTCAGGGATCAAGAATGCAGGTTTCAGGGGTCGGAAAGCAAGACTGCAGATCGCCGAAGAGTCACTGACTACCGGCGACTGGCGGCGCCTTCGTGGTCCACGCTCAACATTCAGTTCGCGAAGTGCGACTTGTCACATATGGGGGGAGCCCCCTCCCCGTCTCTGGAAATAACTCGCCTTGAATCATCGGTTTGCGGCAAGTATGGGTCCGCAAATATTTCATTCGAAAGCCCCTTAGCCGCAGATATGAAACAGCAAAGGAGATACGACCGATTTTGGAGACTTTGGCTCCGCAATTTGCCCTTCTTGCACTGCTTTCGATGCGTTCGATGGAGAAGAATCTCTCCGGGAAAATCCGACAGAGAAACACTTCTCGGGAAAAAAGGATGGGCGGGTCGAGGTGCGCCGTAATCCCCTCCGGCACTCTTCGGAACCGCCCGCTCCTCTGTTTGAAAGGAGATTCAACCAACTAAGAACAAGTGTAGCGAAACTGGAGAAATAACCGGCAAACTTGGGGAAAAATAGATTTGCTTTGGAATGAGTGAGTTAGGGTGGAATGCAGTGAGTGAGGGGGTTGACAGGAAAAAGCAGGGGTCCCGGGTTCCAGATTTCAGGTTTCCTTCAGGGGGAACGTCCCGTCTGTCCCCAGTTCCATATTTTGCTTCGGATGAGTTCCGATCAACTAAGCGGGTTCTGGTCTCATCGGTCTCTTCCTGCTCTGGACTAGAAACCTCACCAAACCGATCACAATTTGGACGATGAAGAGCGCTAGCACGCCGAAATCTACGAAGTTGGGGGTCTTCGGTGCGCTGGCCGTGATAATGCTCCGTACGCCCCATAGCGCTACGAAGATTCCAACTGCGTTCAGGAGGTAAGCCGACGGCTCGGAACGAATGCTGACGACGATGACTGAAATTACTGCTATAGCCCCGAGGACGATTGTTAATACCTGCAAATAGAGTGGCCGCTCGATGGATATCGCGAATCCGGTCCGGTACCAGAATTCCGGGTTGTACGGCATCGAGCTACGCAGGTTCTTAGCCGCGCCCTCCCGATCAAATTTGCGACCCAGGATTCCGTCGTAATCCCGAAGCTCCGGCCCAGAGAAGTCACGCACGACGAGTCCCGGGAACCGGGTAGTGATCGTAAATGCGGAATCAATGTAGGCGACTTTCCCTTTGTATTCGAGGAATGCCCCGCCTTCGCCTTTGTAGAGGATCAGGTACCGATCGAACGGAAATGTCCGGGGATCGCCGATCATCGTGAGGGCCATTGTCGTGTCGCCGGGCAGCTTCTTTTCGAGGGAGTTCTTCAGAACGCAAAAGTCGGAATACGTGATTGGTTTCGATCGCTGGACTTCCTGGTAGATAAGCCGCGTCCCGGTATACATGAAGGCTGGAGCAAGGTCCGAGATGTAGGGCCCTGCGTAATAGACATCGTATTTAGACCTTGGTGGAGCTTTCGGGAGGTTCTTCAATTCCGGAATCTGCTCGGCGACCGAGGGCTCGAAGTCGAATGCCGCTAGCTCGTTGAAGGTCGTCGAGACGTGAGCGTTGGCGGTCAGGTTGTCCGGATCGAACGCGTCTAGCGTTACGGAGGTCTGCAGGCTGCTGGTCGTCAGTGAGCGGATGGACAAGGCGATGTCGGGTCCCTCGATCTCCGTCCAAGCTGCCCGGAAAAACCAGGATATGCCGAAGCCGGACGCAAGAACTAGAGCGACGGCAGCTGCTTGCCTCACGTGAGGGCGTAACCACTTGCCAGCTTGCTCGATTCGACTGGGTATCCGAAGCACGATTGGAGTATATCCGCACTTGCGATGCTCAGGGCGTAGCGTTGAGTTCTCGGATTGCGTGCGAGGGCGATTTCGGTTTTTCGGGCCGCTCGGACGTCTTGGGCGACCCCTGGCGCCCCTTTTTCGAGTTGGGCTGACGGGAGTGCTTTCCCCGGTCTCCAAATGCGAGGGACCGGGGGCACCCGCGGGTGAGGCGCGCTCCTTCTGGGAGCCTGTGGTGTACCAGAGCAGGCGCGCAGGGGCTAAAGCCCAGATTCATTTTTCCGGCTTTTTCGGCTCGACTAAAGTCGGGCCCTGACACAAGGCCTGTGAGTTGGCGTTCGTGCTATCCCACCCTACCCGGAATTTCAAAATGCAGATCCTTCGACTCCCTTCGCCCGTCGCGGCGGGCTCTGTTCGCTCAGGATGACATTCGATGGTGGGGTTCGTGCTATCCCACCCTTCGCCAGAGAGAAGGCGAAGGATGGGGCAACCCAAGGTTCGTGGTGGGTAGGGATCCGGTTGAGACACGAATCTGGACGCGGCTTCGCCGCGCTCTTTGTTTCTCAAATTCCTGTGGGGGGACGGCGGGCTCGATCCTTTCCACCGCGGCAAAATGACTTGCGCGTCATCCATAATTTGCCCTGATTTCAAGGTGGATTTGACGGGATGAACAATCTTTCGGCGGGGTGGAGTGTGATGCCGCCGATCAACGGCGCGCGGAAGTGCACTGGTTGGAGCACCCCACGGACGCAGGGCGTTGTGATGCCGATTTCGGGGCGCGGGAATGCACCGGGAATGACACGGAGTGACGGGAAGATTCGATTGCAGGTGAGCGAAGACGGCGCTAACATGCTGGCCACGATTCGAAGGCGAAAGTGCGAGGGGGTGGCAAATGAACAATTTGCTACGACTGCTTGTGATCGTGGGATTAGCCGCGTGGGCGATCGCGATGCCGGCGCTGGGACTGGAGCGGCACAACGCCGATCTGCTGGCACCGTTTAACCTGCTGCTTTTTGTGGCCGGATTGCTGGTGTATGTGCTGCCGACGGGGCTGGCGATTTACCGGGACTGCAAATCGACGGCGTGGATCGTAGTGGTGAATTTGCTGCTGGGGTGGACGCTCTTCGGCTGGTTTGTGGCGTTGGGATGGGCAGCCGGCGGCAAGATCCGTGAGCCGTTTCATCCGTCGGCGCCGCCGCCGGTTCACCCTGTTCCGAGCCATTAAGAGGCGTGGAACAGGGGAGCTTTCGGCGTCGAGCTTTTCGTGTGTGATTCCGCTCAAGTCGGAGGGGCGGTTCGGCGCGCGACGGGAAGACGGGGAACAATGGACCGAGGGAGCTGGGGCAGAGGGGTTAGCGGAGTTGGCGGCAGCGACGTGGCGGGGTCCTGCTTTTTGGCGTTGTGGGCGATCCCCGGTGCTCCGGTCACGCCTTCTATCGCGGCGGAGCAAGCTTTACCAGCTCTACTTCCGAGCGATCCTGCACCCGCTCCAATACAGCTTCGCGGCCGTCCGGCGAAAGGTCGAAGTCACGAATGTCAAAATCAGGAGGCAGTTCGGCCAGTTGACGCTCGGCGCCCGTGACCAGATCGACTAGCCAAAGATTCTTGTGCTGGATTTCTCCCCGCAAGACGACCAGAGCAGATTTTCCTGGCAGGAATGCCAGATGGCGCGCTCCACGTGTGAGGGTGAGCCGTGTCAGCGTATAGCTGGATCCGTCGGGCGCGGCCGCCTGCACTGAAAACGCAGCGCCGATGTCCGGTCCGGAGAAGAGCACGAAGCTGCCGTCCGGCGCCCATGCCGGATCGAGCGCGGACTCGGAGATGAAGCGAACAGGAGAGCCGCCGCCGAGCTGTATTCGGAAGAGGTGAGGCACGCCTTGATCGGCCGCTGCTGTGAGGAGGGATTTGCCATCAGGCGCCCATGCAGGATCACCTTGAAGATCGAAAGAGTCGGCCACGACGCGGGGATTTGTGCCGTCTGCCTGCATTACGTACAAGAGCGAGCGTCCATTTTGACGAACTGAAAATGCAAGAGAACCTCCATCGGCCGAAATGGCAGGACCACCGATGATCGAGACTCCCAGGCCGCGCCACAACTCCGTCGGCGCACCGTGGTCCAGCTTCCAAATGCTCTCGCTGGTACCGTTTGCAGAGAGGTAGAACAGGCAGCCGGTTCCAAGTCTTGGTCGAAAGCCGCTGCTGGTGGTCAGGGTGATCGGAGTGGGCGTCGAAGCTACGCCCTGCACGGCATCAAGGCGAATGCGCCAGAGACTTGTTTGGGGAGATGAAAGCGTGACCACGAGGCGGCGGCCGTCGCCGCTCGCGGCGAGGGAAGTGTACCGCTCGAGGTCAGTGGTCAGCCGATGGGGAATCCGGTGCTCCACATCCATGCTGTAAAGCGAGGGTCCTGAGCCGTCGGGGTTGGTAGCGAGGTATAAGAGCGTACGCCGGTCCAGCAGCACAGGATAGCTAACTTGTGTGTCGTTCGACGTGATCCGTTCGGGAACTCCGCCCTTGGCGGGAACACGCCAAATGTCCAACTTGTCAGGTGGTGAGCCGTGAACGAAGTAGATGAATTTCTGGTCTGGTGACCAAAGTGGGAAATGATTGTGAAGGCCAGCAGGCGCCGTGAAGATAGGCCGGTCCCCGGACTGCTGGTTGCCCGTCGATACAAATAGCGGGTCTCCAGCGCCTGGCGTGTGGTACGTAAGCCGTTGGCCGTCGCTTGACCAATCATATTCAGCCGCCCCTTCAAGGTAGGGGTGCGGCTCACCCCCCAATGTTGGAACCGCCCAGATGCCGATATCCGTGCCGTGTGAGCTGCTGGGCTTGCGGACCCAATAGGTGACCAAGGAGCCGTCGGGCGAGAAGCCAAGCGTACGGATTGAAGGATTCTCCAGCTCCGCAGCGCTGCCGTGCGTCAGATTATGAAACTGACCTGAGCCAACCTGTGTGACCCAGACGTCCATCTGTCCGTCCCGGTCTGAAAGAAACGCCACGAATTGACCGTCGCGCGAGACTGCTGCTGCTTGTTCCCGCCCGCCCCAATCGGTGACTGCCTGAAATTGCGCGCCCGCGATCGGGTTGTGCCAGAAGCGGTCTGTTCTTTGCATCCAGAGCAATCCGCAGGCCGCGACTGCCGACGCAAGCGCAAGCGACGGCAAAATGAATTTCCATGGCCGGCTGAAAGGCAATTTTCTTGCCGGCGCGACGGACACCTCGCCGTTTTTCTCGACGAGGTCCTTTTCGGCGGGAGGAAACGGCTTCCTGCTGTGCGTCCATTGATCCAGTTCGGCGGAGTAGGCGTAGACGGAGCCGCGCTTATCGTGCAGATGGCGGTGGACAGGCATTCCCTCGCGCTTTTCCCAGCGCTGTACGGTGGTGACGTCGCGGTTGAGATAGGCTGCGATTTCCTTCCACGAGTCCAAGCACCTTTCGGTCAATTCTCGCTTGGGCGGCGGGTTGAAGGAGCCTTCATCCATCGCAGTTTTCCTGGCTTGGGGAGCTTGTTACGAACGAGGTGAAACGATTGTATCCCGACCAATGCAGCGCGGCAAAAGACGGCATTAGGCTGCATGTTGCCGTTAGGGCGCAATGCCGTTTGACCCCGCCGGGCGGATGGCCGACTCTGAATTCGAAATGCGCGCGCAATATCGCCGAAACGCGGTCTGCGAATGAGGAAACTGCGATGGGCGCACGCGGCCCCAGACGCATCCCAGTGGACTTCGGCGGTTGAAGCGCAACTCTCAAACTCGGAGGTTTCATATGAAAGGCATTCGATGGATTGCGACGGCAGTGTTGTTCGCATGTTTCGGTTTGCTTGCGAACCAGGGCGCGGAAGCCCAGGGGCTGTTCGTCGTTCACTTCAGCGGTCTCATCAACGACTATTCACCGTCAACAGTGTCCGGGGGACCCTGGGAGATGCACGGCCAATGGACCTTGGACCTGAACGAGAGGGCGGGCACCGCGGATTTTTCTGCGGATATGACGATGTCGGGGTATGGGAAGACCTCGACCGGCGCAGTCGATCCCACGCAGGGTGGCGCGTCGGCACACGAGCACCACATCAAGTTGACCAACGTCAAGGTGACATGGAATAGCAACGGTTGCCCTACGTTTAGCACTGCCACCTATGGGGGCTTTCAGTTGAGCGACACCGTCAGCCTGCTGACCGGCAATGGAAGCAACGCAGGATTTGAAACGCAACCGCCGTCTTCCGTGTTGCAGGTCTGCGTGACTGGGGGCGAAAATGCGAACTCTATTCCCTATTCGAACATTACCCTGCAATTCCAGACCGGGAGCCCCGCAATCAAGCACTTTGGTTCGCAGCCCATTCACGGGGTGGTTCGCAACGCGGAAAGTGAGTGGAGCCCGCTCAGAGCAGGGTTTCCGTTCCTGGGCCCATCTCCGGAAGGTAATCGCTGATCCGACGACGTCCTCGTTTCGCAAGCTGATACAGGGACAGCCGGATCAGCAAGATCCAGCTGTTGATCCTGCCAGGTGGTCGGCGGCGTATTTTGAAGGTCATCGGAGAACGGGGATGACATTCTGAACGAAGGATACTGCCTGAAACCAGAGGTTTCGCGCCGGTAACGAACGAAGAGGTGATTTGGCGCGTGCAAGGGCTGAAGGCCCGTTCATTTCTTGCGGCCTTTGCGGCAGTCGGGGATGAATCCCCGACCTACCAGTCATGCCCTGATACAAGACCCGTGAGTTGGCGTTCGTGCTATCCCTGGTCCCTCCGCCACGGCGGACGAGGGACCAGGGGCACGCGCGATTCGTGGTGAGTGAAGCGCGTGATTTTCGGCCGCGCTGAGCGGCGAGAAAGCGCCGGCGGCCTATTTCGCCTGGTTGGCCGCGGCGGCGAATACATCCTTTGCGCTGGTGGTCCCTTCGACGCGTTCCGTGCCCTCGACACCGAGCCCGATCCAACCGGAGTTCACGCCGTCGACCATCTCTTCAAAAGCCCAGGTGCCGCCGGCGGGCATTCCCATTTGCTGGAGCGCGCCGGCCCAAGCCTGGCGCGGGATGGCCTGAGCCTTGACGTCGCGGCCGAGCGCCTTGCCCAGCGCTGCCGCAAGATCATCGGCGCTCACCAGGGAGCCAAGCTCGATGATGCGCTTTCCGGTCCACTCAGTGGTGAGCAGTTTCGCGATCTCGGCGCCAATGTCCTCGGTTGCAATCATGGGCAGCTTGCGATCGGTTGGCGCGTAAAAGATGGGCAGAGTGCCGCCTTGCGCCGCCTGAATGCCGAACAGGTAGTTTTCAAGGAATGATCCGGCGCGCACGAATGCCACGGGGAAGGGCTCGTTGCCGAGAGCTTGCTCAATTAAATGAGTTGCAGTAATAAGCCCCAGGCCGGAGGACTTCTCCGAGCCCATGGACGACAGCACGACGAGCTTGGGCGGCGCAGACTTGGCCAGAGCTTCTTTGTAACTGGAAATGACGGCCTTGGCCTCGCGGAAGTCGCGCGAAGGCGTCTGGATGGGCGGCATCATCAGGTACGCCCCCTCAACTCCATTGAGCGCCTGTGTCATCGCCACTGGATCCGCCCAGTCGCCCTTCACCAGTTCCACGCCCTTAGCGCTCCATGCGGCAGCCTTTGCCGGGTCACGCACGAGTGCCCGCACCTGCTTCCCTTTATCCAGAAGGTGCCGTGCCGCTGCTCCGCCTACCTTGCCTGTAATTCCCGTGATCAGAAACATTCTCGGTGTCCTCTGGAGATCAGATGCCGATCCTGTCGAAGCGTCGCACGATTGTGCGCTGAGGGGGTGGTCGGGCGCGCGATGCACCGGGGATGAAGGCGCAGACGAATGGGTTCGTGCTATCCCACCCTAGCCACAGAAGCAAGAACGTGGCTAGGATGGGGCACCCATTCTTCGTGGTGGGTGAGGCGCGGGGCCGCAAGGAGACCGCGCAAGAAGCTTGACCCGGGAGGTTGAGGGAAATAGACTCGCCTGCTCAGGGGAATTTCATGAAATTATCCTCGACGTCCGCGTGCATGGCGCTCTGCTCAGCGATGCTCTTGCTTCAACCAACATCCCCGGCCCGTGCGCAAAGCAAGGCGACACAAGGCACGGCGACTTCGGTGAACCTGCTGGCGTGGGGCGCAGGCGCGCTCGTCGTGCAAGCGCCGCCGTCCTACTCCGATAGCGGCAACTGGTCGCCCGATGGACTGCTCGACGAGCTGCCCAACACGGGTTGGGCCACCGTTTCAGGCGACCTGACGCCCAAGGTCTTCGTATTTGAGCTTGCCGCGCGGAGCCAGATCACCAGCCTGGGCTTCGATACAGCCCAAGTGGAAAACCGGGGCCGCGGGGCCAAAGACGTGAAGGTGGAGATTGCAGACACGAAGGACGGGGCTTACACGCTGATTGCCAGCCCGTCGCTGGCGCCGGTGATGGATCACCAGAAGTTCGCGCTGAAGACGCCGGCGGTGGGGCGATACATACGGATGACGGTCGAGAGCAACTGGGGAGATGACCGGTACATGGAGATCATGGATGTCTACGCTTACGGAAAACTACTGGCGCAACCGGTGCTGGGGGACAACTCCGGGACGTTTACTTCGGACTATGGAGACTTCCACATGCAGCAAACCGGCGTGACGGTGAACGGCTGTTATGAGCATTCAGATGGACTGATCGAGAACGGCGGATTTGACGGCAGAGTGCTCGATTTCACCTGGAGCGAAGCCGCGTCTGACAATTCCCGTCACGGGGGCCCGGCCATGCTGGTCTTCGCCGACGACGGCCAGTCGTTTACAGGCTTCTGGTGGAACAAAGGGGACACCAACGGAATGGGAGGAAAATGGAACGGCAAGCGAGTATCGACGGATGTTGGCTCGTGCCCTTATTGGAAGCCGGGGTCAGGGAACGCGGTGGAGGCGGAGCTGAAGAGCAACGGCAGTGCCCAGCTCTATGGAATTCTGTTTGACACGGATTCCGACCACCTCAAGGACGAATCGAAACCGACGCTCGATGCGCTGGTGGCCGCTGCCCACGACCAGCCCACATGGGATTTTTCGATCGAAGGGAATACCGACAATACCGGAACCGAAGCTCACAACGTGACGCTCTCTCTGAACCGCGCCAATTCCGTAAAGGCCTACCTTGTGAACGCCGGCGTGAGCGCGAGCCGGTTGACGACCCAGGGATTTGGGTCGAGCCATCCGGTGGCGAGTAACGAAACGGCGTTGGGGCGCTCGCAGAACCGGCGGGTAGAGGTGGAAAAGAAATAACGCCGGGGCTGCGGCTGGCGCCGCGTTGGCTTCAGGCAAAGAGTGCGGGAATGACGTTGGCGACGAAGTCGATGAGGAAGTGGCCGAAGATGTTGGAGACCAGATCGCGGCGCCAGAGATAAAAGGCAGTGAAAATGGCGCCGAGCGAAAGCGCCATAAGGGAGTTGACGAGGCCGCCAGAATAGTGGGCCGCAGCGAAGATGACGAGCGGTATGAGGGATGCGGCGATGCGGCCGAGGCCGAGACGCTGAAGGCGATCGATGGAATAGGCGCGATAGAAGAACTCTTCGACCACTCCTGCGCGCACAACGATGAGTAAGATGAGCCAGACAGGAAGCTTGTCAAAGTTGTGAGCGGCCGCGCTGTGGGCGTAGCCAGCAAAATGCGCGATGAGCGCGGCGGGAATGACGCAGGCAGCGGCCATGACTGCTCCCCAGGCGAGCGATTTCCATAGAGGGGACGTGCCGATGCCGATCGAGGCGAGCGGCAGGCGCTCGCGGCGGCGGACGATCCAAAACAAGAGGCCCGCGCAGGCGAACATGGTGGCTTCGCGGGCGAGAGTGAGAGCGACGCCGGGATGTGGCGCGAGAGCGTGGAAGAGCTGCGAAACGGCGATGAGCGAGAACAAGGAAATACAGAGACCGATCCAGGTGGCGCGGCTAGACGCGACGGGACGGCGGGGTTGTGCAAGGGGAATTGCGTTCGCTGAGGTGACGTTGTTCATGGAGAGCGGGTACGAATGCTGGGGGACGATTGTTCCTTTCGGCGCGCGGCCGTCTCGGTGAAAAAGCGGATAGATCGGTCCGTGCCCTCCCACCCTAGCCACAAAAACAAAAACGTGGCGAGTGTGGGGCACCCATTTTTAGTACTCGGTGAAGGTCGCAAGAACAACCGCAGATCCTTCGCCCGGCGCAGGATGACATGACAGTGGGGCGAGGGGTTGCGGGAATGGGTTAGTATTTTGGGGTTGGTATGAAAATCGTTTTACCCGAGGAAAGACCGTGACAAAACGTGGACCGCTCCCTTACTACCTGAGCTTTAACGCACAACACTCGCCCATGGGCGCATTCATGAGCTTTACCTGCGGAAACTATGGGACTCGCGGCGGGATTGGCTTGCAGATTGGGCAGCCGGGGGACCAGGAGGTCTTTGTCGGGTTCAAAGAGGGCGACCGGTACTCGAACGCGACATTGAAGTGCCTGCCGTTTTATGTGGGAGCGGTGAACCGCGCGGCGGATGCGTTCCTGGTGGAGCAGGCGGGGCCTTCGGAGCAGAACGTGAAGCCGGATGCGGAGCCGTTCAAAGATGGCGAAGTCGCGCGGTCGTATGGATGGGCGACCGACGAGTGGCGCGCGGACGGACTGACGTTTACGGTGTACTCGCCGTTCGGATCGATTCCCGATCCGGACCGGGACAGCGCTGACAAGATGCGCGAGGGGCTGCTGCCGGCGGTGGTGGCGCGGCTGGTCGTGGACAACACGAAGGGCACTGAGACCAAGACGGCAATGTTTGCGCTGAATCACGCGCGGCCGGGTGAGCGGATTCTGGAAGACAACCTGGGCGCGGGACGGCTGGGTTTTGCCTTCAGGCGCGAGGCGGGCGCCGCGGCGGAGCTGTGGGACTGGACGACTGGGAAAAAGGCGGCGGCGGAGACGGAGCCGTTTGTGTTCATGCGTTGGTCAGCGAGCGACGGGGTTCGCGAGCGGTATAACCCGGTGCACCTGCTGGGGTCGTGCCCGGGATTCGGGTTCGAAGTGCCGGCGGGAAAGAAGTATGGATTGACGATTGCGCTTGGATCGTACCTGGAAGGCGCGCAGACGAATGGGCTGGACGGGAAATATCTGTATGCGCGGTACTACAAGGGCCTGGGCGACGTGCTGAAGACGGCGCTGGACGGCGCGGACGAGATGGCGGCGCGGGCCGAAGCGCTGGACGCGAAGCTGGATGCAGCGAAGCTGTCGGACGATCAGCGGTTCATAATTGCGCACGCGACGCACAGCTACTACGGAAGCACGCAACTGCTTGATGTGGAGGGGCAGCCGCTGTGGGTGGTGAATGAGGGCGAGTACTGCATGATGAACACGCTGGACCTGGCGGTGGATCACGTGTTCTGGGAGCTCGAACACAATCCGTGGCTGGTGCGGAATTTGCTGGACACGTTTGTGCGGCGATACAGCTACACAGACGAGGTGAAGGTATACAAGACGGAGATTGCCATGGCGGCGCCGCTGGGGCAGGCCGATCCTTCGCAGCCTCCGCCGGCTCCTGACGAGGCGCAACTGACGCGGCCGTACGACACGAAGCCGGGCGGACTGAGCTTTTGCCACGATATGGGCGCGCACAATAATTTTTCGCCTAAGGGGCGGAGCAGCTACGAGCTGGCGAATCTGACGGGATGCTTCAGCTACATGACGCAGGAGCAACTGTGCAACTGGATCCTGGTGGCTGGGTGCTACGTGGCAAAGACGCGCGACGTGGAGTGGCTGAAACGGAATAAGACCGTGGTCGAGGCGTGCCTCGCCAGCATGATCAACCGCGGCGGGGACGTGGGATTTGCCCAGTACGACAGCACGCGGACCGCGGGCGGGCAGGAGATTACGACGTACGACTCGCTGGACCACTCGCTGGCGCAGACGCGGAATAACGTGTACATCGCGGTAAAGAGCTGGGCAAGTTATCGCGCGCTGGCATTGCTGTTCCGCGAGTTGGGCGCGGCGGCTGATGAAAAGCGGGCGATGGATTTGGCAGTGAAGGTGGCCGGCGTGGTTGCCGACCAGGCGGTGGATGGGGTGCTGCCGGCGATCTTCGAGAAAGCTAATCCGGGATATGGGTCACGGATTTTGCCGGCGGTGGAGGGTTGCGCGTATCCGCTCTACTTTGTGAAGACGGGATTTGCGGGCGGGACGCTGGAGCAGGTGTTCGGGAGCGCGGAAGAGAAACGGATGTTCGACGCGCTGAAGGAACACACGCGGAAGCTGCTGCTCGATTCGGACAGGCGGAATCTGTTTGCCGACGGCGGAATCAAGCTGTCGTCGACGAGCAACAACTCGTGGATGAGCAAGATCTCGATCTTCATGCACGTGACCCGGAGGGTGTTCCACCTGGACGATGATCCTAAGGTGGTGGAGGTCTTCCGCAAGGCCGACGCGGCGCATGTGAAATGGCAGACGGAAGGCAGCTCGTATTGGGCGTGCTGCGACCAGATTGTGTCGGGCGAAGGCAAGGCCAGCCGGTACTATCCGCGGATCATTACGAGCGCGCTTTGGATGGAGTGAGGACGCCGAAGAGTGGAGCCCCAGACTCTCGGAAGCCCCGCTGCCTTTATTGGACTGCTTCGCCGCGAGACGTGCAAACCGCTAAGCCTGCGGCGGAGGCGGCGCCGGCGTTAGGCCGTGGCGCAGCATGATCTCGATCATCTTCGCGCGATCGGGCGGTCCACCACCTGCTGCTTTCAACGCCTCGGCGGCTTCGCGGAAGAATTGCGGGCCGATGGCAGCGGGCGTAACCATGCATAGGACCGTAACGTCTTCCACGCAGTTGTTGTCGAACCGGTGAACGGCGCCCCGCGGAATGCAGAGCGCCTGGCCTGGCCCCACGTCGATCAACTTTCCGTCCACCGTCCACGTCAACACGCCGGTGATGCCGTAAATCGTCTCTTCGTAGTGGTCGTGGCTGTGGGCCGGGGCTGTGAGCCGCTGCCCCGCAGGCACAATCACTTCGAAGACCGCGACTGTGCCCGCCGATTGCTCACTGGTGACCAGAAAGCGCAAGGTGAGCGGGCCGAGATGAATGGTTTCGTCGGCAGGATTGACGCTAACGGCAATGGCCTGAGTTGTCATGATGACCTCCTGTTGCATTTTTCCTTCACGGGCTCGCTACGCGGGGGGAAGAAGCTCGAGTCCGTATTTCGGGGCGGAAGCGAGCGCCCTGGGGATCAAATCCTTACTCTGGGCCGGCGGTGTCGCAAATCGGTCTGTCGCAGGATCGAAGACCTCAGCGAAAAAACCTTCAAGGCCTGCCGGGGTAGTCAAAACCAGTGCCTTCGCGCAGCCATCGCCACTGTTCTTGAATGAATGAGCGATTCCACGGGGAAGAAAGGCAAAGTCTCCCGCCGATGCAGTGATTGTATTCCCGCCCACTTGAATCGTCAGAGAGCCCTCGAGCATATGGAAGGCCTCATCCTCGCGGTGGTGAATGTGCGGCGGCGTGCCCCCACCTGGCGCCACTTCAATCTCCGCCAAAAAGAAGGCACCGCCGGTCTCCTCGCCGGTCGCGAGAAACGTCATGCGCTCGCCGGGACCCCAGTATGCCGGGCCGGTTTCCGCAGGTACGTGCCGCACAAGGTTTGGCTGCGCTCCGTGTGTAACGGCGGGGTGCAGTGCGTGATTTACCAAGGTCTCGACCGGGGAATGATCGAGGATTCCAGCGGTTTGCTGTTTCATGTTAAACCTCCTTTTGGTAAACTCTGTTTACCGCGGATTTATGGTAAACATAGTTTACGGATGGTGTCAATGACTTTCTTGGAAGAAATTGGGCCCCACAAGCATGTCCCGACGGGGGACATGCTGATCGGCGCCCTGCTGCGTGCTCCGGCTGAGGCCATTCACCGCCGTATCATCCGTGAGCTCAATGCGGCTGGCTTCAAAGGGCTTAGCGCGCCCCATATGGCGGTCTTCCGCTACCCCGGCCCAGATGGAGATCGTCCGGGCGTAATTGCCGAGCGCGCCGGCATGAGCAAGCAAGCGATGAATCGTTTGCTGGGCAGCCTGGAGGATCTTGGTTACCTGAGGCGATCCAACGCCCCTGAGGAGGGCCGCGCACGCATCGTCCACTTCACCAAACGTG
The DNA here is from genome assembly GCA_963813015.1 of uncultured Acidobacteriaceae bacterium. Classification (GTDB taxonomy): domain Bacteria; phylum Acidobacteriota; class Terriglobia; order Terriglobales; family Acidobacteriaceae; genus Telmatobacter. The sequence continues at coordinate 73,031 of CAWEXN010000016.1, forward strand.
GGCATGCCGCCTACGCCAAGGCAATTGAGACCCTGCGCAACATTGAGCGCGATTGGATGGAAGAACTCGGCCCCAGGGATTTCGCGCGACTGAAATTGCTGCTCGGCCGCGTTTGGGAGAGCCCGCTGGTGCGGTAGCGCCAAGCAGAAGACCCTTTGCTCGTCGAGAAATGGCCGCGAAAGCCGTCCGCCGGCGCAGCCGCTCTTGACAGAATTGCGATCTTCTGTATTTAATTAACTCATTAGTTAATTATTTGCGATGAAATCAAGAACAAATTCCGCAAGAAAGCCGGGGCGACGAGAACCCGCTCGGGGGCCGGGGAGGCCCACTTCCACTTCGGGGCTCGATGCACGCGAGAAGCTGATCGAGGCGGCGACTGAGCTGTTCGCGAAGCAGGGAGTGGCGGCGACGACATTTGCCATGATCGCGGAGCGCGCCGAACTGACCCCGGCGATGCTGCACTACTACTTCAGGGACCGGGATCAACTGCTGGATGCGGTAGTGAAGGAGCGGCTGGCTCCGCTAATCGCGGGAGTGTGGGGCCCGGTGACGGAGTGCGCGGTTCCGGCGGAGATCGTGGAGGGAGTGGTCGAGCGGATGCTGGCCGGGATCGAGAAGATGCCGTGGGTGCCATCCACATGGATGCGCGAGGTGCTGAACGAGGGCGGGCTCTTGCGCGGGAGAGTGCTGCGCTATCTGCCTTTCGACAAGATCGGAATTCTGAGCCGGAGCGTGGCAAGGGCGCAGGCGGCGGGCGCGGCGAATACGGAGATCGATCCGGGGTTGATTGTGTTTTCGGTGATTGGGCTAGTGATGATGCACATGGCAACGATCAAGCTGTGGGCGGAGATCTTCGGACGCAAGGCTCCGGACCGCGCGGCGCTGAGCCGGCACATTACGGGGCTGCTGATTCATGGATTGAGTACGGCTGGAGATTTGCAATCTGGCGGGCGGATGAAACGCAAAGCGGGATCGAGGCGTAAGTGAGTATGGAGGGGAAGATGCTTGTTCTCCGGAAGATGATTCTAGCGGGCGCGATTGCGGCTGCGGCGTTTGTGTTCATGGCGGGGTGCGCAAAGAAGTCCACGAATACCTACCAAGGCTACATCGAAGGTAAGTTTGTTTATGTCGCCTCTCCGCAGAGCGGAAGGCTGGACCAGGTGGATGTGGCGCGCGGCGACACGGTGGCAGCTGGGCATCTGTTGTTTGCTTTGGACGATGAGCCGGAAGCTTCAGAGATGCGGACGGCCGAGCAGGTGCTGCGCAGCTCGGAGTCGCGGCTGAACGATCTGGAGACGGGAAAGCGGCCGGCGGAAGTGGACGTGACGCGCGCGGAACTGGAACAGGCGGTTGCGGAGAAGAAGCAGGCGGACGAAATTCTGGCCAGCGACGAGGCGCAGTTCAAGGCGGGAGGAATTGCGCAGACGGAGCTGATCAATGCACAGGGAGCGGCAGAGACGAGCGCGGCGAAGGTGAAAGAGCTCGAAGCCGACCTGGCCGTGGATGCGCTGCCAGCGCGGGAGCAGCAGATCAAGGCGCAGACGAACCAGGTGGCCGCGGATCGGGCGTCGCTGGCCAATGCAGAGTGGCACCTGAAGCAGAAGCAGATTGCGTCGCCGCGCGACGGGCTCGTGTTCGACACACTTTACCGGCAAGGCGAGTGGGTGACGGCGGGAAATCCTGTGGTGCAGATCCTGCCGCCGGAGAATATGGAGATTCGATTCTTTGTGCCGGAGACGGTTGTGGGCGGACTGCGCGTGGGAGGAAGCGTGCGCGTGGCGTGCGACGGGTGCGCTAGCGACGTTGTGGCGAAGATCAGCTTTGTGTCGCCGCAGAGCGAGTACACGCCGCCGGTGATTTACAGCAACGAGAACCGGTCGAAGCTGGTGTATATGGTGATTGCAAATCCATCCGCTCAGGCCGCGGCCACTCTGCATCCTGGCCAACCGGTGGAGGTAACGGTCCAGTGACCGCCGCCGCGCAATACGAGTTCGCCATTAACGTGGAGGGGCTGAACAAGCACTTCGACGGCAAGCACGTGGTGAAGGACGTGTCGCTGCGCGTGCGGAGGGGCGAGATCTTCGGATTTCTGGGACCGAATGGAAGCGGAAAGACGACGACGATCCGGATGATGTGCGGACTGCTGAAGCCCGACTCCGGCTCAGGTGCGTGCCTGGGGCTGGACATTCGCAGGGAGAGCGCGGAGATCAAGCGCCGCGTGGGATACATGACGCAGCGGTTCTCCTTCTGGGAGGACCTGACGATCGCAGAGAACCTGGAGTTTGTAGCGAGGATCTACCAGCTTCGCGACCGCAAGAGAACGGTCAAGAAAACCCTGGCGGATTTGGGGCTCACGGAGCGGGCACATCAGCTTGCAGGCGAGCTGTCGGGAGGCTGGAAACAGCGCATGGCGCTGGCGGCGTGCATGCTGCACGAGCCGCAACTGCTGCTGCTGGATGAGCCGACGGCCGGCGTGGACCCCAGAGCGAGGCGCGACTTCTGGGATGAGATTCAATCGCTCGCAGCGAGAGGAATCTCGGTGCTGGTGAGCACGCACTATATGGACGAAGCTGTGCGATGCCACAAGCTGGCCTACATTTCATACGGAACATTGCTTGCGCAGGGAACGGCGCAGGAAATCATTGAAGGGCAGCACCTGAGCACGTGGGCCGTCCACGGCGATCACCTGGCGGAGTTGCAGGAGGAATTGCGGAAGAAAAAGAGCGTGGCGCAGACGGTGACGTTTGGCGACGTTCTGCACGTGAGCGGAACGGACGATGCGCAGCTCGAACGGGAGATTGAAGAAACGGTTGGACGGAGCGGACGGAGCGTGGAGCGGATCGAAACGAGCCTTGAAGACGTGTTCATTTATTTAATGAGCCGTTCGGAGCAGAGGCCAGGGGGCAACGCGTGAACGGGCGGCAGCGATTTTCGGGCGCGCGATGGTGGGCCGTCGTGCTGAAGGAGTTTACGCAGTTGAAGCGCGACCGGCTGACGTTCGCGATGATCGTGGGGATTCCAATCATGCAGATGGCGCTGTTCGGATTCGCCATCAACACGATTCCGCGGCATCTGGACACGGGGATCATCAGCGCGGACGACAGCGATGTGACGCGCGACTTTGTCGAGGCGATGCAGAATTCGTCCTTCTTCAAGATTGTGGCGCGGCTGCCGAACGAAGAAGCGGGGCGGGAGGCGCTGGCAAAGGGCAAGCTTCTGTTTGTGGTGAATATTCCGGCGGGATTTACGCGGCAGGTGCTGCGGCGCGAAAAGCCGTCGATCCTGATCGAGGCCGACGCGACCGATCCGACGACAACGGGAAGCGCGCTCTCGGCAGTGGACGGGATTACGCAATCAGTCATTCAGCGAGAGCTGAATGGGCCGCTGGCGAGCCTCGCGGGTGGCCCCGCGCCGTTCAACGTGGACGTGCATCCGCTGTACAACCCGGATGAGATTACGCAGTACAACGTGGTGCCGGGATTAATGGGCATGATCCTGACACTGACGATGGTCATGATGACGGGGCTGGCGGTGACTCGGGAACGCGAACGCGGCACGATGGAGAACCTGCTGGCGATGCCATCGACGCCGCTGGAAGTGATGACGGGCAAGCTCATTCCCTATATCGGCATCGGACTCATCCAAGCATCGATTATTCTTGCGGCCGCGCGCTACGTGTTTTTCGTGCCATTCTTTGGCAATGTCTTTGCGGTTTACCTTTCGGCGCTGCTTTTTATCGCGGCAAATCTGACGGTGGGAATTACCTTCTCGTCGCTGGCGCGGAATCAACTGCAGGCAGTGCAACTGGCGATCTTCTATTTTCTGCCCAACATTATTCTGTCGGGATTCATGTTTCCGTTCAAAGGAATGCCGGGATGGGCACAGGCGATTGGAAATCTTTTGCCGCTGACCTATTTCAACCGGCTGGTTCGCGGAATTCTGCTGAAGGGCAACGGGTGGGCGGATTCGTGGCCTAATGTATGGCCCATGATGGTGTTCACAGCGGTAGTGATGGGCGTGGCTGTGGCCACCTACAGGAGAACGCTCGATTGAGGAGGGCGAGGCGATGATGCGATCGGAGAACTGGAAGTGGATGATTGGCGTCGCGGCCCTCGGGGCGATTGCGGGCTGCACGGTGGGACCGCGCTACCGCGCACCGGCACCGCCGACCGTGACCGCCTATACACCGCAGCCGTTGCCGGCAGAGACGGCCAGCAGCGAAGGCCCCGCAGGCAACGCACAGCGCTTCAATCCGACAGCGACAATTCCATCGGACTGGTGGACGGCGTTCCAATCACCCGAACTGAACGCGATGGTCGAACAGGCGCTCAAGAACAGCCCGACGCTGGAGCAGGCGACGGCGCGGCTAAAGCAGGCGCAGGAAGAGGTGATTGCGCGGACGGGAGCGACGAAGTATCCGAGTGTAACGGGCAACGCCTCGGTAACGGAAGAGCAATTGAACCTGGCAGCGTTTGGAATTCCCTTCCCTAACCCGTCGCCGTTCACGCTGCTGAATGGATCGGTTGCGGTTTCGTATGCGCTCGATGTGTTTGGAGCGAACCGACGAGCGATTGAGGCGCTGAAAGCACAGCGGGATTACGAAGTGTGGCAGATCGAGGGCGCGCGGCTGATGCTGGCGGGCAATGTGGTGGCGGCAGCGATCCGTCAGGCGCAGATTCGCGAGCAGATCGAAGTCACGAACCAACTGCTGGCGGTGGAGCAGAAGGAATTGAGGATTGCGGAAGAACGCGAGCGGGCGGGCGGCGTTTCGGACTTCGATGTGCGCAGCCAGCGGACGCTCGTGGCGCAGACGCAGGCAGCGATTCCGCCGCTCGAAGTGCAACTGGACACGATCAACGACCAACTTGCGGTACTGATGGGAATGAGCCCGGCGGAGGCGCGCGTGGCGGAGATTTCACTGAGCGCGTTACATCTTCCCGAGGAGTTGCCGCTAACAGTGCCTTCGGAACTGGTGCGGCAGCGGCCAGACATTCGCGCAGCGGAGGCGTTGCTGCACGAGGCGAGCGCGAATGTGGGCGTTGCCACGGCGAATGAGTTTCCGCAGATTGTGCTGACGGGAAGCGGCGGGGGATTGGGCACGCGATTTAACTCAGGCGGCGACGTGTGGAATGTGGGCGCGGCGCCTGGCGACGCCGATTTTTAACGGCGGCGCGCTGCAGGCGGAAAAGCGCAAAGCAGAGGACGCGTACGACGAAGCGGCGAGCACGTATCGAGGAACGGTGCTGGAAAGCTTTCGCGAAGTAGCGGATGCGCTGTACGCGACAGAGCATGATGCGGAGACACTGAAGGCTCGCAGTGAGGCAGCCGAGGAGGCGAACGGCGCGTACGGAATTGCGTCGAAGCGCTACGATGCCGGCGGGATCAGCGAGATGAGCCTGCTGGACGCAGAGCGGCAGCAACTGCAGACGGCGCTGGACCGCGAGAATGCGGCGGCAAGCCGGCTGACTGACTCCGCGACGCTGTTTGAGGCGCTGGGAGGAAGTGCGAAAGGCAGCTTTTAGCTGTTAGCTTTTGGCTGCTGGCTTCAGGCTCTGACCTGAATAAGATAAGCGGAAGCTGCGGCACGAGATGAGGCTCTCGAATCCTTGTTTTCATTGCAATTGATGAATAGCTCTTGCAATTCACTGGCGGACTCGACGAGAATTCGGGTAATCGGCGCCAGACCGGTTCCTGAGTTGGCGGCGGCCTTTCTGCAATCTTGCGAGGTGTCTCTTTCTTGGTGAAAGAGACACTCGAGTGCAACGGCTTCGGGACACGTAAACTCAGGAACCGGTGTGGCCAAAGATTTCCCCGGGGATACTAACAATCAGCGCGTTATTTGCGTGAGCAGTGGCGGTTCACGCTGCGGGAGCCGGGGATCTGCTTAAGGCCGACAAGGAGCCAGCGATGGGTACATCCGGATGGCAGACGTGGAATAGCGGCCCTTTCAGCATTGAACGCAAACCAGGCAAGTCGCCGGGCACGGTGATCCTCCGTTTCTGCGGTCCCTTTACAGTGCGCGACGCTTACAGCTCATTGCCGCCGGGAGAGCTGAACAGGATGCTCGGATTGGAACCGACGCCGGGCGAGGAACCGCCGAAGTTGAATATTCTGGACCTGAGCACCTGTCCTTTTATGGATTCTTCGGGCCTGGGGATCATCGCGACTCACTATATTCGCTGCCAGAAGCAAGGTTTGAGAATGACTGTCGCGGGATTGAGCCCAAAGGTGCGCGAAGTCTTCCGAATTACAAAGATGGATACCGTGATTCCGATCGCCGCCTCGATTGAGGAAGCAGAGAGCAACTGAGGCATTCCCCAAAACTCAATTAGCCGCCTATCGTTTTTTAGCCTCCCAAGCGGGGTGTAAGACGTTTGGCTTTTGACCCCGATCTATGCCGAGGGGCCGCGGCGTTGCGCCTGCTCAGGCGCAAAGAACGCCTCGACGTCGGTAATGGTGTTGGTCATGCGGTAGGGAGGGAGAGATTGCAAGAAGATCTGGCCGTAGCGCTGGCGCGTGATGCGGGGATCGAGGAGCACCAGGACTCCGCGATCTTCAAGCGAGCGGATGAGGCGGCCAAATCCCTGCTTGAGAGTGAGAACGGCTTCGGGGACCTGGTAGTCGAAGAAGGGACGGCCGCCGGATTCTTCGATGGCGCGCATGCGGGCCTGGACGACCGGGTCGGAGGGAACGGCGAAAGGGAGGCGGTCAATGATGACGCAACTGAGGGCTTCGCCCTGGACGTCGACGCCCTGCCAAAAACTTGAAGTGCCGAAGAGGACAGAGTTCGGAGTGGAGCGAAACTCCTCGAGGAGAGCCTTGCGCGGAGCGGTGCCGTGGAGGAGAAGCGGAAAATCGAGGACGGGAAGAAGCAGGTCGTGGAGGGTGCGCATCTGGTTGTAGCTGGTGAAGAGGCAGAAAGCGCGACCGCGAGTGATGCGAAGAACACGCTCGATGGTGGTGGCGGCAGAGGCGACGAATTCGGGGTCGCGCGGGTCGGGCATGGAGGGCGGGAGATAAAGGAGGGCCTGCTTACCGTATTGGAAGTGTGAAGGGACGACGAGCTCGCGCGTGTCGGCGAGGCCGAGACGACGGCGGAGGTGCTCGAAGCCCCCCTGAACGGTAAGGGTGGCGGAGGTGAGGACGACGGTGGGGATCTGGTCGAAGACAAGATCGCGAAGGAGCTCGGAGACGTCGATGGGAGTGGCCTGCAGATAAGTGGAAGAGGAACGGCGTCCCGCAGGGGCTAAAGCCCCCGATCTGTTATCTGAGCCGTGGATGGCACGACTAAAGTCGTGCCCTGACACTTCTTGCCGTCCCGAAGCGCTACTGCGTGGGGCGGACCTCTGGAGTTCTGGAGTGCTGGGTCCAACGCGGCGCTCGAGCCAGAAGACCATGTTGGAGGCATTGGACTCGAGCATGAATTCGAGATCGGCGCGGAGGGTGGCGGCGCGGTTTTTGAGGCCAGGGATTTCGTCGAGATCGGCGATGCGGTCGAGCTCGGCTTCGATAAGCGAGAGCGTGGAGCGAACGGCAAGGTAAAGGTCGCCGGAGGACTCGAGAAATTCTTCGCGATTGGTGAAGGGATGGCGGCCATCGGCGGGCATGGGGAGCGCGGCGAAGAAGAGGCGCGCGCGCTCGCGAAGCTGCTGGGTGAGCGCGGGAATCTGCGTGGCGCCGGAGTTGCCGCGGAGGAGAACGTCGGTGTCGCGGGCGAGATCTTCGAAGCGCAGATTGGAGAGCGAGCGGCCGAAGTATTGTGAAGCTACCTCTTCAAGCTCGTGCGCCTCATCGAAGATGACGGCGGCGGATTCGGGGAGAATGCCGGCGTCGGGCGCGTTGCCGGCGGCGAGACGGACCGCCGTGTCGGCGAAGAAGAGATGGTGATTGACGATGATGAGATCGGACTCGAGGGCGCGACGGCGCATCTCGGTGATGAAGCAGCGGCGGTAGTCGGGGCAGGTTGAGCCGAGGCAGGCGTCGGTGCGTGCGTCGAGCTTGTGCCAGAGAGCGGAGGATTCCGGCAGGGCGGAAAGCTCGGCGCGGTCGCCCGTTTCGGTGATGCGCTCCCACTCGGCAATCTGGCGGTACTCGTCGATTTCATCGAGGCCAGAGAGAATGGGCTGGTCGCGTAGGGCGAAGAGCTTGCGGCGGCAGAGGTAGTTGGCGCGACCCTTCATGTAGCAGACGCGGAGCTCTCCGAGGAGAGTTTCGAGGAAAGGGACGTCGCGAAAGAAGAGCTGGTCCTGGAGCGGCTTTGGTGCCGGTGGAGACGATAATGCGCTGGCCGGTACGGAGTGCGGGAAGAAGATAGGCGAGGGTTTTGCCGGTGCCCGTGCCGGCTTCGACGATGAGATGGCGCCGTTCAGCGAGAGCGCGCTCAACAGCTTTGGCCATTTCGTACTGGCCGGGACGGTACTCGAAGGGGAGCGGAGAGCGAGCGAGGATTCCACCAGGAGAAAAAAACTCGTGGAGCGAGGGGAGTGCTCGAGTTGAGGCGTCGGAGGAGGGCATGAGGGCGCTGCTTCCATCATAGAGAAGCAGGGAGTAGTGAGTAGCCAATAGGGAGCAGAAAAACTGGGATCGAGGGAATAAGGGACTAAGGGATCAAAAGGGGAACGAGGGAACGAAGGAGCGGAGCCCGGGACAGCGGATGAAGCGGCGACGCGGCAGACAGAAGCACACACTTCGGGGGAGCAGCTCTCGGTTCGCGGGATGATTGCCGGGTCAGGCGGATTCTGAGGTGGTGGGATCAATGACGCGGCGGACCTGCGCGACACTGTTGGCCGGGAAACCGCCCTGGCGCGCATGCTCGCGCACCAACTCCTCGTTGGGCGCGATGTAAACGCAGTAGATCTTATTGTCGGTGACGTAGCTCTGCAGCCACTGGATCTGGGGGCCGAGGTTGTTAAGTACCGAACAGGACTTTTGCGCAATGGCCTGGACCTGCTCCGCTGACGCGGAACCGATGCCCGGAATTTCACGCTCAATGACGAACTTTGGCATGCATCGACCTCTTCTGCTGCTTGAGCAGATGGCATAGTGTAACCGACCAATGGGACAGGCTGGCGAAGGTTTTTGCACAGGAGCCATGCATCAGGAATGGCCGGGCTTGAAACTGCCGAGTTCCATTTATGATGAAGAACACTTGCAGAAATGGAGTTAGGGTGCGATGACGAAGTCGAAGCCTGCTGTTCCAGAAGACCTCGAGAGCTGGCAGCCGGCGCTGCTGCAGTCTCTGCGCAACTGTGACGTACAACGCGATGCCGTAAGTGCAAAGCGGCGAGTGTTGTTCTGGCTGGCACTGGTCTGCACGGCAAATTTCGTAGTATTTGTTCCCGATCTGATCGACTCGATTTGGTACGGTCAGGATGTCAATTCGCTTCTCACCCTGTTGTATTGGCTGTTCGCGGTCCCCCTGGCACTGTTTTTTCTGGCTCGCCTCAAGACACAACTTGAGCGGATGAAGTCGCGGTCCGCCGTCAAAGCGCTGGAATCGCGGAAGGCCAAGCGACCGACTTTCTATTTACGCTCATTCGACCTTGATGAACGGATCGCCAAACCATCGTTCATCCGGAACTTCTATCCGCTTCCCAACGCGGAGCAGAGAGTTGCGACACAGATGAACCGGCTCGGCCCATTGATCGCCATCGGAAGGCCCGGAGAGAAGCTGCCGGCGCTTGGAGCCGCACGATTCTATGTGAGCGACGAGCTGTGGCAAGCGAAAGTCGCAGACGTCGTGAAGGCGTCTCAGCTGGTCATATGGGCGACTGGACTCTCAGAGGGACTGCGGTGGGAGATTTCACATCTCATAGAGAGTGTGCCGCCCGAGAAACTCGTGCTGTGGGCGCACCCGCACATGTTGCGAGCAGGCGCAGCGGAACGAGAGGCGGAGTGGAGGAATTTTCTCGAGGCCCTTGGTCCAGTCTTTCCCAAGCCATTGCCGGAATTCTTAGGGGACGCGCGATTTATCTGCTTTGCCGAGGACTGGACGCCGATTCCGATAGCGCCGCCCTGGCGCAGTCCGATCGGTGCGCTGCGGTCGTTCTTTGATCCATTGGGATCGGCATTGCGCGTGGTGAACCGAATCAGGAAGGGCATTCTCGATCCCCGGAAGGCAGCCTATAGCCATGCGACTCGGGACATACGAGAAAGCGACTTGGCAAACCTCATTGGAGTGGGGGAAATGGGGATCCGCTGGCCAAACATGATTGTCTTTGCAGTTGCGGAGGCGGCGGCAAGTGTTTCACAGTATCTTGGATTTTTCGCGCGAGATGCGATTCACATGGCCCTTCAATATGGATTACAGGATATTTCGGGTTGGCCTTCAGAAAGGCTTCTATATTTTCATTGGGGCTTGCTCTTGCGTGAAATTCTACTCTCGATCATAGAATCAGGCTGCGCAATCGTGGCGTTCCGCAAGGTGCGAAATGAAAAGTGGGCGGCATTCGTTGCGGCAGGCGCATATACTGCGCTTACTTTCGCGGTGGTGTTCGATTTCGGCAATTACCCCAGCAGCAGTCTCATTTTTCTTCCCTGGCGAGTCCAGGCATTCCTGTCAGTGAGCGCAGAACTATTGGGATTGGCTTACGCGGTAAAGAGATACAGGCCTCTGGCAAAGGCATTGTGGCTCGGGGAACTTGGCGGGGCGTTGACAGCGTGGTTTGCCGTGGCACTCGTCACAATTGTTCTCCGAATGTTTCTGTCAAAATCAGGCCTCGAATTGCACTACTTGGGCATCGATGTCGACAATTTTCTTGCGCTGATACTCTCGAGCCTGGTATTCGCGACTGTTTTTTGGGCAGGGACCAGGATGACCGGCGCCTTTGACGATCGGAGCCCTGTGCTGACTCGTGGCGCGACCCAAAGCAAGGGTCTTAGTGCGTGAAGCCAATGGGCAGCCGATCAGCCGAAGTCGGGGTCTTCACCTTGCGATGCTGAATGGTATTCGTCGCCGGACAGGACTTGGCTGTGACGGCTGTCAAGCCACTGGCCGATGAGGAGATTTTCTTCGGGGGTTGCGGCGGCCGCGACCCCTTGTGCGGCTTTGAGGAGACGCTTGCGGATCTCAACGGCGCGCTGGGCGGCGGCAGCGCGTTCATTCCCCGCAGCCGAGATATTGATAGGGTGCAGGCCAATGGCGGAAGGGTGGATGTGCATGGGTCCCTCCGGCAGACAAGAGGGCAAGTGGAGGACCGCGATGCGCGGGGAAAGATGAGAAGACGCTCATCGACGGATTCATTGTGGCCGCGCACTGCCAAAGGAAATCGCGCGCGACGACCGGCGCAGCTGGTCAGGTTGAAGAAGGATTCCCTCAGGGGCTAAAGCCCGCCATCGTTTTGATTGACTTTTGTACGGGCTGAAGCCCGTACCCTCCAAACTGACCTGCTGCCCGAACCTCAGCAACAACCGGACAGTACACTGAGGAAGCAGCGAATGTTCGAACGGTCCGCTGCGGGAGACAAGTCTTGCCTACGTATCGCAGATCGGTTGTGCCGGCGAAAGCTGGAGCCGCGAAGCTGCCGCTGGTGGCGATTGTGGGGCGGCCCAACGTGGGCAAGAGCACGCTGTTCAACCGGCTCACGCGGAGCCGGCGATCGATTGTTGGCGACGAACCGGGAATCACGCGCGACCGCATCTACGGCGAATACGAATGGGCGGGACGGCACTACCGGCTGGTAGATACAGGCGGAATTGTGCCCGACGATCCGGAGCTGATGGCGGTAGACATTTTTGCGCAGGCGCAGGTGGCGCTGAAAGAGGCGGATGCGCTGGTGATGGTAGTGGACGCGCGGACGGAACTGGCACGGCCCGATTACGACCTGGCGCAACTGTTGAAGCGCGGCGGCAAGCCACTGTTTCTGGCGGTGAACAAGGTCGAGACGGAAGGCTTGGCGGCGGAGGCGGAAAATTTTCGCAAGCTGGGGATTCGCAACTTGTTTGGGGTGAGCTCGGAACACGGGCAGGGCGTTGGCGACCTGCTGGACGCGATTGCGGAAGCGGTGCCCCGCCCCGCCGACGAGAACCTGTCCGTGGCGACCCCGGGCCTAGAGCAAGAAGACGAACTACCCCACCCTAACCGTCCGCAAGAGCGGACGGTTAAAATGGGGCACCCCGATTATGAGGAAAAAGATGAGAAGCGGATCCGGACGCACGGAGAGTTTGAGCAGCGCGAGACATCGGTGGCGATTATCGGACGGCCGAATGTGGGCAAGAGCACGCTGCTGAACGCGCTGACGGGGACGACGCGGTCGATTGTGTCGCCGATTGCGGGGACGACGCGCGACGCGGTGGACGAGGTGGTGGAGTTCGAAGGCCAGACGCTGCGCTTTGTGGATACGGCAGGAATCAGGCGCAAGGGCAAGACGAAGCTGATGGCGGAAAAGATGAGCGTGGTGATGGCGCGGCGGCACCTTGAGGCTGCGGATGTGGCGCTTGTGTTGATCGACGCGACGGAGGGCGTGACGGCGAGCGACGCGACGATCGGAGGGTACGCGCACGAGAGCGGGCGCAGCGTGATCATCATCGTGAACAAGTGGGACCTTGTGACGACGAGACGGATGGATGGCAAAAAGCCCGCGGATCGGGAGATTTTTGAGAAACAGGTGCGCGGGGCGCTGAAATATCTCGATTATGCGCCGGTGATTTTCCTGTCGGCGTTGGAGGCGATTGGGCGCGAGCGGAAAGGCATGACGCGCGTGCTGCGCGAGGTGGTAACGGTGGCCAAGGAGCGCCGCAAGCGCGTATCAACGGGCGCGATGAATCGATTCCTGGAAAAGATCGATTTTCAGCGGGCGCCAGTGCCGATGGCCAAAAGAATCAGGATTTTTTATATGACGCAGGCGGCAGTGGCTCCGCCAACGTTTGTGCTTTTTACGGATCGCCAAGTGAAGCTGCACTTTGCGTTTGAACGATTTCTGGAGAACCAGATTCGCGATGCGTTCGGGTTCAAGGGGACACCGGTGTGGTTCAAGGTGAAGGCGCGGAAGGACAGTGGACAGTGATCAGTGGTCAGTGGCCAGTGATCAGTGATCAGCGTTCAGTGTTCAGTGTTCAGTGTTCAGTGTTCAGTGAACGGTAAACCGTGGACAGACGATAGGGCGTAGAAAAAAAGAAGGTAGAACGGGCTGCGCGTTGCGCGGCCCTTGTCATTTGGCGAAATGTCGGTCGCGGCTCTCGAGCAGGCTTATTGCTGGACGGCTGGTAGGGATGATGGCGAGCCGCTGCCGGCGTCGTCGAGCGTCCGAACGTGGATGCTGGCTTCAGTTTCGGGGACGGTGCCGTCGTTTGCCTGGACCTTCGTTGGCTGGCCCTGCATGAGGATGCGCTGCGTGACTTTGCCGCGAGCAGGAACAATGACGCGCCGGGTGACAGAAGTTTGAGGGTTGCTGACAGTGACAGGAATTTCCGCGGCTGCGTAGCCGGAGTTGGAGAGGTTGACGGCAACGAGCCAATTGTCGCCTTCGGTGTGCGAGGGAAAGACACTGTCGATGGAGATGTCGGGAAGGCCCTTGTCGGCATTGACCCAATCGGAGAAGAACCAGGAGAGATCGCGGTGAGTGTTGGGATTCGGCCCGAGCGACGAAGACTCGCCGCTGTTGGCCGCCGCCTGCTCGATGAGCTTTTCGAAGTAATCGGTATGGGCGTTCGGGCCGAGGCCGCGAGCGGCATCATCCGTGGGCGAGTAAGCGCGAAAAGCAGCCGAGAGCGCGGCGTCGCCGGCGAGGTCGCGTAGCATCCAGAAAACGTAAGTCGCCTTGGTGCGGTAATAGACGGGCGAGATAGCCTGGGCGAGGGGCTGGCCAGGGCCCTCGCCGGGGCTGGCGGGCTCGGCAAGCGCGAGAGCAGTGCGGCTGGACTCGAGCGATTCGAGCGCCTTCTTGTGGCCCTGCTGTTTTTCAAGCCAGAGAGTTCCCATGAAGTGAGCAACGCCCTCCGAGAGCCACGCGCGCGGCGAGGACATCCATGCATGAGCGAGGGCGTGGGCGAATACATCGTCGAGCTCATCCTGCGTGGCCTGTCGAACGGGTGTGACGAGGAACGGGCCGGTTTCGAAGGACGCGTCTTCTGGGTCAGGCAGATCGAGAATGGTGAGCTGAGAACGCGGCGCCGGGCCAAGCCAGCCTTGCAGGAATGGCGTGACGAAGGCGGCGGCAGAGGCCCAGCCTTCAACGGCGGAGTCGTCATCGGGGATGGTGTAGAGCGTAGTGTTGGTGGCTTGGTGAGCGGTGCGGACGGCGAGAAAGAGGCTGGGGGCTTCGAAGCCCAGGAATGCGGAGTCGAGGCTGGCGGTGGCGATGCCGGCGACTTCCTCGCCCGCGTTGGGGGGCTCAGTGATGGTGAGCGGGACGAGATGGCCGTTGATGAGCGCAACCGTGGGCGCCTGGCCGTGGGGGAATTCATCGGTGAGCGTGAGGCGGAAGCGCGCAGCGGCCATTCGGAGCTTGTGCTCGCCCATCTCGTCAAAGACGCGCGCGCCATCGCCAAGAATGACGGGAACGCTGGAGACGGGATACCAGACGACATTGCCGAAACCGCGCAGACCGGTGAAATCGAGGGCGATGGAGTCCCAATCGGTATGGAGAGCTGCGTCAGTAGGCGTGCCGATGGTGATGAGGCGCTGAGCGGATAGCGGGATAGTACCGGAGTACGTGACGTCGAGTTGGAGAGTCGCGCCAGGAGCAAGCGCAGCAGCGAGGGCAACGGCGGCTTCATGAAGCTGGCCGGTGTGGTCGACGTCTGAGTTGAGGGTGGCAACGGTGAACGCGACATCGTGGCCAGCGAGGCGAATGGTTTCCCAGTCAAGCGAAGAAGAAATCTGCAGAGGGATGTGGGCGAGCGGGGAATGGCCGTCGTTGCGCACAGTGAGGAGGGCGCGAACTGCGATTTGCTGCGCGGCAGGGCGAAGATGAACCTCTATGTCGAATGCAGCGAAAGTGAGAGCTTCGCGTTCGGCGTCAGTGGCGACGGGAGATGTGACGGGCTGGCCGCCAACTTTCGTGGCGGGCCCGGCAGCGGATGTTGTCTGACCGTTGTCGTCGACGGAGCGAGAGAAGATGACCTGGCCATGGGGTTGCTGGTCGGGCGCGGTAGTGGGTGCAGAAGAGGGCGGGGTTGGGTTGGTTTGGGAGAGCGCGGGGAGTGCGGCGAAAAACAACGCAACTATCGAAAGCGGGATCGCGACGCGGGAGAGCAAACAACTGTGCTTTCCCATGTCCCAGAATCGGGACATGGGGCACCCATGTTCGTGCTGAGTCGAATTCGGCAATTTGAGATTCGTGCAGTCCCACCCTAAGCGCGATGAAACCGCGCTTAGGATGGGGCACCCCACTCGATCAATAGGATGAAGGTTCAAGAACCGAGGCCTTTCTCCTTCTTTGGCTGGACGCCACTGCCACTGCGTGGGGCGGAATCTTGGACGGAAGAGGCGGCCATACGGGACCTGCGCTGGCGAGAGGCTTCGTAGAGGACGACAGCTCCTGCAGCGGAGACGTTGAGGGAGCTGACAGCGCCGGCCATGGGAATCGAGAGGAGATGATCGCAGGTGCGGCGCACGAGATCGTGGAGGCCGGCACCTTCGCGGCCAAGGACGATGACAAGATCGCCGGTGAAATCGAATTGGTCGTATGTGGTGGTGCCGCGTTCGTCGAGTCCGACGATCCACAGGTTGCGGCGCTTGAGTTCTTCGAGTGAGCGGACGAGGTTGACGACACGGGCGATGCGGAGATGCTCGGCTGCTCCGGCACTGGCTTTGACCGCGGCGGGGCTGAGAGGAGCGGATCGGCGCTCGGTGAGGAGAACGCCGTCGACACCGGCGCCATCAGCAACGCGAAGAAGAGCGCCAAGGTTCTGCGGGTCTTCAACGCCGTCGAGCGCGAGAAGGAGCCGAGCGGAAGTTTTGCGGGCGGGATCGGGCGCGAAAAGGTCCTCGAGGGCGAGGAATTCCTGTGGGCGGACGAACGCGACGACGCCCTGATGAGCGAAGGTCTTCGCGGTGAGCGTGAGATGCTCGCGCGATTCCTCAAGGACGCGGATACCGGCTTCGCGGCACTGGACGATGAGGCGATTGAGACGTTCGTCGTGACGTTCGCGGGCGACGAGAACGTGATCGAAGCGGCGGCGGCCGGCCTTAAGAGCTTCAGAGACCGGATGCAGGCCGTAGAGGACTTCCATAGTTTTAGTTTAGAGCGCGAGACACACAGGGCGCCGAATGGAGACGCGGCGCCCGGTGAATACGGATTCAATCTTCAATCGCAAATGGAACGGTTAAACAGATGCGCCAGACGACGATTGCTGCGGGACAGCATCCGGAGCGCTGACGGCGCTGCGATGCTTGGAGTCGACCTGTAGCGTGAGGATCTGCTGCTTTCTGTCGCGCAGGATGGTGACCTGGACCGGCTTGCCGCGGTTAGAGCGGAGATCGCGGTCCCAATCGGCGGAGGTGTTGATGGAATCCGTGCCGACCTTGAGAATCACATCGAATGCTTTGAATCCGGCGGCTGCGGCTTCGCTCTTGCGCGCCACCTGCTTGACCATGAGGCCACCCGGAACGCCGAGATAATCGGCCATCTGCGAGGTAAGCGGCTCAACCAGCGCGCCTACATTGAGGGTGCTCGTAAAGAGGGAGATGTGGAAACCGCTGGAGACGGGCACGTCAGAGCCGGTGATGCCCATGGCCGGCGGCGGCGTGGGGAGCGCGATGCCATCGACACCCATGTTGAGCCGGGCCCAGATGTCGTGTTCCATGGCTTTGCGGTCGACCAGCTGCACGGCCATGGTTTGAATGTTGCCGTCACGGCTGATCTCGAGGCTGATTTTGCTGCCGGGCGGAATATCGCGGAGCATAAGACGGAGCGCAGCGGCATTGTCGACGTTCTGGCCATTGATAGCTACGACAACATCGTTGACCTTGAGCCCGACCTGGCCAGCCGGTGCGTCATGATCGATGAGAGTGATGACGGCGCCGTGAACGTCTTTGAGTTTGAGGGCCTGTGCCTTGTCGGCATCGACGTCTGAGACATCAACGCCGAGGTAACCGGGAACGCTGGCATGGGCGAGGAGCGGGCTGGTGTCCTCAAGGAAAGGCGCGATTTCTCCCGCCTGGGCATGAATGGCGCGCGGCACTAAGAATAGGCAGGTGGCAACGGCGGCAAGCCCGGCGGAAGCAAAGATCAAATACGAATGACGGAACGGCCTCAAAAGGTGCTTCATTTCGGTTTCTCCCAATGTTTCATCGTCCGGTCCGCACTCATCAAGACGGTGCAGTGGCCGGAAGGGTTAGCGAGTTCAAATGATCATTGACATATTTACCCGTGGTTGTTGCACGGTTGCTACTGCGTTTCCGGAACCCGGCTTAAAACCTGTCGGGAAACATACCTGATCTGAGGATTCTGGTCGGAATTAGAGACTGAATAGAGAACCTGTTGAACGCTGGTATCGGCGTCAACGGGCTCCAACAAAGCGATTGCGGCGGTGCGGATCGCGGGATCTTTGTCGTTCAACACTGCTTCAAGAACGGCGTCACGAACGCGCACATCGTCGGCCACGTACGGCTCGAGTCCCTCGAGGGCCTTCTGGCGGACCTTGGGGCTGCGATCGTTGCGAAGGGCGTACATGAGCGCGTCGCGGATGCCGGATGGCTGGCAACTGTGGCCTGCGCGGCACTCGGCGGCAAGCAGGGCGATAGAGTCATCGCGTACACCCGGGGAGGAGGAGTCTTGAGACGCCAGCATGAGCAACTGGCGAATACCGGGGTCGTCGAGCGAGCCCTCAATCTGACGCGGAACAACCTGGTTATAACTGACGTCGACGATCTCGCTGTTGGGATGGCGCACGATGGCGGAGACGCCAGCCACATCGCCCGGCGAAGGCGCGGCAGCCGCGGGCAAGACTTGATTGCCTGCGGGCGAACCGGATCGAGCTACGGTCGCGGCGTGGGCAGCGCGATTCTGCGCGTATTCGTAACCGCCGAGGGTTCCGGCGCCAGCGCCTGCGACGAGCAGAAGCAACGCCGCAACCGGCGCAGACTGCAAGCTGGCGAAGTTGTTCACGATGCGCTGGCCGAGAACCTCATACCAACGCCTGGGCGGCAGGGTGTCGAGGGCATCGTCGAGACGCAAATGAGCGCGAGCGACAAGATTTGGATCTGGCTCGACGACGGGATGCGCGTCGGCGAGGACTCTGAGCGCCAGGATTTGCTCGCGTTCCTTTTGGCACTCCGGGCAGGCGATCACGTGCCGCTCAAGCTGGTGGACCTGATCGTCAGGCAGCTCTCCATACGCCGCCGCGACAATGTGTTCGTGTGCAAGTTCACAATTCATAGTTACGTCCTTATAGCCCCAAAAAGGCAGCTTCAGCTCCAGTTCGTAGCCCTTTTCAGCAGTTCCTCAACGCTGGAGCCGGCGAACCTGTTATCTCAACTCCGCCAGTTGTGCACGCAACTTTTTGGTTGCGCGAAAGAGGGTGTTCTTGGCGGTCTCTTCCGTGGTGTTCAACATTTCGCCGATGGTGCGAAGGCGAAGGCCCTGATAGTGCTTCAGCTCAAAGACCATGCGCTCGCGCGGGGTGAGCTTGCCCAGCGCGGCCTGAATTTTTGCGCCCAGCATCTTGCGGTCGAGCTCGCGGGCGGGGTTGGAAAATGAGCGGTTGTCGGAGACGGACGCCAGAACGTCGATCTCGTCGCCGGTGCGGTCGACAACGACCGCGTGATCCTCGCGGCGAGTCTTGCGCCGGCGCAACTGGTCAAGGCAGAGGTTTGTGACGATGCGGTAGATCCAGGTGTAAAACGAGCACTCAAAGCGGAAGTTACCAATGTACCGGTAGGCCTTGAGGAAGGCATCCTGATAGATGTCTTCAGCGTCCTGCTCGGAGCCGGTGAGATGGAGGGCCAGACGCAGGACCTGGTGCTCGTACTGGCGAACCAAGGTATCGAACGCGACACGGGAACCGGCCTGGGCCTCGCGGATGAGGTCCATCTCAAGAGCGCGGCTTTGCGCGCGCCGGGTGGCATCGTCCTGGCCAGGATTCTGGCGCCTTGCTCCGCCCATTGCTCTGGAAGCCACGTCTGGAGAGGATTGTACCCTCCCGCAGGCCGGCCAAGCTAAAGTGTCTGCTGCCTGGGCGAGACTCATTGTCGGTGTCATGGAAACGCCAATCGCGTCCGTAGCCATCGCTTCTCCGCTCAAGGAAGATGCAGCCGTTGCGTATGAGTAGACGAAGAAAGGGGGTAATTGTAAGCGGGGAGAGAGGGACTAAGGGACTAAGGGCTCAGGGAGCGAGGGAACCGTGGACTGGCCCGGTGGGTCAGGCTGCTCCCGGTAGACTGGAAAGCGATGAGCGGAAACCTGTTTGAGGATGAGGCAGCTGGTAGCGGAGGTGCCGGTGGGTGGTTCACGGCGCACTGCGACGGCGGGTCGCGGGGCAATCCGGGACCGGCGGGGTATGGGGCGGTAATCGAGGACCCGGAGGGCCGGGTTGCGGCGAAACTGAGCGAATATCTCGGCCGGCAAACCAATAACTACGCCGAGTACAAGGGACTGCTGGCGGTGCTGGATTGGGCACTGGCCAACGGGGCCCGGCGGCTGCGCGTGGTGTCGGATTCGGAGCTGATGGTGCGGCAGATGAAGGGCCGGTACAAGGTTAAAAGCCCGGGGCTGAGGCCATTGTGGGAAGAGGCGCAACGACTGGCGCTCAGGCTGGAAGGGTTTGAGATGCGACACACGCTGCGGGGCGGGAATAAGGAAGCGGACAGGCTGGCGAATGAGGCCATGGATGACGGACAAAAACGAGGGACCAGGGACTTAGGGACTTAGGGACTAGCGAGCCGCCGGGTCAGAAAGACAATGCGAGCGCTTTGATCTCGTTTCCCTGTCCTGCTCGCGTGTCGTCTATGCGTTTCGGCCGAGGTCGTTGCGCCAGGTGTGGCCGGAATGCTCGAGCAGGTGGTCGGCGCACTCGGGGCCCCAGGAGCCGGCGAAATAATTTGGAAATACCTGCGGTTTCTTGGCGGCCCAGGCTTGCAGGATGGGCGTGTAAAGCGCCCAGTTGGTTTCGACGCCGTCGCGATGGGCGAAAAGAGTCTGGTCGCCGAGCATGGCGTCGAGGAGCAGGCGCTCGTAGCCGTTGGCGCTGGACTTGCCGAAGGCAGACTCATAATCGAAATCCATATTGACAGGGCAGACGGCCATTTCAGTGCTGGTAGGGACCTTGGCACCGAAGCGCAGGGCGATGCCTTCGTCGGGCTGGATGCGGATGGTAAGCAGGTTGGGCTGAATCTCGCTACAAGGGCCGGAGGTGGCCATGCGATTGAAGATGAGTAGCGGTGGCTCTTGAACTGGATGCTGATTTCGGTGGCGCGCTTCTTCATGCGCTTGCCGGCGCGGAGAAAGAAGGGGACACCGGCCCAGCGCCAATTCTCGATAGTAAGGCGGAGGGCGGCGTAGGTTTCAGTGCCGGATTCGGGGTTAACGCGGTCCTCGTCGCGATAGCCGACGACGTGCTCACCGTCGATGATGCCGGGGCCGTACTGGCCGCGGACGGTATTGAGGATGGGGATCGCCGGGATTGCCTGCCAGACCTTGAGTTTCTCGCGGCGCACGCTTTCAGCCTCGAAGCTGGAGGGCGGTTCGAGGGCGACGAGCGCGAGCAGCTCCATCATGTGGTTCTGTACGACGTCGCGCAGTGCGCCGGCCTTCTCATAGAAGGGACCGCGGCCTTCGACGCCAAGAGTTTCAGCGACGGTGATCTGCACGTGGTCGATGTAGTTGCGTTTCCAGATCGGCTCAAAGATGCCATTGGCAGAAGCGGAAGACGAGGAGGTTCTGGACGGTCTCCTTGCCGAGATAGTGATCGATGCGGAAGACCTGGCTCTCGTGGAAGACGGCATTGACCTGATGGTTGAGCTGGCGGGCAGAGTCGAGGTCGTGGCCGAAGGGCTTCTCGATGACGACGGCGACGCGGCCTTTTCCGGGCTGCGCCATATTCTGCGCGCCGAGATTCTCAATGATGCCGGCGAAGAACTCGGGCGCGGTGGCGAGATAAAAGAGGCGATCGGGGCCGATTCCCTTCTCCGTAGCGATGCGGTCGAGTTCCGCTTTCAGCGCAGCGTAGTGGGAAGCGTCGTCGAAGTTGAGGGGGAAGTAGCTGATGTGGCTGACAAAGTCGTCCAGTTTGGGATCGGAGGCGTCGACGTCGCCGAATTCGACGATGCCCGAGCGCATGTCGGCGGCGAAGGCATCGCCCAGCGCTCGGCGTGCCACGCCGACGATGGCGAACTGCTTGGGCAGGAGGTTCCCCTGAAAGAGGTGAAAGTAGGCGGGCAGCAGCTTGCGCTTGGTGAGATCGCCGGAGGCGCCAAAGATGACGAGGATTCCAGGATCGGGGATACGCTCAGCGCCCTTGGGAAGTTGAGAGAGATCCTCGGGACGCACCGTCATTTGCATGGTGGCCATGGGCGGTTCACCTCCAGCAACGAAGAACAGCTTCTAGCTACTAGCTACTAGCTTCTAGCTTTTTGTGCCAGAACTCAGTCCCCCAACGAAGGCCTGGACGGCTAAAAGCTAGGGGCCAGGAGCTAGTGGCTGATTTACTTCTTGGCTTTGGCGAAGCGCTTGTTGACTTCGGACCAGTTGACTACATTCCACCAGGCAGCGAGGTAATCGGGACGGCGGTTCTGGTACTTGAGATAGTACGCATGCTCCCAGACATCGTTGCCGAGGATAGGATAGAGCCCTTGCGAGAGCGGCGAATCCTGATTGGCGGTAGTGATGACCTTGAGCTTGCCGCCCGTAAACACGAGCCAGCCCCAACCGGAGCCGAACTGCTTGGCCGTAGTTTCGTTGAAGGTCTTTTTGAAAGCCTCGAAGTCGCCGAAGTCGGCGGAGATCTGCTTGGCGATGTCGCCCGAAGGGCTGCCACCAACGCCAGCCGCGTTTGCAGGACCCATGATGGTCCAGAACATGGAGTGGTTGGAGTGGCCGCCGCCGTTGTTGCGGACCACGCCGCGAATGTCTTCAGGGACGGCGTTCAGATCGCTGATGAGGTCGTCAACGGATTTGGCGGCGAGCGTGGGGTGATTGGCCAGGGCGTTGTTCACGTTGGTGATGTAGGTCTGGTGGTGCTTGTCGTGGTGTAGCTTCATCGTTTCGAGGTCGATGAAAGGCTCAAGCGCCGAGTACTCGTAGGGAAGCGGTGGTAACTCGTATGCCATTGGGGAAAATCTCCTTCGTTCGGATTGTACTTTGTGGGTTTGGCCCGGGTGAATTGAGTGTTGATTAAAATCGGCGGCCGGGCAGGAAATGCCTTCTATCAGGATGGATGCGGAAAGGGGAGGCAGGGGTGCGGGAAAGTTCACAGGGTGAGATGCATAGCAGGAGAATTGCGCGATTTGGACCTGAAGTGGAGTTTTCGGCGGCACGGGCGAGGCATGCAGGACAATACCAGCGAGGATGCTCTACAATTCCCCCAAAAAACAATCCCAGCGAATGCGACGATTCGCCGGGACGCCTGATCAGGGATGGGAATCGTGGGCACAGAGAACTGACGACCGGAGGGCCAATTACCCATGGAAGCGAAGAGAGTAAGGCAAAACTATCTGGCCATCGTGGTTGCGGCGGTGGCGTGTTTCCTCCTGGAGGCGGCATGGTACTCGTTTTTTATGCAGGGCTGGCTTGATGGAATTGGGCGCACGCAAGCCTGGCTGATGAGCCAGGGAGTGAATCCAGCGTTGCAGTACGGCACAGCGCTGATCTCAGCGGCCTTGATTGCCACGGCGATCTCGTGCGTGACGCAACTGACCGGGCCGCAGACGGCCCTGCGCGGCATGAAGGCGGCCGCGCTGCTATGGCTGGGCTTTGTACTGACAACGTGGGCGACCGAGTATGTCTTCGAGGTGCGCACTTATGCCCTGTTCGCCATCAACACCGGGTTCTGGCTGCTCGGCATGGTGCTGATGGGAGCAATTGTGGGCGCGTGGAGGAAGAAAAGCGCTGAGTAGGCCAAAAGTCTCGCAGTTCCTTGCCAGCCTTGTCCGCAACGCAGATCGAGGAGTCCTCCACCTCCACCCCCTCCCACTAGTCGGGCGGCGGATAGAAGGGCAACTTGTCGTTCTTGGCATTGGCGCGACGGACAGTAGCATCACTGAAGAGCAGCGCCGGAGCGACGACGGTGGTGGGCGGATCGCCGAAAAAATTACTAACCCACAGGTCGTTGCCAGCGGATTCAATGCTGGAGCGCATAGCGCGCTGGTCAATGTCGTCAAGAACCGCGCCGCGCACAAGTTCGCGCTTGCCATCGAGACTGATGCGATAGAGCAGGCGGGGGGTGAGGCCGCCGCCAAATGTCTGGACGAAATAAACAGACTGAAGTCCACGATCCTTCGCCATTGCCAGTAGCTTCTGGTTGAGATCGGCTGTGGAAAGGCCGTTGTCGGCGGTGATTTTGAAAACGCCGATTATGGGGCGCGGAGGACCGGTGATGCCGGCGCGGCCGTGGCCGTTGGATTGAGGAAAGTCGCGGACGGGCTGGCGGCCAATGAGGTAATTGTCGAGGCGGCCAGCGTCAACGAGTTTGACGGCCTGGGCGGGAACGCCTTCGTCGTCGACATCGTAGGCGCCGAGCAGACCTTTGCCGTTGAAGGTTTTCAAGCTGGGATCATCAACGGCATTCATGAAGTCAGGCAGGACGCGGGCGTGATAGCCGGACGCGAACGGACCATTGGTGCGCGCCTCAGTGCCGAGAGCGGGGCGGGTGGCGGTGACCGCGGAGCCAAGGAGCGAGCGCAACGCGTCGGCCGCGGCATCCGCCGAGAAGAGCAGTGGGCCGTGATACTCCTCTTCGACGAGCGGAGCTCTTCGAAGTTCGGCGAGCGAAGCGAGCTCATCGACGGCGTGATGGTAGAAGACGGGCTCAGAGTCGAGGTCGGCGATAGAAGTTCCCGAAGAGCCATAGGAGCGATCGAGGCGCATGCCGTCGGGAGCCTGCGTGCCGGCGGCGAAGGATTCCTGATATTCGACGGAGGATTTGCGAACGATGGTTCCCTCGCTGTTGACGAGCCAAGTGGTGGTTGCGCGGGCGCGAAAACTTGCGGACGAATATTGGATGTCGCGCTGGCCTGCGCTGACGGAAGAATCTGTGCGGTAGAGACCGCTGGCGCGGGCGATGCGATCGGCCCAGGAATTCTCATCGACGTGCAGGGCGAGGGGATCGGCGAGAGAAATGATGGCCTTCTCCTGGCTGAAGTCGTCGGCCTGGGGAGGAGTTTGCACCTGCTTCAGCTCGGCCTGTTTTTGAGCGTAAGCGGAGAGCGCACTCTTATAGGCCTGATCGGTGCCGGTCCATAAAGTGGAGCGAAGGGCCATGGGATCGTCGTCGAGAACAGCAATTTCGAGGGAGCCGTCGCCGCGAGCGCCGGAGCTGTCAGTTTTATAGTCGCCGACCCGGACCGTGACGCGCGCAACGCGCTGGCGGGCGTGGTCGGAGCCTTCACTGGACCCGAACTCAGCAGAGGTTTGGAAGTCGTCGACCTCTTCAATTCGGTACTGGATGAAGAATGGCTTGGCAAAGCCCTGCAACTGGAGCAGGCTCATGCTCCGGTCAAGCTCCGTGAGCATGGCTTTGAGGACGGGATCTTTTTCGGCGTCGGTGCGGGTGGGCTGAGCTCGAACGAGTGGCACGGCGACGAAGAACGCGAGAAATCCGGTGAGCGGAACAACGATGCGCGAACGAAGCGGATTCATTGAGCCCCCTTCGTTGCGGGCGCTTGGGAGTCCGCGCCGGGAATGGGCAGGATCGGTGGGCGCGCGGTGCCTTGCGGCTGGCGCTGCGTCTCGATGCCGCTGACGAGCATGGCCGGCGCAACGGCGCTAACGGGAATGGTGCCCGATTCCGCGCCGCACTCGCCATTGAAGACTTCACTCTTGTTGCCGGTGGCGATGATGCTCTTCATGGCGGCGAGCGGAGTGCCGAGCGGTGCTGACGCCGCGGACGAGCTCGTCGGGACGGCCGTCGACGTAGACGCGCCAAACCACGAGGGGAATGACCTGGAAAGCCTGCGGCGAGGAACGTTGCGTGACTGCGAAGCCGGAGGAGATGTCTTCAAAGTAGAGGCCGTAGGGCTTGCCCTGTTTCTTGGCTTCGTCGATGAGCTGCTTGCGCAGATCGGAGTCAGGAACGCTCTTGGTCGACGTGACGATGAGGTTGCCTTGGCGGCCGGTGGGCACGTGGCCTTCTTCAGCGCGGCCGTGGCCGTTGGAAGCGCCGAAGCTGGCGATCGGCAGGCGCGACATGAGGAAGGTTTTGAGCACGCCGTCCTGAATGAGGTCGACGCGCACGGCTTTCTGTCCTTCGTCGTCGTACTGGTAGCTGCCGCTAAGCCAGGTGCTGCCGAAGTTGTTGACCGTCGGGTCGTCGACGACGGAAAGGAAATCGGGAAGGATCGGCTTGCCGACGTCCTCGGTGAATGTCTGACCTTCTTCGTCACCGCGCTGGCGTTGGCCCTCGAGGCGATGGCCGAGAACTTCGTGGAAAAAGACGGCAGCGGCGCGGCCGGAGAGAATCGCAGGACCATCGAATGGCTCGGTGACGGGAGCCTTGCGCAACGCTTCAAGACTCTTGCCGAGATCGCGCATGGCGGATGCGAGATCGGCCTGCGAGGGAAGGCCGTCAATGGTAGGGGCTTCAAAGGTTTGCTCGCGGAAGAGGTCCATACCATCGTCGGCACGGGTGACAGCCACGGCGACGATTCGCGCCTGGAGATGCGGCGTGACGATTTGCGATCCTTCGGAGGAGGCGAAGTAGTCGGTCTCATTTTGTATGGTAAGAAGACCATATTCTCGTAAACGTCGGGGTAGTCGCGGAAGACGCGCGACAGTTCCCTCACCCGCTGCTCCCACGCAGCGCGATCAATGACGATGGACGGCGCGATGGCGTCGACGTGCTTTTGCGCCGTCTGCTGGCTGAAGTCGGGCGAAGTATCTTCTTCCTTGGCGCGGACTTCAGCTTCAGTCTGGACGCGAAGGTAGTTGTCGAGAGCGGTGCCGTAGCCGGTGTTGGTGGCCAGCCAAAGGGAACGCGCGAGGGCTTCGCGGTCGTCGCCGAGCGGGAGTTGCTGGGTGTTGACGGCCGAACCGCGATGAGCACCGTGGTATTGTAAGTTAGGTCGCCGACACGGACTTGAACGTCGGCCATGCGCGTTCGGCCTGCCGAGCTTTCGGCGAGCGCGTCGTACATCGCGCGAATGGAGACGAAGTTCGTGTCGCGCACGCTGTAGCTGAGGAAGTAGGGCGGCAACAGCTTGTCGGCTGCGGGCGTCGGGTACGAGGTGTCCGCTGCGATCCCACCCTTGTTGTCCGCGCCGGCGGACGCCAAGGATGGGGCAATCGGAACTTTGCCAAGTGAAGTGAAGGCGCGATGGAGCTCGGCCGTCATGGTGTCAAGAACCACAGGGGCCGGCTGCTGGGGCCGCGGCCGCGGGTATGAGGAAAAGCAGCGAAAGAATGGTTGCGACTGGCGCAGAGTGGAGGAGGGCGACGATCGGCCGGCGCAACGGGCCATTAAAATGATGGGGCGTGAAAGCTCGAGGATTTGGAGAAAGCATCGGTTTGTTCGATTCTCGCAGACTTGGCTGACCAAGGGAGGAGGGGGATGAGATTTAGACGTTCAATGCGGCTGGCGGTCTGCACGACCGCGCTGCTGGCAGGAATCATGCCGCAGATTCGCGCGCAGAGTGGAGCGACTCAAACGGCGCAGGCTCCCGTGGCTGCGGACTCGCAGTCGCCATCGAGCACGCAGCAGGCGTATACGCTGCCGCCAGACAAGCTGGAGAAGGCGATTCAACTCAGCCGCATCCGGAACATTCTGAGCATTGGCGGGTCGGTATGGGGCCTTGTTTTTCTGTGGCTGACGCTGGCGACGCGGACCTGGGCATGGATGGAGAGTTGGGCAGAGAAGATTTCGGGCCGACGCTGGATTCAGGGAGCAATTCTCTTCGCGGCGTACCTGATCGTCGCGACGCTGGCGGGGCTGCCGCTGGACTGGATCGGCGAGCACTATCAGCGTAGTTACGGAATCAGCGTGCAGAGTTGGGGCGGCTGGATCGGCGATGAGGGAAAGTTGCTGGGGTTAACGCTCGCGGTTGGCGTGCCGGTGATGCTGCTATTCCATTGGATCGTGCGGCGGTGGCCGCGTCGCTACTCGCTCGGCGCCTGGGCGGTCACCCTGCCGATTCTGGCGTTTCTCACTTTTATTGAGCCGCTGGTGGTCCCGCTTTTCTTCAAACAGGAGCCGCTCAAAAAGAATCATGCAGCCCTGGTGGAGAAACTTGAGACGGTCGTGGCGCGGACGGGGATCAATATTCCGCCGGATCGCATGTATCTGCTGAAAGCCGGCGCGAAGTTCACGGGGATGAACGCATTCGTGGCGGGAATGGGCCCAACAAAGCGTTACGTGATGTGGGATACGACGACAGACCAACTGCCGAGCGATGAAATCCTGTTCATTTTCGGGCACGAGAGCGGGCATTACGTGCTCCACCACATTCCGAAGGGATTTGCATTGTCGGCCGTAGGGCTGTTTTTTGTTTTTTGGGCCTGCGCGGGGTTCGCAGCGTGGATGGTGCGGCGATTCGGAGCGCGGTGGGGGACGAATGACCTCCACCCCACGGACGAAGACCTGTCCGTGGGGACCCCGGCTCTTTCGTCGCGAACAGGATTTGTGGTGTTGCTATTCGCGGTCTCGATTGCGAGTTTTCTTTCGGAGCCGGTAAGCAATGCTGTGAGCCGGCATTTTGAGCACCAGGCAGACGTGTACGGGCAGGAGGCGATCCACGGGATCGTACCGGATCCACGAGAAGACAGCGGTCGCTGCGTTCAACGCGCTTGGCCGGTCGTGGCTGGACGATCCGAATCCGAACGCGTTCATTG